>NZ_MKKI01000042.1 GCF_001942345.1 Corynebacterium sp. CNJ-954
AAAGAACAATATTTAACAAGCAATCACGCTTGCCGGTACCATCCCAAACCACCGCGCCACACAACCGGTGCGACAAAAAATACTTGGTTTGTTACGCTATTGAGTTCTCAAACAACACACGCACACAACAACACCCACCAAAAAACAAGGGGGAAGCCACTGCGGCTGATTCACAAGGTACACCACCAGATTACCGGAAAGCAACCCGAAGGTTAACAACCGATCACGGCCAACCCTGCCGTCGCAACCACCAGAACATCATCCCGGCGTCTCGCTGACTCGCATCAATCTACACACACCCCCACCACACCCACAAACCTCCAGGTCAGCGGATGTATCCGGGAGATCGACGACATTCCTGGTGGAGCTCTGCGTCCGGCGCACGGTGATGAGGGACAGAAAACGGCTGCGCCGCCACCTGGTGCCAGGTGGCGGCGCAGCCGCACGTGCCGTTGTGGTCAGCAGATCCGACTACTCCTGCTGCGCGCCGACAAGCCGGACTCCGGCGAAATGCTTCTTACCTTTCCGCAGCACCAGCCAGTCGCCGGCAAGGAGCTCAGCCTTCCCCGGTACCCATTCCGCATCAGTGACCCGGACGTTGTTGACGTAGGCACCACCTTCACCGATCGTCCGACGCACAGCGCCCTTCGACTTCTCCAGACCAGTGGCGAGAAACAGGTCAACGACACTCGTACCCGGGGAAACCTCCGCACAGTCGGTCTCCGACAGTGCCCCGGACAACGTCATTTCGTCGAGCTCCGCCAGTTCGGCCTTACCGAAGAGGGCCTCCGCTGCCTTCTCCACCTTCTCAACCGCCTCTGCACCGTGTACGAGTTCAGTCATCTCCCGGGCGAGCGTGCGCTGGGCTTCACGCTTGAACGGTCGCTCGGCGACTTCAAGAGCCAACCGGTCGAGCTCGTCCTGTCCCAGGAAAGTGAACCACCGCAGGTAACGGATGACGTCGGCGTCGGCGGCATTGAGGAAGTACTGGTACCAGCTGTAGGGGCTCGTCATCTCCGGATCGAGCCAGAGCTTGCCGCCACCGGTCGACTTGCCGAACTTCCTGCCCTCTGAGTCCGTCACCAGGGGCACGGTCAGGCCATGGACCGTTTCACCGTCGACCCGACGGTTCAGGTCGACACCCGAGACGATGTTGCCCCACTGGTCCGACCCTCCGATCTGCAGTCTGCAGTCGTGGGTACGGCGCAGCTCGACGAAGTCATTGGCCTGGAGAAGCATGTACGAGAACTCCGTGTAGGACATTCCGTCAGTCTCCAGGCGACGCTTCACGGTGTCACGGGCGAGCATCGTGTTCAACCCGAAGTTCTTGCCGATATCGCGCAGGAAGTCGATGGCCGACAGCTTTGCGGTCCAGTCGATGTTGTTCGCCGGAATCGCCGCGTTCTCTCCCTCGAAGGAGACGAAACGTGCGAGCTGCTTCTTGATGCGCCCGACGTTCGCCTCCACCTCCTCGACGGTGAGCATGGTCCGCTCCCCCACGTCACGGGGGTCACCGATCATGCCCGTGGCGCCGCCTGCCATGACGATGGGAGTGTGCCCCGCACGCTGGAGCCGGGCCAGCATGAGGAGGGGGACTAGGTGGCCCGCGTGAAGCGACGGGCCTGTCGGGTCGAATCCGACGTACGCCGTCGTCGGTGTGGAGAGTTCCTCGCGCAGCGCGTCCAGGTCAGTGGACTGCGCGATGAGCCCACGCCATTGCAGGTCGTCGAGGACATTACTCTGCTCGGTCATTCCTGATGGTCCTTCTGTACTTCTCGGATGGGGTTCAGTTCGTGGTCAGCGGCCAGCTGACAGCTTCGTCGGCAAGCAGGACGGGGATACCGTCCTGCACCGGATAGGCGACGTTCAGCCGCGGATTGACCAGATACTCCCCGTGGACCTCCAGGGGTTGTTTGTCCTGGGGGCAGACGAGGATCTCGAGAAGTCGGGGATCGATCATGCGGGTCAGTCTATCCCCATGTCGGCACCGTCGTCAGCAAGGGGCCCGGAACCCGGACCTCCGGTGCGCTGCACCGAGGCCGGCGACGGTCCCGGCCCAGCCAGGTCCGGACTCAGCGCAGGGATGCGGCAGCCCATTGCCTCGCGTCAGCGACGGCGTCGGCAACACGGCTGAGCTGCTCTGCCACCCTCACGCCGGCGGTACCACCCCGTGTCGAGCGTGAGGCGACAGCACCATCGACCGTGAGAACCTCACGCACATCAGCGGTGAGTACCGGATGCACCCCGGCAAGTTCGTCGTCCGTGAGCGAAACAAGGTCCACTCCCCTGCTTTCGGCGATCCTCACACACTGTCCCGAGGCCTCATGCGCGTCGCGGAACGGGACACCCTGGCGGACCATCCACTCTGCCAGGTCGGTCGCCAGCGTGAACCCGGCCGGAGCCAGTTCGCGCAGCCGTTCCGGGTGGAAGGTCAGAGTGCCCACCAGTCCAGCCATCGCGGGCAGCAGCAGCCGCAACTGAGCGACGGAGTCGACGATGGGTTCCTTGTCCTCCTGGAGATCGCGGTTGTAGGCCAACGGCAGTGCCTTCAGCGTCGCCAGGAGACCGGTGTGGTTACCGATGAGTCGACCGGTCTTGCCACGCATCAGCTCGGCGACGTCCGGATTCTTCTTCTGCGGCATGATCGACGAGCCCGTCGACCACTCGTCTGCGAGAGTGACGTACCCGAACTCCGGCGTTGACCATGCGATGACCTCCTCGGCCAGCCGAGAGAGATCCACGGCGACCTGCGCAAGGACGAAAGACGTCTCTGAGGCGAAATCCCGCGAGCTCGTGGCGTCGATGGAGTTGTCGGCGGCCGAGTCGAAACCGAGTTCCGCGGCGATCGCTTCAGGGTCCAGCGCCAACGACGAGCCGGCCAGCGCCCCGGAACCGTACGGGGACACCGCCAGACGCTTGTCGAGGTCCCGGAACCGGGCCACATCCCTCAACAACGGCTGGGCGTGTGCCAGCAACTGATGACCCAACAGGACGGGCTGCGCCGCCTGGAAGTGGGTCTTCCCCGGCATGACGACGTCCGGGTGCGCCTCCGACTGTGCGACGAGGGCGTCGACGACGTCGAGCACCCCCTCAGCGGTCTCACGGACGGCGTCCCGGACCCACATCCGGAACAGCGTGGCGACCTGGTCGTTGCGTGAACGTCCGGCCCGCAGTCGTCCACCGACCTCCGGCCCGACGCGATCGATCAACCCGCGTTCCATCGCACCGTGGACGTCCTCGTCCCCGGCGTCCGGACCGAAAGCTCCGGACGCGACGTCCTCGCCCAACCGGGTCAGACCGTCGAGCATCGTCGCCAGATCGTCGTCGGAGAGCAGTCCCGCGCGGTGCAGGACCCTGGCGTGGGCCTTCGACGCCAGCACGTCATACGGGGCGAGCACCCAGTCGAAGTGGGTCGACTTGCTGAGCGCCGCCATGGCCTCGGTCGGACCGCCGGCGAAGCGGCCGCCCCACAGCGCGCCTTCATTGGTGCCGTGGTGCTCGATCGGGTTCTGTGCAGGGTTGTCGGTCGTCATACGGGACTACTTTCCGCCGCGATCGCGCTTGTTGGCGATCTTCGAGGACAGACCGTGGAGTTCGACGAACCCCTTGGACATCGTCTGGTCGAAGGTGTCACCGGTGTCGTAGGTCGCAAGGTTGAAGTCGTAGAGGGACTCGTCGGAACGACGCCCGTTGACCACGATCGAACCGTTGTGGAGGACCAGACGGATGTCGCCGGTCACGTGCTCCTGGGTGGACTCGATGAAGGCGTCGAGGGACCGCTTCAACGGGGAGAACCACAGCCCGTCGTACACCTGGTTGGACCACTCGGCGTCGATTCCACGCTTGTACCGGGCGAGCTCGCGCTCGATGGTCACGTCCTCGAGTGCCTCATGGGCGCGGATCAGGGTCAGTGCGCCCGGGGCCTCGTACACCTCGCGTGACTTGATGCCGATGAGACGGTCCTCCACCATGTCGAGACGGCCCACACCCTGGGCACCGGCACGGCGGTTCAGTTCCTCGATCGCCTCGAGCACGGTCACCTCGCGTCCGTCGATGGCGACCGGCTTGCCGGACTTGAAGGAGATGGTCAGTTCATCCGGAGCCTGTCCCAGGGACGGCTCCTCGGTGTAGGCGTACAGGTCCTTCGTCGGCGGGTTCCACAGGTCCTCGAGGAACCCGGTCTCGACTGCGCGGCCCCACACGTTCTGGTCGATCGAGAACGGTGACGACGCCGACTGCTCGATCGGGACGTTGTTCTCCTCGGCGAAGGCGATCGCCTTGTCACGGGTCCACGCGAAGTCACGGGCCGGAGCGATGATCTTGAGGGACGGGTCCGTGTCCATGAATCCGACCTCGAAACGGACCTGGTCGTTGCCCTTGCCGGTGCAACCGTGGGCCACATGCGTGCCACCGTGCTGCTGCGCAGCTTCGACCAGGTGCTTGACGATGAGCGGACGCGAGATCGCCGAGACCATCGGGTACTGCTTCATGTACATCGCATTGGCTTTGATGGTCGGCAGGCAGTACTCCTCGGCGAACTCGTCACGCGCGTCGACGATGATCGACTCGACGGCACCGGCGCCGATGGCGCGCTGGCGGACGGACTCCATGTCCTCGCCGCCCTGTCCGAGGTCGATGGACACCGCGACGACGTCACCGCCGGTCATCTGCTTGAGGTACGGGATGGCGACAGTGGTGTCGAGGCCTCCGGAATAGGCGAGTACGACGCGGTCAGTCATGGTGTTCGTCAGTCCTTTCGGATAGAGGGGGATTGAGCGGGTGTAACAGTGACATTGTGTCCCGGCTTCTCAGCTGAGTGTATCTGGTGGTGCGGGCTCACCGTGCACGGACGGTACCGGCGACACCGAGATCTCGTACAGGTGTTCAGCCAGTGCCCGCCCGTCGACGGGGTCGCGGGCCAGGACGAACACGGTGTCGTCGCCGGCGATGGTCGCGACGACCTCGGGGAGGTCGGACCTGTCGATGACGCTTGCCAGGTACTGCGCCGCACCCGGCGGGGTGCGCAGTACAGCGGTGTTGCCTGAGTGGTCCGTCCCGACCAGCAGCTCGACCAGGATACGGCGCAGCCGCGCCGGTCCGTCCGCCGAGAGATCGGTGTCCGTGGCTCCGAGGCTGTAGAACGACTGCCCGTCAGCCCGCACCTTCCGTGCACCGAGATCGACAAGATCGCGGGACAGGGTCGCCTGGGTGATGTCCACCCCCTCGGCGGCGAGCAGGTCCTGGAGCTGACGTTGGCTGGCGACCCTGTGGGTGTCGACGAGCCTGGAGATCAGTCCCTGCCTGGCCGACCGTGTCAGGGGTGACGGTTGGTTTATCGCAGCAGCCATTCCATCAGGGCCTTCTGTGCGTGGAGACGGTTCTCCGCCTCGTCGAAGACGATCGACTGCGCCCCGTCGATGACACCAGCGGTGACCTCGTAGCCGCGGTAGGCGGGCAGGCAGTGCATGAACACCGCGTCCTCGTCTGCGGTGGCCATGAGGTCCTCGTTGACCTGGAAGGGCACCAGCGCCTCAGTGTCGCGGTCCTCGTCCATGCCCATCGAGACCCAGGTGTCGGTGATGACGACATCGGCCCCGGTCACGTCCGGCACGTCGGTGACCGTCAGCTGCGCGCCTGTCTCGTCCGCGCGGAGCCTGGCACGGTCGATGAACCGCTGTTCGGGCTGGAATCCTGCAGGTGCGGCGATGGTGATGTCCACCCCCGCCGTCGCGAACCCGAGCATGTAGGAGTTGGCCATGTTGTTGGCTCCGTCGCCGAGGTACACGGCCTTGAGCCCCTTCAGGCCACCCTTGTGCTGTCGGATCGTCAGCAGGTCGGCGAGAATCTGGCACGGGTGGAAGTCGTCGCACAGGGCGTTGATGATCGGCACGGTCGCGGTTTCCGCCATGTCATGGAGATTCTGGTGCGCCCCGGTCCGCCAGACGACGGCGTCGACGAACCGGGAGAGCACGGCACCGGTGTCCTGGTAGGACTCCTTCTTACCCATCTGGGACTTTCCGGAGTCCACGACGATCGGGTGTCCACCCAGCTGGTTGATCCCGACGTCGAAAGAGAACCGGGTACGCGTGGAGTCTTGTCGAACAGGACGGCGACGGACTTATTCCTCAGACTGGTCCGGTAGGGGTCCTGGACCATCTCCATGCCGAGGTCGAGAATCTCGGCCTGTTCAGCGACGGAGACGGCATCGTCCGCGAGGAAGTGACGGGTCATGACAGCAGCTCCTTGAGTGTTGCGAGGGATTCACGGACGTCGGTGTCCGTGACGGTCAGCGGAGGGACGAGCCGCAGGACGTCCGGCGACGGTTGATTGACCAGCAGGCCGGCGGTACGCGCATCGTCGGCGAGACCGGGATGTGGTTCATGCAGCACAACGCCGAGCATCAGGCCCCGTCCACGGATGTGTGAGACCGCTGCCACCGGCTCGAGTTCTGCGCGGACCAGTTTTTCCATGTCGACGACGTGACTGAGCAGGTCCTCCGCACGGATGGTGTCGATGACGGCACAGCCTGCGGCGCACGCAACAGGGTTACCGCCGAACGTCGATCCGTGCTGTCCCTTCGACAGCAGTTGTGCGCCCGGGGTGACGGCGACACAGGCACCGATCGGCAGGCCGCCGCCGAGGCCCTTGGCCAGGGTGACCACGTCCGGAGTGACGTCCTCCACCTGGTAGCCGAACCACCTGCCGGTACGTCCCATCCCTGCCTGGACCTCATCGACGACCATGAGGATCCCGTACTCGTCGCACAGCGCGCGGACGTCGGTGAGGAAGCCCTCGGGTGCGGGAACGACTCCTGTCTCGCCCTGGATCGACTCCAGGAAGATCGCAGCGGTGTCGCCGGCGCGACCGTCCTTCTCGACGAGTGCGCGCAATGCGTCGATGTCCCCGTAGGGGTAGAACTCCACCCCGTCGGGAAGGGGTTCGAACGGGGCCCGTTTGTCCGGTTGCCCGGTTAGCGCGAGCGACCCCATGGTACGGCCGTGGAAACCGTGCTCCGCGGCCAGAACGCGGCCGCGGCCGGTCAAGCGGGTGATCTTGAACGCAGCCTCATTGGCTTCGGCGCCCGAATTGGAGAAGAACACCTGAGCTTCAGGACCGATCAGGTCCTGGAGCTTGCCGGCGAGTTCGATGACCCGCGGGTGGGCGTGGATGTTCGAGGTGTGGCCGAGGGTGGCGACCTGCCGTGTGACAGCGTCAACCAGGGCAGGATGGCCGTGGCCGAGCGCGTTGACGGCGATCCCCGCCAGCAGGTCGATGTACTCACGGCCCTCCGAGTCGGTGACGCGTGCACCGGAACCGGAGACCAGTTCCACGGCCGGCGTACCGTAGGTCGGCATGACGGCGGATTCCCACCGTCCCTGCCAGTCAGTGTCATGCATGGGGAGACTCCCAGTCGTCACGGGCGATCATCGTGCCGATACCGCCCTCGGTCATGAGCTCGAGGATCACGGAGTGTCGTTCGCGTCCGTCGATGACGTGGGCCGCGGAGACCCCGGTGCGCACCGCACTGAGGCACGCCTCCATCTTCGGGATCATTCCGGCGTCCAGGTCGGGAAGGATCTTGTCCAGTTCGTCCGGCGCGATCCTGGAGACCAGTGAGCTCTTGTCCGGCCAGTCGGTGTAGAGCCCTTCGACATTGGTCAACACCACCAGGCGCTCGGCACCGACCGCGGCGGCCAGGGCACCGGCCGCGGTGTCGGCGTTGATGTTGTAGACGTTGCCGTCTTCGTCGGGCGCGAAGGGTGCCACGACCGGGATCCGGCCGGCGTCGATGAGGTCCATGAGGACGCTGGCGTTGACGTGTGCGATGTCGCCGACCCGACCGAGGTCGACCTCCACGCCATCCACCGTTGCCGTGCGCTTGACCGCGGTGAACAGTCCGGCGTCCTCACCTGAGGTGCCGACGGCGAAGGGGCCGTGCTGGTTGATGAGGTTCACCAGCTCGCGTCCGACCTTGCCGAACAGCACCATCCGCACGTACTCCATGGTTTCCGGGGTGGTCACGCGGAATCCACCGACGAACTCCCCCGGCAGATCGACCTTGTTGAGCATCTCGGTGATCTGCGGCCCGCCCCCGTGGACGACGATCGGGTGAGCGCCCACCGTCCGCAGGAAGGCCATGTCGGCGGCGAAGGCGGCTTTGAGTTCCTCGTCGATCATGGCGTTGCCGCCGTACTTCACGACGACGATCTTGTCACGGTAGTGCAGCAGCCACGGCAAGGCCTCGGCGAGGACGTTCGCCCTGGTGGCAGGATCGAGGTCGGTGGCACCGCGGTAGACGACCTTCTCGGGGTCGGGCTCGGTCATGACGGCTCCTCTATGAGCTGTAGGCGGAGTTGATGTGGACGTAGTCGTGCGAGAGATCGGTGGTCCAGACCGTGGCCGTGCCCTCTCCCCCGGTGCCGAGGTCCACGAGCACGTCGATGTCGGGGCCGGAGAGGTCGACGTCGCGGGCGCCGGGTGCACCGGTGGCGTCGATGCAGACGGGCCGGCCGTTGAAGCTGACTGAAATCCGGTCAGGCTCCATGGCCACGGGCGCCATGCCCACCGCCGCGAGCGTCCGTCCCCAGTTGGGGTCGGAGCCGAACATCGCGCACTTGAACAGGCTGTCGCGCCCGAGGACGCGTGCCGCGACCTTCGCCTCGGCATCGGAGTCGGTGCCGGTGACGGTGATCGACACCCGTTTGGTCACACCTTCCGCATCCGCCTGGAGTTGCTTGGCGAGATCCATGCAGACGCTGTGCACCGCGGTGCGGAACTCCTCCTCCGACGGGGTCACTCCCGAAGCACCGTTGGCCATGAGGATCACGGTGTCGTTGGTGGAGGTGGATCCGTCGATGTCGACGCAGTCGAAGGTGACCTCGGTGGATGCCTTGAGTGCCGGCGCGGGATCCTCCACATGTGCGTCGGTGGTGAGTACGACCAGCATCGTGGCGAGTGACGGAGCCATCATGCCCACCCCCTTGCCCATACCGCCGAGGGACCAGCCGTCGCCGTGGTAGACGGCCTGTTTACTGACCAGGTCAGTCGTCATGATGGCTTCGGCGGCCGCGGTGCCGGATTCCGGGGACACCGCGTCGGGTCGCCCGATTTCTGTGGTCAGTGTCTCGACTCCGCTGAGGACCTTGTCCATGGGCAGGGTGTCCCCGATCAGACCGGTCGAGCACACCGCCACCTCTGAGGGCTCGACCCCGAGCTTCTCTGCGACGGCATGCACCGTCGTCTCCGCGTCACGGTCGCCCTGTTCACCGTTGCAGGCGTTGGCGTTCCCGGCGTTCAGGATCACCGCATGGAAAGTCCCGTCGTTGTTGGCGCGGGTGAGTTTCACCGGTGAGGCGACGACGCGGTTGCGGGTGAACACGGCGGCAGCCGTGTAGTCGGGGCCGTCGTTGACCACGAGGGCCATGTCCGGTTTGCCCGACGGTTTGATCCCTGCAGTGGTCGCCGCTGCCCGGAATCCGGCGGCCGCGGTCACGCCGAGAGCCCGGGTCGTGTTCTTGACCGCGTCGGCGTCCTCGGTGTCCCGTCCGTCGGTCAACCGGTCCGGAAAAGTGGCGGAATCATTCGGGTCGAAGTCTTCGCTCATGGTGGTGTTGTCCTCGTTCTGTCAGAGTCCGGCCATCGGGAGACCTGCGGTCTCGTCCCAGCCCTGGATCAGGTTCAGGCACTGCACGGCTGCTCCGGCGGTGCCTTTGGTCAGGTTGTCGATCGCACTGGTGGCCACGACGACTCCGTCGGTCACAGTGACCTGGAGATGCGCCATGTTGGTTCCGACCACACTCTTGACCTCGGGCTGCTCGCCCTCGGGGAGGAGATGCAGGAACGGCTCGTCGGCGCAGAAATCCTCGTATGCGGACCGGAGTTCGGCAGCAGTTCCCTGCGCCTGCGCGGTCACGGTGGTGAGTATGCCTCGTCCGAGCGGGGCAAGGACGGGGGTGAAGGTCACGCGTGCATCGCCGCCGGAGGGAAGAACCCTCCTGATGTTCTGTGCGATCTCCGGGGTGTGCCGGTGTGTGCCGACCTTGTAGGCGCGGAGGTTGCCCATCGTCTCGCCGCCGAGAAGCTCGACAGCAGGCTTCTTGCCCGCCCCTGTGACACCGGTGACCGACACCACGGAGACGTCAGGACTCATCAGCCCGGCGCTCATGCCGGGCAGCAGGGCGAGGGTGGCACCTGTCGGGAAACACCCGGGGACCGCCACGCCGCGTGCCGAGGCAATCGTCGGACGGTTTCCCGGCAGCTCGGGTATACCGTACGGCCAGCTCCCCGGATACGTCCCTCCGTAATAGGCGTCCCAGTCCGCCGCGGAGGAGAGGCGTCGGTCGGCGCCGCAGTCCAGGACGACGGTGTCGCCGAGATCCAGTGAAGACGACACGCCGTGCGGCAATGCGAGGACCGCCGCATCATGCTTCGACAGGATATCCTCCGTGGTCGCCTCGACGACACGGTCCGCCAGTTGCGGGAGGCTGGGGACCAGGCTGCCGAATCGCTGGCCGGCATTGGAAGCACCGGTGAGGGCGCCTATCTCGAAGTCCCGGCCGTGACCCGGGTGGTTGAGAAGAAGACGGAGCGCTTCCCCTCCCGCGTATCCGCTGGCGCCTGCCACTGCAATGGAAATCATTGTGCAAGTATGCAACGAGAAACGACTCGACGCAAGTTATGCAGATTCTCGATTTTTATGCATCGGTGGTGGCCGTCCCCGCCCAGCCCCGGCACCCCGTCCGTCAGCCCCGCAGCGTGGCGCCGACCTTCTCCGCAGCAGTCGACACCGCCAACTCGCGGGCCTCCGACGCCTCATCCTCGGTGAGCGTGCGGTCAGGGGCGCGGAACCTGAGCGTAAAGGTCAGCGATCGCTTCCCCTCTCCGAGGGCGTCCGAGTGGTAGACGTCGAAGAGACGGATATGCTCAAGCAGGTCACCGGCACCGTATTCCAGCGCCGCCTGGACCTCGGCGACCGGCATCGTCTCGTCCACGACGACGGCGACGTCCTGGTTGACAGCGGGGAACGGTGAGATCACCGGACGGGGGAAGGACTCGGCCAGTGGCAAGGCGTCAAGGTTCATCTCGAGCGCCACGGTCCGTTTCGGGAGGTCCGCACGCTCACAGACCTGGGGATGCAGCTCACCGGCGTGGCCGACAACGGTGCCGTCGACGAGGATCTCCGCACATCGCCCGGGGTGCCACGGCAGGTACTCGGCGTTTCGCAGGCTGATCTCGACGCCCACGGCACGGGCGATGGTCTGTGCCGCGTCCAGCACGTCACTGGCTTCGAAAGCTACGGCATCGCCCCAGGTGCCGTCGAGGATCCGGTTACCTGCTGCGATCACGGAGACGGTCAGGGGCTGCTCCGGCAGTGAGGACAGGAGGCTGGAGATCTCGTCCACGGAGGGCCTGGCAGCCACCGACGGCATCGGCGACGTTCCCGACTCCGCGGTCGGGCGGGTAACCTGTTCCACTCCGTACAGTGCGACGTCGTGCTGTCCCCGGGCGATATTACGGCGCAGCGAATCGATCATCGACGACAGCAGGCTGGTACCGATGGTCGCGACGTCGCTCTCGAGGGGGTTGAGAACCCGCACGGCCTGTCGGCGGGGGTCATCGGCGTCGAGCCCCCACACGTCGAAGACGTCGTTGGGGACAAACGGACTGGGGAGAACCTCCACATAACCGTTCCAGGCCAGTGCATGACCGACTGAACGACGCATGCGCTGGCGCGGAGAGAGACCACGACCGGCCGGGGCCGTCGGAACGATCGACGGAATCTTGTCGAGGCCCTCGAGACGCAGCACCTCCTCGACCAGGTCGGCCGGCATGGTGAGGTCCGGGCGCCAGGTCGGAGGCGTGACCTCGATCGCCTTGGCCCCGTTGGCGTCGCGCTCACCGGTTTCCCGTACGGAACACCCCACCTCGGTCAACCGGGAGACTGTCGTGCCCGTCGGATAGATCATTCCCGCCGTCTTACCGGGACGGGAGGTGTGCATGTCGATGACCGGCATGTCCGGGACCTGCCCCACCAGGCTGACGCCCTTCTCCACCTCACCGCCGGCGATGCGGGTGAGCAGGGCGACGGCGAAGTCGAGGGCCGCCTCGATCACCGCGGGATCTGTGCCCCGCTCGAAACGACGTGATGATTCGGAGGACAGGCGGTGGCGCCGGGACGTCCGCGCGACAGTGATCTGGTCGAAATGGGCCGCCTCGAAGTAGACGCTCGTCGTCGCGTCGGAGATCTCGGAGGTGGACCCACCCATGACCCCGGCCATCGACTGGATTCCGGTGTCGTCCGAGATAACCACGTCCTCCCCCGACAGGGTGCGCTCTACGCCGTCGAGGGTGGTGATCTTCTGCCCCTCGGGAGCCCGGTGCACGTGGAGGTCGCCGGTGATGCTGTCGGCGTCGAAGGCATGCATCGGCTGCCCGAGCAGGAACATGATGTAGTTAGTGACGTCGGTCGGCGCATTCACCGGACGCTGACCGCACAGCAGAAGTTCGCGCTGCAGCCAGTACGGGGACTCCGCGTCAGCGGTGATCCCGGTGACCTTACGGATACCGAAGCGTGTGCACTTCGTGTCCTCGTCGACGGTGATCTCCGGAAGCTCACCACGGTCCGTCCCGTGGGGAAGACCCGCGAGCAGATCGGTCGGCAGGGCAGCCGCCGCAGGATCGTCGGCCGGGTCGCGGAACGTCAGGGAGAAGGAACTGGCCAACTCGCGGGCCAGCCCGCGGGCCGACAGCGCGTAGCCCCGGTCCGGCGTGATGTTCACGTCGAAGACGGTGTCGTCGAGGCCGAGGAAGTCGCGTGCATCCTCGCCGATGACGATGCGCGGGTCGTCTGCCTCGGCACCACGGATGGCGATGATGCCTGCGGTCTGAACCTTCGCCAGGCCCAGCTCGGCGGCGGAACACATCATGCCTTCGGACGTCCGGCCGTAGGTCTCGCGGGCGCTGATCTCGAAACCACCGGGCAGGACGGCTCCGGGCAGGGAGACGATGACGACGTCGCCCTCACGGAAGTTCCGGGCGCCGCAGATGATGTGCTGGAGGTCGCCGGAACCGTTGGCCGTCGCGACATTCACGTCGCAGTAACGGATGGGCTTCTTGAACCCCTCGAGTTCCTCGATGTGCTCGACACGTCCGAACACCAGCGGACCGGTGGTCGCTTCGATCTGCTCGTAACCCTCGGTTTCGAATCCCACGCGCACGAAACCGGCGTCCAGCTCTTCAGCAGGGACGGCGAAGGGTGCGGTGGAGGTCTTGAGAAGGCGGGTGAGCCAGGACTGTGAGATCAGCATTGACGGGTGCTCGGTTCCTCTAGGTTGTTACGGGGTTGTTCCGGTGGTGCCGCGGTAGGGCGCGGTCCGGGCCTGACGGGGTATCGGCCGGGTTCAGCCGCGGATACCGAAAGGCTCGGTGAAGCGGACGTCGCCCTCCACCATGTCGCGCATGTCGGGGAGTCCGTTGCGGAACTGCAGTGTCCGCTCGATCCCCATGCCGAAGGCGAAGCCGGAGTAGACCTCGGGGTCCACGCCTACAGCTGTCAACACGTTGGGATTGACCATGCCGCAACCACCCCATTCGATCCAGCCGGCGCCGCCCTTCTTGTTGGGGAACCAGACATCCACTTCCGCCGAAGGTTCGGTGAAGGGGAAGAAGTTCGGACGGATCCGTGTGACCGCATCCTCGCCGAAGAGGGTGCGTGCCAGGTGGTCCAACGTGCCCTTGAGGTGGGCCATCGTCAGGCCCTTGTCCACGGCCAGTCCCTCGACCTGGTGGAAGACGGGGGTGTGTGTCGCGTCCAACTCATCGGTACGGAACACACGTCCCGGGCACGCGATGTAGACCGGGACATCACGTTCGAGCAGCGTCCGCACCTGCACGGGGGATGTGTGCGTCCGCAGGACCTGCCGCGAGCCTTCGGGCCCGACATGGAACGTGTCCTGCAGCGTCCTCGCGGGGTGGTCCGGCAGGAAGTTGAGTGCGTCGAAGTTGAAGTACTCCGCCTCAACTTCCGGCCCTTCGGCGATCTCCCACCCCATTCCGACGAAGATGTCCGCGATCTGCTCGGAGAGGATCGTGATCGGATGCTGGGCACCCCGCTGGCCGCGCGCGGTCGGCTGGGTGACATCGATACGCTCCGCGGCCAGGACTTCCGCGTTCCGCTTCTCCTCGAGGTCCGACTTCGCCGAGGCGTACGCCTTCTCGATTCGTCCGCGGGCCTGGTTGACGAGACGGCCTGCATCCTTGCGCTGGTCCTTCGGCAGGGAACCGAGGTTACGACGTGCGGACGGCACGGGAGCGTCGTCACCGAGGTGGGCACGACGCAGCCCGGCCAGGGACTCCAGGTCCCCGGCGGCGGCGAACGCCTGCACTGCGGCGTCCGCCGCAGCCTCCAGTCCGGCTTCACTCATGTCGATGTCGTCAGCCACCTAGCGCACCTCGCACTCATTGTCGTCCCGGTCGATCCCCTTTTGGAGTCGATTCAAGATGATACCAATGTCACCCGCGCACCGGGATGTCGGGCACGACGTGCATCACACCGTCATGCACCCCGCGCCACGCGCGCCGTCTCATACAGGCAGATCGCCGCAGCGGTCACGAGGTTCAGGCTCTCGGCCTTTCCCCCCATGGGAACCGACACCCTGACATCCGCCAGGTCCTGCCAGTCGCCGAGACCATGGGCCTCGTTACCGAACAGCCAGGCGATCTTCTGTCCGAGCAACGGGACGTCCCCGTCCTGCGACGCGGCGGCAGCGTCAAGGGAGATGTCCCCGTCCCCGGCAGTCGCCAGCACGGTGTAGCCGCGGTCGTGGAGCAGGTCGATGACATCGGCGACCCCGGTGTGGCGCGCGACCGGGAGGTGGAACAGGGACCCGGCCGAGGACCGTACGGCCTTACCCCCCTGGGGATCCACCGTCGCTCCGGCGAATACGACGGAGGCGGCGCCGGTGGCGTCGGCGACACGGATCAACGCCCCGGCATTCCCCGGCTCGGCCGTCTCCACCGGTACGGCGACCAGATCACCCTGCACCGCCTCCGACAGGTCAACGAGCTGGCTCTGGCAGAGCGCGAAGATTCCCGTGGGAGACACCGACTCGGACAGGGCTGACGCCGCGCGGTCGGTGATCAGATGGACGCGGACCCCACGGAGATCCTCACCGGTCAACCGGTCAAGCCGCGCACCGATGCTCTCCAGGCCCTCCTCGGTGAGGTAGACCTCGACCACGTCCCCGTAGTGCAACGCCGCAGAAACGGCGTTGGCCCCCTCGGCGAGGAAGCGTCCGGCCTTCTTCCGTGCCGTGGCGCGGTGCAGCTTCGCCGCGTTGACGATGCGCGGTGTCCGTTCGGTAAAAGGTTCGTCACCCATCCAGGTGCGCCAGTCGGATGCCAGAGGCCGTGCGGAGGATGGTGCGGACGGGAGTTCAGTCATGGTCAACGATTCTAGCGCGGCGAGGGAGCTTCCCCACCGGGGAGGCTGTTCCGCTGTCCGGATACGCGAAAACCGCGCCGACCGCCCGTGGATCATACGGGGGCAGTGACGCGGTGGGACGCCGGTGACCTTAGTTGGACAGCGGCGCGTTGACGTCCGCCGGGAGGGCGGCCTTGGCTGCCTCAACCAGGGCGGTGAAGGCCTGCGGATCCGAGACGGCGATCTCGGCCAGGTTCTTCCGGTCGACCTCGATGCCTGCGAGACGCAGACCCTGGATCAGACGGTTGTAGGTGATGTCGTTCGCACGGGCGGCAGCGTTGATGCGCTGGATCCACAGCTTGCGGAACTCGCCCTTGCGGGCACGACGGTCGCGGAACGCGTAGGTCTTGGAGTGGAGGACCTGCTCCTTGGCCTTGCGGTACAGGCGGGAGCGCTGGCCACGGTAGCCGGAGGCCTCGTTGAGAATCTCGCGGCGCTTCTTCTTCGCGTTCACTGAGCGCTTGACACGTGCCATGGTGGGACGTCCTTATCTTCTAGCTTCTTGATCTTCGGGAACTACCGGTCTCCCCGGCAGTTCCTGGAATTACGGGTTACGAGTCGAGACGAGAGAAGGCGCTCAGGCCTTGCCCAGCAGACGCTTGACGCGCTTGACGTCCGCCGGTGCAACGTCCTCGGTGCCCTTGAGGCGACGGGTGCGCTTGGAGGGCTTGCCCTCCAGGAGGTGGCGACGGTTGGCCTGCTCGCGGCGCAGCTTGCCGGAACCGGTGACCTTGATGCGCTTGGCGGTGCCCTTGTGGGTCTTCTGCTTCATCGTGGATCCTTAACTTCTTCGTGGATAGGTGCCGACCGGGGTCGGGGAACTACTTCTTGCCCTTGCGGACAGGTCCCAGCACCATCGTCATATTGCGACCGTCCTGCTTTGCACGGGTCTCAACAACGCCGAACTCACGCACATCCTCAGCCAGCCGCTCGAGCAGCCTGAAGCCCAGCTCAGGACGGGACTGCTCTCGTCCGCGGAACATGATGGTGACCTTGACCTTGGACCCCTTCTCCAGGAACCGGACCACGTTGGACTTCTTCGTCTCGTAGTCGTTGTCGCTGATCTTGGGGCGGAACTTCTGCTCCTTGACCACGGTCTGCTGCTGGTTCTTCCGAGCCTCGCGAGCCTTCTGGTCCTGTTCGTACTTGAACTTGCCGAAATCCATGATCTTGCACACGGGCGGCTTGGCGTTCGGTGCAACCTCGACCAGGTCGAGATCTGCGTCATAGGCCAGCTTGCGTGCATCGTCGATACGGACGATACCGACCTGTTCGCCACCCGGACCGACGAGTCGGACCTCGGGAACTCGAATCCGGTCGTTTATGCGAGCTTGTGCGCTGATGAGAACTCCTCAGTAGCAGTGGTAGAAACGTGTACCGCGTACTGCGAGTGTTATCCCCCGGACGGCACTTCTGTACCGCACCTCGGACGGCCGCCGACCTCCACGGGGTGGCGATGGGCGACCGTTCCAGTGACCCGAGCCCTGCCGGAGCGGCGGTCTCAGGTGGGAGTGACTCCACTTGCAGCCTGACATCGTTGACAGGCGGTAGTACGCACGACACTAGCACCGGACAGCCCGACACACAAACTCCGCGTGCGAGCGCTCCTGCCTGGTAGTTTTAGTTCATGAACAGGATGTACACGTCCGAGGGACCCGGGGGTCGGCCGCCTGACATCGAGGTGCTGCGCCGCGAGCTCGAATCAGCACTCCTACGCTCCGAAACGGCACACCGGGAGACGGTGAGGATCACCACGGAACTGCTGGCCCGACTGGATACGGCACCGACGGAAGCTGAAGCACCGACCGAGGACGTCGATGCCGCCCGGCCCGAAACGTGGCCTACGGCCCGGCCGTCCGGGCCCCGACCGTTCCCCGCGCCACCGGGGCCCGGTCCGCGGACGAAGGTATTCGCAGGAGAGACCGAGCCGACATCTCCAGGACCGGTGTCCCGGTTTCTGGAGGACAAGGACAAGATCACCATCGGTGTGTCGGTGTTGGGCGCCGTCATCACCGTCATCGGACTGGTTTTTCTCGCGGTCCAGGCATTCAGCCGCGGGTGGCTCGGGCCGGCGAGCGCGGTGTCCGGGGCCGCTGTGCTCTGCCTGCTGCTGATCATCGGCAGTTTCGCGGTACACCACCGCAGTCCCGACGGCCCCACGGCACCAGCACTGATCAGTGTCGGTGTCCTCGGCATGTTCACCGACCTCTGGGTGCTGGTGTTCGGCCTCGAATGGATGAGCCCGGCACTCGGGATCGTCCTGGTCGCCGGAATCGCTTCCGCCGGGCTGCTGACAGCCTGGTCCTGGTCGCATCAGGTCCTCGCGGTGGTCCTGCTACTCGCCGGAACAGGGTTCCTGACACCGGCCGTGATACACCTGTTGCAGGTCGCATCGTCGTCCCGATTCGACGCCCTGGCACTCATCGTCCTCGCGCTCATCGGTGCCGCGGCCACCTGGCACCGCGAGTGGAGGGCAGTCGCCCTGTCCTCCGCCGCTGTCTTCGTTATCGGGTCAGCCGTCCTGTACGGCGACGGCCAACGGATCGCGCTCGCCGCCAGTTCGCTCGTCGGAGTCGCCGCGATGTCCTGCCTGGCATGGTCCACACCGGCACAGTCAGCCGGTCTGTCCACCCTGTCACGGTGGCTTCCGGTGTCCACCGTCCCCGTTGTCCTCCTGCTCTCCGACGGCTCCGGCCAGCTGCCCGTCGCCGCCACCACTGCCGCGTGCCTGCTCATCGCCGGTGGCCCGGTCGCATATGCGACGCTGGGTTCCGTCCTGTCGAGGACGCCTCTTCGTCACGACGACGGAGAGCACACCGGACGCTCCCCTGCGCTCCGCGCGGCACTGTGCTGTGGCGTCGCCGGGATCGTCCTGGTACTGATGATCCGTCAGGACGACCCGTATGCCACGGCGTCACTGTGGTGGATGATCGCGCTCATCGGGGTAGCCACGGTACTGTTGCTGTTGTCGGACCGGGTACCTGCCCCTCTGGTGTGGATCGTTTTCGCCGTGACCCTCACCTATGCCGTGCCCCGGGCACTACCGGCCTGGGTGGACACGGACGGTTCCCCTGTCCTGATGTGGCCCGTTCTCATCCTCACGGCTGCCCCCGGTGTACTGGCACTGGCATACTCACGGCGGTCGGGTGCCACGAGAGAGATCTCACTGATCCTCGCTGCGGTCGTGCTGGTCGTCGTCACCTCGGCGATTCCGCTGATCTTCCTGACCGCGAGTGACTCGGACGTCGCATTCATGGCGGGTCACCTGGTGACCTCGGTGACATGGATGGGGCTCGGAGTCACGATGCTCGTCCGGGACAATGGAGCGTCCGGGCTGGCACTGGCCCTGCTGGCGTCCGCGAAACTGGTGTTCTATGACCTGTCGGCCCTGGCGGGCCTGATCCAGGTTGCGGTCTTCATCATCTGCGGGGCGATCCTCCTGGGCGCCGCCATTCTGCGCGAACGCAGACGGGACCTGCCTGCTCCGACGTCAGAGTAGCTCTGTGAGGAATGAGCCGGTGTGGGACGCCTCCACCGCGGCGATGTCCTCCGGCGTTCCCTCCGCCACGACGGTTCCGCCGCCCGAGCCCCCCTCGGGGCCCATGTCGACGACCCAGTCCGCGGCCTTGATCACATCGAGGTTGTGCTCGATCACGAGAACAGTGTTGCCCTTGTCCACGAGACCCTGGATGACCAGCATCAACTTCCGGATGTCCTCGAAATGCAGACCCGTCGTGGGCTCGTCCAGGATGTAGACGGTCCGCCCGTTGGAACGCTTCTGCAGCTCGCTGGCCAGCTTCACTCGTTGGGCCTCACCACCGGACAGTGTCGTCGCTGCCTGCCCGAGCCGCAGGTACCCGAGCCCGACATCGACGAGGGTGTCCAGGTAGCGGGCGATCGACGTGATCGGGGCGAAGAACTCTGCAGCCTCGTTGATCGGCATGTCCAGAACTTCGGAGATCGTCTTACCCTTGTAGTGGACCTCAAGGGTCTCCCGGTTGTACCGCGCGCCGTTGCACACCTCACACGGGACGTAGACGTCCGGCAGGAAGTTCATCTCGATCTTCAACGTCCCGTCGCCGCGGCAGGCCTCGCACCGGCCGCCCTTGACGTTGAAGCTGAAGCGGCCTGCCTTGTACCCACGGACCTTCGCCTCGGTTGTCTCGGCGAAGAGGGTGCGGATCTTGTCGAAGACCCCGGTGTAGGTCGCCGGGTTGGACCGGGGGGTTCGACCGATCGGGCTCTGGTCCACCCGAACGAGTTTGTCGAGCTGATCAAGGCCGGTGACCTTCTTGTGGTGCCCCGGGACCTGCCGTGCACCGTTGAGCTCATTGGCGAGAACCTGCGCCAGGATGCCGTTGACAAGACTGGACTTTCCCGAGCCCGACACGCCGGTGACACAGGTCAGCACTCCCAGCGGAAAGCTGACGGTGACGTTCTTGAGGTTGTTCTCCGTCGCCCCGTGCACCGTGATGGACCGCGACGAGTCCACGCCACGTCGTTTGTCGGGGACGGCGAGCACCCTCCGCCCGGACAGGTACTGCCCGGTGAGCGACTCCTCTGCGTCGACGATGCCGTCTGGCTCGCCTTCATAGACGATCTTCCCGCCGTACTCACCTGCACGTGGGCCAATGTCGACCAGCCAGTCGGCTGTCCGGATGGTCTCTTCGTCATGTTCCACCACGATCAGGGTGTTCCCGATGTCCCGAAGATGCTGAAGTGTGCTGATGAGGCGCTTGTTGTCGCGTTGGTGCAGACCGATCGACGGTTCATCGAGGACGTAGAGCACCCCGGCAAGCCCGGAACCGATCTGCGTCGCCAACCGGATACGCTGTGCCTCACCACCGGACAGGGTGGCCGCTGCACGGGAAAGGTTGAGGTAGTTCAGGCCCACGTCGAGGAGGAATGTCAGTCGTGCCTGAATCTCCTTCAGCACCCGGCCGGCGATCATCTCGTCACGCTTCGACAGGCTCAACCGGTTCAGGAAGTCGCTCGCAGCCTCGATACTCAGGTCCGAGACATCCGCGATTGACTTCTCACCGAGTTCCGAACTGATCGTGACCATACGGATCTCCGGCCGTAGACGGGTCCCGTCACAGGTGGCACACGGGACTTCCCGCATATACCCGAGATAACGTTCCTTCTGGTGTTCACTTTCCGCCTGGTCGATCTTGCGGTGCAGGTAGGGCATGACGCCCTCGAAGGGTGCCGAATACTGACGCGACCGACCGTAACGGTTGCGGTAACGCACGGTGATCTCCTCGGGATGCCCGTGGAGGACGGCCTTCCGTTCCTTCTTGGTGAGTTCAGACCACCGCGTCCGCGGGTCAATGCCGATATTCTCCGCCAACGCGGCGAGAAGCTTGTCGAAGTACTTGTGGTTCGGGCTGGATGCCCAGGGGGCGATGGCGGACAGCAGCGGTGCATCATCGTCCGGGATGATCAGCTTCTCATCGACCTCCAGGCGCGTGCCGAGGCCGTCGCACACCGGGCATGCCCCGTACGGACTGTTGAAGGAGAAGCTCCGGGGTTCCAGTTCGTCGATGGCGAGCGGATGACCGTTCGGGCAGGCCATGTGTTCGGAGAACCGACGGTAACGGTTGTCGTCGGTGTCCTCGAGGCTGACGAAATCGATGACGACGCGACCGTCCGCGAGCCGCAGGGCAGTTTCCACCGAGTCGGTGAGCCGTTGTTTCTGGGAGGCCTTGACCTGGAGACGATCGACGATCACATCGATGTCGTGCTTGACCTGCTTCTCCAGGGTGGGAGGGTCGGAGAGCCGGTAGGTCTCTCCGTCGACGAGCACACGCGAGTAACCGTCCGACGCCAGATCCTCGAAGAGGTCGACGAACTCGCCCTTCCTGGTCCGCACGACCGGTGCGAGCACCTGGAACTTCAGCCCCTCCTCCATGTCCAGGATCTGATCGACGATCTGCTGGGGCGTCTGCGCCTGGATACGTTCTCCGCATTCCGGACAGTGGGCCACTCCTGTGCGTGCGAACAGCAGACGGAGGTAGTCGTGGATTTCGGTGATCGTTCCCACCGTCGACCGGGGGTTCCGGTTCGTCGACTTCTGGTCGATGGACACAGCCGGAGACAGGCCCTCGATGAGATCCACATCCGGCTTGTCCATCTGGCCGAGGAACTGACGCGCGTAGGAGGACAACGACTCCACATACCGTCGCTGCCCCTCTGCGAAGATGGTGTCGAAGGCCAGCGAAGACTTGCCCGACCCGGACAGCCCCGTAAAGACGATCATCTGCTCGCGCGGCAGGTCAATGTCCACGCCCTGCAGATTGTGTTCCCGCGCTCCGCGCACGGTGAGGATCTCAGCCACCCGGTTCTCCTTCATGGAAGTTCGTCACTGCGTCGCCATCGTACGTGAAGGCCCCCGCGCAGTCGAACGGATAGTCGAAAAGAACGGCGCCGCTGCGGTGGTGGCACCGCTATGGTGGGGACCATGGATTCCGCACAGATCACCACGACGACAGTAGGCCCGATGGGCAACAACTGCTACCTGGTCAGCGCCGGAGGCGATGCGCTGCTCATCGATGCAGCGGACGACGCCCGGCGTCTTCTCGCGGTCGCCGCCGACGCCGGCGTACGGATCACCGATGTGCTCACCACGCACCGCCACGACGACCACGTCCAGGCACTCGGCGAGGTCCTCGCCGCCACCGGAGCACGCCACCATGCCTCGGCGCAGGATGCACCGGACATTCCGGCCACCGTGGACAGAACCTGGGGGCATGATCCGGACAGCGACGACCCTGAGACCTTCATCACCTCCTCCCCTGCCCTGGATGCTCTCGGGATGCGACTGGTGCTGCTCCGTGGACACACCGCCGGCGGCCTGGGTGTCATCCTTCCGCAGCCTGACGGCACCGCGGATCTCTTCTCAGGAGACAGCCTGTTCCCCGGCGGCGTCGGCAAGACCGAGACGGCGGAGGACTTCACGGCATTGCTTTCCGACGTCTCACGTCGCTGTTTCAACCTTCCCGACAGTACCCGGGTACACCCGGGGCACGGAGACAGCACGACCATCGGCGCAGAACGTCCGCACCTGGAGGAGTGGCGCGAACGAGGGTGGTGAGCGCGGCCTGCTCCCTCCACCGGCAGCGTAGAATGGCCGTCCTGTTGCGCAAGCGACGGACGTCCTTCAAGAGATTCAGGAGACCATGAGCGCCACCCCTTCCGAGCACCCCGACATCTCCGCAGAACAGGAACATCTCGTCGCACTGCTCGCTGTCGTCGACGAGTCACGCGAGCGCCTCACCGAGCGGATGCGCAAAGCGCAGCGTCGCCGCGCCGATATCGATCAGCCGCAGACCCTCCTCGAGCGTGACCATGAGACCTACGAGGTCGCAGGACGCCTGGACGAGTTCTCGGCGGCAGAGATCGGACTCTTCTTCGGACGCATCGACGTCGATGACGATGACCCGGAGAACCCTGTCACGGATGTCCCCGGGGAGCCTGCTCTTGACCGCCGGTACATCGGCCGCATCGGGCTACATACCTCAGACGACGACATGAGGACCCTCCTGATGGATTGGCGGGCTCCTCTCGCCCGGCCGTTCTACCTGGCCACCACGCTCCATCCTGAAGGGGTCCACGTCCGCAGGCACATCCGGACGCGTGGCCGTACGGTAACCGACGTCGCCGACGAGCGGCTTTCCGGCGGTCACGACGACGGTGCCGGCGACCGCGACGGGTCTGTCGCACAGGAAGGCGCCCTCCTGCACGCGGTGAACCGTGCCCGGGACCGTCACATGCACGACATCGTCGACACCATTGTCGCCGAGCAGGACCGGATCATCCGCGAGAACCACCGCGGTGTGACAGTGGTCCAGGGCGGCCCCGGCACCGGCAAAACCGCGGTGGCGCTGCACCGGACGGCCTACCTGCTGTACACGTGGCGCGAGCAGCTCTCGAACACCGGCGTGCTGATCATCGGCCCCAACCGACGTTTCCTGGACTACATCTCACAGGTGCTGCCCAGTCTGGGTGAGACTGGCGTCGTTCTCGCCACACCAGGTTCGTTGCTGCCCGGTATCAGCGCACGCCCTCTGAGTTCGGAGTCGCTGAGCGCCCAGGAAGTCAAGGGGTCGTTGGAAATGCTCGAGATCCTGTCACGGGCAGTACGCGACCTGCAGACGGTGCCGGAGCAGCCCGTGGACTTCCTCATCGACGGTGTCACCGTGTCTCTGACTCCACAGATCGCCCGGCAGGCACGTGCGCGTGCCCGCCGGACACACCGCCCCCACAACCTGGCTCG
Organism: Corynebacterium sp. CNJ-954; assembly: GCF_001942345.1. GTDB lineage: Bacteria > Actinomycetota > Actinomycetes > Mycobacteriales > Mycobacteriaceae > Corynebacterium. Next base: position 23,757 of record NZ_MKKI01000042.1, read on the forward strand.
CAGCCGTTTCCGGGATGCCGTGCTCGACCTCATGCGCGATGCGATGGCGGATGCCATCGGCGCCGACCCGCTCGGCGGGGAGAACCTCCTCACCGCCGCCGACCGTGAACAGTTGCGCGAGGACCTGGTGGAGGAACCCGCCATCGCCGACACCGTCGATGATCTGTGGCCGGAGCTCACTGCCGAGGACGTGCTCTCGGGGCTCTTCGGTTCACGGGCCGCGATCGACTCGGCCGCCGCCGACTACGACGACCTGACCCGGGCGTCCCTGCTCCGTGAGGATGCTCCGGATGACTGGACCGAGGCGGATGCACCGCTACTGGACGAGCTCGCCGAGATCCTCGGTATCGCCGGAGCCGAAGAGGCCGAAGCAGAGGAACGCCGTCGGTGGAAATCCCAGGTGGATGAAGCACAGGAAGCGCTCGATATCCTCAGCGGGTCGGCCTACCAGGATCTCGACGACGGTACCGACGCCGAGATCCTCATGGCCTATGACGTCATCGACGCCGAACAACTCGCCGAACGCCAACGGGTCCGGTCGTCGATGTCCACGGCGGAACGCGCAGCGGCTGACCGCACGTGGGCGTTCGGGCACGTCATCGTCGACGAGGCCCAGGAGCTGTCTGCCATGGCGTGGCGGATGATCTTCCGGCGTTCACCGAACCGCTGGATGACGCTGGTCGGAGACCCCGCCCAGACCGGGAGCCCGGCGGGCGTCGAGGACTGGGCCACCGCCCTGGAACCGTTCGTCAAGGACCGGTGGAAACTCCACGAACTGACCGTGAACTACCGGACGCCCTCGGACATCGCAGAGATCGCCAGCCGCATCCTCGCGGAGGTCGCACCCGGTCAGGATGTCCCCGTCTGTCTCCGCGACACGGGAAGCGGCGTCCGGGAGTTCCAGACCGCCGAACTGGCCGACGCCGTCTCCAGCGCTAGAGTCAGTGCGGGTGAGGGGCTGGTGGGTATCATCGCCTCCCGGCAGCGTATCGCCGGCCTTGAACAGGAGTTCGCGGCAGATGCCGTGCTGGTCTCGGATGTCAACGGGGCCAAAGGCCTGGAGTTCGACGAGGTCGTGCTCGTGGAACCGGAGGAGATCGTGTCTGCCTCCCCGCAGGGGTTCAACGACCTCTACGTAGCGGTCACGCGAGCCACACAAGGGTTGAGTATCGTCCATGACCTGCCGTTGCCCTGGTAGTAATGGAGGGATGAGTATCTCTGACCGTGACCGTGGATTCCTCCGTCTCGCCGTCGACCAGGCACGTGAGGCCCGCCGCGCGGGTGACGATGCTTTCGGGACGGTGCTCGTCGGGGAGAACGGTGAGGTCCTTTTCTCCGACCGCAACCGGGTGGTCTCCGGCTCGAGTCCCCTGGGGCATCCGGAGTTCACCGTCGCTGAGTGGGCTGTAGCGCATCTCGACCCCCGTGAGCGGTCGCGGAGCACGGTCTACACCTCCGGCGAGCACTGTCCGATGTGCGCGGCCGCGCACGGCTGGGCCGGTCTCGGCCGCATCGTCTACGCCTCCTCGGCGGAGCAGTTCAAGGCCTGGGCCTCCGAAGATGGGCGGCCTGCCGCACCGGTCGCCTCGTTGCAGGTCCGGGACATCGTCCCCGGGATCACCGTCGACGGCCCTGACACTGAGCTGTCCCGGGAAGTCCGGGAACTGCACCGGCCGTCGTGAACTACACCGTGTGGACGATCATCACGTCGCAGTCGGACTGACGTGCGACGTCCGCCGGCACGGATCCGAGCAGCCGTCCGGTCAGTGAGTTGATGCCGCGGTTGCCGACGATCAGCAGGTCCGCTGATTCGTCGGTGACGATGGCCATGAGGGCGTCCACCGGGGCCCCCTCCTTCACGGCGGTGGAGACTTTCGTGGCCCCCACTTCTTCGGCTGCAGCCACAGCCGCAGCCAGGTTCTGTTGTGCCGGGTCCCCTCCGACCACGGTCTTCGAGTCCATCCGGATCGCTTTGACCGCCGACTCGGCGTTCTTGTAGTAGGCGCATCCGATCACCAGCCGGGCGTCAAATGCCGCGGCCAGTGCTGCTGCCCGTTTCACCGCCAGGACGGATGACGATGATCCGTCGGTTCCGACGACGATGGTCTCATAGGTGGTGCTATCGCTCACTGCCAGCCCTTTGTGATCGTGGATGGTTTCCACACGAAAGCCTACCCCAGTCAGATTCCTGCTTCGATCATGCCGCGCAGTTCCTTCTTAAGGTCGGCGATCTCGTCTCTCAGCCGCCCGGCGAGCTCGAACTTCAGTTCCCGCGCGGCATCCTGCATCTGCGTCGTGAGATCCGCGATGAGCTTCTCGAGTTCGGGCCGTGCCATGGACCCCGTGTCCTGAGCCCCGGCCGCCACAGAGTCACCCGAGGCGACGTTGACGTCCGCACCGAATCCCGTCGATGCGCCGTCCCCTTCCTCACTGCGGTTCTCGTACACCTGGTCGAGGATGTCCGCGATCGCCTTACGCAGGGGCTGCGGGTCAATTCCGTGTTCTTCGTTGTAGGCGACCTGCTTCGCACGCCGGCGTTCGGTCTCGTCCATGGCGTACTGCATCGAGTCGGTGACCTTGTCGGCGTACATGATGACCTCACCCGAGACATTTCGGGCGGCACGTCCGATGGTCTGTACCAGGGAGCGTTCCGACCGGAGGAAACCTTCCTTGTCTGCGTCAAGGATGGCGACCAGCGAGACTTCCGGGAGATCGAGCCCCTCACGCAGCAGGTTGATACCGACGAGGACGTCGTACTCCCCCAGCCGGAGTTGCCGGAGCAACTCCACCCGCTTGAGCGTGTCGATGTCCGAGTGCATGTACCGCACCCGCACGCCGTGCTCGAGAAGATAGTCGGTGAGGTCCTCCGCCATACGTTTGGTCAGGGTGGTCACCAGGACGCGTTCCTGCTTCTCGGTGCGCTGACGGATCTGCTCGATGAGATCGTCGATCTGCCCCTCGGTGGGCCGGACCTCGACCTTCGGGTCGACCAGACCCGTCGGGCGGATGACCTGTTCAACGAATTCGCCACCTGTCGCCGCCATCTCGTAGTCACCCGGCGTCGCCGACATGTAGACACACTGCCCCTTGCGGTCGTCGAACTCCTCCCAGGTCAGGGGCCGGTTGTCCAGTGCGCTGGGCAGGCGGAAACCGAAGTCGACGAGGTTGCGCTTGCGCGACATGTCGCCTTCGAACATGCCACCGATCTGCGGCACCGTGACGTGGGACTCGTCGATGATGGTGAGGTAGTCCTCCGGGAAGTAGTCGATCAACGTCGCCGGGGCAGAACCTGCCTCGCGCTGGTCCACGTGGCGCGAATAGTTCTCGATGCCCGAGCAGTATCCGACCTGTTGAATCATCTCCAGGTCGTATTCGGTGCGCATACGGAGGCGTTGCGCCTCGAGCAGTTTGCCCCGGCCCTCCAACTCGGCGACGCGTTGCTCGAGCTCTGCCCGGATGTCCTCCATCGCCTTCTCCATCCGGTCCGGTCCGGCCACGTAGTGTGTGGCCGGGAATATCCGGATGTCCTCGACTTCCCGGATGACGTCCCCGGTGAGGGGGTGAATGTAGAAGAGACTGTCGATCTCGTCACCGAAGAACTCGACGCGCACCGCCAGTTCCTCGTAGGCGGGGATGATGTCCACGACATCTCCCTTCACCCGGAACGCCCCACGGGTGAACGAGACATCATTTCGGTCGTACTGGATGTCGACCAGGAGACGGAGGAAACGGTCACGCTCCACCTCTTCCCCCACCTTGAGAACCACTGACCTGTCGAGATAGGACTGCGGGGTCCCCAGTCCGTAGATGCAGGAGACCGAGGAAACGACGACGACGTCACGACGGGACAGCAGGTTGGACGTCGCGGAGTGGCGGAGACGTTCGACATCGTCGTTGATCGACGAGTCCTTCTCGATGTACGTGTCCGTCTGCGCGATGTACGCCTCCGGCTGGTAGTAGTCGTAGTAACTGACGAAGTATTCGACGGCGTTGTTGGGGAGCAGACTACGAAGTTCATTCGCCAGCTGTGCCGCGAGCGTCTTGTTCGGTGCCATCACCAGCGTGGGGCGCTGCTGCTGCTCGATGAGCCAGGCCGCGGTCGCCGACTTGCCGGTGCCCGTGGCACCCATGAGGACGACGTCACGTTCGCCCCGGTTCAGTCTCTCATCGAGTTCCTTGATCGCGGCCGGCTGGTCACCGGCGGGTTCGTAGTCGCTGATGACCTCGAACCGGGCGTCACTGCGCTCCACCTCCCCGACCGGCCGGAACTCGGATTCGGAGAGGACCGGGTGTTCTGCGGCAAATGCCATGGAAGCTACACCTCATCCCAGAATGCGTCGACCTGGGCGACCAGAGCTTCCAGGTCCCCGCTGTTGTCCAGGACGACATCCGCTGCCGCCAGCCGCGTCTGTCGGTCCACCTGTGCGGCGAGGCGACGGCGGGCGTCGTCCTCGTCCAGACCCCGGGACTCCACGAGACGTGCGATACGCACGTCATCGGGGGCGTCGACGACGAGAACCGTGTCGACAGTCTCGATTTCCCCGTTCTCGATGAGTAGCGGCATGTCGTAGACCACCACCTCCCGACCCTCCTCGGCTGCGGTGTCGAAGAGCTCCGCGGTACGGGCGCGTATGCGTGGGTGGGTGATGGCGTTGAGTCTGTCTGTGGCAGCGGTCGAGGCGAACGCCTGTCGGGCGAGTTCCGCCCGGTCGAGACCCCCTTCCGGGGTGAGGACGCCATCGAACGCGTCGGCGAGTTCGGCGAGGGCCGGCTGCCCCGGCTCCACGATCTCACGGGCCACCTTGTCGGCGTCCACGACGAACGCGCCTTTCTGCCGGAGCCGTTCGGCCACCGTCGTCTTTCCGGAACCGATACCACCTGTCAGGCCGATAATGCGCATGTCCTCAAGGATAGCGCTGTCAGCCGGTATCGGCACCGGTCGAGACTCGGCCGAATCAGGAGCCGGGCAACGGCAACGTGAGGGAGCCGGTCACTGAACCGTCGCCGGACGACGTCAGAGCCGCCCCCGCGGCCGTGAGGCACTGGACGTTCGCTGCATTGGCGTTGGCGAAGAGATAGCGGAGTTGGTTGGCGGTCTCCCGTGCCGCTGCCTCATTCGCCTCGGCCCACTGTCCGGCGAGTTCTGAGAGCCGCTCACCGATGTCAGCACAGAACGCCTGGTCTCCCGTGCCGAGATTGCGGTTGAGCAGGCTTCCCGCCGAACCGTCGACCTCCTGAAGGTCAGGGAGGTCCGGAATCGTCTCGGTCGTGTCAGCGTCGGCAGCGTCGGCAGCGTCGGCAGCGTCGGCAGCGTCGGCAGCGTTCGCGACGGGAGCGAACACGATGCCTACGGCGAGGAGAACCGTGGCGCCAGCTGTCATCCGCCGGAAAGAAGTGCGTGTCATGCCACTGGACTATAGTCGCATTTATTCCCTTGCATAACTTTAATGATGTTTCTTCACAGGAGCCCCATGTACTCTTCCTCTCTCCGACGGGTCTCGACGGTGACCCTCACCGCAGTAGTGACGGCAGCGACGGCGACCGTCCTCGGCACAGGCTCTGCCGCTGCCGCTCCATGCGACACCTACGCCCCCAACCTCATCGACCGCGCGTCGGCACTACTCAGCTCGGGGTCCGGCAGCTCCGGTAGCTCGAGCACCTCAGGATCTCTGACGTCCTGGGCCGGCGACACACCGTGGGACCTGCCGAACGTGTCCGGCCCGACCGAGGCGATGTACATGGTGACCGGACCGAACAGTCCGGACGAAACACAGCGGCTGGGGTTGGCCTCCACCGACCTCGGCTTCATGTGGGATGCGGGCGCCGGCCAGACTCTCATGGCCTTCGGCGACAGTTTCGGCTGCGACTCCGGCCTCAGTGGGTGGCACTCCAATGCGCTGTTCTCCTCGCACGACACCGACCCCTCCGACGGGCTGTACCTCGACGGCACCGCCGACGGTGGACGGTCCGGTGAATTCCTCCCGGTATCCTTGAAGGAGCCTGGTGTCGAGCACACGAAGATCCCGACCTCGGGTATCGAGGTCAACGGTAACCAGTACGTCGACTTCATGTCGGTGAAATCCTGGGGGAACGCCGGCCAGTGGACCACCAACTACGCACAGACGGTGGAGTCCACCGACGGAGGGAAGGAATTTCTGCCCGTGGATACCTCGACCAGGGCGTCCTCCAAGGCATCCGGAGACTCCAGGATCACCAGCGTCACCGGGGACAGTGCTGCGGTCGACAACTTCCAGATGACCGCCCTGACCAAGCATACGGAGAACGGGACCGACTACGTCTACGCCTACGGCACCCCCAGCGGGCGGGACGGCTCAGCGCGACTCGCCCGCATCAGGCAGTCAACCTTCCCCGACTGGTCAAGCGCCGAGTACTGGGACGGATCCCGGTGGACGGGGGATGCCACGTCCGCGGCGACGGTCCTGGACGGACGGGTCTCGGAGCTCTCGGTGCAGTACAACGACTACCGCGACTCGTGGTTGGCGATGTACGAGTCCACCGAGGGGATCGTCCTGCGTGAGGCGGATTCCCCCACCGGGCCATGGTCGGAGAAGAAGACGGTGGTTTCCCGGCTCCAAGCGCCCGATGCCTACGGTGCGTTCATGCTGCCGACGCAGGCCGCCGACGACCCCTCACGCCTGTATTTCGTGATGACGACCTGGTCGGGGTACAACACAGCGATGCTACGCACCGATCTGGACGCCGTACTGCGCTGACCTCCCCCAAAGCAGACAGCAACCCCGGGGGTCGGTGTGACCAACCTCCGGGGTTGCTGTTTGCGAGGTTACCGTCTGTGGTGCACCTAGCGCTCGATGATCGCGGTGACGCCCTGTCCACCGGCGGCGCAGATGGAGACCAAGGTCCGGCCTCCACCGTTCTGTTCGAGGGTCTTCGCAGCGGTGGCGATGATGCGGCCACCGGTCGCGGCGAAGGGGTGGCCCGCGGCCAACGACGAACCCTTGACGTTCAGCTTCGAACGGTCGATGGCACCCAGCGGAGCGTCCAGGCCGAGACGGTCGCGGCAGTAGTCCTCGGACTCCCACGCCTGCAGGGTGGCCAGGGTCTGGGACGCGAAAGCCTCGTGGATCTCATAGAAGTCGAAGTCCTGGAGAGTCAGACCGTTGCGCTCGAGGAGACGCGGCACTGCGTAGGTCGGGGACATCAGCAGCCCGTCCGGGGTCAGCCCGTCACGGCCGTGCAGGAAATCGACCGACGCGGTCTCGGAGTCGACCAGGTAGGCCTGGACCGGCAGGTTGTGGGCATCTGCCCACTCCTCGGAGGCGAGCAGCACCGCGGAGGCACCGTCGGTCAACGGGGTGGAGTTGGCGGCGGTCATGGTCGCCTGCGTGCCGTGGGCTGCGGCGTCCTTCTTACCGAAGACCGGCTTGAGCTTCGCCAGCTTCTCGACCGACGAGTCGGGGCGCAGGTTGGTGTCACGCTGAACACCGAGGAACGGGGTCACGAGGTCGTCGAAGAAGCCCTCGTCGTAGGCGGCAGCGAGCTTCTGGTGCGACTCCACGGCCAGCTTGTCCTGGTCCTCGCGGGACACGTTGAGCTCACGCGCGGTGATGGCGGCGTGGTCACCCATGGACAGGCCGGTGCGCGGCTCACCGTTCTGCGGCTGCTCCGGAGCGATCTGGGACGGGCGCACCGTGCCCAGCAGCTTGACCATCTCGCCGGTGGTCTTGGCGTTGTTCACCTTGATCAGGGTCTTGCGCAGCTCATCGTTGACGGCCAGCGGCGCATCGGAGGTCGTGTCGGTACCACCCGCGATACCGGCGTCGATACGTCCCAACGCGATCGCGTCAGCGACCTGGATGGCGGCCGCCAGGCCCGTTCCACAGGCCTGCTGAAGGTCGAATGCGGGGGTCTGGGAGTCCAGTGCGGAGCCCAGCACGACTTCGCGGGTCATGTTGAAGTCACGGGCGTGCTTGAGGACTGCTCCGGCGACGACCATGCCCAACTGCTCGTCCTGCAGGCCGTAACGGGCGACCAGACCGTTGATGGCCGCTGTCAGCATGTCCTGGTTGGAAGCATTCGCGAACTCCTTGTTGGAGCGGGCGAAGGGGGTGCGGTTGCCGCCGAGAATGGCGACCTTACGAGGCGAAGTAGTCATCTGGATGTCTCTCCATCGTGTGTTGTCGTGTCGTCGTGGGTCGTGGTGTCGGCCAGACGTTGCCGGGAAGTCTACCGGTGCGGTTCCGTCTGGACCGGCCCCTGAACTTTTATGTAACCCCCGTCACGGAATCTTGAGACGTGGTTCGGGGTCACACACTAGGGTACAAATGTGAACATACATTGTTCGGGCGTCCGTAGGTACGCTTTCGAATAACGGATCCACTACCAAGGAGTTACGAACGTTGTCTTCCTCCAACAAGGGCCTGCTTGATCAGGTCGTCAATTCCAGCCTCGCAGGAAAGCTCGGTGTCCCCCAGGGTGAGCCGCTGCGTCGCTACAAGAAGGGCGAGCCCGCCCTGGACGGTCCGGTGGTCATCGGCGGCGAAGGCCGCGTCGCAGCAGGCGTCAAGCCGCTCCTGAGCAACGACTACCAGTTCGTCGACGGCGGCACTGACGCCAAGCGTGCCGCACTCGTCTTCGACGCCACCGGCATCACCAGGCCGGAGGAGCTCCACCAGCTCTTCGACTTCTTCAACCCGCAGATGCGCAAGCTGCTCCCCTGCGCCCGACTGGTGGTCATCGGCACCACCCCTGAACTGGTGAAGGACCGTGACGAGCACATCGTCCAGCGCTCCCTCGAGGGGTTCACCCGGTCGGTGGCCAAGGAACTGCGCCGCGGCGCGACCGCGCAGCTGGTCTACGTCGCACCGGAGACCTCCTCTGACCTGACCGGTCTCGAATCCACACTGCGCTTCCTGCTCTCCGGCAAGTCCGCCTTCGTCGACGGCCAGGTCATCCGGGTCTCCGCTGACGCCTCCACCGCCCCCGAATCGTGGGATGAGCCGCTCGCCGGCAAGATCGCCGTGGTCACCGGTGCCGCCCGTGGTATCGGCGCCGATATCGCCAAGGTTCTCGGCCGCGACGGCGCCAAGGTCATCTGTGTGGACATCCCCGCCGCCGGTGAAGGCCTCGCGGAGACCGCCAACGAGGTCAAGGGCTCGTCCCTGCCCCTCGACGTGACCGCACCTGACGCGGCGGAGAAGATCAAGTCGCACGCCGAGGAACGCCACGGCGGCAAGGTCGACATCATCGTCCACAACGCCGGGGTCACCCGCGACAAGTTGCTCGCCAACATGGACGAGGGCCGGTGGAACATGGTGCAGAACATCAACCTCGTCGCACCGGTACGCATCACCGAGGGGCTGCTGCAGAACGGCGGTCTCGCTGACGGCGGACGCGTCGTGGGTGTGTCCTCGATGGCCGGTATCTCCGGCAACCGCGGTCAGACCAACTACGCCACCACCAAGGCCGGCGTCGTCGGCCTCGTCGACTCCTTCTCCGAGGAACTCGCCGACAAGGGGATCACGGTCAATGCCGTGGCACCGGGCTTCATCGAGACGGCCATGACCGACGCAATGCCCTTCGGTACCCGCGAAGTCGGTCGCCGTCTCAATTCCCTGGCGCAGGGCGGCCACACCGTCGACGTCGCCGAAACCATCGCCTACTTCGCCGGCAACGCGTCCAACGCCGTCACCGGCAACACCGTGCGCGTCTGCGGCCAGAACCTGCTCGGCGCCTAGGAAGGAACCCCACCGTGACTGTCACTTACAAGGAACTCCCCGCCATCCCCGACCTCATGGCGGAGTACAAGGGTGCCGCCAAGAACATGGTTCCTGTGGTCGGCGCGAAGCGGTCAGCCACGAAGGACCCGTCGACGGGTTTCGAGGTCAGGGGCGTCACCATCGATATCCCCCACCTCGCCGCATACGCGGACGCCACCGGACTCCGTCTCGGCAACGAGCTGCCGTACACCTACCCCTACGTCATTTCCTTCGCACTGGTGATGAAGGTGATGTCGACCGATGACTTCCCCTTCAACGCCGTCGGTGGGGTGCACCTCACCAACGTGATCGAGCAGTCCCGCCCGCTGACCGTCGACGATGTACTGCACATCCGTACCCACGCCCAGAATCTGCGTAGGCACCGCAAGGGACTGCTGATCGACATGGTCACCGAGGTGTTCGTCGAAGGGGAGGACAGCGACACCCCGGTGTGGAAGCAGACCTCCGGCTTCCTCGCCAAGGGCGCCAAGCTGTCGTCCTCCGCCGACGCCGTTGTGGCGGGCCGCGACGAGGACACCGGTTCACTCTTCGAACGTCCCGACGTCCCGGAGGACCCCACACCGACGGCGACCTGGCCTGTCGACCAGGCCGGCATCAAGATCTACGCGGACGCCTCGGGAGACAAGAATCCGATCCATGTGTCCTCGCTGGGTGCGAAGGCCTTCGGTTTCCCTGCGACGATCGCCCACGGTATGTGGTCAGCGGCCCGGATCCTCAGTGGACTGGAGGGCCTGCTGCCGGCCGCAGGGAAGTACTCGGTGGAGTTCGCCAAGCCCATCGTCCTCCCCACCAAGGTCGCGTTCTTCACGGAGAAGGATGGCGAGAACTGGAACATCCAGTTGCGTAAGGCATCCAAACTGGAGACGCTCCACGCGGTCGCAGAGGTGACACCCGCGTAGTCGTCACGCTGCTTCGCCAGCACCGTTACCGAGCCCCGCGCACCCCCCGGTGTGCGGGGCTTCTGCCGTGCGACCACGCTCAGACGGGGGTGCCTCCAGGTTGGGTACGTATACTCCCTAGGGGTATACGGAAAACCACACGGAAGGCGGAAACCCGCATGACCAGACGACTGGTAACCCTGACCGCAGTTGCTCTCCTCGGCGGCGCACTGACGCTGACGGCATGCAGCTCCAACCAGAATGACAGTACGGCGACCGACACTCCCGGCGAGGACCCACACATGGGCCACATGGACCACATGGACCATCCTGCTGACGGCGGCCCCGCTCCCGAGGGCATCACCGAGGCGGAGGACCCCGGTTATCCCGTGGGAACGGACGTCGTGCTCACCGCCGACCACATGGCAGGCATGGACGGTGCCACCGCGACCGTCTCGGGGGCCTTCGACACCTACACCTACTCCGTCTCCTACACCCCCACCGACGGAGGCGAGCCGGTCTCCGACCACAAGTGGGTCGTCCAGGAGGAACTCGCCGATGTCGGCGACGAGCGCGTCGCGGACGGTGAGACCGTCACTCTCGAGGCCGACCACATGCCGGGAATGGACGGTGCAGAGGCGACGATCGACAGCTCCACCGATGAGACGGTCTACATGGTCGACTACGAAGCGGACGGCATGACCATGACGAATCACAAGTGGGTCACCGAAAGCGAGATCCGCCCGGCAGAGTAGAGGAGCTTCACCGAGCCCCTCAAGGAGGAGAACCGCCAGATGCACGACCACCACACCCACCACGACGCACACACTGACCATGGGCACGCCGGACACGGTGATCATGCGGGCCACGGCGATCACGTGGCCCAGTTCCGTCGACTGTTCTGGATCATGCTTGTCCTCGCCGTCCCGGTGGTGGCGTTCAACGACATGTTCGCCAGCCTGATCGGCTACACCCTGCCCGACAGCGGGATCACCGGCTGGATATCACCTGTCCTCGGAACCGTCATGTACGTCTGGGGAGGACGCCCGTTCCTGACGGGTGGCTGGGACGAGATCAGGTCCCGGCAGCCGGGAATGATGCTGCTGATCGCACTCGCCATCACCGTCGCCTTCGTCGCGTCCTGGGGCGCGAGCCTCCAGCTTCTGAGCCATGAGCTTGACTTCTGGTGGGAGCTGGCGTTGCTCGTGGTGATCATGCTGCTGGGCCACTGGATCGAGATGAGGTCGCTGGCCCAGACCTCCTCGGCGCTCGATTCACTTGCCGCACTGCTCCCCGACGAGGCCGAGAAGGTCGCGGAGGACGGCACCGTCACCACGCTGCATCCGGCTGAACTTCGGGTCCACGATTTCGTGATCGTGCGTCCCGGGGCCTCTGTCCCTGCCGACGGGACGATCATCGACGGATCAGCGTCCATGGACGAGTCCATGGTGACCGGCGAATCAGCGACCGTGCGCCGCGAGGTCGGCGACAGTGTCGTCGCCGGAACCGTCGCGACCGATTCCGGCCTCCGCGTGGAGATCAGTGTCGTCGGGGACGACACGGCTCTGGCAGGTATCCGGGCGCTCGTCTCCGAGGCGCAGAACTCATCGTCACGGGCGCAACGACTCGCCGACACTGCCGCGGGCTGGCTCTTCTGGTTCGCCCTCGGGGCGGCGGTGGTCACCGCAGTCATCTGGTCTGCCGTCGGACGTCCGGAGGACGCGGTGGTCCGTACAATCACCGTCCTCGTCATCGCGTGTCCCCATGCACTCGGTCTGGCCATCCCTCTCGTGGTCTCCATCGCCACCGAACGCGCAGCCCGGGCCGGCATCCTGATCAAGGCCCGGCTCGCCCTGGAGTCCATGAGATCGGTGGACACCGTCCTCTTCGACAAGACCGGCACGCTCACCCGTGGTGAACCTGCCGTCACCGACATCGCCGAGGGCGGCGTCGGGCTGGACGCGGACCGGATTCTCTCCGTCGCTGCGGCAGCGGAATCCGACAGCGAACATCCACTGGCCACGGCGATCACGGACGCTGCACAGCGCCGGGGCCTCACAGTCCCCCGGGCAACGGACTTCTCCTCGTCCCCGGCCGTCGGCGTGAAGGCGACGGTGGACGGAGCCGTCGTCGAGGTCGGTGGCCCCTACCTCCTTGAACAGCACGGGGCCTCCGAGTTGGCCGATGCAGACCGCTGGCGAGAGGACGGGGCGATCATCCTCCACGTCCTCGTGGACGGTTCGGTAGCCGGCGCGCTCCGGCTGGCCGATGAGATCCGGCCCGAGTCCTGGGCGGCCGTCGAGGCCCTGCACTCCCGGGGCGTACAGGTCATGATGATCACCGGTGATGCGCGGGCGGTAGCCGACTCCGTCGCCGCGGAGCTCGGAATAGACCGGGTTTTCGCCGGTGTCCGGCCCGAGGACAAGGCCGCCAAGATCTCCGAGCTCCACGCTCAGGGACATGAGGTCGCGATGGTGGGTGACGGCGTCAACGATGCGCCGGCTCTCGCCGCCGCCGACGTCGGAATCGCCATCGGCGCGGGGACCGATGTCGCCATCAGTTCGGCCGGGGTGATCCTCGCCAGTTCCGATCCCCGGTCGGTCCTGTCCGTCATCGACCTCTCACGCGCCACCTACCGCAAGATGACCCAGAATCTCTGGTGGGCGGCAGGGTACAACCTGGTTTCTGTACCGTTGGCCGCCGGAGTGCTCGCGCCGGTCGGCTTTGTCCTGCCGATGAGCGTCGGGGCAATCCTGATGTCGGCGTCGACGGTGGTGGTCGCGTTGAACGCCCAACTGCTGCGCCGGCTCGACCTGGGCCGGTGAACAGGCCGTGACCCGGTAGACTGCAGCCATGGTCATGACTCCCGAAGACGTCAACAACGTGAAGTTCAGCAAGCCTCGCTTCGGCCGTCGGGGCTACGACGAGGCCTCGGTCGACGCATTCCTCGACGGCGTCATGGAATCACTCTCCAGCATGCAGGACCGGATCGACGAGCTCGAGAGACGGCTCGCCTCACGACCGCCCCGGTTGTGACGGGACTACGGGGTGGTCACGGCCTCAGCTGACTTCGCCGTGACGGTGATGATGTCGTCGCCGAAAGCGGCGACCGGGGCCGGCAGTCCCTCCACCGTCGAAAAGCTCTTTGTGTTGACCACGATGACGGGGGTCACCGCCGAATACCCGGCATCACGGATCCGCTGGGCGTCGAACCGGATCAGGGGTGTACCGGCTGTCACTGCCTGCTTCTTCTCGACAAGGACCTCGAAGCCCACACCGCCCATCTTCACCGTGTCGATGCCGATATGGATCAGCAGGTCGATTCCGTTGTCCAACCGTAACCCGACGGCGTGACCGGATTTCTGGACCGTCAGGATTTTCCCGTCGGCGGGCGCCACGACCGTGTCACCCGACGGTTCGATGGCGATGCCCTGCCCGAGGGCCGCCGATGAGAAGGCGGGGTCGTCGACCTCGGACAACGGTATGGCTCTCCCCTCGACAGGGGCGGTGACCACGGTGACCGCCCCGGGCTCCAGCGCAGGTTTCGACGTTGCCGCGACGAGATCTGACTCCGGTGCCCCGCGCCCCTCACCGTCGGCACCGTCCTCCTTCTCACGCTCGGCGGCGAGTCCGGCGAGGACCTCCGCTTTCTCGTCCTTACCCCTGTAGTCGAAGAAGACGACCAGCAGCATCGAGGTGAGGAACGCGGCGGCGATACCGATGAGGTATCCGCCCCACGGGTCCATGGCGGGAAAGGTCAGCAGAGAGGTGAACACGAAGGCACTTGCCTTGACGTCGAAGAACCCGATGATGATGCCGCCGACCAGACACCCCGGCAGCAGCCGGACGTAGGTCTTCTTGAACCGCAGCAGGACACCGTAGAGGGACGGTTCCGAGATGCCGCCGAACAGGCCGGCCATCAGACCGCCCAGCGACACCTGTCGCATCCCCTTGTTCTTCTCGCGGAAGGAGATGAACAGGACACCTGCCACGACACCGAAGCAGGCGAAGTTCCAGGCGCCCATCGGCCCCTGGATGAAGTCGTAGCCGAGGGTGGCGATGTTCTGGATCATGATGGCGTTGAGCGGCCAGTGCAGTCCCAACGGCACCAGGAAAGGGTACAGCAGCGGGATGATCACGGCGAGGATGAACGGCGAGACCCCGTTCAGCCACAGCAGGAAATCTGAGATACCGTTGCCGATGCCGATACCGAACGGCCCCAGGAGGAATGCCGTGGCAGGGATCATGATCAACAGGGAGAAGAACGGAACGAAGACCATCTGGACCGCCGCGGGAATGATCTTCTTCAGCCCCTTCTCCACCCAGAACAGTCCGATGGCAGCGATCAACGGTGGGAAGACCTGTGACGAGTAGTCGTTGAGCACCAGCGGAATGCCGAAGATGTGGACGGTCTCCCCTGCCTCCCCGAGTGAGAGGAATTCCGGTGTCAGCAGCGCCGCCGGGATGGCGGCCCCGACCCACTCGTTGGCTCCCAGCTTCCGTGCCGCGGTTGCGCCGATCATGATCGGCAGGAAGTAGAAGACCGACCGCCACATCGCATGCAGCAGGACGTAACCGTCGGGCTGGTCCGCCATGTCGGCCCGGAAGTCCTGCATGTTGAAGGTGTCGGCCAACACGAGCATCGTGATGATCAGGGAGGCACCCAACAACGCCCACAGCACCGGACGGAAGGTGTCGGAAAGGAACTCGAAGCAGTAGTTGACCCAGTCGTACCGGCCGCGGACTCCGCCGTACTCCTTCTTCGACGAGGACCGTGCGTCCGCCTCCGTGTCCCCCATCCCAGGTTCTTTGACGATGGCGTTGTAGTAGTCGGCGACTCCTCCCCCCATCACGACCTGGAGCCCGGTACTTCCCTGCTCGACGACACCGAGGACGGCCGGATCACTGTCGAGTGTGTCCTTGTCCACTTTCGAACGGTCAACCAGGTCGAAGCGGAGTCGTGTTGCGCAGTATGTCAGTGAGGAGACGTTGTCGGCCCCTCCGATTTCCCGGAGGATGTGCCGGGACGTTTCTGTGGTCGCAGAGGCCATGTGTGGTTCCGCCTTGGTGAGGTGACATGGGATATGCGCCGCCCTGATCGGGCGGCATCCTCCACATCATAGAACTTATCCATGAAAAAGATAAGGTCCCCGGAGGCAACAGAAACCCGGCCCACCCCGGGAACGGGGTGGGCCGGGTCAGTACCGCAGTTCAGCGACGGTACTACTCACCGGAACCGGCGAGCTTCTCGCGCAGAGCGGCGAGCTGCTCGTCAGAAGCCAGGGAGCCGGCGTCCGAGGTGGTCTCCTCGACGGCGGCGGCCGGCTTGTCCGAGTTGCTGGAGTAGGAGCCGTTGTCGGCGGCCTCGTCAGCTTCGGCAGCCTGGGCGCGGTGGCGCTCGATCTGCGCGGCGTGCATCTTGTGGCGACGCTCAGACTCGGCGTAACGGGCCTCCCAGGCCTCACGCTGCTCGTCGAAGCCTTCCATCCACTCGTTGGTCTCCGAGTCGAAGCCCTCCGGGAAGATGTAGTTGCCCTGCTCGTCGTAGGAGTCGGCCATACCGTACTTGGAGGGGTCGAACTCCTCGGCGAAGTCCTCGTCGGCCTGCTTCAGCGACAGGGAGATACGGCGACGCTCGAGGTCGATGTCGATGACCTTGACCATGAGCTCCTGGCCGACGGTGACGATCTGGTCCGGGACATCCACGTGGCGCTCGGCCAGCTCGGAGATGTGGACCAGGCCCTCGATGCCCTCCTCGACGCGGACGAAAGCGCCGAACGGAACCAGCTTGGTGACCTTGCCCGGGACGATCTGGCCGATCGCGTGGGTCCGGGCGAAGACGCGCCACGGATCCTCCTGGGTGGCCTTCAGCGACAGGGACACGCGCTCGCGGTCCAGGTCGACGTCGAGGACCTCGACGGTGACCTCGTCACCGACGGTGACAACCTCGGACGGGTGGTCGATGTGCTTCCAGGAGAGCTCGGAGACGTGCACCAGGCCGTCGACACCGCCGAGATCGACGAAGGCGCCGAAGTTGACGATGGAGGACACGACGCCCTTGCGGACCTGGCCCTTCTGCAGCTGGTGCAGGAACTCGGAGCGGACCTCGGACTGGGTCTGCTCGAGCCATGCGCGGCGAGAGAGGACGACGTTGTTGCGCTGCTTGTCGAGTTCGATGATCTTGGCCTCGATCTCCTGGCCGATGTACGGCTGGAGGTCGCGGACGCGACGCATCTCGACGAGGGAGGCGGGGAGGAAACCGCGCAGACCGATGTCCAGGATGAGGCCGCCCTTGACGACCTCGATGACGGTACCGGTGACCGGCTCGTCCTTCTCCTTGAGCTCCTCGATGGTGCCCCAGGCGCGCTCGTACTGTGCGCGCTTCTTGGACAGGATCAGGCGGCCTTCCTTGTCCTCCTTGGTGAGGACCAGGGCGTCGACCTCGTCGCCGACCTCGACGACCTCGCCGGGATCGACATCGTGCTTGATGGACAGCTCGCGGGAGGGGATGACACCCTCGGTCTTGTATCCGATGTCAAGCAGGACCTCGTCGTGGTCGACCTTGACGACGGTACCTTCAACGATGTCACCGTCGTTGAAGTACTTGATGGTGGCGTCGACTGCGGCGAGGAAATCCTCAGCGGAGCCGATGTCGTTGACGGCTACCTGAGGAACGTTGTTGGTGGGCATATGTGAAGTTGCTCCGAGACGGATTGTTCTTAGTGATGGACAGGGGGCACCGCTCCACCAGCGTTCAGTGTGACGGCACCGTCGCGCGCCTGCGGACAGACGGTTAACGGACTGTAGGCTACACGACCCCTCCGAGCTGTGCAAATACCGTCTGGGAGAACTCCTCCGTGCCCACTCCCGCGGGCCCCGCGAGATCCGGTGTCGGAGAGTGGGTGAGAGCATGCCGGACCGCGGCAGCGAGGGCGTCTCCCGCCTCAGGGTAGCCGAGGTGACTGAGCATCATGGCGGCGGAGTTCATGATGCCGGCGGGGTTGGCGATTCCACGACCAGCGATGTCGGGGGCCGATCCGTGCGCCGCCTGAGCCATCACCGTCCGGTCCCCGGCGTTGATACTGCCTGCAGCCCCCAGGGAGCCTCCCAGTGCCGCAGTCAGGTCCGAGAGGATATCCCCGAACATGTTCTCCGCCACGATGGTCCGGTGACGTTCCGGACGGACGACCAGATCCGCGCACAGGGCGTCGATGTGCACAGGCAACAGCTCCACCCCGGTCTCGGCCGCCATGGCCTCGGCTTCCTCCAGGTACATCCCGGATGTCCGCGCCAGGACGTTGGCTTTGTGTGCGACGGTGAGAGGACCCCCTCGTTCAGCGGCGACACGACCGGCACGCCGGATGATCCTGCGCACGCCGTGCCGGGTGAATGTGCCGATCGCCAGTGCGACGTCAGGCGTGACCATCACGTCACCTGTCCCTGCATACATGTTGCGGTCGGCATACAGCCCCTCGGTGTTCTCCCGCACGACGACCAGATCCATCCGCGGCGCCACAGCACCGGGCAGACCACGGACGGGACGGATATTCGCCCACAGGTCACCACGGACACGCAGTGCCGCCGACGGGTTCTGCTGCTCCCTCGCCTCGGTCGGATAGGAGGCGTTGTCATGGGGCCCGAGGATCCAGCCGTCCAGCCCGGCGACAGCGGACCAGGTCTCGTCAGGGAGGATCTGTCCGGTCTCGGTGAAAGCTTCCCGACCGAGCAGCAGCGGCACCCACTGCACCGTGTACCCGCCGTAGCGGTGGAGTGCGGTGGTCGTGGCAGTGACCGTGGGCTCGACGATCTCCGGACCGACCCCCTCACCAGGCCAGTACCCCAACGTCAGCGCAGCCTTCCGGGAACTTATCCGGGAACTCTCAGTCGTCATACTCACAAGGCACCATCCTAGGCGACCGGACACGCGACCCGTGCGCGGGTTTCACTCTCCACCGGGCACTCCGGATACGATGACGCCCGTGAAAGACAACTCCCCCAGCCCAGACCAGACAGACATCCACCCGCCGAGGTTCGGACGCACACCCCTGAATCCGGGGACGGTGGTCTTCAACCTCCTCCGCGGTGGCCTGATCGGTTCCGCTGAACTCGTCCCCGGTATTTCAGGCGGGACGGTCGCCCTGGTCACCGGTGCCTATGAGAGGGTGCTCTACAACGCCAACCGACTGCTTGACGCGGTGAAGGCCTTTGCCACGGACCGGGCCGAAGGGGTCCGGCGGTTCAAGGCCGTGGACTGGACCATGCTGCTTCCCATGGCGGTCGGAATGGTCGCCATGGTTTTCGCCCTCGCGGGAATCCTCGGCTCATTCGTGGAGGACCATCCTGTTCCCGCCAAGAGTCTGTTCCTCGGTATGGTCGCGGTCTCGGTCGTGGTCCCGCTGTTGATGATCGACACCACTGACCTGAAACGTCGTCTCCCGGTGGCAGTGCCACTCTTCATCGTCGGTGCACTGTTCACCTTCATCGCGACAGGTTTCTCCTCGTCGACGAACCCTGACCCCAACCTTCTGCTGGTGTTCATCGCTGCGGCCATCGCGGTGTGCGCGCTGATCCTCCCCGGTGTCTCAGGATCATTCTTCCTCTACGCGATCGGCATCTATTCGGCGACGCTGACTGCCGTCAGCGACCTGGACGTGACCTACATCCTGGTCTTCGGTCTCGGTGCGCTGACCGGTCTCGTGCTGTTCGTCCGGGTGATGGAGCACCTCCTGACCAAACACCGCACCCTCACCCTGTTCACGATGACGGGCATGCTGCTGGGCTCGCTGCGGGCGCTCTGGCCCTGGCAGGACGAGGACGCCGGCATCCAGGCGCCCGGTGATCAGGCTGGACTCGCGCTGGGCCTGTTCCTGCTCGGAGCCGCCGTGGTCGCCCTCATGGTCATCTTCGAACAGGTCACGAAACGTCGCCGGGCACAGGGCGGCTCCTCGCATCCAGGCAGCACCTCCGGTCAGCTCCCCTGACCCTCGGAGGGCGGAGGCATAGCATGGGGGGATGATCGCTTTCACCGACCAGTTCTGGCCCCAGGTGGGTCTGCTGCTGCTCGCGTTCGCGCTGAGCACGGTCGTGGGGGTGGAACGACGGCTGCGGGGGCACAACGGCGGTCCCGGTACCCTGGCGATCGTCGGCACGTCGTCGGCGTTGTTCGTGATGTTGAGCAAGTACGGTTTCGCCGATGTCATCTCCGACCAGACCAGTTACGATCCGTCACGCGTGGCGGCCTCAGTGGTGTCGGGAATCGGTTTCCTCGGTGCCGGGCTGATCCTCACCCGCCGCGGCGCCGTCGTAGGCCTGACCACAGCGGCATCGGTGTGGGAGGTCGCCGCAATCGGCGCATCGGCCGGAGCTGGCCTGTGGTCTCTCGCGCTGACCGTCACACTGCTGCACATGGTGATCACGTTCGGGCTGCGACGACTGTCCCGACTGCTTCCGGGTCCCCACAGCCACGTCCTGATCGAGGTCACCTACGACGACGGTCGGGGGCTGCTGCGGGTGGTGCTGACCGCCATCACCGGAAGCGGTTGGACGATCCGTCAGGTGCACCAGGAGCACACGGCCACGTCCGACGGGCATGACGACCGCCCTGCCGCCGTCACCCTCGAGCTCGTCGGGCGGCACCGCGCCGATGCACTGGCAACCTCCCTGTCCAGGATGGACGGGGTCCGACGGGTGGAGATTCTGTCCAGTGGCGACCTGGAATAGCCCCTGTCAGTGGCCGGCCGCCTCCCAATTTTCCCCTGTGCCGGTCGACACGTCCAGGGGGACCCTGAGTTCGGCGGCACCGTCCATCTGCTCCTGAAGCAACGCCGTCATCTCGTCGAGCTCCCCGTCGACGACCTCGACGACGAGTTCGTCGTGGACCTGCAGCAGCACCCGTGAAGCCATGCCGCGCCTGGTCATCTCACGGTCCACGCGGACCATGGCCCGTTTGATGATGTCGGCCGCGGTTCCCTGAATCGGAGCATTCAGCGCGGCCCGTTCGGCATTGTCGCGGGCCACCCGGTTGGTGGAGTTGAGCTCGGGGAGATACCGCCGACGCCCGTAGAGCGTCTCGGTGTAACCGTCCTCCCTCGCCTGTTCCACCACCTCGTCGAGATACTTCTTGACCCCTCCGAAGCGTTCGAAGTAGGTGTCCATGATCTTCTTCGCCTCGCCGGCCGCGATATTCAGCTGTTGGGACAGTCCGAAAGCGCTCAGACCGTAGACCAGCCCGTAGCTCATCGCCTTGACCCGACGGCGCAACTCCGGAGTGACCTCATCGACAGGGACGTCGAAAACCTTCGAACCGACGTAGTTGTGCAGGTCCTCACCCTGTCGGTAGGCCTCGATCAGACCGGGGTCCTGGGAGAGATGCGCCATCACGCGCATCTCGATCTGGGAGTAGTCCGCCGTCAACAACGTGGTGTACCCCGACCCCACCTGGAAGGCACCACGGATGTGGCGACCGGCCTCGGTACGGACCGGGATGTTCTGCAGATTGGGTTCAGCCGATGACAGACGTCCCGTCGCAGCACCGCGCTGGTTGAAGGTGGTGTGGATCCTCCCGTCATCCGCTGTCGCGTCAATGAGCCCGTCGATGGTGGTCTTCATCTTCTGGTACTCGCGGTGGGCCATGAGGTGGCTGAGGAACGGGTGGCCGGTCTGTGCCGTCAGCTTCTCGAGTTCGCCGGCTGCGGTGGAGTAGCCGGTCTTGGTCTTCTTCGTGGTGGGCAGACCGAAGTCCTCGAAAAGCACCTTCTGCAACTGTTTCGGACTCGACAGGTTCAGCGATTCGTCGCCGGCCAGTTCACGGGCAGCGGAGACTTCCTCGGAGATCCGGTCAGCGTAGTTGTCGGACAGCTCCTGCAATGCAGGGCGGTCGACTGAGATCCCGTAGCTCTCCATCCTTGCCAGAATCGTCGCCAGAGGTACCTCGAGATCGAGGTAGAGCTCCATCGCACCGATGCCGGCGAGTTCAGGGGTGAGCGAGGTGACGAGTTCGCAGACTGCCTGCGCACGCGCGACCGTCGAGGCGCCCTCGGCGAGTTCATGTCCGGCATGGCGTTGCAGGACATCGGCCAGCCCCGTGGAACGGACATCGGGACGCAGGAGGTAGGCGGCCAGGGCGGTGTCGTGTTCGACGCCGTCCAGCTCCACCCCCGCACCGTTGAGCATGTGCCAGGACCGTTTGGAATCATGCAGCCACTTCGCGGCCGAGGTGTCGGCGAGATATCCCAGTAACGCCTTCTCGTCCTTCGGATCCTGATCCGCCAGGTCGATCTCCACGGCGTGGAGAACACCGTCCTCCCCCGTCACCGGGTCAAGCAGGACAATCTGGTCAGCATGTCCGCCGAAGGGGGTCCCCTCTCCGCTGACCTCGACGACCAGTGGTCGGTTGACCGACGCATCACCGTGACTGCGCCCGTCCTTCCACCCGGCGCGGTCGGCGAGCCATTTGGCCAGTTTTCCGTCGGCGAGGTCGTCGACAGCGAGCTCAACTGCTGCGCCGTCCTCGAACTCGATACCCATCACCCGGAATGTCCGGTTACGCAGGTTCGCACCGAACTGCAGCGAGTCGAAGAGATTGCCGGCCTCGGAGGCGTCCACCGCCGCAGGCCGCAACGCCGACAACGGGTCACCGTCGCCGTCGAGGTCACCGAGATCGAGGTCCCGGACCATCTCCGTGACCTTACGGGCGAGGATCACGTTGTCGATGTTGTCCCGGAGTGATTCCCCGACCTTGCCGCCGAAGTCGTCGATGTGCTCGATGACTGCATCCAGACTGCCGTACTTGCTGATCCACTTCTGAGCCGTCTTCGGACCGACACCGGGAACCCCGGGCATGTTGTCGGAGGTATCTCCACGCAGTGATGCGAGGTCCGGGTACTGCGTCGGGGTGACGCCGTACTTCTCCTCCACCCGGCCCGGGGTGAACCGGTCGAGCTCCGAGACCCCACGGAGGGTGTAGAGCACCGTGACGTCGTCGTTGACGAGCTGGAGGCTGTCCCGGTCGCCGGTGCAGATCACCGTGCGCATACCCGCGTCCGTGCCACGGCAGGACAGTGTGGCGATGATGTCGTCCGCTTCATAGGACTCCTTGGTCAGCGTCCGGATCCCCAGTGCCTGTAATGCCTCCTGGATCAGCTCGACCTGGCCACGGAACTCCTCCGGTGCCGGTGGCCGCTGCGCCTTGTAGGCGGGCAGGTCCTTCTCGCGGAACGTCGGCCCCGACAGGTCGAATGCCGCCGCGATATGTGTCGGCTTCTCTGTCTCGACCAGTCCGAGGAACATGCCGAGGAAGCCGTACACGGCGTTGGTGTACTGCCCCCCGGTCGTGGAGAAGTTCTGGGCCGGCAGTGCGTAGAACGCCCGGAACGCCAGTGAATGCCCGTCGAGTAACAGGAGGGTGGGACGCGCGTCCCCGGAATTGTCTGTCATGTGACCTTCCTGCATGTCCGTACACCTGTCTGTCACGTGTCGGACACACTTCTCGTGGTGGCTGCCGCGGTTGGAGTCATGCCCCGGCTATTCTAGTCGCCATGAGTGACCAGACAGAGAGCATCCCGGGCGAACCGGCCTTCCCGCACGACCCCGAGCCGCAGACCTCGGCGCGACGGCGGGCGGAGGAGACACGGGTGAGCATCCTCGAACGTGCGAGGACAGCATTCAACCAGCGCCCCTACAGTGAGGTGTCACTCAAGGACATCGCCAACGAGGTCGGCGTCAGCGCCCCGCTGATCATCAAGTACTACGGCACCAAGGAGAACCTCTACGAGGCCCAGCTTGATTTCAGCGAGGCGGCGGAGCGCCTCAATAACGTGGCATTCGCCGAAATGGGGACCCACCTGGCGCGGCTGGCAGTGACGTCCGCCGACGACAGCCCCAACTCGCTGGTGCGCAAGCTGGCCGATGCCGGCGGAAACCGGCATATCGTCGACGCACTCGGGAAAGTCTTCCGCCGACAGGTCGTTGCCCCGGTGCTCGAGAGGGTCGCCGCAGAGTCTCTCGACCATCTCGATCAGTCTTCCACCGACGCGGAGATGCGCGCGGAGGCGGCGATGTCTATGGTGATCGGACTTGCACTGATGCGCAGGCTGGTCACCCAGGAGTATTTCCATGACGCCGACGTGGACGCATTCGTGGAGTACTACGGGGGCCTCATCCAGTGCGTCCTCGACGGTGCGGACGCCGCACCGTGACGCCTTTCCCGGTACCGCCTACCCCGTGTTGTCCGCAGTAACACCTCTGCCGTATGATTCCCGGGGTCGGCCCTGGTGGCGGAATTGGCAGACGCGCTGCACTCAAAATGCAGTGTCTTCGGGCGTGTGGGTTCGAGTCCCACCCAGGGCACCACACAACCCCGCCGGTCTCTACGGAGACCGGCGGGGCTTTCTGCGTCACACGGGGTCCGCGGCATTGACGACTCCGACGTCACCGACGTACGAGTGCCGCCAGGTCATCTTTCCTCACCGGCCGCATCCCCCACGCGTCGAGACTGACGCAGAGTTGCAGTGTGCCGGACACCGAGTAGCTGACCTTGTCGGTGGAATGGGTGTGCCCGTGGATGACAGGCGCACCGCAGTCCCTCGGCCGCCACTGGACGTGGCGGTCAGGGCTCGTATGGTCGCCGTCATAAGGGAAATGGTTGACGACCGCCCTTCGTCCCTCGATCTTGAGGGTCATCGCCGATGAGACCGTGTCGAACGTGCGGAGGAACCGGGAATGGCCGGTGAGGGACCGGGCATGCATCGGATGCACGGCGTCATGATTGCCCGCCAGCAGGTGGAGACGTGCCCCGGTGGCGTCGCGCACATCCGCCAGCAGGTGCAACGCGCGGTCCTCCTGATCAGGTATCCCCGAGGAGATGTCACCGAGAACGAAGAGACGGTCGCCCGGTAACAGTGCACCTCTCAGGTTCCGGGACAGCACCGCATCGTGGTCCGCGGTGGTGGCGAATCCCCTCGCCGCGGCCGGGGTGAGGTGTCCGAAGTGCGGGTCAGCCGCAAACCAGTCCGTCATCCATTCCATGGTACTTGCCCCAGCGATGCGCTACATTGGGTGGGCAAACTGTCGGGAGTCACCCGGCGCGCTATCTCCCCAGGAGGAAAACCCGTGGACCTTCCCATCGCTGAAGCTGTCGAGACCTCTGGCGCCTACGCGTCCAACGCACTGTTCATCGCGGGATCGGTCCTGTCGTCGCCGGTCGGCCTCATCGGCGACCTGGGGTCTTTCCTCAGTTCATTCCTGCCGCGGTTCTGACGGGCCTACTGGTCGTCGATCTCCGCTGCTGTGGTGGCCACTGTGGTCCCGTCCTCGAACCTCCGCTTTCCGAGGACGTTGTTCGGGTCGACGACGGCGACCTTCTTGCCGTTCTCCCGGATCCGGCGCAGCCCTTCCTTCACCATTCGACGTCCGACCGGGTTGCTCTCGGTGACCCGTCGGGCGTCGATGATCACCCGTGGTGTGGTGATGTCCTGGTTCTCCGCGGCCGTCAGGAATTCCTCGGCACCGGAGAAGTCGAGACCGCCCTGCAGACGGAACACCGTGGTCCTGCCGCGGGTCCGGATGCCACGCACCGAACTACCCTTACGGGTCACCGCGGACATCAGGTGCAGCCCCATGTCCTCGGACAACGCCCGAAAGATTTTCGCGCCCCGGACACTGTTGCCCGATTCATCCAGACGCGGTGAGAAGGTCGCGATCCCCAACTGTCCAGGCAGGGTCCCCATCAAACCACCCGCAACCCCGGACTTTGCGGGGATACCCACACCTGCCATCCACTTCCCCGCGCCGTCGTACATTCCCGCCGACGCCATCACGGCCTGCACCTGGCGGCACACCAGGGGTTCCAGGATGCGCTCGCCGGTGAGCGGCTGGACCCCACCGAGTGCGAGAGTAGCCCCCATCACCGCCAGGTCCTTCACCGTGACCCGGATCGCACACTGCCGGGTGTAGCTGGCCACGGCGTCCTCCGCGGAATCCACGATGACGTCATAGCTGCGCAGCATGTGGGCCAACGCCAGGTTGCGGTCAGCGGTACCGGTCTCGGACTCCGTGACATTCTCGTCCACGGTGAGTTGGCGCCCCGCCAGCCGGGAGAAGTAGTCCACGATCACTTCGACCCGGTCGTCGACCGACGAGTCCTCCCCGTTGATGAGCTGGTTGACCGCGATGGCCCCCGCATTGATCATCGGATTGACCGGGCGGTGGGTCTTACCGTCCAAGGAGAGTTCGTTGAACGCCTCGCCGGAGGGCTCCATGCCCACCGTCTCAATCACCTTCCCCACCCCGCAGTCCTGCAGTGCCGCAGCATAGGCGAACGGCTTGGAGATCGACTGCATGGTGAACTCGCGCTCATCGTCACCGACACTGTAGATCCACCCCTGGTTGGTGCACATGGCCAATGCCAGCGGTGTGGGGTCGGCCTTCGCGAGCTCAGGGATATAGTCCGCTACCGCACCGTCATCCTCGTCTCGGACTTGGTCAAGGATGTCATTGAGATAGTCTTCGACGAGAGAATCCATGGGGCCCGAGACTAACAGAATCCGGCGCCGATATACTTCCCCCCATGACACCCCACTCCGTTCCGCGACCGGGCAGATCCGCCCGTAAGGTCGGCTCGGTCCTGGGGGCCCTGATGATCTCGGCGTCCCTGGCGGCCTGCGTCACCAACGAGGAGTCCGGTAATCCCGACGGTTGGGTCGACACCCTACCCGACCCCGTTCCTGCCCTCCAGGAACTACTCCCCCAGGAGTACCGCGAATCCGGACACATCTCGGCCTCGACCAACCCGACATTCCCACCCAACCAGTTCAAGGATCCCTCCGGGAACATCATCGGCTTCGAGGTGGATCTGGTCCGCGCCGCCGGTGCCGTCCTGGGGGTGGACGTCGGTTTCCAACAGCAGGACTTCAACCTGATCCTGCCGTCGATCAACGCAGGCACCGTGGACATCGGCACATCCGGGTTCTCCGACACCGAGGAGCGCCGGCAGTCCTATGATTTCGTGGACTTCTACACGTCGGGCATCTCCTGGGCGACGACGCCGGGCAAGACGGTTGATCCGTCCGACGCCTGCGGCCTCACCGTGGCAGTCCAGAAGGGGACCTACTCCGACACCGACGATGTGCAGGTCAAGTCCGACCAGTGTGTAGCCGCCGGTCGCCCGGCAATCAACAAGCTGGTCTACGACTCCGCCAATGCCGCGGCAAACGCGACCGCATTGAAGCGTGCCGACGCGATGAGTTCCGACTCCGCGGTCACCGACTACGCCATCCAGTTGTCCGACGGGAAACTCGTCCCTGCAGGCGACGCTTTCGACACCACGCCTTTCGGTTGGGCGTTCGCGAAGAACTCCGACCTCATCCCCGCATTCGCGGCCGCCCTGGAGTTTCTGATCACCTCCGGCCAGTATGAGGAGATCCTCGAGCCGTGGGGCCTGACCGACGGTGCCGTGGACGCCGTCACCGTCAACACGCAGGACTATCCCCTCCCTGCCGCAGCATCCGCCGACGAAGGAGCGACTTCATGAGCGACCACCCCCGGGCACAGCAACGTACCCGCCCGACCGACAACGATGTCGTTCCCCTGCGCCACCCCGGCCGGGTCATCGCATCGGTGATCCTGCTGATCCTGGTCGCCCTCTTCGTGTGGGACGCGGCGCACAACGACGCCTACGGCTGGGGAACCTACGCCTCCTACCTCTTCGACACGCGTATCGCGGAAGCGGCACTCCACACACTCGCGCTCACCGTCCTGGCGATGATCGTCGGTGTGGTGCTGGGAGCGGTCCTGGCAGTCCTGCGGATGTCACCCAACCCGGTGACCAGCGGCATCGCCTGGCTCTACCTCTGGATCTTCCGCGGCACCCCGGTCTATGTGCAGCTGGTGTTCTGGGGTCTTCTCGGCGCGATCTACCAGACGGTGAACCTCGGATTCACCGAGGTCTCGCTGGAGTCGGTGCTCTCCAACTTCTTCTGGCTCGCCGTGATCGGTCTCGGCCTGAATGAATCGGCCTACATGGCGGAAATCGTCCGCGCCGGCATCCAGGCCGTCCCCGAAGGACAGTCCGAGGCATCGAAGGCCCTGGGCATGACATGGTGGCAGAACATGCGCCGCACGGTGCTCCCCCAGGCCATGCGGATCATCATCCCCCCGACCGGCAACGAGCTGATCAGTCTCCTGAAGACCACGTCACTGGTGATCGCCCTGCCCTACGCCGGTGAGCTCTACGGACGGTCCATGGACATCGCCTACGCCATGTTCGAGCCGGTCCCGATGCTGCTCGTCGCCGCGACCTGGTACCTGGTGATCACCTCGATCCTGATGGTCGGCCAGCACTACCTGGAGCGCTTCTACTCCCGCGGGTCCTCCCGGGCGCTGACCAGCCGGCAGCTTGCCGCACTCACCGACGCGGAGGGGCTGCCCCCGCTGAACATCACCGTGGAGGATCCCGGCAACCCGCGCACCGGTACCGCGCAGACCGACAGTGGATACGACAGCGGAAACACGAAGGAGAACGGCAGATGAGTCCCCAGAACGCCACCCCGATGATCGCCGTCAAGGACGTGTGGAAGCGCTACGGACGCCTCGATGTCCTCAAGGGCATCGACCTCGAGGTTCCCGCCGGCGGCGTCACCTGCCTCATCGGCCCCTCCGGTTCCGGAAAGTCCACCCTGCTGCGGTGTGTCAACCACCTCGAGAGCATCGACGCAGGACGCATCGAGGTCAACGGGGACCTCATCGGATACCAGGAGCGCAACGGTCGTCTCCACCAGATCTCCGAGCGTGAGGCCTCACGCCAACGCGCCGACATCGGCATGGTCTTCCAGCAGTTCAACCTGTTCACCCACCGGACCGTTCTCGCCAACATCATCGAGGCCCCGGTGAAGGTCAAGGGGATCCCGAAGGCCGAGGCGGAGGCCACCGCCCGGGAGCTGCTGTCCATGGTCGGACTGGCGGACAAGGCCGATGCGTGGCCCGTCCAACTGTCCGGCGGTCAGCAGCAGCGGGTGGCGATCGCACGTGCCCTGGCCATGAAACCCAAGCTGATGCTCTTCGACGAGCCGACCTCCGCCCTGGACCCGGAGCTCGTCGGCGAGGTCCTCAACGTGATGCGGCGTCTCGCGGACGACGGCATGACCATGCTCGTGGTCACCCACGAGATGGGCTTCGCCCGGGAGGTCGCGGACGAGGTGGCCTTCATGGACGGCGGACGCATCGTCGAGCACGGACCGGCCCGTCAGGTGATCACCGATCCCCGACAGGACCGTACCCGGTCCTTCCTGTCGAGCATCCTCGACTGACGGGTGCCGGGGGGGGGCGTCGGACTCAGGGGCGGATGTCGACGTGCCACGCACCCGGGGGGTGCCGGGGTCGTCGAGGACCTGCTGGAACAGCTGTTCCGCAGGCTGCTTGTCGCGGGTGACCAGAACATCGGACAACCGGGCGGTCAACGCGCTGATACTGCCGTCATGCCTGGTCACGTCGACCGTGATGGTCGCAGGCTCCGGCGCCTGTCCGGTGTTCTCCGCGTCATCGGCGAATCCGTAGTCCCGCCACACCTCCTCGAGACTGCTGTCGGCCGCGGTTCCGGTCGACACGTCCAGGTCGGCGGTGAGGACCTCGGCATTGAGGTCCAGCAGGTGGCGGACATCGTCGACGATGCTCTCGCGCTGGTCGGCGGTGGAAAGAATCTTGAACACGATCTGAGGCATGGGCACCAGTAAAGCACTGACTCGCTCCCACGGCCAGGGTCCGAGCGACTACTGTAGGGTAACTGTGATCGGCCACTCCTCCATCTCCCCAGCACCGGTGCCTCCGCTGACGACACTGCCGGACGGCACCATCAAACAAGTCAACCCGTTCTCCGGGACGGAAGTCTGGACCGTGCCCAGTCGCGGTCACCGTCCCGTCCGGGAACGTCCCGAGGACGTCTTCGACATCACCGACGACAACCGGGACAACCAGACCGATTTCGGAATCGCCGACCTGCTCAGAACCACCCCGGAGAAGGCCCGGATGGTCATCGACGACAACGGTGACCCCCGCATCCTGCGCGGCCTCACCGTCTCCGACCTCTCCGAGACTGATCCGCTGTTCCGACGCGTGGCGAACCTCTACGAGATCCTCACCTACGACTACTGGCTGGTGAACTACGGGCACCGGATGGACGCCACCGCGGCCCGTCACATGGCCGAGTACCTCTCCGAGACCGAGGGGCGGAAGCACGTCGAGCGTCTCCTGCGTATCCGGATGGAGGCCGCCGGGCGTCCCGCCGACGAGATCGACGCACTGTTCACCGAGGACAGGGCTGTCCAGAGCGTCAATGAACTCGGCGGGCCGTTGTTCGGCGGTGGTCATGACATCATCCTCGCCCGTGACCACTACGTCCCCGGTGCCACCCGGAGTGACCAACTGCTGAGCTCCGGTGAGATGAGCTGGTCGGACCACCGGCTCTACATCGCCTTCACCGTCGACGCGATGGACCGGCTCTACCGGGCGAACCCGTACGTCCGCTACGTCGCGGCCTTCCAGAACTGGCTGGAGCCCGCCGGTGCGTCGATCGAGCACCTGCACAAGCAACTCGTGGCCATCGACGAGCACGGTCTGCAGAACGAGACGGAGATAGCCCAGGTCCGGGCGAACCCGAACATGTACAACCAGTGGGCGGTGGACTACGCCGGACACCACAACCTCATCGTCGCCGAGAACGACCACGCCGTAGCATTCGCGGGATTCGGTCACCGGTGGCCCACACTCGAGGTCTTCTCCCGATCCGGCACCACCGAGCCCTGGCTGATCAGCAACGACGAACGGGACGCAATGGCCGACCTCGTCCACGCCTGCCATGTGGCGGCAGGACCGCACATGCCGTCCAACGAGGAGTGGTTGCACCGGCCCCTGGACGTCGACGTCCCCATGCCGTGGCGCATCATGATCAAGTGGCGGGACTCCACCATGGCCGGGTTCGAGGGAGGGACGAAGATCTTCATCAACACCCTCAGCCCGTCGGACCTGAAGACCAAGGTCCTCGCACGCCTCGAGGACGCCCGTGACCAGGGTCGACTGGCACCCGGCATCCGCCTCGGAGACGAGATCGACTTCCAACGTAACTCCCTGCGGTACAACCCGGCGGTGCGGTAGCTAGAATTGCCCCCATGAGTACCAGCGGGATCGCGGAGTTCATCGACAACCACGGTGTCGACCTGTCCTGGACAGGCGACTTCTACACCTGGATGCATCAGCATCCTGAACTCAGTGAACACGAGGAGCAGACGGCTGCGTACATCCTGCAGCGACTGGAGTCACTCGGAGCCGAGGTGACCTCGGGTATCGGGGGGCACGGGATCACTGCGGTGTGGCGAAACGGCGACGGCCCGACCGTGCTCTACCGGGCCGACTTCGATGCGTTGCCGGTGACCGAGGACACCGGTGCCCCCTGTGCCTCACAGAACCCGGGCGTGATGCACGCCTGCGGGCACGACGTACACACCACCGCCCTGATGGGATTGTGCGAGATCATGGACGCCCGGCAGGACGCGTGGTCCGGCACGTTCATCGCACTGTTCCAGCCGGCGGAGGAGGTGACCCGCGGGGCAACCTCGATGATCGAGGACGGGCTGGCTGATCGGATCCCCGCCCCCGACGTCTGTCTCGGGCAGCATGTGATGCCGGGCCCGGTCGGGACAGTCTTCTCCGCCGCCGGCCCGGTCATGGCCGCCTGCGACACGATCACGGTGACCCTGCACGGGGTATCGTCACATGCCTCAGCACCCCACAACTCCATCGACCCGACGTTCCTCGCCGCCATGATCGTGGTCCGACTCCAGGGCATCGTGGGCCGTGAGGTCGCCGCGGACGATTTCGCGGTGGTCTCGGTGGGGACGCTCACCGCCGGTCACACGAACAACACCATCCCTGACACGGCGACTCTCGTGCTCAACTGCCGTTTCTACGACACAACGGTGCGGGACCGCACCTATGCGGCCATCGAACGGGTGATCCAGGCAGAGTGCACGGCGTCCGGGACACCACGGCCCGCCGATATCGTCTACTCGGCCCGCGGGGAGCTCACCGACAACGACAGCACCGTGCACGAGACCGTCCGTCCGGTCTTTGACGCCGTCTTCGGCGACCGCTCACAGGACGCGGCACGGTGGACCGCATCAGAGGACTTCTCCGAGATTCCACGGCACTTCGGGGTCCCCTACGAATTCTGGCTGACCGGGTGCACCGACCGGGAGGAGTGGGCTGCCGCGGTGGCCGCGGACCGCGTGGCCCAGGACATCCCCGGGAACCACTCGCCGCACTTCCTGCCCGCGACCGGCACCGTGGATGCCGCGACGCGGTCCGCCGTCGCCGGAGTGCTGGCCTACCTCTGGCGCTCCTGACGCCGCCCGAGAGGGCGCGGGGCAGTCAGGACGACGGGACCGCCGGACGTCCCAGGAAGTCGTCCATGGCCGTCCAGTCCCGTCGCGCCTGCGCCGTCCCCCGGTGCAGAGAGTCACGCAGGACGTCGACCTTACGCTCCGTGGAACTCACCGGGGCCTCGTCCTCCGGGAAGTAGAGGAACGCCCGGCCTGCCCGCTCCAGCGCGTACAGGCGGTCCATCGTGGCGTTGTAGCGGATGTGCCGGGTGACGAGGGCCTCCGCCACCGCCGGGTACCGGCGCAGCAGGGTGCGCCACACCTTCGTCTTGCCCATCGGCGGTTTCACGTAGCCCCGCGGGTGGGTCAGGACGGCGAAGAACTGGTCGTAGCCGTCCGCGAGGGCGGCCTCCAGAGGAATGCCGCCGGACGGCCCGAGCGCGCCGTCGACATAGGGCACCCCGTCGATGCGGGGCACGGGCATCGCGAAGGGGATCGTCGAGGATGCCCTGACCCGTTCCATCAGTTCCGCACCGGAGGTGATGTCGTCGCGCCCCCAGTAGACCGGGTCACCGTTGTCGGCCCGGGTGGCGCAGATACGGAATTCCGTGTCTCCGTCGAGGACCTGCCGGGCATCGTACGGACGAGGAAGATCAAGGGTGGGCGCCTGACCGTAGATGTATTCCGCGTTGAAGTAGCCCTTCCCGCGCAGCAGCCACGTCCAACCGCCGAAGTGCGGGTCCGTTGCGAAGTCGACGAAACTGTGGCGCAGTCGGTCCCGCTCGCCACTGAGGTAACTGACCAGATGTGACGCGCCGGCCGACACTCCCCCGACCCAGCCGAACCGGACGTCGTGCTCCATGAGGACATCCATGGCTCCGGCGCTGTAGGAGGCCCGCATGCCCCCACCCTCCAACAGCAGTGCAGTGTCGCGTGCGTCGATCATCTGTGGTCAGGCCTCCTTCGCCTCTGTCAGCTACCTCAACTGTGGGGTGTACAGCCCCCTAAGCGGTGTCTTCCCCGAGAAGGTGCACGTGGATCATGTTGGTGTTGCCCTCGGTGCCGGGGGGCGAACCTGCCACGATGACGACCGCGTCCTCGCGGGTGAAACCGGCCTGCCCCAGCAGGATCGAGTCCACCTCCTGCATGATCTCGTCGGTGGTGGACACCTCATTGGTCAGGTAGGACTCCGCGCCCCAGGTCAGGGCAAGCTGGTTGCGCACCTCCTGGGACGGGGTGAACACCAGCAGCGGCAGGTCGGAGCGTAGGCGGGCGACGCGGCGGGCGGTGTCGCCGGAGGCGGTGAAGGCGATCAGGCACGGGCGTTGAGCCGCTCGCCGATGTCCTTGGCGGCGAAACTGATCACACCACGCTTGGTGCGCGGGACGTGGGACAGCGGAGGAACCTCGCCGTCGATCTCGGCCGCGGTGACGATCCGGGACATGGTCTTGACCGTGTCCACCGGGTACTTACCGACGGAGGTCTCGCCGGAGAGCATGACGGCGTCGGCACCGTCGAGCACCGCATTGGCCACGTCAGATGCTTCAGCACGGGTGGGGCGGGAGTTCTCGATCATCGAGTCCAGCATCTGGGTCGCGACAATCACCGGCTTGGCGTTCTCGCGGGCGATCTGGACCGCCCGCTTCTGTACCAGGGGCACCTCTTCCAACGGGACCTCGACACCGAGGTCACCGCGGGCGACCATGATGGCGTCGAAGGCGAGGATGATCGGCTCAAGCGCGTCCACAGCTTCCGGCTTCTCGAGTTTCGCGATGACCGGGACGCGGCGTCCCACCTCGTCCATGATCTCATGGACGAGCTCGACGTCCGCCGGTGAGCGGACGAAAGACAGTGCGATGACGTCGGCACCCATGGTCAGGGCGAAACGCAGGTCGGCGATGTCCTTCTCGGAGAGCGCGGGAACGGAGATGTTCATCCCCGGCAGGGACACACCCTTGTTGTTGGAGACGGGGCCGCCCTCGACGACCTCGCACACGACGTCGTTCCCCTCGACGGACTTGCAGACGAGTCCGACCTTCCCGTCGTCGACGAGCAGCCGGTCGCCGGGGCGGGCGTCCCTGGCCAACTGCTTGTAGGTCGTCGACACACGGTCATGGGTGCCGGACACGTCGTCGACGGTGATCCGGATCTCCTCGCCGGTCTCCCAGTAGGTCTTCTCCTCGGCGAAACGGCCGAGCCGGATCTTGGGGCCCTGCAGGTCGGCGAGCACACCGACTGATCGGCCGGTCTCCTCCGCGGCCTGGCGGACCCACTCATAGTTCTGCTGGTGATCCGCGTGCTCACCGTGCGAAAAGTTCAGCCGGGCGACATTCATCCCCGCCAGAACGAGTTCACGGATTTTGTCCGCGGAGGCCACTGCCGGGCCCAGGGTGCATACGATCTTGGTGCGTCTACTCACCTGTCCGAGGATAACCCCGTCCCCCGGTGCCCGCTACTGCCGGGTCGGCTCCTCGTCGGTCTCTGCATCCATCTCCGCGTCCGTCTCTGCGACGGGCCCGGCGACGTACTCGGGGGTTTCCCGGCTCCGTGAGCGCGTTACGACGAACAGGACGACGGCAACGACGAACACCACCGCGGACACCACGCTGTTGATCCGGATGTCACCGAAGACGGTCGTCGCAGCATCGGTACGGATCAGTTCGATGAAGAAGCGTCCGAAGGTGTAGCCGGCCACGTACAGCATGAACACCCGGCCCCCGCCGAGCCGGAACCGACGGTCGGCGACGACCAGCAGCACCACGACCAGCAGGCTCCACAACAGTTCATAGAGGAACGTGGGCTGCACGGTGGCCAGGACGAACCCGTCCGAGACACCGTTCATCTGGTCGATGTTGCCGTTCTCGTCGACCCGGCGGTAGATCTCCAGCGCCCACGGCGCGTCAGACTCCCCGCCGTACAGCTCCTGGTTGAACCAGTTGCCCAGACGCCCGATGGCCTGGGCGAGCAGGATCGGCGGGGCCACGGCGTCGGCGAAGGGTGCCAGCGGCACCTTCTTGTAGGCCAGGACTGCCCACACCGCGAGCCCGCCGCCGAGTACCGCGCCCCAGATGCCGAGACCGCCGTTGGTGATCTTGAAGGCGTCGACCCAGTCGCGCCCCTCACCGAAGTAGAGGTGGTGGTCGGTGATGACGTGGTAGATCCGGCCACCGATGATGCCTGCGGGCACGGCGGCGATCGCACTGTCGATCACGGTCTCCGCACGTCCTCCCCGCGCGACGTAGCGACGCACGGTCCAGTACACCGCGACGACGATGCCGAGCAGGATGCACAGGGCGTAGGCACGGACCGCCACCGGTCCGAGGTGCCACACGCCCTGCGGTGGCGACGGGATGGCGGCGAGGATGTCGGTGGTCACCGGCGGACCCCCTCGTAGAGGTCCGAGGCCAGTGCCTCCAGGGCCGCCGTTCCTGATGACGCCGCTGAGATCAGGGCGGACCCGACGATGACGCCGTCCGCGTAGTCTGCGATCGCGGCGGCGTGGTCCCCGGTCTTCACACCGAGACCGACGGCGACGGGCAGGTCCGTGGCGGCGCGGGTCCGGGCCACAAGATCCCGGGCGTCGGCGGAGACGTCGTCCTGCGCACCGGTGACACCCATGTGCGACTGCGCGTAGATGAACCCCCCGCCGGCCTTCACGGTGAGGTCCAGTCGCTCGGGGGTCGTGGACGGTGCGACGAGGTAGACATTGTCGAGCCCGTTGGCCCGGCACGCGTCATTCCACCGCGCCGACTCCTCAGGCAACAGGTCCGGGATGATCGACCCGAGCCCGCCGGCGGCCGCCAGCTCCTCGGCGAACTTCTCCGGGCCGTACTGCAGGACCGGATTCCAGTAGCTCATGATGACGGCGTTACCGCCGGCGTCGGTGATGGCACGGACCGTGGTGAAGGTGTCCTTCACCCGGAAACCGGCGTCGAGTGCGGTCGTCGCCGCCTCCTGGATCGTCGGGCCGTCCATCATCGGGTCGGTGAACGGGATCCCGACCTCGATGAGGTCAGCGTAGCGGGACAACGTGGTCACCAGTTCCACGGACGCCTCGGCCGTCGGGTAGCCCGCGGGGAGGTAGCCGACGAGTGCCGCGCGGCCCTCTCCCCTGGCTCCGGTGAAGATATCGGACAGTCTGCTCATCGGTTGTTCTCCTCGTCCTGTGCCTCGCCCTGTTCCTCGCCCGACTGCTCGGGGTGCATACCGAACCAGGTCGCAGCGGTGTCGACGTCCTTGTCACCGCGACCGGAGACGTTGACGATGAACAGCGGGCGCCCACCGTGCTCCGTGGCCCGGGTCCCGTCGGCGTACTGCGCACCGACCTTCACCGCCAGTGCGACGGCATGGGCGGACTCGATCGCCGGGATGATGCCCTCGGTACGGGTCAGCAGACGGAAGGCCTCCATGGCCTCCGTGTCCGTGACGGGCAGGTACTCGGCCCGCCCCTGGGTGGCCAGGAAGGAGTGCTCGGGGCCGACCCCGGGGTAGTCCAGTCCCGCGGAGATGGAGTGCGACTCAGTGATCTGACCGTCCTCGTTCTGCATCAGTGCGGCGAAGGAACCCTGGAAGACCCCTTCCGAGCCCACGGTGATCGGTGCGGCGTGCCGTCCGGTCTCGACACCGTCGCCGCCCGCTTCACCTCCGATGAGCGCGACACCCTCGTCGTCGATGAAAGGGTGGAACAGCCCGATGGCATTCGACCCGCCACCGACGCAGGCCATGACCGCGTCCGGCAGGCGTCCCGCCCCGGCGAGGATCTGTGCACGGGCCTCCACACCGATGATGCGCTGCAGGTCGCGCACCATCTCGGGGAACGGGTGGGGCCCGGCGGCGGTGCCGAAGCAGTAGTAGGTGTCATCGGCGTGGGACACCCAGTAGCGCATCGCCTCGTTGATGGCGTCCTTCAGCGTCGCTGAGCCCACCGTCACCTCGATGACCTCGGCGCCGAGGAGCCGCATCCGGGCGATGTTGAGGGCCTGGCGCCGGGCGTCCACCTGTCCCATGTAGATCCGGCACTCCAGGCCGAGCAGCGCACAGGCGGTGGCGGTGGCCACACCGTGCTGGCCGGCACCGGTTTCGGCGATGACGTTCGCCTTGCCCATGCGCTTGGCCAGCAGGACCTGGCCGAGGACGTTGTTGATCTTGTGCGACCCGGTGTGGTTCAGGTCCTCCCGCTTGAACCACACGTCGGCACCGACGGCGTCCGAGAACCGGGCGCCGTAGTACAACGGCGACGGGCGTCCCGTGTAGGTACGGTGCAGGTCGTCCAACTCGTCGAGGTACTCCTGGTCGGCCCGCGCCTTGGCCCAGGAGTCCTGGATCTCCTCGACGACGGCCATCAGTGCTTCAGGAATGTACCGTCCGCCGTAGTTTCCCCAGTGACCGTTGTCGTCCGCGTCGTGCGCCGTCGGCACGGCGAGGACCTCCCCTGCCGTGGGCAGGTTGAGCGTGTTCTTGAAGTCACTCTTGTCGTTCCCGGATGGTGTACTCACACCCAGGAACTGTACCTTACGTGCCCCCGGCTACTTCGGGTCCGGTCGGAACGCGGGGTGCTGTCCGGCGGCGACGAGGGCGCGGCACGCCTGTCCCGGGTTGGCGGCGGTCACCAGTCCTTCACCGACCAGGATCGCATCGGCCCCGGCGGTGGCGTAGGCCTGCATATCGGTGGTGTTGCGCACCCCGGATTCGGCGATCTTGATGACGGAGTCCGGCAACTGGGGCACGATCCTGCTGAACACGCCGGGATCGACCTCAAGGGTCTTCAGGTTACGGGCGTTGACACCGATCACCGAGGCCCCGGCCGCGAGCGCACGCTCGGCCTCCTCCTCCGAGTGGACCTCCACCAGCGCGGTCATCCCCAGCGACTCCGTGCGGTCCAGCAGGGCGGCGAGCCGGTCCTGCTCCAGTGCCGCGACGATGAGCAGGACGACGTCGGCGCCGTGGGCCCGGGCCTCGTGCACCTGGTACGGGTTGACGGTGAAGTCCTTACGCAGCAGCGGGACGTCGACCGAGGCCCGGACCTTGTCGAAGTCGGCCAGTGAGCCACGGAACCGGCGCTCCTCGGTGAGACAGCTGATCACCGCTGCCCCGTTGGCGGCGTAGGCGCTGGCCAGAATCTCCGGCTCGGGGATGTCTGCGAGATGCCCCTTCGACGGGCTGGCCCTCTTGACCTCGGCGATCACACTCACGTCGGAGCCACCCAGCGCCGCGCGCGCATCGAGGGCGGGCGGCGCGTCCCGGGACATCGCCTTGATGTCGGCGAACGGGACCGCGGACTCGCGCCGCGCGGTGTCCTCGAGTACCCCGGCGATGATCTCGTCGAGTACGGTTGCCATCTTTCCTCCCGGCAGGTCAGGTGTCTAAACGAACTTCCATGCTATCCCCGCCCACGCAAGACAGTGACATCGGGGTGACGTGGCCGTCACATCCGACGTTCACCGTCGCCTGGATCACGGTCGGTGGGGTCCACCCCGGCGTCGAGGGCGTCCCACAGGACGCGTCCGGAACCGGGGTTGTCGTCCAGGTCCTTCTCCACGCCTTCGCGGCGGGCCTCCGGCGTCTCGTACTTGCTGTGTCCGGAGCGGGCCGCGCCTGGTTTCATGGCCAGCAGCACACCGCCGACGACGCCCAGGGCGGCCGCGGCCAGGAAGAGGACGACCGGTGCGGCGTGCACGTGTCCGTCCAGGACGACAGCCCACTCCGAGATCTGCACGGGGTCGGACTCCCGCTGCGTCCCAGCACCGCTGACCAGCAGGGACTGTGCTCGGTCCAGATCCGGTTCGCCGGAGAGCAGCGTCACGGCGGCGATGCCGGCGACAGCGGCGAGCAGGGCGGAGATCCCGCCCAGGATGCGCCGCGCCAGGGGTTGCAGGGCCATCGACAGGATCATCGCGGCGAGCATCGCCAGGGCCAGGGGGGTCCCGGCGGCGTCCCACACCGATCCGATGATGTTCTTGACCGACTCGCCGCTCTTGTCGTCCTCGACGGTCACCGTCAGCCAGGTCATCTGCCCGGCACCCCAGAGCCCGGCGGCACTGAGGACCGTCAACAGGAGTGCGAGGCTTCGCCCACCGAGACGTTTCACTGGTCGACCTCCACGTCGACCCCTGTGGGGGCGACATCGACCATCGTCTCCGCCGCAGCGACGGCACGGAGCACCGCCAGTGCCTTGTTCCTGGTTTCCTCGTCCTCCGCATCGGGGTCGGAGTCGGCGACGATGCCACCACCGGCCTGCACGTACACCGTCCCGTCCTTGTACAGGCCGGTACGGATGGCGATCGCCTGGTCGGCGTTTCCGGAGAAATCGAAGTAGCCCACGGTCCCACCGTAGACACCTCGCCGTGTGTCCTCCAGTTCATCGATGATGGTCAGGGCCGACGGCTTGGGGGCGCCCGAGAGGGTGCCGGCCGGGAAGGTGCCGACGAAGGCGTCGAGCGCGGTCTTTCCCTCGGCGAGGCGGCCGCTGACCCCGGAGACCAGGTGCATGATGGCGCTGTAGCGTTCCACGTGGCGGAAGTCGTGGACCTCCACCGTGCCGGGCGCACAGACCCGGCCGACGTCATTACGGCCCAGGTCCACCAGCATCAGGTGTTCCGAGTTCTCCTTCTCGTCGTTGACGAGCTCCTTCTCCATGAGCTCGTCCTCCTCGAAGGTCCCGCCCCGGGGGCGGGACCCGGCGATGGGGAAGGTGGTCACCCGGCCGTCGGAGACCTGGACCAGCGACTCCGGCGAGGAGCCGATGATCTGGAACGCCGTCTCCGTGAAGGAGTCGTCCGGGACGTTGAGCAGGAACATGTACGGGCTGGGGTTGGACACCCGCAGCATGCGGTAGATGTCCAGCCCCGGCACGTCGGTGTCGAGTTCGAACCGCTGCGACAGGACGATCTGGAAGGCGTCACCGGCGCGGATATGTTCCTTGCAGGTTTCGATACGGGCCTTGTGGTCCTCCAGGGCACGCTGGCGGCGCGGCTGCGGGGCCGGTGTGGAGAACGTCGCCGAGGGTAGGTGGGTGCCCGAGGCCAGGCGGCGTTCCATCTCATCGACCCGGGCCACGGCGTCGGCGTAGGCGCCCTCCACCCGGTCATCAGAGCCGTCCCAGTTCACCGCGTTGGCGATGA
Organism: Corynebacterium sp. CNJ-954; assembly: GCF_001942345.1. Classification (GTDB taxonomy): domain Bacteria; phylum Actinomycetota; class Actinomycetes; order Mycobacteriales; family Mycobacteriaceae; genus Corynebacterium. The sequence continues at coordinate 63,878 of NZ_MKKI01000042.1, forward strand.
GCCAGACCGTACCCTCATGGTGGTCCATGACAGCGAGGGTGTCGGCGAGCAACTGCACCATGTCGGGGACCTGCAGATCGTCGGTACAGGTGTCGGGGATGTCCTCGATGTAGCGGATCACGTCATGGCCCATGTAGCCGACCAGGCCGGACGTCAGCGTGGGCAGGCCGGGCATCGGGTCGGTGTGCAGCAGCTCCAGGCTCTCACGGATCACGGCGAGCGGGTCGGTGCCTTCCGGCACACCGGCTGGCGGGGTGCCGATCCAGCGGACGTCACCGTTCTTCGCCGTCAGTGCGCACCGTGCGCCGGTTCCGATGAAGGAATGACGTGACCAGGACTGCCCCGGTGCCGCAGACTCGAAGAGGAACGTTCCCGGGCGGCCCCCGGCAAGTTTGGTGTAGGCGCTCAGCGCGCTCTCCCCGTCGGCGAGGATCTTACGTGCGACCGGGACGACGCGGTTGCGTGCGGCCAGGCGCCGGAACGTGTCGAAACTCGTGATCTGGTAGGGGTCGGCGGAGTCGATTCGGTCGTTCGGGTCAGTCATCAACTGGTCTTTCAGGCTGGAGCAGCCGGTCGGCGTCGAAGCAGGTGTGGTCCCCGGTGTGGCATGCACCGCCGGTCTGGTCGACGGTCAGCAGGACGGTGTCGCCGTCGCAGTCGAGGCGCACCTCGTGGACGTACTGGGTGTGCCCGGAGGTCTCCCCCTTGACCCAGTACTCGTTCCGGGACCGCGACCAGTAGGTCGCTCTGCGGGTGGCGAGGGTGTGCGCCAGGGCGTGCTCGTCCATCCAGGCGAGCATCAGGACATCGCCGGTCGCCTTCTCCTGCACCACGGCGGCCACGAGGCCCGCGTCGTTGGGTGCGAGACGGGCGGCGACAGCGGGGTCGAGGTCGACGCCGCGGATGTCGTCGTCGGTGGTCGCCGCGCTCATCGCCGGACCTCGATCCCCTGCGCCGCCATCGCGTCCTTGACCTCGGTGATGGCGATGTCACCGAAGTGGAAGACGGAGGCCGCGAGCACCGCGTCCGCGCCCGCCTCCACGGCGGGCGGGAAGTCGCCGACCGTACCCGCGCCACCTGAGGCGATGACCGGGATGCTCACGGCCTGACGCACCAGCGAAAGCAGGTCGAGGTCGAAGCCGTCGCGCGTGCCGTCGGCGTCCATGGAGTTCAGCAGGATCTCACCGACGCCGAGTTCCTGGCCACGCACGGCCCATTCGACCGCGTCGATGCCGGCGGACCGGGAGCCACCGTGGGTGGTCACCTCGAAGCCGCTGGGTTGGGGTGCCCCGCCCTCGGGGACCCGACGAGCGTCGACGGACAGCACGATGCACTGGGCGCCGAAACGGGCGGAGAGTTCCCGGAGCAGTTCCGGGCGGTGGATGGCCGAGGTGTTCACCGAGACCTTGTCCGCCCCGGCACGCAGGAGCTGGTCGACGTCCTCTTCGGAGCGGACGCCGCCACCGACGGTCAGCGGGATGAACACCTGGTCTGCGGTCCGACGTACGACGTCGAGCATCGTCCCGCGTCCCGCCTTCGACGCCGAGACGTCGAGGAAGGTCAGTTCGTCGGCGCCTTCGGCGTCGTAGCGTGCGGCGAGTTCGACGGGGTCGCCGGCATCCCTGAGGTTCAGGAAGTTCACGCCCTTGACCACACGTCCGTCGTCGACGTCGAGACACGGGATGACCCGTACTGCAACACTCATCGTTCAGTCACCTTATTCCTCCCCGGTCCATGATCTCCTGGGCGTTTCGTGCGGCGGTGCCGATCGGCACCGAGCGGATGTGGTCCAGCAGGATCGAATGGACCTCGGGCTCGCCGGCCACCAGGCCGGACACACCGGGGCGCCACGGGTCACCGTTGAAGTCGGTGACCACTCCCCCTGCCTCACGCACGAGCAGCATGCCGGCGGCGTTGTCCCAGAGATTCGGGCTGAAGGTCACGGTGCCACCGAAGATTCCGGCGGCGGTGAAGGCCAGGTCGATCCCGCAGGAACCGGTGACACGCATGCGCGGGTACGTCCGGCCGATGGCGTTGAGCATGTCCTGGCGGTACGAGATCGGGAGGTTACCGCGCCGTTGGGACAGGATCGACCCGAAGCTGATCTGCGTCACCCCGGGATCGGACGGCAGCATCGGGCGCGCAGGGTGGCCGTCGACGTAGAGTCCGTGGCCTTTGCGTGCCGTGATGCGCTGGCCCAGCAGAGGCATCTCGGTGACCGCGACAACCGCCTCCCCCTTGTGGACCAGGGAGACCAGGATGCAGCAGAACGGGTTCCCCACGGCGTAGTTCGCGGTACCGTCGATCGGGTCGACGACCCAGCAGGTCTCCGGGAGTTCGTCGAGGCCGGGATTCTTGTCGGCGTCCGCACGGTCGAGCATGTCGGCGTCGGTGGCCCGTGGCCCGGGGTCCGACCGGTCGCGACGCGGCCCGTCGAGGTCATCGGCCTTGTCGTCGTTGGGGTTGATCTCGACAGGCTCGCCGGGGCGTACCACCCCGTACTCCTCGCCGTGGACGGGCAGGCCGGTGTAGCTGGTCAACAGGTGCCGTAGCTGGCGTTCCACGCTGAGATCGGCCTCGGTGGCGAAGTCACCGGGGCTCTTCATCACCGAGGGTTCGGCACCGACGGCGGCGGAGAACGTCGTCTCCGCTTCGTCGACGGCGGCCTCGGCGATGGCCAGCAGAGCCCGGGTGTCGATCTCGTCACTCACCGGGCACCGCCTGTGTCTCCCCGCGGGCCGCCACCAGTGCCTCTTCCAGGGTGAACTTCCCTGCGTAGAGTGCTTTGCCGACGATGGCGGAGTCCACGCCCTCGTCCACGACACCGGCAAGGGCCCGCAGGTCATCCAGGCTGGAGATGCCGCCGGACGCCACCACCGGCGCGGAGGTCGCCGCCGCGACATCGCGCAGCAGGTCGATGTTCGGACCGTTGAGCATGCCGTCACGGGAGACGTCGGTGACCACGAAACGGGAGCAGCCCTGCGAATCGAGCCGTTCGAGGACCTCCCACAGGTCACCGCCGTCGGAGACCCACCCGCGCCCGCGCAGGCGCCACTCACCGTCGACCTGCCGGGTGTCGAGACCGATGGCGACGCGGTCACCGTGCTCGGCGATGATCTTCTCGCACCAGTCCGGGTTCTCCAGAGCGGCGGTGCCGATGTTCACGCGACGGCACCCCGTGGACAGGGCGCGCTCCAGCGAGGCGTCGTCCCGGATGCCCCCGGAGAGTTCGACGTCCACGTCGAGCCTGCCGATGACCTCGTTGAGCAGGTCGAAGTTGCTGCCCTTACCGAATGCCGCGTCGAGGTCGACGAGATGTACCCATTCCGCTCCGGCGTTCTGCCAGGCGAGGGCGGCGTCGAGCGGGGCACCGTAGCTGGTCTCGGTGCCTGCGGCTCCCTGGACGAGGCGAACCGCCTGACCATCGGCGACGTCAACGGCGGGCAGCAGAGTAAGAGTCATGTGAAGTATCCTATCGCGTGATTCAGGGCGGGACGTTCTAGAGCGTGGCGAGCCAGTTCCTGAGTAGCCGGGCACCGGCCTCGCCGGACTTCTCCGGGTGGAACTGCGTCGCCCAGAGCGGCCCGTTCTCGACCGCGGCGACGAACCGGCAGTCCTCGTGGGTCGCCCACGTCACCGTCGGTGCGACGGTGTGGCCGTCGGTCTCGAGTTCCCAGGACCTGACCCCGTAGGAGTGCACGAAGTAGTACCGCTCGTCCGCGGCTGCGCCGGCGAACATCCGGGAGTCCTGCGGGGCGTCGACGGTGTTCCAGCCCATGTGGGGCAGGACGGACGCCTCCAGGCGTGTCACGGTGCCGGGCCATTCGCCGCACCCCTCGGTTCCGGCCCCGTCGCCGCCTTCGACACCGCGGTCGAAGAGGACCTGCATGCCCACGCAGATGCCGAGCACGGGGCGTCCACCGGCGAGCCGCTCCCCGATCATCCGCGGTCCGTGGACGGCGCGGAGTCCGGTCATGCAGGCGGCGAAGTTACCGACGCCGGGGACCAGCAGACCGTCAGCGCCGAGGACGGTGTCCGGGTCGGCCGTGACGGTGACGTCCGCTCCGGCATGCTCCAGTGCACGCTGCGCCGAACGCAGGTTGCCGGAGCCGTAGTCCAGGAGCGCGACCGTCGGGGATGCTTTTTCCACCATGGTCAGTGATCCTACAAGGCGATGTGTCTCACAGGCTGCTCCGGGTACGCAAGGGGGACGACACGGCCTGTGCGGCCTCTACGGTTCGCTGCCCGGCCGTAGACTCCGCAGCCGGGTACGGACGTTGTGGTGGTCAGCCACCCGGTGGCGGCCCAGGATCCTGTCGCCGGCGAGGGTGGCGGTCCCGAGGCCGACGAGCCCCGCGCCGACCACGAATGCGCCGCCGTAACCGCTGGTGGTCGCGGCGACACCCAGCACGGACGAACCCGTGCCGGTGCCGGAGTCGAAGCCGATGTTCCACATCGCAGATGCTTCCGAGACCCGTTCCTTGGGCATGCGGGAGAACATCATCAGCAGGGTCTCGGACTGGATCGCACCGAATCCGAGGCCGAAGACCGCAGCCGCGCCCAGCGCACCGGCGATCAGGACGGTGCCGGTCGGCGCCGTGAAGATGAGCGTCGACATGGCGAGCATCCCGCCGACGGACAACAGTGACGCCCAGACAACCAGACGTCCCGGCTCCCCGACCCGGTCGGCCCACCACCCGGAGACGGTCCGGCCCAGGATCTGACCACCGCCGATGACCGCCAACGTCACCCCCGCCAGAGTCGCCGCCGCAGAGGCGTCGATCTCGCCTACGGCGGGAGCGGTGAAGGTGGAGAAGGCGCCGAAGCCCATCGCACCGGTGCACAGTCCGACGATCGGGACGAGGACGAGCTTCCACAGCGGCGCGCGGACCTGCGTCCGTTGTCGTGTCCTCTCCTGGGCCGGTGCCTGCCCGGCGTCCTTCGTCACGCTGGCAGCCTGCAAGGCGGGGATTCCGAGTGCGCCGGCACCACCGATCACTCCGCAGCCCACGGCGACGAGGAACACCAGGTCGCCTGCGTGGGTGTAGAGCGGCAGTCCGATGGTGAAACCGATGATCTCCCCGACGCCGATCGATGCACCGAAGAAGGCGTTCGCCCGGCCGAGTTGATGGGCCGGGACGAGTTCGGCCAGAAGCGCGGACTGGGCCACCGTGACCGCGCCGAATCCGATACCCCGGATCGCCGAGACCATAAGCACCAGCCAGGATCCACCGTCGATGAGGTAGAACACGGACGGCACCCCGAGCAGTACCGCCCCGGAGACCATCACCGGGACATACCCCCACCGGCGCAGCAGCCGGGGGACGAAGATCTGTGTGCCCACCGTCGCCGCCATGAAGACACCGGTGGACAGGCCCGCGAGGGAGTCGCCGTAGCCGGCGTCGAGCATCGCCACCGGGATGACCGGCAGCAGCAGCGACCAGCCGAGGAAGGCGCAGAACACGCTCAGCAGCATCAGGGGCACGCCCCTGACAGAGAGAACGGTCACAGGGTCCCCTTCGTCGACGGCACCCCCGTCACCCGCGGATCCGGTTCCACTGCGGCGCGCAGGGCGCGGGCGACGGCCTTGTACTCTGCCTCGGTGATGTGGTGCGGGTCGCGGCCGTAGAGACAGCGGACGTGCAGGGCGATCCGCGCGTTGAAGGCGAGGGTCTCGAAGAAGTGCTCGTTGATCACGGTGGCGTAGTGCCCGCCGATCACGGTGGTGAGCATGGTCTCCGGCTCACCGGTGCCCACGAAGTACGGTCGCCCGGAGACATCCACCACGGCCTGGGCGAGAGTCTCGTCCATGGGGATGTAAGTGTCCGCGAACCGGCGGATCCCGGTCTTGTCCCCGAGGGCTTCGTTGATGGCCTGGCCCAGCACGATGGCGGTGTCTTCGACGGTGTGGTGGGCGTCGACGTCGATGTCTCCGTCGGCGTGCACCGTCAGGTCGAAGCAGCCGTGGGAGCCGAAGGCGGTGAGCATGTGGTCGAAGAAGGGCAGGCCGGTGGAGATGTCTGTGGCCCCGGTCCCGTCGAGGTTGATCTCGACGGTGATCGAGGATTCCTTCGTGGTGCGTTCGATGCGGCTGGTTCTCACGTGTGTTCTCCGATGATCGTTGCGGCGGCGGTGAGGAAGGCGTCGTTCTCCTGCGGGAGCCCGACGGTCATCCTCAGGTGGCCGGGGACACCGACGTCACGGATGAGGACGTCGCTGTCGAGGAACTGCTGCCAGATGTCGTGTGCGTCGCCGGGGACGGCGAAGAAGATGAAGTTGGACTCGCTCGGCACCACACCGTAGCCGAGGTCCTCCAGGGTGGCGACCACACGGTCACGTTCGCCACGGAGTGCATCGACGGTGGCCAGCGTATCGTCACTGTGGCGCAGCGCGACCGTCGCCGCAGCCTGCGACAGTGTCGAGAGGTGGTACGGCAGGCGTACGAGCATGACTGCCTCGATGAAGGCCGGGTCGGCGATGAAGTAGCCGAGCCGTCCCCCGGCGAAGTCGAAGGCCTTGGACATCGTCCGGGACACCACCAGCGTCGCGGGGTACTCGGCGATCAGTTCGGCGGCACTGGGTTCGGCCGAGAACTCGGCGTAGGCCTCGTCGATGATCACGATGCAACCTGCCGTACGACCGGCCTCGAGAATCCGTCGCAGACCGGCCACAGAGGTCACTCCACCGGTGGGGTTGTTCGGGGTGGTGACGAAGACGATGTCGGGGTTCTTCTCTCCGATGGCCCGGACCGCGGCGTCGATGTCGATACCGAAGTTCTCGCCCGTGCGTGGCATGTCGATGAACTCGGTCTGCGTTCCGGCGGCGAGGATCGGATGCATCGAGTAGCTCGGCGTGAAACCGAGGACACTGCGCCCGGGCCCGCCGAAGGCCTGCAGCAGCTGCTGCAGGATCTCGTTGGAGCCGTTGGCGGCCCAGACGTTCTCCACCCCGACCTGCACACCGGTCTGCCGGCTCACGTAGGACGCCAGCTCTCCGCGAAGTTCGACGCTGTCACGTTCCGGGTAGCGGTTCAGGGTGGAGGCCAGGCGGGCCACCTCGGCCACGAGGTCCTCGACGAGGCCGGCGCTCGGAGGGTAGGGGTTTTCATTGGTGTTGAGCTGGTTGGTCACGGTGAGCTGTGGGGCCCCGTAGGCGGTTTTTCCACGCAACTCGGGACGCAGCGGCAGGTCCGCGACGGTGATCTGGTCGGTCATTATCGCTCCTGGGTCTCGAATCGTGCACGGACGGCTTCACCGTGGGCGGGCAGCTGCTCCGCGTCCGCGAGGGCGGTCACGGTGTCGGCAACCTCCTTGAGCGCCTCGCGGTCGTAGGAGATGACGTCCACGTGCTTGAGGAAGGTGTGGGTGGACAGTCCTGAGGAGTGCCTCGCAGTACCGGACGTGGGAAGGACGTGGTTGGATCCGGCGGCGTAGTCGCCCAGCGGCACCGGCGCGTAGTGGCCGACGAAGACGGCTCCGGCGTTGGTGATCCGGGCGGCGACGGCCGCAGAGTCCTCGGTCTGTACCTCGAGGTGCTCGGCGGCGTAGGCGTCGGCGACCCGGACCGCTTCGTCGAGACTGTCGGTGAGGATGATGCCGGACTGTTCCCCGGTCAGCGCCTCTGCCACGCGCTCGGCGTTGAGGGTGACCTTGTAGCGCGCCTCGATCTCCCGGTCGACTGCGTCGGCGAACTCCGACGAGTCGGTGATCAGCACCGAAGCAGCCATCACGTCATGCTCGGCCTGGCTGATCAGGTCGTAGGCCACGGCCACCGGGTCAGCGGAGTTGTCGGCGAGCACTGCGATTTCGGTGGGGCCGGCCTCGGAGTCGATGCCGACGACGGACCGGCACAACCGCTTGGCAGCGGTGACGAAGATATTGCCCGGCCCGGTGATCATGTCGACCGGCTCCAGATCGGCGGAACCGGCGGATCCTGTGTCGCCGTAGGCCATGAGCGCGACGGCCTGTCCACCGCCGACGGCCCAGACCTCGTCGACACCGAGCAGGGAGCACGCCGCGAGGATGGTGGGGTGGGGCCAGCCACCGAAATCCGCTTGTGGCGGTGACGACACCACGAGACTCCCAACGCCGGCCTCCTGGGCGGGGACGACGTTCATGATCACCGACGAGGGGTACACCGCGTTGCCTCCCGGGACGTACAGGCCCACCCGGTTGACCGGGATCCACCGCTCAGAGACGACGCCACCGGGCGCGACCTCCACCGAGGCGTCCTGCGGCTTCTGCGACCCGTGGAACGCCCGGACGCGCCGAATGGCCTCCCGCAGCGCGTCGGTGACGGCGGGGTCCAGGTCGCGCAGCGCCGCGGCGATGACGTCCGCGGGCACCCGGACCGAGGACGGGCGCACGTGGTCGAACTTCTCGCCGTACTCCAGCGCAGCCTCGGCGCCGCGTGCGCGGACGTCCTCCACGACCGGTGTCACCGCCGGAAGAACATGGTCGATGTCGGTGCCGCCACGCGGCAGGATTCGACGGAGTTCGGCGGTGGAGGGGGTCTGGCCCCTCAGGTCCAGGCGCGAGAGCATGGCGTGGGATCGTCTCCAGGGTCGGTGAACGGGTAACGTGTTGTGATTCTAGCCCGTTACCACAGCGAAGAAAGGACGGAGGGTCACCAGTGGCATCGCAGCCATCGCTTGTCGACCTGCTGCAGGCGTCCGTCGCCGCAACGTCCGTCGGAGACCACGCCACAAGTTGGCGTCTCACCAGTCAGTTCGGCACCCTGTACTGGCTGTCGGACCCGGACACCGATCTCCCGGCGGACACCCCCGCACACCTGCGGACCGAATTCCACGTCCTGCGCGCGGCGGTGTCCGACCGTCTCGAACTCCATGAGGAGGCGGCCGAGGCGGTGTTCGAGTGGCGCCACCTCGCCAGGGACAACGACGACCACGCCTCGGCGGTCCTCGCCAACTCGGCACTGTGCCTGGTGGCCATGGTGGTGGAGTCCGACGGCGTCGACCTCGCGGCACTCCCGCCTGCAGCCCGTCTGCTCGAGGACCTGCAGGGCGCTATCATGTCGTTCCGCCCCACCCCGGAAAGCCCCACGGTGGCCGCCGATCCGACGATCACGGGTGACAGTCTGCCCCGGCACCAGGCCACCTGCCTGTCGCTCGCGGCGATGGGTGGCTTGACGTGCGCCACGTCGCTGGCCACGCCCGAGACGGCAGCGCTACGACCGGTGTTCCGGGCATTGGCGGACAGGTTCACCGTCGGCACCGTCTCCCCCGGGGACAGGGAACTGACCCGTGCCCAGCAACTGCACGCCGACGGCGAGATCGAGGCGGCGGTCGCGGTCGCCACCGGAATGCTGGCATCGGAGGCTCCCACCACACGGTATGAGGCACATGACCTGCTGGGATATTTCGCGCTCACCGCCGATGACAACGACAGCGTGCTGGAGCACTGGCGTCAGTGCGCGGAGATCGCCCTGGAGCTCGGGGCGCCCCTGGAGGGGATGCACCGGGCGGAACAGGCGTGCCAGCTGCTCAACGCCGAAGGGGACTACGCCGCAGCCTATGACCTGGCAGTCCGCGTCGACGAGGCGGCCGCCGGAGCGCCCGTCTCCCCCGCCGTGCTGAACCTGCGTGGGGTCCGGGCCCGCGCCGCGATCGGGATCGGCGACCTGGACGAGGGGCTGTCCCTGGCCGTGGCGACGGCAGACTGGTCGATGTTCACTCCCGACAGTGAACGCACGCTGGCGTGCCTGACGATGGCGTGTGTCGCTGCGTCCTCGTCCGGACAGCACGTGGTGACCGCCGGGCTGCTGGAACGCAGTTGCGCGCTCTACCGTGACCTGGACCGGCCCCTGGCTGCAGCCCAGGCGCTACGTACCGGCGCACGGGAGCACCTCAATGTCGGTGACACCTCCCGTGCCCTGGAACTGATGGAACGCTCACGCCGGATCCTGGAGGAAGCGGACGGCGATCCGATGTTCTCCTGGCACCTGGGTGACTGGAACGAGGACATGTCGGCGATCTGGGAGGAGGCGGGGCGTGAGGATCTCGCCCTGGAGTACGCCACCCGCGCAGCCCACTCGTTCACCGAGGCCCGGGACCACAGCAGTGCGGCGATGAACTGGGTCGCAGCGGCGTCGCTGTACCTCGAGCGTGGCGAGGACTCCTCCTGTGACGTGGCCCTGGACCGGGCACACGGTGAGCTGCTGCTCGCCCCTGAGGAGATGGGGCTTGCCGAGGGATCCGACGGTAGCGAGGGTAACGAAGGTACAGACGCCGCCGGACTGTCCGACGGCGACCTCGGTGGTTCCGTCTGGCAGGCCTACCGCGAACTGCGCGACCTGCGGGGCCGCTGAGCGGCTCAGTGCTCGAAGGCGGTGTCCGGGGCGAAGAGCGAGCAGGTCCAGTAGACCACGGCAGCGGCGGCAGGTGCCGCCAGGTAGCCGGCGGCGCCGGTGACCTTGGAGACGATGGTGACGTCCTGTCCGGGCCTGAGGTTCTCCGCCAGTCCGGCGGTGACGTCCGTGCCGTGGAGGGTGTCTGCGATCCAGTTGCCGAAGAGGAGGAAGACGGCGGCGCCGAGGAATGCCAGGACGATCACCGTCAGCAGCATGACCGGCCCCCGCAACCGTGGTGAACGCCAGAATGACCAGCCGGCGAGGACCGCGCCGAGAAGCCCGGTAGCGAGCGCGAAGACCGCGAAAGACAGGAACGGTGCGCCGGACGTGGACGGGTCGAGTTCGGCGGCCCCGGTGTCGGTGACCACGGCGGTCACCGCTGGTCGCCACCAGCCCCACAGGAGTCCGGAAATGCTGAAGACAGCCAGGAAGACCGTGAGGGTCTTCGCCGACTGTCCGATCAGTACGCGACGAGATGCCATCAGGCGATACAGGTCCTCCACTGTCCGTCTTCCCGGACATAGTTCTTCGGCAGTGTCTGCCGGTTGTCGTTCATGCTCTGATCGAGATTAGCAGTCGCGTGGTCACCGTCGACCCGGATGTCATTGACACCGTGAATCACGGGGAGGGTACCTATCACCTCGCTGGCCTGCTTCTGCCCCAGCTCGCCGTTGGCCTCAGCATCCTGCATGGCCGCCTCACGGCCACCCACCGTCTGGTCGAGGTCCGCATTGCAGGTGTGCTCATAGGTGTACTTGAGGTACTCGCTGTAGGGACGTTCTTCACCGAACCCCCTTTCCAGCGCCGTGATCTGCGCGGCGTCGTCACCGTTGGCGGCGTTCCCTGCCGGGGCATTGGCGGGTTCCGGAGCCGGGGCGTCCGCCGGAGGCTCACCCTCGCCCCGGTCACCTTCCTGTTGGTCGTCCGGTGCCGGCTCGGCGGACTCGCTGGGATCCGGCTCGGCAGACTCCGAGACTTCCGAGGCTCCGTCGACTCCTTCGCACTGGTGGACGCAGCGCTCGAGGAACTGCTCGTCGTGCTGCCGGCGGCGTCCCCGTCAGCATCGTCGGAGCCGCAGGCGGCCAGTCCCAGCGTCGCCGCAACGACCCCGGCGAGGACGGCCGTGGTGATTCCCGGCCGGTGGCCTGACACCCGTGGTGACATTCGTGGTTCCCTTCTCATGCTTGTTGTACAGCTACGACCCTACAACGTCGCCCGCGGACGGAACGTTAGCCGTGGACGGTCGTGAGTTCCATCGGGGCACTACACTGGGTGGGGTGCAGCTCAACCGCGACCGAATCCTCACCGCCGCCTTCGACATCCTCGCCGAGTACGGTCTCGGCGACCTGACGATGCGGCGTCTCGCACGCACGCTCGACGTCGCCCCCGGGGCCTTGTACTGGCACTTCCCGAGCAAGCAGGACCTGCTCGGTGGCATTGCAGGCCGAATCCTGGAGGCAGCCGGACCATCGGAACAGGCGGGGCCACAGACGGCCGACTGGCGGGAGCAGGCCTACACCACCGCCTCCGCCCTGCTCGAACAGCTCCTCGGGGTGCGCGACGGCGCTGAGGTTGTCGCTGCCGCGCTGGCCGCGGGGACGGCAGCGCAGGATCCCGCCGGTACACTCGCCGAGGCACTGACGGGTTCACCTGCCGCGGACCGTCAGCTGACCGGATGGGTGCTGTCTCGGTACCTGCTGGGTGCGGCGACCGACGTGCAGACCGCGCAGGCGGCCGGTGCCACTCCCCGCACCGTCGCACAGGTGCTCTCCGGGGTCGACCTCGTCCTGGACGGCATCGGTAACTAGGATCGGACGCTATGAGTACCACGGCTGCAGCGCACACGGTCACCGCCCACGGGGCGGACGTCACGGTAGATGACAACGGGGTGCAGGTGCGGAGAACCCCGATGGGGCAGACCCTGCTGCCGGCCGAGCTCACTGTCACTCCGGCCGAACTGCGCGGCTGGTACCGCCACGCACCGACCGACGAGTCCCCCGGCTGGATCCAGTTCTCGCTGGCGACCCCTCCCGACAATGCCGTCCTCCGTCCGGTACGGGGTTTCCCGGCGACCCGGGCGCGTCCAACATCGTGGTCTTCGCCCCCGGACAACAGGAGCAGTTCACCCAGGTACACCAGCTGCTGAGCAACCTGCAGTCGGGTTTCCCGTTGGACACCGCCCCCACCTCCCCCGTCGAGACGGACACGGCGTCTGCCACGTCTCCTGCATCGGCCACCGAGTCGAGGCAATCAGCCCAGTCAGAACAGTCGTCACAGTCAGCACAGTCAGCACAGTCAGCACAGTCAGCACAGTCGTCGCCACAGCAGACTGGCAGCGCGTCGCGACGCCGGACACCGTCCCGGAGGCCAACACCGAGGCCGACGCGAACGGACCGATCTTCGGACAGAATGTCACCGTCACCGGGGACTTCGCCCCCTATGAGAAGGGTGAGGTCTGGGACATGATCGCCGAGGCCGGCGCGACCGTCGGCAAGAATGTCACCAAGAAGACCACACTGCTGGTCATCGGCGAATGGGGTTCGGTGACCAGCAAGGAGAAGCGTGCCCGCGAGCTGAAGGACAAGGGACAGGACATCACGCTGTGGAGCTTCGACGAGCTGCTCTCCGCGTTGGGGAAGTCGCGGCGCCCCGATCTGGACGAGGTGAAGGGAACCTCCGCGCCCTTCTAGGAGTCTCTCTACCGGTATGAACCGGAAACTCCAGCTGCATGTCACCACCACCTCCGTCGACCATGACCCCTACGATCCCGCTTCCATGGTCACCATTCCGCTGGGCGGGGGTCTGGGAGCGGCCGTGCAGGACGGTCCCCGGCGTCTCACCGTCGCCGACCTGGGCATCCGTCACACCAGCGCATCATTGTTGTGGCAGGAGACCGCCACCGGCATGCTCGCGACGCTGGGCGACCTCACCTCGGTGTACGGCACAGCCTTGCGGCACCGTGCTGTCGAACCGGGGGTCCGGGAGATCGCAGTCATCGGAGTGCCTTTTCCCGCTGCGGGTCTTCTCGCCCACCCTCTTCTCGCAGTACCGACACACCGTATCCTGACCGACGGGCCCGGACCTGCCCTGTTCTTCGTCACAGAGGACCAACGGCTGTTCATTTCGTCCGGGACACTTCCGTCGGTACCCAGCACCGGGCCGATCGACATCTCGGAAGGCCACTGTCAGGCGCTAGAGTCGGTGCCATGAAAGATTCCACCGTCCTGCGCGATTTCGACACGTGGCTCGCCGACCACCCCACGGTGGTCACGGACATCCAGAAAGTCCTCTCCGACGAACTGTCCGACGCGGGCATTGCCTTCGACCAGGTCTCGGTGCGAATCAAGGACCGTGGCAGTTACCTGGCGAAGATCCACGACACCGTCCACCCCGACTACCGTGACTTCGACTCCGCCTACGATGTCCTGGGGGTCCGGGTCACCGTCTACACCACCGCCGACATCCTGCTGCTCGTCGGGGTGATGCGCAGTCTCTTCGACGTGGTCTCCGTGACCGATAAATCTGCCCAGACCGCGGAGCGCGGCGAGTTCGGGTACGCATCCTCCCACGTCATCGCCCGGGTCACGAGTTCCACGATGCCGTCACTGACCGATCTGGAGGGCAGGCTGATCGAGATCCAGATCAGGACGGTGTTGCAGCACGCCTGGGCGGAGTTCGAGCATGACGTGCGCTACAAGAATCCGGGACACGTGATCAGTCCGGAAGTGCACCGCGCCTTCACCCTGGCCGCCGGCCTCATCGAGCTCGCGGACCAGCAGTTCGACACGATTGCCCGTGCCACCAGTGCTGACGGCGACACCACCGACGACACCGAACTCACGGCCACCATGCTGCCGGGTGTGTTGACCATGCTCGTCGGTAATGAATACCCCATGTCCAAGGCTGACTACTACCGGTTCGCCGTCGACATGCTCGCGGCGAACGGGGTGACGACCATCGGTGAGCTCACGGTCCTGTGTGCGCCGGAGGCACTGGTCCAGTTGCAGGAGACGATGGGCTACGGCTACCCCCCGGGACAGGTCCGCCTCATCGACGACCTACTGCTGTTCACCTACGGCCGCGACCATATTCGCCGCACCGTGCATATCGGCGACCACGCTTCATCGCGGCCCGGTCGCCTGGGCAACCGGTGGCAGCGGATGGGTCAGCGTCCGCGCAGCTGATCGATCTGGCGACGTTCCCGCTTCGTCGGGCGTCCGGCACCCCTGTCCCGTCGAGGGATCGAGGCCAGGATCTCCTTCGACGGTGGCGGCGGAGAGTGGTCCACGTAGCACTGCCGTGCCCGCGGAGCCCCGACCCTCTTCGAGACGAGTTCGGCGACCTCGACGACATACTCGCGGTGATTCACCCAGGCACGTACCCGGTCCCCCACTGCCACGGTCTGGGCGGGTTTGACGGAGACATCATTGACTTTCACGTGCCCTGCACGGCAGGCGTCAGCGGCAGCGGACCGTGTCTTGTACAGGCGGACGGCCCACACCCATGCATCGATCCGTGTCACGGATCACCACTGGTCCTTGTGGTTGAGCACCTCACGGACCTTCACCACGTTCCATCCCAGGACCACCAGAGCAACCACCGCAATCGTGAAGAAAAGCCCTGAAGCAACCCCCAGAATGCCCAGAATGCCCCCGGCGACCGCGATTCCCCCGGACACCTGGATCGACCGAGAACGTTTACGGACGTCGGCCTTACGACGGGCAACGGGATTGTCGGAGTAGTTGTCCATGGTCATGGCCCCGAGTCTACCCCGGTTCACCCCGCCTTGACGTCGTCCCAGCGGGACCCGACCCGTACAATTTCCAGAGTTCCTGCTGAGATTTCCCTGACAATGCCACCAGGGTCCTCTCCGGCTGCCACGGTGAGAATCAACGTCACGGTCTGACCGTAGGATGCCTCGACATCCAGGCCCCGCGCGCGGAGCTCGGCCTCGATCTTGCCTGCCTCCGCATGGTCGACCTCCAGGGTCCACACGTCCCGGGGCTCACGACGCATTACGGTGATATCCGCCAGCACGGCGCGGGTGGCGTCCTGGTACGCGCGGACCAGTCCGCCGGTGCCGAGCTTGACCCCACCGAAATAACGGACCACCACAACGGCAACGTCCTGCAGACCCGATCCGCGGAGCACCTCGAGCATCGGCTGGCCCGCCGTGCCTGCTGGCTCACCGTCGTCACCCGAGCGTTCCACCGGGTTCGCCCCGTCGACGTGCAGGATGTAGGCACTGCAGTGGTGCCGGGCATCGGTGAACCCGGCCCGGACCTCAGCCAGGAACGCCCGGGCGGCGTCCTCGTCAGGCACCCTGGCTGCGCAGGCGATGAACCGGGACCTTCTCACCTCGGTCTCCGCGACCGGACGATCGGCGGCAGGGCGCAGGTAGGCGTGACTCACGGGTTGTGTCACCCGAGGACGCCGGCCCATGTCGACGCCTTGAGGTCGCCCATCAACGACGACGTGCGCGCCACCCGGAGATCCGGAGGCAGCATGTACTGCAGCTCTTCGGTGCCGTCGGTGAGCGTGAGGTAGACGTCGGAGTCACCGCGGTTGTTGTGGAGCACGCCCTTGAGGCGGTCCATGTTGTCGGGGGTGCACTGGTCGATGCGCATCCGCAGTCTCAGCGGGACCCCGGCACCCGCACCGACGGAGAGCTCCGCGAGCTTGAGGTCATTGCAGAACAGGCTCGTGCGGTCATCCCTGATGCTCACCTCGGCCTGGGCGAGGATGATGTTGTCCTCGGCGATCATCGGCGCGACCATTGAATAGGTCCGGGAGAAACACAACAGTTCGATCTGGGCACCGTGCTGGTCCTCGATCGTGACGATGGCCCAGGGATTGCCCTTCTTGTCCACGCGACGGTCCACGCTGGAGATGATCCCGCCGACCTTGATCGTGCGCTTGTCCGGCAGCTCACCGGAGATCACGGTGGTCAACGGCGTGTCGATCTGCGAATCCAGGGAGGCCTCGAATCCGTCGAGGGGGTGCCCCGACACGTAGAGACCGAGCATCTCCCTTTCCAGCGTGAGTTCATGCTTGCGTTCCCAGTGTTGGTCGGGGACATCCACCTTGAAGGCGTCGTCCTCCACCGCGTCGAGCCCGGAGAACAGGTCGTACTGTCCACGCGCCGCCGCCTTCTTGGTGGAGGTGACCGAATCCACGGCGTCCTCGAATACCAGCATCAGGCCCTTGCGGGGGTGCTCGAGAGAGTCGAAGGCACCTGCCTTGATGAGAGATTCCGTGACCCGCTTGTTGCAGGCCGTGGCGTCGATCTTGTCGAGGTAGTCGGAGAAGTCGTCGAAGGCCCCCTTCTCCTTACGTGTCGCCACGATCGAGTCGACGACGTCCTCACCCACGTTACGGACTGCACCCAGGCCGAAACGGATGTCCTGGCCCACGGGCTTAAACGTGTAGTCAGATTCGTTGACGTCTGGCGACAACACCTTGATCCCCAGGTGACGGCAGTCGGCGAGGTAGATCGCGGACTTGTCCTTCTTGTCGGCCACGGAGGTCAGCAGGGCAGCCATGTACTCGGCGGTGTAGTGCTCCTTGAGATAGGCGGTCCAGAAACTGACCAGGCCGTAACCTGCGGCGTGGGACTTGTTGAACGCGTATCCGGCGAACGGGAGGATGGTGTCCCAGAGTGTCTTGATCGCCTCGTCGGAGAACCCGTTCTCCTTCATCCCCGCCTCGAAGTTCTCGAACTCCTTGGCCAGGACCTCCGGCTTCTTCTTACCCATGGCCTTACGGAAACCATCGGCCTGACCTGCGGTGTAGTTCGCGACCTTCTGCGAGATCCTCATGATCTGCTCCTGGTACACGATAAGACCGTAGGTCTCTTCCAGGATCTCCTCGAGCGCCTCGGCCAGCTCGGGGTGGATCGGTTCGATGGGCTTGCGCCCGTTCTTACGGTCGGCGTAGTCCCAGTGCGCACCGACACCCATCGGTCCCGGCCGGTACAGTGCGAGCGCCGCGACGATGTCGTTGAAGCCGGTCGGCTTCATCCGCTTCAGCAGCTCCTGCATTCCACCGGAGTCGAGCTGGAAGATGCCGAGCGTGTCACCACGGGCCAGCAGCTCGTATGACTGCGGATCATCGGTGGTCAGGCCCTCGAGATCCAGGTCCTCGTCCCGGTTCTTCTTGATGTTCTCGATGCAGTCGCCGATGACGGTGAGGTTGCGCAACCCCAGGAAGTCCATCTTCAGCAGCCCGATGGCCTCACACGCGGGGTAGGGCCATCCGGTGATGATCGCACCGTCCTGCTGACGCTTCCACATCGGGATGTGGTCCAGCAGGGGCACGGACGCCATGATCACCGCACACGCGTGCACACCGGCCTGACGGACGACGCCTTCCAGGCCGAGTGCGTCGTCGTAGATCTCCTTGACGACCGGATCGGTCTCGATGAGGGTGCGGATCTCCGCAGCCTCCTGATACCGGTCATGGTTGGGATCCATGATTCCGGACAGGGGAATGTCCTTGGCCGCCTGGGCCGGTGGCAGCGTCTTGGTGATCCGGTCAGCGATCTGGAAGCCGGGCTGTCCATGGTGGGCACGGGCGGCGTCCTTCAGCGCCTGCTTGGTCTTCACCGTGCCGAAGGTGATCACCTGGGCGACCTTGTCCTGACCCCAGTTGTCGGCGGCGTAGCGGATCATCTCGCCACGACGACGGTCGTCGAAGTCGATGTCGATATCCGGTGCCGAGGGACGCTCCGGGTTGAGGAACCGCTCGAACATCAGGCCGTGGTCGATGGGATCGATGTTGGTGATGGTCAGCGCATAGGCGACCAGGGCGCCGGCGGCCGAGCCACGCCCCGGCCCCACACGGATGCCGATGGACCGGGCATGCTTGATCAGGTCGGCGACGACGAGGAAGTAGGACGGGTAGCCCTTCATGTCGATCACGTCGATCTCGTACTCGGCACGGTCGATGTACTCCTTCGGGACCTCCCCGCCGTGGAAGCGCTCCTTGAGTCCGTCGTGAACCTCACTCCGGAGCCAGGTGGTGGGGGTGTGTCCTTCGGGTACGTCGTACTTCGGCATGCGGTCATGGGTGTGCTCCTCCCACAACTCGCCGTAGTCCTGGACGCGCTCAGCGATCCAGAGAGTGTTGTCACACCCGTCCGGGACGATCGGGTCCCAGTACTTGCGCAGCTCCTCGGCCGGTTTGATGTAGTAACCGTCGCCGGAGAACGCGAACCGGCGCCCACCTTCATCGAGGGTCGGTTCGTCCATGGTGGCACCGGTCTGCACGCACAGCATGACCTCGTGCGGCTTGGCCTGCTTCTGCAGGACGTAGTGGCAGTCGTTGGTGACCAGCGGGGGCAGGTCGAGTTTCCGGCCGATCTCCAGCAGTTCGTCGCGGACCCGCTTCTCGATCTCCAGACCGTGGTCCATCAGCTCGAGGAAGTAGTTGTCCTTGCCGTAGATGTCCTGCCACATCGCGGCGGCCTCGAGAGCCTTGTCGAACTGGCCGAGTCGCAGGCGGGTCTGGACGTCGCCCGACGGACAGCCGGTGGTCGCGATGATGCCCTCCGCATGCTCGGCGACGATCTCGGCGTCCATACGCGGGTACTTCGAGACCTGTCCCTCATAGCTCGCCAGGGACGACAGCCGGAAAAGGTTACGTAGGCCGGTGGCGTTCTCCGCCATCATTGTCTGGTGCAGGTAATAGCCGCCGCCGGCGACGTCATCGCGCTTCTGCTCCGGCTCACCCCATTTGACGCGGTCCTTGATGAGGCGGGACTCGGGTGCCATGTAGCACTCGATGCCGATAATGGGCTTGATGCCGGCACCGGTCATCGCGCGGTAGAAGGCGTCGGAACCGAACATGTTGCCGTGATCGGTCATGCCGACCGCGGGCATCCCCTGGCGCGAAACCTCTTCGGCGAGCAGGTCCACCTTCGCCATCCCGTCGAGCATGGAGTACTCGGTGTGATTGTGCAGGTGGACGAAGGAGGACTTCTTCATGCGGAACAGTCTACCGTCGGAACGACACCAGACAATCCGCCGCTAACATCGGCACCATGCACCCTGCCCCACCTATATCGGTACCCTTCGGCCTGCCTGAACTCGATGACGTCACCGGCGGTATGCGTCCCGGGCACCTCATCGTCGTCGCCTCCGCCCCAGGGGCAGGAAAGACTACGCTACTGCTCCAGTTCCTCCGCCATGCCGCCTTCCGGCACGGATGCAGCACGCACCTGATCTCCCTGGAGATGACGGATTCCGACATCCGCCAACGCCTGCTGAGTGGGGAGTCCGGGATCCGACTGCATTCTGTGGGCCACCCAGCGACTGGCAACCTCAACCGGGAGCCGTCGGCTGCCACACTGGCGGAGGCGAAAGCTCTGATGAATCAGGGCACATTGGCGGTCGATTCCCGTACCTCGTTCAGCATCACTGACCTGCCCCTGACGTTCTACCAGGAGCAGCATCAGATTCTCGCTGTGGACTGCATCGATCTCGTGGACGCCGACGCATCACCGTTCACCGTCGCGCGGGCCTTCAAGAAATATGCCCTCGAGGCAGAGATGCCCGTGCTAGTCTCAACACGGGTCCGCGATAATTCCCCGCATGTCGACGCATTGATGGAGGAAGCGGACATAGTCCTGCGCTTAGAGCGCCCAGACACGACAGACTGGGACCATGAGAGAGCGGGCGAGGCAGATATTCACGTCGTTAAGAACCGTATGGGTCCAATTGCCAGGATCACCATGCAGCACCAGTTGTTTCGCTCGAGTTTTGTACCGTTAGGTCAGAGTTAGATAAATTAAGAATAGAAATATCCAACACAATGCAGAGCATCTCCGATGAAGCCATCGCAGCACTCATAAATTCTCACAGTAGCTATGTCAGTAACAATTCCAAGCATTATGACGAAGTTTTCAATCAAGTTTGTGAAAATATCGAAATAAATAAATCAATTGGGAAGATCGATGTTGGTGCACTACTGTTTTGGAAGCGCATTACTGCGGCCACACCATGGGTACGGAAGCTGATGATACTGAGCGATGAAGAGGTCCGCGCAGTAACCAGAACCGTGGTACGACTGGCAAATGATGAGCACAATAACCCCGCCAAGTCCGCCACTTCGGCACGCAGCGAACTAAGTCAGCTTCCTGGTTTCAAAAGCGGCGACGCATTGGCTTCTGCTCTTCTTTATGCCGCCGCACCCAAGAGAATGGCTGTCTACGACCGACGCGCAGAATCCGGCCTCAAGAAGTTGAACATATCAGTAAAAAAGGGACAGGGCCACTATGGACGATACATCCAGACCCTCGAGGACATTCGTAGCCAGGTAAATTCCGCACATGCCAAATCCTGGATCGCACGAGATGTCGACGTCGCCTTATTCGACCTCGGGGGGCAGTAGTTGGCCCCTCTATCGTTATATATGGAAATATATTAAATGCTCGCCCCTCCGCCATAGCCCCAACCGACCCATACACTCCGTTTGCCAGCCAGATGCCCCGTTTTCAACTGGACGCAGTGCCATACGACGCCGCCGGGGAGTTGTTGACTATTGCCACCTACGATGGCCGCACGCCTCGACCTCTCTTTCTTATCGATCCTCGGAGCATCGGAAAGATTGTCGTTATCAAGCAGATTTCTGAAACTGCAAGAAGGAACTCCGACTGGACAACTTTTCATATTGACGTTACTCCGAGAAACCTCATCGCCACGCTCATCACACAACTGAAGGTCGTCGAAGAGCCCCCTTCTCGTCGCGTCAGCCTCGCGTGTGACGAAAATGTTCTGACGACGACGCTCTGTGACCAATTGCGCACCACCGTGGAAAGCGCCGAACGTCAAGTAGTCGGACTGCTAGTTTCCCTCGATAATCAGCACCACACCACCTCGTCTGAGATGGACGAACTCGGCAGCATACTCCAAGAAATCGCTCCAGAGAACCGTCCGCTTGTCGTCATGATGTCCGCCCTTCCCCGTTCTTGGGGGGGAAGACCTCGGTGGCAGCCTGCCCGACTACCTTGAGCGTGCAGAATGGCTTCCCGCAGGGTCGCATTCGGCGCCCGGCGCTCGCGAAGCTCTCCCAAGACCCGCCGAAAATCCGGGCCACCCCATGTGGATTTCCTGCTTGACCTATCCCTACATGATTCCGGTGGCCTGCACTTCATCACGCCGGGCATGGCCGCTTGGGTCCGGAGACTTGCCGAAGTGTAGAACTCACAGGCACAGTCCGCCGCTCACCCCGCGATGGCAGAGCAGAGTGCGTTCCACGGTGTCGATGGTGTATTCTCGCCCGTTCTCCCCGACGTCTTCCCGGACAGTGATGAACAGGCGTTCACCGGCCTGGGCGTCATCCTGCATGCCGGTGACGTCGGCCCGGTAGAAGGGCTCGCCGGCGTAGTCCGGGGTGGTTTCCAGGATCCAGTCCCCCATGCCGCGGGTCGCTTGCTCCGCCACGGCAGCCACCAGGCCCCGCGCCCCGGAGGACGCCGGGATGTCGGCGTAGTCCGCGGTGACGTCGGCCGCAGGCTGTTCCCGCACGACGACCGGCTCCATGTCCGGGCCGAGACCCGCGACTCCGCCTTCCTGACCCTCAGTCGAGAAATAGGTTTCGGTCTCCTCACCGGGGGGCGATGACCTCGCCGGGCGTGTCACCGGGAACCTCCGGAGGGGCTGTCACCTCCACGGTGCGGGTCGGGGTCTCGGTGACGGTGCCGACGGAGTCCGCCGCGAGGACAGGTGTCATGATTCCGTGCTTCGAGGTTGTGTGGTTCTTCATTGTGAAGCACCTCCTATTGTCCCCGTCGAACATGACACCGGTTCGTTTCACCGGCATCCGACGAAACGACGGTTAGAAAGGCGACAAAACGGCGGTTAGGCAGAGAAACCGCAGATCACTGGCCCCGCGCGTCCTCAAGGTCCCGGGCACACGCCTGCGCCGTCGCCGTATCACGAAACACCGTGGTGATCTTCTGTGCCCCGTCACCTAATGTGACCCGCAGGGCGGCCGATCCACCGAGGTTTAGCCGCACCCCTGCGGGTGATTCGGTACGCCCCACAACCGGCCAATTCACCAAGCCCGGGTTCAGGCCGTTGTCTCGCAGCAGCTCGACACGGTCGATTCGCTCGAGAGGCACGTCCAGCCGGTAGAACGGCGCGGTGAACCTCACGGCGTCCTCCCCCACGTCGACCCGGATCTTCATGCCGAACACACCCCACAGCAGCACCGCGAAGACCACCACCATTACGCCCATCGCCGCCCACGACCCGGTGACGGCCACCACCATCACAGAAGGAACCATCACCACCACCGGGATGACAGCCATCACCCGTGACATCCTCATCTCGTACATCACAGGTCCAACCCGATGTCCAACGCCGTCACCGAATGGGTCAACGCCCCCACGGCCAGCGAATCCACCCCGGCCGCGGCATACTCGCCGGCGACGTCCAGAGTCAGACCACCGGACGACTCCAGCAGCACACCCGGCGCGGTCTCGTCGCGCATCCGCACCGCTGCCACAG
Organism: Corynebacterium sp. CNJ-954; assembly: GCF_001942345.1. Taxonomy (GTDB): domain Bacteria; phylum Actinomycetota; class Actinomycetes; order Mycobacteriales; family Mycobacteriaceae; genus Corynebacterium. Next base: position 86,755 of record NZ_MKKI01000042.1, read on the forward strand.
TGTCCGGTACCGCGAAGTTGTCCAGCAGCACCTGCTGTGGCGGCACGTCCACCGCCAGTACCGCGCGCAACTGGTCCAGGTCATCGACTTCGACCTCGCACCACAGTGCCGGGTTGTCCGCTCGGACCGCCAGGTAGGCGGCGACGACTCCCCCACCCGCGACGACGTGGTTGTCCTTGACCATGGCCTGGTCGGAGAGGTTGTAGCGGTGTGGGGTCCCCCCTCCGTGCACGACAGCCCGCTTCTGCAGCAGCCGCAGTCCCGGCAGCGTCTTACGGGAGTCCCGCACGACAGTTCCTGCTCCCGGACAAGTAGTAGAAGAAGGAGGAGAAACAGCCTCCACCCATGCGGCGGTGTGCGTCGCCACACCTGAGGCGTGGGACAATACGTTGAGCACGGTGCGTTCCAGCTGCAGGATCGCCCGCACCGGACCGTTCAGGGTTCCCACGACCGCGCCCTCGGTGACGTGTGTGCCGTTATGCACCGGCTCCTGCAGTTCCACGCGGCCGCCGAGAACGGGGTAGGACGCTCCTGCCTCCAGGACCGCCTGGACGGCGTCGATGCCGGAGATGACTCCGTGCTGACGCGCCACCAGACGTCCGCTGCCGGTCAGGTCCTCCGGGACGGTGGCCAGGGTCGTGGCGTCCCCGGAGGCGATGTCCTCCTGCAGTGCCGCCCACGCCAGGGCAGAGAACAGGGTCGGGTCGCCGTCGAGTGCACCGAGGTCGGTCTCGGGAACTGTGGCGGTCACTCGCCCCCTCCCGGTGTGCCGACCGAGATCATCCGTTCGACGGCCTGCCTGGCCTTGTCGGCGACGTCCTCGTCGACATCGACCTCGTCAGTGCCCAGCGCAAGGCAGCGCAGCAGTGCCGCCGGGGTGATCATCTTCATGTAGGGGCAGGACGCGCGTTCGTTGACCGGTGCGAAGTCCACGTCCGGCGCCACGCCTTTGAGCTGGTGGAGCATGCCGACCTCGGTCGCGACGAGTACCTTACCCCGCCCCTCCTCGGACGCTGTGCGGGCCGAGGTCAGCATCTCACCGGTGGAGAGCATGTGGACCCGTCCCTGGTCGATCACCCCCTCGCCCGCCAGGTAGATCGCGGAGTTCGCGCAACCGCACTCCGGGTGGATGAAGAGGTCTGCGTCAGGGTTCTCCTCCGCACGGCGCGCCAGCTCCGGACCGGAGATTCCGGCGTGGACGTGGCATTCCCCGGCCCAGACATGGATGTTGTCCCGACCTGTCTGGCGTCGGACGTGGGCACCGAGGAACTGGTCGGGACCGAAGAGGATCTCCCGGTCGGCAGGCAACCCGGCCACCACATCCACGGCGTTGGAACTGGTGCAGCACACGTCGGTGAGTCCCTTCACCGCGGCGGTGGTGTTGATGTAGCTGACGACCAGGGCGTCGGGATGTTCGGACTTCCACTCGGCGAGTTCCTCTACGGTCAGGGAATCCGCCAGGGAGCATCCTGCGTCCTCGTCAGGGATCAGGACGGTCCTGTCCGGGGAGAGGATCTTGGCGGTCTCGGCCATGAAGTGCACACCGCAGAAGACGATGACCTCGGCGTCGGTCTCCGCGGCGATCCGTGACAGGGCGAGGGAGTCTCCGGTGTGGTCGGCGATGTCCTGGATCTCCGGAAGCTCGTAGTTGTGGGCCAGGATCACCGCGTTGCGCAGTTGTTTGAGACGACGGATCTCCGCGGCCCACTCCGCGTCGCCGACGATGCCCTCCCACCGTCCTATGTCCCCCTCGGGGCCGGTGTGCCCCGGAGCGCGGAAGACCCTCTCCAACAGGGGACTCCCGAATTGTTCAACAGTCGTCACAGTCATGTCCGGTGATGATATCCGAAACCACCGCACGCCGGGTGGTTTCGCGACGTATCCTCAACCTCGTGAGTACTCCACGACCTGCGGTGCGCGAGGCGGTAGCGCACCTCGACGCCCCGTTCTCCGTCCTCGATCTGGACAATGCGCTGGCCAATGCCGGTGACATGGTCCGGCGTGCGGCCGGCACCCCGATCCGGCTGGCAACGAAGTCGGTACGCATCCGACCACTGATTCAACGGCTGTTGATGATCGACGGCGTCGAGGGGTTGCTGTCCTACTCTCTCGGCGAGGCACTGTGGTTGGCCGACGAGGGTGTCAGTGACGACATTCTCGTCGCCTACCCCAGTGCCGACCGCCAGTTGCTCCACCAGTTGATGTGCGGCGAAGACTACCTGCGCTCGATCACGGTGATGGTCGACTCGGTGGAACACCTGGATTTCATCGACGCTGTCGTCCCACCGACCGAACGCGGGAACCTGCGGGTGTGTATCGACATCGACGCCTCCCTGACTGTCGGACCCGTCCATCTCGGCGCCCGACGGTCTCCGGTGCATACCGTGGAGCAGGCCCGGGCTCTCACCGAGCTCATCAGCGACCGCGACGGTTTCACCCTGGTCGGGCTGATGGCCTATGAGGGGCAGATCGCCGGGACCACGGACTCTTCACCCCTGGTCTCGGCGGTCAAACGTATCTCGGCGAAGGAGTTGGCGGGACGGCGTGCCGCCATTGTCTCCGCCGTCAGCGCCGTCGACGGTGGACTGGAGTTCGTCAACGGCGGTGGCACAGGGTCGATCGAGTCGACCGTCGCCGAGGAGGTCGTCACCGAGATCGGCGCGGGATCGGGTGTCGTCGGGCCCGGCCTGTTCGACAACTACTCCTCTTTCCGCCCCCTGTCGGCCGAGTGGTTTGTCCTGCCGGTCGTCCGGCGTCCCGCGCCGGACTTCATCACCGTCGCCGGCGGTGGACGTATCGCCTCGGGCCCTCCCGGAGCCGACCGGGTACCGGTCGTCGACTACCCGCGGGGCCTGTCCCTGACGTCCGCCGAGGGGGCCGGCGAAGTGCAGACGCCCTTGCGCGGCGACGTGGCGGCGGCGATGAACCTCGGTGACCATGTCTGGTTCCGTCACGCCAAAGCCGGTGAGCAGGCCGAGTTCACCGACTCCGTGCTCGTCGTCAGCGACGGCGACATCATCGACGAATGGCCCACCTACCGGGGTGAGGGAAGGATCTTCACATGAGATGGCACAACTGGTCCGGCGGTCAGACCGCCGACCCGGCGCGTTTCGTCCAGCCGACGACCGAGGCCGGAGTCGTCGATGTCGTCGTCCGTGCCGCCGAGGACGGTCTGCGGGTCAAGGCGGTCGGTGCCGGCCACTCGTTCACACCCGTCGCGGTGACCGACGGTGTCCTGGTCAACCTCGACCACCTCAGTGGCATCGTCTCGGTCGACAGTGAGGCGATGGAGGTCACGTTCCTCGCCGGGACCCGGTTGCGGGACGTACCCGCTCTGCTGCAGCCCCACGGACTGGCGCTGGCGAATCAGGGTGACGTGGACCCACAGTCCCTGGCCGGCGCGGTGAGCACCGGCACGCACGGCACCGGGATCGGATTGACCGGGTTCGCCGGGATGGTCCGTGGACTGCGCACCGTCACCGCGGACGGCACCGTGCACGACGTCGGTCCCGGTGATCCGCTCTTCGACCTGGGGCGGGTGTCGCTGGGGGCGTTGGGGATCACCACCCGGATCACAATGTCGGTGGTGGAGTCTTTCGTCCTGTCCGCGGTGGAGAAGGCCGAACCTCTTGCTCCCCTGGTCAGTGACTTCCCGTCACGCGCTTCAGACGTCGACCACCTGGAGTACTACTGGTTCCCCGGCACCGACGTGGCGCACGTCAAGACCAACACCCGCTACAGTCCACGGGCGGCAGCCACCGCCGGCCTGCCCGGTCCGGTGCCGCGCTGGCGGTCGGTCATCGACGACGAGCTGGTCAGCAACGCCGCCTTCGGGGCGATGTGCGGGCTGATGCACCTGGCACCACGCACGACCGGTGCAATGAACCGTCTGGCCGCGGCGACGTTGGCGCAGCGTGAGTACGCCGACACCGCGCACAATGTGTTCGTCTCTCCGCGCCGGGTCCGTTTCAACGAGATGGAGTACGCCGTCCCCCTCGCTGACGCGTCCGAGGTCCTCGCCGAGGTGCACCGGGTCATCGACACCTCACGCCTACCCGTCGGGTTCCCCGTCGAGGTCCGCTGCACCGCAGCCGACACTGTCCCGCTCTCGACGGCCAACGGCCGGCAGTCCTGCTACATTGCCGTGCACCGTTACCACCGCGACGACTACCGCGAGCTCTTCTCCGTCGTCGAGCCGGTGCTGGTCGCCGCCGGAGGACGTCCACACTGGGGCAAGCTCCACACCCTCGACCACGCCGGGCTGGCCGCCGTCCACCCCGACCTGGGCGCCGTCGCCGACCTGCGGGGGCATGTCGACCCGGAGGGGATGTTCCGTAACCCGATGGTCGACCGGGTCTTCGACCTCTAACTGAGCCGCTTCAGCCGGTTGGTCCGGCGCGTATGCAGCAGTGTGTCGGTGATGAAGACCAGCAGTGCCACCCAGATGATGGCGAACCCGACCCAGCGGGCCGGTTCAATGTGCTCACCGACCACCAGCACGGCCCAGAGCATCTGCATCACCGGAGTGAGGTACTGCAGCATCCCCAGACTGGTCAACGACAGTTCATGGGCGGCACGGGCGAAGCACAGCAACGGTAGCGCGGTGATCGCACCCGCGGTGATCAGCAGCAGGGCGTGACCGACCCCGTGCCCGCCCTGGACCATCGTGTTCTCCCCCTGGGTCTGAAGCCACGCGAGGAACAGAACCCCGACGGGCGCGAGCACCGCGGTCTCCGCCGTCAACGACTGCAGCGGTGTCAGCGGCACCCGCTTCTTCAACAGCCCGTAACCGGCGAAGGACAGGGCCAGGCCGAGCGACACCACCGGTGGCGAGCCCAGTGCCACCGTGAGGATCACGACGGCCACCCCTGCGATGCCGACGGAGACCCACTGCAGGGTTCTCAGCCGCTCCCGCAGAACCAGCACCCCCAGCAACACACTCACCAGAGGGTTGATGAAGTACCCCAGTGCGGCGTCGGCGACATGGTCGTTGTTGACCGCGTAGATGTACAGTCCCCAGTTTCCCGCGATGAGCACAGCCGCCGCCGTGATACGTAGCCAGAGCGACAACGGGATCCGTCGCGCCCACCGGAAACCGGTGGTGCACGCCATCACCACGACGACGAATGCCAGCGTCCACACGAAACGGTGGGCCAGGATCTCCATCGGCACCGCCGGGCGCAGCAGGGGGAAGAACGCGGGGAAGAACCCCCACATCAGGTAGGCGAGCACGCCCCAGATCATCGGATCTCCTTCCGGTCGGCCACGGTCACCGGACGCAAACCGAACCGTCCGTACGCGGCGTCCGGGGGCAACGCCTCCACGGCGAGGACGCCGGGGCGCTCGCTGAGCTCCTGCAGCTCCGCGGGCGTGCCGTGGACCAGAACGCCGAGGACGTCGAGCGACGGGTCGTCCAGGCCGACCCCGGCGCTCGCCGCGACCTGTTCGCGGGTGGCTGCGAAGACGTCCGCACGCCGGTGCCCGTCCGCAGGCTCCGGTATCTCCCACCGCGACTCCGCGGACAACAGGGTGGACACCCGCAGCGCGGACATGCCGGAGAAGATCTCCGCGAGTTCATCCGGGTCGGCCGGTTCGTCCGGAGACATCAGTGCCCACCGGGCGGCGTCGGGGGGCTCGGCATCCTGCACCGATTCAGCGGCCCGGGTGAGGTACTCGTCCACGGTCTCGCTGTTGTCCGGCCCGAGGACGTCACCGTTGATCGCCTGGGGACGGGACATGCGCTCCGAACTCGCCAGGGCGATAACCGTCACCGCCAGGCACACCAGACACACCACCGACAGCCACATGACCCACGCGGGCCGGCGGGTGTCCTCCCATTCCCGCCGCCGACGCACCTTACGGTTCGGCGCGATCCTGCGGGACGGACGGGATCCGGCCGATGCCATCAGTTCACCTCCCGCAGGCGGTCGAGAGCCTCGCTGAGATCCGCCGGGTACGGTGACTCGATGTCCATCCAGCTGCCGTTCGGGTGGGTGAATCCCAGGTGGACGGCATGGAGCCACTGCCGCTCCAGCCCCAGGAACTCGGTGAGCGCCGGGTCGGAGCCGTACATGGGGTCCCCACAGCACGGATGGTGCAGCGCCGAGAAATGGACCCGGATCTGGTGGGTCCGGCCGGTTTCCAGATGCACTTTCACCAGCGTCGCCTGGCGGAACGCCTCGAGGGTCTCATAGTGGGTGACGGCATGGCGGCCGTCCTCACGGACCGCAAACTTCCAGCCTGCACCGGGGTGCCGCGCGATCGGTGCGTCGATCGTCCCCACCGTCGGGTCCGGATGCCCCTGGACCAGGGCGTGGTAGGTCTTGTCCACGGTGCGGTCCCGGAACGCCCGCTTGAGCACGGTGTAGGCACGCTCGCTGGCGGCGACGACCATCACTCCGGACGTCCCGACGTCCAACCGGTGGACGATACCCTTGCGCTCCGGAGGTCCGGAGGTCGAGATGCGGAAGCCGTCGGCCGCCAGGCCGGAGGTTACCGTCGGCCCCTCCCACCCGATGGTCGGATGCGCGGCGACCCCGACCGGCTTGTTCACCGCGATGATGTCGTCGTCGGCGTAGAGAATCTCCATCCCGTCGACATGTTCGGCGGGCTCGTCGGCGAGATCCCGCTCGGGCTCGGGCAGCGTGACGTCCAGCCATGCACCGGCGACCAGCCTGTCCGACTTCCCTGCCGGACGACTGTCCTGCGTGACGTCGCCTGCCTCGGCGAGCTCGGCGACGACAGTGCGCGACAGACCAAGCAATTTCGACAGTCCGGCGTCCACGCGCATACCCGCCAACCCGTCGGGCACCGGCATCATGCGCGACTCTCTGGGCCCTACGCTCACGACGGCTGCACCTCCTGCTCCTCGGCCCGGTCCTCTTGTCTGCTCTTCCTCGGCTCAATGAGCAAGGCATACACCAGGTACACCGCCACGCCGACACAGATCGCCGCATCCGCGACATTGAAGATCGCGAAACTTCCGACCGAGACGAAGTCGACGACATGACCGTGCAGTCCACCCGGGTCCCGGAAGATCCGGTCGATCAGGTTCCCTGCCGCCCCACCGCCGATCAGCCCCACCGCAGCGACCGCCCAAGGGTTACGCACCCGGAACGCCAGAATGATGCAGATGAGCACGGCGACCATCTGGATCACGGAGAACACCACGGTGGCACCCTCGCCCATGGAGAAGGCCGCACCGGAGTTGCGGATCAGGTACAGCCGGGCGATATCGCCGATCACCGGGTACGCCGTCGTCGGCTCGAGGTTCTCCACGACGAGCCACTTGGTGAGTTGATCGACGGCGACGATGCCGATCAGCGGGAAAAGCGCCCAGGGGCGGACGTTGAAAACAGTCACGGCGTCGATCTTATCGCGTCGCCGCCTGTGGACCTCAGTTGGTGCGCCGCCAGTTGGTACGCTGACGGGCGTGCGCACTCAACGACGCGTGTCCCTGCGACGGGCACTTCTGCCGACCCTGCTGACGACCCTGCTGACCGGGTCGGTCCTTACCGCGTGTTCCTCCGATGACGACGCCTCGCCCGAAGCCCCCGTCGACGCCCCGGTATCCGGGGTGTCGGTGACCGTCGACGACACCGGCGACGCGCCGAGGGAGCCGTTGGTCTGGTTCAGCGACGCCGGGGAAAAGGAGACCGTCTTCCGTGCGACGCAGGGCTGGGGCCAGGCCACCGAGGGTGACGGCAGTGACGAGGGCGAGGACGACCTGCCCTATGACGACGTCACCATGGAGGTCCCCCTCACCTCGTCGAGCTCGACCGACGGGAATGAGCTGGAGGCCACCGTGGTGGCGGGACGCCCCACGGGGGACAACACCGACGGAAACGACGATCTGGCCACGGCTGAAGGGTTCACCATGAACCAGAAGTACAACCAGGACGGGCGGGTGACGTCCCGTGGATTCTCCGCCCCGGAAGGCGCCTCGGACGCAGCGCGGTCCAATGTGGAGCGGTCCTTCACCCAGATGACCGACATTCCGGTCGTCTTTCCCGCCGACGACCTCGGTACCGGCGCACGATGGACCGTGACCGGACAGGTCGACGACCCGATGCTCGGTGTCTCGATGCGACAGGGCGTCACCTACACCCTGTTGTCACGGGAAGGCTCGCGCATCGAACTGGATGTCGACGTCGAACGCACCCCCTCAGTCCAGAGGATGTCGGGTTCCGACCTGACCGTCACCGATTCCAGCAGTGAATCCAACGGAAACATCACCGTCGACCTGCGACGCCCGGTGCCGGTGTCGGGCATGATCGAGACCACGACCAGCGTGACCTACGGTGAGACCGACTCCCCGGTCACCGTCGTGCAGACCTCGCGCACGAGGTCAAGCTGGGAACCTGCTTAAGCCGCAGGGGCAGCAGGTGCGTCGCCCTCCGGAGCCGGTGCATCGCCCGCCGGTGCCGGGGCGTCCTCGAGGAACGGTGCGCATGTGTCGGGGACCTGGTCCGGAGCCACGTTGCTGACCAGGGTGCAGGCCCATTCCTGAGACAGCTTCCACTGGCCGTTGTCGTTGACAAACTTCACGCCGTCCATCCTCACCGGTTCTGCGTCCGGCTGAATGAGATTCATGGTCGCGGTGACCTCCTGCGGGGTGACCCCCGGCAGGATAGGATCAACAACCTCAAACGTTGCACCGGACTCCTGCTGTGACTGAATCATCACATCGAAGAGCTCGACTGCCTGCTCCCCGTTCTCGACGGTGTCCGCCTTCTCCTCGGCGGCCACGTCCGGGGCCACTGCACGGTCGAGGATCTCGCCGAGCTCCTGGGCCGTAGGCAGCGGGGTCTGCTCGGTCGTCTGCTCAGCGGTGGTTTCTGCGGCAGTGTTGTCGTCGGCATCGTCTGAGGAACAGGCGGTCGCGGACAGGCCGGCGGTGAGGACGACGGCTGCGGCGATGGCGCGGGTTCGCTTCAATGATCTCACGGTGACGAGGCTCCTTTTGCGTGTAGATGTACAGCGGATGACGAGAGTCTACCGTCGAACAGGCGGTAGCCTTGAAATCCGTGACTGACACGACTGCTGATACGCCCACCGTGCTCGCCACGGGCGGCACGATCTCCTGCACTTCAGACGCCCTCGGTGACCTGGTGCCCACCCGGGGCATCCGTACTCTCCTCGACGACGCCGGCGTCCCCTTGTCGTCCGTGACGGCGCGGGACGTCCTGCGGCTCGATTCGTCGACGATGGGGCTCGCTGACCTCGACGCGCTTCTCGCTGAGATCCACGCAGCCCGAGAATACGGGCCCGTTGTCGTCACCCACGGCACCGACTCCATGGAGGAAACCGCCATGGCCGTCGACCGGCTCATCGGAGGCAGGGTCGTCCTCACGGGCGCCCAGCGGCCAGCGGACGACCCTTCTCCCGACGGACCACGTAATCTCCGCGACGCCGTGGCAGCGACCTCGCGCTCTGACGCCCCGAGCGTGGTTTTCGGCGGACGGAGGACCCCCGCCTACGGTGTCCGGAAGATCCACACCACTGCAGATGTGGCTTTCAATGCCCCTCCGATCCCCCGTCCTGCGGCCCTGGCTTCGGCACCGGTCCCGTTGGACGGTCTTCGGGTTGACGTCGTCGCAGCGTACCAGGGTGCCGACCCTGCCGCGGTCGGGTCGGCGCTGAGGGCAGGGGCCGACGGTATCGTCATCGCCGCTTTCGGTTCCGGAAATGTCGGTGTCCTGGCCGACGGGGTCGCCGATGCCCTGGCAGACGGGATCCCTGTGGTGGTGGCGAGCCGGGTCCCGGCGGGCGGAGTGCAGCTGGTCTACGGCGGCGCGGGTGGTGGACGCAGCCTCGCCAGGGCAGGGATCCGGTCCGCCGGTGAGCTCACCCCGCCACAGGCGCGGATGGAGCTCCTGTGCGAACTCGCGGTCAAACGCGCACAGCTACGCCACTAGCGGAGACTGTCCAGCGGATCGGCGGGACGGAGAGCCGGGTCATCGACTGCCAATGACCTCGCCTTTCCAGGACCCGTCGACCGGGTCTCGAACCGTATGCTCACCACTCCTGCACCAGTTCCCTGTACCCAACCGTGCCCGAACTCCGCGTGGTGCACATCCACGGTCGGCCGCCAGGACGTCGGCTGCATGTCGTGGTCCTCGTCCTGCTGGCCCGTCGTCTCATCCGCCACATCGTTGATCTCTGGCGCAGTAGTGACCTCTGCTTCCAGGTCGGCCACGCCTGATTCAGGGAAAAGGACTGCCTGGCGTTCCTCGGTGAGACCGGAGAGGCTCACACCCACCAGACGTACCGCACCGGAGACTTCGGGGCGTGGGACAACCGAGCGTGCTGCCGCGATGATTTCGTCCACGTCATCTGTGGGTGTGATCAGGGTCGTGGACCGGGTGTGGGCCTTGAAGTCCGCGGTCCGGGTCTTCACCGTCACCGTCCTCGCCGCGCGTCCGTCACCGAGCAGACGGTCCCGTGCCGCGGTAGCCGCACGTACCAGGACCGGGTCGACGTCCGCGGTCGTCGTCGCGTCTGTCTCGAGTGTGCGCTCCGCAGACACCTGTTTGGCGCGGGCGCGGGGGGCGACAGGTCGTGAATCCTGCCCGCGGGCGTATCCCTGAACCTGCAGCCCCACCGAGCCGAGCAACCCTTTGACGTCGACATCGTCCATGTCGGTGAAGTCACCGATCGTCGTGACACCGACTTCTGCCAGCTTGTTCTGTGCGACCGGTCCGATGCCCCACAACTCACCGACCGGACGGGTCGCAAAAACCTCCGCTCTCCGTTCGACGCCCACGACTGTCACACCATGGGGCTTGGCGAGGTCAGACGCCATCTTGGCATCTAGCTTCGTCGACGCCACGCCGATGGAACACGGCAGTCCGACCTCATCATCCACCCGTGCCTGCAGCTCCCGCGCCCAGCCCTCAACCTCCTGGGGGCTGCGTCCCGCCAAGGATTCGGGCTCGACGAAACCTTCGTCGACACTCAGCTGCTCGACGGTGTCGCCTTCCCTTCCCAGCAACTCGAAGACCTGTGCGGAGACAGCGGAGTACACCGCGAACCGTGGTGTCACGACGACAGCTTTGCCACGACACAACCGGACTGCCTGCTGCATGGGCATGGCGGACCTGGCTCCGTACACACGGGATTCGTATGAGGCACCTGCGACAACACCGCGTCCTGAAGCACCACCGACCAGGACCGGACGACCCGCCAGCGTTGGCCTCGTCAACTGTTCGACCGAGGCGAAGAACGCGTCCATGTCGAGGTGGACCACCCACCGCTGCCTGGTGTTCATGCCACCGATTCTAGGCAGTACGTTCCCTGGTGCCCTCAAAAAGGCACCAGCTCTTCCACCTCTGCCTCCGCTACGGCGTCTTCAATGTCGGCGAGCCACCGCAACCTCGCCGCATTATGGCTCGCCAGGGTCCGCACCTTACGGTGCAGCCGCGAGTCGAAATCGAGGACAGCATCTGCCAAAGGTCCTGTCGGCGTCGAGACGTAGACATGACCGTCCTCCACGCTGGTCCACCAGTCCGAGCCGTCCGGATTGAGGGTGACGTCGTACAGCCCCCGGGTCTTGAGACTGTGGCACCCGGGACACAGGGAGTGCATCGCCCACGTCGCTGTCTTTCCGCCCGGAGAGACGCCCTCGGTATCGCCGTCTCCGCCAGTCCACCGGGTGACGTGGTCGAGTTGGGCTGTGGCGGCAGGGCTGTCGCATCCCGGGAACCTGCAGGTGCCGTCTCTGCCCGCGTCGGTCGCGCGCTGATGCTCGGACGGAGAATAGCTGGCGACCTCACTGTGGCCGACGATGCACAGGTCGGTGACCCGCGCCATCCACCGCTCAGTGGCGACCTCGTGCAGCCAGGTGCTCTCCAGGTGCATCCGACCGTTGTCGAGATCCCGGTAACAGTTCAGCGTGACAGAGACGTCACCCGCCCTGCCGTGCACCAGGTCAAGCAGGGCGCGGGACCTGCTACATGTCCGGGAGGCGGCAACCGCGTCGATGATGCGGATCATGCCTAACCCCTCGTCTGTCGGAACAGTGACATGGAAGGTCGTCGCCGCATCTCCGCGGGTATCCACCGTGAAGTCGAGCTGATGCTGCGGCGGTGGCGGTTCACCCCGGCCTTCCGGGTCAAGAGGACGTGCCGACGGCTGGATTTCGGCAACGACCTGCTGCGCTAGTCGACGCAGCGTGACTACCCCCGGCACGGCTTGACGAGGCGTGACGGGGGTCACCAGAGCCACAACGCCCCGCTCGACCTCGTCGAGGTGCTCGTCATCCACTGCCGCAACCGAGTCAGCGAGTGTCCGAAGGTGGTCGAAGGAGAAAGCACCACCCTGCAGATGTCGCCCCAACACTCTCATCCGGGTGATCATCGTGCCGATGTCACAGTAGGCCAGCGCCTTCCCCTTGGAGACCCCGAGCCCCACGGACAGGTTCCTGACATGGCGCGACACTTCGCTGGACGGTGACGGTGCCGCGTCACGCGCTATGTCGAGCTCAAGTCGGTTGATCTCCCTCTTCGCGCTGTACATGGGCTCCTGGACACTCACCGCCCAGCACGGCTCATCAAGGTTCTCCTCGACATATTCGACATCACAGTCGAAGCACAGCTCCTCGTAATCACGTTCGATAACGCTGAGATCCGCCCTGCCCTGCACCATGATCTTCCCCTCATCATCCTGGACACCACCCTCACTACCTTTTACGGTACCGAACTTATGTTCGATTATCAAGAAGGGAAGAACCCCGGACGGATTCCCGTCCGGGGTGTGGGGTGGGGTTACACCTTCACGAGGTCAGCAGACACACCGTCGCCCACGTCATGAGACAGAGACTCTCCGACGACAACCGACACCGACGTCGCCAAGACCTCACCGGCGATCGTCTCGGTGTGCTCATCAGCCCAGGCCTTCTTCTCCTCCGGCACAGACAGGGTCAGCGTAATGCGGTCCGAGACGTCGAAACCGGACGCCTTCCGAGCGTCCTGAACGCCACGGACCCGGTCCGCTGCCCATCCCTCCGCCTCGAGCTCCGGCGTCACGGTGGTGTCAAGGACGACGAGACCGTCCCCACCCGGGATCTCGGCGGTGTTCTCCGGGTCAACCGCCACGAGTTTGCGGCTGAACTCACCGTCGATCAGCTCGATGCCGTCAGCCGTGACGGTCCCGTCGTCTGCGACAGTGTAGTTGCCCGTCTTGACGGCCTTGATCACCTTCTGGACGTCCTTGCCCAGACGCGGGCCGGCAGCACGGGCATTGACCACCACGTCAAAGCGTCCCACGGACGAAACATCATCGGTCAGCCTCACAGACTTGACGTTCACCTCGTCACGGATGATCGACGCAAAGTCTTCCAGTGCGCCCGACTCCGGCAGCGCCACTGTGAGCCCCGGCAACGGTAGACGGTTGCGCAGCTTATGGGACTTACGCAACGACGACGTCGCCGAGCACACGCCCCGCACGGCGTCCATCGAGGCCACCAACGCCTCGTCCGCGGGAAGATCATCCGCCGACGGCCAGTCGGTGAGATGCACCGAACGTTCACCGGTCAGGCCCCGCCAGATGACCTCCGTGGTCATCGGCAGCAACGGAGCCGCAATGCGACACAGCGTCTCCAGTACCGTGTACAGGGTGTTGAACGCTTCCGGGTGCCCGTTCTCGCCGGAGTCCCCCGCCCAGAAGCGGTCGCGGGACCGCCTGACATACCAGTTGGTCAACACGTCACAGAACTGGCGGATCTCATCCGTGGCGGAGGCGATGTCCGTCGCGTCCAACGCACCGGTGACCGCCGACACGGTGTCGTGGAGCTTCGCGAGGATGTACCGGTCGAGCACGTTCGTCGAAGTGGTATCCCACTGCGCCGGGGTGTGGGCGTACAGCCGCAGGAAGGAATAGGCGTTCCACATCGGCAGCATCGCCTGGCGGACACCTTCACGGATCCCCTGTTCCGTCACGATGAGGTTACCGCCACGCAGGATCGGCGAACTCATAAGGAACCACCGCATCGCATCCGAGCCGTCCCGGTCGAAGACCTCGTTGACGTCGGGGTAGTTACCCTTCGACTTCGACATCTTCAATCCGTCGTCGCCCAGCACAATGCCGTGCGACACCACCTTGGTGAACGCAGGGCGGTCGAACAACGCGGTGGACAACACGTGCAGCAGGTAGAACCAGCCACGGGTCTGCCCGATGTACTCCACGATGAAGTCCGCCGGGGAATGGGTGTCGAACCACTCCTTGTTCTCGAACGGGTAGTGCACCTGCGCGAAAGGCATCGAGCCCGAGTCGAACCACACGTCCAGGACGTCAGGGACGCGACGCATCGTTGACTGTCCTGTGGGATCGTCAGGGTTCGGCCGGGTCAGCTCGTCGATGTAGGGACGGTGCAGCGACTCAGGACGCACCCCGAAATCCGCCTCCAGCTCATCGAGCGAGCCGTACACGTCGATGCGCGGGTACTGGTCGTTGTCGGACACCCACACCGGGATCGGCGACCCCCAGTACCGTGAGCGGGAGATGTTCCAGTCGCGCGCTCCCTCGAGCCACTTGCCAAACTGGCCATCCCGGATGTGCTCCGGGATCCACTCGATCTGCTCGTGGTTCAGCTCCACCATCCTGTCCCGGAACGTGGAGACGGACACGAACCAGCTGGGCAGCGCCATATAGATCAGCGGCTCGCCGGAACGCCAGGAGTGCGGGTAGGAGTGCTCGATGGTCTGGTGGCGCACCACCCGTCCCGCGGCCTTGAGGTCACGGATGATGTCCTTGTTCGCGTCGAAGACCAGCTGTCCCTCGTAGTCAGGCACGAGGGAGGTGAACTTGCCGTCCATGTCCACCGGCACGACGGTGTCGATCCCTGCTGCATTGCAGGTGATCATGTCATCCTCACCGAAGGCGGGGGCCTGGTGGACGATACCGGTACCGTCCTCGGTGGTGACGTAGTCCGCGGCCAGGATGCGGAACGGTCGCTTCTCCCCCAGCCCGGCACGGTCGGCGAAGTAACCGAAGATCGGCTCATAGGTCAGTCCGACCAACTGCTCGCCGGTGAACTCGGCCACCACCGCCGCTGCCTCGCCCAGCTCACTGCCGTAGGCGGTCATCAGGTCCCTGGCGAGCAGGACGGTGCGTCCGGCGACTGCCTCAGCACCGTCATCAGCGACCTCGACCAGCACATAGATGACAGACGGGTTGACCGCCAGGGCGAGGTTCGACGGCAACGTCCAGGGTGTCGTCGTCCACGCCAGCGCCGACGCCTCGGCAAGCTCCGGGTGCGCAGCCAGCGTCTCCACCGCCGCGGTACCTGGATGCGCTCCGGTGACCGGGAACGTGACTGTCAGGGTGGGGTCCTGACGCATCTTGTAGGAGTCGTCCAGGCGGGTCTCCTGGTTGGACAACGGCGTGTGCTCAGCCCACGAGTAGGGCAGCACCCGGAAACCCTGGTAGATCAGACCCTTGTCGTACAGGTTCTTGAAGGCCCAGATCACCGACTCCATGTACGACAGGTCCATGGTCTTGTACCCGTTGTCGAAGTCCACCCACCGGGCCTGGCGGGTGACGTAGTCCTTCCACTCGTCGGTGTAGCGCAGCACCGACTTCGCGCAGTACTCGTTGAAAGACGCCAGCCCCATCTTCTCGATGTCACCCTTGTCGGTGATGCCGAGCTGCTTCTCCGCCTCCAGCTCCGCGGGAAGGCCGTGGGTGTCCCAGCCGAAGACACGCGGGACACGGTAACCGCGCATGGTCTTGTAACGCGGGACGATGTCCTTGACGTAGCCGGTCAACAGGTGCCCGTAGTGCGGGAGACCATTGGCGAACGGCGGGCCGTCGTAGAAGATGTACTCCGGCGCGCCCTCGCGGTTGTCGAGGGACGCCTGGAAGGTGTCGTCCTGCTTCCAGTAGTCGAGGACGGAGCGTTCCATCGTCGGGAACGAACTGGTGCCGTTCGACATGTCGGTGTGCGGGTACGCTCCGCCGGCGGGGGTGGTCATCGCGGACTCCTCGTAAGGTCGTGTGCTTTCTCACGGTCCGCGGGGACGTCGCCTGTGCCGGCAACGCGGTACCACCCCGCTTGGGCTCCCCGGCGACACCGCCGTGCCGGGAAATCCCGCTTGTTCCTACGGCTGTGACGTGCCGCGACCACGTCCGGTTCTACTCGGCCCGCCCAGTCCGGGGCACGCCTTTCTTCCGGATCGCTCCCCGGTGATGGCCGGATCACAGCGATTGAAAAACCCCGCACGGCGGTGCGGGGCCGGTCAGACATGAAGTATACGCCTCATCGTCTTCGGTGGAGAAACAGGTCGACGACGAAGAGACGATCCCTACGGCCGCCACTCCGATGCAGATCCACGCCCACAACGCCGACCCCACATAGAGGGCGACGAGTAGGGCGAGGAACCCCAGGAGGGACATCAAGAGAGACAGTGCGAGCATCGTTACCGCCGTCCGCCGTCCACGCCGTTGACCGGAGAACTACTTCTCGCTGAAGTCGATGTTGGAGTTCGGTGCCGCGGTGCTGCGGCTGTTGAGCTCCTCCAGCTGGGACTCCAGGAAGGTCTTCAGGCGGGTACGGTACTCCCGCTCGTAGGTGCGCAGTTCCTCGATCCGGCTCTCCAGCGCGGTCTGCTGCTTCTTCACCGTGGTCATGATCTCGGTGTGCTTGCGCTCTGCATCCTGCTGCAGGGCGTCCGCCTTCTCCTGGGCGGCACGGACCTGGGCCTCGGACTGGGCGGTCGCGTCGGAGATCAGGGTCTCGGACTTCTGCGTAGCATCGGCGACGAGCGTGTCAGCCTTCTGCTGTGCCTCGGCCACCGTCTTGCGTGCCTTCTGGTCGGCCTCGGCGAGCTGCTTCTCAGAACGCTTCTGTGCGTCCGACAGCTGCGAGCTGGCCTTCGAGTTGGCCTCCTCGAGGGTCCGGTTGGCTTCACCACGTGCGTCGTCCAGCATGGCCTGGGACTCGGACTTGGCGTCACCGGTGAGCCGGTCAGCCATCTCCTGCGCCATGCTCAGCACGCGGGCAGCCTGCATGTGGGTATCGGCGTTGGCGGTGCCGGACTCCTGTGCCGTCCCGGTGGCCGGTGCCTGAGCAGCAGCCGCCGCCGGAGCCTGAGCGGCCTGCGACGACGCAGCCTCGGCACGCTTCTCGGCGTCAGCGGCCTTGTTCTCCGCAGCGTGGCACGCTTCTCCGCTGCGGCGGTGGCGTCCTGCGCCTTCTTCAGCTCGGCTTCGAGCTCGGTGACCCGGGCGCGGGCCTCCTCGAGTTCAGCCGTCAACTCGGAATCATCGGACGACGCGGGGGCAGCAGCCGGGGCCGCGGCAGTTGCGCCGGTCCCCACCTGCCCACGGAGGTCATCATTCTCGTCCTGGAGTTCGGCAAGCGTGTCTTCGACGAGATCGAGGAACTGGTCAACCTCGTCCTCGTTGTAGCCACGCTTGCCGATCGGCGGCTTGCTGAATGCCACGTTATGAACGTCAGCGGGAGTCAACGGCATCGGTAGTTCCCTTCACAGTCGATATGTTCCGCCGGCCGAGGGGGCCGGCGGCGAGTCAGTCACGATCTTATCAGCGACCACGTCCACAAGGCTTCAGGTTCAACCTTATGTGCAGTCTTTCAGGTCAGTTATACAGGAGGGGTTTTCCCACCTGCAAGAATGTCAGGGCAGAAGCACACCCACACGGTCGGTCACGCCTGCGCGGCAATACTCATCAGGATCGTGATGAGAATCGAGATCCCGAAGAAGAGTACGAGGACCGACACATCCAGCGCGACGCCGCCCAACCGGAGAGGTGGGATGACCCGGCGCAACGGACGCACCACGAAGTCGGTGAGCACGAAGATCGGCTCGGCGACCAGAGCGAACCGACGTGAGGGCCGCCACTGTCGGGAGAAGGAACGGATCATCTCGATGATGACCCGCGCGAGGAGGATGAACCAGTACAGCCTCAGGAGCAGTGCGATGAGATAGAGAGTTGTGGCCACGGTGTTCTACTGGTCCTCCACCAGCTGGTCGAGCTGGCTCTGGTCTAGGGTCACGGAGGCGGGGATGAGGGCGAAGTTACGCAGCCCGCCGAGCTTCTTCAGTGTACCGTCCAGCCCCTTGGCGAGCCCGACGGAGAAGTCCAGCACGCGGCTGGCCTCGGCCTTCTCCATCCCAGAAAGGTTCAGCACGACGATGTCCCCTGCCTTGAACTCCGTCGCCAACTCCCCTGCCTGCTGGAACGAACTCAGCGCCAGGCGGACGACCTGCGGCTCGCGAGCGGGTGTCGCCGGCACCGGTGCGACAGGGGCCGCGCCCACGTCGGCACGACGTGACGGTCGGGACGAACGGTAGTCGTAGTCGGAGCGGTCGGAACGGTCGGAACGACTCACCCGGTCCGGGCGCTCAGATCGCTCGACCCGGTCTCCGCGGTCGCGGTCGTAGTCCCGCTCCCGGTCGTCCTCGCGGTCCTGGTACCGCCCCGACTGCCGGTAACCGCCGCGGTCCTCCTCGAACTCGTCGCGGTAATACGGGTCATCGAAGCTGTCAACGTCACCGAAGCCGAAGAAATCCTTGACCTTCCCGGTGATTCCGTCTGCCATGGTCTGTCTCGCTTTCTCTGGGATGTGTCGTACGCGGGTCGTCTGCTGTCAAAAATACCGGGAAGTGGCGTCAGACGTCAGGAATCCAGACCACCGAGGCCTGGCGTCCTGTCCGTCCTTCTCTCCGGTACGAAAAGAAGTTCTCCTCGGAGACCGTGCTCCGCGGGTCCGCGTCGACTGACGTGATCCCGGCGCCGAGCAGCTGCCGGGTGATGCCGGCACGGATGTCCAGCCCCGGAGTGCCCCGGGTCGTGGTCGTCCGGGATCCGGGCAACCGTTCCTCGACGTCCCTGGCCATCTCCTCGGGAACCTCGTAGTCCTCGCCGGCGGCCGCTGCACCCAGCAGTGCATGGATCCTGGCGGGGACGGCACCGAGCTCCGTCATCGCGGCGACGGTCGCCGGCACCACTCCGTTGCGTGCCCCCATCCGCCCGGCGTGCACGGCGGCGACGACACCTGCCTCCTCGTCGGACAGGAGGAGCGGGACGCAGTCGGCGGTCAGGACGACCAGTGCGATACCGGGCTCCCTGGTCACCAGCGCATCAGTGAACTCGACGGGCCCGCCGTCAAGGGACTCGAGCAGCTCGCCGGTCACCTCAGTGACATTCGGCGAGTGGATCTGCTCCATGTAGACCATCCGCTCGGGAGGTACACCGATCAACTCCGCCAGCCGCAACCGGTTGGCAGCCACATGGGAGGCGTCGTCGCCGACGTGGTCAGCGAGGTTGAAGGAGGAGAAATCCCCCGACGACGACCCACCGTGCCGGTCGGTCACCACCTTGCGGACACGACGGTCAGAGGAAGGTCGGGACATCGAGATCGTCATCCCCCTCATCTCCACGGTCGTCACGACGGGTGTCCCGACGGTCGTCGTTCGAGGTGAACAGCCCCGAGGAGTTCGGCGACTCCGACGACCCCGGGACGCCGGACCGGGAACGGCGGGTGAAGCTGCTCGAGCCGGTGCTCTGCGGCTGTGCCTCGGTCCGCTGGGCCGCGGGGGCGTCGTCCCCGTTGAAGATGCCGGGCTGGGACTGCTGCGGCTGTTCAGCGGCGGACGCTGTACCGGCACCGTTCTCCGGTGCACGGTGCTGCCCACGACGCGGTGTCGCGGTCACGTTCGGGGAGTCGTCGAAGCCCGTGGCGATGACGGTCACACGGACCTCGTCGCCCAGCTGGTCGTCGATGATGGTGCCGAAGATGATGTTGGCGTCCTCGTCGGCGAGGTCCTGGACGATCGTGGCCGCCTCATTGACCTCGAAGAGTCCCAGGTCGGACCCGCCGGCGAAGGACAGCAGCACGCCCTTGGCACCCTGCATGGTCGTCTCCAGCAGCGGGGAGTTGATCGCCAGCTCGGTCGCCTTACGGGCACGGTCGTCGCCGCGTGAGCTGCCGATGCCCATCAGGGCCGAGCCCGCGTCGGTCATCACCGAGCGCACGTCGGCGAAGTCCACGTTGATCACGCCGGGAGTGGTGATCAGCCGGGTGATGCCCTCGACACCGGAGTGCAGGACCTCGTCGGCCTTGCGGAAGGCGTCCATCAGCTGGAGATCCGCGTCGCCCATCTTCAGCAGGCTGTCGTTCGGGATGACGATGAGTGTGTCGCAGACGTCACGCAACGCCTCGATCCCCTCGAGTGCCTGCTTGGAACGACGCTGCCCCTCGAAGGTGAACGGCCGGGTGACGACGCCGACAGTGAGCGCACCCTTCTTCTTGGCGATGTTCGCGACCACCGGCGCGGCACCCGTCCCGGTGCCGCCACCCTCACCACAGGTCACGAAGACCATGTCGGAACCTTCGATGACCTCCTCGATCTGCTCCTTGTGGTCCTCCGCCGACTTCCGTCCGACCTCGGGGTTCGCGCCGGCGCCGAGACCGCGGGTCTCCGCCTGGCCGATGTCCAGCTTGGTGTCCGCGTCGGTGAGCAGGAGTGCCTGCGCGTCTGTGTTGATCGCGACGAACTCCACACCCTGGAGATTCGCGTCGATCATCCTGTTCACGGCATTGACACCACCGCCACCGACACCGACGACGGTGATCTTGGCGAGGTGGTTGTCGTAGAGGGTCATGGTGTGCGCTCTCTTTCCCGGGGGTGCCTGTTGTGCTGTCGCTCTAACTCTGCGACCAATTGTGTGTGACACGGCGGTGATTTCCGCGCACATTTTTCTTGCGTGTCGTATCCCTCAACGTCGGGTTGAGAGTTGTCGGGGCGGTTCAGTCGCGTACCGAGGGCAGTGCGGGGTTGGAGACATTCCACCGCTGCCCCTCCCTGGTGAGCACCACCCGTGTCGCCTCTGCCTTCTCCTCGGCACGGTCGGCGGAACCCCAGTACACCTCGCGCCCCTCGGCGAAGCGCAGGGTGACCTCCTCCGCAGACGACGCGTCGACCTCCTCCACCGTCCCGCGGAGCTCGTCCGGCAAGGCCCCGAGCACTGTGCCCGCCGCCTGAAGAGCGCCGGAGTCGTCGGCGGACGCCTGCACCGGCACCGCCCCCTCCGGACTCTCACCACGGAGGAAGACACGGCCACGTTCGTTGATCACCAGCGGACCATCGTCCCCGTCAACGACACCGACGGCGTTGTACTCGGTGATGTTCACCCGCACGCCCGACGGCCAGTCACGGGAGACGGTCACCTTCTCGACCCAGGGCAGCTCGGAGACGGTCCTCGCCGCGTCACCGGTGTCGGCGAACAGCAGGTTCTGCCCCTCCACCGGAGACGCCGCGGAGATGACCTCTTCCGGTGTCAGGTGCCCTGTCCCCTCGACATCGATGGTACGGACCTGGAACAACGGGCTGAACACGACGACGGCCGCGAGGACCACGAGCAGGCCGAGGGCCCCCAGGACGACGGCGAGCCTGCGCCGTCGACGGGGGTCCCGCCGCCCCTTCCGCCGTGCCCGGGCGGCACGGGTGTCACTGCTCGCCATCGGACATCAACCCTCGTCCGGAGCGGTCTCGTCGAGCGCCCGCAGGATCTCGTCGGCGAGCATCGTGACCGTCCCCGCTCCGACTGTCAGCACGACGTCTCCGCCCTCCGCCAGCTCTGCGACCCGCGCGGGAGCATCGGCGAAGCGAGGCTCGTAATGCACCTCGGTCGTCGTCCGGTCCACCCGGTCGGTGATCACCCGGCTGTCCACGCCCTCGACCGGCTCCTCCCTCGCGCCGAAGATGTCCAGCACCACCACGACATCCGCCAGCGACAACGCCTCGGCGAATTCCCCGGCGAAGGCGAGGGTACGGGAGTACAGGTGAGGCTGGAACACGGCGACGACACGGCCGGCCTGCCCGGTGTCCTCGTGGCGGGCACGCACCTTCTCACGCGCAGCCGTCACGACGGCGCGGACCTCCGTCGGATGGTGGGCGTAGTCGTCGTAGACCTCCACCCCACCGACCCGGCCGTGGTACTCGAAGCGTCGACGCACCCCGTCGAAGGATGCGACACCGGCGGCCATCCCGTCGACCGGGGCGCCGACCAGGACGCCCGCGACCAGCGATGCCACGCCGTTGAGCAGCATGTGCTGTCCCGGGGTGCGCACGGTCACGTGGACGGTGTCGACGGAACCTGCGGCGAGCCGGACCTCCGCGTCAGTACCACCGTCCGACAGCGTGGCGGTCGACAGGATCTCCGCGGCCACGGGGACGGACGGATGGGCCGCGGCGGCGACCGAGGTCCCGTAGCCGAGCACACGGACCCCCTCGGCGACGTGGACCTCACCGGCGACGACGGACTCCGCCAGCCGTGCACTCCCGTCGTCGTCCAGACACAGGACGAGTGCACCGCCCGGGACGACACGTCCGGCGAACTGTTCGAAGACCTCCCGGTACGCCTGCTCCGTGCCGAAGAAGTCGAGATGGTCCGGCTCGATGTTGGTGACCACCGCGACCTCCGGCGAGTAGGACAGGAATGAGCCGTCCGACTCGTCGGCCTCCGCGACGAAGACATCGCCGGTGCCGTGGTGGGCGTTCGTCCCCGCCCGGTTGAGCTGCCCGCCGATGGCGAACGACGGGTCCATGCCCGCGTGCTGGAGTGCGACCACCGCCATGGAGGTCGTCGAGGTCTTGCCGTGGGTACCTGCCATCAGGACCGCCCGCCTGCCCTCCATCAGCAACGCCAGGACGTCGGAGCGCCGCAGCAGGGGGACACCGGCCTCGCGCGCCGCCACGAGCTCCGGGTTGTCCTGCGGGATGGCGGCGAAGGACGTCACGACCGCATCCGGCAGGCCACCGTCCGGCGTGCCCGCCGTCAGGTTCTCCGCGCGGTGCCCCACAGCGACCTCCGCGCCCGCCGCCCGCAGCGCCAGCACGATCCGTGACTCCTTCATGTCCGATCCGCTCACGGACACCCCCCGGTCCAGCAGGATCCGCGCGATGCCGGACATCCCGGCACCACCGATCCCGACCATGTGGACGTGCCGGAGGTCATCCACCGAACTCACCGTTGTGCTCACCTGCTACTCCCCTGCCTCACTGATGACGATCTCCGCGATGCGGTCCGCCGCATCGCGGTGTCCGGCCGCAGCCGCAGCGTCACCGGCACGCTGCAGCCTCTCCTTGTCCCGCAGAAGCGGGACGACCTCCCGCGCCACACGTCCGGGGTCGAGTTCAGCGTCGGGTACGATCACCCCGCCACCGGCGGCGACGACCGGACGGGCGTTGAGCTCCTGCTCCCCGTTGCCGTGCGGCAGAGGAACGTACACGGCCGGCAGGCCGCAGGCAGAGATCTCCGCCACGGTCATCGCACCCGAACGGCACAGAACCATGTCGGCGGCCGACAGGGCGAGATCCATACGGTCGATGTAGGGCACCGCGACGTACGCCGGGGCGCCGTCAATCGACGGCACCGACGGTGCCTCGTTCTTCCTGCCGTAGGCGTGCAGGACGCCGATACCGGCGTCGGCGAACGTTCCCGCAGCCCCACTGACCGCGGCATTGATGGAGGACGCACCCTGACTCCCTCCGGTGACCAGCAGGACCGGCCGGTCCTGGTCCAGCCCGAAGAACTCACGCGCCTCGGAACGCAGTGCCTGACGGTCCAACGCCAGCAGTGAGTCACGGACGGGGATGCCGACGACGTCGGCGTCGAGACCGGAGTCGGCGGTTGCGGCGAGGGCCCGTCCCCCGAGCCGGACACCGAGTTTGTTGGACATGCCGGCGCGCGCATTCGCCTCGTGGACCACGATCGGCACACCGAGCGACTTCGCCGCCAGGTAGGCGGGCGCCGAGACATAGCCGCCGAACCCCACGACCACGTCAGCCTTCAGGTCCTTGAGCGTGCGACGGGTCCGCCGCAGCGCCCCGACGAGGCGGAAGGGTAGCGTGAACAGATCCCTGTTCACCGTACGCGGCACCGGTACCGCAGGGATCAACTCGAGATCCACGCCCCGGGCGGGGACGAGCGTCGTTTCCAGGCCCCGGGTCGTTCCCAGGGCGGTCACGCGGGCGTCCGGGCGCGCCCGCCGGACGGACTCGGCCACGGCGAGGGCGGGCTCGATGTGACCCGCCGTCCCACCGCCCGCGAGGACGACGGATATCGGACGGGATGAGGGGGACACGGCTTAACGCCTCCTGCGGTTGTGCTGCTGACTGGTGCGGTGACGGGGTTCCGGCAACGGTTCGCGGGCCCCACGGTGACGTGAGGTGCCGGACCTGACCGGCTCGCCCGGCGGCGGCTGTCGTCGCCGGGTCACCGGTTCACCGTACCGCTTCGGCTGTTCGCGGACGCGCTCGCGACGCTCCTGGCCGGGCTTGTAGGGTTCCGGCTCCGGCAGGAACAGGATGCGGTCGATCAGCGGACGTCCTTCATGCTGCATCGACGACACCGTGGCAGGTTCATGCCGGGCGATGTTCGCCAGCAGTCCGAGGGAGGCGAGCGTGACCACCGCGGAGGAACCACCGGCCGAAATCAGCGGGAGCTGCACACCGGTCATCGGGAACAACCCCACGACATACCCCATGTTGTAGAACGCCTGGACCGTGATACCCATCGTCAGGGCCGCCGCAAGGAGCCGGAGGAAAGGATCGTTCTGCGCCATCGCGGTACGGATGCCGAACCAGGCGAGCACCCCGAACAGGATGACGACGAGTCCCGCACCGAGCAGTCCGAGCTCCTCACCGATGATGGCGAAGACGAAGTCGTTGGCCGCCTCTGGCAGATAGAGCCACTTCGCGCGTGACTGGCCGAGCCCTTGACCGAGCAGACCTCCGTCGGACAGCGAGAGGATCCCCTGCCGCGACTGGAACGTCGCACCGCGGGACGTCGCCTCGTCGAAACTCAGGGTGAAGGTCTCGGTCCAGGAGCTGAACCTCGCGCTACGGAACGCGTGCTGAAGGCTGAAGATCACGCCCGCCACACCGGCGACGGCGAGCACCGACATCAGCGCGGTCGTGCTGACACCGGCGAAGAACAGCATCGCCGCCACCACGGCGGCCAGCGACAGCATCATGCCGAGGTCGTCCTGCAGGAGCACCAGCCCCAGGATCACCGCCGCGACGATGAGGAACGGGTTAAGGACGAACCGCGCCGAACTGCTTACCCGGGAGCGGGCCGCCACGACGCTGCGCCCCAGACCGCCAGGGAGAACTTCGCGACCTCGGAGGGCTGGATGCCGACACCGGCGAAGCGGATCCAGGAGTTCGAGCCGACCTCGGTCCCGCCGACGCCGATGCCGGGGATCAGCACCAGGATCAACAGCACCACCGAGATACCCAGGAAGATCACCGAGAGGTTACGCACGGTGGACGGTGTCACCCGCAGGAAGAACCACATGGCGACGAGACCGGCGGCCACGACGACCGCCTGTTTCATGAACTCGCCGAAGACACCGGTGTCGCTGTCGATGGAGGTCACCATCGACGACGAGAGAACCATCGTCAGGCCGATCACGACGAGGATGGCGGTCACACTCATGATGACCTTGTAGTTGAACTGCGGCGTGTTCAGTACATGACGGAACTTGTCCCCGAGTCCCTGCCACGGCGACTCGGTGCGTCCGGAGTCGTTCTTCACCGTCATCGGTCAACGTCCTTTCCCGCCGGTTGTCCCGCCAGTTCCGCGAAGAGGTCGCCTCGTTGCGACATACCCTCGTACATGTCCAGTGACGCTGCCGCCGGGGCGAGGACGACACTGTCGCCGACGTCGGCGAGCGACCGGGCCGCCGCGACGGCCGCGACCATCGCGGCGACCGGGTCAGCGTCATCGATGACGCTCACCGGGAGATCCGGTGCCACCGCCGCCAACGCGTCCGCGAGGATCTGCCGGTCGACCCCCAACAGTACGGCTCCCCGGAGCCCGGGCGCGACCTCTGCGACGAGGTCGTCGACGGCGGCTCCCTTGAGCTGGCCACCGGCCACCCAGACAACGTGGTCGAGGCCGCGCAACGCCGCCGATGCGGCGTGGGGGTTCGTCGCCTTGGAGTTGTCCACCCAGCGCACACCGTCGGACTCGGCCACGACCTGGCCCCGGTGCGCCTGGACGCGGAAACCTGCCAGAGCGGTGGACACCGCCTCCGTCGACACGCCGACGCTGCGCGACAGCGCTGCCGCAGCCGCAGCGT
This sequence comes from Corynebacterium sp. CNJ-954, assembly GCF_001942345.1. GTDB lineage: Bacteria > Actinomycetota > Actinomycetes > Mycobacteriales > Mycobacteriaceae > Corynebacterium. The sequence continues at coordinate 112,865 of NZ_MKKI01000042.1, forward strand.
CCGCCACACCGGCCGGACCGGGTGGGGAGATTCCCTCGGCGCTGGCGAGGTCCGTGAGCTGTCCGGTCGCCGCCTCCAGCTCGACGATCCGACCGTCCCGTACTCCGGTGACGACGGCCACAGGACCGTCCGCCAGCACGACCGCACCGGGGTCGCCGGTGGTGAAGGCACGCCGTTCACCGGAGACCACGTGCGCCCCTGACGTGACGTTCGGGTCGTCGGCGGCGATCACCGCGACCGCGCCGGTCAAGGCACGCATCTTGTCTGCAACGTAGTTCCCGAAGGAGCCGTGCCAGTCCAGGTGGTCCTCGGCGAGGTTCAGCACGCATCCCGCGTCCGGGGCGAACTCCGGCGCCCAGTGGAGCTGGAAACTCGACACCTCGGCAGCCAGGACGTCGATCCTCGGCTCAGCGCGCAAGGCCTCGCCCGGCGGTGTCCCGATGTTGCCGACCGCGCGTGAGCGTCGTCCGTCCGCCTGCAGGATCGCGTCGAGCATGGCCGTCGTCGTCGTCTTGCCGTTGGTCCCCGTGACCGCCAACCATGTCCTCGGCGCGCCGAACAGGGCGGCCCTGTCCGCCAACCAGGCCGCCTCGACATCGCCGACCACGGCGACCCCGGCCGCCGCGGCGGTGGTCGGGAGCGGCCCGTCCGGACGCCACCCCGGTGACGTGATGACCAGGTCGATGCGTCCGTCCCCCACCCGCGTCAGGGCTTCGGCGACGGTCACGGGGTGGCCACCGGTCTCCGTGCCCAGCATGCCGCCGGCGGCGACATTGTCGTCGGCGATCGTCACCGTGCACTCCAGGTCACCCAGCATCCGGGCAACCCCTGCACCGGCCACGCCGGCACCTGCGACGAGGACGCTACCGCCTCGCATCGCTTCGACGACCTGGTTCACCATGTGATCGTTCTCCTGTCGTGGGACTGTAGGTGTCAGAGTGGTGAGTTACTCAGCCACTCGGAGTAGAACACGGCCACACCGACCACGGCGAACAGCGCCGACAGCAGCCAGAAACGGACGGTGACCGTGGTCTCCGCCCACCCCCCGGCCTCGAAGTGGTGGTGGAAGGGTGCCATACGGAAGATGCGTCGCCCGGTGGTCTTGAAGGACACGACCTGGATGACCACGCTCGCCGCCTCCATGACGAACAGGAGACCGACGACGATCATCAGCAGCTCGGTCCGGGATGCGATGGACAGGCCGGCGACCAGGCCGCCGAGGGCCAGTGAGCCGGTGTCCCCCATGAAGATCTTCGCCGGGGCGGCGTTCCACCACAGGAATCCGACGCAGCCACCCAGTCCGGCGGCCGCGAGCATCGACAGGTCCAGTGGGTCCCGCACCGCGTAACACCCCGCCTCTGCCGCACCGGAGCACGAGTTGCGGAACTGCCAGAAGGTGATCACCACGTACGCCGACAGGACCATCGCCGTGACACCGGAGGCCAGTCCGTCAAGGCCGTCGGTGAGGTTCACGGCATTCGACCAGGCCGAGATCACCAGGTAGATGAAGATCAGGAAGAGGATCGTACCGATGACCGCTCCGCCGACAGCGAGGTCGAGGGTGTTGATGTCCCGGGTGAAGGAGAGTTTCGTCGACGCCGGCTTCAACCCGTCTGAGTTGGGGAACTGCAAGACCAGGAAACCGAAGATCAGGGCGGTGACCAGCTGCCCGGCCAGCTTCGCCTTCGCGTTCAGGCCGAGGTTCCGCCCCTTGACGACCTTGATGTAGTCGTCGGTGAAACCGAGCCCGCCGAGCGCGAGTGTCAGCCCGAGGACCAGCCAACCGGATACCCCGGGGCCGGTACCGTTGGTCACCAGACCGACGAGAACGGCGACGACGTAGCCTGCGGTGATGCCCGCCAGGATCGCGATACCACCCATGGTGGGTGTGCCACGCTTACGCAGGTGCGACTTGAGCCCCTCTTCACGGATCTCCTGGCCGATGCCTTCCGCCGAGAATCGCCGGATCAGCACAGGGGTGAGGAAGATCGAGACGAAGAACGCCACGAGGGCGGCGACGATGATCTGTGTCATGGCTTCGGTTACCTGCTCTCTTCTTCGCCGACGAACAGGCCCTCGGCAACACTCCACAGGCCGTCGGCGTAGGACGCCTTGACCAGGACGACATCATTGGGTTCGACGTTGAGGTCGAGGAAGTTGACGGCGGCGTCGGCGTTCTCGACCTGTCGCACGGAGACCCCGTGGGCTTCCGCAGCCTCCGCCAGCGCGCTCTGGTTGACCCCGTTACCCACGATCACCGCATGACCGATACGACGCTGGGCGAGGACTTCGCCGAGGTGCGCATGCTCGTCACGCGCGCCGTCGCCCAGCTCAGCCATCTGCCCCAGCACGGCCCAGCTCTGCACGTCAGAACGTCCGGCCGCGGTGTAGGCGAGGGCGTCGATACCGGCACGCATCGAATCCGGGTTCGCGTTGTAGGTGTCGTTGATGACCGTCACACCGTCCGCCCGGGTCCGTACGTCCATGCGGTTCGCGCTGGCGGCGACGTGACTGTTCAGGCTCCGGCGACAGTGGCGGCGTCCAGGCCGCATTCCATGCCGACAGCGGCGGCAGCGAGGGCGTTGGACACCTGGTGTGCCCCGAACACGCCGAGTGTGACCTGCACCGGATCCCCGTAGGGGTGGTGCAACGTGAACGACGCACGGGCGACCTCGTCCAGCGTGATGTCCGAGGCGTAGTAGTCCGCGTGGTCCGCCGCGGAACGCCCCTCCTCCGACATCGAGAAACGGATGATCCGCGCATCGGTCCGGGTCCGCATCGCCGAAACGTGGTCGTCGTCGGCGTTGAGTACGGCCAACCCGCCGTCGGCCGCGGACGGGAGGGACTCGACGAGTTCGCCCTTCGCCCGCGCGATCGCCTCACGGGAGCCGAACTCACCCAGGTGTGCAGTGCCGACGTTCAGGACGACGCCGATCCGCGGCGGTGCGATCCGGGCGAGGTGGGCGATATGGCCCTGGCCGCGGGCCGACATCTCGGCGACGAGGAACCTGGTGCTGCGCCCGGCCTTCAGGGCGGTGTACGGGTGCCCGATCTCGTTGTTGAAGCTTCCGGGGGGTGCCACGGTCTCGCCTGCACGGGTGAGGACGGCACCGAGGAGGTCCTTGGTCGAGGTCTTCCCGGCCGATCCCGTCACGCCGACGACGGTGAGTCCTTCCTCGGCGACCAGGGTGTCAGTGTTGTAGCGGGCGAGGCGTCCGACCGCGGTGAGCACACGTTCGCCCACACCGTCCGGGTCATTCTCGAGATAGGCCGCGTTGCGCTGGGCCGCGCCGGCGTCCGGGTCCGTGGAATCCTCGGCGGCCTCACACAGCAACGACGGCTGTCCGACGGGGCGTCCGACCATGGCCAGCGCAGCACCGTCACGCAGTGCCCCCGGGACGAAGTCGTGGCCGTCGACGCGCTCTCCCGGCAGTGCCATGAAGACGCTGCCGGGGGTGATCCGTCGTGAATCGAACTCGACGGGTCCGGTCACGACAGTTTCTGCCGTGGCACCGTCGACCAGGTGTCCTCCGGTGACCTCGGCAATGGTGCCGCTTGTCATCTCAATCATCGTGTCGGTTCCTGTCTGTCCTGTCGGTCCCTGAGTGCTTGTGCGAGTACTGCCACGTCATCGAACTCGAGGACCGTGTCCCCGACGATCTGTCCGGTCTCGTGACCTTTGCCGGCGACTATGACGATATCGCCCCGGCGGGCCCAGGTGACTGAGGCCCTGATCGCGTCGGCCCTGTCACCGATCTCGCGGAGGTCGGTGCCCCTGCTGTCCGCGATGTCCCGGGCCCCGGCGAGGACCTCAGCCCGGATGCCCCCGGGTTCTTCGTCGCGGGGGTTGTCGTCGGTGACGATCACCAGATCCGCGACTTTCGCCGCCTCGGCCCCCATCAGGGGGCGCTTCTCGTGGTCCCGGTTACCTCCGGCTCCGAGCACCACGCCGACGCGGCCCCCGTGTCCCGCGCGTTCCAACTGGTCGGCGAGCGTCGTCAGCGCGGCAGCCACAGCGCCGGGTTTGTGGGCGTAGTCCACCAACGCCAGGAAGTCCCGGGGGTAGCGGGTGTCACCCTCACCGACGGTCACCGCCTGCATTCTGCCGGGGACATGGACGTCGCCGAGCCTCGGTGCTGCCGTGGACACGTCGATGCCGGCCGCCCGGACACATGCCAGGGCCACGACGGCGTTCGCGACATTGAACACGCCGGGCAGGGAGAGCGGGAAACTGAAGGTGGGTTCGGGGAGGTCCGGGCCTCCGGGATGCGTCACCGTCACGTGCTGCAGACCGTCGGTCCCGATCTCGACCGAGTCAACCGACCATGACGCCGGTGCCACACCGGTGGTCGTCACCGTGGCGGCATTCTCCACGGTCTCCGCCAGTTCCCTGCCCCATTCATCGTCGACGCAGACCACGGAGGTCGGCAGCTCCCCGCCGGGATCCTGGGGCACGGTGAAGAGGAGCGACTTCGCCTGGAAGTAGTCCCGCATCGTCGGGTGGAAGTCCAGGTGGTCCTGGCTGAGGTTGGTGAAGCCGGCCACGTCGAAGTCGACCCCGCGCACCCTGCCCATCACCAGGGCATGGGACGACACCTCCATCACGACGTGGGTGACCCCCTCGTCGCGCATCCGGGCGAAAAGCCCCTGCAGCGTCGGCGCTTCCGGCGTCGTCAGCGACGTCGGGACCGCACGGCCGTTGATCCTGGTTCCGGTGGTCCCGATGAGGCCCACACTGTGGTCGTCGAGCAGCATCCGCTCGACCATGTACGACGTGGTCGTCTTCCCACTGGTACCGGTGACGCCGATCACGGTCATCGTCCGGGACGGGTGACCGTGGATCTCTGCGGCGACCGGTCCGAGCCATGCCCTGCAGTCATCGACCACCAGCACGACGGTCTGCACACCGTCCGTACGGAGTACGGTCAGCCCGTCCTCGTCGGTGAGGACGCAGCTGCCCGCCGACTGGCCGGCGAAGGATGCCCCGTGGGCCCGGGTCCCCGGCACCGCCATGAACATGCCGCCGACCGCGACCGAACGCGCGTCGATCGCGGCATCCGTCACGGGGAGTTTTCCTGCCCCACCGCGGGCACCTGACTCGCCGAGCACCACGAGACGCCCTCCGGTCAGATCCGCGAGTGCGGCCAGGGTGGGTGGTTTCACGCTCACTGCGCCTCCAGCGTCAGTCGGGGTGCGGCCTCCGGGGAGAGCGGCACATTGTAATGGTCGAGCAACCAGGACGTGATGTCCCGGAACAGTGGTGCGGCCGACTGGCCGCCGCTTCCGTCGGTCCCACGCTCGGGGTCGTCCAGCATGATGGCGACGACGAACCGGGGGTCGTCTGCCGGGGCGATACCTGCGTAGGTGATCCAGTAGTCGGAGTTGGAGTACGCCCGTGTCTCAGGGTCGATCTGTTGTGCGGTACCGGTCTTTCCACTGGTCTGGTACCCCTCGATGCCCGCGGTCGGGGCGGTGCCCTGCTGGACTCCCGTCGGGTCCGACTGGTTGACGGCCCGGAACATGTCGACCACCGTGCGTGCCGTCTCCGGGGAGACCACCTCCACCGACTCCGGTTCGTCCTGCGGAATGTCGTTGCCGGCGGCGTCGGTCACCGACTTGATGATGCTCGGCGTCACCCGCACACCGTCGTTGGCGAGCGCCTGGTAGATACTGGCCATCTGCAGCAGGCTCATCGACATGCCCTGCCCGATCGGCAGGTTGGCGAAGGTACCGCCGGACCACTGCGACAGGTCCGGGACATATCCGCTGGTCTCACTGGGCAGACCCAGATCCGTGGCCTGACCGATACCGAACTTCTGGACATAGTCCCAGAAACTCTCCTCGCCCACGCGGTCGGCCAACATCAACGTACCGACGTTCGAGGACTTACCGAAGATGCCTGTCGTGGTGTAGGGCACCACTCCGTGGTCCCACGCGTCCTTGACCGTCACACCGGACATGTCGATACTGCCCGGGACCTGCAGCACTTCGTCCGGGGTCGTCTTGCCGTCCTCGATGGCGGCCGCGGCGGTCATCACCTTCGCCACTGACCCGGGTTCGTAGGCGTCCTGCACGACGCGGTTACCGAAGACCTTGCCGTCCTCGAGCTGCTTGTCGATGTCGCCCTGCGGATTGATCGTGTCGGACGTCGCCATCGACACCACCTCGCCGCTCGTCGCGTCGAGCACCACCGCGGAGGCGGATTCGGCACCTGACTTGTCCTTGGCCTGCTGCACCAGCTGCTGAATGTAGGTCTGGGCCTCCAGGTCGAGGGTCAGCTCGTAGGCGTCGCCGTCCACGGCAGGGTGCCGGTCGCGCGTCGAACCGGGGATGGCGAGGCCGTTGGCCCCGACGTCGACGGTGCGGGAGCCGTTGGTGCCCTGCAACCGGGAATCCTGCGAGAGTTCCAGACCGAACTGACCCTCGTTGTCACGGCTGATCTTGCCGATGACGTTCTGCGCCACCGCACCGTTGGGGTACTGGCGGATGTCCTGACGTTCCACCGTGATCTCGGGGTACTCCTCGGAGACCTTCTCCGCGACGTCCGGGTCGACGTCGCGGACCAGGACCTCGTAGGTCGAGTCTGACGTGAGCTTGTCCCGGATGTCATCGGCCTTCACCCCGTCCGCCTCGGACTTGTCGTCGTCCGGATCGGTCTGACTGTCGGATTCATTGAGCAGCTCCGGCAGGCCTTCGGCGATCTCCCCGATCCGTTCTTCCGGTGCGGAGACGCCCTCGGGGTCAAGCTCATGGCGGTCCTCCATGAAGGACTCGAGCAGATGAGGATGCACCGACAGTGAGCGGGCCTCCATGGTGTAGGAGAGCCGCTGGCCGTTGCGGTCGACGATGCTGCCCCGGTGGGCGGGTTCGGTGATCACCGCCGTGCGCTGCTCACTGGCCATCGCAGACAACTCCGGCCCCTTGATCAGCTGTACCCAGGTCAGTCTGAGCAGCAACGCGAGGACCAGGACGACGACGATGATCAGCACCGCCGCACCGCGTTTACCGAAGCTGGCGGCACCGATGTCGAGGGTCTGCCAGGAGTTCCCGGGAACTCCTGACCTGGTGGACCGGGACGACGGTCGCGAGGGACGCGAGGGTCGCTGAGGTCGGGGGTCACGCCCGGCGTACTGCCTTCGGTCCCTGTCCTCGGCCAATGTGACCTCTCCCTTCCATGATGCTCACAGCATGATCCTGTCGACCGGACATGAAACCCGGTCGATTCATCCCGTCCATTGTCCTAGCACGGGTGCCACACCCGGGGCATTGGACGGGGGCGTGTCTTGTCGGCTGTGCTGTCAGTACGGAAGTTCACCGGTCGAGTCGGAACCACGCTGCCCCTCGCCGGCCGGTGCCGCGGAGTCACCGCCCGGGTTGTCGCGCCCGTCGCCACCGTTGTCCAGGGCCTGCGGGGCGAGTCCCGGAACCTGCCCGGTCGCCTCCGGGTCACTGGTCGGGCGCTGGGCACGGACCTCGCCGTTGATGTCGGTCACCGGGCGGGTCGCCTCAGGGTCGGCGGCCCGGAGTTCATTGACGTCGTCGCCGTTGACGTCAAGCACGCCCGCCTGGCCGGGGACGACCATGCCCAGTCGCGACGCCTCGGCCGCAATACGCTGGGTGGAGGACGCGTCCTCCACGTCGCGGTGCAACGACTCCAGCTCATTGGACAACGTCGTGCTCGTCGCTTCCGCCTCGGAGAGCTGGAAGGACTGCTCCGTCGTCTTTCCTGAGAGGTACATGGCGAACGCGACTCCGGCGACGAACAGCGCGAGCAGGACCACCCAGGTCCGCACCACTGAACGCTCAGCTGCGGACGGGACGGCGATCCGGCGCCCCCGGACCGTCACCTGCTGCCTGGAGCCCCGCCGCCTGACGGGGCTGGCGTGGGTACGGCGGCGATCTTCACGCCGGGGCGACGGGGTGACGACGGCGGACCTGTGGTCGTCGTGCCCGGTTACGCTGGTGCGTTGGCGGGTGCGCTGACGGGCTGCGGTGGCGGTGCTCATCTGGTTCCTCGCTGTGCGTCTCGGTGTGTCTGCTGGATTCGTCGGACTGCCCTGACCCGGACGGGCGCCGCCCGTGGGTTCTGCTCGATCTCAGCCTCGGCGGCTTTCTCCGAACCCCGGGTGACCAGCTCGAAATCCGGGGCGTAGTCGGGCAGGGCGACAGGTAGTCCCGGCGGGGTGTGGTCCACCGTCAGGTCGGCGAGAGCCTTCTTGACGATGCGGTCCTCCAGGGACTGGTAACTCATGAAAACCGCGACGCCTCCGACATGGAGGCGTGCCGTCGCCTCGGGGATGACTGCAGCCAGGGAATCCAACTCTGCGTTCACCTCAACCCGAAGGGCCTGGAAAGTGCGCTTGGCAGGGTGCCCCCCGGTGCGCCGGGACGCCGCCGGGATCGTGCGGTAGAGCAGTTCAACCAGGCGCCCTGAGGTCGTGAACGGCTCCGACTCGCGCTCACGAAGGACCGCGGAGGCGATTTTCCCTGCGAAGCGCTCATCTCCGTAGGTCTTCAGGATCCGCGCCAGGTCCCCGTGTGCGTAGTTGTTGAGGATGTCGGCGGCCGTGGTCGGCAGATCCGGGTCCATCCTCATGTCCAGCGGTGCGTCCTGTGCATAGGCGAACCCGCGGTCCGCCTGATCCAGCTGCATCGACGACACACCGAGATCGAAGAGGTAGCCTGAGACGCCGACCTCCCGGACGGTCTCCGGAAGTTTTCCGTCGTCCACCAGCGTGTCCAGTGCGTCCCCGAGTCCGTCGAACCTGGTGCGGTAAGCGAGAAACCGGTCGCCGAAACGCGACAGTCGCTCCCGTGCCTGGGTCAGCGCGGCGGGATCGCGGTCGAGGCCGACGACCACCGCCTGGGGGAAGCTCTCAAGGAACACCTCGGTGTGTCCCCCCGCCCCCAGGGTCCCGTCGACGATCACGGGTGTCTCCGGTGCCCCGGACGAGGCCACCCCCTCACCGACGAGTTCCACCATACGGTCACGCATGACCGGGACATGCCCGTGCTCGCCAGAGACGCGTGCGTTCTTGTCGTCATCGGCGACGGTCATCGAGGAGGTCCTTTCTTCAGGGGCGGTTGTCCGGTCCTGTTCACTTCACGTGGTCATCACAACGCCGCCGGGACTGTACACGGGGCCTCACCTGCACGGGCCCGTTTGATGTCGGGGAAGTACATCAAATCAAGGTCGTCCGCGCAGATGAGGGCCGGCACACAGTCCCACCGGCGTCGCGGGGCATACGGCGGTCACCAACGACTGTCAGAGGATCCCGGTGAGAGAGTCGTCATCGCCGTCGGCGAAAGTGGACTCATGCTCTTCCAGGTAGGCCTCCCAGGCCGCCGCGTCCCAGATCTCGATGAAGTCGACCGAACCGATGACGACGCAGTCCTTGTTGAGGCCCGCGTAACTCCGGTGCCCGGCGGAGAGGGTTATCCTCCCCTGCTTGTCGAGCTCCTGCTCATCGGCGCTCGCCGCCAGGTTCCTGACGTATGCCCTCGCCTGCGGGTTCGCCCGTGACGCCGCCGCTGCTTTCGCGGCGCGCACCTGGAATTCCGCCCTGGTGTGGACAGCGAGGCTGTGGTCCTGCCCGTTGACGACGACCAGCCCGTCCGCCAACTGCTCGCGGAACTTGGCGGGCAAGGTCAACCGACCCTTGTCGTCGAGCTTCGGGGTGAAAGTGCCGAAGAACATGTCGGCCCCCTTCCCCGGTCATCCGGACATCTGAGACGTTGTTGCCGTATGCGTTCTCTGTGAAGTTGTCCCGGGACCAGTCTGCCCCAGTGCGCCCCACAGTACCCCACTTCCAACCACAGTGACTAGCCCACGAGTCACAGAAGACCACAAAAATCGCACTGCGCACCGTCGTAGTGGCGGATAGCCCGCAAGATTACCGCTTTGAACTGTGATTATAAGAATTTCAGCACAGTGGGGGAAGGTGGGGTCTTTTTCCACGACAGCAGCGGATATTGGGCACGTCGGACCCCGTTGACCGACTTCGAGCGGTTCCTGACGGCACAGTGGGGCATTGTGGGGCACACGGGGGCATGAGGGTCGTCGTCAACCGGACACGACAAAACGGGCGGGCCCCGATCACTGATCGGAGCCCGCCCGTGGGGTGCGCGGGATTACGGAAACCCGCAGTAAACTATTCGAACCGCTTCCGGAAGCTGTCCTCCATACGGTCAGCGACACCACCGCTCTTCGGCCCGGAGCCTGACTTCCCGGACGGCGGCCCTGATTTCCCAGCACCGGAGCCCGACGCGCCACCCCCACGGAAAGCCAGCAGCCCGCCGCCGAACATCACGAGGAAACCGACGACGCCGAGGGCCACAAACCAGAGACTGTTCTGGGACAACGCGATGCCGGCGATGAGGAGACACACGCCGAGGAGGAACACCGCGACCGAGCGGATTCCAATGCTGAAGCCACCGCCGGCCGGACCGTCTCCGGCGGCCTGCCTGGCAAGGTTAGGGTCGTCGGCAATCAGCGCCTGCTCGATCTCCTGCAGCATGCGCCGTTCCTGTTCTGAAAGGGCCACGATCGTCCTCCCCTGAGGTGTCGGGTGTCGATATTTACCGGAAGTTCTTTCTCTACCGTCTCAACGCACGATGGGTGGAAAAAGTTCCGTACTGATGTCTTTCAGCCTACCCCAGGACCGCCTTCCCACCGTCACGCAACCTCAGGCAGGTAGCCGACGCGACCCCGGACGACATCGAGGAAGTCGCAGGCATCCTGGTACACCTCGGTCACCTGCGCTTCCGACAGGTCAGGAACCAGTCCCATCTCCACCTGGGCGACCAGGCGGGCATGCGGAGCGAAGCGCCGGCACCAGGTCTCCATCTCCTCATCTCCGGCGAGTGCCCGCACCTTTTCCCATGCACTTCCCGGCGGCAGTCTCCGTCGCTTCTTCCTGGCGAACTGGATGACCGCACCTGCTGCGCGCAGCGCGGCACGGTACGCCCATGTCAACCGTTCCTCACGGACGAGGTCCGTGCGACTGAGCTCAAGCAGTCGCTCCGCCTCGATCACGAATGTGTCCGGCGGAACGGCCCCACCCTTGTGCGACCTGTTCATCCTGGCAACATTGCCGGCAGCTCCCTGTGCCATGCCCGCCTCCTTCCCGAACCGTCCCGTCCGTTGACCGGTGTTGATGTCCCTCACGGTACGAAGACAACCGGACACGGAACGCGGGCCGCAGCACCATTTAGAACGTATGTTCGAGTTTGGCCGTTTGTGCGAGCCCGTCCGATCCGTTTGCCACAATGGAGAGGTGACCGACGACCACCAGATCAGCGTATGCACCCTTCCGGTGCAGGACTATGTCCGCCGCATTGACCAGCTTGTCGACATCCACCTGCGGGCGATGTCGTACCCGCCGGAGACCTTCCACCAGCGTCGACAACTCTGGTTGGCCAATGCCCGGAAACCAGGGTTCAGCTGTGTGGTCGCACTGATCCACCCGTCCCGGTCGCTACCCGACACCGGAAGCTCAGCACACCGTGCGGTCGGGGTGGCCTACGGTTTCCCGGGTGACTGCTCCAGCTGGTGGTACAGGGAAGTGCACCGCGGGCTGATCTCCGCCGGTCACACGTCCGAGGAGGCCGACGCCCTGCTCGCGGACTACGACGAGATCTCCGAAGTCCATGTGCATCCCGACTACCAGGGACGAGGAATCGGCCGGAGAATGCTCACCACGCTTCTTCCCCATCTCCACCGACCGGTCTCCCTGCTCTCCACCCCGGAAGTCGCCGACGAAGCCAATGCCGCATGGTCCCTCTACCGTGACACCGGCTTCCGGGATGTCCTGCGGGGATTCCGGTTCGGCTCCGACCCTCGGCCGTTCGGGGTCCTCGCTCTCACCCGCACCTGACGGGGCGCGTCACCGTACCATGTCCTGGCCCAGCTCAGGACCCCATGCCGGCGCCATCCCCAGGTTATGGAGCACCTCCTGGGTTGCGCGGACGTTGTTCATCGTCATGAAGTGCAGGTCGGGTGCCCCCTCAGCGATGAGTCGCTCCGCCATCCTCGACGTGACCTCGATACCTGCCTCACGGATCCCCGCGGCGTTCTTCACCTCATCACCGGCAGCGGCACGGGTCAGCAGATCATCGAGCTCCTTCGGCAACGAGGCACCGGACAGCTCCAACTGCCGACGTACCGACTTCAACGAGGTGATCGGCATCAGACCGGGAATGATCGGTTTCGCACCATGCACCGGGTCCGCAGCCGCCAACCGATCCCGCAACCGGAGGTAGTGGTCGACGTCGAAGAACATCTGGGTAATGGAGTAGCTGGCCCCCGCCCGCAGTTTCTGCAGCGTATAACGGGTGTCATCCTCCAGACTCCCCGCGCGGTAGTGCCCTTCGGGGAAAGACGCGATACCGATGTCGAAGTCGGCGCATTCGGGTATGGACCGTACAAGCTCGATCAACTCGTGGGCGAAGTTGAGCCCCCCGTCGACCGGCGTCCAGTCCCCCATCGGGTCGCCCGGAGGGTCGCCCCGTAAGGCCAACAGGTTCGTCAGTCCCAGTGAGGCGAACTCGCGCAGAATGTCGCGGAGCTCCTCCTCCCGGTGGTCGACCAGGGTGAGGTGAAGCAACGTCGTCAACGGTTTGACCGCCAACCGGGACGCCACCCGCTCCGTGCGCTCCCTGCTCGACCCCCCGGCACCGTACGTCACCGACACGAAACTGGCGCCGAGGTCGTGAAATGCCTCCGCTGCGGACCAGAGACGCTGCTCTGCAGCGTCGTTGCGCGGGGGCATGAACTCCACCGAAAACGGGACGCGTCCAGGCGTACCCCACTTGAGGGTGTCTGCGACGGCGACCTGCAGGCTCGCCGGGGCGGGGCGGTGAGTTTCATTGACCATAGGGCCCCATCCTAGAAGACCCTCCCCCGCCTCCGGCAGGTCGAGGTCTGCTTTCCCCACCACGGTCCCTACTATTGGGTGGAACCGGACGCGAATGCGCTCCCCCACCTAGTTACGGAGGACCCACCGATGGCCGACGCCGCCCCGACGAAGACCTGGCACGTCGACGCGCCGCTGACCGACGTCCCCCCTGTCGTCGACGACACCCTCGCGGAGTTCCTGGCTGCCAGGCACGCGGAGTTCGACGGCATCGACCCCGTCATCGCACAGGGCATCACCGAACTCGGCGGGTTCGTCGTCGGTGGCAAACGACTCCGTCCACTCTTCGCCTGGGCCGGTGTCCGCGCCGCACTGGAAGGCGGTGGAGGACGGCTCGACCACGCGACCGACGCAGACAACCTGATCGCCGCCGTCAGTTCCCTGGAGTTCATCCAGGCGTGTGCGCTGATACACGACGACATCATCGACCACTCGGACACCCGCCGAGGACGCCCCACTGTCCACCGTTCCTTCGAGTCGCGCCACCGCCGCGACCAGTGGCACGGTGATGCCGGTGACTACGGGGTCAGTCAGGCCATCCTCGTCGGCGACCTCGCCTTCGCCTGGGCGGACGACATGCTCGCCGACTCCGGAATCTCGGCCGAGTCCCTGCTGCGCGCCCGGACACCCTGGCGTGCGATGCGCACGGAGGTCATCGCCGGACAGATGCTCGACATCTCGGTGGAGGCCAGCGGTTCCGAAGATCCTGAGGCGTCCGCGAAGGTCAACACCTACAAGACCGCCGCCTACACCGTGGAACGGCCACTGCACCTCGGTGCCGCCCTCGTGGACGCTCCCGAGCGGACGGTGCAGATGCTGCGCGCCGCGGGCCGTGACATCGGCATCGCCTTCCAGCTGGAGGACGACTATCTCGGGGTCTTCGGTGACCCCGTCGTCACCGGGAAGGCGTCCGGTGACGACCTCCGCTCCGGGAAACGGACGTACCTCGCCGCGACCGCCCTGCGCGCCGCCGACGCCACCGACCCGGCCGCCGCGGCCCGGCTGCGTGCCGGTATCGGCACAGTCACGTCTGAGTCGGAGGTGGACGACCTCCGTGCGATCATCGTGGACTCCGGAGCCGCCGACGACACCACCGCACGTATCCGGTCGCTCACCGACCGTGCCATCGGCACCCTCCGCCACGGCGGACTCGGTGCCTCGGTGACCGAGGAGCTCATCACCGTCGCCGAGCAGCTCACCGAGAGGAGGAGCTGAACCGTGCTGAGAACCGTCGGAGCCCGGGTCCGCGACATGCCGCGTCGCCGCGCCGTCCTGCTCGGAGTGATCGGTTCGGTCCTGCTGGCGTTGTGTTCCCACTCGGTGGGAGCGACCCGCAACCGCGGCGGGGTCCTCCAGGAACTGGGGTGGTCGAACCTGGGGTTCGGGCACCTGTACGGGATCGTCGTCGTATTCATGTGGGTGGCGATCCTGCTGATGATCCTCTCCTGGATCGTGGTCGGCGGACGGATCGTCCGCCTGGGGGAAGCGCTGGGAGCCCGGACGCTCATCGCCTGGGTCGCACCGTTGTTCTTCGCCGGGCCGCTGATGAGCCGTGACATCTACTCCTACCTGATGCAGGGCACCCTCGCCCGCGACGGGTTCAACGCCTACGATGTCGGCGCCTCCGCCAATCCCGGCCGCATGTTCTTCGAGGTGAGCGGGGACTGGCGGAACACGACGACGCCGTACGGCCCGCTCCACCTGTGGATCGGGGAAGGTATCACACGGATCACCGGGGACAACATCACCGCGGGGATCATCGTCTACAAGATCCTCTCGTTGGCCAGCTTCGCCGTCCTCGCCTGGGCGGTGGCCGGCCTGGCCCGGCAACTCGGGTCCTCGCCGCACCTCGCGGTATGGATCGGGGTGGCCAACCCCCTCGCTGTCATCCATTTCATCGGCGGCATGCACAACGAGGTCACCATGATGGCCCTCGTCTGCGCCGGACTGCTCCTCGGCCTGCGAGCCGCACCGGTGCGTGGTCTGGTCTACGGATCGGCCCTGATCGGAGCCGGTGTCTCACTGAAAGCGACCGCCCTGTTCGCACTGCCGTTCCTGGTCTGGGTCTTCGTGGCACGACGCGCCGGCACACTCCCCGGTGAGGATGCCCCCCGCCGTCGCCTCCGGGAGATCCTCCGGGATCTCCGTCAGTTCACCCCCGCCCGCCTGGTGACAATGCTGATCGGTGGGCTCGGTTCCGCCGTGGTGATGCTGGCGTCCGTCGTCGTGATCACCTGGGCGAGCGGCCAGACCTGGGGTTGGGTCGCCGAAATCAGCGGAAACACCAAGGTCATCAACCCCCTCTCCCTGGCGTCCCTGCTGGCCGGTTTCCTCGTGCGGCCGTTGAGCCTGGTCAACGAGGAGATCTACTTCAACGAGATCGTCGCGGTCCTGCGGCCGGTCACGATGGCGCTGATGCTGCTGGGGCTCGTGGTCTGCTGGCTCATCTGGCGGCGCGGGCCGCGTGACGCCATGGTCGGTGCGACAGCCGCCTATGCGGTGACCTGCGTCCTCAATGCCGTCGTCCTGCCCTGGTACTACATGGCACCGCTGGCGCTCTTCGGGGTCTGGGTCCGTGACCGCCGTGCGGTGATCGTCGTGGCCTGGTTGTCGATGGTCATGTCCATGACCTTCGACGGAGGCGGCAACAACCGCCTCTACTCACTGTGGTGGCTCATCGTCATCGGAGTCGTGATGTGGTGGACCGCCACCACCTGTCTCAGGGACTCAGCCGATGGCCATCGCCTGGGCACGACGCATGACCTCCCTGGCGAGGTGCCCGTGGAGAGCGTCGACAGGACGCCCCGGCAGTGACCCGTCCTCGGTGAACAGGAACTCCAGGATCTCCTCGTCCGAGTAACCCCCGTCCGCCAACAGGGCGATGAGACCGGGCAGGAACCGGTTGATGTCACCGGCGTCGGTGAAGAACCGCGCCGGAATCTGCCGGACGCCGTCCACCTGCACCGCCACCAGACGGTGACTGTTGAGGTCATCCATGACCCGGGTCACCAGGACACCGAGCAGTTCTGCGGTTTCAGGGACGTTGAGGACCCGTTCACCAGCCGGGAGTCCCGACACGGCGGACGTGAGCTCACGTCCCGCCACCGCCCCCTCGTCGGCACGGTCGGACCCGGAGGTGACGTCAGGATTGTCGCTGTTGTTATTCGTACTCACGGCATCCACCCTATCCCGTCCTCCCGACTTTCCCGGACTGCCCCGTATACTTCCCCGGTAGCCGTAAATGAAAGGAGGCGGGTCGAACATCATGGAATCCCAGCTGCGACCGGGGGACCTGTTGGACAACCGGTACCGCATCGGCGAGACGATCGCCCGCGGAGGAATGTCGGTGGTCTACCACTGCGTCGACACCAGACTGGACCGCGACCTCGCCGCCAAGGTCCTCGACCCGGGTTTCGCCCGGGAGCCCGCGTTCCGTGCGCGGTTTGAACGCGAGGCGCGGGCCGTGGCCCGCCTGAACCACCCGTGCCTGGTCAACGTCTTCGACCAGGGGGTTGACCACCGTCCGGACGGGGACCATGTGTTCCTGGTCATGGAGCTGGTGCCTGGAGGTACGCTGCGCGAGCTCCTTCGCGAACGCGGTCCCATGCCACCGCACGCGGCACTGGCGGTGATGGGTCCGGTCCTCGAGGCTCTCGCCCTGGCACACCACGAGGGGATGGTCCACCGGGACGTGAAACCGGACAACGTCCTCATCCGGGACGACCACCAGGTCAAACTCGCCGACTTCGGGCTGGTCCGTGCCTCCCGTCGTGACGTCTCGTCCGGGGGGCCGGTGATCGGCACCGCCGCCTACCTCTCCCCCGAACAGGTCCGGGGCGGACATGTGGGCCCGGAGGGCGACGTCTACTCCGCCGGCATCCTGCTGTTCGAACTCCTCACCGGACGGACCCCGTTCCGGGGCTCCTCACCCGAAGAGACCGCGTTGATGCGACTCGACAACGAGGTTCCCCCACCGTCGGGTCTCATCGCAGGCGTCCCGCCAGAGCTCGATGACCTGGTCCTTCGGGCCACACGCCAGAACCCCGCCGAACGTTTCGTCGACGGGGGCGCCTTCCTGGCCGCTGTCCGGGACACCCGCCGCGATCTCGGCCTTCCCGACTTCCAGGTCCCCGCGCCCACGGCCAGCGCCGTCCACCGCGCGCTGGAGGGGTCTGTCGTCTCGGACCGGTTGAGTTGGGACGACGACGCCATGGCCACCAGCATGTTCGCCACCGGGACCACCAAGACCCGCGATGACCTCCCGGCGGCACACACCGCCGAAACCAACCTCGTTCCCCAGGTCTCACCCACCCCTGACCCGGACTATCCCCCCGGACCTCAGCAACCCGGTGACGACCAGTCCGAGGTTCAGGAATACACGCCTCCCCGCTCCCGGCCGTTGACCAACCGCGGCAGCGCAGCCACGCTGATCTGGGGTGTCCTGCTCGTCATCCTCGTGATCGGGGTCGCCGTCGCGGGTTGGTGGGTGACGTCCGGCCGGTACGGTGAAATCCCCCAGGTCCTCGGTCAGGATGTCTCGGGCGCCCGTGCGGCGGTCGAGGCGGCCGGGTTCACCGCCACCGTCAGCGAGGTCTACTCCGATGATGAGCCGGAGGAGACCGTGACCGGAACGGACCCCGACGCGGGCGAACGGGCGTTGCGCGGCGATGACGTCGCGGTCCTCGTCTCCCAGGGCCGTCCCACCGTCCCTACCCCGGGAGCGACCGACAACCTCTCCGCCTACCAGGCGAAGTTGTCCGACAGGACGTTAACCTGGACCGTCGGGGAATCTGTGTACTCCGACGACGTCAGGTCGGGTATCGTCGCCGAGGTTACCCCCAGGGCAGGACAGGCGGTGGACACCGGGACCGAGGTCACCGTCAAGGTCAGTAAAGGCGCGAAGCCGGTGAAAGTGCCGGACGTCTCCGGCATGTCCGAGCGTCAGGCGCGTCGGGCGATCGAGTCCGCAGGTCTGGAGGTCGGTGACGTCGAACGCCGGTTCGACAAGGACGTCGACGGTGGGGACGCCATCGGTACCGACGTCGACGCCGGAAGCGAGATTCCCGGTTCCTCCCCGGTCACCCTGATCCTCTCCAATGCGATCACCGTGCCGGACCTGGAGGGTATGAGTGCCGACGAGGCTGCCGCGGAACTGCGCGACCTCGGCCTGTCCCCCGGTACCGGCGACGGGGTGTCAGACGCCTCCGTCTCCCGCGGTGACATCGCCGACCAGGAACCTTCAGCAGGAACCCGTGTCGACCCCTCGGAGTCGACGACGGTCACGCTGCGGGAATCGACCATGGTCCGGGTGCCCTTCGTCATCGGACGGTCAGTGGACAGCGCGACAAAAGCCCTCGAAGACGAGGGCCTGAAGGTCACGGTCGACGGGCGGGAGGACGGGCGTGTGATCACCCAGTCTCCGGGGCCGACCTCACGCGCCGCCGTCGGCGACACGGTCACGGTCCGGACCCTGTAGACTGCCGGTCCGGCCCGGCGGGGATCTTACTTACGCAGCATCTCCGCCACGAGGAAGGACAACTCGAGGGCCTGCTGGGTGTTCAGGCGGGGATCCACCACAGTCGCGTACCGTGACGGGAGATCCAGGTCGGTGATGTCCTGCGCTCCACCGACCACCTCGGTGACGTCCTCACCGGTGAACTCGATGTGGACCCCACCGGGGTGGGAACCGGCGGCCCGGTGCACCTCGAAGAACCCCTGGACCTCATCGATGATGCGGTCGAAGTCGCGGGTCTTGTAGCCGTTGGACGAGGTGTAGGTGTTTCCGTGCATCGGATCGCACTGCCAGATGACCTTGTGTCCGGTCGCTTCAACAGCCTCGACGATCGGAGGCAGGACGTCCCGGATCTTGTCGTAGCCCATGCGTGTGATCAGGGTCAGCGTGCCCGGTTCATTCCGGGGATCGAGCTTCTGGACGTAGGCGACCGCCTCCTCCGGAGTGGTCGTCGGTCCGATCTTCACACCGACCGGGTTGCCCACCATCGCGGCGAAGGCGATGTGGAAGTCGTCGAGACCGCGTGTGCGCTCACCGATCCAGATCTGGTGGGCGGAGAGGTTGTACAGCACGTCCTCGCCGTCCTCCCCGTGGGCCAGACGGAGCATCGCACGCTCGTAGTCACGCACCAGGGCTTCGTGTGAGCAGTAGATGTCGGCCGTCTGCAGCGTGGAGTCGGACACCCCGCAGGCGCTCATGAACTCCAGACCACGCTCGATCTCACCTGCCAGCGCCTCGTAACGGGCGCCGGCGCGGGAGTTGGCGACGAATTCACGGTTCCATTCGTGCAGCTTGGCCAGGTCGGCGGTGCCCGAGCTGGTCAGTGCCCGCACGAGGTTCATCGCGGCACCCGAGTTGGCGTAGGCACGCACCATGCGGGACGGGTCGTGGCGCCGTTCCTCTTCGGTGGCACCGATACCGTTGACGAGGTCGCCACGGTAGTTCAGCAGTCCGTTGGAATCGCGGTCCGCGGACCGCGGCTTGGAGTACTGACCGGCGATGCGCGCCATCTTCACCACCGGGGTGGAGGCGCCGTAGGTCAGCACCACGGCCATCTGCAGGAGGGTCTTGACGTTGCCGCGGATGTGCGGCTCGGTGTTGGACTCGAAAGTCTCCGCGCAGTCCCCTCCCTGCAGCAGGAACGCCTTGCCGCGCGCAACCTCGGCGAGCTGCGTCTTCAGGCGCCGGATCTCCGGTGCCACGACAATCGGAGGCACGGACTCCAGGATCTTGCGCACGCGGTCGGCATGGCCCTGATCCCACGACGGCTGCTGCTTCGCGTCGCGTGCGATGGTGTCCTGAAAGACCCGTTCGAGGTCGCCGGGCAGCGGCGGCAGATCAGGAAGCTCTTCGAGAGGTGCGTCAATTGTCCAACCCATGCGCGTCATCTTACGAGACGCCGTGCCCGAATGGTGAACTGCCCTATCTTGACAGGCGGAACTTCACCACATTGGCACGCGCATCCTCGAGAGCATCATGTGCCCGGGTCGGCGGATCCGGCAGTTCGGGACGCCCCGCCGACTCCCAGAGCTGCTTGAGCTCCCGGGTGAACCGGGGAAGCTCCTGGGGAAGCTGCGTCATGTCACCCCACAGTTGTGCGAGAGCCACATGGTCGTAGGCGCCGACCCATGCCCAGAGCTCCGGGCGTCGGGACGCGGGCAACCAGTCACCCTGCCGGTGGCCGGGCACCAGGAAAGCGAACAACCGGGAACGGATCTCAGCCCTGGACATCCACGCCGGGTCGGTACGGGGAGGCAGCAACGGCAGGACGTTGCGGCGCACCCAGTCGCCGGCCTTGCGCTCCTTGAACTCGGTCGAGACGGCGTAGAACTCCCGGCCGTCCTCGGCCACCACACCGATCGACACCAGGTCGATGGTGGTGCCGTCCTCGATGAACTCGGTGTCGTAGAAATATCGCACGGCACGTAAGTCTAGACCCGGACGCTCACCCGGTTGTCTTCACGGTCCCCCGTCTTAGTACGGCGCGGCAGTGCCGGCGGGTGCAGAACCCACTTGAGCACCGGCGTCCTCCCCACGAGGTAGAAGACGAAACCGGTCACCACACAGGTCAACAGACCGGTGATGATCATCGCGTTCATGCCCCCCAGGAAGCCCCAGACCACCGGATCAGAGTCGATCAGGGCAGGGACGACACGGTTGGTGACGATATGCAGGGCCGCGTGGTGGGAGACGTAGATCGGCAGCGTGTTGCGCCCGATCGCCGCGATGACGGTGGACAACCCGGGAGTGCGCGAGATCCACGTCGCCACGAGGATCCCCACCGGCACCGCGGTGATGATGCGGACCAGGGCCAGCAGGCTCATGACCGACGCCTCGCCGGTGGACCAGCCGTCCGGGCGCACGTAGTCGGCGGCCAGGGAGTAGACCCACTCCCAACCGGCGAAAACGACGACGGACGCAGCAATCACCGCCAGATTCCCCGCGTGGGCGGCGATCCTGAAGAAGAGGTGCCGGAAGTGCAGACCCAGGAAGAAGGCCGGGGCGTACTGGGTGATGTGCGTGATCTCCGGGTACGCCGTCCACCCCACAGCTGCGACCACCAGCGCCGGGAGGAACGACAACGCGACGGCCCCGACGGGCGGCACACGCCGGAGCACGCAGGCGAGGATGTTGAAGATCATCAGGACGTAGAGGAACCAGATCCCCGGGTCCCCCAGCAGGATGGCCCGCGCGAGACTGGCCCAGCTCAGGTCATCGGCCATGTTGAGCCGGATCGCCGCCTGTACAGGGGTGAAGACCAGGTAGGGCACCAGCAGGAACCAGAGCCTGCGGTACCACAGGTCCCCCAGCGTCCTCTCGATCACACGGTGGGCGAACAGTCCCGAGATCACGAAGAACAACGGCATCCGGATCGGGTCCATGAATTCGTTGAACCAGTTCCACGCAGTCGATGTCCCGCCCGGGACCCCGGTGACCACATGCATGTAACAGACACCGATGATCGACAACCCCTTGGCACAGTCCGCCCACAGGAGGCGGTTCGCCGCACCGCTCGCTGAGCTACCCGCTGCACGAGGCGAAACAGGGTCGCGGGTGTCGCGGGTGTCGACGGCCGGGGTTCTGGAAGTGTCTGACACGAAACTCCAGGGTGCCCGATCAGTGCGGAAGAATCAATTGAGTGTGCCCTGATATAGAGTCAACCACTGTGGAAAAACGCAGCACTCCGTCACGACGCCGACGTACCGCCACCCGCTGGTACATCGGCGTCGTCCTCACGGTGACCGTCATCGGTATTCTCCGGTTCGTCCTCAGCGACAACACCTTCACCTACCACTTCGACTACGACATCTACCGCGGAGGAGGCCGTGCCGCCCTCGACGGGGCCTCCCTCTACAACCAGAGTTTTCAGGCACAGGGCATCACCCTGCCTTTCACCTACCCTCCGTTGTCCGCGCTCGTCTTCGCTCCCCTGGCACTGGTACCGGGGACACTGGGCTATCTCGCATTCACCGTCCTGAGCATCGTCGGACTGGCCATGACCGTGATGATCGTCGTCGGAGCACTTGCCGCGGAGCAGGTGGGCCGCACACGGCCGACCCCCACCAGGCGTCAACTCGTCCTCACCGCACTCGCGGCGCTCCCCGTCGCAGTATGGCTCTGGCCCGTCACCCACACACTGGAGTTCGGCCAGATCAACGTCCTGCTGATGCTCATGGTCGCCGCGGACCTGCTTCTCCCCCGGACCCCCTGGCCGCGGGGCATGCTCATCGGATTCGCGGCGGCGCTCAAACTCACCCCCGCGGTATTCGGCCTATACTTCCTGCTGCGTCGGCAGTGGGGTCCTGCGGTCACCAGCGTGGTCTCCGGCATCGCGGTCACCGCCGTCGCCTGGCTGATCCTGCCGACCGACTCCCGGCAGTACTGGACGGAGACCATCAGCGACCCCTCCCGCATCGGCGGGCTCGCCTACTCCGCCAATCAGTCGCTGCGCGGATTCCTGGCCCGTTTCACCGGTGACCCGCTCCAGACGACCCTGTGGTACGTCCTCGCCGTGGTAACCGTCATCATCGTGGCCCTGGTCATGCTGCGTCTCATTGCCGTCGGTGCGATGACCGCCGCCGTGTGCACCAACGCACTGCTGGCGCTGCTGGTCTCCCCCGTCTCCTGGGCGCATCACTGGGTGTGGGTCATGCCGATGCTGCTGGTCGTCGGCGCGTCGCTCTGGACGCGCCGGCACACCCGCAGCGCCGCCATCCCCCTCACGGTCCTTGCACTCCTGCTCGCGCTGAGCGCCACGGCATTCCCGGTGCACGTGTACCTCCCGTCGGCGCACGATGCCGAGCTCGACTGGGCATGGTGGATGAAGGTACTCGGATCCGAGTATGTTCTGGTCGCCGTCGTCTGGCTCGGAGTCGCCGGTGTCCGTCCACGGGCACTGCGCCCGGGCGGAGGCCACGGTGTCAGAGGCGGTGGTGGAGGAAACGGGGACGGGGCTTCGTCCCCAGCACCCGGCCCGTCCCCGGTTCAGTCCCCTCCGGGTACCCCTTCCCAGCAGTGAGTGACTCCTTGCGTCCGCGGCGTAGACGCTGTCGACGTACTCCTGCCCCGACAGTTCCGCGAGCCTCTCCATCGTGTAGTCGGTCAGGGCCCGTGCACGGGCGTAGTCGTCGTCCCCGTGGTCAGCGAAGTCCGCAGGGTCGATCGGGTCACCGACGACGACACCGACCCGGTGGGGCCGCAACATCCAGGAGCCTGCGACATTCGCCTTCTCGGAGTCGATCATCGCCACCGGGTACACCGTCGCGCCGGAGGCGAGGGCAATCCTGGCCATCCCGGTCTTCCCGCGGTACAGGCGGCCGTCCGGCGAGCGGGTGCCCTCGGGGTACATTCCCAGCGGGTCGCCCTTCTCCAGCACCCGCAGTGCCGTCTCCAGGGCCGCGTCCTGGGAGTCCTTGTCCTTCCGGTCGATGGGGACCTGGCCCACCGAGGAGAAGAACCACTTCTGGATACCGCCGGCGAATCCCGGGGTGGTGAAGTACTCCTTCTTCGCCAGGAACGTCAGCTGGCGTTTCGAGAGCAACGGGAAGTACAGCGAGTCCATCACCGCCAGGTGGTTCGAAGCCAGGATCACCGGCCCCTCGGAGGGGATCCTGTCCAGGCCACGGGCGAATGGCCGGTTGTAGAGCCACAGCCACGGTCCGATGACCACATTCTTCAACCACCAGTAGGTGCGGTTCTGCACTGATCTATCCCTTTCACAAGCCGGTCGAGGACGGACTCAGCTGAGTCTGCCCGGCAAGAAGCGCCACGCCGATCATACCTGCCTCGGAACCCAGGGAGGCCGCTTCCACGCGGGCGAGCGGACGGAAACCGGCGCCGACCACCGACGCCTCCATCTCGGCCCTGGCTCCTGGCAGGTACAGGTCCGCGTCGGCGGAGACGCCCCCACCCAGGACGATCAGTTCGGGATCGAGGATCTCCTGCACGGCGGAGAGACCACGGCCGAGCCACAGGGCGAAGTCGTCGATGACCTCCTTCGCCAGTGGATCGCCGTCCCTGGCGAGCCGGACGACGCTCCGTCCCGTGATCTCCTCCGGACGAGAGTGGAAAATTCCGGCGAGCATACTGTCCGGGTGGCGCCCGGTGGCGATGTACTCCAGCGCAGTGGTCTCCAGTGCGCTGCCGGAACAGTAGCGTTCCAGACACCCCCGCTTTCCGCACGGGCACGCACGCCCTCCTGGAACGACGGTCAGATGCCCGAACTCGGGTGCGGTTCCGTAGGCTCCACGGTAGAGGGCGCCCTCATGGACCAGCGCACCTCCGATGCCTGTCCCGACGGCGAAGAGGACCCATGTCGCAGCATCCCGTCCCGGGCCCAGGATCTGCTCTCCCCAGGCCGCCGCATTGGCGTCGTGTTCCAGGATGACGGGCAGACCGAGCCGCCGGGACAGTCGCTCGCGCACGTCACGGTCACGCCACGGCAGGTGCGGGGCGAAGCGGACCCGCTCCTGGTCGGCGGTGATGAATCCGGCCACAGCGAGCCCGACGGCACCGACGGTGTGACGCCGGCGGAGGGTCCCGACCGCGTGCGCTATCGCGGTCTCGAGGGAGTCGACCGTGGACGGGGTGGGTAGCTGCTCGATGTCGAGCACGTGCCCAGCCGGGTCGACCACCGCGGCACGGAGATTCGTCCCCCCGATATCGATGCCGATGGTCAGTTGCGTCACTTGTCCTCCTGTACGTCGCGCACCGGCGTCCCGGCACAACCTGTCCAGGCTATCGGTCACACCCGCCAGTTCCAACTGTGGCGGCCGGGACGGCCCGCGTCACCGTCGAGCACCGAGACGAGCTGCGCGCCGAGGACGTCCCAGTTCCATGCGTCCCGGACGTACGACTGGCCGGCCGCGGCATACCGGCGGGCACGCTCAGCGTCCGTGAGCAACGCTGACACAGACGCCGCGACCGCCCCGACGTCGCCTCCGTCCACGACATCGCCGGTGACCCCGTCCTGCACCGTCTCCGGGGCGCCGCCACCGGACCCTGCGATGGTGGGGACCCCGCATGCCTGGGACTCCAGGAACACGATCCCCAGCCCCTCCACGCTGAACCCACCGCCCTGTGTGCGGACGGGCATGGCGAAAACGTCCCCGGCACAGTAGTGGGCGACGAGTTCCCCGTAGTCGACGGGACCCGTGACGGTCACACGGTCAGACAGGCCGAGCCCGGCTGCGCGGGAGGCCAGCTTCTCCGCGTAGTCGCCGGGACCGACGATCAGCAGGTGGGCGTCAGGCACCTGCGCCAAGACATCCGGCATCGCCTCGACCAGAGTGTCCTGGCCTTTCCTCGGCACGACACGCGACACGCAGACGATGACACGCCGGTCGTCGATCCCCAGGCGCCGGCGGACCCGTCCACGCCCCTCGGGGTCGGGACGGAACACCGAGGTGTCCACACCGCCGGGCATCGGTTCCCACGCCACATCGGGCCCGAAGGCGGACGCGAACCTGTTTCGCGCGTAACGGGACACGTAGGTCAGGCAGTCGGTCCTGCGACCGATCATCCGGAGGACACCGCGGCCCCCGGGGACCATCGACCACCCCACTTCGTGGCCGTGGGTGGACGCGACGACGCGACGGGCCCCGGCCCGCCGTGCACATCCACCCATCAGCGCCAACGGAGTTGACGACCCGAACCACACGGTGCCGATCCCCCGCTCCCTGATCACTCCGGCCATGCGGCGCGCCGTCGCCGGCGTCGGCAGCATCACCGAGCGTGGCCACCGCACGACATCGAACGGCAGTTGTGCGTCATAGGAGGCCGCTGCTGACGCATCCTGGGTGGATGCGAAGACGGTCAACCGGCCGGGTTGCCGCCGTTCCAGCTCCGCGCAGTAATCACGCAGATAACTCTGGATCCCGCCGACGGTCGGAGGGAAGTCATTGGTGACGAGGAGTACGCGGGAGTCCACGACGGAAGCGTCCGGCGACCGGTCAGTAGCGGGCGGCGCCGGCGAAGGGCATGCTGTCGACGCTCACGACCTGGACCGGGATGCCGTAGTCGGAGGCGTGGACGATCTTGCCGTCGCCGATGTACATGCCTACATGGGTGACGCCCGGGTAGAACCCGACGATGTCGCCCGGCTGAAGTTCGCCGCGGGAGACCGAGGTCCCGCCGGCCACCTGCGCCGAAGAGGTGCGCGGAACCGACTTTCCGATCTGCTGGTAGGCCCAGAACATCAGGCCGGAGCAGTCGAAGGAATCGGGGCCGGTGGCGCCCCAGGAGTAGGGCGAGCCCAACTTGCCCATCGCGGCGCCCACGGCACCTCCTGCGTTGCTGACCGCATCCCCGGCTGCGCCTGCGACCTTGCCCAGGAACTCCTCGACGTCGACGTCGATGGGCCCGTTGCGGTCCACCCAGCGCTGCTTCTGGTCCGGGCTGAGGCCGTCCACCGCGGTGGAGATGTCCTTCTTCAGCCCGTCGAGGTCACGGGTCCGCTCGTCGAGCTGCCCCTGGCGGATCTCAAGCTGGTTGAGCTGGAAGTCTGCGGAGGCCTTGGAGCGGTTCGCCTTGGATTCCAGGTCAGCGGCCTTCTTCAGACCGTCCTGGAAGGTGGAGAGGGTGTTGGTGCGATCGGCGTTCAAGGCGCTCGCGAAGGCACGCCGGTCAATCGCGTCCTGTGGGTTCGCCGAACCGGCCATCGCTGAGACGGGGTCGATGACGGCACCACGGTAGAGAGACTGCGAGAGCTCCGTGACCGGCCCGCGGTTCGCTTCAACATCGGCCCTGGCCCGCTGGGACTCCGCCGAGTAGTACTTGGCCGCGCGGTTTGCGCGGTCGAGCTGTGCACGGGTGTCGTCGAGCGCACGGGAGTTCTCCTGCACCTCGTCGCTGGCTTCCTGCGCCTGGCGCGAGACCTCGGCGAGACGCTCGAGAAGCCCGTCTGCGTCATCCGGGAGGGGTGAGGTGTCAACGGCGTCTGCAGGGGCCGGCGCGGCGGGATCCGCTGCGACGACGGAGGTCGATGCCACAGTGAGCGCGACCGCCGTGCCGATGCCGACGACGAGACGGGTCGGTGTGCCGCGTGTGGAACTACGGTGCCCGGACGGGCGGATCATGCTCACTGTCTCTGAAACCTCTTCGCTTGTCTCTCTATACAACGTCGATATACTGCCACAACTGTGCCCGGGAGCTGTACTCAGACACACGACGCGCCCCGAGAGGGGGTACCACTGCGGGTACCGCCTCACCGGGGCGACAAGACACGGTCTGACGTCCTAGAACCGGACCGCGTTGTTGACGGGCATGTAGTTGAGGTCGTTGACCTGAACCGGGGAGCCCTCGTTGAGTGCCTGGACGACCTTACCGTCGCCGATGTAGATCGCCACGTGGGATGCGCCGGAGTAGTAGGAGACGACATCGCCGGGCTGGAGAGCGTCGAGCGAGACCGGGGTGCCCGATGCCGCCTGCTCTCCGGAGGTCCGCGGGATCGACTTACCGACCTGCTGGTGTGCCCAGCTGGTCAGACCGGAGCAGTCGAAAGCGTTCGGACCGGCGGCGCCCCAGGAGTAGGGAGCGCCCTGCTTGGACATTGCGGCGTCGGCGATCTTCTGACCGACACTGTTCGGGGCGGAAACGGCGTCGCTTCCACCCAGGGAGGGCGCGGAGACCTGATCGGCCGCCGCGAGGAAGGGGTCCACGTCCACGTGCTGCTTGGCGAAGTCCACGGCCTCGTTCGGAACATCGACGCTGATGTCGGTGTTCGGAACCTCGACGGTGACTGCCTGAGCGGTGGCAGGCAGGGCGATGACGGCGCCCATACCCACTGCAGCAACGGCGACTGCGTTGCGGCGGGAGTGGTCCTTCTTCATACGGTGCTTGCCCATGAGGGATGTTGCCTTTCCTGATTGCTGTCGGGGAGCCGGGAACGTCACGTCGCTCCCCTTAAGGTCACGAGAAGATTACGAAACGTGGCAGACCTTGTCCAACCATCGGACCGTGACCGCGCCGTGAGCGCTTCGTTATTTAACCGTTACCGAATCGCGACCAAAGCTTGACTCAATGTCCCCGGCACCGCCCCTCGGACGCACGCAGGACGCTCACCTGCAGGAACACGTGCGACGACACCGTCGACCGCACGCTCCTCATAAATTCCGGACCACGCCGAAAAACCATGATGTGATACTCATCACATTCGCGCTCCCGTGACGGTTCAGCACCTCATCAACCACATGCGCCACACTGTCCGCCGCTCTAGTCGTCCGGTTGCGCGCTCCGTGTCCGGGCCTCCCCGTAGACTGCGTAACTGTGACAAGCACTCTCCGTCGTAGCCTCGATGCCGCACTGGCCGACTGCATCATCATCGACTGCGAAACCACAGGCCTCGATCCCACCGAGGGGAGAATCATCGAGATCGCCGCGCTGCGTCTCCGTAACGGGAGCCCCGCCGAGGAGTTCCACACCCTTGTCGACCCCGGACAACCGCTCCCCGACGAGATCTCCCGGCTGACCGGAATCACTGGGCGCGACCTGGTGGGCAAGCCCGGGTTCGGTGACGTCCTCGACGCGGTCGCCTCGATCACCGACGGCAGGACGGTCGTCGGCCACAATGTCGCCTTCGACATCGCCTTTGTATCCGCCGAGTACCGGCGGCACGGCGCGACAAGCCCGGTAGAGTCGGCTGACACGATCTGTACGGCACGTACGGCGCGGGCACTCATCCCACGTGAACTGGTCGGGCGCTACAGGCTCTCGACACTGGCGGATGCTCTCAGTCTCCACCACAGACCGTCACACCGCGCCGTGGACGATGTACTCGCCACCGCGGAACTACTGACCTACCTGCACCGGATCTCCCGTTGACCGGTCACCGTCCACTCTCAGTCACAGGTCCTTGACGGGAGTACGGGTCCGACGGCGTTGTAGAAGAGGCCGATGCCGCACCGCTTCGGCGCCACCCGGCCACCGTTGCCCCACAACAAGGTCTCAGGACGCGGGGAGACACCTCCGAGAAAACACCCCGTCCCACCGCCGCATCAGATGCGGGGCGGGACGGGGTGTCAACGTCGCTCCGGGGAGCGATCAGGGATTCTCGTGTCCCTCGTCGCCGAGCTTACGACGGTTCTCCTCCTGGAGACGCAACAGCATCTCCTTGTGCTCGTGCTCGTTGGCTTCCTCGATCTTCTCGACCTGGGACACAATGTCCTCCGGGTCCGGGGAGAACAGTGAACCACGACCAGGCTGTCCGGCGAAGCCCAACTGGTTGAGCCGCCTGGGAACCTGAGCACCCGCGTAGTCGAGCGGGATCGGGTGCCCGTGCTCGTCGACCGGGCCGAGGGGCTGGTGCACCTCGATGAACCCGCCGGACGGGAGCTGCTTGATCGTGCCGGTCTCGATACCGTGTTCCAGCACCTCACGGTCCGACCGCTGGAGACCCAGGCAGATCCGGTAGGTGACGAAGTAGGCGATCGGAGGCAGCATGATGAAGCCGATTCGGCCGATCCACGTCATAGCGTTCAACGAGATGTGGAAGAACACCGCCACGTGGTCGTTACCACCCGAAATCGTCAGGATCGCGTAGGCGACCAGGGCCATGACCCCCAGCGAGGTACGGACCGGGACGTCGCGCGGACGCTGCAGCAGGTTGTGGTGCGCTGTGTCCTTCGTGAACCGCTGTTCGATCCAGGGGTAGGCGAAGAGCAGCATCACCAGGATGCCCAGCAGGATCGCGACCCACACCACTGCAGGAATGGTGTAACTACCGAGGTACAGCTCCCATGCGGGCATGATTCGGGCAGCACCGTCAGTCCACAGCATGTAGATGTCAGGCTGCGAACCCGCGGAGACCTGTGAGGGATTGTACGGGCCTAGGTTCCAGATGGCGTTGATCTGGAACATGCCGGCCAGCAGTGCGACGAAACCGAAGGTGATCAGGCCGAATGCCGAGGAGTGCACGGCGAACACCGGGATCACGCGGGCACCGACGACGTTGCGTTCGGTACGGCCCGGTCCGGGGAACTGCGTGTGCTTCTGGTACCACACCAGCGCCAGGTGAGCCGCGATGAGCGCGAGCAGGATCGCGGGGATCAGCAGGACGTGGGCGATGTACAGACGCGGGATGATGATGTCACCCGGGAAGTCGCCGGCGAACATGATCCAGTGGAGCCAGGTGCCGATGATGGGCAGACCGATGATGATCGCCGACATGATGCGGAGGCCGACACCCGAGAGCAGGTCGTCAGGCAGGGAGTAGCCCATGAAGCCCTCGGCGATGGACAACAGCAGCAGGACGCAGCCGATGATCCAGTTCGCCTCACGGGGCTTACGGAACGCACCCGTGAAGAAGATGCGCATCATGTGGACCATGATCGACACAGCGAACAGGAGTGCCGCCCAGTGGTGCACCTGACGGATGAAGAGTCCTCCGCGGACCTCGAAGGAGATGTTCAGGGCCGTCTCGTAGGCGCGGGACATCTCGACGCCGTTGAGGGGCGCGT
This sequence comes from Corynebacterium sp. CNJ-954, assembly GCF_001942345.1. GTDB lineage: Bacteria > Actinomycetota > Actinomycetes > Mycobacteriales > Mycobacteriaceae > Corynebacterium. The sequence continues at coordinate 143,245 of NZ_MKKI01000042.1, forward strand.
ACGCACCCTCGTAAACGACCTTCGACAGCGAGGGGTCGAAGAACAGTGTCAGGTAGACACCTGACAGCAGCAGGATGATGAACGAGTAGAGGGCGATCTCGCCGAGCATGAACGACCAGTGGCTCGGGAAGACCTTGTTCATCTGCTTCCGGAGGCCACCTGCTGCGGTGTAGCGCTCATCGAAATTGTTGGCCGCCTGGGCCAGGTGGGAAGGCTTTGTGGGTGTGCTCATGACTGACGCTCCCAGAAGGCAGGGCCGACGGGCTCGACGAAGTTCTTGTCCGCGTACAGGAACCCGTCTTCATCGACGTTGATGGACAGCTCGGGCAGGGCACGTGCGGCCGGACCGAACACCGGCTTACCCCAGTGCAGCGCATCGAACTGCGACTGGTGGCACGGGCAGAGAATACGGTTGGTCTGCTGCTCGTAGAGCGAGGTCGGGCAACCGATGTGTGTACAGATCTTCGAGTACGCGTAGTAGTCGCCGTAGTGGAAGTCCTCCTGACCCTCACGCTGGACGGCCTTGACCGCGTCAGCGTGACGGAGACGAATCAACATGACCGCGTTGCGGGAACCGTGGATCGAGTGCATCTGCTCCTCGTACACGTCACGCTCGGGGTTGAACTCGTCGTGGTCGTTGACCATGTCCTGGGTCATGGGGAACACCGTCTCCATGGCACCGGCGTCGAGGTCCTCGGGACGCACGCGCACCAGGCGGTTCACACCCTGCGTGCTCCAGTGGCCGTGGTGCTCTTCAGCGATGGCACCCGTGTCCCTGCCGAGGTACACCTTCTCGCCGTCGTTGACGAGCGTCCAACCGGTGGTCCACAGCGTGCCGTCACCGTCGATCCCCATCGCGCGGGGCTTCCACGGGTTCTTGACGATACCGCCCATGGGCAACGCGATCGCTACACCGGCCAGGGCGACACCGGCGCCGCCGAGCCCCATCAGGACCTTGCGACGACCCAGGGTCGACGTCTTCCAGGCGTCGTTGAGCAGCGCGGTCATTGTACGGCGGTCAACCTCGTCGGACGGACCGTCGTGGCGCTTCTGGACCGCGATCTCCTCGGGGATGAACTTCTTGGAGAACTGGACCGCACCGATACCGAGGGTGATGATCGACAGACCCGAGGTCACTCCCAGCAGCGGGGTGTAGAGCGAGTAGACCCAGAGCCCGTCCTCCGCGAGGTGCTTGTACTCCCACGGCCAGAACAGGTAGACGCCGACGAATGCGAGCCCGAAGATCACCGACAGGGCCCACCAGAAGCCGACGCCGCGCGCGGCACGCTTCTCAGCGGGATCGCCCTCGACCGGGAAACGCTCCTTGCGGTAGGCGACGGTGACGTCGTCCATCTCGGTACCGAGGCGGGCGAGCTCCTCGTCACTCATGCCCTTGATCTCTTCTTCAGAGTAGGTGCTCTTCATCTCACTCATGACCGGGTTCCAATCCACATGGCCGCGCCGATGAGCACGACGATCCCGACGATCCACATCAACATGCCCTCAGTGACCGGGCCGATCCCGCCGAGTCCGAGCCCGCTGGGGTTCGGGGTCTCCTTGGACGACTTGATGAAGGCGATGATGTCCTTCTTCTCGTCGGCGGTGAGCTGGCGGTCGGAGAACTTCGGCATGTTCTGGGGGCCGGTGAGCATCGCCTGGTAGATCTCCTGCTCATTGGCTGCGTCGAGATTGGGGGCGTACTTACCACCGGACAATGCGCCACCACGACCGGTGAAGTTGTGGCAGGACGCACAGTTCAGCCGGAACAGATCGGAGCCACGGGCCACGTCCGACGGATCGATCTCACCGTCGTTGTTGTGGGAGCCACGCAGGGAATCCATGGCGATGGTCCCGTCCTCGTCCTTGACGATTCCGGGGCCGCCACCGTTGGCGTTGACGTATGCAGCGAGAGCGAGGGTCTGGGCTTCATTGAAGCGGGCGCCTTGCGGTCTGCCTGCGCCTCGTTACGCTTCATCGGCATACGACCGGAGTGGACCTGGAAGTACACGGCACCCTCACCGACGCCGACCAGGGAGGGACCGCGGTCCTCGACACCCTGGAGGTTGGCACCGTGACAGGTGATGCAGGCGACCTCGTAGATCTCCTGGCCCTGCGTGATCATCGACTGCGCATCCTGTTGCGCGGTCGCTGACTGCGGGTCCGGGGTAAAGGCCTGGGCGACCAGGCCTGCACCGGTCAGACCGAGCACGAGCGCGAGCGCTCCGGCCATGGTCCGGCGCAGTTTACGTCGGGTACGACGCTTCTTGCCTGTTGTGGATACCGGGGTGGAGTCCACCACCGGGTTCTCCCCCTCGGGAGTTGGATTGTTCGTATCCATCTTGTTCCCTTAACTCGTCATTTGGAAGGCGATGGGCTTAACGGCCGAGCGTCACACATCGGCCCGTCCGGCCTACTGGATGAAGTAAATGGTGATCCACAGTCCGATCCACACGACGTCGACGAAATGCCAGTAGTAGGACACGACGACGGCGGCGGTGGCCTGGGCTGGAGTGAACTTCGACTTCATCGTGCGAAGAATCACCACGACGAAAGCAAGCACGCCGGCGAGGACGTGTGCGCCGTGGAAGCCGGTGGTGATGAAGAACACCGACCCGTAGACGCTGCTCGAGATCGTGGTGCCGTGCTGCACGAGGTGGATGTACTCATACGTCTGACCGGCGAGGAAGATTGCGCCGAGGACGATGGTGAGTGCATACCACTTCCGTAGACCGAACACGTCGCCACGCTCCGCGGCGAACACACCCCACTGGGCGGTGAACGACGACGACACCAGAATCACGGTGATCGCCAGAGCGAACGGCACGTTCAGCTCGGTCGGCTCGGAGGGCCAGTTTCCGTTCGAGTTCGCCTTCGAGACGAAGTACATCGCGAACAGGCCCGCGAAGAACATCAATTCCTGGGACAGGAACACAATCGTGCCGACGCTGACCATATTGGGTCGGTTCAGCGTCACGGCACGCTGTGGTGCTGCCATGCTTTGGTTTCCAACTGCGCTCGTCACGCGTACAAGTATGACCGACCCTGGCCCCCTAGTCGATTCGCGCCCCCGGCGAGTTTCGGGGTTTCTGTAAAACCGCTGGTAGTCGCTTCACGTTTCCTGGCAACTCACCACAAACGGGGTTAGCCGGGAACTCTTCGGTCTGAATTACGACGGCACCGTATCTCCGCAGGTTGATCACCCGCAGCGGCAGTCTGGCCTCTCCCCCTGCCATGCCACCAGCCCACCAAATCACCCCCGTTCGAGGGCCGTGCCACACCGCCCAGGAACCGGTCACGGCAATCACGCCGACGGTCTTCCCGCAGTCTACCTGGGACGGCCCCGCGCACCGAATCTCCCCACCTCGCGACACCCTCCGGCCCCCTGTCCGCCGCCACCCGTAATAGGATGGATCCGTCCGTAGCCGCTCACCCACGAACGGCCGGACACAGACATCCAACTTCGAGAGGACGACACTGATGCCCGACGATATGAGTCTGACCACCCCGGACCACATCACGCCGCTGGGCTCCGACCGACTACCGGAAAGCTACTTCACGTGGCCGGGGGTACTCGACCGGATCGGGCGGCACGAGGAACTCAGTGAATCCCAGATCACCTGGGCGGTCAGCCGCATCATGGAGGGCGGTGCGACCGACGCACAGCTGGCCGCCTTCGCGTTCGGACTCCGCGTCAAAGGGATCACAGCCGCCGAACTCTCCGCCGCTGCGTCGGCGATGCGGGCCTACGCCACGCCCGTGGACTTCAGCGACATCCCCGACGCCGTCGACATCGTCGGCACCGGCGGCGACGGTCACCACACCGTGAACATCTCCACCATGGCTTCCTTTGTGGTAGCGGCAACCGGAGTGCCGGTCGTGAAGCACGGCAACCGTGCAGCGTCCTCGAAATGCGGCGGCGCCGACGTCCTGGAGGTGCTCGGACTCGATATCGACCGCTCCCCCGAGACGATCCATGAGGACGCCCTGAAGACCGGGTTCGCGTTCATGTTCGCCAAGACCTACCATCCCGCGATGCGTTTTGCAGGGCCGGTGCGCTCCGAGCTGGCTGTCCCCACCCTCTTCAATCTCCTCGGGCCGATGACGAACCCCGCAGGGCCGAAGTTCGGCCTCATCGGATGCGCCTTCCGCGACATGATGCCCATCATGGGTGGGGCATTCGCTCATCAGGGCGTGCGGGCGCTGATCGTGCGGGGGCTCGACGGCATGGACGAGATCAGCGTCTGTGCCCCCACCGAGGTCGTGACCGTCGACGCGGCGGGACGGACCGGTGAGTTCACCATCAATCCGCGTACGTACGGTCTCGACGTCTACGACGACGACGCACTCAAAGGCGGGGACCCCCAGTACAACGCGGACATCGCCAGGCGTCTCATGGCCGGCGAGATCACCGGAGCTGTCAAGGACGCGGTCTTGATCAACGCAGCAGCGGCCCTGACGGCAGTACACGGTTGGGAGGGTGACGACCTGAGGTCAGCGCTCACCACCCAGCTCGCCGTGGCGCGTGACGCGCTCGAATCCGGGGCCGCCCAGCAGAAGATGAACGACATCATCAGCCTGTGACGCGCGGTGCCGGCCGCCGGCGCACGCAGAAGGAGCACCCGCGAGGAAGATGCGGGTGCTCCTTGTTTTCGTGCCTGCGCTGCCTGATCGCCGCCGCGGCGTCATCACCGGCGCGACGGCTGGACGACTACTCCTTCTCGGGCGGAAGTCCGTACTGCAGGTTGAGCATGGTGGTGGCCCAGATGAGCATCGCGGCGCCCAACAGGATCACCCAGATCAAGAAGAAGGCGATGCCGTAGCCCATGATCACGATGGCCATCGCCATGATGAACGGCCACCCGGAGTGAGGCGAGAAGAATCCGAGCACGCCCGCGCCGTCCTCGATCTCGGCCTCCTCCCAGTCCTTCGGCTCGATGTCTGCCTTGGAGTTGGTGAGGTGGAAGTACACGCCGAGGAAGAGGGTCAGCAGTGTCGCCAGGACAAGTCCGGTCCCACCTGCCCACTCAATACCCTGCTGGTTCGCACCGTCATTGAGCTGCGACGTCGCGTAGAAGTACACGACCGTCATCACTGTGAGGAACAGTGCGAGTCCGTACATCAACTTGGCTGTCTGCCGCATTGTTGTCTCCTAGTGTTTCTTCGCCGACTTAGGCGGAACGGTCGATGTAGTTGTCACCCTCGACTCCCCGCGTGGAATCACGTCCGGGAAGGAAAGGCTGAGTCGAGGTGGCGTAGGGATCCTCGCCGATCTCCGCCAACGCATCAGCATTGGTGGCCTCCGGGTTGGCCTCACGGTAGGCGATGTAGGCCGCGAAGTTCTCCGGGCTCACGGCACGGACCTCGAAGTTCATCATCGCGTGATAGGTACCGCACATCTCGGCACACCGTCCGACGAAAGCACCTTCACTGTCGATGCCTTCGATCTGGAACCGCCGCTCGGACTGGTTCGCTTCGGGGTGCGGGAACACGTCGCGCTTGAAGAGGAACTCGGGAACCCAGAAGGAGTGGATCACGTCCGAGGAAGCGAGGTTGAACTCGATCGGGGTGTTCGTCGGCAGGACGAGCACAGGAACCTCTTCGGACGTACCGAGAGTCTCGATCTGGTCGTAGTTCAGGTAGGTGAAGTCTTCCTTGGACTTACCGTGGATCGGGCCGACGGACTTGCCGTGCTCGTCACGGTCGTCCTGCGGCACGGCGGCGTTGGCCTCCGCAGCCTCGGCGCGCTCCTCGTCCTCACCGACGTATTCCTGACCGTCCTGGGTGAGATCGCCACTGACATTGCCGTAGCCGAACTTCCAGTTCCACTGGTAGGCGGTGACGTCGACACTGACCTGCGGGTCCTTGTCGAGTGCGGTGACCTTGTCCTGGGTCTGCACCGTGAAGAAGAACAGACCCATGACGATCAGCACGGGAATGACGGTCAAGGTCAACTCGAGCGGAACGTTGTAGGCAGTCTGCCGGGGAAACTCCGGCTTGCCCTTCTTGGCGGCCCGCTTGTCACTGTCGCGGAAGATCACCACGAACATGAGGGCCCACATGATGATGCCGATGACCCACGCGACAACCCAGGTCCACACCCAGAAGTTGCCCATGGACTGGGACTCCGGGGTGATTCCGTCGGGCCAACCCATGCGCAGGGCATGGAAGAATCCGTTGTCGGGGGGTGCGACATCGCAGCCGACCAGGGCAAGGGAGCCAAGTCCCAGCACTCCGGCGAGGCCGAGCTTGCGACCTCTTCCGTGAACTTTTCGCTGTTCCACGCGAGTATGCCTTCCTCAATCACACGTCGTGTTCATCGGGACCACCGTGTCCGTCGCCTGCAGAGGACGGACACCGGCCCCGTGTCATCTCCCGACAATAGTGCATGGAGGGGGATGCCCCTGCATCATGCACACCATTGTGATTCTCTGTCGGCCCTATTCGGGGTTGCTGGACGCGAGCTGGGTGACCACGCCGCTGCCCGGCATGTCTCGTCTGGGTCAGCGCGACCTCGGCGAGTAGTCTTGTGTGCTTACGCACGCGCACGCGGCCGGCACCTCACCGTCCTGTCCCTCTACCCCGGGGGCCTGACACGCCGGCTCCCGACGACACTTACGGAGATGACCCCAGAGCACATGTGTGGACTTCTTGGAATTCTGACGGCCCACGGTGACGCCCCCCGTTTCGTGGACACGACCGCCCGGGCACTCCCCTGCATGCGGCACCGCGGCCCGGACGAAGACGGCACCTGGAACGACGACGACGTCGTCTTCGGGTTCAACCGCCTGTCGATCATCGACCTCGAGCACTCGCATCAGCCTCTCCAGTGGGGTCCGGCCGATCAGCCGGACCGCTACTCGATGACGTTCAACGGCGAGATCTACAACTACGTCGAACTCCGGGAGGAGCTCCAGGCAGAAGGTTACGAGTTCGCCACATCCGGTGACTCGGAGACCATCGTGGTCGGTTTCCACCACTGGGGCACGGACGTCGTCAACCACCTGCGTGGAATGTTCGCGTTCTCGGTGTGGGACTCAGCTGACCGGACGATGTTCCTCGCCCGCGATCCTTTCGGCATCAAGCCTCTGTTCTATGCGACGACGGATGCCGGCACCGTCTTCAGCAGTGAGAAGAAGTCCGTCCTGGCGATGGCCGACGACATCGGTCTCGACCTGAGCCTTGACGACCGGGCAATCGTCCACTACACGGACCTCCAGTACGTCCCCGAACCGGAGACTCTGCACACGGGCGTCCGACGGCTCGAGTCGGGGTGCCACGCCACCGTCCGCCCCGGAGAGGCGGTCACGGCTGTGCGGTACTTCGAGCCGACGTTCCCGGTCGCCCCCGTACCGACTGGACAGGAACACGCCCTTTTCACCCGTATCGCCGACGCCCTGCAGGATTCTGTCGCCAAGCACATGAGGGCCGATGTCACCGTCGGTTCCTTCCTCTCCGGAGGGATCGACTCCACCGCCATCGCGTCACTGGCCAAGCAGCACAATCCGGACCTGATCACGTTCACCACCGGTTTCGAGCGGGAGGGGTACTCGGAGGTCGATGTCGCCGCGGAATCCGCGGAGGCGATCGGCGTCGAGCACGTGGTCAAGGTCGTCTCCCCCGAAGAATTCGCTGCCGCCGTCCCGAAGATCATCTGGTACCTCGACGACCCGGTCGCGGATCCGGCGCTGGTCCCCCTGTACTTCGTCGCCGCCGAGGCCCGTAAACACGTCAAGGTCGTCCTGTCCGGTGAGGGCGCGGATGAACTGTTCGGCGGGTACACGATCTACAAGGAACCCCTGTCGCTCGCGCCGTTCGAGAAGGTCCCCTCCCCTGTCAAGAAGGTCCTCCGTTCAATCGGCGACGCCCTGCCCGACGGTATGCGTGGCAAGTCACTCCTCCAGCGTGGGACGACACCGATCGAGGAGCGCTACTACGGCAACGCCCGGTCGTTCAACTATGAACAGCTCGAACGCGTGCTGCGGATCGCCCGGCCCGAATGGGACCACCGCGAGGTGACCGCACCGATCTACGCGAAGTCCGTGGACATGGATCCGGTGGCGCGGATGCAGCACCTCGACATGTTCACCTGGTTGCGCGGGGACATCCTGGTCAAGGCGGACAAGATCACCATGGCCAACTCGCTGGAGTTGCGTGTCCCGTTCCTGGACCGTGTCGTCTTCGACGTCGCACGTACCATCCCCCACGAGCTCAAGGTCGGCAACGGGACCACGAAGTACGCCCTGCGACGCGCTCTGGAGCTCATCGTCCCCGAACATGTCATCAACCGGAAGAAGCTGGGGTTCCCTGTCCCGCTCCGCCACTGGCTCGCGGGTGACGAGCTCTACGACTGGGCGAAGAAGAACATCGAGGACTCCGCCACCGACCACATCTTCGACAAGTCCCAGGTGCTGGCCATGTTGGACGAGCACCGGGTGTCGATGAACACGGGTTCCGGCCCGGACCACTCTCGACGACTGTGGACGGTCATCGCCTTCATGATCTGGCACGGCATTTTCGTCGAACAGCGCATCCACCCGGACATCGACGAACAGGACTACCCGGTCCACCTCTGATCTCTCTTCCGGGTGCGACACTGCACCGGAAATGGAGGAACTCCCCGTCTTCTGTGCGAAGGCGGGGAGTTCCTCTGTACCGGGCAGGTCCGTCAGCTGAAGGAGTCGCCGCAGGCGCAGGAGCCGCCGGCATTCGGGTTGTCGATGGTGAAGCCCTGCGATTCGATCGTGTCAGAGAAGTCGATCTTCGCTCCCGTCAGGTACGGAGCGGACATCTTGTCCACGACGAGACGGACGCCCTCGACATCGTCGACAAGGTCACCGTCCAGGGTCCGGTCATCGAAAAAGAGCTGGTAGCGCAGGCCTGCGCAACCACCCGGCTGAACGGCGATGCGCAAGGCCAGGTCGTCCCGACCCTCCTGCGCGAGCAGACCGGCGGCCTTACCTGCGGCAGCGCTGGTCAGTTCGACACCGGTGGACTTCTCGGCGGTCTTTTCGGGAGCAGTCATCATTTCCTCCTCAGTAATGCGGATATGCCCAAACTACTCGTCCACAACCATGAAATCCAGTGATCTATTCCCGACAGCCTCACCCGCGTTGGTACCGGTGTCCGCTCGTGCTCTAGCCTGTGAGGTGTGAAACTCCCGTGGAAGAAAGATGATGACAGTGATGTCGCCGACGGCGACGTCACCTCGGCAGGCAGCTCCCTCGCCGACGAGGACGCCGCCACGACACCGAAGGGCTACACGCCCAAGAAGGGCCGTCCGACGCCGAAGCGCAACGAGGTCGAACGCTCCACCGGCGTCCGGCGGGTCCATTTCGACGCTCCGATGACGCCGAAGGAAGCGCGTCAGCGCAAGAAGGACTACAAGAACTCCATGTCGAAGGAGGAGTTCAAGGAGGCCAAGCGTAAGCAGCGTGAGGACGCGGCCGAGTCGCGCCGCAAGGCCAACGAGCGGATGATGGCCGGCGACCCTGACTACCTTCTCGCCAGGGACCAGGGCAAGGAGAAGCTCTTCGTCCGGAACTACGTGGACTCCCACCGCTACCTGATGAACTACTTCCTGCCCATCGCGCTGGTCGTGGTTGTCGTCATGATCCTCGGCACCCGGATGCCGTTGATCGCCAACTACATCAGTCTGTTCATGCTGGTGGTGATCCTGATCCTGGTGGTCGAGGGGCTCTTCCTCGGTCGCAAGGTCAACAGGCTGGTGCGCGAGCGGTTCCCGGACACGACCTTCGGGAAATGGACCATCGGTTTCTACGCCTTCACCCGGGCCACCATGGTCCGCAAGATGCGGACGCCCGCGCCACAGGTGAATATCGGCGACTCGGTCTGATGTCAGAACGTCCGGTACTCCAGCAGCTCGACACCTGGGCCGACCGCACCGGGTACACCGGGACCAGGTCTGGCGACGAGGCCGCTGGCCCGCGTCCCGAGCTCCTGCTGGTGGCCGGGGATCACGCGGTCGCCGCGCCGTCCTCCGGCCCGGACAGCCCGGTTTCCGCGCTCCCCTGGGGGCATGGACCCGCGGAGGCCGACCGGATCAACGCCGGCGTGTCCCCGCTCTGCACGCTGGCGGCGCGACAGGGCGTCGACATCTCCGTCACCGGGTTCCCCGACTCTTCCGGGGACTCACCGTCTCAGTGGCTGGATGCGGGACGGGAGACTGCCGACGCCCGCGCGGACGCCGCGGTTCCACTGGTTCTCACCGGAGCCATCGGAACAGGGGCGACGACGACCGCAGCGGCACTCGTCGGAGTCCTGTGCAATGTCGAGCCGGTGAAGGTCGTCGGCCGCGGTGGGGGCCCGGCACCGGTCAGTGACGAGAAATGGAAGCACAAGACCGTCGCCATCCGCGACTGATGTTCCAGGCACGGGCACACCGGAGGCGTCCGGTCGATGCTTCCGCGGCACGCGACATCCTTGACATCCTCGGCACCCCGGACACCGCCTTCATGGCGGGGCTACTGGCTCAGTCCGCGACCCGGCGGACGCCCGTGATCCTGGACGGTGTCAGCGGACTCGCCGCGGGACTACTCGCAGACGCCCTCACCCCGGGGTCTGCCCGCTGGTGGCTGTTACCCGAGGTCTCCTCGGAACCCGCAGCCGCTGTCGCCACGCGCCGCCTGGCACTCGCCCCGGTCGTCGACCGTCCCCTGGGCGCACCCGCCGCTGCCGCAGGGCTTGTGGTCCTCCCCCTCCTGGACGCGGCGGTGTCTCTGCGCCAGGAGTAGTACCCCGCTACGCCTGAACCAGCGTGTGGTTCCAGGAGTGGGAGTCCTCTTCGGTACCACGCTGGATACCGGTGAGACGCTCACGCAGGCGCATGGTGATCTCTCCGGGGTTCCCACCGTTGATCTGGAACTCACCCGTACGGTCCTTCACCGTACCCACCGGGGTGATCACCGCGGCAGTCCCACAGGCGAACGCCTCCGCCATCTCACCGGAGGCCGCCGTCGCCCGCCATTCATCCACCGTGAACCGACGTTCCGTGACCTTCAGCCCTTCGTCAGCTGCGAGCTGCAGCAGCGAATCACGGGTGACGCCGGGCAGCAGTGAGCCGGAGAGCTCCGGGGTCACCAGTTCCGCCGGCTCCCCGTCCTGCCCCCCGAGGATGAAGGCGAGGTTCATCCCGCCCATCTCCTCGATGTTCGTGTGGTTCGCCGCGTCCAGCCACACAACCTGGTCACACCCCTGCTTCTCAGCGTAGGACTGCGCCGCGAGAGACGACGCGTAGTTTCCGGCGAACTTCGCCGCGCCGGTGCCCCCGGGGGCTGCACGGACGTACTCGGTGGACAGCCAGACGCTGACGGGGGTGACCCCGCCCTTGAAGTACGCGCCTGCCGGAGACGCGATCACGTAGTAGCTGTAGCTCACGGACGGGTGCACACCCAGTCCGACCTCGGTGGAGATGATGAACGGACGCAGGTAGAGCGCTTCTTCACCGCCGGAGGCGGGAACCCAGTCCCGGTCCACGTCGACGAGCTCACTCAGGGACGCGAGGAAGAGGTCCTCCGGGACCTCCGGCATGGCGATACGGCGGGCGGAGGAACGGATTCGCTCGGCGTTCTTGTCCGGGCGGAAGGTGGCGACCGAGCCGTCCGGCTGGCGGTACGCCTTGAGCCCCTCGAAGATGGCCTGCCCGTAGTGGAGGACCGACGTCGCCGGGTCCATGGTGATCGGTGCGTAGGGAACGAGCCGTGCGTCATGCCATCCGGCGTCCTCGGTCCAGTCGATGACCACCATGTGATCGGTGAAGTACCGGCCGAAACCGGGGTTCGCGAGTACTTCGGCGATCCTCTCCGGCGGAGTGGGGTTCTCCGTCAGCGTACGGGAGAAGGTGGTGGACGTGGAGTTGGCGGGCGCGGAATCAGACATGGCCTGTATCTTAGACCCGTCGGTGCCGGTCCGGAACACATGCCCGGCAGGACGCCTGACGACGACTCCTATCAAGCTTGAGGTGAGCGATGACATCCGCTGGACTGCCCCGGGGCACCATGCCGCCGTTGGAACTTCTCACGGACGCCTCGACGGTCGCCGAGGCCGACGTGGACATCCTGGTGATCCCGTCGTTCTCCGGGGACAACGGAATCGAGCTGTCCCTGGGTTCGGCCCCCGGGTCCCCCTCCAGCACCTCCTCCCCCTTCGACAGGGAGACGCAGGTGGCCATCTGGAAGTCGCTGGTCGATATCGGCGCACGCGGGCGGGCAGGGGAAACGCACCTGCTTCCCGCCGTCCCCGGCATCGCGGCGACCCGCCTGCTTGCGGTCGGTCTCGGTGACGCGGACACACTGACGGACGAAGGGCTGCGAACCGCCGCGGGTACCGCCTCACAGGCCCTCGACCGCCTGCCCGCGTCCGTAGGCGACGGCGACCTCACCGCACTGAGCCTCCTGGGGACCCTGGGGATCGGCCCTGCGACGGAAGGACACGGTCTGGGCAGCTACAGCTACACCGGGGCGAAGTCCGACGGCGCTCAGGCAGGCCGCCTCAGGCGTCTGGTCATCGCTCCGCCGACCGCCCCGAGCGCCGCAGGGTCCGCCGCCACCGACTTCTCCCGGGCCTGTGTCGTCATCGAGGCCGTGACCTGTGCCCGTGACCTGGTGAACGCCCCGGCGAACCTTCTCTACCCGGACAGCTACGCCCGCATCATCTCCGACCTGGGTTCACAGGCCGGGCTCACGGTGGAGGTCCTGGATGAGCGTCAACTCGCCGACCAGGGGTTCGGGGCCCTCGTGGGTGTGGGCCAGGGGTCGCCCCGTCCTCCCCGCCTCGTCCGTGTGTCCTACCGACCTGACATCCCCGAGGCAGCGGGCACGGATGCACCGCCACACGTCGCCCTCGTCGGAAAAGGCGTGACCTTCGATACCGGCGGTATCTCGTTGAAGCCCTCGCCCAACATGGGGAACATGATCTCGGACATGGGGGGTTCCGCTGCCGTCGTCGCTGCGGTGATCGCAGCGTCCGAACTCGATCTGGCAGTCTCCGTGACGGCCACCGTGCCACTGGCGGAGAACATGCCGGACGGCACCGCCGTACGCCCCGGGGATGTTCTGCGCCACTACGGCGGGTTGACCACCGAAGTCCTCAACACCGACGCGGAAGGCAGGTTGATCCTCGGGGATGCCATCGCCCGGGCGTGTGAGGACAACCCGGACTACCTCGTGGAGACAGCCACGTTGACCGGCGCCCAGGTACGGTCTCTCGGAGACCGGACTCCTGCCGTCATGGGCACGCCCGCCCTCCGTGACCGGGTGTCCGCGCTGTCGCGCGACGTGGGTGAGGGTGCCTGGTCCATGCCTCTACCGGCGGAAATCGCCTACGACATCCGGTCCGACGTCGCCGACCTGCGCAACATCCCCGGCAAGAGCTGGGGAGGCATGGCCGCCGCCGGCCACTACCTTGCCGCTTTCGTCCCGGAAGGACTTCCCTGGGTCCACCTGGATGTCGCTGGTCCCGCGTACAACACCACCGCACCGCACGGCTACACCCCACGGCGGGCGACGGGAGTACCGGTCCGGACGCTCATCGCGGTCCTGGAAGACGTCGCCAGCGGCACCGACGCTGCAGGAACGACGGAATGACCAGGTCGGTCAATCCCCTCCGTCGCGACGTTCCTCGAACCGGGCCCGTCGTTCCTGCTGTTCGAGACGTTTGCGGATAATCCGGTCACGCTCGATACGGTCCCTCATCCGCTGGGGGTAACCGCTCTTCTCCGCGTCGTAGAGCCGGACACCGGTCGCCGAGATCACGTCGTCGACACCACGGGGCCCGCCGATGCGTCGACGGGTCCAGTCACCGGTGGCGTCCACGAAAACCACGGACATCTCATTGACCAGGGTCTCGGGTTCGACGAAGCCTTCCACGCCTTCGCGCTGGCCCGCCCAGTGTCTCAGGTGGTCGAGGTCTGCGGGACGCGTACGCCCACCCGGTGCCCGCGGTGGACGGGGCCCGGAGCGACGAGATCGACCGAATAGATTGAACACACCACAGATTCTAAGGGATTTCGTGACGACGCTGCGACCAGTCTCCTCTGCCGGCGACAGGCCCTACGGGGCGGCATGGGCCGACCCCCTCCGGCAGGACGACGTTCGCAGCGCTACCATATATAGTATTCGGTCAGAGACCACTTCTCTGCTTTCTCTGCGTACTGCGGACCGATCCACGTACTCCACATCTGTACCCCGTCGTTAAATAGGAGCTTCAACACCATGGCGCACTCCGTCGAAATGCCCGAGCTGGGCGAATCCGTCACAGAAGGCACTGTTACCCAGTGGCTGAAGAAGGTCGGCGACACCGTGGAGGTCGACGAACCCTTGCTCGAGGTCTCCACGGACAAGGTCGACACGGAGATCCCCTCCCCCGTCGCCGGCGTACTGCTGAAGATCATCGCCGACGAAGATGACACCGTCGACGTCGGTGCCGTCATCGCGGAGATCGGTGACGAGGGTGAGGAAAGTGAGGGGAGCGGGGATTCCGCCTCCTCCGACGAGGCCTCCGCAGATGAGCCCGCCGAGGACGAGGACGCGACAGACGACACGTCCGACGACCAGGAGGAATCCGCTCCGGCACCGGCCTCCAGCGGTGGCGGCGCAGGAACCGATGTGACGATGCCTGAACTCGGCGAGTCGGTCACCGAGGGCACCATCACCCAGTGGCTGAAGAAGGTCGGCGACGAGGTGGAGGTCGACGAGCCCCTCCTCGAGGTCTCCACCGACAAGGTCGACACCGAGGTTCCTTCGCCGGTCGCCGGCACCCTGCTGGAGATTCTCGCTGAGGAGGACGACACCATCGACGTCGGTGGCGTGATCGCCCGCGTGGGTGACGGAAGCGCCGCTGAGGAGGCTCCCGCCAAGGAGGAGAAGGAGCCCGCGCCGGAGAAGAAGGAAGAGCCTGCGAAGGCGGAGGAGCCGAAGGAGGAGCCCAAGGCAGATCCTCAGCCGGAGAAGGAGTCTCCGAAGCAGGAGGCGTCCTCCGCGTCGGATGCCGGCGAGCCGTCCGACGGCAACCTCCCCTACGTCACTCCGCTGGTGCGCAAGCTCGCTGAGAAGCACGGTGTGGATCTTTCGACCGTCGAGGGCACCGGGGTCGGTGGACGCATCCGCAAGCAGGACGTCATCGCCGCCGCCGAGGGCGGCACGGCGAAGGAGTCGGCACCGGCTCCGGCCAAGGGCGTCGACCCGGAGAAGGCCTCGCTGCGGGGCACCACGCAGAAGGTCAACCGGATCCGGGCGATCACCGCCAAGACCACGCTGGAGTCCCTGCACGGAGCGGCGCAGCTCACGCAGGTCCACGAAGTCGACATGACCCACATCGCCGAGCTCCGCAAGGCGTCGAAGGCAGCGTTCCAGGACAAGCACGGCCAGAACCTCACGTTCCTGCCGTTCTTCGCGAAGGCCATCGTCGAAGCACTTGTCGCCCACCCGAACGTCAACGCCTCCTACAACGCCGACACCCAGGAGATGACCTACCACGGCCAGGTCAACCTCGGTATCGCGGTCGACACCAAGGACGGCCTGCTGTCCCCGGTGATCCACGACGCCCAGGACATGTCACTGCCTGAGCTGGCCGCGGCGATCGCCGACATCGCCGACCGCGCCCGGAACAAGAAGCTCAAGCCGAACGACGTCAGTGGCGGCACCTTCACCATCACCAACATCGGCTCTGAGGGCGCACTCACCGATACCCCGATCCTGGTGCCGCCGCAGGCCGCGATGATCGGCACGGGTGCCATCCGCAAGCGTCCGGTCGTGATCACCGAAGACGGTTCCGACAGCATCGCGATCCGCAGCATGGTCTACCTGCCGATGACCTACGACCACCAGATCGTGGACGGCGCTGACGCAGGCCGGTTCCTGACCACCATCAAGGACCGCCTGGAGAACAGCGACTTCACCTCCGACCTGGAGATCTAAGTCCGCTGCCCCTTCCCGTCCTCTACCCCCGCACGGCGATACCGCGGTGGCGGGGTAGAGTCGTTAGGCATGGGATATCAACGCGGATCCATCCGGATGTCGGACACTCCTGTCGCCGTCGACAACCTCGGGACGGTGGACTACCTGTCAACCTGGGACAGACAGGCCGCCCTGGCTCGTCAGCGTGCCGACGGACAGATCGAGGACACCGTCCTGCTGTTGGAGCATCCGCCGACGTACACCGCGGGCAAACGGACCCCACCGGAGGACCTGCCCACCAACGGCCTCCCCGTCGTCGATGTCGACCGTGGCGGGAGGATCACCTGGCACGGTCCGGGACAGCTCGTCGCCTACCCGATCATCAAACTGGACGACCCGATCGACGTCGTCGACTACGTCCGGCGCATCGAGGAGGCCGTCCTGGCGACCTGCCGTGACCTCGGCCTCGACAACGTGGGACGAGTCCCGGGGCGGTCCGGCGTGTGGCTTCCCGCAGGTCTCCGACGTGGAGAACTGGTCCCCGCCCGCAAGGTGGCGGCGGTGGGGATCCGTGTGACCCGTGGAGTCACGATGCACGGTGTCGCCTTGAACTGTGACAACACCCTGGACTACTACGACCACATTGTGCCGTGCGGACTGGCGGACACCGGTGTGACGACACTGTCCGAGGAACTGGGCCGGGAGGTCCGGGTTGCGGACGTGACCGAGATCTTCACCGGCCATCTGCTCGCAGCACTGGACGGGTCGCTTGAAATGTCCGACCACGACGTGCCCGAGGAACTGGCACATGGCGTACTGACGTCCTGAACAGGCATTTTATGATGTCTTCCAGCGCTGGAGTCAGTTAGCGTCACTGAACGATGCAGCGTAGGGTGGGGGCCGTGACTGTTACATCAGACGGACGACGACTTCTCCGCATCGAGGCGAAGAACTCCCAGACCCCCATCGAACAGAAGCCACGGTGGATCCGTACCCAGGCCAAGATGGGACCGGAATACCGTGACATGAAGAACCGTGTCTCCGGTGCCGGTCTGCACACGGTCTGCCAGGAGGCCGGGTGTCCCAACATCCACGAATGTTGGGAGGAACGCGAGGCCTCCTTCCTGATCGGTGGCGACACCTGCTCCCGTCGGTGTGACTTCTGCCAGATCAAGTCGGGCAAGCCGAGTCCGTTGGACCGCGACGAGCCCCGCCGTGTCGCCGAGAACATCCGCGAGATGGACCTGCGGTACGCCACGATCACCGGTGTCACCCGCGACGACCTTGATGACGAGGGAGCCTGGCTGTACGCCGAGATCGTGCGGAAGGTGCACGAACTCAACCCGAACACCGGCGTCGAGAACCTCACACCTGACTTCTCCGCCAAGCCCGACCTGCTGGCCGAGGTCTTCGAGGCACGTCCGGAGGTCTTCGCCCACAACCTCGAGACCGTGCCCCGGATCTTCAAGCGGATCCGTCCGGCGTTCCGCTACGACCGGTCGTTGGAGGTCATCCGTGCGGCACGTGATTTCGGACTGGTGACCAAATCGAACCTCATCCTCGGCATGGGCGAGACCGCTGAGGAAGTGCAGTCGTCCCTGACGGACCTGAAGGACGCCGGGTGCGACATCATCACGATCACCCAGTACCTGCGGCCGACCTCCATGCACCACCCGATCGAGCGGTGGGTGAAGCCGGAGGAGTTCATGGAGCACTCCGAATTCGCCAAGGAACTGGGATTCGGTGCAGTCATGTCGGGCCCGTTGGTCCGGTCGTCCTACCGGTCCGGTCGGCTCTACGCCGAGGCCAAGGCCGCACGTGGCGAGGCACTCCCCGAGAACCTGACCCACCTGGGCGACACCCTGGGATCCACCACCAGTCAGGAAGCCAGCACTCTGCTGGAGAAGTACGGGCCGTCCAAGGAGACTCCGGTCTCCTCCGCACGCTAGTTGTCCCCACGCCCCGGCGGACGTCGTTGACGGCCCCGGGGCGCCGATGTTCTAAGGTAGGCGGTATGGCGAAGGATCCCCGGGAGAAAGAAAACAAGCGGCTCGAGAAGGCCGCCAAGAAGTCACGGCGCAAGCAGACACGAGGCCAGATGTGGCAGGCCTTCCAGATGCAGCGCAAGAAGGACAAGAAGCTCATCCCCTACATGCTGCTGGGCCTGCTCGGCCCGGTAGTGGTCATGTTGGCGCTGAGCCTGGTGTTCGGCTGGTGGTGGCTGAACCTCATCGTCGGTATCGCCATCGGTGTGATGGTCGCCTTCTGGATCTTCTCCCGCCGCCTGCAGTCCGGTGTCTACGACCAGATCGAAGGGGAGGCCGGTGCCGCGGGATGGGCGCTGCAGAACCTTCGTGACGGTGTCGGCGTCAAGTGGATCACCGAGACCGCGGTGGCCTCGAACACACACATGGACGCCGTCCACCGGGTTGTCGGTGTTCCCGGCGTGATTCTCGTCGGCGAAGGCAGCCGGCACCGTCTCAAGCCGATGATGGCGCAGGAGCGGAAGCGGCTCGCCCGCATCCTCGGTAACACGCCCATCTACGACGTGTACATCGGCGAGGGCGAGGACGAGGTGCAGATCCGCAAACTGCAGAACCACCTGGTCCGCCTGCCCCGCAACATCAAGAAGAACGAGGTCGACGCACTCAACAGCAAGGTCGAGTCGATCGCCCGTCTTCACTCCCGGGAATCGATGCTCCCGAAGGGGCCGATGCCCCGCAACGCCGCGAACCCGGCCGGCGTCAACCGTCGTGCCCGCCGCGCCGCACAGCGCAACAAGAAGGGTTGAGTCCGGGACTCCCCGACCCCGGTGCCCTGATCGAGCGAATCAGGCACCGGGCTTTTTCGTCCCTCCCCCTGCTGCCCCTGACGCACCAGGAGTGTGTCGGTTCGCGGGGTGACACACCGACACAGCCATGGTGTCCGGCATGACGGTCGCCCACTCCTGCCTACCTGGTCCGGATCACCGCGGTCCCGGTAGCGCGGTCGTGCATGCCCCTGCTGTCGGTGTCCTGGATCAACGGGGGGAAGAGGAACACCGTGAGCACCGTGCGCACCACCGCCCGGATGAGGCCCACGCGCTGATCCGGGTCGTCCACGCGGGCGACACCGATGCCCATCACCGCGTGGCCGGGTGACTGCCCGAACAGCCACACGGTGACGATGCGCCAGACCACCCACACCATCAACACCACTGTCGAGGTCCCACCGAGCGCACCCGTCATCTGCGTGATGAAGAAGGCGATGCCGTAGCAGATCAACCAGTCGACCAGTAGCGCAAGCACACGGGGAAAGATCGAGGCGACGGACCCGGGCCCCGAGGCCGGCAGCCCCAGCAGTTTGCCGGGGTACGAACTCAGGTCGTGGGGGTCCTCGAACTGTCCCGGAACCTGGGGGCCTTCCAGCCAGCTCGGCTGTCTGGCACGTTCATCACGGAGCCCCTTCCGTCGTTGACGGCGGTCGTCCCCGGTGCCACTGCTACCACTGTTCTTCTGCCGTTTCGCCATGATTCTCAAGCGTACCGGCCTCTTGACCGACCCCCAATTTCATGGCGGACCACCCCGACTGTGCACACCCGGGGACCACTGCCCGTATCCTAGAGGTCAAGCCCCGACCGGGGACTACCGGAATCGACCGTGGCACCGGAGGAAAGGTGGGTCGCATCAGTGACGAGCGACACCGCCTGACCAGTTACACGCCGGTAACATTGGATTGACACTAGGGCAACAACCCCAGAATATGGTTGTTCACGACGCACCCGTAAGGGTGAATCCCCTCGTGAGACAACGAAACAACGAGTTGGGTCGAACATGACTGCAAGGAGTCCAGAAGTGGCATTTAAGACGGCCGAAGAGGTCACCAAGTACATCGCGGACAACGACATTGAGTTCGTCGATGTCCGATTCACGGACGTACCCGGCGTGGAACAGCACTTCACCATTCCCGCCTCCGCCTTCGACGAGGATGCCATCGAGACCGGCCTGGCGTTCGACGGATCATCGGTGCGTGGTTTCACCACCATCGACGAGTCGGACATGAACCTGCTGCCCGACCTCGCGACCGCCAAGGTCGACCCCTTCCGTAAGACCAAGACCCTGAACGTGAAGTTCTTCGTCCACGATCCGTTCACCCGTGAGCCTTTCTCCCGCGACCCCCGTAACGTCGCGCGCAAGGCCGAAGAGTACCTCGCGTCCACTGGCATCGCCGACACGTGCAACTTCGGGCTTGAGGCCGAGTTCTACCTCTTCGACAAGGTCCGTTACTCCGCCGAGCAGAACTCCGCCTTCTACGAGGTCGACTCCAACGAGGGCTGGTGGAACCGCGGCAAGGAGACCAACACCGACGGCACGCCCAACACCGCCTACAAGACCCGTGTCAAGGGCGGTTATTTCCCGGTCCCGCCCTACGACCAGACCGTGGACGTCCGCGACGAGATGGTGAAGAACCTCGCCGCCTCAGGTTATGATCTCGAGCGCTTCCACCACGAGGTCGGCACGGGTGGTCAGCAGGAGATCAACTACAAGTTCAACACCCTGCTGCACGCTGCGGACGACCTGCAGTCGTTCAAGTACATCATCAAGAACACCGCTGCCGCCCACGGCAAGTCCGCCACGTTCATGCCGAAGCCGCTGGCCGGCGACAACGGCTCGGGCATGCACGCCCACCAGTCCCTGTGGAAGGACGGCAAGCCGCTCTTCCACGATGAGGCAGGCTACGCCGGTCTGTCCGACCTGGCCCGCTACTACATCGGCGGCATCCTGCACCACGCCGGCGCCGTCCTGGCGTTCACCAACCCGACGCTGAACTCCTACCACCGTCTGGTCCCGGGCTTCGAGGCACCGATCAACCTGGTCTACTCCCAGCGCAACCGCTCTGCGGCCGTCCGTATCCCGATCACCGGATCGAACCCGAAGGCCAAGCGTCTCGAGTTCCGCGCACCGGACCCCTCGGGCAACCCCTACTTCGGCATGGCGGCGATGATGCTCGCCGGTCTCGACGGCATCAAGAACCGCATCGAGCCGCACGCCCCCGTCGACAAGGACCTCTACGAGCTTCCCCCGGAGGAGGCCGCCAGCATTCCGACGGCACCGACCTCCCTGGAGGCCGCGCTGCACGCACTGGAGGAGGACAACGACTTCCTCACCGAAGGCGGCGTGTTCACCGACGACCTGCTGGAGACCTACATCGCCTACAAGTACGACAACGAGATCTCCCCGGCCCGTCTGCGCCCGACCCCCCACGAGTTCGAGCTCTACTACGACTGCTAGTTCCCCGCTCCGGCTCCGCCGACAGAACAACCCCCGCCTCCTCATCGGTGGCGGGGGTTGTCCGTGTACGGAACCTCAGCTGTAGACGTGCAGCTCGTTGTGCATCAAGGCGCTCGGGGTCTCCGCGAGCGTGTCGGACGCGACACCGGCACCCCGTGCCTCCAGCACACCCCCGTAGAGCTGTTGGAAGCCGGTCAGGGCTGCGGCGTAGTGGCTGACAGCGGTCTCGTAGGTCACGCCGATGCCCCCGTGGAGCTGGACCGACTCCTCAGCCACCACACGTGCCTGGCGGGCCAGGAACACGTAGGCGTCGAGTGACGCCGCCTCCAGCTCCTCCAGGGTCAGCTCCTCCGTCTGTGCCATCGCAGCGGCCCACAGCGCGGTGGAACGGGCGAGTTCGACATCCGCATAGAGCTGCGCGGCACGGTGATTCAGGACCTGGAAGTTGTTCAGGGTCACCCCGAACTGTTTGCGGACCTTGAGGTAGTCCACGGTCTGGTTCATGGCGGTACCCATCAGGCCCACCGCGCGTCCACCCTGCACCACGCGTGCGAGGGACACCGCGCGACGCAGTGCGCGGTCGGTGTCTTCGGCGCTCCCTCCGAGGCGCTCCGCCGAGGCCTCCTGGAAGGAGACGCGCCCCGTGGGCGCCCATTCGGCATCACGGTGCACGGTCACCTCGACCCCGTCTCCCGGGGTGACGAGGTACACACCGAGCGCGCCGTCCTCGACGGCGGTGACGAGGAAGGCGTCGATGTCGCCGGGGGCGACGACTGCGCGCTTCTCCCCCGTGAGCCGCCCACCGGTGACGGTCGTGGTGCGGGCGTCCGCCCATCCCGTGGTCGGTTCAGCATGGGCGAGCGTCACGAGACGCTCTCCCGCAGCCAGCGGCGGCAGCCAGGTCGACTTCTGGTCATCGGACCCGAGGTCCTGGAGCAGCCATGCCGGGACGTAGGCGAGGTCGGTGACCTGTTCGGGAGCGGCGAGCTCGCCCAGGGCCTCCGCTGCGGCATAGGCTTCACCGACCCCTGCGCCGGCACCGTCGTATTCTTCGTCGATGACCAGGGCGGTCACACCGAGCTCAGCGGCCTGTCGCCACAGATCGCGGCGGAAGTCCAGGGCGACCTCGGGCGCGTCCGCGCCGGCGGTGGGGTCGCCGTCGGCACCGGCGAAAACGCTCCGGACGGAGTCAGCGAGCATACGCTGTTCGTCTGTCAGGGAAAGATCCATGTCGTGGTACTCCTAAAGTCCGAGAATGCCCTTGGCGATGACGTTCGCCTGGACCTCATTGGTGCCTCCGTAGATGGAGACCTTGCGGTTGTTCAGGTACTCGACGACCGGGTCACCGTAGACGCCGGAGTCATCGACGGTGATCTCGACGGCGTCGCTGCCGAGAGCCTCCACCGCCAGTTCGTTGAGCTCCTGGAGGATCCGGCTCCCCTCGATCTTCAGCATCGAGGACAGCGGGCTCGGCTTACCGTCCGAACTGGCGGCGGTGACCCTCAGCTGTGTCGACTCGACCGCCTTCAGCCGCAGCTTCACGTCGTAGAGACGGTTGCGGAAGATCGGGTCGTCGAGCACGCGTCGGCCACCGTGGGTGCGTGCAGCGGCCATCTCCACGAGGTCTGCGTAGTGCCGCTGGCTGGTACCAACCTGGGTGATGCCGTTGCGCTCGTTCCCCAGCAGGAACTTCGCGTAGGTCCAGCCCTTGTTCTCCTCCCCGACCAGGTTCTCCGCGGGGATCCTGACGTCGGTGAAGAAGAACTCGTTGACTTCCACCGAGCCGTCGATGAGTCGGATCGGCCGGTGTTCGATGCCGGGGGTGTCCAGGTCGACCAGCAGGAAAGAGATACCCTGCTGCGGCTTGGGTGCGTCCGGATCGGTGCGTACCAGCAGGAACATCCACTCACCGTACTGGCCGAGCGTGGTCCAGGTCTTCTGGCCATTGACGATGTAGTGGTCACCGTCCCGGACTGCCGTGGTCTTCAACCCCGCAAGGTCCGATCCCGCGCCCGGCTCCGAGAATCCCTGCGACCACCAGATGTCCAGGTTCGCCGTCTTGGCCAGGAAACGGTCCTTGATGGCGTCGCTTCCGAATGCCGCGATGACTGGCCCCACCATGCCGGTGTTGAACGCCAACGGCTCCGGGATACCGGCCCGCTGCAGCTCATTGGTGAAGATGTGCCGCTGGATGGGTGTCCAGTCCTGGCCCCCGTACTCCACCGGCCAGTGCGGGACTGCGACACCATGCTTGTTGAGGACGCGCTGGGAGTCGATGATGTCCTCGCGTGTGACGTGGCCGGCGCGCGTGCGTGCGCGAATTTCTGCAGGTACTTCAGCAAAAATACTGCGGAGTTTGTCGCGGAAGGCGACATCCTCCTCGGAAAGCTCGAGATTCACGGGCACTACTCCTCGATTATGTCTTGAATCACCGTTCAGTATGGACGTGACCCACATTACTACTTCTCGTGCCACTTCGGGAGTCGGCCCCTGACAACGCCGTGGCGTACGGGAATAGACGGAGCTGTCCATCTGTTGTGACCACCAGACAGAGCCCGAACCAACCTGCACAGGAGGAAGATCATGACGAACGTTCTCATCATCGGAGGGCACGGCAAGGTAGGCCTTCTCGCCACCCCGAAACTGGTCGACCACGGCTTCTCGGTGACATCCCTGATCCGCAACCCGGACCAGGTCACCGAGATCGAATCGCTGGGCGCCACCGCACTGCTCAAGGACGTCACCGAGGTGACGGCGGACGAATGGGACAGTATCCTCGCACGCTTCGACGTGGTCGTCTGGACGGCCGGCAACGGAGGTCGCGGGGGATCCGAGGTGACCTACGCCGTCGACCGCGACGCCGCTCTCGCGGTCATCGACTCCCTGGAGAGGCTCCGCGATTCGGGGACCACGCCGCGGTACCTCAATGTGTCCTACGCCGGGGCACGGAACCACACCGTCCCCGAGACCGACAGCTTCTTCCCGTACGCGGACTCGAAGAAGACGGTGGACGACCGACTGGTCGCGACGGAGGGCCTGGACTACGTGATCCTCGGGCCGGCGACGCTCACGGAGGAGCCCGCCGAAGGAGCAGCCCGCGTCACCGACGGGCTCGACAGGTCAGACGCACACACCGCGCGTGAGCTCGTCGCAGACGTGATCGTCGAATTCGCCGGCCGGGAAGACCTGTCCGGGCAGCGCACGGTCGAATTCGTGGACGGCACCTCACCCGTCAGCGAACTCTGACACGACGGGGCCATGCCTCACGACGCTGAACTCGCCGCGCTGGACTGGCACGGCAAACGGTTCGACAGCGTCGACGACGAAACGTCCGCGGGCCCGTATGTCTTCAGGCTGCTCAGGGCCTGACCGGGAAGGACGTCAGCTGCGCCTTGAGTTCTGAGGCGGCCTGGCGAGGATCGTCCGCCTCGGTGATCGCCCGTACAACGACCGCACGCCGGGCGCCGGCCGACAGGACGTCCGGCAGAGTGCACCGGTTGAGCCCGCCGATCGCAAACCACGGCGTTGCACCAGTAGGCTCCCCTCCCCCGTCGCCGACCATTTCCGCGGTCCGGGCCACTAGCCCCGGCCCTGTCGCTGCGCGTCCGGGCTTCGTCGGCGTCTCCCACACCGGCCCCGTGCAGAAGTAGTCCAGGTCAGGATCATGGAACGCCGCCTCCGCCTGGTCGGACGAATGGGTGGACAGCCCCAGGACCACGTCCGGCCCCAGCAAACTACGGGCCTGGGCCACGCTCAGGTCGTCCTGCCCGACGTGCAGCACATCGGCCCCCACCAGGGCCGCGATATCCGCCCGGTCATTCACCGCGAACAACGCGCCATGGTCGGCGGCCACCTCGGCGAGGACCTCGATCGCCGCCACTTCATCGCAGGTGTCGAGCGTCTTGTCCCGCAGCTGGATGATGTCGACACCCCCTTCGTAGGCGGCATGCAGGAAGTCCCGGAGATCCCCCTGCTCCCGGCGCGCCGGTGTACAGAGGTAGAGCGACGCCCGCTGCAGGAGCTCCCTGCGTCGTCTCCCTGCCGCGGTTTCGGGGGCACCCGTGCACTGATGTAGGTCCATGTGGTGTGATGGTAGCCGTTACGCGAACTACGGGAGCCCCCGACGCCGGGGCTGAGAGGACCGGGAGCCACCGGTCGACCGTCGACACCTGATGCGGATCATGCCGCCGGAGGAAAGAACGCACATGTCCGAGACACTTGTCGTCGGTGCCGGGATAGCCGGGCTCAGTTCGGCCTGGTATCTGCGGCGGGCCGGCCATGCCGTCACCGTCATCGACCCGGATCCCGGCAACGGTGCCAGCCACGCCGCCGCCGGCATGATCGCGGCGGTCAGCGAAGTCGTCCACCAGCACGACGCCATCCGGCCACTCATGCTCGCCTCTGCCGGAGAGTACCCGCAGTTCATCGCGGACCTTGAGCGGACCGTCGGACACTCCGTCGGTTACCTGCGGACCGCGACACTGGGCGTGGGAGCCACCCCCGGTGATGTCGCGGCCTTCCGGGACCTGTCCGACGTCCAACGTGCTGCCGGCATGGCGGTGGAGCAGCTGACCGTCCGCCGGGCACGCCGGTTGGAACCGTCACTGGCGCCCGGCGTCTCAGGCGCTTTTCTCGTCGCGGACGACCACCAGGTCAACCCACGGTCGTTGCTCGAGGCCCTGGCTGAAGCGGTGTACGCCCCGTCCGGGACGGGAGGCCCGCAGGGGCGTCTGGTCCGGGAGCGGGTGACTGCTGTCCTGCGCGAGGGAGGCACCGTCACCGGAGTCCGCCTGGCCGACGGCAGGGAGGTGCGTGCTGACGCAACCGTCCTGTGTCCCGGGGTGTCTTTCCCCGCCATCGACGGCCTCCCCGAGGCCCACGCCGTCCGGCTGCGCCCGGTGCACGGGGACATCCTCCGGGCGCGGGTGAAGCCGGGTCATCCCGCACTGCTGGAGCGTACGGTGCGCGGACTGGTCGACGGCAGACCCGTCTACCTCGTCCCCCGTACCGACGGCGAGATCGTCATCGGGGCGACGGAACGCGAGGACGGCTTCGACGGAGTGTCACTGGAAGGCGTCCATCAGCTGCTCCGGGACGCGCAGATCCTCGTGCCGGGTGCCGCGGACCTGGAGCTCACCGAGATCCTGGCGCGTGCCCGCCCCGGCACGCCGGACGACCTGCCGTACCTCGGCGGTGTCCCCGGTGTGGACGGTGTCACCGTATCCACCGGATACTCCCGTCACGGTGTACTGCTCGCCCCGCTCTGCGCCAGATTCACCGCCGTACTGGCGTCGGGTGAGGTTCCACCCGGCCCGCACGACACGACGCTTCTCACCACCACCTCCCTGGAAAGGACACCGTGAACATTCCGGACAACAACACCACCGTCGCCGTCACAGTCAACGGGACGGCGCATTCCGTGACCTCGGCAACCACCGTCGGCGACATCGTCTTCGACGTCACCGGACAGGATCCGGAGACCGAGGCACTGGGGCTCGCCGTAGCGTTGGATTCCACGATCGTGCCCCGTAGCCGCTGGGCCTCCGCACCGGTCCACGACGGCGCCGAGATCGAGATCATCACCGCCATGCAGGGAGGCTAGACACCATGACTACCCACCAGTCGCAGACGACACAGCTCACGATCGGCACCTCTCCCCTCACCTCCCGGTTGATCATGGGAACTGGCGGAGCGACGTCCCTGGAGGTGCTGGAACAGGCGCTCGTCGCATCGGGGACGTCACTGACCACGGTGGCGCTGCGCCGGTTCAACCCCGCTACGGGTACCTCGCTGTTCGGCCTGCTCGACCGCCTCGGGATCGACGTCCTCCCGAACACCGCAGGCTGCTACACGGCCCGCGATGCACTGCTGACCGCGCGGCTGGGCCGTGAAGCACTCGGCACGAACCGGGTGAAGCTGGAGATCCTCGCCGACGACCGGACGCTGCTGCCAGACGTGATCGAACTGGTCGACGCGACCGAGGAGCTCACCGCCGACGGTTTCGAGGTCTTCGCCTACACGTCTGACGATCCTGCGACGGCCCGGCACCTCGAGGCCGCCGGCGCGGTGGCGGTGATGCCGCTGGGCTCGCCCATCGGAACCGGTCTCGGAATCCTCAACCCCCACAACATCGAGTTGATCTGCGACAGGGCGAATGTCCCGGTGATCCTCGACGCCGGCATCGGCACCGCATCGGATGCGGCGCAGGCGATGGAGCTCGGTTGTGACGGCGTACTTCTGGCCAGTGCGGTCACCCGCGCCCAGGACCCGGCATCCATGGCCAGGGCCATGCGGCATGCCGTCGAGGCCGGACGTCTCGCCCGGGGTGCCGGACGCATCCCCCGCCGTCCCTGGACGCAGGGCGCTCTGGCGTCGTCCACACCGGAGGGGTTGATCGGCAGCGGGCCGGTTGCGGAGGCGTCGCTGTGACCGGCCCACTCACGGTCCCGCTGGTCGAGCCTGGGGCGGAGCTCACCGCTGAGGAGTTGTCACGCTACGCCCGTCATCTGACGCTCGACCAGGTGGGGATGACCGGTCAACGTCGGTTGAAGAATGCCCGGGTTCTGGTCATCGGTGCCGGCGGGCTGGGCTCTCCGGCGCTCCAGTACCTCGCCGCCGCCGGGGTCGGTACGCTCGGCATCGTCGACGACGACGTGGTGGAGGTGACGAATCTGCAACGTCAGGTCGTCCACGGCGTCGATTCCCTCGGTGCACGGAAGGTCGATTCCGCTGCCGCGGCCGTCGCCCGGATCAACCCGCTGGTGACTGTCGAACGCCATGCCGTGCGGCTGGACGCCGACAACGTGACCGGGATCGTCGGCGACTACGACCTCGTCCTCGACGGGGCCGACAACTTCGCCACGCGCTACCTCGTCTCCGACGCCTGCACGTTGACCTCCACGCCCTGCGTATGGGGCTCGATCCTCCGCTTTGAGGGGCGGGTCTCGGTCTTCTGCTCCGGGCCGTCCCATGACGGGGTGACCTACCGTGACCTGCATCCGGACCTCCCTCCCCCGGGATCCGTCCCCAGCTGCGCCGCCGGTGGCGTCATCGGCTCGCTACCGGGAACCGTCGGCTCAGTGATGGGCACGGAGGCGGTGAAGCTGATCACCGGGTGCGGGGAGCCGTTGTACGGGCGTCTCCTCCTCCACGACGGTCTGTCGATGAGCTTCCGCGAACTACGTATCACCATCGACACTGACGCTCCTCCGGTGACGGCCGTGGGGGACGTGGAGGACATGGTCCAGGTGTGCACGACCGGTCCTCACCCGACGGTTTCTCCCGAGGACCTGGAGGACCGGATGCGGGCCGGAGCTGTCCTCGTGGATGTCCGTGACGCCTGGGAACGCGACGTGGTCAGCATCCCGGGTTCCGTACCCGTCCATCTGTCTGCGGTGGAGGAACGCGGTGCAGCCGCCCTGCCGACGTCGCTGCGCAACCGTGACATCATCTTCCACTGCAAGTCGGGCGCCCGGTCAGCCCGTGCGGTGGACGCCGTGGCATCCCATTTCGCCCGGCGGGAGGAGAACGTCGCGCACCTGGAGGGTGGTGTCCTGGCCTGGGTCGAGCAGATACGACCGGGGTTACCGACGTACTGACCGCGCGACGAGCTCCCGCACCGGGATATTGAGCACCGCGCCCTGGGCGCCCACCGACAGGATCGAGAACGACGAGCCGACCGACGCCACGGACATGAACGAGCCCAGTGACACCGCCGACATCGACGATCCGGCGCTGGCGAAGGACGCGAAGCAGCCCGCCGAGAGTGCGGACAACGCGGAGAGTGCCGAGCGCCAGCTCAGTGCACTCAACAAGGAACGGTTAGAACGAAAACTCGCGATAGAGGGTGCCACGGCAGTCTCCTACGTCACAGGTCGGCCCGATTGTCCTCGACCATACGCCACCGCTGCATTTTCACCCTGCTGACCAACAGCCCGAGGAACCCGAAGACCCAGACCACGCCGAGCGCGCACCACGCGACCCGGAAATCGGCCCAGGTGTAGTCGCCTCCGTCAGAGACGGCGTCGAGCACGAAACCGGCCGCCTGCGCTGCGACCATCGCCGCGAGGAAACCTCCCATGTTCGACAGGCCTGTCGCCGTGGCGGTGAAGCGACGGTCGACCTCCTCACGGACGGTGTCGAATCCGTAGTTCGCGGCAGGGGCCAGCGCCGGCACGATGACGTTGATGACCGCCACGGCCGCGAAACTGCGGGGATCCGGCGACATGAAGAACACCACCCAGGATGCCGCGACGATGAGCGTCGCCACCATCACGACGTCGGGACGCCGCCGGCCCGCCCGTGCCGACACAACCCCCATCAGCGGCCCGACGAGAACGCTGACGACCATGTTCACCACTAGGATCGCCGAGGCCTGCGACTCGGTGAGCCCCATTCCCAGGGTCATCAACGGCACACCCCACAACAGCGTGAAGACCACCTGGCTCATCAGCGTGAAGTGGATGAAGAACCCCAGCCAGCAGGCGGGCTGCCGGACGACGAAGGCCAACGTCGCACCGATGCTGCTGCGGGGCTCCGCAGGCGTGCCGGAGGTCGCCGCCGGAGTCGGGTCCGGCGAGTCCGCGACGACGACCCAGGTGAACAGTGCCACCAGGACGCTGCCCGCCCCCAGCGAGATGAATGCCGTCGCCCACCCCTGGGAATGCAGCAGCATCGAGAACGGTACGGCGGACATGAACTGTCCGACGTAGCCCAGTCCCCCGGTCAGCTGAGTGAAGACCGGCGTCTTACGGATCGGTATCCAGGCGGGCAGGATTCGCATGACCGACAGAAACGCCGTCGCGTCTGCCGTCCCGACAATCACCCGGGCCAGGATCGCCACGGGGAATGAGGACGTCATGCCGAGCAGTACCTGACCGATCCCCATCATCAGTGCCCCGACGACGAGCATCCGTCGCGCACCGAACCGGTCGATGAGCATGCCCATCGGTATCTGGGCACAGGCGTACACGCCGACCTGGACGGAGGTGAAGACGGCGAGGCGTGAGGCGTCGATCTGGAAATGGTCCATGGCCTCGACCCCGGCGACTCCCATCGACGTCCGCCCGGTGATCGCCAGGATGTAGGCGATGACACCGGCGAACCACACCATCAACGCGCGGCGGCTGAGGCGGTCAGAAGGAGCAGGTACTTTCGCAGTGGAGTCGGGCACGTATGCCCACCTTAGACCCCGGTATCTCCTGCAGGGCCTCCCGCCCCGATCACACGAGTGACAGAATCCCCCGCACCAGTACCGTCACTCCGCCCAATGACGCCATCGCCACGGCGAGCACCCGTGCCTTCTCCCGTTCAATCCGACGACTGAACACCATTCCCACGGCGATGCCGATGACCATCGCCACCATCGCCGCAGGCAGATACCCCAGGGTTCGCTGGAGATGTCGCCCGCCCCGGTGAGGTACTTGATGGCGAAACTGACCAGGCCGGAGACGATGAACAGCGGTTGCAGCGTCGCAGCGAAGGTCCGCTGGTCCCAGCGCGACGCCTGGGCGTACACCGTGATCACCGGCCCCGCCACACCGGCCAAGGTGTTGCTGAACCCTCCGATCACACCTGACACCGCCGCCGGAAGTTTTCCCGAGACGGCGGGGATGTACCGTCTGCCGAAACTGGTGACTGCGAGGGCGATCAACAACAGTGCCCCGACGACGATCTGCAGCACCGCAGGTGACATCACGTGGATCAGCCAGGTGCCGGGAACCGCCCCCAGCACCATCACGGAGCCGATCAGGGCAAATTTCCCCCAGTCGACGTCCCTGCGCACGGTCATCGTGGACATCGTGGCGTTGATCGCCGCGAGCACGTTGATCACCATGATGCCCTCGACCGGGCCGATGGCGATGCTGAGCACCGGGCCGCCGATCAGCCCGACCCCCATACCGGAGACCCGCTGCATGCAGGACCCGATGAGGATCGTGACGAAGACCAGCAGTATAAGTTCCATTCACAACAACTTATACGCCGCGGACGTGTCACCGGACGGGCGGGGGCGCCCGGGGCAGATGTCGTCTCCGATAGGATTCGAGTCTGTGTCATCCATGAGCTCAGCGGCCGCAGCCCACCCCACGCCCCGGCGGCGGTGGTCATCCCGTCCCGCCGTCGTCGCGGTCGGCTGGCTCATCGCCCACCTGGTCCCCGTGGCATGGGTTCTCTCAGCGGGGACCTCCACCGGCGACATCCGTTACTACTTCAGGGGACTCACCGGCATCGAACCCGGTGCCATGGACGAGTATCCCGAGGTCGGCACCTGGCCGGCACGTCTCGTCGAGCGGGTCTCCACACTCGGTGGACAGCGGGCCGACACCGGCACGGAGGACGCGTTCGTGGTCGGCTTCATCAGCCTGTCTGTGCTGTTCTCCGCTCTCTTCACCTGGTATCTCTGGCGGTCGGGCAAGGGGAAGGACTCCTGGCCCGCCTGGTTCTGGATCCTTTTCGCCGGCCTGTCCGGGCCGATCTTCCTCACCCGCCTGGATATCTTCCCGGGTCTGCTCGTCGCCGGTTTCGCGGCCCTGCTGTTGGCCGGAACCCGCTGGTCACGCCTGGCGACGATACTGCTGGCCGCAGCGACGATGATGAAGCTGTGGCCCGGTGTACTCGGGGCTGCCCTGGTCGGCGGGATCCGCCGGGCGTCGACGTGGGTGCGGGTGTGCTGGTTCTTCGGTTCGCTGGCGGTACTGTGCCTGGTCGTCGTAGTCGTCGGCGGTGTCGACCGTCTCGTCTCTCCACTGACCTACCAGGGGGACCGGGGCCTGCAGGTCGAATCCATCGCCGCGACGCCGTGGATCCTCGCTTCGACGCTGGCAGGCGGCGACGGTGGCACGCCCTGGTCCATCAGCTACGCGGCTTCCAAGAGTTATGAGATCGCCGGGCCCGGCATCGACTTCACCCTCACGGTGATGACCCTCTTGACGGCGGCGACCATCGTCACCGCCGTGGTCTGGGCCGTGGCACGGCTGTGGCGGGACGACTGGACACCGATGCGTGCGGTGTCGTTCAGTGTGGCCCTGATCATGCTGATCATCGTCACCAACAAGGTCTTCTCACCGCAGTACCTGGCGTGGGTGGCACCGGTCGTGGCTGTTGCTCTGCTGACGTCCCGCCGACGTGTCGTCACCGTGATTGCGGTGGAGATCCTGGTCTCGGCGGTGCTGACTACGCTGGTCTACCCCGTCTTCTACGACTGGCTGATCTTCAACCCGCCGTACCTTGTCGCCGCGGTTGCACTGCTGCTGCGCAATGTGGCGGTGGTTGTTCTGGCCGCCACCTGCGTCTGGTGGGCCTTCACTCCGGACGGACGGCGTGAGTCTCCGGTTCAGGGAGACGCCGGGCACGTAGCCGGGTGACGAGGTCGACGGCGTCCGCGGTCGTGAGATCGCGCCCCGCCATCGACACCGGCCCCGGTACGAGGTCGAAGCGCACCCCCGCCAGCCCCAGCATGTTCTGCACCGGCCCCCGCCGGTAGCTGAGTTCCTGGATGTGTGCCGGGGAGATCACCGACACGGCGCGGCGGAACAACCCGTGGTGAGAGACGACCGCCGTCAGCTGGCCGTTACCGCCGGGATCCGACACCAGGGTGGTGCCTTGGCGTGTACGGTCCACCGGAGACACCCAGCGGGCACTCCGTGGGCTCAGGTAAGTGTGTGCGGCCCGGAAGCCGTCGCGGGCGCGTCCCTCCGGATGTGCCACTGCGGCAATGGCCCGGCTGTCCAGCGGTGTGAGTGTCTCGAGCACATGGAGGGCAAGGGCCAGATCACCGACGGGGAGAACGGTGGTCGTCGAGCCGTCCGACTCAGACTCCGCACCGTATCCGGCCACGTCAACCCGGACTTTCCACCAGCCCAGCAGCCGCCAGGCCACGGGCTGCGACACCTCCACCGCATGAACCCGTGCCAGTGGGACGGATTGCCGGCGTCGTTCCGTCAGGCCGAAGGTGATTCCCAGGACGTCCCCGTCCAGCGTGGCGGTGAACCGCCAACTGGTGTTCAGCACTCCCCAGACCCAGGGCACGGCGCCGGCGAGGACCGGCAGGAGGACCGCCAGTCCGGCGGGGGTCGCGAGAGCGACGGCAGCACCCGCCACCACCAGCACGGTGGCACCGGACAGCGCGGCCGCCACAAGGGAGCGGGTGATCGGGATCATGGGGACGACGGCACTGCCGTGGTCCTCCGTCGCATCATCTCCGTGGTCCGTCTGTCCGGGGACGCCGTGGACCAGGGTGAGCAGGTGGGACCGCAGGTCCTCAGCCTCCTGACGTGGAAGGTACTCCACCTCAACCGAGCTCCCGGAACCTCCCGCGGTCTCCACCTTGACCCCCGCCAGGCGGAACAGGCGCGGTGCGAGCGGCTCCACCAGGTCGACGGCCTGGACCCGGTCGAAGCGTGCCGTCCGTAGCTGGCGGGAGACCACTCCCCGTCGGACGGCGATCTCCTCCCCGTCGACCCGGTAACCGGCGGCCCGCCACCACGGCAGTGAGACGACCCAGCCGATGAGGAAGATGACCGGAATCGCCACGAGGACCGCCACGACGACCAGCCCCGTGGGCAGCGGGGAATCCTCCAGCAGGTCGCGCAGCCTCCCGAGGGTCTCCGCCTGCTGGGCGGCGATGACGGCGACGATACCGACGAGGACCGCCCACATGCGCAGCAGTGGGCTCAGCGGGTGGACACGACGCCACCGGCCGTCGGCGATGTCACCGGTCATGTCACCGGTCATGTCACCGGTCACAGCCCGCTCATCCTCTCCCGCGCAGCGACGGCCAGGCGGTCACGCAAGGCGTCGGCATCGGCGGCGGCCAGCCCCACCACCGTCGAGTCACTCGTCGAGGAGGCGGTGTGCAGCTTGACCTGTTTGATCCCGAAGGCCCGTTC
Organism: Corynebacterium sp. CNJ-954; assembly: GCF_001942345.1. Taxonomy (GTDB): domain Bacteria; phylum Actinomycetota; class Actinomycetes; order Mycobacteriales; family Mycobacteriaceae; genus Corynebacterium. Next base: position 177,313 of record NZ_MKKI01000042.1, read on the forward strand.
CACGGGACCGGACGTGACGTCGACATACTGGATCCTCCCGTAGGGACCACGGTGAAGGTCCACCACAGCCGCCCTTTGGTGATCAGCAGCTCGTCCTCGGTCTCCACCCACCGCTTCCGGGAGGCCTGCGCGGGGATGAGCCAGATCTGCCAGATGAGCAACACCACCAGTACCGCAGCCACGGCCCAGAGAATCGCGGAGGCAAGGCCGGGGACGAACAGTGCGGCAACCACCGCCGCGATCACGGGGACGACCGTCCACGGCAGGTCCGACACGTAGCGGGCCGGCACATACCTCCCGGACACCCGGTGCATCGAATCAAGCAGGGCCAGCGAAGAAACCTCGGGGGTCTGATCGGTCATGGCCCCAGTGTCGCATATCCCTAGAGCGACAGTACGTGCCGGACGGTCGAGGCCGCCTCCGCGACGTATCCCCCACCGAACACGGCCGCGTGGAGGTAGAGCACGTGGAGCCTGTGCAGAGGCAGCAGCTCACGCCATCCGGCGGGCAGCTCGGCGGCCTCCGCGTAGGCGTCGAAGATCCGGTCCCGGTGCGGTGCACCGAACATGCTGAGGAATCCGAGGTCGGTCAGCCCGTGCCCACCGTGGGACGACGGGTCGATGAGGACCGCCCCCTGAGGCGACCACATGAGGTTTCCCGACCACAGGTCACCGTGCAGCCGGGCCGGTGGACGTCCGTCATCGAAGTCACCCGCGGAGAGCCTCTCGAGCAGTGCGCCCGTTCCCCGGATCCCGCCGGGGACACGATGTTCCAGCGGTGCCAGCACCACGTCGGCGTAGTAGGCCCCCCACGTCGGGTGCGGGGCGAGCGGCAGGTCCAGCAGGCTGTCATTCGGCCCCTGGTACCCGGGCCCGCGCCAGCCGGCGGGGCCCGCCCCGAACGATCCTGCCCCGCTCGCATGGGTCACGGCCAGCCGACGTCCGAACTCTTCGGCAGCCGGTGCGTCGGGCGGGACGGAGGTGACCCGTCGTAGCAGGAGATCTCCGTCAGCCGTCCGCGCCCGCACCCCGGCGACAGCTACACCACCGTGTCCGGCGGCGTCCTCGAGCCAGTTCAGGCAGGACTGTTCCCAGTCGCCGGGTCGTCCCGGATTGTGCTTCGTGAATGTCGTCGCCCCGAGCAGACGTGGAAAAGTCGTGAACATCAGCGGCGCCAGTGGATGTGCAGGGTCGCCGGGCGTGTGGTCCGGTGTCCCCACCGGCACCCACCGGGCATCGGCGATTTCCGCGGCGACGACGGGGGTGACCTCGGGGTCGCCGACATGGACGAAGAGGTCGGCCGTGACTTCCCTGCCCTCTTCGTTGGCGGCCGGGGCGGTGAAGGTCCCGATGAATTCAAGAGAGGACGGTGGGACGTCGATCCCGGTTTCCTCACGGACTTCGCGGACCGCCGTGGCACTGGCCCGTTCACCGGGCTCGGGTTTCCCACCGGGGTACTGGTACAGACGGGTGCCGCGTTTCCGGACGGTCAGGACCTCGCACCCACCTGCGGCATCAGGCGCGTCGCGGAGGAATGCGACAGCGCTGACCCGGATCCCGTCGCCTGCCGTCACACTCACCGCAGGGCACGGCGAATCGTCGACACCGTCACAGCGCAGCTGCTGTCCGCATCCCTTTCGTGGTAGGCGCGGCAGACGTCCGCACCGTGCTGCATCAGGAGCAGCAGGGCCACACTGAGTTCCTCGGAGAGGAGCTCGAGGGCTTCTTCGTCACGCACCACGGCAGCGACAGCACTCTGCAACTCCTGCGGCTCACGCCCGGCGACCCCGGGGGCGGGGCAGGCCCTGGAGACAAGCAGCCGCAGGTAGGCGTGAGCGACCAGGCCGATCACGTCCCCGTTGTCCTGCAGCTCGGCGATATGCCGACGGAACTGCAGCATCGACGGCATGGTGACGTGCCGGTCGCGCCACCGCGCGGTCGCGTGTGCACGGTCCAGCGCCCCGGAGAACTGGTCGGTGGCTCCGGAGAGCCCGGAGCACAGCGATGCCAGTGAGACCGCGTCCACCGCCGGCCCCGGGGTGGCCCCGGGGCTCGCCAGTGCCGAACGCAGGATACGGAGCCCCTCCCAGTGCTGTTCAAGGTAGGCGGCCCGCCCGGCGAACGGCAGTGTGCCATCGCCCATACGCCGGAAGACGGTCGACCGGCGTACACAGTTCAGCGCGGAGTCGCCCGCAGCATCCAGGAGGGCACTGACCCGGGCTGCGTCGAGTTGAGGCAGCCCGTCGTGGATGCCGACGTGGGCACTGGAAGTCTGCTGCTGCAAGTCAATCACCGTCCTCGGGTCCCGGGTTGTTCCGCCGTGCTGCCTGACATATATTTCGTGAGCCTACCCTAATGGAGTCCGGTCGGCCAACGGTGCTGCAGTACCCTGCGAAGACCCTCGAAGACCCCGGAGTTGTAGGCGAACGCGGCTCGGGCGGCAGCGAGAAGACGGTGCCGTTCCCCGTCATCGAACTCCATCGCATCCAGGGCACCGCGGTAGGCGTCCCGGTAGCGCTTGGGTTTGTCGATGTGCGGGAAACGGTAGAAGGCCGTGGCCGACTCCTCCACGCCGTAGTGACGTGTCATGAGCCGGCCGATGACCTGGCCGCCCGCCAGGTCACCCAGATACCGGGTGTAGTGGTGGGCGACGAGTGCCGGGACGTCACGTTCCCGGCCGATGCGCTGCAGTTCGGCGACATACGCAGCCGTCTCCGGAAGTGGAGCGGCGCCCACGGTGCCTCCGAGCGCCCGGAGATCCTCCTGCAGAACCGCACGGCGGTCCAGCAGGCGGTCCGCGACCGCGCCCAGGCGGGAGTCACCCGTGCAGGCGTCGACCGCATCCTCCAGAGCCGAGTAGAACAGGTACGCCTGTTCCTGGAACGCGACGAACGCTGAGGCGTCCAGACTTCCGTCCAGCAGACGCTCCATGAACACGGAGTGTTCCGCATTCTCATGGGCCTGCCGGGTCTCCTCCCGGAGCTGCTCGGAAAGCAGGGTGGTCGCTGTCGCCATCGTCGCTTCTGTTCCTGTCCTCGGTTGTTCGCGTTCGATCAACATCGTGTACAGGCCATGCTAACAATGGAGACCCTTACCCGGGATCATCCGAAAGTTGGATCAGCTGTCCGACGGGGTCGGACGGATCCAGAGTTCACCGTGCATCTCATCCACGCTCACCGGCCACTCGTAGACCCGTGACAGCCTCTCCGCGGTGCAGACCTCGGCCGGCGAACCGACCGCCTCGATCCGTCCGTCGCCGAGCAGAGCCAGCCGGTCGCAGTACTGTGCGGCCAGGTTCAGGTCGTGCAGAACCACGATGACACCGACTCCCCCGGCAGCGACCCGTCGCACCGACCGCATGGTGCGTTCCTGGTGCCCGATGTCCATGGCCGCGGTCGGCTCGTCCAGCAACGTACACCGTGCCTGCTGCGCCATCACCCGGGCGAAGGCCACCCGCGCACGTTCACCACCCGACAGCGTGGTCACGTCACGGTCCTGCATCTCCAGCATGCCGACGTCGGCAAGACAGGCGTCGACCACCGCGCGGTCCGCCCCACGGTCGTCACGTTCCGTCGTGCCACGACTCCCCGCCCACGCCGACCGGCCCATCTCCACGACGTCCCGGACAAGGTGTGAGAATGAGACCCGCGGGTCCTGCAGCATCACCGACCGGGTCCTGGCAGCCTCCCGGACCCCGTAGTCCCGGTAGGGCCGTCCCGCCAGGAGGACCTCACCGGACACAGGGGCGGTGTCGCCGGAAAGGGCCCCCAGCAAGGTCGACTTACCGGCACCGTTCGGCCCGATCAGCCCCAGGACCTCCCCTTCATGCAGGTCGAGATCGACACCGTGGAGGATCTCGGTACCGTGCCTCCCGTTCCGCGAGCCACCGACCGTGACGACCACCCGGCGCGCGGAAAGAACCACCCCGTCACTCATCCGACGACACCGCCCTTCTTCAGCATGCGGCGCAGCAGGATGAAGAAGGTGGGCCCGCCGACGAGCGCCGTGAAGATCCCGATCGGCAGATCCGCGAACGCAATCAGCGTGCGCGACGCCAGGTCGGCGAGCAACAGCAGTACCGCGCCGCCCAGGGCCGACAGCGGCACCAGCCAACGGTTCGCCGGTCCGGTGAGTTGCCGCAGAATATGGGGCACAATCAGGCCGACGAAACCGATGATGCCGGCGAAGCTGACGGCCAGTGCGGCCAGCGCCGTCGACAGACCGATGATCGCGACGCGCATCGCCGCGACATTCACGCCGGCATGCCCCGCCGCACGTTCGCCGAGACTGAGGACGTCCAGCCGCCCCGCGATGACCAGCGATCCGAGCAGACACAGGACCACAGGCAGTGCCACGATCGCGACCTGGTTCCACTGGGCACCGTTCAGTGAGCCCATCTGCCAGAAGATCACCTGTTCACGTGACGAGGTCGGGGCCAGGAAGACCAGGAAGGAGATCGCCGCACCGGCCACCGCGTTGACCGCGATGCCGGTGAGTATCAGGGTGAGCACCCTGACCTCCCCGTTGATCGAGGCCAGACGGTACACCGCGACTGTGGTCAGCACGCCGGCGAGGAACGCCAGCACCGGCACAGTCGCCGTACCCAGCACGGTGATGTTCAGGACGATCGCGGCCGCCGCCCCCACACCGGCCCCGGAGGTGACGCCGATGACGCTGGGTTCAGCCAGTGGATTGCCGAACAGCCCCTGCAGGAGCGTTCCGGCAACAGCCAGGGCAGCCCCCACCAGCAGACAGAGCATGATCCGCGGAAGACGGATCTGCCAGAGGACGTTCGCGGCCCTGGCCGCTTCCCCCGCAGCTTCCGCGTCCTCCCGTCCGGGACCGTGTACCAGGGCGGACCAGACCTCTGCCGGGGACAGGGTGAACTGACCGAGGACAAGATTGATGCCGACCGCCGCGACGAGCAGGACCACCAGCACCGCAAGGGTCGCCAGCCGCGTCGTCCGACGCCGCGTGAGGGTGTCTGTCATCCCCTCAGTCCCCGAACTCCGCGTCCGTGACCTCTTCACCCCAGAACACCCGGTCCACCACCCGGCGCGCACGACGGGTTGTTTTCAGGTAGTCGTCGAAGAACCCCTGCGAGTCCTCCGGATCCCAGTTCGCCGCCGCCGCGATGTTGACCAGCTGCGGGCCGGGCCCGGGGAGCTGGTCGCGTCGCTTGGCGTCGGCGAGGATGATCGCGTTGCGGGCACGAGTGGCCACGATCCAGGCGGCCCGGAGCGTGTCGACATCGGCCTCGGACAACAGTCCGGCGATGCGGATCTCCTCGAGGACCTGCAGCGTGGAGGTGTTGTGCAGGTTGGCGATACGGTGGCAGTTCTGCATGGTGAGTAGTTGGACCGTCCACTCGATGTCGGTGAGACCGCCACGCCCGAGTTTGGTGTGGGTGTACCGGTCGGCGCCGCGTGGCAGACGTTCCCCGTCGACGCGCGCCTTCATCCGGCGCACCTGCTGCACGGTCGCCCGGTCGACACCGCCCTCGGGGTACCGGAACTCGTCGATGGTCCGCAGGAAGCGGATGCCGAGGTCCTTGTCGCCGGCGATCCACGTCGCACGCAGCAGTGCCTGGTACTCCCAGGTCTCCCCCCACCGTTCGTAGTAGGCGCGGTAGGACTCCAGGGTCCGTACCGTCGGACCGCTGCGTCCCTCGGGGCGCAGATTCAGGTCGACTTCCAGAGGCGGGTCCTGCGACGGACGCGACAGCCGGGTCCGGAGCCGTTTGGCGATTCCACTGGCCCAGGTCACCGCATCCTGGTCGGTCCCCGCCTCCCCGTCGCCGTCTTCGTCGACGGCGTCGTCGCCCTCCATTTCCTCCGGGACGGGTTCACAGACGAACATCACGTCGGCGTCGGAACCGTAGCTCAGTTCCGCCCCGCCGAGCCTCCCCATACCGATGACACTGATCAGGGCGGGGGCGTTGCGGTGGTTCTCATCCTCCCACGCCCGGATCTCCGCACGCAGTGCCGCCTCGAGAACAGCGTCCCAGATCAACGACAGGGACCGGCACACCTCCGGCGTGTCGATCAGTCCCAGCAGGTCCGCCGAGGCGATCTTCGCGAGTTCGGTCCGACGCAACGAGCGTGCCACGGCGATGGCCGCGTCCGGGTCGCGGTGGCGTCCTGCCGCGGCGACGAGAGAGTGGCTACGGACAGAGGCGTCGTGCTCCAGCAGTTTCGGGCCGTTGGCCCCGTCAGAGAGCATGCGCACCGCCTCCGGCGAAGCGATGAACAGGTTGGCGATGTACGGCGAGGTACCGAGGATCCGCATCAGGCGTTTGCCCACGATGTTCTCGTCGCGCAGCAACCGCAGGAACCACGAACGGTCGAATGCCGCCTCCGACAGTTTCCGGTAGGCCAACAGGCCCGCGTCCGGGTCGACGGTGTCGGACAGCCACTCCATCAACGACGGGAGGATCATCGCCTGGATGCGGTCCTTGCGGGTCGTCCCCGAGGCCAACGCCGAAAGGTGGTCCATGGCGCGGGACGGATGCAGGTACCCCAGTGCGGCGAGCTGCCGCTTCGCGGCCTCCGGAGTAAGTCGGAGCGCATCGACCGGCATGTTGACCACCGACGACAGCAGCGGCCGGTAGAACAACTTGTTGTGCAGCTGCCGGATCTGGTTGCTGACCTTGCGCACCTTGGCCGACAGTGCCGCGTCCGCACCTTCCTGACCTTCTCCCCGTACGCCGGCGGTGCGTGCCAGGCGGAGCCGCCCTGCCTCATCATCCTGTTCAGGAAGGGCATGGGTGCGCCGGAGGTGCTGCAGCTGCAACCGGTGCTCCAGCAGTCGCATGTACTCGTAGCAGGAGATCAGGATCTGTCCGTCCTCACGGCCGACGTATCCGCCGTCGACCAGGGCGGTGAGGGCCTGGACAGTGGAGCGCACCCGCAGCGACTCGTCGACACGTCCGTGCACCATCTGGAGCAGCTGGATGGCGAACTCCACGTCCCGCAGGCCGCCGGGCCCCAGTTTCAGTTCCAGGGGGAGCAGATTGTCCGGGACGTTGTCGATCACCCGACGACGCATCGCCTGCACATCGGGCACGAAGTCCTCCCGCTCGGCGGCACTCCACACCATCGGTGCGAGCTGTTCGACGTAGTCGCGGCCCAGATCCAGGTCGCCGGTCATGGGGCGCGCCTTCAGCAGCGCCTGGAACTCCCAGGTCGACGCCCACCGCCGGTAGTAGGTGAGGTGTGACTCCAGGGTGCGAACGAGGGCACCGTGACGTCCCTCGGGCCGGAGCGCCGCGTCGACCTCGAAGAACACCCGGCATCCGATGTTGATGAATTCACCGGCCAACCGGGTGGTCTGGGCGTCCGCCGGCTCGGCGACGAAGATGACGTCCACGTCCGAGATGTAGTTGAGTTCACGCGCGCCGCACTTACCCATCGCGACCACCGACAGCTTGGCCGGGACGGCGCCGGACGGGTAGACCGTGGCTGTGGCCACCGCCAGCGCTGCGGTGAGGGCGGCGTCGGCGGCGTCGGCGAGTCGCTCGGTGAGAACCTCGAACGGCAGTGGGTCGCCCGTCGGCTCGCTCCCCCCGAACGTGTCGGCCAGGTCGATCGCCGCAATCCGGGCGAGAACGGTGCGATAGGCCGTACGCATCGCCCGGTCTGCGTCCACGCCGGTCACCGTGGCGCGGAAAAGCAGGGAATCATCGTCGTGTCCCTCGACACGTTCCGCCCCCACCGCGGTCGTGAGTGCCTCCATGATCTCGTCCCTGCCGGGCAGTTCGCCGGCGAGTTCCGGCCAGATCCCGGGATTCGCCACCACATGGTCCCCCAGCAGGGTGGAGCCGCCGAACAGCGCGAGCAGTCGCACGCGGAACACCGCGTCCCCGTCGATCTTCTCCAGCAGTGCCGTCGAGGACGTGTCGCTGTCGCCGTCCTCACTGTCGCGGCTGTCCCGTCCGTCGAGCGTCTCGACCAGCCGTACCACCGCATTCAACGCACGGTCGGGGTCACCGGTAGAGGCCAGAACGCTGAGCACCGGGCGGTGCTCCTCATCGTCCCACCCGAGTTTTGCGAGGTCATCGGCCGCGGACGGCCTGGTCAACCCCAGCGACACCGGGGACGGAACTCGACGACGGGTGGTTCGCGGCTGATTCACCGGGGGCTCATCTCCTGGGCTGTGGCATCGTGGTGGCGCACTGGGCTCCGTACCATCGTAGTGGATGCCCGGCCGCCGGTCCTGAAGCCGCCCCAGGTGCTAGAACTCCAGGTTGTGTGCGAGCTCCCACGGCGTGACCTGGGACTGGTAGGACTTCCACTCCTCCCACTTGTTGCGCAGGAAGTACTCGAAGACGTGCTCGCCGAGGGCGTCGGCGACCAGTTCGGACTTCTCCATCTCGCGCAGAGCCAGGTCCAGGTCCGTGGGAAGGTCCTTGTACCCCATCGCCATACGTTCCCGACGAGTCATGCCCGCCACGTCCTCCTCCACCGGAGGGTGCAGTTCATATCCTTCCCGGATGCCCTTCAGACCGGCCGCGATGAGCACGGCGTAGGTGAGGTAGGGGTTGGCTCCGGAGTCCGGGGTCCGGATCTCGACCCGGCGCGACGAAGGCTTGTGCACGGTGTACATCGGCACGCGGATCATCGCAGAACGGTTCGAGGCACCCCACGTGGCCGCGGTGGGGGCCTCGGCTCCACTGGTCAGCCGCTTGTAGGAGTTCACCCACTGGTTCGTCACCGCGGAGATCTCCGGGGCATGTTCCAGGATCCCGGCGATGAAGGACTTCGCCGTCCCTGAGAGGTAGAACTGGTCGTCCGGGTCGTGGAACGCGTTGTTCTCACCCTCGAACAGCGACATGTGGGTGTGCATGGCCGAGCCGGGGTATTCGTGGAACGGTTTCGGCATGAATGTTGCCCGGACGTCGTTACGGGTGGCGACCTGCTTGACCATGTAGCGGAAACTCATCACGTTGTCCGCCATCGACAGGGCGTCGGCGAACCTCAGGTCGATCTCCTGCTGTCCCGGACCTGCCTCGTGGTGCGAGAACTCCACGGAGATGCCCATCGACTCCAGCGCCGAGATCGCGTCCTGACGGAACAGCGGAGCGGCATCGGTGACCGCCTGGTCGAAGTATCCCCCGGTGTCTGCGGGGACAGGACGACCGTCGGGGCCGTTGCCGTTCTTCAACAGGAAGAACTCGATCTCCGGGTGGACATAACAGGAGAAGCCCTCGTCCGCGGCGCTGTTCAGCTGACGCCGCAGGACCTGGCGGGGGTCCGCCCAGCTGGGCTCCCCGTCCGGCATCGCGATGTCGCAGAACATTCGTGCCGTGAGCACCTGGTTGTCGCCACCGGCCGTGTCCAGCGGGAGGATCTGGAACGTCGACGGGTCCGGCTTCGCGATCGTGTCGGATTCGACGACGCGCGAGAAACCCTCGATGGAGGAACCGTCGAATCCGATTCCTTCGGCGAACGCGCCCTCGAGTTCCGCAGGGGCGACGGCGACCGACTTCAGGTATCCCTGGATGTCCGTGAACCACAGACGGACGAAGCGAATGTCCCGTTCCTCGAGCGTGCGGAGGACGTATTCCTGTTGGCGACTCATGGCCACCATGGTAACGCCCGCCCCGGCGGACAGCCCCTTTTTCCGGGCCCGGTGGACGGGTTGTTACACATCGTTAACACCTGCCCGTCTGACGTGGCACAATGTCGTGACATGGCTGACAAGAAAGAGACCACCGGATACCTCGCCCCCACCCGTCAGGTCCGCATCGGCGACCTGCGTAAGCGTAAGGGATCAGGTGACAAATGGGCGATGCTCACCGCCTACGACTACTCCACCGCACGGGCGTTCTCCGACGCCGGCGTCGAGTGCCTCCTGGTGGGTGATTCGGCGGCGAACGTGGTCTTCGGCTACCCCCAGACCCAGCAGATCAGCCTCGACGAGATGATCTACATCGCCGCCGCGGTGGTCCGGGGTGCAGGCAATGCGCTGGTTATCGCCGACCTCCCGTTCGGCACGTACGAAGCGTCCGACGAGCAGGCGGTCCGGTCCGCTGCGGAGATGATGCGACGGTCCGGTGCCGCCATGGTCAAGATCGAAGGCGGGGTGCGCATCGCTCCCCGGATCAGGGCACTGGTTGCCGCGGGCATCCCGGTGTGCGCCCACATCGGTTTCACCCCCCAGTCGGTCAACGCACTCTCCGGGTTCAAGGTGCAGGGCCGCGGGGACGCCGCGGAGCAGCTGCTCGCCGACACCCGCGCCGTCGCCGACGCCGGCGCCGACTTCGTCGTCCTGGAGATGGTCCCGGCAGACGTGGCCGCCCGCGCCAGCGAGTCCGTCGACATCCCCACCGTGGGCATCGGCGCAGGTCCGGACACTGACGCCCAGGTCCTCGTCTGGCACGACATGGCGGCCCTGCCGGCAGACGGGCACCGTCCGAAATTCGCCAAACAGTGGGCGCAGGTCGGGGCGGAGCTCACCGCCGCTGCCGCGTCCTACAAGCGGGAGGTCGCCGAGGGGACCTTCCCGGCCGAGGAACACTGCTTCTAGCCCCGGTTCTAGTCGTCGTCCCACTCGTCGGCGACTTTGGTCCGCTCTCTGGCGATCTGGAGGGCGTGCTCGGCTTCGTCACGGGACGAGTACGGGCCCATGCGGTTGTCCCACCCGGAGGTTTTTCCCTGGGTGACCTCACCGCTGGAGGTGTCGAAGTACCACTGTTGATCGCTCATGCCTCCACAGTGTAACCACGTCGGACGGAGTGCGTGCGACGTGCATGGCGACGGGGGAAAAGGCGCCGAGAGGGCCTGTGAGCCGGATTCTGTGCCGCACCCCGGTGTGCGGGGCACACCGTGCGCGGCGGCGATCATCCATCTGGGTCAGCCGTCACCGACTGCCTCAAGCGGTCTACCTGCCCCTTCACCGGCGAGCAGCGACGGGGCACGGCCACACCGTGAGCCTCCGCGAGGAGGTACGGTCGCGGCCACTTGACCTTGCTCCCGGTGGGGTTTACCAAGCTGCACCGGTTACCCGGCACACTGGTGCGCTCTTACCGCACCGTTTCACCCTTACCCTGGTTACCGGACGGACCGGTCGGCCAGGGCGGTCTGTTTTCTGTGGCACTTGCCCGCGGGTCACCCCGGGTTGCCGTTAACAACCACCGTGCTCTGTGGAGTCCGGACTTTCCTCGACGCCGGGCGGACGCCGCCACGCAGGCAGACGCAGTCCCCGGCACCGCGATCACCCGGCCCTCTCGACGGGTACAACACTAGCACCCGCCGGGGCCTCGACCCTCACCTCAGGTAGTGGGTGTCGTTGACCTCCCGCACCATCGAGTGGCCCGGGTAGAACTCGACGACGGACAACCCCGCCAGGTCCAGGTGCAGGGTCGAGTACATCGTGGAAGGAACCTGCAACGCGTCCCGCAGAATCGCCTTGATCGGCGACACGTGGCTGACCAGCAGGACGGTACCGGCACCATCCAGGCCACCCACCAGGGTGCTGCACCGCTGTTCGACCTGACTCATGCTCTCCCCGCCGAGCGTGGGTACGCAGGTGTCGGCGACCCAGGCAGCGTGTTCCTCGGGCCACCGCCGGTGGACCTCGTCGAAGGTGAGCCCCTCCCACTGTCCGAAGTCAGTTTCGATGAGATTCCCGTCGGTCTCGACGTCCAGCCCCAGCATCTGTGCCGCCGCGTCGGCGGTCTGCCGGGTGCGGGTCAACGGTGAACTGATCACGCGGTCGATCCCCTCTCCCGCGTCCTGGCGCGAGGCCAGGTACGACGCCGCTCGCCGGACCTGCTCCTGCCCCAGGTCCGTGAGCTCAGGGTCGCTGCGACCCGAGAACACCCCTGCCGCGGACATCGCGGTCTGCCCGTGCCGCAGGAGCAGAAGGCGCACCGGCTCTCCCCGGTCACCGATCCACCCCGGCGTCGTCCGACTGGTCACCGCGATCAGCTCGCCGAGTGGGTCTGGTCGGCGAAGTCGGTGTACGACCCCGCGTCCGGCAACAGCATCGTGTCACATTCCGGGCAGGACGCCGGGCTGTCCTCCGGCGCCCGCAGAATCTCCGCCAGCGATGCCCGGTCCAGGCTCATGAAGCAGGCCCGGCAGACCGAACCGGTCAACGTCGCTGCCCCGACGCCGTTCTCCTTCTCACTGCGCTCGTAGCGGCGCAGGAGATCCTGCGGCAGCTCGGCACGTAGCGCCGAGGAATGCTCTTTCAGTGATTCACACTGACCGGAAAGCTCGCGCTCCCGGACGTCCTGACTGCGACGTGCCTCCTCGAGCGCCGCGACGGCGACTTCCAGGGCTCGGGCACGGTCGGCGTCCGTACCGGTGCGGCAGGCCTGCTCCTCGGCGGCGATCGCCTCCTCCACCTCCTGCAGACGCCGCTCCGCCACGGCCAGGTCATGGGTGAGGTCGCGGCGACGTTCACCGTCGACCGCCGCACCCAGGGACTTGATGTCGTCGCGGCGACGGGCACGCAGTTTCGCCGCGTCCTGACGCATCCGCTGCAGCCGCAGCTCATCATCACCGGCCGCCTGGTCTGCGGTGACCTTGGCGCGTCGTTGTTCGGCCACCTCCTGCTCGAGTCGTCGGACGTCGTCGGAGTCGTGCACCTCGGCGAGTTCTCCGCTCAACGCCCGCCACCTGTTGTCGACGTTCATCAGGTCGTTCACCACGATGTGTGCGGCGCGCCTGCGGGAGGCGTGGGGGCCGGTCGGAAAATCAGGCAAGGGGTCAGGCACGGGAATCTCCTCCAGACTGCGGTGACGGTGCGTGGACGGTCCACGGGTCGGTACGCAGGTCGATCACGTCCGCGGACAGCGTGGGTTCCGCCGCGGCGATGATGTCGGCGGCCTGCGAGCACCAGGGGAACTCACTGGCCCAGTGCGCTGTGTCGATGACCGCGCACCCACCGGCACGCAGATGCTCGTCCACCGGGTGGTGCCGCAGGTCAGAGGTCACGAAACAGTCGACATCCAGCTGGGCCACCGTACCCAGGAAACTGTCGCCGGCACCGGAGGCCACCGCTACCCTCCGGATGACGCGGTCGGGGTCGCCGGCGGCGCGGACGCCCCACCGGGTCGCCGGCAGACGGTCGGCGACACGGGCGGTGAACTCACGCAGCGTCATCGGGGTGTCCAGGTCCCCGACCCTCCCGATGCCGAAGGCGACCTCCGGGTCCGGGTCAACACCGACGGTCTCGGTGATGTCGTAGGCGGGTTCCTCGTACGGATGTGCGTTCAAGAGAGCGGACAGCACGGCTGCACGCCTGGACCGTGGTGCCACGAACTCCACCCGCTGCTCCTCCACGCGTTCGAGCCCACCGGGGTGTCCGATGTGCGGTGACGCCACGCCACCGGGCCGGAACTGCCCGGAGACCGGCGACTCGAAACAGCATTCGGTGTAACGGTCACCCGTCGTGCCTCCTCCCGCGGTGAAGATCGCTGACTTCACGGTTTCGGTGTCCGCGACGGGGACGGTGACGCCCCACTTGTCGAGCACCGGTGGGCTGGTTTCCCCGCGCACTGCACGTACTGCCGCGGTCGCCGCCGACGACGACGGACCCAGCGGGGCTCCCGGGGTGACCCCCAGTAGTTCCGCCAGCCGGTCGTTGACTCCGGGGCGTGCGGCGTCGGCACTGGTGTGCGCCGAATACAGTGCGATCCCCGCACGGATCAGCCGATGGACGATCCGCCCCTTCGGGTGGTCGGCGGGCACGCCGGTGACCCCTCGCATCAGGAGAGGGTGGTGCACCAGGAGGAAGTCCGCCCCACGGGCGACCGCCTCCTCCACGACCGCGTCGGTGCAGTCCAGCGCGACCGCCACCCGGCGGACCGGTGCCCCGGGGTCGCCGCAGACCAGCCCGCAGGCGTCCCACGATTCCGCGAGCTGCGGCGGGTAGGCGTCCTCAATGACGGACACGACCCTGGCGACCGTCGTGTCCGCTTCACTTGCCTGTTCACGTGCTCGTTGACTCACACCGACAACGATACGTGCCGGGCCGCCTCTGTCACCTCCCCTGTCCCGTCCGGGACACGATCAACGGTAATCGACCCCGGTCGTAGCCTGCGGCGCGGGATTCTGGCACCCTGGAATCCGTGACGGACGCACATGAGCAAGCAGGTAACGGCAGCAGGACTCTACTTGTCGACGTCGACGGGACCCTCGTCGACTCCTTTCCCGGCATTCGGTCGAGTTTCCTGCGCGCCCTCGAGGACAACGATGTTCCGGCACCCGGGGAGGACCTGCTCCGCCTGATCGCCGGTCCGCCGATGGTCGACACACTGCGCAACCTGGGTCTCGAGGGGGAACAGCTCGAAGCGACCGTGGCCAGCTACCGCAGCCACTACGACGGCGGAGGATGGCTCGAAGCCGCACCCTTCGACGGTGTCGAGGAACTGCTGCGCTCCTGGAGGGACCAGGGCTACACGCTGTCGACGGCCACGTCGAAGTCCCTGAGTTCAGCGACACGGCTGCTCAAGCACTTCGACCTCTACGACTACTTCGACGTCATCGCCACCGCCTCCGACGACGGTGAGCGACGTGCCAAGGACGCCGTCGTCGCCTACGGACTGGAACAGCTCGGTGCCCCCGGTGGCCCGGTGACCCCTGCCGCCGAGGGTGGCCCGTCGCACCGGGACAACCTGCTGATGATCGGCGACCGTATCCACGACGTCGACGGGGCACGGGCCTACGGCATCCGCACCGTCCTCGTGGACTGGGGTTACGGCGTCAGAGACGAGCACAAGAAGGCCGACTACTCCGTCGCCGACGCCGCAGAACTCGGCCGGCTGGTGGAGGAATGGTCGGATGAGCGCCCGCACATCTGCGTGGTGTGCACCGGCAACATCTGCCGGTCCCCGATGGGCGAGATCATGCTGCGACAGGCTCTCAGGGAGGCAGGACTCGCCGAAGACATCCGCCTGAACTCCTGCGGGACCGACGGTTGGCATGTCGGTGAGGCTGCCGACCCGCGTGCGGTGGCACGCCTGCGGCAGGACGGGTTCAACGGTTCCGGGCACCGGGCCGCCCAGTTCGGCCCCGAGCACCGGGACGCCGACCTCTTTCTGGTGATGACCGCCGCCCACCGTAAGGCCCTGATCAAACAGGGGGTCCCGGAGGACCGGATCGCGCTGTTCCGCAGTTTCGGCCCGGCCGGGGAGAAGGAGGTCGAAGACCCGTACTACGGGGGCAGGGACGGTTTCGCCGAAGTCTCGCGCCAGCTCGCCGAAGCGATCCCCGGGGTCGTGGAGTGGGCACGCGACCGGGTCTCCGCCAGAGACTGACCGGAACCCACCGCTCAGCCCGCTCAGCGCAGTTCGAACTCCGTGGAGTCGAGCGTGCCGTGCCGCGAGCACGTCGCCGTCCATCCGTGGGGGGTGACCTGCGCGACGGTCCGTCGTCCGCACACCGCGCAGTACCGGGGTACGTCCAGTCCTGCTTTCTGGGCCGGGGAGTAGTTGATGACCTCCCCGCGACCGATGTCGGCACCCGTGTACGGGTCGAAGGGGCCGGTACCGCGGTCAGACACTGCGGCTCAGGACCTTGATCGGGAGGTTCAGTCGACCGACCATGTCCATGTCCTGCTCGGCCGGGCGTCCGAGCGTGGTCAGGTAGTTGCCCACGATGACACCGTTGATTCCACCGGTGAGTCCCTGCTCCACGCCCAGGTCACCGAGAGTGAGCTCGCGACCTCCGGCGAACCGCAGTGTCGTCCCGGGCATCGCCAGGCGGAACATGCCGACCGCGCGGAGTGCGTCTTTCCCGTCCATGACGGGCATGTCAGAGAAGGGGGTGCCGGGGCGGGGGTCCAGGAAGTTCAGGGGAACTTCGTGTGGGTCGAGTTCAGCCAGCTGGACGGCGAACTCGGCACGCTGCTCCAGGGACTCCCCCATCCCGATGATTCCGCCGCAGCAGACCTCGATCCCCGCCTCCTTGATCAGCAGCATCGTCTCACGCCGCTCCTCCCAGGAGTGGGTCGTGACGACGTTCGGGAAGTAGCTGCGCGCCGTCTCGAGATTGTGGTTGTAGCGGTGCACGCCGACAGCCTTGAGGCGGTCAACCTGGTCCTGGGTGAGGATACCCACGGAGACCGCGACATCGATGCCCTCGACGTTGGCGTAGATCTCCTCGACCGCCTGCTCGAGTTGGTCCATGAGCCTCTCGTCGGGGCCTTTGACGGCGGCGACGATGCAGAACTCCGTGGCGCCGGTCTTCGCCGTCTGGCGCGCCTGCTCAATGAGTTGTGCGATGTCGAGCTTCGTGGAGCGGACCGGGGACTCGAAGAGGCCCGACTGCGAGCAGAAATGGCAGTCCTCCGGACAGCCACCCGTCTTCAGGCTGACGATGCCTTCCATCTCGATCTCCTCCCCGCACCACCGCACACGGACTTCATGTGCCAGTGCCAGCAGGTCCGGGATGCTCTCGTCGGGGAGGTTGAGGATACGGATGAGATCGTCGTAGTCGAGTCCCCGGCCTTCGTCGAGAACCTGGGCGCGTGCAGCAGTGAGGATGTTGTCCATGGACACACCCTAACTTGAACACCGTACAAGTTCCACCGGAAAAGTATATCCGGTAACGAATCGCAGGTAGAGCCGCTCAGAACCGTTCCTCGTCCCGCGCGTTCCTCTTCTCATGGAACCGGGTCCGCGATCCTCCGTAACGCGCCTCAAGTTTGCCGGCACGCGACTGTGCCGGCGGAGCATCGTCGTCCTTCGCCGAGGTGGTCCTCTCAGCATCTGTCCCGACGTCCGTCACCGCGCCTGCGGTCCCGGGGCCTGCGGCCGCCACCTCATCCCGCCGACGTCGACGTTCACGCACCTCCGCCCACACGAAGTACACCAGACCCAGGGGAACCATCACCCCGAAAGCGATCCACTGGAGCCCGTAGGACAGGTACGGTCCCGAGTCGAGGTTCGGCAGATCCAGTGCCGACAACTCGCCGCTGGGGTCCGCCACCGGCACCGACGCCTCGTCGAGCTGGACGTAATCCGCCGCGAGGTCGAGCCCCACCGCATCCCCCACCATGGACGTGTTCATGCTGTAGACCTGCAGCCGATCATCGGAGGTCATCGGTGGGTTGGCAGGCGGAGCCTCGGACATTCTCACGAAACCGGTGACTGTCACCGGTGTCGACACCGCCTGCGGGACGTTCGGGGCAGCGGTGCCCTCAACCGGACGCGCCCACCCGCGGTTGACGAGGACCGTCGGCCCACCATCCAGCCGGAACGGTGTCAGCGCGTGGTAGGCCGGTCGTCCGTCGACGGGACGGTTCCGCAACAGCACCTCGTCATCGACGAGGAACCGCCCCTGCATCTCGACGCTGGTCCATTCCTTCTCCACGCCGGCGCTGGAACCGTCTCCCGGCAGAACGTCCGAGGCGGGAACCGGGTCCGCCTCCAGCCCGGCGCGGAGCCGGTCATTGAATTCATTGGTGTCATGGTTCTTACCCAGCTGCCACGGCGCGAGCACCGTGAAAGCCACATAGGCGAACGCCACCACCACGACTGCAGTGATCACCCACCCCGGGGTCAGGAACGACCGCCATCCGGTCCGCCGTCGCTGTGCTGCCCCGGCAGACGGAGAACGACCGGACGGGGAGGCAGACTCACGCTCAGGAACTGGCTCAGACACCTTTCCGAGTCTAGTACCGTAGGCATCCCCCGGGACAGTCGACAGAATCTCCTGCCGGCCCCTACCGTCAGTCGCGCCCTCCGGACCCCCGACGCCGAATGCCGAACCAGGCCCCGAGCACCACCACGAGTGCCACCACCGCCGTCGGTATCGCCGTGGACGGGGTCGTCAGGAAGGCGACGACGGGATTCTCATCGTCCTGCCCTCCGTCCTGCCCTCCGTCGGAATCTCGGTTGCCATCGCGGATGGTGACCTCACCGTCGGCCTCATCATCGTCCGACGTCCCGTCGCCTTCGTCCTCCGGCATTGCCCCGAGATCGGGTCCGCCGCCCTCACACCCGTCGGCGAGCGCCGCCCGGAACGTCAACGGATCCATTTCCGCACCTGCCTCGTAGAACTCCCCCATCGCCTCCGACCCCGCCGGTGTCAACGTCGCGGAGGCACCACCGTCGACTATGCCGTCAGTGACGCTGTTCCGGGAGTTGTCTCCTGAGAATGACAGGGCCGCGACATCGATACGCCCGTAGCTGTGGGGAGCGCCGTCGGTGTCATTCGACGTGACGTCGGCGACGAGGGTCCCCTCGTCGCCGGAGACACGGACCTCCGGATTCGCGACGGTCATGTCGAGAACGCCGTCATGACCGGTGAAGTTCACCGAACCGGCGAACGACAGTGCCGCATCGGCTACTTCCCCGTCCACCACAGAGACGACGCCGTCCTTCCCGTCGAAGACAAACTCGCCGTCGCTGAACACCGCGCCATTATCCGAGGTCCAACCACCGTTGGCGATGCTCGAGGTGATGTAGCTCCTGAATGATTCGCGCACACCCCACCCCATCCGGGCGTCGACGACCTTGTTCGCGGTAGGATCCTGCGGGTCACAGGATGTGTCAGTCTCGGTCGCGGGGGACGGCTGCGCAGCAACGGTTGCCGGAGCCAGAACCGCCGCGGCACCGGCGAGGGACACCAGGGTGGCTGCCACACCGGCGGAGAAACCCCTCGCGACCTGACTGTTCGGGGAACGGAGACCGGAACGGGGCGAGACGGGATTCACTGGTGACACATTCCTCGGCATGTCGGAGATCATCTACATTCAGTTAGGCAAGGCTACATCGCGGTGCCTGGAGCGGCCAACCGGGGAATCCCCAGCCGGCAGCAACCGGGGTTGCCTCGCCGGAGCAGTCTCTAGCGTTCAGACCGCCGTCAGGATCTCCCCACCGCCAGGACGGATGACCACCGTGTGCTCGGAGTGTGCGGCACGTGACCCGTCTACGGTGACAACGGTCCACCCGTCGTCCCCGACATCCACCCGGCTCGTGCCGGCGAACCACGGTTCGATGGCGAACGTCATACCCTCCTGCAGCTTCAAGCCGCGGTGCGCCTTACCCACGTTCGGGATAACCAGGTCACCGTGCATATGCCGTCCGATATCATGGCCGCCGTACTCAGCGTTCGGCCGGATGCCGTAGTCCTTCGCGACCGCGCCGATGGCGTGGGAGATGTCACCGAGCCGGTTTCCGACCTTCGCAGCGGCGATACCGGCGTCCAAGGCAACCCGGGTCGCCTCAATCAGCCGTTCATCCTCCTCACGGGGCGTGCCGGCAATGACAGAGACAGCACTGTCGCCACACCAACCATCGAGACTGAGCGCAAGGTCGATGCTCAACAGGTCACCGTCGGTCAGCACAGTAGGGTGTGGGAGTCCGTGGAGGGCGCCGTCATTGAGCGACAGGCAGACGGTGTTGCGGAACGGACCGTCACCGAAGTCGGGGTCGTAGTCCCAGTAACAGGACTCCGCACCGGCATCGCTGATCAGCTCGCGGCAACGGTACTCCAGGTCCATGAGGTTGACGCCAGGCGCCACCATGCCGCTGAGGTCACTGAGAATCGTGGCGACCAAGCGCCCGGCTTCACGCATTTTCGCGATCTCTGTCGCAGTCTTGATTTCCACCATGAACGGTACAATAATACCGGTAGACGAAAAGGAGCAACTGTGGTCAGAAATCCACTCACAGAGTCAGAGATCGAAGCAGGACGGCGCATCGGCCAGATCCTGCGGGACGCCCGGAACCATGCCGACCGGACGCTCACTGCGGTCGCAGAGGAAGCTGGCATCTCTGCTGAGACGCTTCGCAAGATCGAGACCGGGAGACTGCCCTCCCCCGCTTTCGGTACCGTGGTGCGTCTCTGTAGAGCTCTTGAACTGGACATCCGCTCCATGGCTGACGTCTGGGAGCACTGCACGGCAGGCGTTGTGCCGGTGGCGTAATCCGCCGCTCGCAGGGATCAGATCGGCCCAGCGCGTAGTCAAAATGTAGTCACGGAGGCCGTTTCCGGCGGGGACCAGGTGCCCGACGTCATCTCCGTTGCCTGGTCAGTAGTGGTGCGCACTGACGGGTTCGAACCGCCGACCTGCTGGGTGTAAACCAGCTGCTCTTCCAGCTGAGCTAAATGCGCGTCATCCCCACACGGTCGGAACACGACCGCTCAACGGGAACCTCTAGAACTCTAGCGCTTTGTGCCGCCGGGTACCAGACAGGCCCCCTGCCAGCTGCCGAGCCGCGTCGATGTCGTCTGGACCAGACCCGCGACCTGAGCGGATTCGGCGATCTCACCGGGCTCCACCGTCCCAGCGGTGCCCGCTGCCGGGGTCAGCAACCAGATCCGACCGGATTCCCCGAGATTCCTCGTCGCATCGACGAGCCCGTCGACGAGGTCACCGTCGTCGTGGCGCCACCACAGCAGGACAACGTCGACCATCTCGTCGGTCTCTTCGTCCAGAAGAGCTTCGCCGATGACCTCCTCGAGGCCTTCACTGATCGAGCTGTCAGCATCTTCGTCCCAACCGAGCTCCTGCACGATCTGGCCGTTGGTCACATCCAACATCTCTGCCCAGTCCTGTCCTTCGTGCACTGCTGCGCCGGAGGCGTCTCCCACTTGCGGTTCCCTGACCTTTCGTCTGATATTTCTGGTGCCATTACTTGTTGCACCCTCTGTGAGGGTACTTCGCGTAGATCTTCCGAGTGGCATATTTCACCATTCGCACGGAGCCCCTATGCTGCACGAGCCGCGTTGAACGCGACACCCCGCAGTTCAAGGCACCGATCTCCCCTGCATAGTAGGGGAAGTATCTGGTCATGGCTAGACGACGAGCCAACTTCGCCGCCCTCGCGCTGGAATTACCCGCCAGGGTCTTCCGTAGTATCGGACAGTGACAGACCGTCGACAGGCGCCGCAGTCGTAATCCTGAACTGCGGGGCACGTCCTTTCCCGTACCCAGGAGGAGCGTCATGACAACTGCATCCAGCAGGTCACCCAAGTCCGACTCGTCGGACAGCAATTTCAGCAGTATCCGCGACGGCGTCGCGTCATATCTCCGGGATTCCGACCCCGAGGAAACCAGGGAGTGGATGGACTCGCTCGACGGCCTCCTCGGGGACGCCGGCCCCGAACGCGCCAGGTACCTGATGCTGCGCCTGCTGGAACGCGCCTCCGCCAAACGCGTCCCGATGCCGCCGTTGCTCTCGACGGACTACGTGAACACCATCCCCACGACGATGGAACCGGAGTTCCCCGGCGACGAGGACATGGAGAAGCGCTACCGTCGCTGGATCCGCTGGAACGCCGCGGTAATGGTCCACCGCGCCCAGCGCCCCGGAATCGGCGTCGGCGGCCACATCTCGTCCTACGCCTCCGCCGCCGCGCTCTACGAAGTCGGTTTCAACCACTTCTTCCGCGGTAAGGACCACCCCGGTGGCGGCGACCACGTCTACTTCCAGGGGCACGCCTCCCCGGGTGTGTACGCCCGCGCCTTCCTCGAGGGACGCCTGTCCGAGGAAGAGATGGACGCCTTCCGCCAGGAGAAGAGCAAGCCCGGAAAGGGAATGCCCAGCTACCCGCACCCGCACGGCATGCCTGAATTCTGGGAGTTCCCCACGGTCTCCATGGGTCTCGGCCCCATGAACGCGATCTACCAGGCACGGTTCGACCGCTACCTGCACGACCGCGGCATCAAGGACACCTCCGACCAGCACACCTGGGCCTTCCTCGGTGACGGTGAGATGGATGAGCCGGAGTCCCGCGGACTCATCCAGCAGGCTGCTCTGTACAACCTGGACAACCTGACCTTCGTGGTCAACTGCAACCTCCAGCGTCTCGACGGCCCTGTCCGCGGCAACACCAAGATCATCCAGGAACTCGAGAGTTTCTTCCGGGGTGCCGGCTGGAACGTCATCAAGGTCGTCTGGGCGCGTGAGTGGGACGACCTTCTCGCCAAGGACAAGGACGGCGACCTCGTCAACGTCATGAACACCACGCCGGACGGCGACTACCAGACCTTCAAGGCCAAGGACGGCGCCTACGTCCGCAAGTACTTCTTCGAGAAGAACCCGGAGACGGCGAAGCTTGTCGAGGACATGACCGACGAGGAGATCTTCGCTCTCCGCCGCGGCGGGCACGACTACCGCAAGATCTACGCCGCCTACCAGCGCGCCCTGGAGACCAAGGATCAGCCGACGGTGATCCTCGCCCACACCATCAAGGGGTACGGGCTCGGCCACAACTTCGAGGGCCGTAACGCCACCCACCAGATGAAGAAGCTGGCGCTGGAGGACCTCAAGCAGTTCCGCACCAAGCAGGAGATCCCGATCTCCGACGAGGAACTCGAAAAGGACCCCTACCTGCCCCCGTACTTCAACCCGGGTCCCGACTCACCCGAGGTGCGCTACATGCTCGAACGCCGCAAGGAGCTCGGTGGCGCCGTCCCGGAGCGCCGGAACTCCTACACGCCGCTGCAGGTTCCGGAGGTCAAGGACGTCGCCAAGAGCGTGCTGAAGGGGTCCGGCAACCAGGAGGTCGCCACGACCATGGCGCTGGTGCGCGCACTCAAGGACCTGATGCGCGACCCGGAGATCAAGAAGCGTCTCGTCCCGATCATTCCCGACGAGGCCCGTACGTTCGGTATGGACGCCTGGTTCCCGACGCTCAAGATCTACAACAACCACGGCCAGAACTACACGCCGGTGGACGCCGACCTCATGCTCTCGTACAAGGAGGCCACCACCGGCCAGATCCTGCACGAGGGCATCAACGAGGCAGGCTCCGTCGCGTCCTTCACCGCCGCGGCGACGCCTACGCGACCCACGGCGAGCCGATGATCCCGCTGTACATCTTCTACGCGATGTTCGGTTTCCAGCGCACCGGCGACGGCATCTGGGCCGCCGCAGACCAGATGGCCCGCGGTTTCCTCATCGGTGCCACCGCCGGACGTACCACGCTGACCGGTGAGGGCCTCCAGCACATGGACGGTCACTCGCTGCTGCTCGCGGCCACGAACCCGGCCGTCGTCGCATGGGATCCGGCCTTCGGCTACGAGATCGCCTACATCCTTCGGGACGGTATCCAGCGCATGTACGGTGACGGTTCCGGTGAGGACAACCAGGGCGAGAACGTCATCTACTACCTCACCGCCTACAATGAGCCGGTCCATCAGCCGGCCGCACCGGACGACCTGGACGTCGAGGGTCTGCTCAAGGGCATCTACCTCTACTCCCCCGCCGACCGGCTGATCGGCACCGGGGCGAACTCCGCCGGCGACGCCGGTGCTGCCCCGGAGACCGACCTGCAGGCCAATATCCTGGCGTCCGGCGTCGGAGTCACCGAGGCCATCCGCGCCAAGGAGATGCTGCGTGAGAATTACGACGTCAACGTCTCCCTGTACTCGGTCACGTCCTGGACCGAACTCGCCCGCGAAGGCGCCGCGCTGTCCCGGGACGCCCTGCGCCACCCGAGCGCCGAGACCCGGACCCCGTATGTCACCGAGGTGCTGAACAAGGCCTCGGGCCCGTTCGTCGGTGTGTCGGACTTCGCCACGGACCTGCCCGAGCAGATCCGCGCCTACGTCCCCGGTGACTACTCGACACTGGGCTGCGACGGCTTCGGCTTCGCCGACACCCGTGCCGCGGCACGTCGGTTCTTCAACTCCGACGCCGAGTCGATCGTCGTGGCTGTGCTCTCCGCCCTCGCGCGCGAAGGCAAGGTCAGCTGGGACGATGTCAACGACGCCGCCGACGAGCTGAACCTGACGGACCCGACGAAGGCGTAGCACCGGCTCCCGGACCGTCTGTTGGTAATGTGGTGCCCGACAGGTACGGGACCACAGAACCCAGAAAGGTCGATGTCCGTGGAGATCTCATCGGATGCCCGAGACAAGCTCGCCGAGAAACTCGGCGGTGACCCCGCCGTGGCAGAGGGCGGGGCAGCCAAGGGGACGCGTCCGTCCCGCAACGCCCGCAGCACCTCCGTCGACCCGGTGACACGGATCTCGATGATCATCGAGGACGCCACCGGCGTCGACGTCGAAGAGATCAGCGCCGACAGCGACCTGACCGACGACCTCCACATCGACTCGGTCTCGCGCATCGACATCGCCATCCGCATCGAAGATGCTTTCGGCGTACGGGTCGAGGAAGAGGACCTGGACGCGGCACGTACCGTCCGGGACATCGTGCGGTTCGTCGAATCCCGTACCCCCGGTACCACGCAGACGGAAAACTCCTAGCTGCATGTCCGTGCAGGGGGCGCTCAGTGACGTCGGTACCTGGCCGGTGGACACGGTGGCCGCGGGGGTCCTCAGCGGCGCGGGGACATCAGTGTACGGGGACACCGGAAGACTGTTCCCCCTGGCCAGCGTCAGCAAGCTGATCACGGCCTACAGCGTCCTCATCGCCGTCGAGGAAGGCGCATTCGACCTCGACGACACCGTCGCCGACATCGGTTCGGAGTACGACTCCTCCGTCGAGGGGCCTGCGGACGCCACGGTGCGTGAGCTGCTCAGTCACGCCTCCGGTGTCGGTATGCAGTCACGGCAGCGGGAGAAGCCCGCCCGGTCTCGTCGCATCTACTCCTCCGCCGGGTACGAGATTCTCGCCGATCTCGTGTCTGCGACCGGTATCCCGTTCACCGAGTACACGCGTGCGGCCGTATGCGAACCGCTGGGAATATCTGCGGACGCGGTGGATCTCTCGGGTTCGGCCGGGCATGGTTTCAGCTCCTCCGTCGACACCCTTCTTGTCCTCGCCACGGAGTTCCTCTCCCCCACGCTGGTCTCCACACAGACGTGGGACGATGCACTGTCCGTCCAGTACAGGGACCTCGACGGCATCGTCCCGGGCTACGGACGCCAGGTCCCCTGCCCCTGGGGGCTGGGTGCCGAGGCTCACGGCACCAAGTCTCCCCACTGGATGGGGCGGACGATGCCGCAGGACGTCACCGGCCACTTCGGTCAGTCGGGGACGTTCCTGTGGTTCCACCGCCCCACCGGCCGGGCAGCCGTCGTCCTGACTGACCGTGATTTCGGCCCGTGGGCGAAAGACCGCTGGGACGGGTTCAACGACCGACTCTGGGCTGAGCTTCAGCCGAGCAGCTGATCCAGCCTCGCGTAGCTCATCTCCATCCCGTCCACCATGCCGGTTCCGAGAATCATGTCTCGGGCGGCCACCCCCGGATACGTGACGACCAACGTCAACAACGTTCCGTCCGCCACCGGGGAGAATGTCAGATCGTTGCGAGTCTCCGGTCCGTCCGCCACCGGTGTGCCCTCACCGTCGGTCATCATCTCCGTGGTGACGATGCGGTAGGGTTCCTCGGACTCCAGAACTGTACCGGTGAAGCCGAACGCTTCAGCGTCCCGGCCCTCCGCGGCCACATCCTGGGCCCAACCGAACCGGTAATTCTCCCCGACCGTGGTGGTCACGTCGCACACCGGCATCGACCAGCCGTCCGGGCCGAGCTGCCAGCGCCGGAGCACATCAGCATCATGGTGTGCCCTCCATGCCCCCTCGACCTCCCCGGGAAGCACACGGTTGATCCTGACAAGCGTGTCCCCGAGGATCGTCAGCCGCGTCTTCGCACCGGGAGCGGCTGTGTCAGGGTCCGCCAGCACGGCGTCGAGTTGGCTCAGAGCCGCCTCCATCCCCTCTGCCATGCCCATCTCGAGCATGTCCTGCATCTCCGAGTCACTGGCAAAGGATGTCAGCATGGTCATTGTCGACCCTTGGTCGGTGTCATCGAACCGGAATGACATTGTCACCTCCGGGGTCTGCGGATTCGGTGTGCCGGACTCGTCGGCGAACCCGTCCCGCACCGTGAACGAGTGCGGCGCGTTGACCTCGGTGAAGGTCCAGTAGCCTGCGGACCTGTCACCCTCTGGGCCTGTCATGAAATAGTGGGAACGGCCGCCGACGGCGACATCATGACGGGGGAAGGTTGCCGGATAGGTCGGTGGTCCCCAGAAACGTTCGAGCTGATTCGGGTCGGCGTAGGCGTTCCAGAGCCTCCTGGCGGAGACGGGATAGTCGGCGATGATCTCGATGGTCGAGTCACCGGTGTTCTTGTTGACAGTACGCACGGGCATGGCGGGCGCTCCTTCAGCGGGAGATCCAGTATATGCACAGCGCACAGGATCCGGGTAGGGCTTACCGGGTGTGCGGTGCAATGCGGCGTGTGGGCGGTGAGTATGGGCGATGCGTGTGGGCGTACCCGAATCACGGTTTCGCTGCCACGGTTCAGCGGATTTCGGTACGCTTCCACTGCCATTGACCCGATCGTGAAACCGTCGCTGCACGGCTCCCCCTACTCAGGTCCAGAAGTCGAGCTCGCCGAGATTGAGGTGCTCGACGACTGACATCGTTCAGCGACTGGCCGCGTATCCCGCTCACTCGGATGGCCGGAGCATCATGGGGAACTGCAACTGAAGCACCGGCACTTGGAAGCGATCCGAGTCGCGGAGGATCCACCGAGATTTCTTGGGCACTTCTTGGTCACCTGCCGTGTTATCCAGGTCGTGCGGGGGTGGGACACGCGAAAACCCCCGACCATTAGATCTGGTCAGGGGTTGTTATGCTCCTCCAGCTGGACTCGAACCAGCAACCCTTCGATTAACAGTCGAATGCTCTGCCATTGAGCTATGGAGGAATACTGCAACCGGGAGATGCTCTCCCCGGCAACGGAATGGAACTTTACAGAGCGCGGCGCACAGGATCAAATCATGGCCTTTACCTGCACTGACGGCGACAGTCAGCGAGCATCGGAAGTTGCGGACACAGGACCCCGCTGAAACGTTTGCAGAGCAAGGGGTACCCGACGGGAGCACTACCAGCCGTGTGCTTAAATGTCCTCACGGGGCTATAGCTCAGTTGGTTAGAGCCGCGGACTCATAATCCGCTGGTCGCGGGTTCAAGCCCCGCTGGCCCCACAAGATACCCCCGGTTTCCACCCACGGGACCGGGGGTTTTCTCGTATCTAACTGCAATAACGCTCTAGGGGTACAGTGGACACAAAGGGACGGCAAGGCCCATATCCCCCCACCCATTTCCCACGTATCTCCCACGGAGGCTGACATGCCGAGGAAGAAGGCGCGCACCCGCCGGTCATTCGGACAGCTCGACCGGCTCCCCTCCGGACGGTGGCGCGCCCGCTACACCGCCCCCACACAGGAGCGCGCTAGAGCACCCCACACGTTCGCCGAGAAGATCGACGCCGAAGGCTGGCTTGCCGAGGAACGTCGCCTCATAGACCTGGGCACATGGACGCCACCGAAAGAACGGGAGAAGAAGAGGGCAGCGGACACCCTGACCGTCCGTGAACTGTGTGATCGGTGGTTGTCCTCCGGATACCTCAAAGAATCCACCGTCGCATCACACAAGTCGAAGTTGAACCACCGCGTCCTGTGCACCGCGCTGGCAGACGAACCTGTGGTCGGGGTGGACCGCGCCCGCGTCGCCCTGTGGTGGGCCGAGGTGCAAGAAAAGTGGCCCGACACCGGGAACACCAACGCTGCAGCCTACAAGCGACTGCACACCGCGTTTCAGTTCGCGATGGACACCCTCGACATCATCCCCGCGAACCCCGTGCAGGTTAAAGGGGCGGGGAAGGCACCTCGTCCGAAGACGAGAGACCGGCCCCTGATCACCCTCGCCGAAGCCGGGGCACTGACAGACGGGATGCCTGACCGTCTCCGCGCCCCGATGATGCTGCTGCTGTGGGCCGGACTCCGACTAGGGGAACTACTGGAACTCCGACGTAAAGACCTCCGGGGTCTAACCGGGAGTGAATCAGTCACCCTGCAGGTACGGCGTACCGCTCAACGCATGGAAGACCCCGACTCTCACCGACAGGTCATGGTGCCGTTCGACACCCCGAAGACGGACGCCGGGAACCGGGACATCGTGCTCCCGAAGACCGTCTCGACGGCACTAGGCGCTCACTGCCGGGACAACGTCGCCGACGACGCCGAGGCATTGATCGTGACGACGCGGACCGGGGAACAGATGCTCGACACGACGTTCCGTAACCGACTGGCACCGGTGAAGAAGGCGGCTGGCAGGCCCGACATCACCCCGCACGACTGCAGGCGGTTCTACGGCACGCAACTCGTCACCGAAGGGCGCGTGTCCCTCGAAGAAGCCCGTCGACTCATGGGGCATGAGACGGTGGAACAACTGCTCGACTACCAACGTGCCGCTGCAGGGTACGAGAAGCGGGCGGCGGCGGCATTGGACCCCCTCGTCCCGCCGATGAAGAAGGCCGAGAAGAAAACAGTATCGAAGAAGGCGACGGAGGGCGCGGCATGACCGGCGACAATGAGCACCGAACCTACACCGATGCCGAGATGACCGAGATAGCGGCGGACCTTGTGAGGAAAGGTATGTACTCATGGTCCGGGCCGTCCTACAACCCGTTCACGCAAGAGCGACCGAGGCTGTCAGCGCTGCCCTTGTTCGTGCGCGTCACCGACCATGACAAGGTTCGGGCATTATTCCGTCTCGTCCCGGTCTACGACGACACCGAGGGTGTCCTCGTGGACGGGGAAAAAGGTCTCCGGGTACGCCTCGACCAGATCGAACCGGGCAACGATGCAGGGGCAGGTGACCGTGAAGCCCGGCGCGACCGGCCCACCGTAGCCACATACGATGCCGAGGAACGTGCCGCCCGGCACCTACCGCTGCTGCGGGTGGGGTACGACGATGCCCGGGGCATCTATCGGTTCGACATGCGGCCCCTCAACGAGAAGGGGCACCGCACCCGCTCCGGGCACCTGTTCGATGTCCAGGCTGACCGCCTCGCTCGGGTGCTGTGGATGCTCAACGAGAACACTGTGACCGTGGAGCTTCTGCGCGCCGCGCTGGCCCGTCTCTCCGACTGAGGGTAGACAAATAGCCCCACAGTGGGCCATACTGTGCATGCGGACGTTGGTCCGTGGGACACAAGAAATGCTCTCGATTGATTCGCCACCCTGGATAGGAATGTGGCGGTCGACCCAATGCGCCTAAGGCGCAGTGAGAGCAGAACTATGTCAACGACAATCGAACGACTGTCCCTGAAAGAGGCGGCTGACCGGGTGGGGGTCAGTGTGAAGACACTTCGCCGACGCATTGCGTCCGGAGACCTCCCCGCCTACCGCTCCGGCCGAATCATCCGCGTCAACGCCGAAGACCTCGATGCGATGATGCAGCCGGTAAACCCGTGGGCGGCGGTGAAGTAACCGTGACCACCACAGAGAAGACCCCGCCGCTGGGAATCGACGGGGCCGAAGTCTTGGAAAGCAACCACCCCCACAGTACCAACCCGCGGCCCACCGTCCGGTACGCGGAACTGAGCCTCATCCGCGCCCTGCTCAACTCGCGATGCGGTGATGCTGTCGCCCTGTGCGCCGGGCAGGACATCCGCGCCCTGCACTCCGACGACCGCCGTCTCGTCCTCCGCGAACTGCTGGCCTACGGCGCCGAACAGGCCCTCGCAGGTCACCCAGACCAGCCCGTGGCCCCCGCTGCCGTCATGGCCCGCGTACAGGCTGCCGGTGGCACCACTGCCGCAATGCAGGAACTCACCGACGCCCTCACCGGACCTATCGACGGAATGCAGGCGGGCACCGTAGACATCTTCGCTATCCCGGACCTATGGCAGGCCGTGAACATCGAACGGCTATGGCGCGCGATGGACTCACACGCCTACGCCCTCCGTGAGGCTGCCGCCCGGCGCGATGCTGTCGCCGTCCCACGGCTGCTGAACTCACACGCGCCCATGCTCCTTAACCTCGCCGAGGTCGCCGGACTCATCCCGAACACTTCCGACGCTGAAGGGAGTGAAGACCGATGACCGAGATACAGACCACGGGCAGCCACCTGCTCGACACCGTCACCGAATGGTTGGGAACCTACATCCGGACCGCGAACACCGGCGACCTCCACACCCTTACCCTATGGGCGGTACACACCCACCTCGTCACGGAGACCTACACAACCCCGCGCCTACTGCTGGACTCCCCCGCTCCCGGCGCGGGCAAGACGACGACGCTCGATCACCTGCAACGACTCTGCCACCACCCGGTACAGGCGGCATCCCTGTCGTCACCGTCGCTGCTGGCCCGACTGCTGCAGCACGGACCGAGGACCATCCTGGTAGACGAGGCTGACCGCACCCTCAACCCGAAGAACGAGGGGGTGGGTGAACTGCTCGCCGTGCTGAACTCCGGGTACCGCCGTGGCGCGTCCCGGCCCGTCCTCGTCCCGGGTAAGGACGAAGGATGGAAGGAACGGGAGATGTCCACCTTCGGGCCGGTGGCAATGGCGGGGAACTCCCCGGACCTGCCGGACGACACCCGAAGCCGCTGCATCCGCGTCCTGCTGCTCCCTGACTACGAGGCACCGTCGCCGATAGTGATTGGCAGTACATCGAAGACGACGCCGCTCTACTCCGGGAGCAGATCGAAGCGTGGGCCAATGAAGTCCGGGACGCGGTGCGGGACAACCGCCCGACATACCCGGAAGGACTCACCGGAAGGAATCGGGAACGATGGGCACCGCTGTACAAGGTCGCACTTGCCGCCGGTGGAGCATGGCCCGACTACTGCCGAGACCTCATTGACGCCGACCTCGCCGACATGCAGGCCGACCATGAAGATGGACTCACCCGGATACCGAGGCATGTACAACTACTCCGAGACATCGCGGCGGTCTGGCCCGACGGTGAGACGTTCTTCCCCACCGGGGAACTGCTCGACGCTGTGCAGCGACGACAGCCCGGCATGTGGGGTGCCGTCTCTCCTTACGGTGCCCTTACCCCGCAAGGGATGGGTCGGATGCTCGTTAAGAACTTCGGTATCCGGTCGGAACGACTGACCGGTATCCGGTCACGGGGAGGAAGGGGTTACTACCTGCATGTTTTCTTCCCCTCGATGTCGTCGTTCGGCATTCCCGTGCACGATAGGAAGGGGGGTGTAGGGGAACCGGTCAATGCGGTACAGCCGGTCGAACCGGTCGGGAATCTGACCGGTCTGACCGCCTCAACCGGTCTGACCGGTTCACCTAGACCCCCTACCGAACCGGACGAAGAACCGGACGACCGGACCACTGCCGCTGTCCTCGCCGCACTCTCCCACACCTTCGGGCAGACCATCGGGAAGATCATGCGAACCGTCAAAGATAAGACCGGCGATGCCGCAACCGCCGTCCCCGACATCCTCGACCGACTCACCACCGACGGCAGAGTCACCGAAGAGGATGGACGCTACACCCTCCGGGAGGACCTGTGACGAATGCGAAACCTGACCCCGCCCGGAACTCCCCAGCACGCATCGAAGCGCGGGAGAAAGCCACACAGGCCGTCTCCCTTCGCACCCACGGGCTATCGTGGGCGGAGGTTGCCGTCCGCGCCGGGTACCCGTCACCGGATGCCGCCCGCGTCGCTGTGGCCCGCACCCTCGACAGAGTGGAAGCAGGCAACGTAGCTGACCTGCGTGCCGAGGAGGACGCGCACCTGATGCTCATTCGCAAGGCGGCCCTCCCTGCAGCGTTGGAAGGTAATCCTCAATCACTGGCCGTACTGCTACGCACCTCCGAGTCGCGGCGCCGATTGTTCGGGGCCGACGGGCCAGAGGCGCAGGCCGCCACCAGTGACGAGCTCGAACAGCTGGCTCAGGAAGCCACTGACGCGTTCAATGAGATGTTCGATCGGGTGCGGAAGGAAGCCCGGCAGGAAGGGTTACGCCAGGCACACGAAGAACTCTCACAGGAACAGATAGCCCAAGGCCTGTAGCTGAGGCCATCGAGCGAGAACAAGACGGGGAAGGTGCAGCCGACCCATGGGTGTCATGGTCACCGCATGGCCGTGTCATGGGATACTTTTCTACCTGTGACTGCTTCCTTCACCACTCAGCTCGACCGTGGCTCTATTAGACGCAAGCTCGACAGCTTCGCCACCGACTGGCGCGCCATCATCAACGACTGGCGTGTCACCGGGGCCAAGCACACCGAGAAGTCCCACGCGCAACAGTTCTGGTCGGATCTGCTGCGCTGCTTCGGGGTGATCCCCGAGCGCATCAGACTGTTCGAGCGTGATGCCACCCGCGCCTCAACCGGCAACACCGGCTACATCGACCTGTTCTGGTCCGGTGTGGTCATCGGTGAGGCTAAGTCCCTTGGCAAGGATCTCGATGCTGCCGAACACCAGGCGATCGACTACCTCGCCGGAGGCTCGATCGGTCAGCACGAGTGGCCCCGCTACGCCATCGTCGCCGACTTCGAGAACCTCCGGGTCACCAAACTCGGCGACGACGGCTGGACCGTCGCCTTCACCATCGACGAGATCACCGACCACGTCGACCAACTGATCTTCCTCGCCGGCCAGGAGACCGTCACCAAGGCCGAGGAAGAGGAAGCCTCGATCCACGCCTCGAAGCTAATGGCGAACCTCTACACCGCCATGCTCGGCGACACCGACGAGGCTGTCGGTGACGACGCCCCCACCGACCCCGAGGAAGAGGACTGGCAGGTACAGAAGACCTCCGTGTTCCTCACCCGCGTGCTGTTCTTGCTCTACGGCGACGACGCCGGACTGTGGGAGGAAGACCTGTTCTACCGCTTCATCCTCTACGACACCACAGGCGAAACCCTCGGCTCACGGCTCAACGCCCTGTTCCAGGTCCTCAACACCCCCGAGAGCCGACGGCGGCGGGTACCCGAGGAGATGGCGAAGTTCCCCTACGTCAATGGCTCGTTGTTCGCCGACCAGTGGCCGCAAGACTTCTTCGACGACGAGATGCGCGAAGCCCTGTTGGACGCCTGCCGGTTCCACTGGACCAGAATCTCTCCGGCCGTGTTCGGCTCCATGTTCCAGCTGGTCAAATCAAAGGAAGCCCGTAGGGCTGACGGTGAGCACTACACCACCGAGACCAACATCCTGAAGGTCATCGAACCGCTGTTCCTCGACGAAGTGCGCGACAAGGCCAACCGGTTGGTCCACAACAAGTCCACCACTGTCAAAGCCCTGCGGGAGTTTAGGGACTCGTTGGCGGAGATGGTGTTCCTCGACCCGGCGTGCGGCTGCGGCAACTTCCTCGTCGTCGCCTACCGGGAGCTCCGGTCGATCGAGACCGACATCATCGTCGCGCTGCGCGCCAAGGAAGGACAGCAGACCGCGTCGCTGGACGTATCCCTGGACCAGCGTCTGTCCATCGGCCAGTTCCACGGCTTCGAGATCAACTGGTGGCCGGCGAAGATCGCCGAGACCGCGATGTTCCTCGTCGACCACCAGGCCAACCGCGCCCTCGCGGCCGCTGTTGGTGACGCCCCAGACCGCCTGCCGATCACGATCACAGCCCATATCCGCCACGGCAACGCCTTGCAGCTCGGGTGGGAGTACGAGATCCCCCGCACCAGCGGGGCGACCTATGTCTTCGGCAACCCGCCGTTTCTGGGACACATCTCGCGCTCAAAGGAACAGGTCGCCGAGATGCATGAGATCTGGGGAACCAAAGACATCTCCCGGCTGGACTATGTCACCTGCTGGCACGCCAAGACCATGCAGCTGTTGGAGCGCCGCCGCGGTGCATTCGCGTTCGTGACCACCAACTCCATCACCCAGGGCGACCAGGTCCCCCGCCTGTTCGGACCGATCTTTGACGCTGGTTGGCGTATCCGCTTCGCCCACCGCACCTTCGCCTGGAACTCTGACGCGCCGGGCAAGGCAGCGGTGCACTGCATCATTGTCGGCTTCGATCGGGATACCGTACCGCGACCGCGACTGTGGGATTACCCCAATGTGAAAGGTACGCCCATCTCCGTCGATGTTCATGCCGCGGTCAACGCCTATCTCGTTGATGGGCCGAATGTTCTCGTCGACAAATCTTCGAGCCCTCTGTCTCCGGAGCTCGCTCCGGCGTATTTCGGCAACATGGCCAGGGATGGAGGGAATCTCATCGTCGATCCGGGCCAGTACAACGAGGTCATGGCCGATCCAATCGCAGCCAAGTACGTTCGCCCGTTCCGGGGCAGCCGCGAACTGATGCACAACAAGGATCGCTGGTGCCTCTGGTTGGTCGGTCTCAACCCAGCGGACATCAGCCGTAGCACGATCCTCAAGAAGAGACTCGATGCTGTCGCATCGTTCCGCCGGGACAGCAAGGCCGCCAGCACCCGGAAGATGGCGGAGACCCCGCACTTGTTCGGCCAGCGATCACAGCCGGACACGGACTACCTCTGCCTGCCGAAGGTCGTCAGCGAGACCCGCCGTTACTTCACGGTGCAGCGTTACTCGGCTGAGGTCATTGCTTCCGACCTCGTATTCCACGCCCAAGACCCCGATGGACTCCAGTTCGCGTTGGCATCGTCCTCGATGTTCATCACCTGGCAGAAGACAATCGGGGGTCGCCTGAAATCCGATCTCCGCTTCGCCTCGACGCTGACCTGGAACACATTCCCTGTCTCCGAGCTCGACGACAAGATTCGTGCAGCGATCATCGCAGCCGGACAGGGCATCCTCGAAGCCCGTTCCCTTCACCCTGAGCGCAGTCTCGCCGACGCCTACAACCCTCTGGCCATGGACGCAGCTCTGGTGAAAGCCCACGACAAGCTGGACCGTGTGGTCGACAAGGCCTTCGGTGCCGAGCGGAAGCTCACCACCGAACGCCAACGCCTGGAGATCCTCTTCGCTCGTTACGCGGAGTTGAAGTCAGCCGGCTAGTACAACGATTCCCCCATGCCCGGCGCGCCGGGGCCTGTTCGTCATGGGGGTGTTCGGCGGGCCGTAGAATGGCGGAGAAAGGGGCGAAACCGGCGGGGGTAGCACAGCCCGTTTCCCACGTATCTCCCACGGAGGCACTTACTCCACGGAGGTCACCCACTTCTACCTGTATAAATGACGTAACGGGTTAGCCCCCCGCTGGCCCCACAGAAAACGGCAGTGCCCCACGAACTAACGTGGGGCACTGCCGTTGGCCCACGGGAGCCGCCAGCGCAGGACGCGCCTTCGCTCCGCCCTACTTCAGCAACCGGCCGACCGCGGCCGAGACCTCATCGAGCTTCTCCATGGCCTCGTCCTCCCCCTGCTGCGCCGCGTGCAACACACAGTGCTGCATGTGGTCGTCCAGGAGCGCGAGTGCGACACCCTTGAGCGCGGACTGAACCGCGGACACCTGGGTGAGCACGTCGATACAGTAGGTGTCCTCGTCAACCATGCGGTGCAGACCGCGGACCTGCCCCTCAATGCGCTTCAGGCGGGCGAGGTAGCGCTTCTTGTCCGCACTGTAGCCGTGGGTCGCATCGCCGTCACCGGACGTCCCCGCATGCGCGTCGCAGCCGCAACCAGTTGCGTCCGTCGACACGTCCTCGGCGAGTAGATTCTCGGGCACGTTCTCTCCTTCGTTCAGCCCCACTCAGTGGAGCACACTGTACCCCTCCAGGGTATGGCGATCAATAGCCTCGGGCGATCCACTCCTCCAAATGAGGAGCCTCATCACCAATCAACGTCGCATCACCATGACCCGTATACACCTCCGTCTCCCCCGGCAACACCAACACCTTCGACCGCAACGACTCAATAATCGTATCGAAATCACTGAACGACCGACCCGTCGCACCCGGACCACCGGCAAACATCGTGTCCCCACTAAGCAACACCTTCGCCTCCGGCAGATACAGACAACACGACCCCGGCGAATGCCCCGGCGTATTGATCACCCGCACCCTAGTCCCGGCAACATCAAACACCTGCCCATCCGCCAGATCCTCATGCCCCACACCAGGATGGGTCTGATTCCACAACATCTGATCACCCGGATGCACATGAATCTGCGTGTCCAACCGCTCCGCCAACTCCGGGGCCACAGTGATGTGATCATTATGCGCGTGCGTACAGATCACACCGCGCACCGACCTGTCCCCCACCGCCGACACGATCGCATCGGCGTCATGCGCGGCGTCGACGACAACCACCTCGTCATCATCACCGATCACCCAGATATTGTTGTCGACCTCCCACTGACCACCATCCAAGGCAAACACCCCGTGGGTCACCACCCGGTCGATACGCAGACCACTGGCCGCAGCCCCTGCCGTCATCTCCGACCCACTCACAGCTCCACCACCGACCGCAGCACCGACCCCTGCTTCATCTTCGCAAACGCCGACTCCACCGCATCAATACCGACCCGCTCATCAACAAACTCACCCAACGGGAACCTACCCTGTAGATACAACTCGGTGTACATCGGGAAATCCCGCTCCGGCAGACAGTCGCCGTACCACGACGACTTCACCGCACCACCACGGGAGAAGACGTCCACAAACGGCAACTGAACGGTCATCTCCGGGTCGCACCCCCACCAACACCACCCGCCCGGCCAGATCACGCATGTAGAACGCCTGAGTGAACGTCGCCGGCAACCCGACGGCATCCACGACGACATCAGCACCGACACCACCGAGGATCTCGTGGACAGCCTGCACCACCGGCTGATCCTCACCAGTGGCAGCCGCATCCCCGCCGAGTGACCCCGGGTTCACCGTGTGCGTCGCACCGAAGTCACGTGCCCGCTCAAGCTTGGCATCCGACAGGTCCACCGCGATGACCGTGGTCGCCCCCGCCAACTTCGCCCCAGCGATCGCCGCCATACCAACCCCACCACAGCCGATCACCGCCACAGTCTCACCACGGGCAACCTCACCGGTGTTCACCGCAGCACCCAGACCAGCCATCACCCCACACCCCAACAACCCCACCGCCGAAGGATCAGCATCCGGATTCACCTTCGTGCACTGACCCTCATGCACCAACGTCTTCTCCACAAACGCGCCGATACCCAACGCAGCCTCCAACTCCGTACCATCGGCCAGGGTCATCTTCTGCGAGGCATTAAACGTGTCGAAGCAGTACTTCGGCTCACCCTTCTTACACGCCCGGCACTGCCCACACACCGCACGCCAGTTCAACACCACGAAGTCACCCACAGCAACATGGGTGACCCGCTCACCGACCGACTCCACCACCCCAGCAGCCTCATGGCCCAGCAGAAACGGGTAATCATCACTGATACCACCATCACGGTAGGCCAGATCAGTGTGGCACACCCCGCACGACTGGATCTTCACCACCACATCATTGGCCCCCGGATCCGGCACCACGATATCGGTCAACTCGACCTCGGCACCTCTACCCCGGGCGATAACACCCTTCACCGTCGTACTCATGTGTTGAATCTTCCTCTCCTCGTGCAGACCTTCACTCTTTCCGTACAGGATACGGATGATTTCCGTCGAGCGCGGTCGACTGTCAAGGTAGGCTGGTGCCCAGAGCGAACCCCAGAGTGAGCCAGGCCGACACTCATCTCGTTGAATTCCAGGAGCGTATTTTTCATGATCCAGCTGGTCATCGGAGCTGCCGCCGGTTACGTTTTCGGCACCAAGGCCGGACGACGCCGGTACGAGCAGATCCGGCGCGGTTACGAGGCTGCGGTCAACTCCCCTGCCACCCGGCGCGCTGTACAGGCCGGACGTAAGGCCCTGGCTGACCGCCTCGACCCCGACCCACGCATGCGGGAACTCCGCGATCTCCGTGGTGCAGAGGACCTTCACGGTGACGCCGTCCTGGAGAATGACGCCGTCGACCACGAAGAGGACATCTACATCGAGGGTGAGCAGGCGCGCATGCGTGACAGCAAGGGCCGCCGCGTCAGCGACCAGGACGGCGCAGGGGGACCCGTCCAGAAGCGGTTCGACCGGTTTACCCGGCGTCGTCCCTGACCCAGGGGCCAGTCAGCCGCGCAGATCGCCGTAGTTCTGCGCCTGTTCCTGCAGGGTGCGACGGTACTTCTCCAGCGCCATGAGGTCAGCGAAAGTGTTGTTGTACTCCTGTTTCTTACTTCCCCCCTGGTCGGGACGCATACGCTGCATCCGTGACTTCAACTCGGCGATCTCCATCCCGACCCACCGTTCCTCCATCCGGGCGACCACCGCACCGGCGTAGAACTCCAGTCGGTCTCGCTGACACCGCGGCTCCTCCACCGCCAACTCACTGATCACCGCGCGACACATCACGTCGTCCGTGGCCGAACTGACGGCGTCCAGCCATGCTGCCCCGGCGGCGTGCCCACCCTCGGAACCGACCGAACCGACGCCGCCCGCTGCCGCGATAGCCGTCGCCACCGCGACGTAGGTCGGATGTTCGAAGGAGTCAGGCAGAAGACCGTCCGCGTCCGCCCCGACCATCTCCGGCTCCTGCAGCATCAGCTTGAGCACCTCGCGCGCCGGCTCCAGGTGGACGTCAGCAGGATCAGGACGACTGAGCATCGAGGTGACATTCGACCCCGTGGCGGCACCTGCCTTCTCCGCCTCCGCGGAACGCCGCGCCAGCCGTGCCACCCCCTCCTTGAGCTCCGGCCCCTGGCTGCCCCGCCGACCCTTCGCTGCCTCGGCGCGGACCTGACTGACCACCTCGGTGGGGTCAGGCCAGCTCAACCACCCGGCAGCCTGGCGTGCGTACTCGTCACGCAGGGCGTCGTCCCTGATGCCGGCAAGCACCGGGACGATCCGGCGCATCGCCTCCACCCGTCCGTCGATGTGGTGGGTGTCGTAACCGCGGAGGACGGTCCGGATCACGAACTCGAACATCGGGATACGGTCGGCCACGATCTCCCGTACCGCGGCGTCACCCTTTTCCATCCGCACGTCACAGGGGTCCATTCCGTCGGGGGCGACGGAGACGTAACTGCGGCCGGTGAACTTCTGGTCCCCCTCGAAGGCACGCAGCGCGGCTTTCTGCCCGGCTTCGTCACCGTCGAAGGTGTAGATGATCTCGCCGCGGAAGAACTGGTCGTCCACCATGAACCGGCGCAGCATCTGCAGGTGGTCCTCGCCGAAGGCGGTCCCGCAGGCCGCCACAGCGGTCGGCACCCCCGCCGCATGCATCGCCATGACGTCCGTGTAGCCCTCGACCACGACCGCCTGGTGGTCCGATGCGATGGACTTCTTGGCCAGATCGATCCCGAACAGCACCTTCGACTTCTTGTAGAGCAGTGTCTCGGGGGTGTTCATGTACTTGCCGAGGTTGTCGTCCTCGAAGAGTTTGCGCGCACCGAACCCGATGACGTCGCCCGCCACGGAACGGATCGGCCACAGGAGACGACGGTGGAACCGGTCGATCGGCCCCCGGTTGCCCATCCTGCTCAGGCCGGCGTCCTCGAGCTCCTTGAACTCGAAACCACGACGCAGGAGGTGCTTGGTCAGGGTGTCCCACCCGGCGGGGGCATAACCGCACCCGAACGTGTCGACGATCTCGCCTTCGAACCCCCGGTCACGGAGAAAGGCCCTCGCCGTCTCTGCACCGGCGTCCTCCGGGTCGCGTAGTCGCTCCATGTAGAACTCGTGTGCTGCCCGGTTCGCCGCCACAAGCCGCTGTCGCGTCCCCGGCTCGACCCGGTTGACTGGTCCGCCGCCCTCGTAGTTGATACGGAATCCGATACGCTCGGCGCACTGCTCCACCGCCTCCGGGAAACTGACGTGTTCCATCTTCATCAGGAAGCTGAAGACGTCCCCTCCCTCGCCGGTGGCGAAACAGTGGAAGTAGCCCTTGTTCGGCCGTACGTGGAAGGACGGGGTCTTCTCGTCCTTGAACGGGCTGAGACCTTTCATCGAGTCCACTCCACCCGGCGTGAGCTGGACATACTCACCGACCACCTCCTCGATCGGGGTCTGCTCCCTGATCGCGGCGATGTCGGTGTCCGGAATCCGCCCTCGTGCCATGTCGACCATGATAGCCACCGTCCCGACGAAGTCCCCGATTCGGCTGAACTCGCCGTCACCGCATCCTAGGATGTCTCCTATCTGTTGCAAAACAGTATCGACGACTACCGCACGCCGTTCCGGAGTGACTACCGGGCCGCGGCGTGGAGAGAAGAGCAGTGCACCATGAGTAACACCCACTATGACGTTCTGATCGTCGGGTCCGGGTTCGGCGGATCCGTGACCGCCCTGCGTCTGACCGAGAAGGGCTACAAGGTCGGCATCATCGAGGCTGGACGCCGTTTCGCCGACCATGAATTCGCCAGGAACAGCTGGCATCTCAAGGAGTTCCTCTGGGCACCGAAGCTCGGCCTCTACGGGATCCAGCGGGTCCACCTGCTGAAGGACGCGATGATCCTCGCGGGTGCCGGTGTCGGCGGCGGTTCACTGAACTACGCCAACACCCTCTACAAGCCTGGTGAAGACTACTTCCACAGCTCTGCCTGGGACCACATCACCGACTGGGAGGACGAGCTCTCCCCCTACTACGACCAGGCCCGGCGGATGCTCGGCGTGGTGACGAATCCGACGGTCACCCCGGCCGACCGCCTGTCGAAGAAGGTCGCCGACGAGATGGGGGTCGGTGACACATTCCGGATGACCCCGGTCGGGGTCTTCTTCGGCAAGAAGGTCGGCCTGGAGGGCGAGGAAGGTGAAACTGTCGCAGACCCCTACTTCGGCGGAGTCGGGCCGGACCGTACCGCGTGCACGGAGTGCGGTGAGTGCATGACCGGTTGCCGGCACGGCGCAAAGAACACCCTGTTGAAGAACTACCTCTATCTCGCTGAACAGGCGGGAGCGACGGTCCACGACAGGTCCACCGTCACCGGCATCACCAAGGTCGGCGCGGACGAGGACACCGGTTGGACGGTCACCACCGAAACCACCGCACCGTTCTTCGGCAGGAAGAAGCGCCGGACATTCACCAGTGACTACGTGGTCATGGCGGCTGGTACCTGGGGCACCCAGAACCTGCTGCACCGTGGGAAGGAGGACGGCACCCTGCCCCGGATCTCCGATCATCTCGGACAACTCACCCGGACCAACTCGGAGGCCCTCCTCGGCGTCGGTTTGGACAAGCCCGACCCCGACCACGACTTCTCCCGTGGTGTGGCGATCACCTCGAGTTACTGGCCTGCCCCGGACACCCACATCGAGCCGGTACGGTACGGCAAGGGATCCAATGCGATGGGCCTGCTCCAGACACTGGTGACCGACGGCGACACGACGTGGCCACGGTGGGTCGAGTTCCTCCGCCAGCTGGCGAAGAACCCGTCGGCGGTCAAACTGGTCCTGGACCTGCGAGGTTGGTCGGAGCGGACGATGATCAACCTGGTGATGCAGGCGCGGGACAACTCCCTGACGACGAGTCTGAAATCCTTCGGGCCCCTCCGGTTCCTCACCAGCAGGCAGGGGGAGGGAGATCCGAACCCGACCTGGATCCCCGAAGGCAACGACGCCACCCGCCGTGGCGCGGCGCACTTCCCCAAGGCAGTCGCCGGTGGCGTGTGGTCAGAGGTCTTCAATATCCCCCTGACCGCGCACTTCCTCGGCGGATGCACCATCGCCGACTCACCTGAGCGCGGTGTCGTCGACCCCTACCACCGGGTGTGGGGGTACCCGTCCATGTTCGTCACCGACGGGGCGTCGATCACGGCGAACCCGGGGGTCAACCCGTCACTGTCGATCTCGGCGAACGCGGAACGGGCAGCGGCGCTCTGGCCCAACAAGGGCGACAGTGATCCCCGCCCGGCACAGCAGGAGTCGGTGAAGTCCTACCAGCGGGTCGCACCGGTCCGCCCCGACCACCCTGTCGTCCCGGACAGCGCCCCCGCCGCACTGCGGCTGCCCATCACCCCGGTGTCCTCCAGCCGGTCGAACGCGGTGCCGAAGATCGAGCCGGAGGCCACTTCCGCGGTGACGCCGGACGTGAACATCTAGGCGGCGTGTGATGTACTGACGTGCTGTGAGCACTCGGAACAACAGACTGGCCGGTGGAGTCGCCGGCGCGGCGATCGTCCTCGTCGCAGGGTACTTCGGGCTCGATGCCGTCACCGGCGACGACGAGCCCGGCGCCACCGGAGACACCTGCACCGTCGCGTCGCTCCCGGGGCAGGCGGACGACGTCATCGACTCCATTCTCGGCGACGGTGACTTCGAGCATCCTGACCATGACGGTAAACACTTCGGCAACTACGAAGGACGGCTTCCCGAAGAGCCCGGCAGCTACTACCGGGAATACACCGTCTCGACACCGGGGCTGGACCACCGTGGAGCACGCCGGATCGTCGTCGGCGGCGGAACCGACACCGATCCGGATGTCTGGTACTACACCGCGGACCACTACGAGTCCTTCTGCTCCATCCCCGACGCCGAGGACTGAGGAGTCAGCACAGTCAACCCCAGGCCGCGCTGATGGCCGAGGCTGAACGGTCCAGTCGTTCGAGACGTGCCTCGGTCAGCGACGCCACCTGGTCAATGACCACCCGCATCTTCCCGGCATCGGTCGTGGCAGCCTCCCACCACGGTCGGAACAGCAGGTCGAGGCTGCCCGGTGCGCCCTGGGCGAGATAATTCGTGACGCGGAAGATCCGGTCCCGCTGCCGTTCCTGGTCCGCGAGGTGACGGTGCTCATCCATCACGTAGAGCACGGCCAGTGACTTCAGCAGCACCACCTCTGCCTTCACCTCTGCGGGAATCACCAGGTCAGCAGCATACCGCCCCAAGGGGACCCGCTGGTCCCCCTCACTGGACGGGTTGAGATGCGATTCGCGGGTGGCGGTGACTGACGCGGTGACGAACCGACTGACCAGTTCGCTGGTCAGCCCCTTCAACGCGGCAAGGTCCTGGAGAGTGCCGTGGAAGTCTGCTGCGCGGGCGACCGGGGGCATCCGCCGGAGCCGGTCCGCGGCGTCGAGCAGTTCCTCCGGGTCGCCGCCGAAGGCGCGGGCGCCCTTCTCCGCCAGTGTCGCGAGCTCCACGAGGTCCCACAGGACGTTCATGCTGATCCGCCCGGAGACGATGCCGTCCTCGACATCGTGCACCGAATAGGCGACGTCGTCCGACCAGTCCATGATCTGCGCCTCGAGGCATTTGCGCCCGTCCGGTGCACCGTCCCGTATCCACGACAGGATGTCCAGGTCGTCGGCGTAACAGGAGTACTTCGCACGGGCCGTGCCGTCGGGCGCCGTCGGCCCCCACGGGTACTTGCAGGCCGCGTCGAAGGATGCCCGGGTCAGGTTCAGTCCGTAGCTCTGACCGTCCGGGCCGACAGTCTTCGGTTCGAGCCGCACCAGGATCCGAAGCGTCTGCGCATTCCCTTCGAATCCCCCGCACGACGCTGCTGCTTCGTCCAGGGCGCGCTCGCCGTTGTGCCCGTACGGCGGGTGCCCGATGTCGTGGGTCAGACCGGCGAGATCGGCGAGGTCGGGGTCCACACCGAGGGTCTTGCCGATGCCTCGGGAAATCTGTCCGACCTCGAGGGAGTGGGTCAGTCGGGTACGTGGGGTGTCGCCCGAACCAGGTCCGACGACCTGGGTCTTGTCGGCGAGACGGCGCAGTGCCGCACTGTGGAGCACCCGGGCGCGGTCCCGGTCGAAGTCGTCGCGGGCGTCGGGCACCGCACCGTCGACGCCGAGTGATTTCCCGGGCACGCCGATGATGCGCTCCAGGTCGTGGGCGGTGTAGCCGTACCGTTGCACCGTGATCTGTCTCCTCTAGCTCTCGTCGACGGTGTAGTCACCGCCGCCTTCCTCGGTCGCACGGTAGTACAGCAGGCCGCCGGTCTCATGGATGATGGCGTCCAGTTGTTCCTTCCGACTCGACACCGCCGGCCCCTGCCTCGTCGGCGAAGCGTGGGCATCCACGCCCTGGTCGCCGACCATGTTCGTCGCACGTAGAGAATGGTTGGGATCCGTGACGACGAGAACCCGGTCCCAACCGTTGTCTTCAGCCACCGGTGCAAACGCCTCCGCCGAGCCGAGCGTGTCCATCCCCTCGTTGACCTCCGTGATCGCCTCGTCAGGAACCCCCTTGTCCCGAAGGTATGTCGCACCTGCCTCGGCCTCCGTGTAAGCGTCTCCCTCGAGCTTTCCACCGATGGTGGTGATGTGTGAGGACACCCCCTCTTCGTAGAGCTCCACGGCATGGTCGAGTCGGGCTGCGAACCACTGTGACGGCGTGCCGTTGTACTGGGCAGCGCCCAGCACCAGGATGGTGTCTGCGCCGGCGCGGTCGTCCTGGCGGGCGTAGGCCCAGACGTGCGCCGCAGTGGCGAGGGTGATCACCAGACCGATGACGACGGTGCCGATGATCATGTAGATCAGTCCACGAATACCCGCACCGACCGTACGACCCGCGGTGCTACCGATGGTTCTGCCGTTCATGCGACTAAGACTACGCACCCCAGTTCGTGGATTTCGTTATTGTGGGGTGCATGTATGCTGCGAATCACCCCAGGCCCGCCTCCCGTATCCGACTCCGACGGTTCGCCGCCTCCGTCGCCGTCGCCGGGGTGGCTGGTCTCGGCGTCGGGGCCGGCGCCGCTCTGGGGTTCGGGACGGCGGCCGC
Organism: Corynebacterium sp. CNJ-954; assembly: GCF_001942345.1. GTDB lineage: Bacteria > Actinomycetota > Actinomycetes > Mycobacteriales > Mycobacteriaceae > Corynebacterium. Next base: position 221,608 of record NZ_MKKI01000042.1, read on the forward strand.
AGAGCCCTCACCCGCTGACGCCACCGTCCTCGCCCAGGGGACGGCGACAGACACCGGTTCCGCCACCGACATCACCCTGGACTCGCAGGTTGTCGACCAGGCAGGCGTGCTGTCGGACTCCGAGCGCAGCTCCATCGAGGAGACACTGGCCAAGGGCCCGTCGGAGACAGGGGTGAAGGCGTACCTGGTGTACGTGGACAACTACGGAGGGGACGAGAATGCGTTGGCTACAGAACTGTTGTCACAGGACGGCGGAGACAATGTCCTCGTAGGGGTGATCAATGTCCTCTCCGAGACTGACGGGAGGATCGGAACCGCACCCGGCCCCGCCGTTCCCGACTCCATGACCGAAGATGTCCGCTCGGCCGCTCGGGAAAACCTCGGAGGCGGAAATTGGGCTGGGGGCGGTCAGGCGATCGCCGATGTCGTAGCCGACGTCACCCCGGCTTCCACATATGCCTGGGGTGGTGCCGCGGCAATCGTCGTCGTCGGCGGCGCAGGTGGCGCGATCTGGTACACGCGGAAGAAGAAGCGCGAGAACGAGGCCGAGCAGCTCGAGTCCGCCCGCACGATCACTCCGGAAAACACCGACGACCTCTCGCAGCAACCCACCCACGTGCTGCGCACCCTGGCCAGCGAGGAGCTCCACAGCACCGACGAGTCGATCCGCAAGGGCCACCAGGAGCTGGACACCGCCGAAGCAGAATTCGGCGAGGAACGCACGCGGGACCTCCGCAAGGCCCTTGATGTGTCAAAGAAGGCACTGGCAAAGGCCTACGACACTCACCAGCGGCTCCAGAATGGTCTGGTCAGCGGTGAGCACGAGGAACGCGCACAGCTGATCGACATGATCTCCTCTTGCGGAACAGCGGAACAGAATCTGCGGGATCAGGCCGAACGGTTCGCCACTCTGCGCGAGAAGTTGATCGACGCGCCTGAGATCGTAGACAAATTCTTCCAGCAGACGGTCGAGCTTCGCTCCCGTATCCCCCGGTCCCGCGAGATCCTGGAGAACCTGGCCAGCAAGGTGGAACCTGAGCTCCTGGAATCCGTCTCCGACAACCCGGACATTGCTGAAGCCGAAATCACTGAAGCAGAGCAGGCTATCTCCCGCGCCCGTGAACTGCTGAACCTGCCTGCCGGCCAGCAAGGTGAACTCATTGACGCCGCCAGTGCCGCGCATCTGGCCATCAGTCAGGCCGACAGCCAGCTGTCAGCCGTCGAGCATGCTGAAACCCAGCTCCAGGAGGCACAGAAGAACCTCGACTCGCTGATCCAGGAGGTCGCCGAGGAGATCACGGAGTCCACCCATCTCGCCGCGAGCAATGCTGACATCGACCGTGACGAACTCGGTAAAGCCGTCGAACGGGCTAGGAAAGCACTCGACGCAGCCAGGGAGAATGGTGACCGGGACCCGCTGGGAACCTACTCGGAGCTCCTTGACGCCGACGGTGAGCTCGACATCCAACTGGATGAAGCCCGCGGCGTCGAGAACAACTACCAACGTACGTTGGGAATGGTGGACCGCACCATTGCAGAAGCGACGAACCACCTGCGGGCGGTCGAGGACACGATCCACACCCGCGGCCGCATGATCGGAGTCGAAGCCAGGTCCTCCGCCCAGTCCGCGGCTCAGGCTCTCGACGCTGCACACAAGCAACGGGACTCTCAACCGCGTGCGGCATTCACGGCCGCACAACAGGCGAATGCTCTGGCGCGCCAGGCATCGCAGATGGCTCGTCGAGATATCGACGACTACAACCGGAGCAACAACTACTACGGCGGAGGCGGAGGCGGTGGAAATCTCGTCGCCGGTATGCTCCTCGGTTCGCTTCTCAGCGGGAACGGCGGATTCGGTGGAGGAGGTTTCGGTGGAGGCTTCGGCGGTGGGGCGGCGGAGGAGGATTCGGCGGGGGCGGCGGAATCGACAGCTTCTAGGCTCCCGATTCCTGTCACGGATTACGCCGGCCGCCTCCGACGACCCGGGGCTATTCTGGACCGCCACCGCACTCGGGCGTAATCGGTGCCAAGAGGTGATGCAGTAGCAGTCTGGCTAGCACCCCGTCGGGGCCAAAGCAACTAGCCTAGGCCACATGACAACCCACTACTTCACCGCGTCCAGTCTCGACGGATTCATCGCCACGACCGACCACTCACTCGGCTGGTTGACCTCCCAGGACTTCGACTGGGACGGGCCGATGTCCCCTACCAGCTTCGTCGAGGGTGTCGGCGCCATAGCGATGGGCGCGACCACCTATGAATGGATTCTGGCGAATGATGACGGGTGGAGCTACAACGTTCCCGCCTGGGTATTCACTCACCGTGACCTTCCCACCGTCGACGGCGCAGACGTCCGCTTCACATCGGCATCCGTCACCGAGGTACACGCACAGATGACGGAAGCCGCCGGTGAGAAGGACTTCTGGATCGTCGGCGGAGGGGACCTGGCGGGTCAGTTCGCCGACGCCGGACTCCTCGACGAGGTGTGGATCCAGTACGCACCTGTCACCCTCGGAGACGGCGCACCGCTACTCCCCCGCCCCCTCAGCATGGAGCTCCTGGAGACAGTGAGAAACCGGGCGCTGGTGTGCACCCGGTTTGCGGTCCTCAGGTGAACGGATCACGTACTCCCCGCCGGGAAACTTCTCTCAGAGGAAACCGAGGAAGTACAGAACCAGGAACGGCACCAGGATGATCAGGAAGATCGACAGGCGCCAGGTGGCGGACAGTACCCGTGTCTCCATGGCGTGACGGGCCACCCATGACAGGAACACCTGGACATCCAACGGCAGTTTCTCACCCGCCCCCTCGAAGGAGACGTGGACGTTCTTGAGACCACCGTTCTCTGAACTGAACTGACCGATCTTCTCCGCTTTCCTGAGATCCAACGGCTCATCCTGCTCGGAAGGAGCCTTGAAGAGGACAAAATCCTTCTTGCTCTCCGCGTGGATCAGGACACGGTGCCGGTCGGCGGTGCAGCTGACGTTCTTGGAGGCGCCGAACGTCTTCGCATCTCCGACGGCGGTGAACACCTGTGACCCGGTGGCTTCACCGGTGGTCGCCGTCATGGCCGGACCTTTGTCTGCGTCAAGCTTCCAGGTGTCTCCGCCGAAACGGATCGTGGCGACGTCCCGTTCCACGGAGTACTCCCCCACCCTGTCCATGTCGCTGGGAAGGCCTGCGTAGATCGGGAAGGTGTGCCCGTCGGAGGGGACGGTCCAACGGATGTCAGGGTTCGGCATGTCTCAGTTCCGTTCCGGCTAGCAGCCTGCGAGCCGCTCGGCCAGGTAGCCCTGCAACTTATCCAGGCTGACCCGCTCCTGGGACATGGTGTCGCGCTCGCGCACGGTCACCGCATTGTCCTCGAGGGTGTCGAAGTCGACGGTGACGCAGAACGGCGTACCGATCTCGTCCTGACGGCGGTACCGGCGTCCGATGGCACCGGACACGTCGTAGTCGACGTTCCAGAGGCCGCGGAGCTCCTCTGCCACCTTCTCCGCCGTGGGGGTGAGAGTCTCCTTCTTCGACAGGGGCAGGACGGCGACCTTCACCGGTGCGAGACGGCGGTCCAGGCGCAGGACGGTGCGCTTGTCGACGCCGCCCTTGGTGTTCGGTGCCTCGTCTTCGAAGTAGGCGTCAACCAGGAAGGCCATCATGGCACGGCCGAGACCGGCGGCCGGCTCGATGCAGTACGGGATCCACCGCTCGCCGGTCTCCTGGTCGAAGAAGCTGAGATCTTCGCCGGAGTGCTCGGCGTGGGTCTTCAGGTCGTAGTCCGTGCGGTTGGCGACGCCCTCGAGTTCACCCCACTTCGAACCGGCGAAGTTGAAGGCGTACTCCACGTCCACGGTGCGCTTGGAGTAGTGGGAGAGCTTCTCCTGCGGGTGCTCGTACAACCGCAGGTTCTCCGGGTCGATACCGAGGTTGACGTACCAGTTGAACCGGTCGTCGATCCACCTCTGGTGCCATTCCTCGTCCTCGCCCGGCTTGACGAAGAACTCCATCTCCATCTGCTCGAACTCCCGGGTGCGGAAGATGAAGTTACCCGGGGTGATCTCGTTGCGGAAGGACTTTCCCGTGTTGGCGATACCGAAGGGCGGCTTCTGACGGGCAGAGCCCATCACGTTCTTGAAGTTGATGAAGATGCCCTGCGCGGTCTCCGGACGCAGGTAGTGCAGGCCCTCCTTGTCGTCGACAGGGCCGAGGTAGGTCTTCAGGAGACCGGAGAACTCACGCGGCTCGGTCCACTTTCCTGGTTGGCCGGTGACCGGGTCATTGATGTCGGCGAGACCGTTCGGCGCCTCGTGACCGTGCTTCTCCTCGTAAGCCTCCAGAAGGTGGTCCGCGCGGTACCGCTTGTGGGTGTACAGCGACTCCACCAGCGGGTCACTGAACACCTCGACGTGCCCCGAGGCCTCCCAGACCTGCGTCGGCTGGATGATCGAGGTGTCCACGCCCACGACGTCCTTGCGGGAGGTCACCATGTGACGCCACCACTGGCGCTTGATGTTCTCCTTGAGCTCGACGCCCAACGGACCGTAGTCCCAGGCGGAGCGCGTACCGCCGTAAATCTCACCCGCAGGGAACACCAGTCCCCTGCGCTTGCAGAGGTTGACGACGGTCTCGATGTTACTTGCGGCCATGGGCTCGGGGCACTCCTCGTTGACGGTGGGGTTGACGGTCGTTCAGACAATCACGCCCATGATACCGGGACGGCCACCGCGAGGCACCCCCGGGTCACGCACTCCGACCCGACCTTCCTGAGGGCATTAAAAAGGACCCGCGAAAGGGGGGGTTATCGCGGGTCCCGGCCACGCTGTCCTCCGAAGAGGATGGGGCCTTGTTCCCCGTTTGATGGGATGGACTTAGGGGGGGACAAGCCATCCCTGGGGAACTGGCACTAATTTACGGCGGCTCCGCCACCCCTGTCAAGTCCACCGATCCTACCTCGAATAAGCCACTCTCACCTGCGCATTCCGAGGCATGGGACGGGCTCCGGACAACACTTCCCCGACGGGTCCCGGAATGCCGTTCCGTTCCCTCCGTCCGCGTGAACGGTTAGGGTGGAGGGCACGATGAACACTCCCCGGATCGGACAGCGAAACACCCGCCAACGCGCGGCGGTGGTCGACACGCTCGAAGGGATGACCACCTTCGCCAGCGCGCAGGACATCCACGCCACCCTCAGCGAGCGCGGCCACAAGGTCGGCCTGACGACGGTGTACCGCACGCTCCAACAGCTGAACACCCAGGGGATGATCGACACTCTGCAGGACGACAGCGGCGAGATGCTCTACAGGAGCTGCAGCTCCGTGCACCACCACCATCATCTCGTGTGCACGTCATGCAGAAAAGCGGTGGAGATCGACGGCGGTCCGGTGGAACGGTGGGCCACGGATGTCGCCCGTCAGCACGGCTTCGTGATGACCGGCCACACCGCCGACGTCTTCGGACTCTGCGCCGACTGTGCCCGCACGCAACGCCGGAACTGAGCAGGGACTGCCGCTCCCCCAGCTCCTACGCCGCGGCGACGTCGAACAGGCTTCCCAAAGCGAATGTCACGGCTGCCGCGCCGAATCCGATGGCCAGCTGTCGCAAGGCACGCTTCCAGGACGACATCCCGGACAGTAGTCCCACCATGGCACCGGTGACGAGAAGAACCACTCCCACCAGTACACAGGACAGGACGATCGCAGGCAGACCCACCAGCCCGAGGATCAACGGGATCACCGGTACAAGCGCGCCGACACCGAAGCACAGGAAGCTCGAGACGGCTGCGGACATGCCGGACCCACCGTTTTCAGTGGCCTCGACGCCCTCCTCGGCAAGCTCAGCTATCTCGTCCTCTGCGCCGGAGTCCAGCCCACCGGCGAACTCAGGATCAGCGTCCGGCCCGTCGGTGGCGTCCTTGATCTCCTTGAGCCGGGACAACTCGGCGAACACGCGCCGCGCCTTCCGTCCGGCAGCCTCCGGGTCCATTCCACGCGCCCGGTAGACCAGCTCCAGTTCATTGCGGTCCACGTCCAGCTTCGGCACCGCCGTGCTGGCATTCGGGTCAGGGGTCGACGCTTCCAGCAGCTCCTTCTGGCTCGTCACCGACACATATTCACCGGCGGCCATCGACAGGGCACCCGACAACAGGCCGGCGATACCCGCCGTCAGCATCGTCGCCTGCCCGGCGCCGGCACCGTACATCCCCAACAGGAGCGCCAGGTTCGACACCAGTCCGTCGTTGGCGCCGAAGATCGCGGCGCGGAAATCCCCCGACATCTTCGCTCTGCCCCGTGCTGCCAGCCCCCGGACGACCTCGGCGTGGATCGCCTCATCCGCCGCCATCTGTTCGGTGGCGTCCTTGTCTGACAGGTAGTGGTTGCGCGACTCCGCGGACTGGAGCAGTGCCAGGACGAACACCGACCCGAATCTACGTGCCATCCAGGCCATCAGCCTGGTGTTCAGCCCAGCTTTCCGGGGCAGTCCGACGTCGTCTCCCAGACGGGCCCGCCAGTACTCCTCGTGGCGGGACTCTGCCTCGGCGATGCCCAGCAGGATCTCGCGTTCCTCACCGGTCCGTTTCCGGGCGAGCTCCCGGTACACTGTCCCCTCCGCCCGTTCGTCGGCCAGGTAGCGTCGCCACCGGTTGAGTTGTCGGCGGGTCGGTTCGTCGTTCATTTCACACCGCCGAACCGCCGGTCCCGTTTCGCGTACTCCAACACCGCTTCCCGCAGATGCTCCGGGGTGAAATCAGGGAACAGGACGTCCTGGTACACCATCTCGGCGTACACCGACTGCCACGGCAGGAAGTTCGACGTCCGCTGCTCGCCGGACGGGCGCAGGAACAGGTCCACGTCGGGCATACCGGGATCGTTCATGAAGGCCGAGACCGTCTTCTCGGTGATCTCACGGGGCTTCAACCTCCCTGCGGCGACCTCCGCGGCGATCGCCCGCGTGGCGTCCGTGATCTCCGCCCGCCCGCCGTAGTTCACGCACATGACCAGGGTCATCCTGGTGTTGTCGCGGGTCTGGTCCTCGGCCTTCGTCAGTTCCGAGATCACCGACCGCCACAGCCGCGGGCGTCGCCCCGCCCAGATGACCCGTACACCTTTCGCATCGAGTTCGTCGCGTCGCCGACGCAGCACGTCGCGGTTGAACCCCATGAGGAAGCGCACCTCCTCGGCGCTCCTGCGCCAGTTCTCCGTGGAGAAGGCGTACGCGGAGAGGTAGTCGACCCCGAGTTCCAGGCATTCGTCGATGATGTCCATCAGGACGCCTTCGCCGCGCTTGTGCCCCTCTGTGCGGGGAAGGCCCCGGTCCTGCGCCCAACGGCCGTTGCCGTCCATCACGATCGCGACGTGACGGGGAATGAACTCGGCGGGGATCTCGGGTCTACTCACGCCCAATATTGTGCCAGACGGCGGGTCACAGAGAAGAGAATGCCCGACACGGGGATTCCGTCTGGTTCTTCACATGGGCGAGGAGAAGCTCGTGGGCGATGCTCAGTATGCGGGCGCCGTCCGCCTCGTCGGCGACGGCGTCTACCGCGGCAAGGTCGCCCGGCCGGCCCCGGGACAGCAGCCAGAGGACCCGGACGGACTGTGCCGGCGGGGTAAACGCCCCCGGCGGGCGACAGGACGTACACACCGCGCCGCCGGCCAACGGGTGGAAGGCGGAGTGCGGGCCCGCCCGTCCGCACTGCGCGCAGTCCACCAGACTGGGGGCCCAGCCTGCCATTCCCAGGGACTGCAGGACGAACCGGTCCGCCTGGGTGCGAGGGGGGAGTTCGGTGCCCGGGGTGCCCGCGTCCCGCCATGCCAGCGCTGCCAGCGCCTGGTCAAGCCCGTCGAAAATGTGTCCCGCGTCCTCCCCTGACCCTTGGACGGTGAGTTCGGCGATCTCCAGCATCGCCACGCCGGCGTAGTACCGGTCGACGTCGGTACTGATCTGGGGTGCGAATGTATGGACCGTGACGGCGTCGGTGACGTTGGCCAGGCCGCCGTCCGGCTTCGACCGGTTCCGCCCCGGGTAGATCTGGACATTCACGCGGCAGAAGCGGTCGAGCCGGGCGCCAAAGCGCGACTTGGACCGGCGGATCCCCTTCGCGACGGCGCGAACCAGTCCGTGCTCCCGAGTCAGCAGCACGACGATGAGGTCGGCTTCACCGAGTTTGTGGGTGCGGACGACAAAAGCCTCGTCCCGGTACTGGGGACGAGAGCTCCTGGACATGGTGACCAGTGTACGACCGGAGGCCGCGCACTGGTCGGGCGAGGTGTCAGTACCTTCCGGGCTGGCCACCCTGGCGCTCCAGCAGTCGCTGGTCGATCGACTGTGCGGACTGTGCGATACGGATGTTGGAGAGGTAGAACTCCAGCATCATCCGCAGGGACATCAGCATGAAGAGCATGCCGACCGTGAGAATGATGACGCCGAACAGTCCGAGGACGAAACCGCCGACGCCGAATTCACTGGTCGGCGCGATGAGGGCGAAGAGGACGTAGCCGACCCACAGCAGAGCGATGAAGGCGAAGCCCAGCGCGTAGGCGAACTTGATGATCGACGGCGTCGCGTAGCGGGTGAAGCTGAAGTCGAACAGTGCGGAGAAGAACGAGTCCTGGTTCGTTCCTCCACCGGGCGCAGCGGTGTAGGTGCCGGGGCCGGGCTGTGGTTGGGCGCTGAAGGATGGGTAGCCCGACCCCTGGTTCGAGGCACCACCGGAGGGGTTACTCCACCGGTTGGCGCGGTACTCGCCGTTGTCTCCGTTGTCACTATTACGGCTGTTGTCGCTGTTGTCACCGGGGGTGCTCATGAAAGTCTCCTGGGAGCGTCGGGTTAGGTCACACCGACATTATCATCGTGATCATCGCATCCTCAGAACCCCAGGCGCCCCAGCTGCTTGGGGTCGGACTGCCAGTTCTTCGCGACCTTCATCCGCAGATCCAGGTACACGTTCTGTCCCAGCAGGTCCATGAGGCTCTGCCGGGAGTTGTGGATGATCCGGCCCCAGCGGCGGTTGTCCTTGCCCCGCAGGATCCGTTTCTGGCCTTCACGTTCCAGGAAGATCACCGCGTGGACCTCCAGGACCCCCTCCCGCTCCTCCGAGGGCAGCACCTCGTCGATCTGGACGGCGACCGAGTGCGGCAGCTCGTCGTGCAGACCGGACAGGGCCGCTTCCCTGATCAGTTCCGACATCCGGGTGTCCCGGTCATCGTCGGTGACGTGGTCGTCCGGGTAGAACTTCGGCCCCTCCGGCAGCAGGCCGGTGACGATGTCGAGCAGGACGTCCAGCTGCACCTCACCGGCGGCGGAGACCGGGACGACCTCTCCCCCGTCCAGCAGGTCGTGCAGGGCCATGAGCTGTGCACCGACCTGGTCCTTGGACGCCTTGTCGAGCTTGGTGACGATGCCGACCACCGGGGTCTTCGGCGCAGCCTTATGGACCGCATCCAGAATCCACCGGTCGCCGGGGCCGATCTTCTCGTCCGCCGGGATGCACAAACCGATGACGTCCACGTCCGCGTAGGTCTCCTTGACGACCTCGTTGAGACGCTCCCCCAGCAGGGTACGCGGCCGGTGCAGCCCGGGGGTGTCGACGACGATGATCTGGGAATCCGGACGGTGCACGATTCCGCGGATCGGGTGCCGGGTGGTCTCCGGCTGGTCGGCGGTGATCGCGATCTTCTCGCCGACCAGGGCGTTGGTCAGGGTGGACTTGCCGGTGTTCGGGCGACCGACGAAGCTGATGAACCCACTGCGGAAGCCCTCGGGTGCGCTGAAGTCGACCGCGGGTGCGGCGACAGCGTCGGACGGCAGATCCGTCTCGTCGGGAAAATCGGGGAAGTCCGGGGCGTCACTCATGGTCGGTCCTGTCTCTGGTGTTGTCCGGCACATCGGTGTCCGGGGTGGGTTCCGATCCCGTGTCGGAATCGTCGTGCATTTCGTCGTGCATTTCATCATCTTTGCGGGGGGACCGCGTCGGCCCGGAGACCACCACGGTGCGCACCTTGATCCGACCGCGTCTGTCGCGTCCGCCTTCGCAGGTCAGGTGCAGACCCGCGACATCGAGCTCGGCGCCCGGCAACGGGACCTTACCGAGCTCGAACGCCGCCAGTCCGGCGACGGTGTCGACCTCGTCCTGGATCTCGTCAGAGAACTCCAGGTCGACGTCCTCGTAGAGTTCCGCGAGGTCATTGAGGCTCATCCAGGCCTCCACGCGGTAGACCCCGTCGGTGATCTTCTCCACCGGCACGTCGTCGCCGTCGTCGTATTCGTCGCTGATCTCTCCGACGATCTCCTCCAGGATGTCCTCGATGCTCACCAGCCCGGCTGTTCCGCCGTACTCGTCGACGAGCACGGCGATGTGCACCTGGTCGCGTTGCATGTCCTCGAGGAGGTCATCAAGGTTGCGGGAGTCCGGGACGAAGACGGGTTCCCGCATCATGTCGCGGACGGGCACCGCCCGGTCGGCGGTGGACGCGTCGTAGGTGGCGGAGACGAGGTCCTTGAGGTAGACCACCCCGACGATGTCGTCGACGCTTTCGCCGACCACCGGCACCCGGGACAACCCGGACCGGACGCACAGACGCACCGCCTGTGCGGCGGTCTTGTCGTCCTCGATCCACAGGATCTCCGGACGCGGCACCATGATCTCCCGGGCGGTGGTGTCCGCCAGGTCGAAGACCGACTGGATCATCCGACGCTCGTCGATCTCGACGACGCCCCGTTCCTGGGCGATGTCGACCATCTCCCGTAGCTCGATCTCCGTGGCGAACGGACCTGCCCGCAACCCACGCCCCGGGGTGACCACGCCGCCGAGCCAGACAAGGACCCTGGACAGCGGTCCGAGGATCTTACGCACCACCACGAGCAGCGTCGCCGAGCGTAAGGAGACGCTGTACGGATTGCGGCGTCCCATGGTCCGGGAGACCACGCCCACGATGACGTAGATCAGCAGGGTGACGACGATGATCGACACGGCGATCGACCAGCTACGCTCCCCCACCATGTCCAGTGCGACGACCGTGACCAGCACAGCCGCCGAGGCCTCGCAGACGGTCCGGAGCAGGACCAGGAGGTTGATGTAGTCCGGTCTGTCGCGCACCACCTGCAGCAACCGGGAAGCCCCGGGCTTGTCATCCTTCACCAGGGATTCCACCCGTGCCAGCGACAACGAACTCAACGCCGTCTCTGTCGAGGACAGCACCCCCGCCAGTGGCAGAATGACCAGCAACGCCACGACCGCGGAGAGGATGACGGAGAGATCAGGCATCGGTGGGGGGCTCACTGAACGGCGGTGGCACCGGATTCACCCAGCGGTCGGTACCCGCGTCGGAGGCGCTGGGGAAGGCCGCCGCACCGCTGGGCTTCGGCCCGTACGAGATACCCCGCTCCGCCTGGGAGTCGTACCAGTTGACCAGGATCTCATTCTGCAGCGCGAACATACGCTGCTCCTCCTCCGGCACGACGTGGTCGAACCCGAGCAGGTGGAGCACGCCGTGGACGGTGAGCAGGTCGAGTTCGTGGGCCAGCCCGTGGCCGGCGCGTTCCGCCTGTCCCCGCGCGAACTCCGGGCACAGCATGATGTCGCCGAGGACGCCCGGCCCCGGCGGAGGTCCGTCCTTGCGACCCCAACCCGGCGTCAGTTCATCCATCGGGAAGCTCATCACGTCCGTGGGCCCGGGAAGGTCCAGCCACCGCACGTGCAGGTCGGCTATGGTCTCCAGGTCCACGATATGGATGGACAACTCGGCCGAGGAGTGCACGTCCAGGCTCCACAGGGCGAAGCGCGCGACGTCAATCAACTCCTCCTCGTTGACCTCTCCGAAACCCGACTCGTTGAATACCTCGATACTCACCGGTTCCTCCTCTCTTCGCGGTCCTGGCGCGCCAGCTCGGCGTCCGCGGCCTGCTCGGACTCATAACGTTCATAGGCCTGGATGATCCGCCCGACGAGGTGGTGACGGACCACGTCGGTGGTGTCGAACTCGGTCACCGTCACCCCGTCCACACCGGAGAGGATCCGGTGCGCCACGCTGAGACCGCTGGCCTGGTGGTTCGGCAGGTCGACCTGGGTGAGGTCGCCGGTCACCACGATCTTCGTCCCGAACCCCAGACGGGTCAGGAACATCTTCATCTGGGCGGGGGTGGTGTTCTGTGCCTCGTCGAGGATCACGAAAGCCCCGTTGAGGGTACGTCCGCGCATGTAGGCCAGCGGGGCGACCTCGATGACCCCGGACTCGATGAGGCGCGGGATGGTCTCGGGCTCCAGCATGTCCCGGAGTGCGTCGTAGAGGGGACGCAGATAGGGGTCGATCTTCTCGCCGAGTGTTCCGGGGAGGAAGCCGAGTTTCTCCCCCGCCTCCACCGCGGGACGGGTCAGGATGATCCTGTTGACCTCACGCTTCTGCAGCGCCTGCACCGCCTTGGCGACGGCGAGGTAGGTCTTGCCGGTGCCGGCCGGTCCGGTGCCCACCACCACGGTCGAGGCGTCGATGGCGTCGACGTAACTACGCTGCCCGACCGTCTTGGGACGGATTGTCTTGCCCCGGTGCTCGACGATGACCTCACCGGTCACCGACGCCATGCCGGCAGCGCCCGTGGCCCCGTCCGCGGGCAGGGAGTCCCGGGCCTCTGCATCGGCACGACGGTCCGTCTCGTCGACGAGGTCGATGGTGCGGCGGGTGAGGTCCGGGGTCACCTCGGAACCACGGACCGCCATGGCTTCGAGTTCACGCAGCACCCGACGGGCACGCGCAACCTGGGACGCCTCGCCACGCAGGGTGACATGGTTCCCCCTGCTGAGCAGGTCAGCGTCGATGTGGTCCTCGATGATGCGGAAGTTCTCGTCGGCGAGACCCGAGACCGTCTGTGCGGTCTCCGGATCAAGTTCGACAGAGGTGGAGGCGATACGCCTTGGTGGTTGCTTCAAAATGCTTCCGGGTTCTCCTGTGAATATGTGGAACACGTGGCCACGTGCTGATACATGAAGCTTAGCGTGACCATCGTGTGGTGAGCACCCCGATGGCACCCAGGGCGACAGCGGCGGCCGTCGCGGTACGCAACACCTCCGGGCCGAGTACGACCGACGAACCGGCTTCCCGTCCGTCGGGTGCTGAAGTGACAGCGGCGATCTCGCGGTCGCTGACACCGCCCTCCGGGCCGATGACGAGGACGACCTCGTCGACGTCAAGATCGACCTGGGCAAGCGGAGTGGTCGCGTCCTCGTGGAGGACGAGGACCCGGACCGTCGGGGTGCGGTCATCCGCCGGTGCGGACCACGGCCGTGACGCGAGATGCTCACCGAGATCGTCGATGTCGGTGAGCAGCTCTCCGACATGGGCCCCGGACAACCGCCGTGACTGCTTCATCGCTGCGAGCGCCGTCGCGGACCACCGTGCGTGGGCCTTGGCTGACTTGTCTGACTTCCCGCCCTTAGCCCCGGTCCAGCGGGACACGCATCTGTCGGCCTGCCACGGGATGATCCTGTCCGCCCCGGCCTGCACCGCGAGGTCGACGGCGAGTTCCGCCCGCTCGGACTTCGGTATCGCCTGCACCACGGTGACACGCGGGCGGGGTTCATGCCCGATGATCCGGTGTCCACCGGCCACGGCGCCGTCACCGGCCCAGTGACCTGCCACCCCGAGACCCGAACCATCGGTCAGCACGACGGATTCGTCCTGGCGGATCCGTTTCACCGAGGCGTGCCGGGCCTCCGCATCGGGGAGGGTGAACACACCGGTCTCCCCCACCCGCGCCAACTGGTCCCCAAGGTCGGGGACGACGAAGACAGGATCACTCACCGGGCCGCCACCGCTTACCTTCCGAACTTCTGGCGCAGCGGGAGAACAGCCCGCCGGAGTGCTCGTCCTCACTGGACTGCACACCTGCGACGTGCTTGGAGGTGCCGCGGAACTGCTCAAGCAGATCCCGCTGCTTCTTGTCGAGGTCGGACGGGACGGTGACGTCGACGTGCGCGATGAGACTGCCGTGCCCCTCGCGGCGCAGGTGCGGCATCCCCTTTCCCTTCACCCGTACGATCGCTTCGGGCTGGGTGCCCGGTTCGACGGCGACGGTGGCCACCGAATCATCGAGCAACGGAACCTCCACGGAGGTTCCCAGGGCGGCGTCAACCATGGGCACGTTCACGGTGACGTGCAGGTCGTCAGCATCACGGAGGAAGTAGGGGTGCTCCTTGACCTGCACCTCCACATACAGGTCACCGGCGGGGCCGCCACCGGGGCCGACCTCACCCTCACCGGACATGCGGATCCGCATGCCGTCGCGGATACCGGCGGGGATCTTCACCTCGATGTCGCGGCGGGCGCGCACGCGTCCGTCGCCGGCGCATTCCTGGCACGGGTCCTCGATGATCTCACCGACACCCTGGCACCGGGGGCAGGCACGGGCCACCTGGACGCGTCCCAGGATCGACTGCTGGATCTCCATGACCTGGCCCTGGCCGTGGCACGTCGGACAGGTGACCGGATCCGACTTGGACTCGGAGCCGCTTCCGTCGCACACCTCACACAGGACGGCGGTGTCCACGGTGACGTCCTTGGTGACGCCGGCGAAGCACTCGTCGAGCGTCATCTGAAGTCGCAGGAGAGCGTCGTTGCCCGGGCGTACACGGGACACACGGGGCCCCCCGCCTGCACCACCGGCGCCGCCGCCGAAGAATGCGTCGAAGATGTCTCCGAATCCACCGCCGCCGAATCCACCGGGACCCCCGCCGCCTCCGGGACCCTGCTCCTCAGGGTCCCCGCCGGCGTCGACGATCCGACGCTTCTGCGGGTCGGTCAACACCTCCTGTGCCAGGGACGCCTCACGGAACTTCTCCGCGGCCTCGTCGGACGGGTTGACGTCCGGGTGGTACTTGCGGGCCAGGCGTCGGTAGGCCTTCTTGATCTCGGCGTCAGACGCATCACTGCTGACGCCGAGAATTCCGTAGTAGTCACGTGCCAAGGTGGCTGATTCCTTCTCACCGTAATTGGGGTCTGTCCTGGGGCTCAGGCGAGCCCCCTAAAATCACCCCGACAAGTGTAGTACGTCCTACTCGCCGGCGAGAATGCGGGAGACGTAGTGGCCCACCGCCTGCACCGAACTGATCGTTCCCGGGTAGTCCAGATACGTCGGGCCGAGCACCCCCATGCCACCCATCACGCCCTCGCGGGTGCCGTAACCTGTCGAGACCACGGCGGCGGACTGCAGCTCGGCCGTGCCGTTCTCCTCACCGATCGTCACGCTGACCCCGTGGTCCCTGGCCGCGGAGAGCAACCGGAGAACCACGACCTGCTCCTCCAGCGCCTCCAGCACACTCTCCAGCTCGCCTGCCCGGACCAGGTTCGGGGTTCCCGCCAGAATCAACCGGTCCGTCGGACGCTCCAGCATGGTCTCCACCAGGACCGTCGCACAGGTGAGGGCCGGGCCACGGAGTTGCGGCGACACTCTGTCGTCGTCCCCCGCCGCCATCTCCGCGATGGCCGCGGATGCATCGTCGAGCGTGTGCCCGACCAACGTCTCATTGATCAACTGGCGCAGCTTCGGAAGATCCTCTGCAGCCAACGGTTCGCTGAGGTCCACGTTGCGCTGCTCCACCTGGCCGGCGTCCGTGATCAGCACCAGCAGCAGCCTGGCGTCCGCGAGCTGCACGATCTCGCAGTGTTTCACCCGCCCACGACGCAGGTCCGGGATCTGCACCACGGCGACCTGGCGGGTCAGTTGGGCAAGCAGCTGCACACTGCGTCGCAGGACGTCCTCCATGTCGACCCCGTCCTCGAGGAAGCCGAGGATCGCACGGCGCTCGGGACGGCTCAGTGGCTTGATCTGGGCGATCCCGTCGACGAACGTACGGTAGGCCTTCTCCGTGGGGATCCGTCCTGAACTGGTGTGCTGCTGGATGATGTACCCCTCGGACTCCAGCACCGCCATGTCGTTGCGGATCGTCGCCGACGAGACGCCCAGACTGTGGCGCTCCACCAGAGCCTTCGAACCGACCGGTTCATGGGTGGAGATGAAATCGGCGACGATGGCGCGCAACACCTCGGAACGTCGCTGTTCCGTACCCGTCATCGCCTTGGACGCCATCAGGTTCACTCCCTTTCCTCGGACCTCAGTATGCCACCTGACCCCGATTGTCCCATGTCTTCCGCCACGCGTCAGGTCTCCTCTGCCAGCAGGATGTCGGTGATGATCCCGTCGGCCAGCAGACGCCCCCGGTCGGTCAACCGGGTCCGTCCGTTGCCCCGCTCCAGGAGTCCCAGCCCGACATGGTGGTCCACGGCGCTTCCCGCCGAGGTGAGCACCTCGTCCGGCAGCCCCTCACGAAGCCGCAGTCCCAGCATGACGCGCTCGGTGTGCAGGTCACCGGCCCCCAGGGGCTCGACGGTCGTCACCGGACTCCCACCCGCGCCGACCGCTTCCGCGTAACGCCGCGGCAGCTTGGCGTTCACCAGACGTGTCACACCGCTGCCGGCACCGACCCCCGTGTCGCCGACCGGGGTCACGCCCCGTCCGCTGACCGGATCATCGACCAGCCGCACACACCCGTGGGCGCCGGGGCCTGCGCCCCACCACTGGCCCGAACGCCAGTAGACCATGTTGTGACGGCACTCTCCCCCGGGCCGTGACCAGTTGGACACCTCGTACCACTGCATTCCCGCGGCCCGGAGCGCCGCGTCGATCATCTCGTAGCGGTCGGCGTAGACGTCCTCGTCGGGCTGAGGCAGCAGCCCTTTCCGTACCTTCCGGGCCATGGCGGTCCCGTCCTCGACGATCAACGAATAGGCGGAAACGTGATCCACGCCCGTGGACAGCACCTGGTCCAGGGTGAGCCGGAGATCATCGTCGGTCTCGGTGGGGGTGCCGTAGATCAGGTCCAGGTTCACATGGTTGAATCCTGCCGCCAGTGCCTCCCGGGCTGCCTCGGTGGCACGGCCCGGGGTGTGCGTGCGGTCGAGGACCTTCAGCACGTGGCCGGCAGCCGACTGCATACCCAGGGATATCCGCGTGTAACCGGCGTCGAGAAGGGTGTCGAAGAACTCCGGTGAGGTCGACTCGGGGTTCGACTCGGTGGTCACCTCCGCCCCCGGCGCCAGGCCGAGACTCCGCTTCACCGCACCCAGAACACGGGCCAGGCCATCGGCACCCAGCAGTGACGGGGTTCCTCCCCCGAGAAAGACGGTGGACGGCGGTCCGGTCCGGTCCCAGTCCGCAGCCGCAAGGTCCAGTTCAGCCTCCAGTGAACTCAGGTAGGTCGACATCGACGACGAACCCGACTCACCCGGCGTGTAGGTGTTGAAGTCACAGTAACCGCACCTGGTGCTGCAGAACGGCACATGGATGTAGAGGCCGTACCGGTCGTCAGGAATAGGGGTCATTGGGTCCATGCTATCGGTCCGGTTCCCCACCACCGAACCGGTCCACGGGGGAGTTTCTACGAGGGCTCAGCCTGCGGCGACGCGGCGTGACCGGATCTTGGAGAGCACCTGTTCCACCCTCGCGCGTTCCGCGAGGAAGCGTGGCGGTGCCTCACCGCGCAGTTCCGCCACCAGTGCGGGGTGCTCACCGATGACCGCGGTCTTCCACCGCGCGACGACCTCACGGGCGTGTTTCTCCGCGCGCGCGAGGGCCTGCGGCAGCAGGACGCTCTGCTCCTCCACTGCAAGACGGGTCTGCTCGACCGTCCACTCGGCCAGGTCTTCGAGCATGTCCGTGAGTTCGGCGTTACGACGTCGCAGGTTCACCCGCAGCGTCGCGGTACTGACCATCGGCGACGGGGCGGCCTCCACCGGTATGACAGCATGGTCACGCAGGAAAGACAGCGTGCGACCCGGGTGATTGTCGACGACGGTCGTGGCCGACAGTGACCCGGACCGGATACCCGAGACGAATGCCTGGCGGAGGCCGTTGAGTTCGGCCAGTGCGGCACGCACCTCTGCCCGCCCCTCGGCGACGGACTCAGCGAGTTCCAGCAGGCAGTCGTCCACCAGTTCCTGGTCCCAGTCCGCCAGGGACTCGGCGAGATTCTCGATGAGTTCGGCAACCTCGTCGCCGATGTCGTAGACACCCTGGGTGAGCTCGCGCAGTCGCAGGCGGGCGGCGTCGTGCACGGATGGCTCCTCTCAGCAAGGTCAGAAGTCGTCGGCGGATCGTCAGGGGGTCGCGACTGAAGGACAGTGTAGGACATGGAGAACCCCGGCCCAGGGAGGCTGGGCCGGGGTGACGGGGTTAATTGGGAGGGTGTCGGTCGCTCCCTGGCCGAGGCCTACTTCGAGGTGTAGATCCAGGCGATGTCGTCGGCGAAGTTCTTCGACACGGCATGCCGCTTCACCTTCATCGACGGGGTGACTTCGCCGTCATCCTCGGTGAAGTCCCGGGCACAGATCCGGAACTTCTTGATGCCCTCGGAGTGCGAGACGGTGTCATTGGCCTCGTTGATCGCGTCCTGGATCTCCGTGCGCAGCACGGGGTTCTTGGCCAGCTCCTTGACCGGGGTGTCGGCATTGATCCCGTTACGTTTGCGCCAGCCGACGAGGGCCTCCTCGTCGAGGGTGATCAGCGTGCCGATGAACTTCTCGTTGTCGCCGACCACCATGGCCTGGGAGATCAGGGGCGCTGAGCGCAGAATGTCCTCCAGAGGTCCGGGAGACACGTTCTTACCACCGGCGGTGACGATGATCTCCTTCTTCCGTCCGGTGATCTTCAGGTGCCCGGTGGGCAGGAGTTCACCGAGATCACCGGAGATCACGAAGCCGTCCTCGGTGAACGACTCCTTGGTCGCCGTCTCGTTCCCCCAGTACCCGTCGAAGACGACGGTGCCCTTCATGAGGATCTCACCGTCGTCGGCGATCCGGATGGTGTTGCCGCCGACCGGCTTGCCCACCGTGCCGATGATGTTGTCCGGCTCGAAGTTCACCGCGATCGCCGCGGTCGTCTCGGTCATCCCGTAGCCCTCGTAGATGCGCACGCCGATGCCCCGGAAGAAGTGCATCAACTCCGGGTTCAATGCGGAGCCGCCGGAGATGCAGTACTGCAGTTCCCCGCCCATCGCGGCCTTGACCTTGCCGTAGACGAGCTTGTCGAAGACCGTGCGCTTGATCTTCTGGCCCACGGTCGGGCCCGATGCCGTGTCGAGGGCCTTGGAGTACTCCACTGCGGCCTTCTCTGCCAGAGGGAAGATCTTGGCCCCGAGGCCGCCGCCTTCGGTGGCTTTGGTCTTGACACCGGCGTGAACCTTCTCGAAGACGCGCGGCACCCCCAGAATCAGCTGCGGCTGCGAGCGCTGGAACTCCGGGACAAGGGTGGACATGTCCGCCCAGTGGGACTGGGTGGCCCCGCCCAGTGTCGCCGCCAGTGACACCGCACGGGACAGGACGTGCGCCAACGGCAGGAATGTCAGCGTCCGGTTGCCCTCCACGGCGATGCCACCGATCGGGTGGGTCAGGATGGCCCGGGCCTCGCCCAACCAGTTCGAGTGCAGCAGCCTGCAACCCTTGGGCCGCCCGGTCGTGCCCGAGGTGTACACCAGGGACGCCAGGTCAGAGGACTTCGTGTTCGCGATGCGCTCCTCGACGACATCGTCTGAAACGTCCTTACCCTCGGCGACCAGGGTACCGACAGCATCCTCGTTGAAGGAGAGCACGCGGTTGAGGTGGGCTGTCCCTTCGACAGGCTCGCCGTCCTTGACGAAAGTACGGAGGCGGGTCGCATGCCCGGACTTCTCGGCGATACCCAACTTCGCACCCGAGTCCTCGACGATCCACTCACACTGCGAGGTCGACGATGACGGGTAGATCGGCACGGAGACCGCCCCGGCCGCCATGATCGCGAAGTCCAGCAGCGACCACTCGTAACGCGTGTCCGACATCAGCGCGACGCGGTCGCCGGGCTCCACACCGTTGGCGATCAGGCCCTTGGCGACGTCGTAGACCTCCCGGAGAAACTCGTCCGCCCGCACGTCGACCCACTCGAACTTCCGGGGACGGCTGTACAGGATCGTCTGCGGGCGCTTCAGGGCGTTCTCCCTGAGCACGGTCAGACAGGTCTCGCTCTCGCCGATGGTGTACAGCGCCTCCGAGGAGTACTCCTGCATGTCTCTCCAATCACAGTCTTGTCAAGGGGTAGCCCGGCTCACACCGGGGAACCCGGTGTGTTCCGGTGCATGATCCTAGCCGATTCCTGTATCGGCATAAGCAAAAACGGAATTCCAAGGGAAATCCGGGGAACACTTCACGCTGCAGTACAGAGTTGGACCAGGAGGCACTCAGAAGAGGGAGGTGACCAACCACACCACGACGAGCAGAACGATCAGCAGAATGAGAGCCTGCCTGACCCTGGAATGGTGTTTCACCGGTTCTCTCCTTCTCCACGGGACGGATCATCCACGGGCGCGAACGCCCGTTCCTCGTCCTCGGTCGCGGGTAGCGCGCCGAACGCCACCTTGATCATGACGACGGCCGCAAGCGAGGCCAGCAGCACCAGAACGACCAGCGTCAACGGGGTCTGCAGCCAGAGAGGCAGGTCGAGGACCCATTGTTCAATGCCGTCAGTCACAGCAGACAAGTTTACCTTCCGTGTGAGCTACAGGCCTAGTCCGTCCCCAGTCCGTCGACATCCATTGACCCGGCCAGCCCCCGACGGCGCAACAACGGTTCCACGCTGCGTTGTTTCCCCCGGAACATCCAGAAGGCGTCGTCGTAGTCGATGGTCGCACCCCGGGACAGGATCATCCGCCGGAACCGGTCACCGGCGAAACGAACGTCGTCCGGGTCAATATCGGCGACGGCGCCGGGACGGTCTCCCGCGCCGTCGCCCCGGGCGGCGTCGGTGTCGACGAACCCCTCGAAACCGTCGGCGTCGAGAACCTCCGCCCAGAGGTAACTCCAGTAGTCCGCTGAGTATCCCCCGGCGAAAATATGGTTGAAGTAGGCCGAGGAATACCGCGGTGCCAGAGCCTGCAGCAGGTCTGCTCCGAATCCTGCGGCCTCCAGGGCCTCTTTCTCGAAGGCTGCGACATCGGTGACTGCCGCCGCCTCCCGGGTGCTGAGACGGTGCCACGCCAGATCCAGCCAGCAGGCCGCCAGGTACTCCGACGTGGCGAACCCCTGGCCCCAGGCTGCCTGCGCCCGCACCGCGTCCACCATCTGCTGCGGCAACTGTTCACCGGTGTCCACATGCCGGGCGTAGTTGCTGAGGATCTCCGGCTCCAGAGCCCAGTTCTCGTTGATTTGACTGGGGAACTCGACGAAGTCCCGCGGTACGTTGGTCCCGGACAGGCTGGGGTACCGGACGTCAGAGAGCAGCCCGTGGAGCGCATGCCCGAACTCATGGAAGACGGTGGCGACCTCATCGGGCGTGAGCAGGGCCTGTTCACCCTCGGCAGGTTTCGCGATATTGAGGACGTTCACCACGACGGGCGTCTGCCCCAGCAGGTTGTTCTGTTCGACGAAGCTGCTCATCCACGCCCCGCCGCGCTTGGTCGGCCGGGCGTACATGTCGGTGAGGAGAAGACCGACCGGTGCACCCGGACGCACAGGGTCATCCTCGGCCTCCCTGACCTCCCAGACCTGCACATCGGGATGATAGCCCTTGAGGTCCCCACGTCGCTCGACCGTGATGCCGTACAGGCGGTGGGCGGCGAAGAACGCACCGTCGCGCAGTACGCGCTCCAGGGGGAAGTACTTCTTCAGTTCCGCTTCATCGACGTCGAGTTCCTCGGCCCGGAGTTTGGCGGCCCAGTACGGCCAGTCCGCCCCGGCCACATCGTCTGCAGCATCCGTACCCGCCTTGTCCACGGCTTTCTTGTATTCCCCGGCAGCGTTCGCCACGGCGGCAGGAGTCAGCTTCCCCAGCAGGTCATCGACCTCGGCGAGCGAACCGGCGGTCTCCGCCTCCGCGACGAACTCCGCATGGTTCGCGTATCCCAGCAGCTCGGCGCGGCGTGCGCGTAACCGGACGATCTCAAGCAGAACCCCGGTGTTGTCCGTCTCACCGCCGGCCCCACGGCGCAGCGACGCGTCGTGGATACGGGCACGGGCCGCGGGTTCTTCGAGTTCCTCGAGCACCGGTTGCACGCTCGGCAGCCCAGCCGGACGAGCCAGCCGTCCTTCCCCGCCGCCGCCGCGTCCTCCGCCAGGCGGGACCTGTGCGTGTCGCTCAGCCCGGCGAGCTCGTCCTCGTCGGTGAACAGGACGGCGCCGGCTTCGGTCGCAGCGACCAGGTTGCGGCCGAACCGGGTCGAGAGTTCCGCGAGTCGCGCGTCGATCGAACCCAGTTCGGTCCGTCCTGCGTCATCGAGAGCCGCACCACCGCGCCGGAACCGTCGCAGCCAGTAGGTCAGCAGCGCCTCGTTCTCACTGCCCTCCGGCTGCGTCGGAAGTGAGTTCACCCGGGCGAACAGGCCCGGATCAAGATTGACACTGCTGATGTGCTCGGCGAGTTCGGGGGCCACCGTCTCTTCGACGGCGACAATGTCGTCACTGGCGTCTGTACCCGAGTAGTTGAAGACGATGGCGAGGACACGGTCGAGCAGCTGGCCGCTGGCTTCGAGGGCCTCCATCGTGTTCTCCCAGGTGGGCTCCTCCGGGTTGGCGACGATGGCCGCTATCTCCGCCTCATGGTCGACGACTCCGGTCCGGAACGTCGGGACGAGATCGTCGACGGAGATCGCGGCGAAGTCCGGAAGTTCATGGTCGAGTTCAGAGGGGGCGAGCAGCGGGTTCTGCTGGGTGTTGTGACCGGTCATGCACGCCAGCTTAACGCCGTGCGGTCGGCGGGACCGGGGGCGGATACGCCACAGGTAGTTATTTTCAGTAGGATATTCACCATGTCAGCCCCGGTAGAACTCAGCACGACCACTGCTCCCCACAACAACCCCCAGGACGATGCGACGGGCAAACCCGCCCCGAAGCGGCGCGCCCGGAATCGGCGCGCCGACGGCGAGCGTTCCCGCCAGCGCATCCTCGACGCCGCCACGAGCATCGCCACCGAACGAGGGTACGACGGGACCAGCATCGCGGAGATCTGCCGGGAATGCGGGTTGCCGGCCAGCTCCCTCTACTGGCACTTCGAGGACAAGGACGACCTGATGTCCCAGGTCATCGGCAAGAGCTTCGACGCCTGGAACGCCGCCTGGAACATCCCTGAAGACGAGGACATCCTCCAGCACCTGCCGCAGATCGCCGAGCAGCTCCTGGATGCACTGGAGAACCATCCGGAGTTCATCCGGTTGTGCCTGCCGCTGGCGCTGCAGAAGCGGAGCGACGACCCCGGTCCCGGCGAATGTACCTGGAGATGCGCGCCGACGTGATTCAACGGCTCTCGGACATCGGCGGGACGCACTTCGGCTATGTGCCGGAGGCCCGTCGCACGGCCATCGTGACCTACATGGTGTCCGGGGTGGAAGGGCTTTTCGTCGACCACGAGATGAACCCCTCCTCCGACCTGCGTGAACAACTGGATCTGCACGCGATGGGCGTGATCGCCATCATCCTGCAGGAAGCCAGCCAGCACCCGTCCTGATCCCGTGAGAACCGATCCGGCCACCGGTGTTCCACTGCTCCGGACGCCTTCCGGGGACGTGTCCGGGTCATGGCGGAACACCCCTGACGGGGGAAGGGTCGCGGTCTTCCGCGCCGTGCCCGTCGCAGCGCCCCACACGGAGGGGCCCGCAGCCTTCGCCGCACCCCGCCCGGCACCAGCCTGGTCGGGGACGGTGCCGTGCGAGGACACGGCGGAACGTCGCGGTATGCGGGCCACACACACCGCCACCGTGACGTGCCCGGCGGAGGCCACGGACCGCACTCACCCGGTCATGGTGTGGATCCACGGCGGACGGTTCGAGACCGGCCACGCCGATGAACCGTGGTACGACGGCACCGCGCTCGCGCGGGAGGGCTGTGTGGTGGTGTCGCTGAACTACCGCAGACGTTTCGAGGGCTTCCTCCCGCTCGCCAGTCCCGGCGACGGTCCTGACTTTCGCGGCGTCGACGATCTCCTCCTCGGTCTGCGCTGGATCCGTGAGTGCATCGCCGAGGTCGGTGGAGACCCGGGTCGGGTCACGTTGGCCGGGCAGTCCGCGGGTGGGGCACTTGTGGCATGGCTGCTCACCGACCGCCGGGCGGACGGGCTCTTCCACCGGGCCGTGATGATGTCGCCCGGCGCGCCGCGCAGGGGGTGGACCCGCCGGCGTCTCACCACACGTCTGGCACTGCGGTCACGGCACCGCCCCACCGCAGAACGGATGGGCGCACTGTCGTCCGAGGAACTCACGTCGGCGTACCGGCGTTTCGCCCGGCTGCATGCCACGGACTGTGCGGTGGGGGTGTACCCGTTCTCTCTGACGCAGATGCGGCCGGTGCCCGTCATTGTCGGGACGATGCACGATGAATTCGTGCGGTTCCCCGGGGTCCGCCAGGTCGATGCCGTGCTGCGCCGGACGGTGGGACGCCTCGGCTTTCCACGGGTGCTGGAGGCCTGGCTTGTCGCCCCGGCGATGGTGGCCCTCGGGGTCCCCCTGCGCCACCTCCCGGCGTGGTGCCGCTGCGTCGTCACCACACGGCCCGTCCGCCCGTTGGGCCGTACCGTCGGTGACCGTACGATCCGACGCTGGGCCTCAGCGTTCGCCGAGGCTCTCGCCGAGGCGGGAGCGCCGGTCTGGGCCTATGAGTTCCGTGGCGGCGCCCGTCCCGCCCAGCACTGCGCCGAGCTTCCGCTGCTGTTCGACACGCTGACGGTCGGACGGTCCGAGGTCGAGGAGACGTGTGGCCCCGAGGCGGAGCGCCGCCTCGGCGGCCCTGACGGTGTCGGTGCACAGTTCCGTTCCGCGGTCGCCACCTTCGTCCACGGAGGTCGACCAGGCTGGGACCGCTTCCGGGAACCCACGCGGCATGCGCGGATATTCGACATGTCCGGCGCCCCGGCGTCCCCGACGTGCCCGTCTCAGTCAGAGGACCCGTGGCGGGCGGTGAGGACTCTGCTCGGCTCCCTCTACACCGGGCGGTCATAGACGCCTGCGCAAACCCGGGTCGTGGCAGGGGGTTAGAGTTGTCGTCATGGCTCTCACCTTTCCCGACCTTGATACCCTGCGTGCCCGCCGCACGATGAAATGGACGGCCTATGAGCCCGATGTCCTTCCTCTGTGGGTGGCTGAGACCGACTTCGACACCTGTCCCCCGGTAGCGACCGCCATTCGCGACGCGGTCGACCGGGAGTACTTCGGCTATCCCGAGCTGGGCGCGGGCTCGCGTCATCTTGCCGAGGCCCTGGCCTCGTTCTCTGCGGCACGGCACGGTTGGACGATCGACCCGGCGAATGTGACGGTGGTACCCGACGTGGTCAAGGGCATCGTCGTGGCCGTCGACAACCTGACCGCTCCCGGGTCGTCGATCGTCATCCCCCTTCCCGCCTACCCCCCGTTCCAGAAGGTGCCCGCGGCGACCCGGCGGCCGGCGACCTACGTGCCGATGGGCTCCGACGCGGACGGCGGAGCCGTATTCGATCTCGATGCGCTGGAACGCGCGTTCACCTCGACGGACAATCCGAACGGGGTGGGCAGCATGATCCTGTGCAACCCGTTCAACCCGCTGGGACGCGCCTTCACCGCCGATGAGTTGCGCGACGTCACCGACCTGGCTGCGAAGCACAGTGTCCGGGTGATCTCCGACGAGATCCACGCGCCCCTGGTGTACTCCGGAAACCATGTCCCGACAGCCACGGTGTCTGATACCGCGGCATCGGTCACGGTCACGGTGACCGCCACCTCGAAGGGGTGGAACACCGCCGGGCTGAAGTGTGCCCAGATCATCAGCACCAACGAGGAGGACTCCCGCGAGATCGGCCGGCTGTCGAACCTCGTCACCGGGGAGGCGTCCACTATCGGGCTGGCCGCGGCCACCGCCGCCTACACCGACGGACGGGAGTGGTTGGCCGAGGAGGTCGACTACCTCGCCGAGAACTGGAGGTACCTCGCCGACCGGCTGCCCGGGGTTCTCCCCGGGATCAGGCTCCCGAAGGAGGAGGCGACGTTCCTGGCCTGGCTGGACGTGTCCGAGGTCGACCGTCTTCGCGGACCGGACGAGTCAGTCACCGCCCCCGCGGCGCGGTTGCGCACCCTCGCGCGCGTCGGGCTGAATGAAGGAACGGATTTCGGTCCGACGGGTGCCGGGCACGTCCGACTGAACTTCGGTACGTCCCGCGAGATCCTGGACGAGGCCCTCGACCGTATCGCCGAGGCCGACCTGCGGAGCGGAGACGCGTGCGAAGCCTGACCCGCATTGTCAGCTCCATGAAGGAGCTGTGGCCGTACTACACGATGGTCATCGTGGCAGCGCTGGCGACAGTGCTGCTCTCACTCGCGTCGCCGTTCCTGATCAGCCATGCCACCGACACCATCGTGTCGACGGTGAACGGGTCGACCCCGATGGAGACCGCGACCCGCACGGTCATCGCCGTCGCCCTCGGCCTGCTCGCCGCCGAGCTGGCGCACACGGTGATCCACAACATCGGCGGCTGGTTCGGCGACGTCATGGGGATGCGGATGCGGCAGATCCTGTCCAACCGCTACTTCGCGAAACTGCTGTCCCTGCCGCAGAGTTACTTCGACCGACAGATCACGGGCACGGTCATCTCCCGGCTGGACCGGTCGATCATGGGGTTGACCCAGTTCCTCCAGGCCTTCGCCAACAACTTCTTCTCGATGATCCTCACCGTCATCGTGGTGCTGGGAATCTCCGCCTGGTACTACTGGCCACTGGCCCTGCTGCTGGTGGTCATCTTCCCGATGTACCTGTGGCTCACAGCACTGACCAGTAGACGGTGGATGCGCTGGGAGAAGACCAAGAACGAGCACATCGACACCGCCCAGGGACGTTTCGCCGAGGTCGTGGGCCAGGTCAAGGTGGTGAAGTCCTTCGTCTCCGAGCTCCGCGAACTGCGGCTGTTCCAGACGCACTTCGCCGAGACCGTCGACGTGACGAAACGTCAGTCGCGGTGGTGGCACATGATGGACATCTTCCGGATGGCCGGCATGAACCTGATCTTCTTCGCGATCTACCTGGTCCTCTTCCTCCGTACGCTCAACGGGTCGTTCACCATCGGTGAACTGGTTCTCCTGGTCCAGCTGGTGGCGATGGCCAAGCAGCCCGCGACGATGATGAGCTGGATGGTCGACTCCGCACAACGGGCGGCCGCCGGGTCCAGGGAGTACTTCGAGGCGATGGACGAGCTCGAGGAACCGACGACGTCCCCGGTGCTGCTCGCAGCATCGCGCGAGTACGGCCCGTCCGTGGTGGACGAGCGGGAGGTGCGGGACGCGGTGCCGTCACCGCCGGCCGTCGCCCGGGAGGACGGCCACCCCGGGGAGACCCCGGTGTTCGAGTTCGACGACGTGACCTTCGGCTACGATCCTGGCGATCCCGTCATCCACCACGTCAGTTTCGCTGCCGGGAACAACGAGAAGGTCGCCCTGGTCGGCGAGTCCGGTGGTGGTAAATCCACCCTGGTCAACCTCATGCTCGGCCTGTACCGCCCCACTGGAGGCACGCTGAAGGTCTGCGGACACGACATCCGTGAACTCTCCGCCGCGCAGCTGCGGGGCATGGTGGGCGTGGTGTTCCAGGATGCCTCCCTGTTCTCGGGGACCATCCGGGAGAACATCGCCTACGGACGCCCCGACGCCACCGACGAGGAGATCCTCCGGGTGGCTGAGCGTGCCAACGCCGACGCCTTCATCCGGAACTTCACCGACGGCTACGACACCCTGATCGGCGAGCGCGGCCTGCGTCTGTCCGGCGGACAGAAGCAGCGTATCGCCGTGGCGCGTGCGATGTTGAAGGATGCTCCGATTCTGGTGTTGGACGAAGCCACGTCCGCACTGGACACCCGTGCCGAACGGGCGGTCCAGGCCGGTCTGGAGGAACTCATGGTCGGGCGGACCACGCTGGTGATCGCACACCGCCTCTCCACGATCGCAACGGTGGACACCATCGTGACCCTGGACTCCGGACGCGTCGACGAGATCGGATCCCCCGCGGAACTGGCGACCAGTGGCGGCATCTACGGCGAGCTCCTGCGACTGACGGCGAGTTCCTCCGAGGAGGACCGTGCCCGGTTGCGCAGGTTCGGTTTCCACGGCGACGGCGGCTCCGGGGACGAGGACGCCGACGAATAAGGAACCCCCGCCACCCGGTCACGGGTGGCGGGGGTTCCTCCGGTTCAGCTGGAGACCGCGGTCAGTTGTCCTTGAACTTGCCGATGACCTCGTTGGCCTTGTCGGTGGCCTTGTCCTTGGCGTCCTCGAACTTCTGCTTCGCGTCCGACTTGACCTGGTCGGCCTTGCCTTCGTTCTTCAGATCGTCATTGCCAGCGGCGTCCCCGGCGGCTTCCTTGGCCTGACCGGCGGCGTCCGCCGCCTTGTTCTTGATGTCGTCGAACCCTGACATTAAAGCTCTCCTTCGCTGTTGACGTAAAAAGGCTTGCACCGACGACTGTAGTGAATTGTCGACCGGTGTGCAGGGATCTATGCGTAGTCGTAGAAACCCTTGCCGGACTTACGCCCGAGGTGTCCCGCCTGGACCATGCGACGAAGCAACGGTGGGCAGGCGTAGGCGGGGTCCCCGAACTCTTCGAGCATGACGTCCGCGATGAACGCGCAGGTGTCGAGACCGACCATGTCCGCCAAGGTCAACGGGCCCATGGGGTGGCTGGCACCGAGCTTCATGCCGGTGTCGATGTCTTCCTTGGTGGCGACGCCCTGCTCGACCATGCGCACTGCGGACAGCAGGTACGGCACCAGAAGGAAGTTCACGATGAAACCGGACCTGTCCTTGGCCTGGATGGCGGTCTTGCCCAGGACCTCGGTGGCGTAGGTACGGGCGGTGTCCACGGTCGTCTCATCCGTGGTCAGGGCAGGGATGACCTCGACCAGGGGAAGCACCGGCACCGGGTTGAAGAAGTGCAGACCGATCACACGGCCGGGGTTCTCGGTGGCCGAGGCAATGGCCTGGATCGGCAGCGAGGAGGTGTTCGAGCACAGCGGTGCAGTCTTGTCCTCGACGATGGCATCCAGCTGTGCGAAAACGTCCTTCTTGATCTTCTCGTTCTCGATGATCGCCTCCATGACCAGTTCACGGTCGGCGAAATCCTCGAGCGAGGTGGTGAACGTCAGACGCGCCAGCGCCGCGTCGCGGTCCTCTTCACTGAGCTTGCCACGCTCCACTGCCTTGGCCAGGGACTTCTCGATCTTGGACTTACCGAAGTCCAGGGCCTCCTGCGCGGCCTCCCACACCAGGACATCGCTTCCGGACTTCGCCGCCACCTCTGCGATGCCGCCGCCCATCTGGCCTGCTCCGATGACGCCTACCCGCTGAACCATCGTGTTCTCCTTCGCGCTCGTGAAAATTGGTATGTGGATATATCTGCATAGTGTAACCGGGATCACGGTCCACAACGAACGCTACCCGGACCTGCCCGTCCGGCTTGTGTCGCCCTCCGGTTGAGTGCCCTCACCGGACTCGGACAGGTCGAGGTCCCCGAAAGCGTCGTAGTCGTCCGGATCCGCCGCGCCGATGTCCCCGACGACACCGACGTCCCCGGCGACGATGATGTTGCCCGGGACAATGAGGTTGCCTTCCTCGTCGTACGTCGCGACGGGGAGTTCATCACCGGTCTCGTCGTAGCCGGGGGCGGGCCTGCGCTCATTCTCCTCCAGTGCTTCGGGACTGTCCGTCTTCTCCCACTGCCTGGTCCTGGGTTCCGGCCTGGCGTGGTAGTCGTTGTTCATCCCCTTGAGAATCGAGTACATCATCACGAAGAACATGAGGAAGAACGGAAGCCCGATGATGATCGCGACCTCCTGCAACGCCTCGATACCTGCGTCGGGGGACATCACCAGGATGGCCGCGGCCACGGCGCCGATCGACACCGCCCACAGCACCCGCTGCCATGTCGGGGTGACGTTCTCCTCCCCGACCGCGAACATGTCGGTCACCAGGGCGGATGAATCTATGGACGTCACGAAGAAGATGGCGACCACGACAAGGGCGAAGCCGCTGACCACAGTGCTCCACGGCATGGTGTCGAGAAGAATGAACAGGGACGATGCCGCGTCCCCCTGCTCGACGACGGGGCCGGACACGCTCCCCGGGCTCTGCCGTTCAGCGTGCAACCCGGCATAACCGAAGACGGCGAACCACACCAGGATGAACAGGGCCGGCAGTGCCAGCACACCGCCGACGAATTCGCGGACAGTGCGTCCCTTGGAGATGCGCGCCACGAACATGCCGATGAACGGCGACCAGCAGATCGTCCAGGCCCAGTAGAAGACCGTCCACGTACCCTGCCAGCCTTCCGCCGTGATCTCGTCGGCGTCGGACCAGAACATCAGTCTCGGCAGCCACTCCGCATACAACGAGGCCGTGTCCATCGTGCCCCGCAGCAACATCAGTGTCGGCCCGGCGACCAGGACGAACAGCATCAGGACGACCGCCATGATGATGTTGATGTTCGAGAGGTTCTTGATGCCCTTGTCGAGCCCCGCCGCGACCGACCAACTTGCCACCGCGACGATGACGACGATGATGCCCACCAGCACGAGGGTCGAGCTGTCGATACCGAACACAGTGCCCAGGCCGGACTCGATCTGCAGGGTGCCGAGACCGAGGGAGACGGCGATACCGAACACGGTGCCGATGATCGACAGCGCGTCGATGAGCTTCCCCGGCCAGGAGTAGATCGCCCCGCCCAGGATGGGAGCGAAGATCGAGGACACCCGCGGGGGCAGGTTGCGCTTGTAGATGAAGTACCCGAGCGCCAGACCAGGCAGCGCGAAGATGACCCACATATGGATTCCGAAGTGGTACATCGTGAAGCCCATCGCCTGGTTGACGGCCTCATGGGACATGGGTTCCTCATTCTGCATGGGAACATTCACCGCGTGGTTGATCGGCTCCGCGACACCCCAGAACATCAGCACGCTACCCAGGCCACCGGCGAACAGCATGGCGAACCAGCTCTTCAAGGAGTATTCGGGTTTCTCGCCGTCCGGCCCCAGCCGCATCCGCCCGAAATGGCTGAACGCCAGGGCGACGAGGAACAGCAGCGCGATCGTCACGCCACCGACATAGAGCCAGTTCAGGTTGGTCATCAACCAGCCGGAGACTGTCGAGAATGAATCACGCGCACTGTCGCCGAAAACCACGCAGACCGCAACGAACAGGACGATGAATCCGGCGGACACCCAGAGGATGAGCGGATCCGGGCCACGCTTCTTCACCTCCTCCCCTGTGTCACTGCTGGTTGCCGTCCGACGGGCGGCAGGTGAAGTGTCAGGCGAAGAAGTCACATCGTATCCGGTTCCTCCGGACTGCGACCGAACGTAGCGTCGCACCCGGATGGTTGAGGTCAAGTGGACAACTGTTCTCCGAGTCTACAGGGAAATCTCAGGCTGGCCGTGAGACGACGAGGACCCTGCGGACACAGGCGACCCCCGGCTCCTGACGAACCGGGGGTCACCTGCTGACGTTTCAAGAGGAGAATGCTCAGCTGCCGTATACGGGGTCCTTTCGCGACGACCGTCCTGGATATCACCTCACCACCTGAGGTGGCGATGTCTCCGACAGTACGACGACGAGGTTGGAGAACCCTGACAGACCGCTGGAATGTCTGTCGGAGCTGTCTCAGACCTGGATACGTCAAATGCGGTCGAGGTGTTCACGTGTCCCGTCGAACGTGTTGAACAGGACCGGGGTGCCGTTAGACAACGTCCCCACGATGTGACGCTTCCCGTCCTTACCTGCCACATGGAGCGGACTGCCGGAATCTCCTCCGATCGCGGGGATCAACGCCGTGATCTCCTCCGTCTCGGCGTTCACGGCGAGCACCGGACCACAGGTGCGGCCCGACATCGTGCCGTCCTTGCACACGATGCTGCCCACCAGGTTCTGACTCACCGGCACCGGGTCACCCAGCGGCTGGCTCGCGCCCCGCAGGAAGTCGTCGAGCACCGGGATTCCGGTGTCGGCGGTGCTGGAGACCTGGCCCGGATCCGGGGTAACCGAGTCGTCGAGACGGAACCAGGAGAAGTCATCGAGCCCGGCGAAAGGTTCAAAAGGATTCGCGGTGCCCCCACGGATCACTCCACCGGCGTCGATGTCCTCGGTATCAGCGAGTAGACGGCCGTCCTTGGTGGAGATCTTCACTACCGGTGAACCGACCTCCTCCGGGTTGAGGCAGTGCCCGGCAGTGACACCGTAGAAAGTGCCGTCGCGCTCAGCGACCGAATTCAAGGTGCAGATCGACTCCCTGCCATCGGCTGTGGTGATGATGATGCCGTCACCGGCGTGGGTCGACGTCTCGGCCCCTGCGGTGGCCGGCAGTGCCATGGCAGATCCACCGGTCACGAGCGCGACCGCCATCGCTCCTGCGGACAGGATTCTGCCGATCGAGCGCCGCGGACGACCGTCGGAGCGTTCGGCTGACACGGTTGTTCTACGCATAATGCTGTTCCTTCGCTGAGCCGGGGGCGGTACGTAGGGGATTGTAGCGTGTCGCGGACACATATGCTCTCAGAGCAGAAAGTACCGGTACCCTTGTCCCCATGCCGTTTCGTCGTCCGTCTTCCCCACCGAAATCTCCGGACCGTCCCCAGACCGAGCGCGATCTGACTTATGCGCAGGACATGGCCGGGCTCTCCGCGTCGATCCGCGACATCGGCGACCATCCCGCGATCGCTGAGCGACTGCAGAGCGGAGGGTTCCACCACCTCAGCCACAGTCGTGTCATCGGACACGGAGCCGCCGACCGCGACAGGGCGCTGACGAACCTCTTTTCGGGACGGGCGCACCGTGTCGCTGGCGCGCCCCTGCACCGCAGTGGTACTCCCCTGTCGCCGGAAGCACCGGTCACCGTGGGAGACGTCGTCACCGTCACCCCTGGCCGGGGTCTGCTCACCCCGCTGGACTCACCCTGCCTGGTCCTGGCGGCAGGACCGTCCTCGATGATCTACGGCACACTGCCGGGGCACGTCGAGTGTGGCGAGGAGTTCTTCGGGGTGTCGCTCAACGAGGACGGCACGGTCACCGCCACGGTCAGTGCCTTCTCCCGCCCGGGACGCCTGATCACCCGATTCGGCGGCGCGCTCGGCCGCCGGATCCAGGCCAGGATGGCGTCCGCCTACATCAGGGGCATGGAGGCTGCCTGACCAGTCCGGGGTCGATCCGTCAGTAGCCCTTGGCGGGGTCCAGTTCCGTCGGCATGCGGTCTCCGGCGATGAATGCCCTGTAATTCTCCGCGACCGGCCCCGCCAGCTGGGCGTCCATCGACGCCCGGGTGTTCGCCGAATGAGTGGTGATGGTGACATTGTCCATGTTCCACAACGCATGACCGTCCGGGAGGGGTTCGGGGTCGGTCACGTCAAGGCCTGCCCCGCCGAGCTGACCTGAGTCCAGAGCGGCGACGAGGTCCTCGGTCACCACCACCGGGCCACGGGCGACGTTGATCACCGTGGCCCCGGGGCGGAACTCCGAGAAGAGATCCGCGTCGAACAGGCCCCGGGTCTGACCCGTCAGAGGAACGGCGATCACTGTGTGGTCGGCGGCGGCGACAGCCTCCTTGAGGTCGTCGATCGGGACGGTCCGCGCCGCACCTTCCACCGGATGACCGGTGCGGTTGACGGCGATGACGTCGGCGCCGAACGGGGAGAGCATCTCGATGAGGTGACGGCCGATGCCTCCCGCGCCGACCACCGCGACGGTCGCGCCGTGCAGCCACCGGGTGTTCTCGTCTACATCACGCCACACGGACCAGCTGGCCGCGCGTGCGATCCTCTTGTGCATGTGGGTGACCGACAGCAGCAGTGCCACCGCACTCTCGGCGACCTGACGTCCATAGACCCCGGAGGCGTTGGACCACCGGCGGTCCCCTTCCCGGCCGGCGGTGATGACTCCTTCGGCGAAGAAACCCTCGATACCTGCCTGGCACAGCTGGACCCATTTCACCCGGTCGGGGAGATCAGGGAAGTCGGCCGGAGCGACCCCGTGGCAGATGAACGCGTCCGCCTCCGCAAGATCGTCGACGAGCACGGCTCCGGCGTCCTCCAACGCCGTCCGCGTCTCGGGGAGGGGGAGCCTGGCGGTGAAGATGTTCAAGGGTGTTGTCTGTCGGGTCATGCCCCCAGTCATACCTTCTGTGCCTGAACTACCGCCCCGGCACCCCCGGACGTACCCCTGAACGTCGCCTACGGTCAGCCGAGTCGCTCACGGAGTTGGTCGAGGGTGTCGTTGAGCTGATCTTCAAGCCCCGGGTCGAGAGTCGGAAGATCAGGGAGATTGCTGGGCAGGTCCTCCAGTTCGGACGGGATCTCGATGTCACTGGGCAGTTCGAAGGGAGGAGCGGCCGGATCGTCCCCGGTCGTCTCCTGAGGAGCCTGCTCCTGGGTGGTTTGAGGGGCTGTCGAAGTCGTCGGGCCGGGTGCGGTACCGCCCTCGTCGTCATCACCGAACACGAAGACGACCAGAATCAGCGCGACAGCGACCAGAGCTGCGAGGACCAGCAGGATCACAGCCAGAACGCCTCGGCGCTTCTTTCCACCCTGAGGACCGTCCTGCGCGGCACCGAACTCCGGCTGGCCGTACTGCTGTTGTGCGTACTGCTCCTGTACGTAGGGGTCACCGTACGGCTGCCGGTAGTCCGGCTGCGCAGGCGGGATCACCTGTGTTTCATCGGCGTTGCCGTGACGGTACTGCGGAGGCTCCGGAGACGGCTGTTGAGCGCCACCGGACCACACCGTCGTCGGGTTCTCGTCGGGCGGGACATCGCCCGACCCCTGTGCCGAACCCGAACGGTCCCACGCCGTTGTCGGAGTCTCGTCCTCCGGGCGCTCACCGTCACCCTGCGTACCCCACCGACCGTTCGGGCTCATCGCCACGTCCTTTCCGTCTGGGCACGGTCATCGCCACCGTGCCCGGTCCACGAAAAGACTACCTCACCGACGCACTGGTCAGCGTGACAACGGAGCGTCCCACGGAACCGCCGGCACCGTGGGCAGATACGCCATGACGTCACCGGTCTGCTCGCCTGCCGTGCCGTAGGTGACCGCGGCGACGTTGAACAATGACCCGCCCACGGATGCGCTGGCCACAACAGACGGCCCCTCGTCGGACCAGCCCCATTTGGTTCCGGTCACGAACGGGAGGTTGTCGGTCCCCCAGTTCTGGCGTGTACCGTCCGCAGCCACCGGCTCGGCGGTCTCCATCCAGTGCAGGATCGGTGAGGACGGGTCGCGGAGCTGTTTCGCGCGCAGGAATGACGCCGCATCAGCCGCAGAGGTCGTCGAGTACCCCCAGTCGGCATGGCCGTCGGTCGACGACAATCCGTACTCGCGAGCGGTGGCGTTGATGCTGTCAGGGTACTTGGCGTAGAGCTGCGCAGCCGCAGCGTCGTCACTGGCACGCACCGCACGCTCCGACAAGGCACGGTCCGAGTCAGAACCGTCGCCGTGACGTAGGGCGTAATCGACGATGTACAACTTCACGATCGACAGCCCCGGCCGGGTCTCCCCGGCGTTGGCCGTCCCGCCGTTGTAGATCGGCGAGTTGACGGCGATGGAGGTCCTGGGGTTGATCGTGGGGAGGACCGGATCCGCTGCTGCCGGCACGACCGCGGCCACAGCACCGCCTCCGACGACCAGCATGCCGACGGCGGCGAGCCGGCAGGCCGCGGAAACCTTCCTCGACCTACCCCGGTTGCTGATATCCATCGTCTCTCCCTGTCTCTCGCTGACTCGTTCGGTCCACGCCCCGACAGCCCCCGTCCGACGATCGGTCCGGGGCACGTCAGGTACTGTCCGGGACGCCCAGGCACCCCATGTTATCCGTATCCGGGGTTGCCCGTGTACCAACCCGCAGGTCTGACCCACTATGCTCAAGGGCGAGTACATACGGGAGGACGTGACTACCTCCTGCTGATCCACTGCTGACTCACTCAGGAGAGATGAGATGACCCGCACCCGCCGGACCACCGCCCTACTCGCTGCCGCTGTTCTGGCGCTGGGGGCGACCGCCTGCCAACCGCCCAGCGAGAACGACAGTGAGCGAACCGCTCCGTCGACCGAGGTCACCCCGGACAGCGGCTACGAGGGTGCTGGTGTCCCGACGAGTTCATCTGCCAGCGGGTCCGCTGAGCCGTCCGAAACCGACACCATTTCCGGTGCCGACGGGGAACCGGACACTGTCGGCGACACCGAACCCTATGCGCCCGGGGCCCAGACCTCGCCCCTCTCGTAGGTCCACAGGCCGTGTCATTCTCCCCGGAGGACGATACCGGCCCTGCCCGTCTCGCCGATGCTTCTGACATCCCCTGGATTCAGGAGCTGGAACGACGCGCCGGCGAACCTTTCCGGTCGGTCGGGCTCGACGCCGTGGCAGATGACGAACCACCTGGTACCGCCGAGCTCGCCGCTGCTGTCGCCGACGGATGCGTCCTGGTCATCGACGGTGCCGGGACCCCTGCCTCCGGGCACCTTGCCGCGTGGCTGTGGGTGGGGACGGCGGACGGCGACTGTCTGATTGAACAGGTGTCGGTGGATCCGGCGTGCCGCGGGCAGAGACTCGGGACCCGGTTGATCAGCGTCGCCCTCGAACATGCACGTCGCCGGGAATTTCCTGCGGTATGTCTGACGACCTTCGTCGACGTTCCGTGGAACGGCCCCCTGTATCGCCGACTCGGGTTCCTTCCGCTCGCCGACGACGAACTGGGACCGGACCTCAGCGCGATCCGGGAGGACGAACAGGCGGCGGGACTGGACGTCGCCCGGCGCCGGGCCTACCGTCGGGCTGTCCCGTCCCGGACGCCGACGACCGGCAACTCGTGTTCGAGCGCCCACCTGGACCAGTAGTCCACGGAGTGTTCGCCGAAGAAGGCCCTCAACTGGTCGGCAGTCACGTCCAGTGGAGAACCCAGCCCCATCGCTTCGGCGAGCGCCACCGCGAAATGCGGTTCGATGGCGGCGACCGCAACGAACCCGTCCTGCGCCGGGTACATGCCGTAGAGCGGAAAGCCTCCTCCGAGAACCGCTCCGGGGCCTGAGAGCCCGAACCGCGTCGATGCAGCGAAGTCATCCACAACCTGGGCCAGACCGACCTCGCGGAACTGCCCCTCCCCCGACATCCTCGCGCGGAACACGGCCGCGAGACCGTCAGCGACGGCACGCTCGGCACCTCCCAGGTCTGCCACCGGCAGGGAGGGCATCACCGGCCCACCCCCGGCCATGGCGATCGTCCCCGCCTGCGCCTGATAGGTCAGATCATGACCCGGGGTGTCTGCGTCGTCGCCCTCACTGCCGACGATCGCCACCTGTGACAGCGTGGGGTACCGAGCATGCAGGGTTTCCCAGCCAAGACCGAGCCTGGCCAAGGCGCGCG
This sequence comes from Corynebacterium sp. CNJ-954, assembly GCF_001942345.1. Lineage (GTDB taxonomy): Bacteria > Actinomycetota > Actinomycetes > Mycobacteriales > Mycobacteriaceae > Corynebacterium. The sequence goes on from NZ_MKKI01000042.1 coordinate 259,011, forward strand.
GACGGTGCGAGGTGATCAACAGGTCCGCCGTCCCGAGATACCCGTGAAGTTCCCGCTGCCCTGCCTCGTCCTTGAGATCCAGGGTCACGGCCTGTTGGCCCGCGGTGAAGTGTGCGTAGTATCCGGGCGCCGCAAGCGCCAACGGGTCGCCGGCCGGTGGCTCCACTTTCGTCACCGAAGCCCCCAACCGGTGAAACCGGTGGGCCGCTGCCGGGCCCGGCAGATTCACTGCCAGCGAGACGACATTCACACCAGTCAGAGGTCGATCCATGGTCATGATGCTACGCGGGCCGGACTCACGCCACCGTCGTTTCCGGAAGAAGCATGGACCCGGCCATCGCCACGAAGAACGCGGCGAGGATGACCACCGCAACCGTCTTCCAGCGCCGCAGGGGCAGGACGGGGAGTTCCTCGGGCGGGGCGAACATCGCCTGCTCGTCGCGGGCGAGAAGGTCCCAGTTCGCCTGGTACGCCTGGTGGGACACCATCCATTCAGACAGTGTCTTTGAGTCCCTCCGGTTGCACACCAGCCAGTACGCGCCGGGAACGAACATCATCGCACCGAACCCGATGCTCAGCAGTGCGTCCGCCGCCAGACTCCCGGCGTCCGACGACAACAACGTCAGGACCATGAGCACCCCGAGGACCGCACCAGCCCAGGCGAAACACTTCTTGGCCATGGTCGGCCGGTACTTCCGCAACCGTTCCCGTGGATCCATGGCGGTAGCACTCACGTACGAGGCCACGTCCTCCGGGATGCCCCGCCCCGGTTGATCATAGGGGTTCTGCGCTGAATAGCGACGCTCTTGTTCCACTGGACTTCCTCCTCAAACGGTGTTGTCCCTCTGAGACTACGACACACCACGGACATGACCCGAGCTCTCCTCCGTTCCCGTTCGACGCCGATAGTATGTGCCTCATGAGCACCCTCACGTCACTTCTGTCCGAGGACCGGATCGCCCTGGATGTCGACGCCACCGACTGGAAAGCCGCTGTCAGCTGTTCCGGGACACTCCTGGAAGACACCGGTTCCGTCGACCACGCCTACACCCAGGCAATGATCGATTCCGTGGTGGACAATGGCCCGTACATCGTCGTGGCCCCCGGCTTCGCGTTCGCCCACGCCCGTCCCAGCGACGCCGTCCACGAGACCGCCCTGAGCTGGGTGCGCCTGGCTGAACCGGTCGCTTTCGGACATGAGAAGAACGACCCGGTCACTCTGGTGGTAGCACTGGCGGCGACTGACGCGACCACGCACACCAGTGCCATGGCACAACTGGCCCGAGTCGTCGGACGGACCGCGACCCGCACGAAGCTGGATGCGGCGCAGAGTCCCGCGGAGATCCTCGCCATCCTCGACGGACGGGACGGGCAGGACGAGAAACCCGAGACGTCCTCCTCCGTCGCAGAAGGGGGCCGGTACCCCGGGGGCGACTCACGCAACCACATCCTCACTGTCTGCGGGAACGGGCTGGGCACCAGCCTGTTCCTGAAGAACACCACCGAGGACGTCCTCAAGCGGTGGGGATGGAATGCGCTGATCTCGGTGGAGGCCACGGACACCATCTCCGCGAAAGGTAAGGCGAAGGATGCCGACCTGATCCTCACCTCCGGTGAAATCGCGAAGACGCTGGGTGACCCCGGCATACCGGTCCGGGTCGTGGAGAACTTCACCAGCGCCCGCGACGTCGATGCAGCGCTGCGTGCGCTCTACGCCCTGTAAAGGAGAACCACCATGGACTGGTTGCTCGCCATCCCGCAGTTCCTCGTCAACGAGATCCTCGCTGTCCCGGCGTTCCTCATCGGTATCTTCACCGCCATCGGCTTGATCGCCATGCGGCGCAGTGCCGGACAGGTCGCCGGCGGTGCCATCAAGGCGGTGCTGGGATTCCTGCTCATCGGCGCCGGTGCCACCCTGGTCACCGCCTCACTCGACCCTCTCGGCGTGATGATCGAGGGGGCCACCGGCATGCACGGCGTAGTCCCCACCAACGAGGCCATCGCCGGCATCGCACAGGAGGAGTTCGGTTCCCAGGTCGCCTGGCTGATGATCCTCGGCTACGTGGTCAGCCTGCTGTTCGCGCGTTTCACCCCGCTGCGGTACGTCTTCCTCACCGGGCATCATGTGCTGTTCATGGCGACGATGATCACCATCATCCTGGTCACCGCGGACTACGCGGACTGGATCGTGGTCGGTCTGGGCGCGGTCCTGCTCGGCGTCCTCATGGTCTCCCTCCCCGCCCTGGCCCACCCCTGGACCCGGAAGGTGACCGGAGACGACTCCGTCGCGATCGGACACTTCGGCACCGCCGGCTACATCGCCGCCGGCGCGGTAGGCAAGGCCGTCAGTGGAAAGGGAACCAAAGCGTCGCCGTCCGCCGAGGACCTCAAAGTCCCGGAGGGCCTCCGGTTCCTGCGGGATTCCATGGTGGCCACCGCCCTGTCCATGGTGCTGATGTACCTCGTCCTGGCGATCCTGTACGTGGTTCGCGCCGGTCAGGACGAGGCGTTCACGGCCTTCGGTGACGACTCGGTCGCCACCGACATGGGGAACTACCTGATGCAGGCCGTCACCCAGGGCCTGCAGTTCGGTGTGGCTGTGGCCGTCATCCTCTTCGGTGTCCGCACGATCCTCGGCGAGCTGGTCCCCGCGTTCCAGGGCATCGCCGCCAAGGTCGTCCCCGGTGCCATTCCCGCCCTGGACGCCCCGATCGTGTTCCCCTACGCGCAGAACGCCGTGCTGATCGGTTTCATCTCCAGCTTCTCTGGTGGCCTGGTGGCGCTCGTCATCCTGTCGACGTGGCTGAACCCGGCGTTCGGCGCGGCCCTGATCCTCCCCGGCCTGGTGCCCCACTTCTTCACCGGCGGCGCTGCCGGTGTCTACGGCAATGCGACGGGTGGGCGCCGGGGAGCGGTCGCCGGCGCCTTCGTCAACGGCGTGATCATCACGATCCTGCCAGCGTTCCTGATCAACGTACTCGGTGACCTCTCGGGAGAGAACACCACATTCGGCGACGCCGACTTCGGATGGTTCGGTCTGCTCATCGGCAATGCCCCTGCAGGTGTGTGGGGTCTCGTCGTCATCGTCGTCGTGGCTGCCGCGGTCCTTGTCGCCGCACTACTCGTCCAGGGAAAGCTCGTGGACGGTCACTGGGACGCCGCGCCCGGGCGGAAGGGCGGAAGCTGGATCGGTGAGGGCGCAGCGACGGACATCGACGGGCCCTCAGAATCTGCCGCTGCGACCACGCCAGCCGCACCTGCTGACGGAACCTCGTACCCGAAGATCGCACCTCCCAAGGGCGCCCCGGTTCCTCCGCCACCGCCGGAGTCATGACGGGCGTACGTTGGCGGACATGAGTGAAAACAGCACTAATGAGAACAGTCAGCTCACCGCCGTCACCGTCCTGGGAACCGGCGTCCTCGGCTCCCAGATCGTGATGCAGGCCGCTTACGCTGGAAAGAACGTCGTCGCCTACGACATCAGCCAGGAGCTTCTCGACAAGCTCCCGGAGCGGTGGGAGTGGATGCGCGGATACTACTCGACCGACGTCACCGGGTACACGCCCGAACTCTTCGACGAAGCGATCTCCCGGATCCGTCCGTCCACGGACCTCGTCGACGCCGTCAGCGGTGCCGACGTCGTCATCGAGGCGATCCCCGAGAACCTCGAGCTGAAGAAGCAGGTCTGGTCCCAGGTCGGGGACGCTGTTCCCGACCACACGATCCTGCTGACCAACTCCTCGTCACTGCGTCCCTCGGACTTCGCCGACGCTACCGGGCATCCGGACCGTTTCCTGGCGCTGCACTTCGCCAACCTCGTCTGGAAGTTCAACACTGGTGAGGTGATGGCGACTCCGAAGACCGACCGGACCGTGTTCGACCGCACCGTGTCATTCGCCGGGGAGATCAACCTCGAAGCCATTCCGATCCGCAAGGAGATCCCCGGCTACCTCCTCAACAGCCTGCTGATCCCGTGGCTGAACGCCGCGGCCGGACTCTACGTCGCTGACGCGGCCAATCCCGCCGACATCGACCGCGACTGGAAGATCGCTACCGGAGCACCGTCCGGTCCCTTCGAAGTCTTCGACACCGTCGGCTTCAATGTCTCGGTGAACATCACCCGCGGGAATGCGGAAGCCACTGAGGCGGAGAAGGCCTTCGCCGACCTTCTCCAGGCACGCGGGATCGACAAGGGCCGGGCGGGGCTCGGGGACGGTGTCGGGTTCTACGAGTACGACGCCGAGGGAGAGATCGTCCGCCCGAATCCCGACTGGGAGATCTACTGATCCGACTGCCGTGACACCATCTCGGCGATCCACGCCGGGGCGTACGGAGACGTGCAGTTCTTCGGCGTCGGATAGTCCTTGAGGACGCCGAGTCGCTCGCCGATCGACACGGCCCGGTCCCGGAACTCCGGGTAGTGGATACCGATCTGGGCGAGACACTCGTTCTGCGCCCACTGCAGCCGTTCCCCACTGTCAGCCATGGTGCTCTCAATGGTGTCGAGCAGACCACGGAGCTCCGCCGAGGTCACCTCGTCCGCGCGCTTGACCAGCCTCTGCGTCGCCAACGCCCATCCGGCAGACGCGACCGTCGGATCAGAGACGTCGAACCACCGGGCCTCGAGTTCATCAGCGCTTCCGCTCTTCATCACCACGTAGCTCAGCAACCAGTTGTGGACTTTCGGGGCCCGGGCGTCGCGCAGCATCTCGTCCAGATTGTCGGCATCCAGTACTTTCGGCCGTACCAGAAGCGTCGCGACCAACCGACACGCAGAGTCACCGGTCTGCCACAACGCCGTGCCGATCTCGTGTTTCACCGCGGCCGCTCGGCCGGTACCCGTCTCTTTCGCCACCGCGCGGAGCTTCGTCAGGTTCACTGCGTGGTCGTCGCCGTGGCGTTGATTGACCTTCAGGATGTCTCCGTCCGCCAGGCGGGACAGGGCGTCCCGGACGTCGGCGACAGCGCTGTCGACCACTGCCGGGGAAGCAGGGTGGGGTTCAGTCATGCCGCCATCCTAATCACGCCGTAGCGTAGGCCGTCCGGGACCGGTCGAGCTCACCTCCTGCAGGACGGACGCCCGGATCTCCGGCACGGGTCTGCCGACTCGTCGTGTAGGTGACCGGGTCTGACGGGCCGAGGACGTTGCCGTGGTACCAGTCCACCTGGGTCCGTGACGGGTCCACATCGACCACCATCATTCCGTGTCGGCTCAGGTCGACGTACTTGTACCAGTGGTCCACATCCATGAGCAACCCTTCCCCCAGCCGCAGAGCCTCCCTGACCGCAGGTGCGGCGGCACTGGTCGGCACAATCGAATCGAAGGCGCTCGCAGCGGTCACCGACGGCACGATGAACTCTGCGGCCGCCACGGTCGTGTCCCGGCCCAGCCGGTACTCTCCGGCCTGTGCGGGGATATCTGCAGCCCACGAGGAGTGGATGTCACCGGTGAGGAAGACGACGTTCATTCCTGGACCGTCCGGGCCGGATGCCCCGGTCATGATGACGTCAATGATGCGCTGGCGTTCCGCCATGTACCCGTCCCACTGGTCCGTGTTCAGCGCTATACCCTCTGGTGGCAGGCCGATCTTGTCGACCAGCCAGTCGTGCAACCGCGGATCAAGTGAGTGAGGCAGGGTCATCGGAGCGAACATCACGGAGTTCCCGACCAGTTGCCACGTGGTCGTTGATGTCGTCAGGACACCTGCGAACCAGTCGAACTGATTCTTCCCCATCATCGTGCGACCGTCCGCAGCCGCGGAGATCGGAGAACCCTGCAGGTCACGGTACGTTCGGAGATCAGGGAGGATGAGTTCAGCGAGCGTACCGTAGCGAAGGTGCCGGTAGAGGTGCCGACTATCGTCCGTACCGAACCCCTGTCCCGCACGTACAGGCATCCATTCGTAGTAGGCCTGGGTCGCCGCCTGCCGCACCGCCGCATACTCCTGCGCCCCGCCGTAGTCGGAATCACCGGTCGCACCGTCTCGCCACGCGTTGTCGAAGAACTCATGGTCGTCCCAGATACAGATCATGGGCTTGGCGGCGTGCAGGTCGGCAAGGTCGGGGTCCCGGTGGTAGTGCCCCTGACGGACCCGGTAGCCATCGAGCGTGCGGGTGCGTTCACGCGGTTCCACGGTCCGCACGATTGTGCCGTAGGCCGCGCCGTATTCGCCGGAGTCGTACTCGTAGGTGTAGTCACCCAGATGCAGGACGAACTCGACGTCATCGCGGTCAGCAAGTTCCCGGTAGGCACGGAAGTATCCGGCCTCGTAGTTCGAACACGAACACACCCCGAAGCGGAGATGATCCGGTGCGACATCGTCCGCGGGCGTGGTGCGGGTTCGCCCGGTACGGGAGACAGCGCCTGCCGACGGCCCGTCCAGCACCGTGAACCGGTAGTAGTAGGTGGTGGCCGGGGCGAGGCCTGTGACATTGACTTTGACGGTGTGGTCTCGGTCCGGTCCGGTGACTGCTTCCCCTGCTACGGCCATGTCGCCGAAACCGGAGTCCGTGGACACCTCCCAGTGCACACGGGTCGAGTCTCCCGCACCGGAGCCCGGTGTCGCCTGGGGTACGGGCGTCACCCGGGTCCAGATAACGACGCTGTCGGGCCACGGGTCACCGGAAGCAACAGAATGCAGGAAAGCTCCGCTTCCGGGCGCCCCGCCGCCGGCGCTCGCGACCGCTCCGGACCACCAGGACGTGGTACCGCCGACGGCGAAGCCGGCACCGGCAGCCACAGCACCGGTAAGGAACCGTCGTCTCGTCACCCCCGTCCCGGCAGGTGAAGGTGGTGTCGTTGTCATCGGCCTCTTCGGCACAGCGTGGTTCTCCGTCTCTGATCCGGGCCGCCGAACTGTCTCCGGCGACCTCGACGGAGGTTCACGGTAATGGCCTTCCGGCATTCCTGCTGTTCAGAACCATATTCTTTTGCCCACTGTTGGTCAGATATTCATCCGCGATTCAGTTATGCCGCCAGACACACTTCTCGTTGTATGAGATTTTTCGGTTCATATTTTGGGAAAACACTAGACCTGCCGTTAGATTCGGACACCATGACGAATCACGACTCCCGCCCAGCCTCGGAGGACCGATCTGCAGCCATCGCAGTCACGGCCTTCCCCCTGTTCATACTTGCCGGCACCGTCGTCGCGTTCGTCGCGCCGGATCCTTTCATCCCGCTGACGGACTACATCAACCTCTTCCTCATGGTGATCATGTTCGCCATGGGGCTGACGCTTACGGTGCCGGATTTCAAGATCATCGCCAGACGCCCCACCCCGGTGATCATCGGCGTGGTCGCCCAGTTCGTCATCATGCCGCTTCTCGCGATCGTCGTCGCCAAGGTTCTGGGACTCAACCCTGCGCTCGCCGTGGGCCTTCTGATGCTGGGGTCCGTCCCTGGTGGGACCGCATCCAACGTCATCGCCTACCTCGCCAAAGGGGATGTGGCGGTCTCAGTCGCGATGACCAGTATCTCCACCATCGTCTCCCCCGTCATGACACCGGCGTTGATGCTCCTGCTCGCCGACACCCGCACAGAGGTCGACGGCGCCGGAATGGCACTGACCCTCGTGCAGACCGTGCTCCTACCTGTCATCGGCGGGCTGGTTATCCGCACCTTCCTCAACCGGTGGGTCGACAAAATTGCCCCCGTCCTGCCGTGGCTGTCGATCGTCGGTATCGGCGGCGTGGTCTTCCCTGCCGTGGCGAACAATGCCGAACGACTGGCCCAGGTGGGCATGATCGTCTTCGCTGCCGTACTGCTGCACAATCTCGGCGGCTACGTCCTCGGCTACCTGACCGGGCGTATCTTCCGCCTGCCGGAACCGGTCAACCGCACGATGGCCATTGAGATCGGTACCCAATCCGCCGGCCTCGCCTCCGGTATGGCAGGACGGTTCTTCTCACCCGAGGCAGCACTCCCCGGCGCCGTCGCCGCGGTGATGCACAACATCACCGGTGCCGTCTACGCGGCCCTGGTTCGACGTCGCCCCGTCACCGGACAAACAGCAGTGCAAAAAGCAGCGGCAGATCAACCGACGATGTCGTAACTCCCGGCGGTCACGCGGGTGGTGACACCGTCAGCCGTGATCAGGGCGGCATCAGGCTGCGTGAGGTCAACCACGAACCGATCCCCGACGCTGGTGACGCTGCCGTCCTCGAGTCCACCCGCATTATTGACACCCGCGACATTGCCCAGCAGGGCATACAGCTCGGGATCCCCACCTGCACGGTAGGCGACCCCGTTGGCGTCGCCACCGCGCGTAGCGTCCCAGCCGGCATGGAAGTTCTCCGCCTGGCACCCCCAGTCGAAGCCGTCAGCTTCCTGACTCTCCCGGAACATGCAGATCATCGTGTCCTGCCCATTCAGCGGGACAGTGTAGTCGGCAAGCTCGACGTGGTTCTGCTGGGGTGCGGTGCCCTCCGGCGGCGCCTGCGGTTCGGGAGCAGGGTCGGGGGCCGGACCTCCGTCTTCGACGGGTGCTGCTCCCGGCGTGGGCTGCGGTGCGGATTCCTTCTCACCGTCGCCGGCCGGACCCTGCTCGCTGGTCATGCTGTTGGAGACTGCGGCATCGTCCGGGTCTGCCGTGACAGCTCCCCCACTGCCCTGTGCCTCCTCGACGCCTGCTCCGTCGGTGTCACAGGCGGTGAGAAAAAGCCCGGCGGCTGTCACTGCAGCGAGCCCTGCCGCGGGCAGGAGCTTGCGTCGTCGAGTTCCGGTCACATCACGCACAGGGCTCATCTCCAGTATCTGTAGTTCACAGCAGTGTCACCACCACCGTGCCACACCAGTCCGGTACTGCGCTACAGAACGCTCTCCGTCAGCGCCTCCCCGCCGGCGTTTCGCTACGATGGAACAAATGGCGATGTCAGTCTTCCGGGACCGCCGCGGCCCCATTCTCATAGCGATCATGCTGTCCTCGGCCCTCATGGCCGTGGATTCCACCGTGCTGGCAACAGCGGTCCCCAGTATCGTCGCGGACCTCGGCGAATTCTCCCGCTACCCCTGGCTGTTCTCGGGGTACCTGCTCGCCCAAGCCGTCACAGTGCCTGTGTTCTCCAAACTCGCGGACACATACGGCCGCAAGCCCGTGATCCTCACCGGCATTGCGATTTTCATCCTCGGTTCCACTCTCGCCGTCTTCGCACCCACAATGACCGTCCTGATCCTCTGTCGAATCGTTCAGGGAATGGGCGCGGGAGCCGTCCAACCGATGGGTCAGACTATCGCCGGCGACATATACACCGTGCGCGAACGGGCGAAGGTCCAGGGGTACCTGGCCAGCGTCTGGGCAATTTCGTCGATGTTCGGGCCGTTGATCGGCGGGCTGTTCTCCCAGTACGTCTCATGGCGCTGGATCTTCGCGATCAACATTCCGCTGGGCCTTCTCGCCGCTGTGATGGTGTGGCGCAATTTCCGCGAGGACGTCGAGAGGACACGGCACCGCATCGACATTGAAGGCGCCCTCGTCCTCACACTCGGGCTGACCCTACTGCTGCTCGGACTGCTGGAAGGCGGTGAAGCGTGGGCCTGGGTCTCGACTGCATCGCTGGTGTGCTTCGCCGGCGGAGTGGCTGCGCTGGCACTGTTCGTGTTCATCGAACGCCACGCTGCGGAGCCGGTGGTCAACCTGCGGCTGCTCTCCCGGCGACTCATCGTCCATGCCGTGCTGATCTCAGCCGCGATCGGCGGGATCGTACTGGGGCTGACGAGCTTCGTGCCCACCTACCTCGAACGGGCTGCCGGAGCCACACCCGTGGCTGCCGGCATCGCCGTCGCGGCTCTGACCATCGCCTGGCCCCTGGCCAGTGCGAATGCCGGCCGAATCTACGTCCCCCATGGATTCCGCGCCTCAATCACACTGGGGGCCTCGATCGTGATGGTCGGCACGCTCCTGCTGCTCCTGGTGGTGGGTCAGCAGAACATCTGGCTCGTCGTCGCCGTCGCGATCGTCCTGGGATCCGGGCTGGGATTCACCGCCGCACCAAATGTGGTCGCCGCGCAGTCATCAGTCGGGTGGTCGGAGCGTGCCGAGGTCACTGGACTGACGATGTTCGCCCGCTCGGCGGGTAGTGCTGTCGCGGTCGCGGTGTACGGCACGATCTCCAACACCATCATCTCCAGCGGCGGAGGGGACTCCGACCCCGCCACCGTCGTGGATGCCACACGGGGCGTCTTCTATGGTGTTGTCGCTGCTGCGCTGCTCCTACTCGTGGCGGCATGGACTCTGCCGAAGGTGAAGGGAACCCAAGATAGGGACACATAGCCGCACCGAGAAGTCCCGGGCATGCCTGTGTACTCGACGATCAAGGTCGTGACCGTCGAGTAGCTGCCCGGCACCCCTGCCTGCGGGGTGGGCCTGTCACACCGGGTGCCGCGCCGGGGACAGTGGCCCGGCGGCGATCGTGGTGACCCGACTGCCGCCGGGGCCGTGCCAGTGCAGGGTGAGGGCATCGTCCGGGGTGCTGGGTTCCCAGATCCCAGCGGTCTTCAACCTGTGATGC
>NZ_MKKI01000043.1 GCF_001942345.1 Corynebacterium sp. CNJ-954
ATGAGCCGGTCAGGGTCTCGCCCTTCTTCGGGCCGTCGGTGTGCTCCCCGCGCCAGCGGGGATGAGCCGTTGCCGACGACGGTGATCGGGGTGGTTCCCTGGTGCTCCCCGCGCCAGCGGGGATGAGCCGTTGCCGACGACGGTGATCGGGGTGGTTCCCTGGTGCTTCCCGCGCCAGCGGGGATGAGCCCACCGTGCTCAACCGGGTCAGGAAGTTCGAGGTGCTGCTCCCCGCGCCAGCGGGGATGAACCCAAGCACCAACTCAATCATCTAGAACAGCCCCGTACGACGCGCCGCCCCCACCACCAGATGCCGAGGAAGACACGCAGTTTGCACTGGGTCTTGCGCTCAGGACGATGCGCTGAAAACGCTGGAACCCCGTCCGGCTAGGATGACCAAGTTCCGGCCTGCCACCCGTCATTATCAGGGGGCAGGCTTTCTGACGTCGGACGACTAGTCGAACATTCCAGGAGGCCATGTGGAGTACACCCCGTTCACGCTGCTGACAGATGTCGGTTGGATATCGCTGCTACTGGTCATAGGCAATCTGCTACGCCGCCATGTACCGGTCTTCCGGTCACTTCTGCTGCCCAGTCCCATCATCGCCGGCCTGCTGGGCCTCCTGTTCGGCCCACAGGTCCTCGGTCTCATCGGACTGTCGGACGCCATGGGCGACTACACCACGTTGCTGATCGCGCTCGTCTTCGCCGCGATGCCCTACTCGATGCGTTTCGACCGGTCGGTACGTCGCGGAGCCAAGACAATGTGGTCGTTCTCGACCGCGATGTTCCTGGGGCAGTGGGGTGTGTTCATCCTCCTGGGAGTCATCCTCTTCCAGCCGGTCTGGGGGACGGAGGACTGGTTCGGCATGATGTTGCCCGTCGGGTTCGTCGGAGGATTCGGGACCGCGGCGGCGGTAGGCTCGTCGCTGGAAGCCGCCGGCGCGACAGCAGCAAGTTCGCTGGGCTTCACCTCGGCGACAGTGGGGACATTTGCCGCAATTGTCGGTGGCATCATCATCGCGAACTGGGGTATCCGCAAGGGGAAGACAACCGAACTTCCGGCCGCGCTCCCGTGGGACCTCCGGTCCGGTTTCATCGACAAGGTCAGTGAGCGCCCCTCCATCGGGAAAGCAACGACGAACCCCTCGTCAATCGAGCCGTTGGCACTGCACCTCGGTGTGCTGGTACTCACCGTGATGGCAGCACACTACATCAACCAGGGGATCTCACATCTCTTCCCCGACGTGTCAGTGCCGCTGTTCGCGATGTCATTCGTCGTCGGCATCATCGGCCAACTGCTGCTCGGTGCCGTCCGCAAGCCCACCTACCTTGACAAAGACACCGTCTCCTCGATCTCCGGTGCATCCACGGACTACCTGATCGCCTTCGGCATCGCCTCGATCGCGCCGGCGGCGATCGCCGACTACTGGGTCCCGTTGGTCATCCTCTTCGTGCTCGGCACCGCATACTGCGTGTTCTTCTGCTGTGTCATTGCACCGCGCTTCTTCGGCGAACACTGGGTGGAACGGGGCCTGTTCGGATGGGGCTGGGCCACCGCTGCGGTGGCCACCGGCATCGCCTTGTTGAAGATCGTGGATCCGAAGATGAAATCCGGGACGATGAACGAATACGGCGTCGCCTACATCGGGTTCGCCCCGTTTGAAATCGGTATGACCATCATCGCACCGATGGCGGTCATCGCCGGCTGGACGATGGGGTTGGGCGCGGCCACACTGGTGCTCGCTGCGGCGATCTTCGCCGCGCCGTGGATATTCCGCTGGCTACCCCACCACCAGCACTCCCCACACGTTTAAGACCCCGGACTTCCCGCCGAAGCACCGGGACTCTAGTGTGATTCATCAGGGAAACATTCCACCACACCACCACTAAGGCGGCACGAATGAGAATCACCGGAGCAGTACTCGAGGACATCGGACGTCAACGTCCGTACACGGACAGCCGGCCGATCACCATCAGCGAACTCGACCTCGATTCGCCCGGCCCCACCGAGGTCCTGGTCAGAATCGAAGCTGCCGGACTGTGTCATTCCGACCTCTCCGTCGTTGACGGCAACCGGCCGCGGCCCGTGCCCATGCTGCTCGGGCACGAGGCCGCGGGAATCGTCGTCGACACCGGTTCTAAGGTCGATGACCTGGAACCGGGCGAACGAGTCACCATGGCCTTCCTCCCCCGGTGCGGGGAGTGCGACGGCTGCAGGACAGACGGACGTCTGCCCTGTGAACGTGGCTCCGCCTCCAACACCGCAGGCACTCTGCTGCACGGCACACGTCACCTGCACCGTGACGGTGAGGTCGTCCAACACCACCTGGGCGTGTCCGGGTTCGCCACCCACGCCGTCGTCGACCGTGCCTCCCTGGTGAAGATCGGCAATGACGTTCCCCCGGAGATCGCGGCGGTCCTCGGGTGCGCCGTCTTGACAGGTGGAGGTGCACTGCTCAACGCGGTCCAACGCGGGAACAATGAGTCCGTCGTGGTCGTCGGCCTGGGTGGCGTGGGCATCTCCGCCCTGATCTCCGCCGTCGCTGAGGACAAGGGTGACGTCATCGCCGTCGACGCCCTGCCCGAGAAACTGGAACTCGCCAAGGAACTCGGTGCCACATCGGTCTACACCCCGGCCGAGGTCGCGGAGCAGGGCATCAAGGCTGACCATGCGCTGGAATGCGCCGGGCACCCCAAGGCCTTCGAGACCGCCTTCGCCGCGACGAAGCCGGGCGGACGCACCGTCACCGTCGGCCTCCCCCACCCGAGGCAAAGTCCGGGATCCCGACGGCAGTCGTCACCGGCGAGGCACGCACCATCATCGGCAGCTACCTCGGCTCGGCGGTGCCCCAGCGCGACATCCCCACCTTCGCGGACTGGTGGCGCTCCGGCAAACTTCCGGTGGAGAAGCTGATCTCCCGGACCATCCGTCTCGACCAGATCAATGAAGCGATGGATGAACTCGCCGACGGGCGGGCTGTCCGCCAGGTCATCCTCTTCGACTGAGCGGATCAACCAGCACACAGGGATTCAACACACCGGACGGGTCGAGCGTCGACTTGGTCGCCTGCAGCGCTTTCCCGAACGGTTCGGAACGTTGCCGGTCGTACCACGGACGGTGGTCGCGTCCGACCGAATGGTGGTGCGTGATGGTCGCCCGGTGCTCGAGCAGAACCTGCGAGACCGCGGCCTTGACCTGGTCCCACTGCTCCACGGTCCGCCCCCACGTCCCACCGGCGTAGATCCCGAAGTACGGAGCAGGCCCGTCCGGGTAGACGTGGGTGAAACGGCAGCTCACCACCCCGGTGATGCCGAGATCCCCGAAGGCGGCCATCGCGGCGGCGGTCACGGCATCCCTCAGTTCCTCCACCTTGTCCCAGGTGCAGGACGTCTCGAAGGTCTCGACGATCATCGAGGACCGCGCGAGAGCGTCGCGCTGGTAGGGCATGCGGATGAACGACGACCGCCACGTCCCCGCCGCGCCCGCCCGGTCTGTCTGCTGTGTCGCGTCGGTGCTGCGTACGCCGTCCGGCACGGTGCCACCGTGGTCACGGCAGATCTCCAGGGCCACAGCCATAGCCTCGTCCATCGGGCGCGCGGCGGACTCGAAACCGAGGACGAGCACGCCGCCGGACGTCGGCGTCCCGGCATTGAGGAGAGCCTCGACGGGGTCGAGCAGACGGCAGTTCGCCGGGTAGAGACCCGCCTGTGCGATCCGGCGGGTGGCGTTCACGGCGGCAGAATAGTCGTCGAAATGGACGGATGCCCCGGTGCGCCACCGTGGACGGTCCTGCAACCGCACCCAGGCCTCCGTGATCACCCCGAACGCCCCTTCCGAACCGAGGAACATCCTGTCCTGCGACGGACCTGCACCTGATCCCGGCAAACGCCAGGACTCCGCGGCGCCGACAGGCGTGATCACCCGCATGGACTCGACGAGATCGTCGATGTGGGTGTAAACCGTGGCGAAGTGTCCCCCGGCGCGTGTGGCGAGCCACCCACCGAGAGTGGAGAACTCGAACGACTGCGGGAAATGGCGCAGGGTCAGGCCATGAGGCCGCAAACCGTCCTCGATCGCAGGACCGAAGGCACCCGCCTGGATGCGCGCGGCCCTGCTGACGGGATCCACCTCCAGGATCCGGTTCATGGACGTCATGTCGAGGGAGACGATGGCACGGTACGCCTCCCGCAGACCCCGTGGCTCCACTCCTCCGGTGACCGAGCTACCGCCTCCGAAAGGGATCAGTGCGATGTCGTTTCCGGCGCACCAGTGAAGGACGTCGACCACGTCCTGCTCCGTTCGAGGTCGGACGACCAGGTCGGGGACGTCCTCCACCGCGCCGTGCAACATACGCACGACATCCCGGAAGGCCTGGCCGTGGGAATGCGCCACCCTGTCCACGACATCGTCCGACACAAGGTGACGCAGCGGCGTCGGAGCGTCGAGGCGTGGTGCGGGGACGCCGAGTTCCGTAGGTGACGGAGGGTGGTGTTCGGTCAGGTCAGCGTCCGGCAACAGGAGACTGACGCGTTGCAGAAGCTCGTCACGTTCGTTGCCGGAGACGGCGTCCGCGACGTTTCCCCATCCCCACCACGATCTCTCGTTCGCCACCATTCGGGTTCCTTCCTTGGTTGTTCACGGTGCACAACTTCTCCGCAGAACTTCGTCCCGAGGAGACATGTGACTGCAGTCACAGCCACCCTACTGTGATTAGCACATGAAAACGAAGGAGGAACCAGTGTTCACGTATCTACCCTGGGCCAGCGGAGATGACGCACGGCTCCGGCCCGCTGTCGCCGACGAACGTCTCTCACTCACGGTCGGGGACCTGGCGGATCATGCGCGCACCTTCGCCGCACGGCTGACTGCCCGCGGCATCGGACGATCTGACGTCGTCGCCGTCATGCTCCCCAACCGTGTGGAGCTGATCGTCGCCATGACGGGCGCCTGGTACGTCGGCGCAGCAATGACGCCGGTCAACCCCGCCTTCACCGATTCCGAGGCCCGTCACCAGCTGGAGGATTCGGGGGCATCACTCCTCGTCTGCGCCGAGCCGGAACGTTTCGCCGACACCGTCACCACAGTCGGGGTCGACGAGGTGATGGAGCCCGCTCCGGACACTGACCCCGGCGCACCGGTGGGCCTCGCCGGCGACGATCTCGCACTGCTCGTCTACACCAGCGGCTCCACGGGGCGGCCGAAGGGAGTCATGCTGGGGCACGCGCAACTGGACGCCATGTCCGCGCAGATGGTGGACCGGGCCTCCCTGCGCCCCGACGACCACTGCCTCCTGGTCCTGCCGTTGTTCCACGTGAACGCCATCCTGCTCAGTGTCCTCGCCCCGTTGCGGGTGGGCGCCCGTGTCACCGTGGTCGGACGGTTCGTCCCGCAGGCCTTCCTCGACAGAGTCGCCGAGGTCGGCGCGACGTTCTTCTCGAGTGTGCCCACGATCCTCGCTCACCTCACCGAGGTACCGCCGGACGACCGTCCGGCGACTGACTCCCTACAGTTCGCCGTGTGCGGTGCCGCCCCGGCGTCCGTCGATCTGCTGCACCGGTTCGAGAGCCAGTTCGGCACCCCGTCGTCGAGGGCTACGGATTGACGGAGGGCACCTGTGCCTCCTCCTGCAACCCGGTGGAAGGGCGCCGCAAGCTCGGGATGGTCGGGCCGGCGATGCCGGGCCAGCACCTCAGGATCGTCGACGGAGGGGGCGACGATCTGCCCCCCGGGTCGCCCGGGGAAATCCTGGTCAGCGGTCCTACGGTGATGCAGGGATACCTCAACCGTCCGGACGCCACCGCTGAGACTGTCGTGGACGGCTGGTTGCACACCGGCGACGTCGGAATCCTCGACGACGACGGCTACCTCACCGTGGTTGACCGCATCAAGGACATGATCATCCGCGCGGGCGAGAACATCTACCCCAAGGAGATCGAGGACACTCTCCTGAGTCTCGACGGCGTCCTCGAAGCGGCGGTCGTCGCCCGGGAACACCCGGTCTACGGGGAAGTCCCGGTCGCTCTGGTCTCACTCTCCACCGGAAGCACACTCTCCGCCGAGGGCCTCCTCGAGCACTGCCGCCGTCATCTCACCAGGTTCAAGGTCCCCGTCGACCTGCAGATCATCGACGAACTACCCAAGAACCCGGTGGGGAAGATCGACAAACCCACGCTGCGTGCACGGTTCAGCGCAACACCGGCACCCCAGTAACCCCACCGAACAAGGAGAAGCATCATGGGACTACTCACACCGGACCTCCCTCCCGGAGACCCAGCAGCCGTCGGCACCATGCCGTTCCGCGACCGGATGAAGGTGATGTGCCACCACTGGGGCGAATACGGCTTCGGTGTCCCGAAAGTCATCCTGATGTTCTACATCGTCAAGATGGCCGCTTATGTGGGACTCGGCATCCTGATCGTCGGGCTGACCACACCCGATCTCGGCGGATTCAGCAATTTCGCCGCCTGGTGGAACGAGCCCGTCGTCTACCTCAAACTGATGGTCTGGACGATCCTCTTCGAGATCGTCGGGTTGTCCGCGTCATCCGGCCCGATGTCGTTCAACATCAATCCCCCCTTCGGTGGGTGCCTGTACTGGGCCCGGCCGAAAACGCTCCGGCTGCCGCCGTGGCCGGGGAAGGTCCCGTTCACCTCGGGTGACTCGCGTTCCTGGTTCGACGTCGCCCTCTACCTGCTGATCATCGCCAACCTGGTGTTCCTGCTCGTCCACCCCGGCGAGCGCCACGACCTGGTCCCGAATGCCGAGGCGGGCCTCCTGCCCTCCTGGGCCCTGCTGACCTACCTGGTGATGATCTGCGTCCTGGGGCTCCGCGACAAGATCGTCTTCCTCGCCGCCCGGTGCGACCAGTACCCGCTGATCCTGCTCGCTTTCGCGGTACTGACGTCCTTCACCGACATGATTCTCGCCGCGAAGATCGTCATTGTCGTCGTCTGGGTCGGTGCCGGGTTCTCCAAACTGGGCCACCACTTCTCCCCCACCGTCTCCGCCATGACAGCCAACACACCCTGGATCCCCAGTAAGGCGCTCAAGCGTGCTATGTACCGGAAGTACCCGGACGACATGCGTCCGTCCACACTCACCCACCTGATCGCCCACGTCCCCGGCACCGTCCTGGAGATCGGCGCTCCCCTGGTCCTCCTGTTCTCCACCAACCGGACGGTAACCCTGATCGCACTGATCGGCATCCTGGCTTTCCACGCCTACATCATCTCCACCATCCCCCTTGCCGTCCCGCTGGAATGGAACATCTTCTTCATGTTCGCCGCGGTGTTCCTGTTCTGGGGTTATGACGCCGGTGCCGGCTACGGGGTCACCGACTTCAGCTCCCCGTGGGTCGGCATTGTCGTCGCGGCGTGCGTGCTGATCTGGCCCGTCCTTGGAAATCTCCGCCCGGACTGGATCTCGTTCCTGGTCTCCTACCGCCAGTACTCCGGTAACTGGGCGACGTCCACCTGGGCCTGGAAGGACAAGGCCGCCGAGGACAAGCTCGAGGAGGATATCGTGAAGTCCGGCGAACAGCATTCGCGCCAGATCAACGACTACTTCGGCGAGGACATCGGGGAGGTCTTCACCCAGAAGGCCGTCGCCTTCCGTGCGATGCACAGCTCAGGCCGGGCGATCTACTCAATCCTCGACAACTACGTGGACATGGACACCTACCGCATCCGCGAAGGTGAAACCGTGGTCTCCGGTCTGATCGGGTGGAACTTCGGGGACGGACACCTTCACGATGACCAGCTGGTCGACGCAGTCCAGAAGCGGTGCAACTACGCTCCCGGCGAGATGGTCGTCGTCTACACTGAGTCACAACCCGTCAACCGCAACTACATCGAATACCGGGTCATGGACGCTGCCTTCGGCATCGTGGAACGGGGTACCTACAAGGTCGTCGACTCCACCTCCGAGCAACCGTGGCTACCCAACGGACAGATTCCGCACACGGTGACCTGGCGGATGCCCGGCTACGACTTCCCCGGTGTCAGGCCTGCTGCCGACGTGCCCGCTGCAGAACAGGAGACGGAAACAGCCCGTACCCGGTCAGGAAATGAGACGCTGCAACCATGACCAAGGCAACTGTCGTCGGAAGCGGCCCCAACGGACTCGCCGCCGCAGTCACCCTCGCACGCGCCGGCGTCGACGTCACCGTCCTCGAAGCCGCCGACCACCCTGGCGGCGGCACCCGCTCAGGCGAACTCACCGTCCCTGGACTGATCCACGACCACTGCTCAGGGATCCACCCCCTCGCCGTGGACACCGCATTCTCACGGTCGGTTGACCTGGCCGCCCACGGCCTGCGGTGGACATGGCCGAACGTGCAATACTCCCACCCGCTCGACGACGGTCGCGGGGCCGCCGTCCGGCAGGACGTCGACACCACCGCCGGTGAACTCGGAGCCGACGCCGCCACCTGGCGTGCGGTCTTCGGTCCGCTGTCCCGGAACTTCCCGGAAGTCACCGACGATTTCCTCCGCCCGATGCTGCACCTTCCGGTCCACCCGCTGAAACTGGCGCATTTCGGGGCCTTCGCCGGACTGCCCGCCAGCGTCCTCGGGCGCCTGTGGCGCACACCCGAAGCCCGCGCACTGTTCTCCGGCATAGCCGCCCACGCCTTCCGACCGTTCCACACCCTCGCGTCCTCTGCGGTGGGGGTGGCACTGGGGACTGCCGCGCACACCTTCGGTTGGCCAGCCGCCGTCGGCGGGTCCGCGGCGATCTCCAGTGCCATGGTCAGCGTGCTCGAATCACTCGGAGGACGGGTCGAGACCGGTGTGCAGGTGCGGTCGTTGGCTGAGCTCTCCGATTCAGAGGTGGTCATGCTCGACACATCGCCCCGTGCCGCGGCCCAGATCGCCGGGGAGGCGCTGCACCCGTCAGTCGCCCGGGCACTGACCCGCTACCGGCACGGCCCCGGCGCCTTCGTCACCCACTTCGCCGTCGACGGCGGCGTGCCGTGGCAGCACACGGACTCCCGGCACGCCGGCACCGTCCACGTCGGGGGACCTTCGGGGAGATCGCCACCGCGGAGGCACAGGTCCACCGCGGGGTCATGCCGCACCGGCCATTCATCCTGGTGGCACAGCAGTCGGTGGCGGACACCGTCAGAACCCGTGACGGCATTCAGCCCGTCGACGCCTACGCCCACGTCCCCGCCGGGTACACCGGTGACGCCACCGAGGCGATCATCGCACAGATCGAACGGTTCGCCCCCGGGTTCCGTGACCGGATCGTCGGGCAGTCCGTGCACAGCGTCCGCGACGTCGAAGAGCACAACGCCAACTACATCGACGGTGACATCATCACCGGGGCCAATTCACTGCGGCAACTGCTGTTCCGACCCAGGATCGCCCTCGACCCCTACCGCACGGGCACAGCCGGAATCTACCTGTGTTCGGCCGCCACTCCCCCGGGTGCCGGAGCCCACGGCATGTGCGGCTACAACGCCGCCCGTTCCGCACTCGCAGAACTCGGGGTAACCGAATGACCGCGGACATACCCACCGGCACGACCACCACCGACCGCCTCGTCCAGCAGGTCGTCGATCGACTCCGGTCCCGGTTCCCCGAGGTCAGCGCCGCGATGACAGGCCTGATTCTCGACGCTTCGGGGCCTCTGGACCTGGCGGAACTGCGGCCACTGCTGGATGCCAGTGTGGAAGGCAACCTGGATACGGGGCTGCACCTGCTCGTCAACGATATTCCCGTCGACCATGCCCGCCCCAGTACCGCGGCCATCGAATACGCCTACCGTCTGGCCGAACACGGGATCCCGGCGGACGCGCTGCGCCGTGCGTATCATCTCGGGTCCGAGGCGATGCGGCGGGAGTCTTTCGCAGAGGTCCAGCGCCTGGGGTGCTCGCCGGACGAGAAACTGCACGTGCTTCACCATATCGACGGATTCCTGCACACCTACATCGACTGGATGAGTGCCGAGGTACTCGCCGTCCACGACCAGGAGACCCGCCGACTCACCGAGTACAGCGCATCAGCCACGGCCACAATGGTCAGGGATGTTCTCGACGGCGTTGACGTCAACCCCAGTGCCTTCGAACGCACCACCCGGTACCGGATCGACCAACGGCACCGTGGAGCCGTGGTCTGGGTCGACCGGGCGAATCCCGCCGTGGACTACACCCCGTCCCTGATGCAGATGGTGAACCGGATCGCACGCGACCCGGTGTGCAACGGCCCGGTGATGTTCACTGCGGTGGACCGTGGCTCGGCACGGGTGTGGTTCGGCGTAGGTACCGACAACGATCTGCGGGCGTCACTGTCGGAAACCCTGGCACGTCTGCCCGGTGCACGAATCGCATTCGGAGGGAGCGGGACAGGGGTCGACGGCTTCCGGCGGACCCACCGCCAGGCTCTCGCTGCAGGCAGAATTGCGCGGATCTCCACCAGGACTCCTGCTACCCCGGTGTCCTACGATGACCCCGGAGTGGCTGCCACAGCCATCCTCACCGAAAACATGTCCGGGGTGAGAACGTGGATCTCTGAGGAACTCGGCGGACTGGCATGCGTCACGGAGACCGCCGAGCGACTGCGTGAAACGTACCTGTGCTTCCTGGACAATGACAGCAGCTTCACCCGCACCGGAGCAGAGATGAACCTCCACCGGAACACGGTCAAGTACCGGGTGGAGCAGGCGTTGGAACTCCTGGGCGAGCGCGCCGGCGAGTCCGGCGGACGCAGCAGGGCTGACATCGCCATGGCACTGCACGTGTGCCGGATCCTGGGAACCGCCGCTCTGGGTGAGACCGGGGAATAGCCTGCGTCTGCGGAGAGACCCGCATTGCCCGACTCTGACGAACGGAGCCAGCCCGTCTCTGGTCTCACCTTGCCTCCATTCGCCTACGGCCAACAATCCCGCGCTACAGACAAAGAGCACACATGTGTCCCAGGTCATACTGAGGAAACCATGGACCCGTAGAGCGGAGAGCATCACATGAGTGACAAAAACACGTTGAAGAAAGGGCGCCTGGGTACAGCAGCGCTCGTATTCATGATCATCGCGGCCTCAGCACCGCTCACCGTCCTCGCTGGCGGAGCGCCGACCACATTCGCGGTCTCGGGTCTGCTCGGACTACCCGTGGGCTACCTGGTGCTCGGGGGCGCGCTTATCGTTTTCGCGGTCGGTTACTGCGCAATGAGCTCCAGGGTGCACAACGCCGGGGCGTTCTACGCCTACATCTCTGAAGGCCTCGGTCCGCGCCACGGTATCGCTGCCGCGCTCCTGGCACTGGTCGTCTACAACATGCTGCAGGTAGGACTCTACGGACTGTTCGGCTTCTCATTGTCGGCCGCACTCGCCACCTGGACAGGATTCAGTGTCCCATGGTGGGTGGCAGGAGCCGTCGGATGGCTCATCGTCGCACTCATGGGTATTAGCAACGTCGATCTTTCTGCCAAGGTGCTCGGGGTGCTTGTGTCACTCGAGTTCGTGGTCGTCCTGGTAGTCATGGGCCTTGCACTACTGAACTCGGAGGAAGGGATCAGCGCCGACTCCGTCCTTCCCGAACAGTTCCTCACACCAGGAGTGGGCGTACTACTTGCATTCTCCATCGCGGCGTTTATGGGTTTCGAATCCGGAGCAATATACTCGGAAGAATCGAAAGAACCGAGCAGGACAGTTCCGCGTGCGACCTATATCGCGGTCAGCATCATCGCTCTCTTCTACGCATTATCAACCTGGGCGCTCACTATGGGAGTCGGTCCTTCATCGGTTGTCGACGAGTCGCGAGAGTATGGTCCCGACCTGGTATTTGTATGGCTCGCTGAATTCTCCCCGCTGCTCTCCGACATTGTCCACCTACTCTTCGTCACGAGTATCCTCGCCGCGCTGGTTGCATTCCACAATGCAGCTGCCCGCTACTTCTTCGCCCTCGGACGTTCCGGTGTCCTCCCCCGACGTTTAGGGACACCGGGCCGAAACGGGGCGCCGATCGCCGGCTCCGTCACACAATCCGCAATCGGCGTCATCATCGTCGTCGTTTTCGCTGTTGCCGGTCGTGGATCCGAGCTGGGAGAGCTCTTCCCGGTCATCACGCTTTTCACGTGGTTCTCGACAGCTGCGGCATTCGGTCTCGTCTTCCTGCTCGCCGTCACTTCATGTGCAGTACTGGTCTGGTTCCGCCGAGATGACCACGGTTTCAGCGTATTCACTCGGGTCATCGCACCAGCGGTGTCAGCTGTATCGATGCTGATCGTCGCGATCCTCATCCTCGTCAACTTCGACATCATGATCGGTGAGGAATCTCCCCGCGCATTGGTCTTCATCATGCCCGGCATCATCATCGGCGCGGGGATCATGGGTGCACTCTGGTCCCTGCGATTCCCCAATGAGACCGTCGACATGGATGCCCTTCCACACCATCCGGAGACACGACCGGAACCGCTGGAGACGGCGACGGCGGTGAGGTGATCCGTCTCAGCCTCTCACCCCTGAAAAAGTACGTAGAAGCTTATAAACAAGGAGAACTCCATGAACAAGAAAGTAGTCGTTGTAGGAGCAGGATTCGCTGGTCTGGTTGCTGCTCGTGAATTGCAGCTCGCAGGAATCGAGGTCGACGTCGTTGAAGCCCGCGACCGTATTGGCGGACGTGCATGGACCGATGAACGCATGGGCGCCAAGCTGGAGCTCGGTGCCACATGGGTTCACTGGCACCAACCGCACATCTGGTCAGAGATCACCCGCTACGGTCAGGAAATCTATCCCAGCCCGCACGTGGACACCGCCTACTGGATCAGCGCCGGCGAGATTCACTCCGGGACCGAAGAAGAAGTCGACCAGAAACGTGTCCGAGCAATGAACCGGATATACGAGGGTTCGCGGGAGTTCTTCCCGAACCCCTACGAACAACTCTCCGCCCTAGACGACCCGGACCTCCGAGAAAAATTCATTGAAGCTGACTGGAAGAGTGTCTTCGACGAGCTCTCTGACGGAGATTTCTCCCAAGAAGAGATTGATCTGACGGACGCATACTGGTCCGGTGGATTCATCGGAGAACCGCGGGAAGGCTCGTCGCTGATGGCCAAGCAGTGGGCTGCCCTGTGTGACCATAATATGGCTGCAGTCGATGCTCAGACTCTCGGATACAAACTAAACAATGGAATGAAAGGCCTCTACGAGGGGATCGCCGGCGACCTGAGGTCCCCGGTTCGGCTATCAACACCAGTCTCGGACGTCGCCCACACAACAACTGGCGCAACAGTCACGCTCTCCAATGGAGAGAAGATCGCATGTGACGCAGTCATCATGACAGTTCCGGTAGGGGCCCTGGGAACCGTGAAGTTCAATCCTCCACTCCCCGAAAAGATGAGCAAGGTCGTCGACGAGAAATGGAACTCCACAGGAGCTAAGATCTGGATCAAGGTTAAAGGTCATCACAACGTCATGGGCATGGCCCCGCAACCGGCGCCGATCAACATGCTGCGGTCCGAGGTCTTCACCGATGACTCCACCATCATCGTCGGATTCGGTGCGTACCATGACAAGCTCGATCTCAATGACCCCGCCTGTGGCCAGCAGATCATCGACCACTGGCTCCCCGAACTGGAAGTCACGGAATGTACTGGCCATGACTGGGTGTCCGACCGGTGGAGCGGACAAGCGTGGGCGACACCTCGCAAGGGCCAGTTCACCGACAGTTGGCACCACTTCCGGGACACAGGCACCCGTCTCCACTTCGCGGGATCCGACTGGGCGAACGGATGGCGGGGTGTATGCGTCGACGGAGCACTGGAGATGGGTGTGTCGACGGCCCGCAGTGTTATACGCGAACTCAGCTGAGCGCTTACCGGGATCGAGCGTCACCGGTGCAACCGCGTGCGGTAGGCGCGCGGTGACTCACCGTACTCGGAGCGGAATGCCTTGGAGACATGTGAGGCGTCGAAGAGGCCGTGGCGGGCACTGATCGCCTGGACCGTCTCACCCCGCAATTGCGGGTCGGCAAGATCGGAATGGATCGCGCTCAACCTCCGGGACCGGATATAGGAGGCAACGGTGAGCTGCTGTTCGGCAAAGTGAGTGTGCAGGCTCCGGACTGAGACATAGAGTTCACGCGCTACAGTACCCGGCGACAGCTCCGGATCGGCCAAGTTGGCGTCGATGAAGTTCACGGCACGATGAAAAACAACGGAGGGCGCGGCCTCTCCCGTCGCATCACTCCCACCACGTTGTGCATGATCAGCAAGCACCGTAACGAGAACGTCGAGTGATGAACGGATAAGAGACTGGCCGTGTGCTCCACGGAGTTCATCGAGATTTCCCGCCAGCTGCCGGAACAACGGGACAGCAACTTTCCCCAGCCCTTCATCATGGGAGATCGGTGTTGCCGTTACAGTCTCAATCTCATCGTCTCTCAGTTGGATGTAGGACCGGGGGAAGAACACCACGAGACTACGCTGCCGTTCCGGAAACTCCAGGTTGTACTCGCGGTCACCGGTGTAGAGAGCGAGATCCCCAGGACGTAGTTCGCAGGTACGTCCGTCCTGCGACAGTACGCAGCGCCCCTCCAACTGGAGGCTGAGCTTGCACATCGGGGTCCCCCGCCCTTCTCCGCCCGGCGGATGAACGGGCCCCACCGCCGTGATGTTCGGGTGGCCGACGGTATGGGCATCGGTGAGCATGTCGAAAAGTTCGACATCTCCCAGGTGCAGATGTCGTGCTTGAGCAGTAAATCCTGGGGACGGACTACTCACCCGGATACCACTGAAGTTGCGGCTGATCAATTCCGTCCACTGCATGAAATCGTGTGATCGTGTCGTCTCCACGCCGGTCGTCATCTCTTCCTCCTGCTGCGGGGCGTCTGCGTCCAGGTACGTCGTTCCGGACACCTTTAAGCCTAAAACGACTGGCGTACACTACAGAACAAAAAGCCTGCACAATAAAGCAATTCCTTAGTCTCACCACCCGGCACAATGGACTCCACCACGCGGTTAGGCGAAAAGCCACAGTGGCCGTCCCGAACAATTTCGCACTGACTTGAGAAGGAGTGGACATGTACACAGACCTACTGGACGCCGTCGGAGCCGGCGCCACCGAAGGTCGGGGAGTCCCCGACCCCGCCACCGGAAGAATCATCGGCTACGCCCCCCAGCAATCATCAGATGACCTGGATGCGGCTGTTGCTGCAGCGAAAGCAGCCCAGCCTGCATGGCATGTCGTGGGGCATGATGAGCGTTCAAGGCTTCTCGTAGCCGCGGCCGCAGCCGTCGACGGGCGAGCAGAGGACCTCGCCCAGCTTCTTACGCGGGAATCGGGAAAACCACTCAACGGCCCGAATGCCCGTATGGAGGTCGGAATGTGCAGTGACTGGCTGCGCGCAACCGCCGGTTTTGATACCCCCCAGGACACCCTTGTCGATGACGACGATGCCCGCGCCACCATGTCATATGAACCAATCGGTGTCGTCGGGGCGATCGGCCCCTGGAACTGGCCGCTGATGATCACCGTATGGCAGTTCGCGGCCGCGCTGCGCATGGGCAACACCGCCGTGGTCAAACCGTCGGAATACACTCCCCTCAGCGTTCTGTCGCTGGTTCATGTCATCAATGAGGTGCTCCCGGAGGGTGTACTGCAGGTGGTCTCAGGCGACCGTGAGGTCGGCGCGCGACTGAGTGAGCATCCCGACATCGGAAAGATCATGTTCACCGGATCCATCGCCACCGGTCGTGCGATCGCCGCGGCCGGCTCATCCACTCTCAAGCGACTCACTCTGGAACTCGGTGGCAATGACCCGGCGATCATCCTGGACGACTGCGATCCGAAAGCGATCGCTGAGGATCTCTTCTGGGGAGCGTTCATCAACACCGGGCAGACCTGCGCGGCGGTTAAAAGGGTGTACGCTGCAGCTCCTGTCTACGATGAACTCTGCACGGCCCTGGCAGACATTGCTGCGGCTGTCCCGATGGGCCCCGGTACCGACGAAAACAATGTCCTCGGGCCGCTGCAGAACCCGGCGCAGTATCACATCGTGTCTGAACTGGTCGATGCTGCGCGGGAGAGCGGCGCACGGATTCTGACTGGCGGTGATCCAGTGGACGGACCCGGAAACTTCTATCCGGCGACCATCGTCGCGGACATATCCGCAGATAATCCGTTAGTCACCGAAGAGCAGTTCGGTCCTGCACTGCCGATCGTCCGCGTCGAGGACATCGACGAGGCAGTCGACCTCGCGAATTCGCTCGAGGTGGGACTGGGAGCGTCCGTGTGGTCCGCCGACCGCGACCGGGCACTGGCGGTTGCCCGCCGGGTCCGCGCCGGCACCGTCTGGATCAACGGACATGCGAAACCCGACCCGCGGATCCCCTTCGGTGGCATCAAACAGTCCGGCTACGGGTTGGAGTTCGGCGCCGAAGGTCTGAAGGCGGTCGCCGTGCCTAAGGTTTACAACGGCTGACTGACAGGCCTTTCCCCGGCACCAGCCACCGTTCATAACCTGACTTCCGACCTCAGGTTGTCGGAGTTCATCTCCGACAGACGGACACATGGCGCATCGAGCTGTTCCGCCAAGGGATACGCCAGTTTCTTTCTCACTTTCATTCTTCCTTCGCAGTCGACGACGAGATTTCCCGACAGCCCGGCACGGACAATACGTCGACACGCAGTGACGACCCCCGATGTTCCGGCATCGGAGGTGTCCTCGCCATCTGTCATCACCACCAGTAGGGCACGACGCCCCGGTTCGCGACGGTGTTCCTGCTCCAGAAGGTCCAGGGCCATCAACAAACCTTCGGCCAGTGGAGTACGGCCTCCTACCGGCATAGTGTCCAACCTACGTCGTGCAACGTCCACTGAACCGGTCGGGGGAAGCACCAATGTCGGCTGCGCACCGTTGACGGCGATGACTGCAACCTTGTCCCGTCGTTGGTACGCGTCGGTGAGCATAGAAGTCACCGCACCAGTGACAGCGCGGACCCGTGACCGAGCGGACATCGACCCGGACGTATCCACGACGAACACGATGAGGTTGGACTCCCGTCCTCGTCGCAACGACCCTCTCAGGTCATCAGCATGGAGTTCCACCAGGTCATCTTTCACCGCGGCGCCCCGCTCAGCCGCGGCCATCAGTGTACCCAGCAGGTTTATCCCGTGCCCGCCGGATGTGGCACGGATATCGGCACCGTGAGGCGTATGTGCCAGCGAGCGACGACCCGTAGGGGCGTCCTCACGTCCGGTGCGGTCCAGGCGGAACACCCGCGGATCGAAAGGGTTCGCCGGTGCCGGCGGTACCTGCCTTCCCGGTCGGCTGCGGGCGTGCCTGTGAAGCACCCTGCGTCGCTTGGTCATCGGACGGGATGTCACTGTCGACCAGTACCTCGGCACCGGTTTCCTCATCGGTGGATTCGCTCGCCGGTCCTCCATCATCATTCTCTTCGAAGAATCGCCGCGCTTCTTCGAGGGTCTCACGGACCTCCCGTTCCTCCATCTCCGGAGCCTCGAACGGTTGCCGGCGGCGGCGATGCGGCAAAGCAAGCCGCGCGGCAACATCGATGTCGATGTCGAGCACCCGTCGCCGGCCCTCCCATGCCGCATGCGCGATTGCGGTGCGGGTGATCACAAGATCTGCGCGCATCCCGTCGACATCGATCCTGGAGCATAGCCAGGCAATGTGGTTCAAGACGGCGTCCGGCAGGACTACCTCACCGATGAGACGGCGGGCCCGGCTGATCCTGTCTGCGATCCGCAGATCCTCCCCCTCCCACTGCGCCATCATCATGTGGGGGTCGTCTTCGAACGCGAGTCGACGACGAATAATCTCCACCCGCGTCTCCGGCTGCGTCGATGCGGCGACATCCACAGCCAGGCCGAACCGATCCAACAACTGAGGGCGTAATTCCCCCTCCTCGGGATTCATTGTGCCGACCAGAACGAAACTCGCCGGCGAGCTGTGCGAGATTCCGTCACGCTCTACAGTCACCCTCCCCGAGGCAGCAGCATCCAACAACGCATCCACGAGATGATCCGCCAGCAGGTTAACCTCATCGACGTAGAGAACTCCACCGTGCGCCTGTGCGAGGAGTCCGGGCCGGTACTCCGCTCTACCGGTGGTGAGAATCGTCTCCATGTCGAGAGAGCCGACGACCCTGTCCTTTGTGGCGCCGACAGGAAGGTTCACCAACGGAGCATCACCCAGCAGTGACGCGAACGCACGGACCGTCGTGGTCTTCGCCGTCCCCTTCTCACCTCTGACGACCACACCGCCGATACGTGGTGAGATCGCGGTGAGGATCAGGGAGAGCCGGAGATCATCCTGGCCGACAACTGCCGAGAACGGGAAAAGGGGTTGTGGTGCACCGGCGGTCATTCGTCCGCCCTTCCAGACTCACGAGGCATAATGTCCGACGGATGGTGCGCCAATGCGGTCACGGTGCAGGACATGAACCGGAACAGCGGCAGGTTCCAGAGAATGTCGTGCAGTTCATCAGCATCTGACACCTCGAACACCGAGTAGTTCGAGTACTCGCCGGCGATCCTCCAGATGCTGTGCCACACCCCCTGGCGCTGCAGGTCCTGGGAATACTCCTTCTCCCGCGCAATCGTCTCTGCAGCGGTATCAGGATCCAGGTCATACGGGATTGACACGTCCATACGGACGAGAAACATGGCCATGGTCGGCCTCCTTGGTGTAGTCGGTGGTGTTTCTCATTCACGGGTGAAGCGGTTGATGGCCGACCAGTCCGGTTTAAGGCCGAGGCCGGGACCGTCCGGCAGGCTGACCTTCCCGTCTGCGTAGACCAGGTCGGTCGTCGTATACGATTCCCGCAACAACATAGGGCCGAAGAGTTCACTACCCCAGCTCACCGCCGGCACCGCGCAGGCAAACTGCAGGGACGCCGCTGTACCAAAAGGCCCTTCCAGACTGGTGGCACCGTGACAAGCCAGGCCCGCGGACTCCGCAACAGCCGCAGTCTTCAACGACTCCCGCAGTCCGCCCAGCTTTGTCGTCTTCACGGCGATGACATCTGCCGCTTCTGCTCTGACGACGGCGAGGGCGTCAGCTGGGCTGCACACCGATTCGTCCGCCATCACGGGCACACCGGTACGTCGGGTGATTTCTCGGAGCGTCGCCAGATCATGTGCAGGAGTCGGCTGCTCGAAAAGATCGTAACCTGCCTCCGCTAGCCGTGGCAGGTGTGTCAGCGCTGTGATCCGGTCCCACCGGGCGTTGACGTCGATACGCAGCGACACCCGGTCACCGACCTCTGAAGCCAGGGAGACCAATCGGTCAATGTCTCGCGCGGGGTCCCCCGCCCCCATCTTCAGTTTGAAACTACGGTGCCCGTGGGAGGCGATGCGCTCCTCGATCTCAGCAACGGCGGTTTCCACCGGAAGCACTCCGAGTGCCCAGGTGACATCGACGGAATCACGGCACTGACCACCAAGCAGGTCTCGGACCGGAACCTCTAGGGACCTCGCCCACGCATCATGCATAGCAACATCACAGGCCGCTTTGGCGAACCGTGCATTGGCGACGACCTTCTCGATGTCGGACAAGATCCCGACGAGTTCGTCCACCCGTCGGCCGATCATCACCGGTGCAATGAACGCGTCGACGAGAGGTTTCATCGTCTCGACACACTCACCGCCCCACCACGGTCCACCGGGCACGACGCCTTCGCCGAACCCGGTCACCCCGTCCCTGGTGGTGACACTCACCAACAGGATCGACTGCTCAGTGGCGGTTGTGGTGGCGAACCCGTGCGGTCGGATCAACGGCACGTCAAGAATGCGCGTCTCGACCCGTTCGATGGTCAAGCCCGGCTTCGCCACGTCCTCAGTCCTCCTTGTCCAGCGCGAAGCTGTAGTCGACGACATTCATGTCGCCCTCGGTAGCCGGATCCAGGAGAAGCTCCGGCTTCACGGCGGTAGCGACATCGTTCTCAATCCATTTTCCGCCCTTGAAGTACAGTTGCGTGGTGATCTCCCGGTAACCGGGGTGGGTGACCCGCAGGTGCAGATGCGCCGGGCGCCACGGATGACCACCATAGGACTCGACGAACCACCCGGTCGGACCATCATGAGGAATCATGTACGGAGCAGGCTGGAGCGTCTTGATCTCGTACTTGCCTTCGTCATCAGCGACGATTGTGCCGCGGAGATTCCACTCAGGGATACCGGGAGCGAACTGGGAATAGTAGCCGTCCTCGTCAGCATGCCAGAGTTCGAGATGCGCGCCCGCCAGACCATTGCCGTCGATGTCACTGACTTGTCCCCGGAAGATCAGCGGTGTGGCTGCCTTGTCCTTGTCCCGCATCGGCATCTCACAGTGTGACGGCAGCTCGGGCGCATCCGGAACATAGTACGGCCCTTCAATGGACCCCTTGGTCCCGGTGTACCCGTGGCGGTTGTAGTTGATTTCCTCAATTTCGTGCTCGATGAAGACGTCAAGCCACAGTGGCCACTCCCCGTACTCTCCGACGTCAATCATCCACTGTTTGACGACCGCATATTCGTCGTAGGTCACCTCGTGCTTGCGTGCGACGTCCCCGATCGCGCCAAGAAGATCCTTGTAGATCGCATTCGCCCGTTCCCGGGAGGTGTCGGAACTCACCCGATTTTTCTTGAACTTGTCCGTCGCGGCATTTCCGGATCCGTGGGCGGTGGGGTTGTCTGTTCCCGTAGTCATGGCCTCTCCTCAGTGGTGGTGCTATTGCAGGTGGAACATTTTCCACTGTGGTGCACGACACAGCCCCAGTCAATGAAAGGAAACCTCTACACAGCGACGTGACATTTCCCGTCAATACTTTCAGTCATAACGAAAACAGCAGTTCATACGCCATATAGTTCCGGTCGTAAATTCCCCGACGAGGATCAAAGCACAACCTTCTCCTACGCAGATCCCTCATGCAGGTAAAGGTTTCCCCACCCCTGTTTTCGACTCCCTACCCTACACGTCACGTCGTGATTTCTTCTGGCGCGAGAACAATATCGAAACGTGCACGGGTCCACTCTCTGTCGTCCAGCTGCCGCCCGTCGGGGGCAGGAGTTCCCGGAGACTGCCTGCGGAAGGTCTTAACCAGGCTTTCTTTCACGCCGAATACCGAATCACCGATATCCAACTGCGGATCCCCCTCGACGAAGATATGGGTCACGAGGGTACGGAGCCCCGGTGCCGTCACCATGAAATGGAGGTGTGCAGCGCGCACCGGAGACCGACCGACGGCGCTGAGCATTTTTCCCACCGGCCCGTCGTGCGGGATCGGATACGGTACCGGGGTGAGCCCCCAAAACCTGAAACCACCGTCGTCATCGCTGTAGAGGCAGGCCCGTCCTGCCGTCCGACCGTCGCCGTACTGTACGTCGTACAAGCCGTCCTCATCGCATTCCCATACCTCTATCCTGGCCCCTGGCACCGGCCTACCGTCAGTGTCCGTTACCGTCCCTTCGATCCAGGCCGGCTCACCGACGGCACCAGCGGAGATGTCACCGCCGAGGGCGACCTCGGGAGCATCGTCGACGAAGAAGGGGCCGAACACCGTGGCTTCCGTCGCGTTCCGGTATGCCTCGTTGTTGACAGCGATCGTCTGCATGGAGACCCCGAGCGTGTCGGAGAGCAGAATGAACTCCTGTCGGGTGTCATCCGTGATGTGTCCGACAGCAGTGAGGAAGTCAATGGCGTACTTCCACTCCTCCTCTCTCAACCGGACTTCCCGGATAAATGCGTGAAGGTGACGGACAGCTCCCTCCATGAGCTCGCGCAACCGTGGATCGGAACAGTCGGAGAACGAATCAAGGACACGATCAAGGAGATCTTCCTCGACCGCTGCCTGACGCTCGCCGGGGGCGTGTCCCGGGTGACGTTCACTTGTGGTCATAGCGTTCACTCCTCTACATCAAGGTCTTGGGATCACTGCCGTCCATGGCAGCGCGTAGCAGTGTGGTCAGTGCGGCTTCCGTGACCGGACGCGGATTGCCCTCCGGAATCTGCTGCTGGATGACCTCGACTGCGGAAGGTATGTCCGAGGCCCTGAATCCGTAGTCGGACAACCTCCGTGGAGCGGAGACTCGTTGTCTCAGGGCAGCAAGTCCCGCCGTCGCTTCGTCGGCTCCCAGTGCACGCGCGATCCTCGCGTCTGCGGTGGGGGCATGCGGGGCATTGAATGCCAGGACATACGGCAGGACAACGGCGTGGGTCTGTGCATGAGGCAGGTTGAACGTGCCCCCGAGCACGTGACAGATCTTGTGGTGGAGGCCGGAACCCGCGGACGCGAAAGCGACTGCCGACAGGTAGGCACCGTAGAGCATCCGGTCCCTCCCTGCGACTGATGCAGGATCCTCGACGATCATTGGAAGCCCTTCACCGAGAACACGGATTCCTTCGGTCGCCATGGCGGCGTTGATCGGATCGGCCCGCGGCGCCCAGAGTGAATCCACACAATGGGCGAGGCCGTTGAGGCCGGATGCCACCGACATCTCCACGGGAAGTGACATCGTGAGCTGCGCATCGTAGATCACGGTCACCGGGAGTACGGAGTCGGATACCCCGGTTGTCTTACGACTGCTCTCAGTCAGCCCCCACACATTCGTGGCCTCGGAGCCTGCATAGGTGGTTGGAACCGCGATCACAGGATGCCCCTCGGTCAACGCCACGGCTTTGGCCAGACCCGTGGTGGATCCGCCACCGACGCATACGAGCACGTCTACGTCGGCATCCCGGGCAGCGTCACGTGC
Source organism: Corynebacterium sp. CNJ-954 (assembly GCF_001942345.1). Classification (GTDB taxonomy): domain Bacteria; phylum Actinomycetota; class Actinomycetes; order Mycobacteriales; family Mycobacteriaceae; genus Corynebacterium. Next base: position 22,697 of record NZ_MKKI01000043.1, read on the forward strand.
CGCTTCGGCAGTCTCCACCGGCACATGCATGGTCACCTCGGTGTGCCATACCGACACATCCAGGTCCCCCGCCACTTCCTGTGCAAGATGACGTTCACGCTCCGCGGCGATCACCATAATTCTTGAGGCATTCAAACGGGCGACCTCGTCAGCAAGATTCGACCGGGCCCGTCCGTAACCGAACAGGACCCGCTGCCCCAGCGTCACGTGGTTGAACGCGATCGAGCTCTCGTTGTTGTCCGGCATTCTGGTCTCCTTGTGCCTGTGTATGTGGCCTCTACTGTGGTTCCCGACACCTCGAGTGACAACAGCTCAGTGACTCATCTTTAGTGCATTCGGGGAATCCCCTACCCCTGGATGTGCACCTCACTCAACGGGAAACTGATACGTACGGCAGTCCCACACGGCTCATTGGGTTCGTATGTGATGTTCCCTCCGTGACGTTGGACGATATGTTCACAGATCACCAGTCCGATACCTGAACCGTCGGTCTTCGACGAGAACGCGCCGGCGGCAAGCATGTCCGCTGGTTCCCGGGACATTCCTCTCCCCCGGTCGCGGACGACGACGGACGCCGTGCCACCGGTGACCTCCGTGGAGACGACCATGTACTTCTCGTCGGTCGTGGGCAAGCTGACCTCGTCAATGGCATTGACACAGATGTTGATGATGACCTGCCCGATCAACACGCTTTCACCGACCATGGTCGGTCGGTCACCGCACAGGTCAGCGATCACTTCCACACCCTTGTCCTCCGCACGCAGTCGCACGAAATAGAGGCTTTCCTCCACAACCTCGTTGAGATCGACGACCGTACTGACGTTCTCGATACGCCGAACATACTTTTTTACTGACGACACGATGTCGGACACCCGCCCCAACTGGGACCGTGCCTGATCCAACCCGTAGTCAAGGTCCTGAACCTCACTGTGGTGCCGGCTCAGCCTGCGACGAACGCCGTCAAGATAGTTCGTCGCTGCGGCGATCGGTTGCCCGAGATCATGCGCGAGAATCATCGCCATATCCCCCATGGCGTTGTAACGACTCATGTACTGCAGGTTCTTCTCCTGGTACGCATTGCGCCGCTCCCACTCGACCTTGCTGGAGATGTCCCTGACAGTCAGCACGCGGATGCAGCTGCCGTCAAGGACGACGTTGTCGAGGATTCCTGCCAACCAGCGCACTTCACCGGTGTTGCTGGAGACCCTCATACGGATCGTCACAGCTCCGTCGGGCTTGCTCATTTCCGCGACAATGAACATATCGTCCAACGGGGTATCGATGTCGGCAAGTTCATCAAGCCGCTTTCCGAGCATCTCCTCCACCGATGACCCCACGAGCTTCGCAGCGAAAGGCGACACGTCCTCCACCCGGTAGTCCCGGTCGAGCAGCATCATCCCGGATGACGTGTGAAGCATCAGCCGATCAAGGGAGTCTTCCACCCATTTGCTGGAATCCGGTACCACCTCCGCCTCGCGTATCACACGGAACTCCACGAGGATGACATCCACAGACTCCCCTGACTCTGCAGGCTCCTTGCCCGTCTCCCCGGCTCCGGAGAGGGTGACCAAGGTGGCGACTGCGTCCGTCATGAACTCGCCCCCGTCACGATTCGCGTATTTCCAGAGCCTCTTGTTGCTTCCGTAAACCACTGCTGCCTGCAACCACGCCGTGCCCATCGCCCGCCGGTAGCGCGGATCCTGTGAACTCATGTGATGCGCCTTCAGTGACCGCAGTTCCTCGACCGAGTAGCCGAACTCCATGCACGCTGTCCGGTTCGCCCAGAGGATGCTCTTCGACTTCGCGTCGTGGACCAGCCATCCATTAGATGAGCTGTCCGCCAGAAGGCGGAAGCTCTCTGCGTCAAATTCCATGGTGACCACTATAGGTGTGCGGGAAAACTGCTGGAAGACCCGAAGAAGCAACCGCGAATAAAGATTCCTGTACCCGGGGCACGGGATTTACCGATAGTCAGGCGGCTCGGCGAAAACATAACGTCAGAGGTGGATAATTCACAGAGACATCTGGAGGACTAGTGCTACTCGACCGAGTTCGATTCACCACCCAGGCTGCTCCTGCAGGCCCGGAACGCCAGGCTGCGTTCGATCACGCACTGTCCGTGCTCCGTGAGCGGAGAGACGAGTTCACACAGCTCGGACACGTACCCAAAGACTATGTCGACCTCCTCGTCAAGGCCGGCCTGTACAGGGCCTCGACCCCTGCGACCTTCGGCGGTGAACCCCAGCCTCCTGCCGAGTTCATGCGCCAGATCGAAGAAATCTCCGCCATCGATCCCTCTACCGGCTGGGTCGCCAGTTTCGGCTCGGCGCTGACATATTTCTCCGCCCTACCCTATGAAACTCAGGAAAACCTCTATGCAGAGAGTGTCGACGTCGTTTTCGCCGGCGGCATGTTCCCGATGATTGAGGCGGAGAAAGTCGACGGCGGTTGGATCGCCAACGGGACCTGGTTCTTCGCGTCAGGGTGCAAAGGGGCGGACATTCTGGGAATCGGGCTGCGCGGTGGCCCGGAGACAGCGGGGCGTCCGCTGACTGCACTCGTCCACCCCGAAGACGTCGAGATCGTCGAGAACTGGGACGTAGCCGGCATGAAGTCGACCGGTTCGCACAATGTCCGGGTTACTGACCTGTTCATTCCCGACGAACTTACCTTCATCCGAGGAGGAACTCCGACGGTTGATGAGCCCCTGACCCGGTATCCGGCGCTCGCCTATGCCGCGCAGGTTCTGGCGGTGACCGCACTGGGAGCCGGTCGGGGCGCACTCGACTTCGTCCGTGACACCGGTTCTGCGAACGCATCGGTCACCGGCGGCCCGGCCAAGGGGAACCGTCCTGTCTACAAGCTCGGGCTCGCACACGCCGAAGCGAACCTGCGTTCCGCCCGGGCATTCTTCTACGAGACCACGGAAACCGTCTGGGACAAGGCGGTCACAGGTGACGACATCACCGTTGAGGACCAGGCGCTGCTGCGGATTGCCGCATCGCATGCCGCCCAAGTAGGTCGCGAGGCAGCGATGACCGCGTTCGACCTTGCCGGCACCGGAGCCATCTTCAATGGACATCCCTTGCAACGTTTCCTCCAGGACGGGCTCGTTCCCGCACAGCACGCGATGCTCCAGGAGAACACCTTCGAGGCCGGCGGAGCACTGCTCCTGGGGTTGGAAGCGACGATCCCCAGTTTCCCCTGACCAACCAGAATTTTTACCGAGAAGAGAGATCATGACGGATTCACAGCTCCGCACATTGTTCTGCGTCGGAAACAACCAGAACTTCTTCGATCTGCCGAAGGACGACATCGGCAAGGTCTGGATCGCTACCCAGACGTTTCTGACCCAGCTCCGTGACATTGACGGGGTCGACATCATCGGGACCTTCGACGACGACGCCCACATGGTCGGGCCGTCGACCGGCTGGCCCTGGACGTTCTACATCCTGGCCGATGTCCGGGACCAGCCGACGGTGAAGGACGCATGCAACCTCCTGCGGACCGTGATGGTTGAGGACCATGCTCTGTGGCGCTACTTCACCATCGAGGCCCGCATGGGCAGGGAACTGACCATCCGCGATGACGTCACACTCTGACGACGCCTGAGAGAGGACCTACCAATGACTATCCCCACACGGATCCCCAGCAGCTCGCGCAACAACTTCGCCGCCCTCGTCGAAGATGACCGGGTGGCGGGCCAGCTTTACACCGACCCAGACATCTTCCGCGAGGAAATGAAGAGGATCTTCTACCGCACCTGGGTGTGGGTGGCGCACGAAAGTGAGATCCCCGAGTCCGGCTCATTCAAGACCACGTGGGTGGGTGACCAGCCGGTCATCGTCAACCGTGACCGCAAGGGAAACTTCAACACCTTGCTCAACCGTTGCAGGCACCGGGGTGCGACCGTCTGCGATCAGCGCAGTGGCAAGGCCAACGGCTTCACCTGCCCCTACCACAACTGGTCGTACACCCATGACGGGCGACTGCGTGGTATTCCCTACCCTGACGGATATGAGGGGTTGATCGACAAGAAGGACTTCGGGCTGCAGAAACTGCGCACCGAGAGTTACCTCGGGATGATCTTCGCCACCTTCAACGACGATGTAGAACCCCTCGAGGACTACCTCGGGGACGCAAAGATCTGGATGGACCGTTTTTTCAAGCAGACCAACGGTTTCCCCTGCAAGGTCATCGGTACCCACAAGTTCCGGTTCAAGGGCAACTGGAAGATCCAGCTCGAGAACACGACGGACGGCTACCACTTCCCGATGGTCCACAAGTCGTGGATGGCCTCCGTCGACTCCGAGACAGCCGACATGATGTCTTTCATGGATGACCCGGCCGCAGAAACCCACGCCCTGGGCCACGGGCACAGTGTGAGCGTCATGGCCACCGCTCACATGGATCTTGATGAGGACGACGGAACCGAGGAGATCCAACCGCGGTTCAATCACATCGTCAAGGAACTCGAGGAAGCCGGAGAAAGCCCCGAGAGAATCCGACGCTATATGCGGTCAATGCACGGCTGCGGTTTCAACCTGAACATGTTCCCCAACATCGCCATGTCATCGGCATTCTTCCGGGTGCTTATCCCCATCTCCGTCAACGAAACGGAGATCTGGCACATGGCCCTGGGGATGGACGGAGGCCCGGAGTCGGTCAACCGCGAACGTCTCCGAATCCACGAGCACTTCCAGGGGCCTTTCGGATTCGGCAGCCCGGACGACTCCGAGGGGTGGGACCGCGTCCAGATCGGGGCAGGCGGCAATCCGTCGATGCCGATCATGATCAATCGTGGACTCGGTCGCGAGTACACCACCGACAACGAGAACTGGCCGACCTCACACGTCACCGACGAAACGGGCATGCGTGAGGCGTACTACATGTGGAAGAGGATGATGAGCAATGACGACGCAGACAACTCAGACGACAACCCAGACGCCTGACACCGTGGTGCGTCCGGTGTCCCCCTTTCTCTCTGATGTCCGTGTCCAGAGCGCAATCGAGCTGATCTGGCATGAAGCGGCGCTTCTCGACCGCAAGGACTACCCCACCTGGGAGAAGCTGTTCAGCGACGACGGATACTACATCGTTCCCGTCGATCCGGAGACGGAGGACTTCGAGAACTCACTGAACATGATCTACGACGACGCCCGTCTGCGGCACCTTCGCGTCGAGCGGCTTATCCAAGGGTTCTCACCCAGCGCGGTTGCAGCGGCGACCACCGTCCGCACGGTTTCCCGGTTCGAGGTCCTGGAGGTGTCGGACAGTGATGTCGTGATCCGTTCGGCACAGATCATCACCGCACACAAACGTAATGAAACCCGGAACCTGGGCGCCGAGATGACCCACCGGATCCGGCTGGCCGCCAACGGTCACAACGGCACCGATCTCATTGTCCAGAAGGTCGCCCGTCTCATCGACAGCCAGGACGCCATCGGCGCCGCCGGCTTCCTGATCTAGAAAGGTCCTGACAGACATGACCGACAACGCACCACGCACCCGCCCCGGAGTAGCACTGGTGACCGGCGCGGCCGGCGGGCTCGGCAGCTTCATCACGCGTCGTCTCCACGCCGACGGACACAAGGTGGTCGTCACCGGACGCAATATGGAGAAGACGACGGCACTCGCGAGCGAGCTCTCGCCCGACGGTTCCTCCGCGCTCGCGGTCGAGCTCGACGTCTCCCGCAAGGAGGGGTTCACCAACGCTCTCGACCGAGTCACCGATGTCTGGGGAACTCCGACGATCCTCGTCAACAATGCGGCGGTCACCCGCGCCGCCGACGTGTTTGAGCTGGACACCGACGAGTTCGACGAGGTACTCACAACGAATGCCAACAGCATCTTCTTCGGCTGTCAGGTGTTCGGCCCTGCCATGGCGGAACACGGTTACGGGCGCATCGTCAATCAGGCATCCCTCGCCGGCCAGAACGGCGGCACCGCGACCGGAGCACATTACGCGGCTTCCAAAGGCGCCATCCTGACGACGACGAAGATCTTCGCCAAGGAACTCGCTGCGTCAGGGGTGACCGTCAACGCCATCTCCCCCGGCCCCCACGACGTCTCTATCGTGCACGACACCGTGGGCCACAAGATGGATCAGATCGTCGAGGGGATTCCTGTCCACCGGCTGGGCAGCCCCGAATTCATCGCGGACACCGTGTCACTGCTGACGCAGCCGAACGCCTACTTCGTCACGGGTGCCTGCTGGGACATCAACGGGGGACTGTACCTCCGGTAAGGCGCTTCCGCTTCACCGCACAATCACGACAGGGAAGAACCATGGGACTCAAGGAAGTCGTCGTGGCGGACATCGTCCACGAGACACCGACCATCATCTCCATCTACCTGAGCATGCCAGACGGCACCCCGATAGGGCACTACACCCCGGGAGCACACATCGATGTCGAGGGGCCGACCGCCATCACGAGACAGTACTCGCTGTGCGGTCGTCCGGACGGAGATGACGCTTACGTAGTCGCGGTGAAACGCGAGGACGACTCCCGGGGCGGATCAGCCGCCCTGCACACCCTGAAGGTCGGCGACCGACTCAAGATATCTGAACCCCGGAACCTCATCGGTATGGCTGAGGAGGCGACCCACCACATTCTCATCGCCGGAGGAATCGGTATCACCCCCATGCACAGCCTGGCGCGGTACATGGATGTCCGTGACATCAGCTTCGAACTCCACTACTTCGCATCCTCGGAGGAAGATGCGGCGTTTCTCCCGATCCTCCAGGAGAAATGCCCTGAGAAGCTTCACGCCCACCTGGGAATCAGCAGGGACGATCAGACCGAAATCCTGGAACGGCTGCGCGATGAGGCGCCTGCCGGGAGCCACGTCTATCTGTGCGGTCCCCAGGGATTCATGGACAAGGTCACCGGTATCGTCTCCGAGAAGTTCCGCGACAACGAGATTCACTTCGAGAACTTCCATGCCGGCGAGCAGGTGGATGCGTCAGAGAACACGGCATTCGTCGTGGAACTCGAGGGCGAGGAATTCGATATCCCCACGGACCGGAGCATCGTGGACGTACTCAATGAGGGTGGCGCAGAAATCGACACGTCCTGCAGGGAGGGGATCTGCGGCACCTGCATCATGGAAGTGCTCGAAGGGATCCCTGATCACCGGGACAACGTCCTGACGGCCGCGGAACGGGAGGCTAATGAGACCATGGCGGTGTGTATATCCCGGTCGAAGTCGCCGAAGCTTGTCCTCGACTACTTCTGATGCCATCGCACTCGCCTGGTGGTACGAAGACAGCCCCGTGGTTCCACCGCGGGGCTGTCGCGCATGTGGTGAAAGGGTCAGAGCGGAGTGTCGTAACGCAGAATGTCCCGGACGAAGGTGCCGATGCTGTCGGCACCGGTCTTCGTCTTGATACGGGTCCGGTGAACATCAACCGTTTTGACGCTCATGCCGAGGCGTCTGCCGATCGACTTGCTCGGTAGCCCTTCCACCACCATAGCGAGAACCTCACGTTCCCGTGGAGTGAGCATCTCGACCTTTCTGGAGACATCTGCCTTACTCCTGTAGCGGTCGAAATTCCTCTGTGCATTCTCCACTCCCAGTTGCACGGCATCGAGGAGTTTCTGCGGATCATAAGGCTTCTCCAGGAAATCCTGGGCTCCGGCTTTGATGGTGTCGACCGACATACGGATATCGCCGTGCGCGGACACAAAAATGATCGATACATAGGGAGCGATATCGGCGAGCTTCTCCTGGAGACGGGGACCGCTCATTTCCGGCATCCGGACATCGAGGACGATACACGCTGGGCGGGTCCTGTCGAACCGTCCAAGGAACTCCGCGGCACTATGGCACACGACACTGTCTATGCACGCGCTGTCCAACAGCCAGGCAACAGAGTCGCACAGACCTGGATCATCGTCGACGATGTAGACGACCGGCGCAGTCTCCATCAGTCCCACGCGGCCTCTGCGGTCCAGTAATGCATGCCGAAGTCACTGACGTGGTGTTCCCAGGGCGTGGTGCGGACGAGATCAGGCTCCTCCTGCCGGACGGACTCGTCCGCAGCTTCCGGCCCGTCTGCCTCCACCGTCCAGTGAACCCAGTTGACCTCACGGCCGAGTTCATCGTGGACGAACAGGTCGACATGGTGCCAGCCGTAGATGAACTTGTCTCCGTAACAGGTGAGGAACATCCGGTGGTGGTTGATCGGGCGTGGGCGGATCAAAGTATCTGACGCGGTTACCATTTCATCTCCTTGAGAGTGGGGGTTCCGTCGGCCGAGCCGAACGAGGGAAGGTCCCGAAGTAGCGGCTCCAGAGACTCCCCGAGTCTCAGAAGCAGTGCCTCGCTCCCCTTGGGGCCGATGACCTGAATACCGAGGGGCATTCCGGTGGTGGTGCGTGCACCGGGCACCGTGAGCACCGGGAGGCCGAGCAGCTGCCAGGGCCGGCTGAGCTCCGGTGAGCCAGTCCCGGTGGTCATCAACGGTGCCGGTCCTTTCGCTGCTGGCCCGATAATCAGACCCGTGGTCCCGAGACAACGAGTTAGCGCCGTCAGCGACACATCCCGACGGAACAGGGCGTCACTGACATCCTGTTCCTCGACCATGTCACCGTCGTCGAACAGTTGCCGGAGCTGGGAACTCACCTCGTCCCTCCCCGGGCCGAGCCGCCGGCCCAATCCAGCGGCGGCCTCATAGGCCATAACCGTTCGATGGTCGTCGACCAGTGTTCGAATATGGTCGTCCCAGTCCAGCGGAGACGAGTCGACACCGAGTTCGTCGAGTAGCCGGGGCAGCACCCGAAGAAGCTGCATCATGGTGCTGTCGAGGTTCAGCATCCCGGACCCTTCCCAGAGGAAAGCGGAGGTGGCGGAGAGCACGTCGCCGTGATCCACTGCATCATCCGCTGAACTGTCGAAGAACGCTCTGTGGACGAAGGCGAGATCTTCGACGGAACGGGCGAGGAATCCTAGAGAATCCAATGTGTCGCTCAACCCGGTGACGCCGGCAAGGGACGTCGCCCCGTGGGTAAGGACCATGCCTGCAACTCCGCAGAAAGAGGCTGGGCGGGTCAGGGACCCTGCTGTCTGCGTTCCGAGGGCAAACGGGATCGTACCGGCTCCGACAGCGGCAGCGGACCCACTCGACGATCCGCCGGGAGTCGCCTGATCATTGAATGGATTGGTCGTTGGGCCCGGTGAAAAGTAGCCGTACTCGGTGGTCACGGTCTTGCCTTGGACGACCGCTCCCAGTTCTCTCAGGCGTGCGACACACGCAGCGTCCCGGTCCTTCGGTGCCGCGTCAGACGTCGGCGAGCCACACCGCGTGGGGTGCCCCCGCACGTCAATGATGTCTTTGACGCCTATTGACAGTCCCGCCAACGGCCCGTCTACGGGAACGGCGTCCCGCTCGTCGAGGTCTGTGAGTTCAACCCACGCTTTCAGGCGGGGCTCATACCTCGTGATCTCTCGGCGGTGCTGAACTGCACTGTCGTGGGCGGAAACACTCCCGTCGTGGATGTCTCCCACACGGTGCTCCACCGACTGCGTCCGGTGTGCGAGCGTCATGCTGATTTCCTTCCTTCGAAGACCTGCCTCCGTGACCGCGCCACCCGTCGGGAACGTCATGTGACGGCAATCACTCACGGATCTTGTGGAATCCAAGATTATTACACGTCGCCACGGTCTGCCTACTTTTGGCAGGTAAAGGTAACCCGCACAAACCAACAAAGGCTACCCTTTCCTTATGTATATGACGATCCGCGGTCGTCGACACCCTCATTACGCCTGGCGCATCCCTCCTCACTATCTAAAGGTTTCCCCTGTAGTGCCGTAGGCACCCCTGCCCTAGTTTTGGGTCGTAACCGGACAACAACTCTCCCGGGACTCGCTCATAAAACCGGGTACCGAGGAAAAGGAGTAACCGACATGGGCGATCACCCCGTCTCCACGCAATTCGACCCCCGCACTTTCAGGAACGCCATGGGTCACTACCCCACAGGCGTCGCTGTTGTCACCGGGCGAGCTCAAGACGGAGAACTTCTCGCCATGGTGGTCGGGACATTCTCATCGGTATCCCTAGACCCGCCACTCGTCTCATTCATGCCGATGAAAGCATCGAAGACGTTCAAGAAGATGCAGGAATGCCGCTCATTGTGCATCAACATATTCGGAGGGGAGCAGGAGTCAGAAATGTTGTCCATCGCCCAGCGATGGCAGAACAAACTCGATGGCATCGACTGGTACCCTTCACCGGCCGGGGATCCCATTCTGAAGAAGTCCATCGCCTGGATTGACACGACGATCTCCGAGACCATCGAGGCCGGAGATCACTGGATCGTCCTGTGCCGCGTGCATGACCTGGAAGTCACCAATCCAGTAGCGCCACTACTTTTTTTCCAGGGAGGATACGGAAGTTTCGTCGGATCCACGATGATGGGGCGCCTCCGTCATGACTCGCTTCCCGCTATTCACGCTGCGCACGGCGCGGACAGTGACCTCGAGAAACTCGCCGAATCGATCGGTTGTGAAGTCATCGTGTACGCCGCGTTAAGCGAGGATGAGTTCGCTACGGTCTATTCGGCACTGGGTCCCGGGGTGTCACCGGAGCACCGGTTCGCGAGCCGGGTACCGATCGTGCCGCCAATCGGCGACACCTACCTTTTCGACAAACCCCAGGAGGTCCGCGACAGGTGGCTCGCCAAGCTCGGCGATCCGCCTGACGAGGTACGCAGGAATCACTGTCGCCGCCTCGAGATGCTGAACGACAACGGGTACGTCATCTCCCATCTGCCAGAGGAAGGCAGTGCCGCATACGAGCAGATGATCGAGGCAACGAAAGAGTACCTGAAAGGCCCCCTGACTCCCTTCGCGGAGAGAACCATCCGCGAACTGATCGGGAGCACCACCGTGGACTACACCCATAGAGAGATCACCGCCGGGAAAAGCTACAACATCGGATCCATCGTCTTTCCCGTTCGTGATCCGGGCGGTGAACACACGATGACCCTTCGCCTGGCACAGCTTCCCCAGGGCGTCGACGGAGCGACCGTCACCGACTGGATAGCCCTGGCACAGGCGGTTGTCCATCGCATCGAGAACGACTGAACACCAGGCTTTTCACAAGACCCCCACGAATAACTCACCCAAGGAGTCCCCATGCAGCAAGACACCAATTCCATCATCGAAAAACTCGCCGCCCGGATTGACCTCCTGGAGGCCGAAGCCGACATCCGCCGCGTACAGGCACGCTACATGATGCTGTGCGACACCCCGTGTCCCGTGTACCCCGCCGTGAGCGACCAGGAACGTATCGAGCTCGTCCTCGATCTCTACACCGACGATGCCGTCTGGGAAGGGGTCGGCGAATACTACACAGGCCAGTTCGGGCGAGCGGAGGGGAAGGATGCGATCAGGGCGCATTTCAACCGGTTCTGGCCGGAAAACCAGGACCCCAAGCTCATACTCAACGCGCACTATCTGACCTCGGAGCAGATATTCGTCGACGGCGACGAAGCCGAAGGTGCCTGGATACACATGCAACCGTGGCTGTTCTCTGACGGTCATGCCCTCCTTCGCTCCAGTCGGCTCAACAATGCCTTCCGCAAAGAGGATGGGAAGTGGAAAGTAACGCGGACACGAACGGAGAATGTCTTCATCTCGGACCTTCCCGATAATTTCGCCGAGAGCTACCCCTCACAATCCGTCCTCTTCAAATAGACACACACTACCTCTACCTAGCGGACTGAAACAGTTCATTCCGTCTTTTCCTCTAAGGAAAAACCCTATATCTCGGTGCGACCACAGGAACGTAGCATAAGCCGCACCACAGACACCGATGACACCACTGCAGGAGGCAGGATGCTCGGCATACTCAGAAAACGACTGTCAGCGATTCTTCTCGTTCCTTTTCTCGTCGCCGGCTGTTCATCCGCTGCCGACGATAACAACGGTGACGTGACGATCACCCTCGCCAGCGGATTCGCGAAGAACCATTCGAACAATGAAGGCGTCTTCATGTTCATTGACCGGTTGAAAGAAACCGCCCCCTGGATCACCGTGGATTTTAAAGGCGGACCTGAGGTCATGGCTCCGAACCTGCTCATCGAAGGGGTTTCCGCCGGTGTCTTCGACATGGGGATCATGCCCGGCGACTACTACGTCGATCAGGTCCCCGCTATGGAACTCGCCCGTTTCACTCCTTTCACTCCGATGGAGGAGCGGGACAACGGAGTCGTGGATATCTACGACGAGATCCATCGAGAACAGCTCGGCGTCACATATCTCGGACGCGCAGTCGCAGGAATGCCCCAGGTAATCCTGAGTAGAGACAATATCGACGGACTCGATCTTCACGGAGCCTCGTACCGCACGTCCTCGGCTACCTCTGGCATGGTCAGTCGCATGCACGGTGTTCCCGTAGACCTGCCGGGCGGAGAGGTCTACACCGCGTTGGAACGCAACGTCGTCTCGGGAGCCACATGGGCATCGGTAGGCCCCTCGAGCCTCGGACTGGAAGGGGTGGTCAATCATGACCTCGCACCCCGGTTCTACGAGTCAGTGGCAAACCTCCTGATGAATGAAGGCGCATGGGACCGCCTCGATGCCCGTACCCAGGCCGCGTTGACTGACACGCTTGCAGAGACCGAACCTGACATCTTCGCCCACTACCTCGACCGGACTGTGGAAGAAACCCAACAATGGCATGACGCCGGTGTCCAGGAGACACGACTCAACGAGGAGGACTCCGAAGCCCTGCTCAAACTCGCTTACATCGACGGCTGGGAGGACCTCGACTGGGACCGTATCCTCGCCACGTCTCCGGCGGCCGCAGATCTTCGGGACGCCTACGACGTTCCTCTCGAGGGCCGAGGCTACGACCGGGTCCCCGGTGGCGCGTTCATCTCCGACACTGAGGAACTTCAGGAGGACATGCAATGAGCTCCGACACTCCCCGCCCCAACGCCCGGAACGTCCCGGCCGACAGTGCTGAGGAAGCACTTGAGGCCCTTCCCGACACCGTCAACGACACCACTGATATCTCGGCGCGTATCTGGTTGCCGGAGCGGCTCCTCGAGTATCTCGGCGCCATCGTGATTCTGGTCCTGACCGTGTTCATCGCCGTCACCGTTGTGATGCGCTTCACAGGCCACGGGGTCCTCGGTGCAGTCGAGCTCTCTGCGTTGGCGATGGTGCTGATTACGGTCCTCGTCATCCCGGCCGCCACCGCCGCCGACGATAACTTCAAGGTCGAGATCCTCGACATGTTCAATCGCCCGGCTCTGGTTGTCGTCGGCCAACTCATCGGCGCGGTCGTACAACTCATCGTGGCGCTGTTCCTCACCTTCAGCGCGCTGGAACTCCTCGTCAATGACTGGACGACGAAAACGACCATGGCAGGAGAGCTGGCGATCCATCGCTACTGGCTGTCCCTGGCGGTGTTCGTGGGGTTCGCGGTGATGCTCCACGCCACGGTCTTCTACCTCATCCGGTCGATCAGAACGGCGCGGGTGTCGTCCCGACGACCGACGTCATCATCAGCCGCGCAGCAGCGAGAGGAAGCCTAGATCATGGAATGGTACATCTTTCTTCCCGTCTACATCCTCGCCCTGATCCTCGTTCTGTTCCTGCGTATTCCCGTGGCCTTCGGCATCTTCGCCGTGGGGATCATCTCATCCCTCCTGATCTTCGGCGACATCGAAGTCACCTCGCGTCTCCTCAGCCTGAGTGTGATCAGCTCAGTCAACAGTTTCACGTTCACGGCGATCCCTCTGTTCATTCTCATGGGTGATGTGCTGTTCCGCGCAAGGATCGCGCAGGATGCCATCGTTGAGATCGCCAAACTTCTCCGACGGGTCCCCGGGCGCCTTCCCATGGTGGCAGTCGCCGGCGGTAGCGCTTTCGGTATTCTCTCCGGTTCCTCCCTGGCGAACACAGCGCTCCTCAGCCGTACGCTGCTTCCGCAGATGAAGTCGGCAGGATACGAGACCCGGCTCTCCGCGGGGTCGATTCTCGCCGCAGGTGGTCTGGCGATGGTGTTTCCACCGAGTGCGCTTGCCATCCTCTGGGGTGGTGTCGCCAATGTCTCGATCGGCCCGCTCCTCATCGCAGGAATCGTCCCCGGCATCCTCATGGCACTCGGGTACGTGACCATCGTCCTGTGGAAGAGCAGGAAAGCCGCAGTCGGTGACTCGTCCCCGGACGCCGCACAGAATCTGCCCCCGCGTCGTACCGGCGCCGAAATCCTCCGAGGTTTCCTCAGCAATCTCCTGTTACCCGGAATCATTGCGGTCACCGTGCTCGTAGTGATCTTCACAGGTATCGCAACTCCCACGGAAGCCGCTGCTTTCGGAGCCCTCGCCTCGATCATCCTCGCCTTCGCCACCGGCCGGTTCTCCGTCAAGGAACTCCTGGGGGCTGGCGTCGGAAGCATCCGTATCACGGGAACAATCTTCATCCTCGTCATGGCATCCACCCTGTATGCCCAGATCATGGCCTACATGGGCGCCACTGCTGGCCTCGTTGCGTGGGTCTCGAGCAGCATCGCCAACGGTGCCTTGATGATCTTCTTGATTGTCGCTCTGCTGGTAATTCTCTCGTGTTTCATCGACCAGGCGTCGATCATGCTGATCACCGCGCCACTGCTCATGCCGATCGTGTCACAGTTCGGTTGGGATCCCGTATGGTTCTCGATCATCGTTCTTGTCACCCTGCAAATCGGCAATATCTCGCCGCCGTTCGGAATGGGACTCTTCGTCATGAAGTCCACGGCACCCTGGTTGCCACTGTTCACGATCTACCGCGCAGCGGTCCCGTGGATCATCTCAGACCTCGTCGTCGTCCTCATTCTCTGCCTGCTGCCCTGGCTGGTGACCTTCCTTCCCCAACTCATGGCTGGCTGACCGGAATACCGTACTTTTCCGGTACAGAGTTCGTTTTCCAGCAAAATACAGTGGGATCATCCCCCAGCTCCACCACACCACCAGACCAGGAGAACCACCATGGCACCACAGCGACGAGTCGGCTACCTCTGGGACACCCTCTACGGATGGGTGGACAGCGGTAGCGGAGGGTTCACACCGGCCGATCCTTCACTCGGTCTCCAGCCCATCAGCCACCACATCGCCCACGCAGACACCAAACGACGATTCCATGAGGCCGTCCAGGTCTCACCGCTGGCAGACGTCCTGTCGCCGATGAAAGCCGGCCTGGCTCAGGAAGACGACCTCCTCCGGGTCCATACCGCTGAACACGTCGAGTGGATCCGCTCCCAGTCGGAGAACACCAAGGGAGGCGACGCCGGCGACGGCGCCAGTCCACTCGGACGAGGCGGGTACGACATCGCACGCCGAGCTTCAGGCGGGGCAATCGACGCCGTGCGCGCTGTAGTGAACGGTGACGTCGACACTGCCTACGCACTCATCAACCCTCCGGGGCATCATGCCGAACGGGCGCGGGGAATGGGCTTCTGTCTGTTCAACAACGTCTCCGTCGCCGCCGCATACGCACGGGACGTACTCGGACTCTCGCGCGTGGCGGTCGTCGACTGGGATGTGCACCACGGCAATGGAACACAGGACATCTGGTGGGAGGATCCCAGCGTCCTCACCATCTCGTTACACCAGGACCGGTGCTTCCCCCCGGAATCGGGCTTCCGGGAGGACAACGGAGCGGGCGCCGGAGCCGGGGCAGCTCTCAACATCCCACTCCCCCCGGGCAGCGGCAACGCCGTCTACGAACGTGCCATGCAGAATGTCGTCATCCCCGCACTCGAGGTGTTCCAGCCCGAACTCATTCTTGTTGCCAGCGGATTCGATGCCTCTGCCATGGATCCCCTCGCCCGGCAGATGGTTACTCAGCGAGGATTCAAAACGCTGACCCGCCTGGTCCTCGAGGCGGCTGACTCGCTGTGTCAGGGCCGCGTCGTATTCATCCAGGAAGGCGGTTACAGCCCCTACTACGTCCCCGTCTGCGGCCTCGGAGTGCTCGAGATCCTCACAGGAGTCGATACTGGATTCGGAGACCCGTACTCCCCTGTCCTGGATCCCCAAGGCGTCGACGACCTGTACGAACACCAACGCATCGAAATCGTGGAGGCCCAGAAGCTCGTGAAGAACGTTCCCCGTCCCTGACTACCGCTTCCCCTGACCCCCTCGGATGATCTGTCCGAGGGGTGCTCTGTCTGGATGGGGCACATACAGTCCTGCACCGAGTGCGATGACCGCAGCTTCGAGTCTGCTCGCCGCTCCCAGTTTCTGTCGGAGCGATCCCAGGTACGACTGCACAGTCCGGCGGCTCAGATGAAGTCGTAACGCTATCTCCGAGTCGGTAGCGCCACAACACAATGCGCTGAGCACCCGCAGCTCTTGTCGAGTGAGCCCACGCAGCGTCGCGGCATCGACTGGCCTCGCCACTATTCTTCCCGGCTGCGCCACATCGACGATGACGAATGATCCATCGACCTCCCAGAGGTGCCCGATGAATGCGAGCGGACTCTGAGAGAAGTCGCGGAGGTGTCTCGCAAAGTCCGGGTCAGCCAATAACCGTTGCTCAGTGGCCGGACGGCCGCCTCGACGCCAGGGCTCGTCGCTTCCGGGAAACATCGCGACAACACTTCCGAGCAATCCGGACACCGCGAGTGCCGCTTGTCTGGGAGCCCCCTCAAACGCTCGCGCCGTCCTGCTGGAGAAATGTGCCATCCCCACAGGCCCCTCGCCGTGGTAAAGAACCAGGGACATCCCCTCTTCGAACCCCTCCTTGGCAAGATGCTCCCGGAACAGTCGGGACGACGTGAAGTCCCCTCCCACACCGGAGGTGGAGATCGTCGGAGGAAGTGGAGCATCATCGCTCACCTCGTATGTGAAACGACGAGCGCCTTCCACGGGAAACATGTGCACCAATGCCCACGCTGTGTTTGCCGAGTAGCCCGTCCTACAGAGCTCCACCGGTTTCAGGCCATGACCGATCCGCAGAATCTGCGCAGCATCGTACGGGATGAGGGGACGGAGGAGGCGCAGGGACATGTCCAGGTCGGTGCGCAGCCTATCCAGGGCGCCCCCGTCGGCCCCGTCAACTCCGTCCTTGCCCCTGTCCATGGCTGCTCCCCCACTACATCTCCACGGCACCACCGCGACGTCCACCGACCACGATACCCACACAGGTAGCGAGGCAGACCGCCGCGAACACGGCGTACACGCTGAACAACCTCGATGCTCCTCCCCCACCGAACACAGCACCACCGACGACCGGGCCGAGGAACGAGCCCACGTATGCCATGGCATTGGTGATGGCGATGACGGTTCCACGGAGCGGTGCGGCTACATGGTTGGTCGCTGCGGCGCTGATCAGGTTCTGGGTTGAATGACCACCGATCCCCAGCAGCGCAACGAATACGGTCGCGGCTGCCATCGCCGTCGGACCTGTCATCAACCCGAGTAGCCCGACCAGGGTCAACGCGGCGCAGACCACAGCGATACGGGCTGGTCCGACCCGGTCGCCCGCAGTCGCGGTGAACCAGGATCCGATGACCGCGGCGCCCGTGAGCACAAATGTCAGGGTGAGCGCCTGGGTCAGGCTGAATCCGCTGCTCCGCATCGCCTCCGCGAGCCACGCATTGAGCCCCAGCCACGTCACGAGGTTGGTCACGCTGGCCAGCGCCACGAAAAGGACGAGAACACGGGTGGCCGGGCGGAAAAGTGCCGTCAGGCGTCGGTAAGGCGCGAGCGTACTGTTCTGCACCTCGTCCGGCTCCCGGATCTGTCCGACGAGCGAGACCGCGAGGATGATCAGCGTCAGGACAGCTCCGGCCCAGTAATTGGACCGCCAACCCCAGTGGGGCATGAGGAAAATACCGAACAACGACGCAAAGACACCGCCGATGGGGACGCCAGCCGTTGTCAACGTAATCACCAGGCTCGCCCGGTTCATTGTCGCGTGGTTGCGCGCCAGTGTCATCGCCGAGGTAAAAGCTGCCCCAATGCCGATACCGGTCACCACTCGGGCAATCCCGATAACCGCGGCATTCGGTGCGACAGCGACAAGAACTGAGCCGAGGGCGAACACCCCTACCGCCACGGACATCAGTCGGTGACGTCCCCACCTGTCCGCGAGCGGACCGCTGATCAGAATACCTGTCAAGCCACCGGCGTAGACGACACCGCCGATGAGCCCGGTGGTCGCCGGGTCGATGGCAAGACCTGGATCATCCAGGAGAAGCGGGACGGTCACGCCGAAGGTGATGAGGTTGTAGCCCTCCATCACCACCACAACCATGCAGAGCAGGATCACCGCCTTACTCGACAAGGGTTGCCTGACGCCTGTTGTGCCTGTTCGTGAGGTAATCACAGTGGTTCTCCGATCGTGGTGGATGTGTGCTCCGCGTTGGTTGTCGAATCGCGGATGATGAACTCTGCTGCGCGTTCTCCGACGAGGATCGCGGCGGCATTGGTATTGCCCGTCGTCACCAGGGGCATGACCGATGCATCTGCCACCCGGAGTCCTCCGAGACCGTGTACTGAGAGGCTGCTCGGATCAACGACAGAACCCCGGTCAAGCCCCATCCGGCATGTCCCCACCTGATGGTGGTAGGTACTGACATGTGACCGCACGTACTGTTCGAGAGCTGAGTCCTCATCCGGAACGCTTTCACCCGGATAGACCTCATGCGCACCCCAGGCCGCCAAAGCATCCGTGCGTCCCATCAGCCGGCACTGTCGCACAGACGCAATGAGCGCACTGACGTCGGCACTGTTGTCGAGTGCTGAGAGATCAATCAGGAGTTCATCGGTCAGACCCGGCCCCGAGAGCCGCACTGAACCCCTGGCCTGTGGACGAACCAAGCCTGCCACCAGAGAGAATCCGTTCTCCGGTCCAGTCATGCCATCGAGATACATCGGGATGGAGAAATGAATCGGCTGAGTGTCCGGTTCCGCAAGACCCGGTCTACTCCGCCAGAAATGGTGGGTCTCTGCAACACCTGTCATCGGTGCCGGAACTGGAGTCGACGTCGTGAAGACCACCGGGACCAGGAGGTGGTCCTGAAGGTTCCGTCCGACGCCAGGCAGGTCGAGCAGAGGCTCCACACCTACTCCGGTGAGCTCGCCGGATGGCCCGATTCCTGACCGCAGCAGGATCGCGGGTGATCCCAATGCACCCGCGGCCAGGATGGTCTCCACGCCGTACAGAGTCTCCGACGTGCCTTCACGGAGATATTCGATGCCAGTCACCGCCCCACCTTCGATGATCAGGCGTTTCACCTCTGCACCGGTGATGACCGTGAGGTTCTCGTGTCCGAGGACCGGTTCAAGATAAGCGTGCCAGGTAGTGAACCGTTTCCCCCGGCGGACGTTCAGCTGCATCCTCGAAATCCCCTCAGGGGCTCCGTCGTTGTAGTCCTCGTCAAACGGAAGGCCGATCTCCAGTCCCGCATCGAGGATGCTCTCCTGGATCGGGTTGACGTCGTACTCCTGGGCCACATCCAGGAGCCCTTCCCTCCCCCGTAGATCTGATCCTGCTCCATCGAACCGCTCGATCCTCCGGAAAGTGGGGAGGACGTCGTCCCAGCTCCAGCCCGCACACCCCAGGTACGACCAGGTGTCGTAGTCCGCCTTCGCTCCGCGGCACCAAATCGTCCCATTCAGCGCGTGTGACCCTCCGGTGACTTTGCCGCGCGGCAGGTGTATTCGCCGCCCGTCGCAGTGTTCCTGGGCAACCGTCTGGAAATCCCAGTCCTCAGGCCCGTGCCACAGGTTGACAGACGACCAGACATCCGCGATCAGTGGGTTATCGTCGTACCCGCCAGCCTCCACCAGGGTCACAGACTTACCGGCGTCAATGAGTCTGCGGGCAATAACGCTGCCCGCGGATCCTGCGCCGACGACGATGTATTCGGTTCTGTCCATGTTTTCCTGCGACTTCCATATTCTCCGCGACATGTGGCGATGCCCTGTGACTCACACCACAACCTTTGTCTGGAGAACAGTAATCAGTGGTCACGACCCTGAGTTGTCCGTGCGTGCTGCTCAATTGGCCTGGAGCGACAAGAGACCACCGGACCTTTCGGGCCCACCATCACATACTCCTGATGAGCGTAGTCATATGACCGCGCACGGCCTGCACCCGCACGCGCGGAAGTCGACAACAACGTCCATAAGATACCTCGCCGAAGATCCAGTAAGACCGAGAGGAAGAACAGCGTAAAACATGCTACTAGCTGGTCCTATGTCGACCTGAAACGGCCAGCACGTGACATTACCAGCCGGAGGCGTAGCGGCATTCGATATAGTTTGTTAGACTTCAGCAATCACATGTACATGCGTATGCATTCGATCGAAAGGCTCCCATGAAGATCATCAAGCAGGGACAGCAGAAGACGTTCGCCGACACAAACCAGGCGAACGTCGAGAAGGCCGTCTCGGACGCCCTCCAGAACGTCCGCGACAACGGTGACACGGCGGTCCGCGAACTCTCCGAGAAGTTCGACAACTGGACACCAGAGTCCTTCCGCCTCACCGACGAGCAGATCGCCGGGTACATCGCTGAACTGGACGACCAGACGCTCGAGGATCTGCACATGGTGCAGAACAACGTGCGCAGGTTCGCCGAAGCCCAGCTTGCGACGATGCAGGACCTTGAGATCGAGACCCAGCCGGGGGTCTTCCTCGGACATCGACACGTCCCTATCGCAGCAACAGGGGCATACATCCCCGGCGGCCGGTACCCGATGATGGCTTCTGCCCACATGACGATCATCACGGCGAAAACAGCCGGTGTTCACCGTGTCGTCGCCTGCACCCCACCGATCCACGGGGAGGTTCCGGCCGCGACCGTTGCCGCCGCGCACTTTGCCGGAGCGGACGAGATTTACGTCCTCGGCGGGGTCCAGGCCATCGCAGCCATGGCGATCGGCACCCCTTCGATCGACCCGGTCAACATGATCGCCGGACCGGGGAATGCCTTCGTCGCTGAAGCCAAACGCCAGATGTTCGGCGAGATCGGCATCGACCTCTTCGCCGGACCGACGGAAGTGCTGATCGTCGCCGACGACACCGCTGATCCACTCACCGTTGCAGTGGACCTCCTGTCCCAGGCTGAACACGGTCCAGAATCGCCCGCCGTCCTGGTCACCACCAGCGACCGTGTCGCCCGGGAGACGGTGGAGAACATCGAGAAGCTTCTACCCCGCATGCCGACGGGGGACACCGCCGGGGACGCCTGGCGTGAATACGGTCAGGTTATCGTCTGTGACGACGAGGACGAGATGTGGGAGGTGTCCAACGGATTCGCCTCCGAGCATGTCCAGATCTTCACCGCTGAGCCCAGGGACGCACTCGACCGCATGCATGACTACGGGGCCCTGTTCCTCGGCGAAGGCACCTGCGTCGCCTACGGCGACAAGGTGATCGGCACCAACCACGTACTGCCTACACTCGGTGCCGCACGCTACACCGGCGGACTCTGGGTCGGGAAGTTCCTCAAGACCTGTACCTTCCAGGAGATTCGAAGTAACGAATCGTCCGGTGAACTGGGACGGTTGTGTGGCCGTGCCGCACGTGTGGAGAACTTCGACGGGCACGGGCGCTCCGGCGACCTGCGTGCTGCGAAGGCCCTCGGCGATTCCTTCGACTGGCTGGAGAACATCGATGCCCGCGCATGACGCCACCACTGTCGCAGACCCGGACACCCGTCTCTATCCTGGCACTGCGCTGGTGACCGGAGGTGGAAGTGGGCTGGGATTCCACATAGCCTCAGCCCTGCGCGCCGAGGGGTATCCGGTGGTGATCACGGGGCGCAATCCCGGGAAACTGTCGGCGGCCGCCGAAGCGCTGTCGGCGGCCCCCGGCCCCGAGGTGCGCTACGTCGTCTGCGATGTGTCTGACCCGGCGGACGTCTCTGCGCTCGCCACGACACTCGCCGGCTCCCCTGTCTCCGTCCTGGTCAACAATGCCGGTATCGGAGGGCCCGTCAAACCCCTGGTGGATATCGACCCCGCTGAATGGGACGAGGTCATCGACATCAATCTCCGGGGTGTGTTCCTCATGTGCCGCGCGTTCGCTCCCGCCATGCAGGAGCGCGGGAACGGCTCCATCCTCAACATCGCCTCCGTGACCGGAAAACGCCCCCTTGAGAACCGCACCCCCTACGCCGCCAGCAAAATGGCCGTGATCGGGCTGACGACCACGCTCTCATTCGAGTTGGGGCGCCACGGCGTCATGGTCAACAGCCTCTCCCCTGGGCCGGTGAACTCCGAACGTATGGACCAGAACTTCGAACGCGAAGCTGCCCTGAGTGGCAGGAGTATCGACGAGGTGGCCGACGCCTTCGTGTCGCGGTCCGCCCTGAACAGGATGGTGACGATGGAGGAGGTGGCCCGCGCAGCCGTCGCAGCCCTGTCCATCCCAGGTTTGACCGGCTCTGACATCGATATCTCCGGAGGAATGATTGCATGAACCTCGAAAAAACCCTCAGAAAACGCATTGCCGCCGGTGATTCCGTGTCCGGCGCACTCTTGCGTATCCCTAATGAAGAACTCGTGGAAATCGCCGCATGCAGCGGCGTGGACTTCATCCTCCTCGACTGCGAACACGGCGCGGACGACGCGGTAGCCATGCGTCAGCACATCGCCGCCGCGGCGATCTTCGGTGTCGAAACCCTCGTCCGCATCGGATCAGGCGACCGCTCCCTCGTGCTGCGCGCCGCCGATGCCGGGGCGTCCGGCATCGTCATCCCCCACGTCGACGACCGGACCCAGGCCGCGGAGGCCGTTCAGTGGGCGCGGTACCGCCCCCTCGGTGACCGCGGATTCGCACTCTACAGCAGGGCCGCACACTACGGCACAATCTCGGCGGCGGAGCACATCCGACGCACCGATGAATCCATGCTGCTCTTCGCGATGATCGAGTCTCCCGTCGCTGCCGCCCGAAGTACCGACATCTTTGAGGTGCCGGGGATCGACGGTTACATGATCGGCACCTCGGATCTCAATGCATCTACGGGGCCGCACGATCCTACGGTAGAGGAGTCAATTCAACAGGTCACCGAGGCCGGCAGGCAACACCGGTCGATCCGTATGGACATCGTCAACTCCGCAGACCAGGCAGTCACAGCAAAAGCAGATGGTGCGCAGGTCATCGTCTACAACACCACGTCGCTACTCGTGGACCTGTTCCGTGCACTTCCGTGACTGTCACTGTCCAAGATTCTGTCAGGGGGACGCTGCCTCAGCTTCCCTCTGTCGGCAATGAGGACCTCGTGACGAAATAGCTCGTGACATGCCGGGTCCGGTATTCCGCCTCGGGTGCAGTGATGCGGTCGAAGAGTAAGTCGACGGCCGAGCGGACGAGTTCGTTGAGATCAAACCCCACCGTTGACAACGAGAACACCGGCCAGGCAGCTTCGGGCAGGTCGTCGAAGCCCACGACAGCAACGTCACCGGGAATCGAAACCCCTGACCGCACTGCCTCGTTCACTGCCCCGATCGCCACCACATCATTACCGCAGACGATGACCTCCGGCGGATCCTCCAGTGCCATCAGAGTTCGGAACCCTCGACCTCCGCTGACGACGTCGAACTCACCCTGTGTCCGGTAGGACGAAGGAACGACAATTCCATGCTCACCGAGAAGCGCGAACAACTGTTCGGCGCGTTGGGTGCCGGTCGTGGCGTTACCCGGACCGAGGATCACTCCGACCTTGGAATAACCCACGGCAACGATCCTCTCCACCATCGCCGTAAGACCAACTGTGACGTCAACAACAGCAGCATCAGCCGGCACTGCCGGCGCGACCCGGTTGAAATAGACGAATGGTACTGAACGTTCCCGGAGTTTGTACGGGACCATTGAATCCGTCGTCGTGGTAGCCAGAATCACCCCGTCGAGCCCAAGTGAGGAGATCCGGGTAATCACCGCATCAACATCCCCGTCATCGGCGATCAGGACAACTTCATGCTGCCTTTCGCTGACCCTGGCCACGACTGGACCGATCATCCGGTGATAAAACTCATTAGTCAGGTCAGTAACCAGCAGACCAATTCTGCTCGTTCGTCCGGAGGAGAGGGCTCGCCCCGCAGCACTGGGAACATAGCCCAATGTCCGCGCAGCGTCCTCGACTTTGGCCCGCGTTTTCCCGGATACGCGTGGGTCGCCCCGCATCGCTCTGGAGACAGTGGGCTGCGACACCCCTGCGAGCCGTGCCACATCGAAACTCGTCACCATTGCAGTTCCTCATCATCTCGTCATCACACGGGCTCGGGCAGCCACCCGGTATTACCTGTCAGGCATCGACAGCACCTAATACGGTGCCATCGTACCCGTCAGGTACTCACAGACATCACGCGGAGTCACGCAAGGCGTTGCTCGTTCTCACCATCGAAGAAGAGCATCTTCTCCGGTTCGAAAGAAAAGTGGACTTTATCACCCCGACGCGGGATTTTCCCCTTCTGCCCACGTGCGACCAAAGGGTAGCCGAGAGCCGTCGTACAGTACAGGTAATCATCCGCACCGAGTTCCTCGATCATGTCCACCGTCGCCTCAATCCCGTGATCCGCAATCGACAGGTGTTCGGGGCGGACTCCCACCGTGACGCTCTTTCCCGCACTCGGGGGTACCGCGATCGGTTCCCCGCCCAGCAGAACCTTCCCCTCCTCATCGACATCCCGGGTGAACAGGTTCATCGACGGCGATCCGATAAAACCGGCGACGAAGGAGTTCACCGGGTTCTCGTAGAGTTCCGAAGGAGGTGCGCACTGCTGCAGGACACCGTCGCGTAGTACCGCCACGCGGTCTCCCATGGTCATCGCCTCGACCTGATCGTGCGTGACGTAGACCGTCGTCGTAGCGAGCCTGCGCTGCAGCCGCGCAATCTCGGTGCGTGTCTGTACGCGTAGTTTGGCGTCGAGGTTCGACAACGGCTCATCCATGAGGAATACCTGGGGAGCACGGACGATCGCACGTCCCATAGCGACACGCTGGCGCTGGCCACCTGACAAGGCCTTGGGTTTGCGGTCGAGGAACTTCGTCAGATCCAGCATCCGGGCCGCCTCTTCGACTCGTTCCCGGATTTCCGCTTTATTGACCTTTGCGATCTTCAAGGCGAAGCCCATGTTCTCAGCGACCGTCATGTGCGGATAGAGAGCGTAATTCTGGAAGACCATCGCGGCATCCCGGTCTTTCGGCGCCATCGTGGTCACGTCTTTACCACCGATAAGGATTCTTCCGGACGTCACTTCCTCGAGTCCTGCGAGCATTCTCAGAGTGGTGGACTTTCCACAGCCCGACGGCCCGACAAGAACCAGAAACTCTCCGTCCTGGATCTCCAGGTTGATGTTGTTCACGCTGGGTTGCTTCGCACCCGGGTAGACCAGTGTCGCATTCTCGTAGGTGATCGATGCCATGATGTTTCCTCGCTTAGATGTGTGAGCCGGTCTGTCCCGGATACAGGTCCGGTCGCCGGTCGTTAAGTGCATGGTTGTGGTCATTCAGCCAACGTGCCGCGGACCGGCCCTCTGCGACGAGGTCGGCAATGAGAAGCGCAGGTTGCGCTGGGCGAGCAATATGTGGTCCCGCGAGAGGTACACCGTCGTGGCCGACGATGATGCTGCCGCCGGTAAATTCCATCCCTCTCTCAGCCCCGCAGCGGTCTGCGACTGCGACGGGGATGCGGTAGTCGGCAGCGTGCGCCACCACCTTGTGTGCCTCGATCGGCCAGCCACCGGGAAGTGCACCGTCCGGGCCCGACCGCAGCGGCCAGTTCACGGGTACCGTCAGCACAATCGCATCGTGTTCTGCCGCTGTCCTGACCATCTCCGGGAACTCGATGTCGTAGCAGACGGCGGTGGCTATGCGCCCGATCGAGGTGTTGACGATGAGGGTGGGTTGGTCCCCAGGGGTGAAGCACCTGTGTTCGGCGTCCCACAGGTGTGCTTTCCGGAACCGCCCGACAATGTCCCCGGCATCAACAATCACCGACGAGGAATAGAGCTTCCCGTCGTCTCCTCGTTCTGCAAGACCAGCGACAATAACAATACCGTGAACAACAGAGAGGTTGCAGAGCATGGTGGTCCACGGGCCGGGGACGGGCTCAGCCAGGTTCCACGCTTCATCAGCATCGACGAAGTGATACCCGGAATTGACCAACTCGGGCAACACCACGAGTGCTGCCCCCGCCTGCGCCGCAGCGCCGACGGCGTCAGGCACCGCCGAGTACGCCGTGTGCACGCAGTCCACATCCACCGGAACCTGTGCGCAGGCCACTCGAAGGGCCGTTTCCACCGCCATCACCTCACCCCGTTACCGCAGGCCGATACTGGCGAGTACCGCCGCCGGAGCGACATAGTGGTTGGGGTCCAGGGCGGCTCCTGCCTCTGCGGCAGCTCGCTCGACCTCAGTGTGCCATTCGATCTCGACGCGCTGGTCTCCTGCGGTCACCACGAAGAGATCTGCCTCGTCTGCCGCCGCGGAATCTCCCGCACCGTCCGGGAGTGCGGTGCAGCGGAAGGATCGCCAGACACCGGCCGGCACCGACAGCGTGTCCCGCTCACCGAGGCTGACGACGGTCTCGTCAGCGCCGTCGTTCAGCACGACGTCCCACGTCCCGGACTTCACGGTGATCGTTTCGGCGACGGCGACCCGGTGACGGAGCATCCCCTCCCCCACCGGGGCACTGAGCCAGGCAGCGCAGAAGGAGTGCGGCTCCGTCAGTGACGGAACCTGACGCCGGTCCTCACTGAGCCCGTAACCGATGACCGTGGCAAACCTGCCGCGTCCGCCGGGGAGCACAGAGCACAGGAACGGACGGTCAGAGTAGCGACGGTCCTCGCGGGTGACCACCCGTGTCCGGAACTCCTCCGGTGTGAACACATCGAGATCATCCAGGTAGGCCTGGTCGAGCGGGGTGATCCGCTCAACCTCTGCCGGAGCTGTCTCGCCGACGGTGGTGTCCACCAACTGGTTGTCCCGCGTCAGGTAGAGACCGTAACCCTCTGCCTCCTGCAGGACTTTCGGCCCCCAGATGATGCCACCGGTGTCATCGCGTCCCAGGACGGTGAACAGGATGCCGTCATCGGGGCCGATATTGGTGAAGCCACGGAATATCCAGGTGGGCACGGAGATCACGTCTCCGTCTTCGGAGACGTAGTTGCCCTGCTCTCCATCCGGTCCCCACCGTAGGCGGAAACGTCCACCCAGATTCAGGAAAACTTCCGCGGTGAAGTGAAGGTGCAGGTTATTCGATACGTCCGCGGGCATTCCGGCGGCCCCGAGCTGATAGCCGTGCGGCGTCGCGAGGTTCACGAACTGGTTGGAGCTCTGCGAGACACCCGGGCCGACAAACGAATAGTTGTCCTTACGGTCGGAGCCGGGTGTCTTGCAGTCGATGAACGCCGCCTTGCAGGGCACCCAGTGGGTGAAGCGGATGAGACGGGCATCGAGGTCCTCCGGGGTCATGGTGGCGGAGGTGATCGTGCTGGTCGGGGTTGACATGTGCGGTCCTTTCGGGTCAGGGGTTCCTGTGGTCAGTCAGTCGTCGGAACGCAGTCGTGGGGGCTGCTGTCGTCAGTGAGGAGTCGTCAGTAAAGGTTGTCGAAGCGGAATTCCTCCTCTCCCCGGCCGGCGTTGATCTGGGCCAGCACACCGACCCAGTCGAAGATGCGAACCTCGCGCACGATCCGGCCCTCGTGAATCTGGAACTGGGAGGCGCCGAGAATATCGACCTTCTCCCCGGTCAAAGGGCCGAAGAGTTGTGCGCCGGTGTAGTGCCCACTGAGCTTCCACGACACCGCGACGCGGAGACCGCCGTACCTGGTCTCATCATTGGTCTGGATGTCCCTGATCTCCACGGTGCAGTCCGGGAAAGCACTGACCAGCTCAAGAAGATTCTCCTGGTAGGCCTTGGGACGGACCACCGTCGTGTCACCGACGGTGTTGAGGATGACATCCCGGTCGAAGTACTCGTCCATCTTCGCGAGGTTCCTTCGTGACCACACATGGTGGATCATGTCGACGACCATCTGGCACTCTTCCGGGTAGTTGTTTTCCCGGGGTCCGGAATCCCCCTTCACCAGAGGATTCTCGGGCGCGGGTCCGGTCAGGGACCCGGAGTACCCCACATAGGGCAGGCGCGCGGCGGCGTCAGCGGGATCAGTTCCCAGCTGGAGGCACTGAGCCAGTGAATCGCGTACGACCCACTCCTCCACCATGCGTCCTTCACGGTAGAGGCAGTTGGCGATGGTGCGGCTACGGACGATGCGCTGCCCCTCGGGGGACGCGACGTGGTCAATGCCGAGAACGAGGTGAGAGCTGAGGAATGCGTTGTCGCCCCGCTCTTCCCAGACGACGTCTTCCGCCAGGCCGATGTGGTCGGGAACGGCTGCGATACGCATCGTCGTACCTTGAACGACCTGCTCAACCCCCACGGCGGTCCCACCGGGACCGTGGACAATGGAGTCGTCCTCGTAGTTGTCGTAGATGTGCTCGATATCGCGCTGTACCCAGATACGGTCGGTGACTTCACGGATGAACTCATCAGGGTTGGAGTAGGGCTCGTAGGCGATCTTCTTGAGTGTCATGGTGTGGTGCATGTCCTTTCTGTGGTTGCTTGTGTGTGTCGGAGTAGCGTGCCCAGTGCCGAGGTCACGGCATCCGGTGCCTCGATGGGGATCATGTGACCGACTCCGGTGAGAACAGTGAGTTCCGCCTCAGCATCGTCCGGGAACGCGTCCCGGATCTCCTCGTGATTGGCCACGGGGCACAGTGCGTCCCTGTCTCCGGCGAGGACCACCGTCGGTATGTGACACCGGCGGAGCCCCGGTCGCGCATCGGTCCTGCTCTGCTGGAGTTTCAGCTGGCTGACAAAGGTGTCGGACGTGAGGTCTCCTGCGCTGTCGGTCACAATGCTCGACCACTCGTCGACAGTGGGATCCGAGAGAAGCAGGGGCAGGATCGACTCCTGGTACTCGCGCGGCCCCATGCCGGTGAGCCTGTCGATTGTGGTTTCCCACGCATCGAGTTGTTCCTGTGTCGGAGATCTTGCATTCGTGGCGATGAGCATCAGGCCGGATACCCTCTCCGGGGCGCGGGCCGCCATGTGCATCGCCACAATGCCGCCGAGGCTGAGACGCCGAGGATGAACCTGGGGGGAAGCTCGTCGAGCAGACGTCCCACAGCCTCGTCCATGGAGTCGTCCTGTAGCGTCACCAGAATCGTCCCCGCAGGTAGATCGCACCGGGACCACATCCGGGGAGACAGGTTCATTCCGGCGATGAGCACGACCGGTGGATCGGTGTCCATGGTGCCGTCACCCCTTCACCGACCCGGCCGACAATCCTGCCACCAGGTACTTCTGCGCGAGGAAAGCGATGGCAACCACAGGTAGGGTCAACAGGATCGTCGCCGCTCCCGCCTGTTGCAGCATCGGCAGGGTCTGTCCGAGCTGGGTGGCAATGAACACCGGTACGGTCTTGGAGTCGACGTCGGTCAGAATGATCGCGGCGAAGTACTCCTGGAAAGCGAAGAGGAACATGAAGATGCCGGCGGTGAGGATGCCCGGCCCCATGATGGGGATGAGCACCCGTCTGAGGGTCTGGAACCTGTTGCACCCGTCCATCAGTGCCGCCTCGTCGAGTTCCTTCGGGATCTCGGCGAAGAAATTGCGTAGCAGCCAGATACTGAACGGCTGGTTGATTGCGATCAGTGCAGCTGAGATCGCCCAGATCGAGTCGTAGATACCGATGCTCTTGGTGAGTTCATACAGCGGAAGAACGACAGCAGGCCGGGGAAGGGCGCGGAAGATCAAGGCAGTGATCAGCAGCACCACCGAGACCCATCCCGGGAACCGGGACAGAGCATAGGCCGCCGGGATGCCGATGACCAGTGCGACGACGGTCGATATGACCGCCACGATGGTGGTGTTGATGAGGTACTTGTAGAAGTCCGTCCCTTGCCAGAGGGACTGGAACGCCTGCATCGTCGGCTCGTAGATGAACTTCGGCGGGTTGGCGAACGCGATGTTCAGCGGTTTTGTCACCGACAGGAGTGTCCACAAGAACGGTGCCAGACAGACCAGGCAGACCGCCAGCATCACCAGGCCGATGACGACGACGCGCCAACCGCTGGTCTCGCCCTTGTCCAGGAACTTTCGGCGCTTCTTCGGAACGGGGCCGGTGGAGTCGGCACCGGTGATGGTCGGGTTCTGTCTCGGGTCTGGGGTCACGATGTCAGTCACGACCTCTCGCCTCCTTGAGGATGCCTCGGATTGAGGGGTACAGCAGGATCATGATCACGATGATCGACAGCACATTGACCGCACTTCCGAGGCCGAGTTGGGGTGATCCCTCACGGAAGGCGATGTTGAAGACGTAGAGCATGACCGACTCGTTGCCGATCTGCGCAGCGGACGGCGACAACGGGATCAACTGGTCGAAGACCCGGAAGATGTCCATCGTGAGAATCAGCAGGACGAACCCCATGATTCCGCGGATACTCGGGATGATGATGTGCCAGTGTCGCTGGAAAAGGTTCGCGCCGTCCATCCGTCCTGCTTCGACGACTTCCTTCGACACGCCCTGAAGGCCGGCGAGGATCATCAGCATGGCGAACGGCAGCATGGACCAGACGATGTTGGACACCAGCAGGAGCCGGTTGGGCCACACGTCGGTGAACCACAGGATGTCGAGGCCGGTGACCTTGGAGATCATGAGATTGACGATCCCGCCGAAGTTGGAGTCGAACAGCCACGAGTAGGCGGCGGAACCGACGACGGACGGAATCACGTACGGGATGAGCATGATGCCCAGGACAATCGGTTTGGGCCAGGTCAACCGGTTGACCATCACTGCCAGGACATAGGCGAGGACAACAATGACCGCAGTCGTGGTGATTGTCAGCCCCGTGGTGAACACCAGCGCCTTGAGGAATCGAGTATCTGTGAGCGCGTGGGTGTAGTTCTGCAATCCGACCCAGGACCCTGGCGATCCGTAGGTCACCTCTTCAAAGCTCCACCGGATCGTCTTGTACAACGGGATGACCAGCAGGCCGAACATGACGATGATGCTCGGGGCGACAAATACCCAGAATTCACGTCTCTTCACGGTGGATCCCTCCTTTCTTCTCGGTACGCAGGCGATCTCTGACGCGGATCAGTACTTCTCCATGACACGTTCGGCGATCTGCTGCATCTCGCGCATGCCGGCGTCAATGTCCTTCTGCCCGGAGATGATCTGGGCAAGGACGTTGATGGTCTCGTTGTTCATGTCCGCGGCCCACGGGACCAGCTGGGGGTCCGGGGCCTCAGAGATCGCTGTTTCCACGGCATCTGCGTAGTCCATGTTGTCCTGGTTGGCGACGCCTTCCCTGGCCGGATAGGCGTCGGGGATCGAAGCTTCGGACGCTTCCTCGGAGACCGAGGCTCCGATGAGGTTGAACAGCAGTTTGTTGTCCACCTTCGTGTTCTTCGGGATGGACCAGCCGTCAATGGAGACCTGGGAGTACAGTTTCCCGCCGTCCTCCACCGAGGGCGGTGCCGCGAAAGCGAACTGGTCGCTGAAGGACGTCTGGTTCTCGTCCTGCAGATCGGCCATACGTCCGGAGAACATGATCGCCATGGCTGCCTGGTCATTGAAGAGCTGCTGCTGGACCTTCGGCTGGTCGAATGTGAGCGCCTGCGGGTCCATGTACGGCGTCAACGCCTTCATCGCTTCGAGCGCCTGCCGGGACTCGTCGGAGTCGAAGTTCGGACGACGGGTGTCCTCGTCAACATACTGCTTACCCAACGAGCCGAGCGCCGCGACGTAGGCGGTGCCCAGATCGCTGGAAGACAGCCACGGCAGGGCGAGCGGATTCTTCATTTTGCCGGAATCCTGGATCTTCTTGGCGGTCTCCTCCATCTCCTGGAAGGTGGTGGGGACTTCGAGTCCGAGTTCGTCGAAGACGTCCTTCCGGTAGACGAACGTGAACGCCTGTGCCTGCATCGGGACGGCCCACAGGTGACCGTCGTAGCTCAGCCGGTCCTTGAGGTCCTGGCTGATCCCGTCCAGCTTGTACTGATCGGTGAACTCCGTGTACAGGTCATCCAGCGGGACGAGCTTGTCCTGGTCCGCGTAGCCGGGAATGACGAAGCCGTAACTCTCGATCAGGTCGTACGTTCCGTTGTCGGTGCCCAGTGTCGCCTGAGTGCGCTGCACCTGACCAGCGAAGTCGATGGGTTCGTGTTTGACGGTGACGTTGTCCTTTGAACAACTGTTGACCATCGAGTTGGTGTACGGGTCGATGGCCGAGGAGTTGTAGGCCAGGACATTGACCGTCGTCGGCGAGGAGGGGTTGTCGAAGTCGCAGGCGGAGGTCGCCGCACTGTTCGAGGGGCTGTCGCTGCCGGCGCCGCACGCGGCGAGGGCCAGGGACGTGATCGTCAGTGCCGCCCCTGTCTGGAGGAACTTCATCGTTTTCATGGTTCTCTGCTTTCTGGGAAGGAAAGGGAGGCATCCTGTTCGGCAGTCACGCCGGTCCGGACGCCGGAGTCACAGTCGGTCGAGCCGCAGCTGTGCACTGTCACGGTGGCCCGGCATCTGCTCGAAGTCGGCGATGGTGACCACAGGTGAGGCCTGAGCTTGCGTCGAGGCCTTGGTTGCACGCTGGTAGGTGAGTTGCTTGAGGAAGCCGAGGACGGACAGTCCCTCCGTGTACCGGGCACCGCGGGCGGTCGGGAGCACATGGTTGGTGCCCGACATGCCTTTGTCGGCGTAGGCGACTGTCGACCAGGGGCCGAGGAACAGTGATCCGTAGCAGGTGAGCCTGTCGAGCCACCAGTCCAGATCCTCTGCGAGCACCTCCAGGTGTTCGGGTGCCAACAGGTCCATCGCCGTCGCCGCTGCCTCACGGTCCTCGACGACGTAGATGGAACCGAAGTCGCGCCAGGCTGCCCCCGCGATCTCCCGGGTCGCCAACCCTTCGAGCTGACGGTCGACCTCGGATGCCACGGCCCGCCCGAGCGCCTCGTCTGTGGTGATCAGACAGGCCGGGGACTGTGGTCCGTGTTCGGCCTGGGCGAGAAGATCTGCCGCGACCATCTCTGCGTCAGCCGTGGCATCCGCGAGGACGGCGACTTCGGAAGGCCCGGCGAGAACGTCGATACCGACTTTCCCGTAGAGCTGCCGCTTCGCTTCGGCGACAAAGGCGTTCCCCGCTCCGACGACCATGTCGGAGGGATTGCCGTCTAACAGGCCGAAGGCCATCGACGCCAATGCCTGGACACCGCCGAGGGCGAAAACCCGGTCCCCGCCCGATACGTTGGCCGCGTAGAGGACGGCAGGGTGGGGCCGACCGTTCCTGCTCGGCGGGGTACAGGCCACGACGTTCGGTACGCCCGCAGCACCTGCCACCCCGACAGTCATGAATGCACTGGCCAACAGCGGGAACCGTCCGGCAGGCAGATAGGCGCCGACGTTGTTGACGGGGACGTAGCGCTGGCCGCACACCACGCCTGGGATGACCTCGTCCTCGAAGTCCACGAGGCGTTCGCGCTGCATTCTGGCGAATGTCCTGGTGCGCTCGGCACCAGTGTCGAGGGCCGCACGGAGGTCGTCGGGGAGCTCGTCGGCGGCTTTGCGCATCTCCTGCGTGGACACCTCGATATCCCCGGTGAAGCCGTCAAGCTCCTCGGCGTACCTACGGACGGCGTCCATGCCGTGACGTTCGATGTCGAGCAGCATCGATGACACCGTCTCGACGACTTTCGGATTGTTCTGCTCGGCGACGTCATCCCCCGCCGGCTCTTTGATGATGGTCAGCGCCCCGGGGATGCGCTTCTTGTCGCTGCTGTTCAAATGCATACGTGAAGCATACCGATTCCTTTCCGGAACAACACCACCTGAGTCACATTATTTTCCGATTGTGACATACGCCACATCGAATCGAGGGATGCTTCCGCCTGGAAATCCCATAGTTCCAGGTCATAAGCATCAGTTCCCCACCAGCGACCACATCGACCATGACTCCCACTAGCCTCAGGGAGGGCAGAGTTTGCCATAGGCTAACCAATATAGAGACTGGAAGAAGGGATACATACGCATACATTCACAAGAACGCGGTCGCAGCATGTGGCAGTACTGCAGGCACACGGAATCTCGCCACCGCTTGCTGCAGAGGAGAGTTGAACGGAAGCGAAAGAGACGGAGAGAAGGTTGCCGGTGCCCCGCTACAGGCTCAGCAGACGCTCCCTGAGTGCCTGCGGGAATCCCTCAGCGGATTGCAGGACGACCCGGGCGTTCGCGCCCTCGACGTCCACCCCCTCCGGGCCTGCGGAACGCTGGTGGCGCAAGTCGCAGACGGTCTGTCCCCTCCCCAGGCCGTCAGTCGTGTCCACCTCGACCGGAATCCGTGGCGCCAGGACGAGCCCCACCTCCCCTACCGCGATGGCGGCAGCCAACGGATCATGCAGTGCGCAGCACCGTCGTCCGAGAACGCCCTGGTAAAAATCGGCGTAGTAGTCCAGCATCTGGCCGATCGCCGCCACCACGGGCGTCAGGCAGCGCTGCAGCTCCTCGATGTCGGCGGTCTCGAAGGTGTTGACCATCGTGGTGTCCAGCGGAACCAGTGTGACCGGCCAGGATGCGGAGAGCACCTCCTGCGCTGCCTCCGGGTCGTTACCGATGTTCGCCTCCGCCACGGGTGTGATGTTGCCCGGCACCATCGCTGCTCCGCCCATCACGATCACCTCGGCAACCCGGTCAGCGATCCCGGGGTCGCGCCGTAGTGCCAGCGCCAGATTCGTCAGTGGCCCGATGCCCAGGACGTGCAGCTGCCCCTCGTACTCGTGGGAGAGTTGCAGGAGCAGGTCGACGGCATCGATGTCCTCCACGGTGGCAGGAGCCACAGGAAGCACCGTCCCGCGGATGCCGCCGACGCCGTCCTCCCCGTGCACTCGTACCGCGCCTCCGGCGAAGGAGCCGACCAGCGGGTCGGTTGCACCCACCGCAACGGGGATGTCGTCATGTCCCGCCATACCCAACAGTCGCAGAGTATTCTCCGCGCCACCGGCGGCGCTCACATTTCCGTGCACCGAACCGACGCCGACGAGCGTTGCTGCGGGTGTGGCCAGCAGATACCCGAGGGCGAGAGCGTCGTCGATGCCGGTGTCGCAGTCAAGGAAGACCGGGATGCGGGGTTCCGTCGATTCAGCCACAGCACTCATCTCCATGTCTTCAGCGTGTTTCCGTGTCCGGACTCATCGTGCCAGTGTCCCGTCCGCCCCGTACAGTGACCCCATGACGTTCACCCGGAGACCCCCGGGAGCCGACGACGCCTCCACCTTGGCAGTCGGCCCCGCCATGCGCCGACGCGGCACCAGCACCGTCCTCACCGCCGTCCTGGCCGTCACCGCACTCGTTCTGAGCGGATGCGCTCTGCGGGGTCTCGACGATGACGCCCTACGTATCCAGCTGGCGTTCGTGAAGAACTCGCAGAACGCCGGCGAATACATCGCCGACCATGACGGCTACTACCGCGACGCGGGGTTTTCCAAAGTCGACCTGATCGCCGGGCCGACCGCGGTGGAGCAATCGGCGGCGACTGGGCACGCCACCGTCGCCGGATCAACCGCACTGGGCACCGCCAATGCCATCGATTCCGAGGGAATGCCGATCAAGATCATCGGGGCGATCTACGCGAGGAACGCCTTCACCATCATCTCCATGAACGGGCCCTCCGCGATTCGCACGCCAGCTGACCTCGAGGGCGCACGCATCGCCGTGACGCCAGGAACCGCCCAGTCGATGGTGGAGGGTCTCGCCCGCGCCAACGACATCGACCCGTCCACCATCACGTTCGTCCCCGCCGGTGAAACCGCCGTACTGACCAGTGGCGAGGTCGACGGTTTCCACGGTCTTACCGCCAACCAGCTCATCGATCTGCAACGCGCCGGTCACGACGTCGTATCCCTGGACCTGGCCGACCACGGCATGCCTTTCGCCGGTGCAGCCTACGCGGTATCCCAGGAGAGCATCGACGGCAACCGCGAGAACCTGAAGAAGTTCCTCGAAGCATCGATCCGAGGCTGGAGGGAGGCCATTGCCGACCCGCGACGCGGGGCAGAACTGGCCACCGACATCTACGGTGCCGACCTGGGCCTGGACCCTGAAAAGGAACTCCTGCAGGCCGAGGCACAGATCGAGTTCATCGACAACGACCAGACGGCTCCCGGCGAACTGTTCCGACTCACCGACGACGCCATGGACGAAAACGTCGAGTCCCTGCGTCTCAGCGGCATCGACGTCAGCACAGACGAACTGTTCGACATGAGCCTGCTCGACGAGGTCTACGAGGAGAACCCCGACCTCAGAGCCCCCGTACCCGCCGACCCGAAGGACGCAGCGTGACTACTCCCGACACCACAGGCGCCGCCGCGCCCAGCGGCATCCGACTCGACAACCTCACCAAGATGTTCCCCGGCGGGGTCACCGCCCTGGACTCGGTAAGTCTGGACATCCCCCACGGCAGCTTCCTGGCCCTCGTCGGCCCGTCCGGCTGCGGCAAGTCCACCGTCCTGCGCATCCTCGCCGGACTGGAGGACCCCACGGAAGGCTCCGCCACCGTGCATGACCTCACCCCGAAGGAGCTGCGCAGCCGCCACGAACTCGGCATCGCGTTCCAGGACGCCGCCCTGCTCCCCTGGCGCTCGGTCGCCTCGAACATCCGGCTGCCCCGCGAGATCGCCAAAGCCCCGTTGCCGGACGATGTGCTCGCCGACCTCATCAGACTGGTACGACTCGAGGGCTTCGAGGACTCAAAACCAAGCCAGCTCTCCGGCGGCATGCGCCAGCGTGTCTCCATCGCCCGCGCCCTGGCCGCCGACCCGTCCGTCCTGCTGCTCGACGAACCTTTCGGCGCGCTGGACGACATGACGCGTCAGCGGATGAACCTGGAACTGCAGCGCATCTGGACGGAGTATCCGGCCACCACACTGCTGGTGACCCACGGGATCGCGGAGGCGGTATTCCTCGCCGACTCCATCGCCGTGATGAGTGCCCGGCCCGGCACCGTCCGTGAGATCGTCGAGGTCGACCTGCCCCGGCCCCGCACCCCCGAGATGATGCGGACCCCGGAGTTCCACGCCATCGTCGACCACGTCTCCGACTTACTGTTCTCCTTCGAGAACACTCCGGACACGCCCGAAACCCGGGAGGCACCGTGACGCGGCCGCGCGTAGCCACCGGAGTTCGTGGAGCCCGCGGCGCCGTCAACGTCCTGCTCGTCCTGGTCGGCGTCCTCGCGGCGTGGTGGGTCCTGGCGGCCACCGTCCTGCGGCCGCTGGAGACCATCCCCACCCCCGGCGAGATCGTCTCGCGTATCGCCGACGACGGGCTGACCTTCTACTGGGTCAACCTCAAGGTCACCGCCATGGAGGCAGGTCAGGGCTACCTGCTCGGCGTCGGCCTGGCGGTCGCAGCGTCGGTGCTGGCACTGCTGTTCCCCCGGCTACGCGGGATCGTTATGCAGGTCGCGGTGATCACCTACTCCCTGCCGATCATCGCCGTGGGCCCGGTCATCTACCTGATGATCGGCGCACCGTCCAGCGGCGACCCGTCGGCCACCGCGGTCCTGCTCTCGGCCCTGGCGATCTTCTTCACCACCGTCGTCGGCACGCTGCTGGGACTGGACGCCACCGACCAGCACTCCCTCGACCTCGTGGACGTCTACGGCGGGTCGCGCCTGACCCGGCTGATGAAGGTACAGCTCATCGCAGCCGTGCCGTCGATCCTCACCGCGCTGAAGGTCGCGGCACCGATCTCCGTGCTCGGCGCGATCCTCGGTGAGTACGTCGGTGGCGTGGACCGTGGACTCGGGCCGGCGTTGTTGAACGCACAGCAGGCGTCGGACGTCTCGCGCACGTGGGCCCTGGCGTTGGCGGCGGCGTTGCTGGCCGGCGCGTGGTTCGCGCTGATGGCGCTGCTGTCGCAGGTGGTCAACCGCCTCGGCTGGGGCGTCACCGAGGTGTCGACCACAGCGACGAAACGCACCCCGCGCTCCCCCTGGGCCGTCACCGGCGATGTTGTCGTGTCCCTGGTCGTCATCGGCGCGGTGTGGACCTTCGGTCTGCGTCTGCTCGGCATCTCCCCGTTCGTGGGACGTACCCCGGCCGAGGTCGTGAGCTATCTCGCCGACAACAGTGACAGTGCCGACGGACAGAACCACTTCCTCGCCCTGCTGCCCGAGTTGTGGCGCACGCTGCTGGACACGGGCATGGGCTTCGCCCTCGGCCTGGCGGCCGCCGTTGTCGCGGCATCGTTGTTCCTGGTCTTCCCGACCCTCGAACGGGCACTGATGCCGCTGGCGCTGTTCTTCCAGTCGGTTCCGCTGGTCGCGATCGCCCCCGTGCTGATCATCATTTTCGGACGCGGTCAGTTCACCGTGGCGATGATGGGCGCGATCATCGTGTTCTTCCCTGCGCTGGTGAACATCGGTTCGGCGCTGAAGAACGTGCCTCCGGCGCTGATCGACCTGGTGCGCACCTACGGCGCAGGACGGGCCGGGGAGTTGGTGAAGATACGGATCCCCGCCTGTCTGCCGGCGATCTTCGCCGCGGTCCGGATCGCCATTCCGGGTGCCCTGTCCGGGGCGTTGCTGGCAGAGTGGTTGGCGACCGGTCAGGGCATCGGGTCCGTGGTCATTACCGCAGTGGGCAGTGCCGACACCGATGTGGTGTGGGCGTCAGTGACGGTGGTGACAGTGACCGCACTGATCCTCTACGGGGTGGCAGCGCTGTTGGAGAACGCCGCACGGAAGCGGTGGGGAACATGACGATGACGGAAGGACGAATGGAGATGAGCCGAGTGATGGCGACAGAAATCAAGGTGTACCTGGCCGGCCCGGAGGTGTTCCTCCCGGACGCCGCTCCAGTTGTCGAGGAGATGCGCCGGCTGTGTCGGGAGCACGGCCTGACGCCGATTGCACCGCTGGATGCCGGGGTCGACGGTGACATGGCCGGCGCGTCAGGACCTGCCGATGCTGCGACGGATCCTGGATGGATCTTCGAGAAGAACGTCTCGCGTATCCGTGCCTCGGACGCGGTCATCGCGAACGTGAACCACTTCCGGGGGTCGGAGCCGGACTCGGGGACCTGTTTCGAGCTGGGCTACGCCCATGCCCTGGGCAAGAAGCTGTACATCTACTCCGATGACGGGGCAACCGCCGTTGAGCGGGTGCGCGAGTTCTACGGCCCGGTCAGCAAGGTCGCCGGTGAGCGTCCGACGGATCCGGACGGCACATTCGTCGAGAACTTCGGTTACGCGGTGAACCTGATGATGGCCGTACCGTCAGTGAATGTGAACGGCACCTTCGCCGACGCGGTAAAGGTGGCCAGCGCTGACCTGCTGGGGTGAGTCGGGGCTCTGGGCTCGGGTTCTGAGGGCGGCTGCCTACCCGGCGCTGGTGGTCGGCTCCGGTGAGCCTCCGTCCGCGTCTGACGCGGTCGAGTGTTCCGGAATGTCGATCAGCACCTTGCCGTTACCGGTGGTGACCAGGACGAGCTGCGCTGCATCGGGTTGAACCTCGAAAGCTCCGTATAGCAGCTTCTTCTCGCTTTTCTCGATACGCTCGCTCCCAATCCATCTGTTCGCTCCGTCATTCGGCTCTTCGCAGTACATGAAGGCAGTGTCGACGGGCTGGGTGTACCCCTCAGCGCTCAACGCTGTCAACGAGTCGAGGAGATAGGAATCGTTCCCGTGGTTGGACACGTCGATGGCGAGCTGCACGATGCGGCTGTCAGGTGCTTTCTGCGGTTCATACACCGGCTGACCGTACTTGCACGACTCGTCGACGGAGAAGTCATGGACGTAAGTCTCGATCTCGATGCCGTCCCAGGTGGTCACCGTGAACCCGTCACCGACCCCGATGACGTCGTCCTGCGACTCATCCTCGTCGTCCTCGACCACCGGTTCATCGAGAACGCCGGTTGGAATCGTGGAACTGCCTTGCGATACCACATCCGTGTCACCCCCGCCGCCGTCACCGGATCCGATGAGGGTGAAAGCCAGGCTCGTCGCGAGTACTCCGACCACTAGCGATGAGATGCCTGTCATTGCCAGGTGCGCACCACTGAAACGTCGCTCTCGCGGGGTCGGAGACGGTGCCGAAGGACGTCCCCAGCCCTCCTGATGAGGTGAGTCACCGGCGTTCGGGACGGATGAGTGGTCGGGCTCTTGCGCAACGGGCACGGGGTATCCTTGATGGCGAGGAGGGGCTGTCGGACGAGAAAGCACTGACAGACGTGGTTAAGTAAGCATATCTTCCCGACATACGATGCTAAGTTATAGCCCAGGTTTTTCGGGAACGGAAGCCCTGCCGTCATGGCATGTGGTAGGAGAATCGGACACACTACGCCACAGACCGCCTCAGGAACTCTTCTACTCTCGCCCCGAGGTAGAGCGGCATCTCGTACATGGAATAGTGTCCGACACTCGGAAGGACCTCCAGTTCGAGATGAGGGTAGGTCCTCCCGAAACTCGACCGGACGGTGTCAACGGTAACCGCCGGATCAGCAGCCCCCACGAAAGCCTTCACGGGGAGGTCCCGGCTCCCGAGTTCCTCAAGAAAATCAGCGTCGGCCCACGCTCGGAAGTACCCACCGACAGCCGCATCAGCCGAAGTGTTCCGGGTCTCCTCCGCCAGTCCTCCGGTAAAGCGTGGAGACAGGCTATTGCCTGTCGTGATGTCGATAATCGTCTGCCGCGCACCGATATCGAACTCGGCGGACTCAAAAAGTGCCCGCTGTTCTGGAGGCATCGGAGTCCCTGCCGCGCCGACCGGTGAAATACCCACCATCGATTCGATCTCGCGAGAAGTATCCACGAGCACCCGCTGCATAAACACACCACCCATCGAATGACCAAGCAGTGAGATTCTCGAGTGCGGAAGAGCCTCAAGAACCCCACAGATGTCCGACGAGACCTCGTCCACGGTGAATTCGCCGGACGTACCCTGCCGGCGCCCGTAGCCTCTGTAGTCGGGGAATACCCAGGTGAACTCGTCACCGTCCAGGTAGTTCTCCCATGGTCCCCAGTCTCCTGCATGACCGAACCATCCGTGTAGGCACACGACGGCGTGGTCACCTGTTCCACGTGTTCTTGTCGAGTTCACCGGTACTCCCCTCCTGCCTCCACGCGGAAATCAGCCTCGGTCTTCATCCGGATCTCATCCACGCTCACTCCCGGTGCAAGCTCGGTAAGCACGAGTCCGTCCCGCGTGATGTCGAAGCAGGCGAGATCGGTGATGATCCTGTCCACCACCCCCAGGCCGGTCAGCGGCAACGAACATTCCCGGCGGATCTTCGGCGCCGCGTCCCGGGTGACGTGGGTGGTCATCACGACGACCCGTGGTGTACCGGCCACCAGGTCCATCGCCCCGCCCATCCCCTTGACCATGTGTCCGGGCACCATCCAGTTGGCGAGGTCACCGGTGTCGGTGACCTCCATCGCCCCGAGGACGGCGACCTTCACATGACCGCCACGGATCATGGCGAAACTCGTCGCCGAATCGAACACCGATGCGCCGGGGACCAGGGTCACGGTCTGTTTGCCGGCGTTGATCAGGTCAGCGTCCTCCTCGCCCTCCACCGGGAAGGGCCCCATTCCGAGGATGCCGTTCTCGCTCTGCAATGTGACGTGAACTCCGTCGGGCACGTGGTTAGCGACCAGAGTGGGCATCCCGATCCCGAGGTTGACGTAGTCGCCGTCAGTGAGTTCACGGGCGGCTATCGCCGCCATTTCCTCGCGTGTCCAGCTCATGCCGTGGCCTCACTTTCTTCACAGGAGCGCACGGTGCGCTTCTCGATCGGTTTCTCCCTGGGCACTGCCTCGATGACCTGCTGAATGAACACTCCCGGCGTCATCACCCTGTCGGGCTGAATCGCGCCCCGTTGCTCAAGATGCTCGACTTCAGCGAGGGTGACTGCGCCGGAGGCAGCACACAACGGGTTGAAGTTTTGAGCGGTCAACCGGTAGACGAGGTTGCCGTCGACGTCCCCGTGAGCGGCATGGACAAGTGCGAGATCGGCGACGATGCCGCGTTCCTGGACGTAGGTCCGGCCGTCAAACTCTGCGGTCGGTTTCCCTTCCGCCACCAGCGTTCCCACGCCGGTGGCGGTATAGAACGCAGGAATACCGGCCCCTCCGGCCCGGAGTCGTTCGGCCAGCGTCCCCTGTGGGGTGAACTCGACCTCGAGTTCACCGGACAGGTAGAGCTCGGCGAAACGCCTATTCTCTCCGACGTAGGACGCGATAACCTTGTCCACCTGGTT
Source organism: Corynebacterium sp. CNJ-954 (assembly GCF_001942345.1). Lineage (GTDB taxonomy): Bacteria > Actinomycetota > Actinomycetes > Mycobacteriales > Mycobacteriaceae > Corynebacterium. The sequence goes on from NZ_MKKI01000043.1 coordinate 64,958, forward strand.
GTTCTCCAGGAGAATGCCGAGTCCCTGACCGTCGACTCCCATGTTGTTGGAGACGATGGTGAGGTTCTTCACCCCGGATTCACGCAGGCCGTCGATCAGATCGAAAGGGTTGCCGGACAGGCCGAACCCTCCCACAGCGACAGTCATACCGTCACGGGCGTACCTGGCGACGAGTTCCGCTGCCGTTGCCTCAGTTGTCTTCCGTGCCATCGTCGCTGTCACACCCCTGTCGCAGGACGGATCGTTCCGACGCACTCCCCGAAGTCGACGGTCTGACCGTCGACACCGGGGGCGGTGGCGCGCATCGTCACGGTCTGGCCGTCCTGGAGGAAGACCATTTCCGTACCGTCCTGGAGCTTCAGCGGCTCCTTGCCTCCCCAGGACAGCTCCATGAACGATCCACGGCTGTTCTTCTCCGGACCGGAGACCGTACCAGAGCCGAACATGTCACCAGGCGTAGTGAACCGCCGTTAATCGTCATGTGAGCGAGCATCTGGGGCGCAGTCCAGTACATCCGTCGGTACTCCGGACGGGACACGACCTCTCCGTCGACCTCCACCTCGAGGTGAATGTCCAGGCCCCAGGGCCCGCCGGCGTCGGCACCGTCCTTCAGGTAGTCGGCGAGCTCGAACTCGCGTTCCGGTGTGTCGACGCGGGCGCGTTGCAGGGCATCGAAGGGCACGACCCAGGTGCCCACCGACGACGCGAAAGACTTGCCGAGGTTCGGTCCCAGCGGAACATACTCGAAATTCTGGATGTCGCGGGCCGACCAGTCATTGAAGAGGAAGGCACCGAAGATGTAGTCGGCCGCGTCCGCGACCGAGACTTCGGTACGTGCGGGGGCTCCGGCGCACACGAAGCCCATCTCCGCCTCGATGTCGAGGCGCCTCGACGGACCGAAATCAGGTGCGCTGTCGGGGACAGGCCGTAGCCCCTTAGGACGCACCACGTCCGTCCCGGAGATCACCACGGTGCCGGAGCGGCCATGGTAGCCGACAGGGAGGTGCTTCCAGTTCGGCTTCAGCGCCGCCTCATTGGGCCGGAACATCTTGCCAATGTTGGTGGCGTGGTCCTCACTGGCGTAGTAGTCCACGTAGTCGGCGGGGGTGAACGCCAGGTTGTAGCTCACGTGAGAAACGTCAACACTCGACGCCTCCACGACGGTGTCGCTATCCTCGGCGGACATCGTCTCGATTAGCCACGCCCGGAGGGGACGCCACACGTCAGGGCCGCCGGAGAGAACGCCGTCAAGGTTCTGGGCGGAGACCGCTCGAACGACGTCGGGGTCCACTCCCCCGACAGCGTCCGCGAGCGCAGCGATGTCGATAACACGGTCGCCCAGACGTGTCGCGAGGTACGCCCGTCCGTCAACGGTGACCGAGGCGTACGGGAGATTCGCGGTACCGAAACCGCCGGTGGCGAACTTCTCTGCTGCAGTTGTCATGGGTTGTGGTCCTTTCAGAGGAGGTTTCTCGGCCGTTCAGCTGTGGGAGGATGCCGGCTCAGCGAGGCCGGTGAGGGCGTCGTCGTCGACACCACCGAGTTCATTGAGTGTGGTCAGAGGTTCGAGGACGCTGCAGGCGCCGAAGCTGACAAAGCTCGACCGCCAGTCTCCGTCGGCCTGGACCGTGCGGAGGAGATCCGCTCCGTCGTCGCTGCTGAGCAGGACCTCAGCACGGTCCGGCTCCCCGGCACGCAGGGCGACCACGGCGGCAGCAATGTTCAGGAAACCGAAATGATCGAGCACCTCACCGTCTCCCGGCTCGGAGTACCGCAGCGCGCGGTGAAGGCCAGCGGTGAGTTTGAACTCAAGTCCGGCATCCACAGCGGTGTGCAGGACGGCAAGCAGTTCGGCCGGGGTGGGATACAGCGACCGGGTAACTCCGCCGGTCCGGAACTTCAGGCCGAGTCCGTTGTCCCGTATCCGCCCCAGCCGGTCGCTGTCGACCAGAGTGAACGGCAACTCGATCCAGACCGCAAGACCGTCACGGTCGGCGGCGAAAGCGGATGCGGCGGCGAGCTGCTCGTCCAGTGTGATCTCGCCGTCGGAGTCCACCTTGAGCTCCACGGCGGCGACACGGGTCGTGCGGGGCATGGTGTCCAGAAGTGCGGTGACCTCGGCGAGGCGACTCGGGGGCGCAACGACCGACACATCGAAGGGCGCGCCGTCGGCGAGCCGCGACGCCTCAGCAACGTCCTTCAGAGGCAGGACGAGCGGTCCCGTGAAACGGGCCGCCGACAACCCCTGGTTCTCCAGGTGCTTGGACACCGCATCCGGCAGGGACGCCAGCCCCGGCGGGAAGACGGCGGCATCGTCGATGAAATTCTCGAACACTCTCATCGCTCCCCGAGCCAACGTCCACTGGTCCAGGACGAGGCATACGTGTGGTCGTCGACTGCGACGCCGGCTTCGCCGAGTGACAGTGGCTGGAAGGTGTCGACCATGACGGCGAGTTCGTCGAAGTACTCCTTGCCGATGGATGCCTCGGTGGCACCGGGCTGGGGCCCGTGCGGGTGCCCGCCGGGATGCAGGGTGATTGAACCACTGGCGATCCCGGACCCCTTCCGTGCCTCATAATCACCGTCCACGTAGAACATGACCTCGTCGGAGTCGACGTTGGAGTGGTAGTACGGCACCGGGATCGCGTTCTCGGCGTAATCGACCTTGCGCGGGACGAAGTTGCACACCACGAAGTTGTGCCCCTCGAACACCTGGTGGGAGGGCGGCGGCTGGTGGACCTTACCGGTCAAAGGCATGTAGTCGTTGACATTGAACACCCACGGGTACAGACAACCGTCCCACCCGATGACGTCAAAGGGATGCGTCGGCAGGACGTGGATGGAACCGCTGATACCGGACGGGCCACTACCGCGGTGCTTGATGTAGAGCTCCACGTCGCCCTCGGGTTCCTCCGCCAGCTGAAGTTCCTCGGGACCGCGCAGATCACGCTCACAGTACGGCGCATGTTCAAGGAGCTGTCCATGCCGGGACAGGAAGTTCCGGGGCGGACCGATGTGACTGTTCGCCTCGATGAAGTACAGGCGCGCGTCCTCACCGTCACGCAGCACCCAGCGGTGGATCGTGGCACGGGGAATGTTGATGTAGTCGCCTTCCGCAACCTCCAACGGTCCGAACTGGGTCTCCACCAGCGCGGAGCCACGCTCGACATAGACGAGCTCATCCCCCAGGCCGCTCTTGTACAGCGGTGAGGTGGTGTTGACGTGTGCATAGCTCAGTCGGACATCGGAGTTTCCCATCACCAGTCGACGGCCGCGAACGGCGTCCAACGTAGTCCCGGTCGCTGCACCGTCCAGGTCGTGCAACTTCAGATGCAACGGGACCAACGGGTCATTGGGGGTCAGGGTGTGGTCGGGGAGATCCCACGAACGTGCGTCGACCATCGCCGAGGGAATACCAGTGTGATAGAGCAACGACGAGTCGGAGGAGAAACCCTCTTCCCCCATGAGCTCCTCGTAGACCAGGTCGCCCTTGTCATTCCGCAGTGCGGTGTGGCGGTGCTTCGGGAGGCTCCCGAGCTGTCGGTAGTAGGCCATGTTGTCCTCCTTAGGAAATGACTGTGACACCAAACGTACACGATAGTGGTTAACTTGTGAAGTACTTTTTCCTTGAGATGTGCAATGCCGACAGTGCGGGGCGCCCGCCGCTGCAGTCATGGCGGGGAATTCACCGGAAGTGGGCGACCCCAGTCGCGATACTGTGGTGACCATGGTCGACCACGACAATGACAGGTCACGAGATGACGCACCCGACGCCCCGCGGCCGCCGCACCCGGTCAGCCCGACAGAGCCGTCCGACCGTCCGCGGTACGACGGCGGACTGGATTACTGGAACTTCGTCGAGCACGTCCGTAGTCGACTCGCGGTCGAGTCGCCGGACTCGGACCATGCCGCAACGGCGGTGATCCTCGCACTGGTCCGAGGGGCGACAACGTTCAGCAACACCATGGAGTCGACGATCCATCGCCCGGCAGGACGCAGTTGGGCCGGTTACCAGCTCCTTTACACGCTGTGGCTTGCCGGTGACATGTATCCGTCCGAAGCCGCCACACTCACCGGAACCAGCCGGGCCGCAGTGTCCGGCCTGACGGCGAAGATGACCGATGAAGGACTCCTCACGAAGATCCCGGCCCCCGAGGACGGGCGTAGCCACCTGCTCCACCTCACCGAGCGCGGGGTCGAGGAAGCCAGAACCCTCTACGAACGACAGAATGTCCAGGAGACCCGCTGGGCAGATGCACTGACCCGGGAGGAACGGTCGATCCTGCTGATCCTCATGGACAAACTGCTGAGCGGCACCGCCGCAAGCGAAGCGCGCCAGCGCCGCTGACGCCACCGCCGCCATCACGACGACCATCGTGGAGCCATTCACTCACGACGATAAACTAGTTCACAGCTTGACTTGTTTGTGTGAGGTGAATAACATCCGGCGATACGTTCCCCTGCCCAACTTTCGGGCGAGGGCCCCGCCTCCTCCCCTGCAGAAGGGACTCCCATGGTTCTTGCATCAATCGGCGTCGTTCTGGCGTTGCTCGTCCTCATCGTGTTGGCTTACCGCGGCCACTCCGTCATCATCGCCGCGCCGATCGCGGCGTTGATCGGAGTACTGTTCTCCGGCGCGCCGCTGATGGCGTCCTACACGCAGATCTTCATGCCGGCAGCGCAACTTCATCGTGAACTTCTTCCCGCTCTTCCTCGTCGGAGCGATTTTCGGGACGCTGATGTCCGCGTCGGGTTATGCCGACCATCTGGCACAGTGGATCTCGAGGTTGGTCGGCGCGAAACAAGCGATTCTCGCTACGGCGATAGCCACGGCACTGCTCACCTACGGCGGAATCTCCGCCTGGGTCATCGCCTTTACAATTGTCCCGGTCGCCAATTCCTTGTTCAGGGAAGCGAACATCCCCCGTCGGCTGATGCCGGCAGCGATCGCACTCGGTATCTTCACCTTCGCCACTGCAGCTCTCCCCGGCAGCCCGCAGATTCATAACGCGATCCCAACGAGATACTTCGGAACCACGACCTACGCCGCACCTGTATTCGGCATCATCGGTGCCGTCATCACCTTCGCACTGGGCATGGCATGGCTGGAGTACCGCACCCGTAAACTCGTGGCAGCCGGAGAAGTCTACGAGGAACCCGAGCATCAGGAACCGACCACGACGTCCGTGCGGACGTCCACCGGTCCCTCGTCCCGGTGGCCGGACCGAAAGACGACGCTGCTCGGTCTCCGTGGACTTCTTCCGATCCTCATCGTCGTCGGAATGAATCTCTTGTTCGTCTACGTGCTCTCCAAGAAGATGGACTTCGCCTACCTGGCAGAGGACAAGTTCGGCAATACCACCATCGGTGCGGTCATGGGCACATGGTCGGTCGTCATTGCCATGGCCACGGCCATTCTGGTGATCTTCCTGATGAAACCCGGCATGTTCTCCACCTACGTCAAGAGCCTCTCTGACGGGGCAAAGAATGCTGTTGTTCCGGCCTTCACCACAGCATCGGAAGTGGGATTCGGGGCCGTGGTTGCCTCACTGGCGGTGTTCGCGGCACTACAGAACACCATCTTCGATGTCAGCAACAACCCGGTGGTCATCGGCGCTGTCGCCACTGCCATTATCTCAGGACTGACCGGTTCATCGTCCGGCGGGCTCACCATCACTCTCGAGACGTTCGGGGACCAGTTGGCGCAGATGGCGACCGACCAGGGCATCAGCCTGGAGCTCCTCCACCGGGTAATCGCCATGGCCTCGGTCAGTTTCGACTCCCTCCCCCACAACGGGGCCATCGTGACCCTGCTGCTGGTCTGTGGTCTCACCCACCGACAGTCCTACAAGGACGTCGGCATGGTCACCATCATTCCTCCGCTGATCGGAGTTCTCGTGGTGATGGGACTCGGCGCAGTGTTCCCCACTATCTGACTCCCCGACCGATCCGCGGGATATCCTTCCTTCCGCACGCCGATGTCAGACCCTGCGTAGTTCACCCGCGTGGGGTTTCTCGTCGTTTCCGCCGTTAGAATCATCCTATGCCCCGAGAGAGTTTCACCACCGGCCCCGAATACTGGTCTTTCATGGACCAGGCACGCGAGAAGCTCGACGAACGCGATATGCCGTCAACCCGGATGCTCCTCGCGCTCAACAGGTCCTCAGAGGTCGTCAAGAACACCCTGGAATCCCAGGTGCACAAGAGATACGGATTGACATGGCAGGGATTCAAGTTTCTCTTCGTACTCTGGGTGACCGGTGAACTCGAACCGCACCGTACCGCGGAACTAACCTACCTCCGGCGCGCTACGGTGTCCTCGCTGGCGAATGCATTGGAGGAGAGATCGCTCATCACAAAACGTCCGTCGAATTCCGACGGACGTTCAGTGATACTCGCTGTCACAGGAGAGGGCGCGGAACTCATCGAAAACGTGCTCCGGGAACAGCAGGACAAACTGTCGCAGTGGGCGTCACCTCTGACGGCCACCGAACAACAGATCCTCGTCCTGCTTCTGGAGAAACTCCTGTCCGGCCAGCGGTGACACCACGATCCCGTAGTCACAGGTCAAGGGTCAGCGGCTTTCCCGCACACGACCGCGACACACACGGCATGATGACCGCGCCCGACTGCTTCTCCCGGGCGGAGAGAACGTCATCACGGTGGTCGATGTCGTCCGGATCTGCTCCCACCACCCCCAGAACGCATGTCCCACAGAGGCCTTCACGACAATCTGCGTCGACGTCGAAACCCGATGTCTCGAGTACCTCAAGAACCGTCTGTTCCTTCGGCACTTTCAGTACCTTGGCGGTGGAGTTGATCGTCACCTCGAACGGTTCGTTCAGCGAGACATCCACCGAGGAGGTTGACTGGAATGACTCCCGGGTAACAGTTCCCTCCGGCCACGAGGAGAAGGCGTCCAGCACCGCGGCCGTCAAGCGGTCCGGGCCACAGGTGCACACCTGCGTTCCCTCACGGAACTCCTCGACGATCCCCGGAAGGTGCAGTCTGGTTCCTTCATCGGAGACATGGAGAACAAGATGCTCCCCGTGGTCAGTCTGGAGCCGATCGAGGTAAGCAAGCTTCTCCCTGGTCGGTCCACAGTAGTGGATGGTGTAGTCGATCCCCCGGGACTTCGCGTCATCAGCGAGCGCAAGAATCGGGGTGATACCGATGCCACCGGCAATCAGGATCCGTCGGTCCACGTCAACGTCGACCGCAAAGTTCTGCCGGGGGCCACGGATACGGACGGTGGACCCTTCAGCGACATTCTCGTGGATCCATCGCGAACCACCACGCCCGTCCGGTTCACGGGCGACCGCTATCTCCCAGGCGTCAGGAGAACTCCCGCACAACGAATAACGTCGGCTGACATCTCCGGCATCGATCTCGACATGTGCTCCGGGCTGCCAGCTCGGAAGCGTGCCACCGTCTGGTACCAGGCTGATGCCCATGATGTGTGTCGTGAGCTGTCGTATCTTCTTGACCGTCATGGTCCGGGTGCGTAGTTCCTTACCGGGCCCGTTGAAGACGATGTCCGGGAACCCCTGATGCTCCCCTGTCGTCCTGGGTGCCCCTGCGTCAGCATCCCATTCGACCCAGAGGTGCTCAGGTCCGCGGAAAGAGGTGTTCGGAACGAACTCGAACTCCTGATCCACCAACCTCATAGAGGGGAATCTGCTGGTAAGTTCCTGGAGAATCACCTGAAGCTCCAGACGTGCCAGATTCTTCCCGAGACACTGGTGGCTGCCGAACCCGAACGTGAGATGATCAGTGGAATTATCCCGGTAGAGGTCGATGGCGTCCGGATCATTGAAATGCCGGGGATCACGATTTGCCGCGGCTGAGATGATCAGCAGCCGCTCCCCCTCATCCAGGCGCTGACCACCCAGCACTGCCGGTTTCGTGGTGATTCGTCTCCAGGCAGCAACGCCGCCACTGAGTCGGAGACACTCCTCGATCGCATTGGGGATCAGCTCTGGTTTCCGGACGAGCTCGTCCCACACGGAGCGGTTCTCCAGTAGAAGTTTGATCGCGTTGGACGCCGAGTGAGCGGTGGTCTCGTGGGCGGCGACGATACCCGCCATCATCATGGAGTGAAGATAGGAGTCCGTCACGACCTCGGGTTGTTCCTTCTGAGCGCGGATACTGTACGGCATCCACCCTGGCGCCTCCGGGGTCTCCCGCAATTCGGCCAGGATGTCACCAGCAAGATTCCAGAAGTTCCCGACATTCTCGGCGATGTCCTTCTGCTGCTCAGGGCTCGGCCGTCCCCAGGTGTTCACCGTGTGTGCCACGGAGTACCGACGCAACATGTCCATGTCATGTTCCGGCACCCCGAGGAAGTGAAAGGCAACGGTCAGCGGGACCTCCCACAGAAGATTATTGACCAGGTCGGCGCGTCCCTCATCGGCGAATCTGTCGATGTAGTCAGTGACGAGTTCACGGACCATCTCCTCCTCGCCCTTGAGGTGGGCGACGTCGAAAGGCCCGGCCAAAGCCCGACGTCGTGCCGTGTGCGCGGGCTCATCTTCATTCACCAGCGTCCGACGCATCCCGTAGCCTTTGACTTCCAGGATTTCCTGCGCCTCGGGAGTGGCAGGGGTCAACTTCTCCAGGGCGACGGACGCCGAGTAGGTGGACTGGTCACGGAAGACCTCCTGAACATCGTCGAACCGGGTCACCACCCAGTACCCGAGCTTCTCCGAGTAGAAGATCGGTTCGTTCTCTCTGGCCCACGCGCAAGCGTCGCCAGGGTTCAGCTGGTAGTCCATCTCGAAGGGATCGAAGTCTTTCGACGCTGAGCCCGAGTGGTACGGGCACTTCGAGATATCAGGGTTGGGCTGGGCGGTGGTGTCGTGGGTGCCTGTTGCACTCGAAACCATGACGTGGATCTCCTCTCATCCTTGCCCCGGGACGCCGACGCCTCCGGTCGGGTCTTCACGAGGTAAGGAAAAGGGTAATCCAGATCACACAATATAGTCAACAGCTGTACTATATTTTCCGGATACGAGCGCCTAGAAAACCCATTTTCCCCGCGTTACCGCGCATAGAGACACGGAATATGATATTATTATTTATCACTTTTCGTTGATCAGTCAGCTCGCAGAACGATCCCTCGACTTTCCTTCACGAAGAAGACAGCGCCCAGGCTCAGGAGCGCCGTGAAGACGAAGTAGGCCGCGGGCGCCAGGGTGCTCCCACTGACATCGATCAACCATGTCGCGATAAATGGCGCCGTCCCGCCGAGGAGGGTGTTGCTGACATTGTTGCCCAAGGCAAGACCGCTGTAGCGTACCGATGCCCGGAGCATCTCCACGTAGGTCACATAGGAACAGCCGTTCACGACCGACACAGCGATGAACAGCACCGTCTGCCCCAGAAATGCCTGCCACACGCTCCCGTTGGACATCATGATGAAGCAGGGGAACCCAAGCAGGACCGCCGCGATAGTCCCGGTGAACAGGATCGGCTTACGCCCGTACCGATCCCCGAGATGGCCCGAGATCGGCAAGGTGGCCACCCCGGCGATGAGTGCCACTGAGGTCGAGAGGAACGCGACCGTCGGTGAATGACCACCAGCTGTCTGCAGATAGGTCGCGGCATAAACCGATGCGATGTAGTACCCGCCGGTGATGACCGCTCCGAGGAAGATGATGACGATGACTTCTCGCCATGAAGTGGACAGCAGTTTGGCGATCGGGATCGCCTCTGTCTCCCCCTCCTTCTTCAGTTCCTTGAACTGTGGGGTCTCATCGAGGTGATTCCGGATCCAGATACCTATAACACCCATAATCACACTCAACAGGAACGGGATACGCCAGGCCCACGAGAGCACTGTTTCCGGATCGAACATCGAGTTCACGGCCAGAGCGACGAGCGAGGCCAGCAACGATCCCAAATACGTTCCGGAATTAACCAACGATGTCTGCAGAGCTCGGTGCTTAGGTGGTGCCTGTTCAGAGACAAAGGCGTTCGCACCGCCTAACTCACCCCCGGCAGCAAAGCCCTGGAGGCACCGGCAGAGGACCAGGATGATCGTGGCCCACACACCGATGGTGACGTAGGTCGGAATCAGCCCCATGACGAAGGTGGCGATCACCATCAGGAAGATAGTCCACGTCAGCGCCTTCTTCCGTCCGTATTTGTCTCCGATATGGCCGAAGTAAATTCCACCCGGCACCCGGAGGAAGAAGGCCACCGCGAAGGCGGCAAAGGTGCCCAGCAGCGCCGCGGTGTCATCGTGGGACACGAAAAACAGGGCGGCGATCGCCGTTGCCATGTAGCCGTAGATTCCGAAGTCGTAGTACTCCAGGACGGTGCCGACAATCGCACCGCGAACTACTTTCGCTGTGGACTGAGTCGGCGCAGGGGCATGGTGCTCCCGCCCGGGATCCGCGCCCCGGGGGCCATGGACAGATTCGTTGTTGTTGAGAGTCATGTCGTCTCCTCAGTGAGTGACTCAGTAGATGCTCCGCGACCGGATCCCCGGTGCTCGGCAGCATTGTGTCCTGCGATCCGTCCCATAGTGATCGCGTTGGCCACGGCGTTCCCCCCGCCGACATACGTCGACCCGAGGACCCCTCCACCGGCTTCCCCGGCAGCGAAGAGTCCGGGGACGGGCCGCCCGTAACGGTCGATCACTCTGGCTCGTGCATCGATCTCCGGAGCTGCGTGCGTGCACACCAGTTCCGCCGGGAGATACCTCGCGGCATAGTACGGAGGGGCGTCCAGGGGAGCGATCGGCTCCGACGCACCTTTGGCAGCCAGAGAATCGGTCCGAAGAAAGACAGGGTCCTCACCGGCAGGAAGCTCCTCATTCCAGGCTGCGACCGTGTATTCCAGTGCTTCAGCCGGGACGGTCATCTTCTCGGCTAGTTCGGTGAGACTGTCGGCACACAGCAGGCGACCCGCTGCACCCTCTGCCAGGATGTTGTCGGCGTTCCAGTCGACGTACCCACCCGGCAGTGATTCTCTCGCCGTCTCGTCGAATATCATCCAGGTTGAACCACCCTGACGGTCGATGAGCCCTGGTGACACAGCGTAGGAGGCGTCCTCGTTCATGAACCGTCTCCCTGCACTATTGACGTGGATCCGTGAACGAGGCGGGAATCCCGCCTCCCAATGGTGCCGGGACTGGAAATAGGCCGTGGGGAGCATCAGCCCGTACCCCTCACCCACTACCGCAGCACCGACCTGCTCACCGAAAGACAGATGGTCACCCCGGCTTCCCGGACCAGCAACCACGAACAGTGACTCTGCAGCTCGCAAAGCGTACGGATAGTATTTTTCGAGTAGCCCCCGATCACGGGCAAACCCTCCACTGGCGATGACAACCGCAGAGCAATGGATTTCCTCGTCATCGACCACCACGCCTCTAACGCCGTGAGGGTCAGAGAGCAGCGACTGAACCCGGGTGTTCAACACAATGTCCGCCCCGGCCGAGCGCGCAGCCCGTTCCAGCACCTGGACCAGGCCGTACCCCTGGTCCTTCGGCACGTGTCCCCGCCACAGGTCCTCGACACCCGCCTGGCACAGCCCGGGCATGTGGGCATTGGTGGATTCACGGGCCGGGACCTCGACACCGAGAGAGATGAGCCACTCCAGCGCTGGGCCTGCACTCTCGCAAAAAGCTCGGATCAACCCCGGCTTGAGCAACCACCGGTTAAGGTCCATATAGTGCTGAAAGAACTTCTCCGGCGAATCCTCAACGCCGAGCCCAGCCTGCACACTTGTACCGGCGGCGGTAAACAGGCCTGCCGAGAGCTGCGTTGACCCTCCGAGAGTCTCCTCCGATTCAAAAAGGAGAACTGATGCACCTCGTTCGGTTGCGGAGACCGCTGCGGACAACCCTGCACCGCCTCCGCCGATGATGATGACATCCCATGTCTGGTCATCCATCAGAACGCCCCTCCTGATTCATTGGTGATCCGGTGGTAAAGGCCATTGGATGTCAGACCGCCGTCAATGGTGATCTCCGCACCGGTGATGTAGCCGGACGACCCCGACAACAGGTATGCGACCAGGTCACTGACCTCGTCCAGAGTGGCCATCCGCCCCCAGGGCACGCTGCCGAGTGACGCGTCGACAAAGGCCCCCGAGTCTGCCAACAACTGTGTACCAACCAGACCAGGGTGAATAGAGTTCACCCTGATTCCTCCAGCGGCGAACTCGCCGGCCGCAGACTTCGACAGACCTCTCAAGCCCCATTTGCTGGCCGCGTACGCCGGGGAGAAGTAGCCGACCAGACCCGCGATGGACGACACATTAACAATTGATCCACCGCCGGTCTCCGACAACAGGTCATGCGCTGCTTTCATCCCGTAGAAAGGTCCGGCCAGGTTGACACGCAGTGTCTGCTCCCAGATATCGTCCGGGGTATCGAGGAAACTGAGCCTGCGGCTGACACCCGCGTTGTTCACCAATCCGTCCAGCCTGCCCAGGTCACTACGTATGGCGTCAATTACCGAGCGCCATGCCCTGGGGGAGCCCACGTCAAGTTCGTACCCGGTCGCCCGGCCGCCGGACCCGGTGATGGAGTCGACGACCTCCGCGGTGTCCGTGATGTCCGCGGCACAAACATGCCATCCGTCGGCGGCGAGACGCTCAGCATGATGAGCGCCCATACCGCCGGCGGCCCCGGTGACGAGCACTGTGCGTACTGTTGTCGCGTCGTCAGACATGACGGGACCCTCCGTCCACGGCGATCGAGTGCCCCGTGATGTACCGGGCACTGTCAGACAGCAGGAACAGCAAGGGGCTGGCGACTTCCTCCGCTGATCCGAGGCGGTGCAAAGGAACACTGGTGAGCGCATTAGCCAATGCCTCGGGGTCTTCCCTCACCCACAGGGTCATAGCCGTGTCGATATACCCCGGAGCAATCGAGTTGACCCGGATCCCTTTATCACCTAATTCAACCGCCATCGACTCGGTGAGGTGCGCGACCGCTGCCTTTGACGTGCAGTATGAACTCCTGCCACGACGCACACGAAGTGCAGAGACCGAGGACATATTCACGATCGCCGCCCCCTGCCCCATGTGGCGGGCTGCCGCCTGCGCCCCGAACAACACTCCTTTGACGTTGACGTCCAGGACTGCGGAGATCTGCTCATCGTCAACACTCTCCAACTCTGCGAAAGGAAAAATACCCGCGTTATTCACCCAGTAGTCAAGGCCACCGAACGAGGACACAGCTGCATCCGCCAGGTCATCAAGCTGTTCCCTGACCGTCACGTCCACCGGATGAGCAACGGCCCTGGCAGAAAGCCCCGTCTCAGAGGATTCCGCGTTAATCATGTCGACCGTCTCAGCCAACTGATCCCGGTTGAGATCTGCTGCGAATACGTTCACCCCTTGAGCGACCAGACGACGAACAAACACCGCCCCCATACCCCGGGCTCCACCTGTCACGACCGCGATCTTGCCCTTCATCTCGGGATAGTCGACCACCGCGGGCACCGACTGTGTTGCCGTGGGTATCGCGAATTCTCCGTAGGTATCCATGCCACTCCTCATTGTTTGCCATTCCTGTCGTTGCTGTCCCCGCGCCCCGCCGTTGTCCCGGCATCGACACGTACTGTCCGTCTCGCGATATCGACCTGTTCCCCGACTACGCGGAGTTCGTCTTCCACCGTGGTGACCCTGACGATGGTGGGGATCCCGTCGGGACCCGTGGCAACGATGCTCAGATACGCTCTGGCGCACCACCTCCCGTCGTCCTTCCGGAACACCACTGGGTTGGTGACGACGTGGCGTTGAAGGACCCCTACTGCTCGTGAATCCGCATATATCCGACGAGCGAAGGTCTCAAGTGCCTCCCGCCCACTCACAGGATCGGGATAACTAGGCGAGACGAAGAGGCCGTCTGGCGCAAAAGTCCTGGCCCATGCCGCGGCATCGCCCTCGTCGATGGCGAAACTCTGTCTGCCGTAGAGCTGCCCGACCGTGGAAAACATCCTGTCGATCGTGTCAATCACCCGTGCTCCTTCCAGAAATCCAGATTGTCGATCAGCTCGGTAGCCGTATCAGATACGAGCATTCGTGCTATATTCGCACATGGTGTGCGAATATCAACAACATTAAGTGATCTTCATTACATTTGTCGAATGTAATATTTCCATGACAAGATTCATGAGACAGTGGCGTGCACGAAGGAGACTCCATGACCGACAATGACCCCCTCAAACGAGGTTCAAAGACCCTGGACAACGGGCTTCAGGTCCTCGAAGTTCTGGGGGATTCCCCACATGGGCTGACCACGACTGAACTGTCCGAGCGACTCAGTCTGCACCGCACTGTCACCGACAGACTGGTGAGGACGCTGGAGCACCACGGTTTCTGTCGACGAACACAAGAGAAGAGGATCGTGCTCGGCAACGGACTCGTCGCCCTGGCCAACCGGGTACAGCAGGACCTCCGTGGTACCGCACGACCCATCCTCGAGGACCTGGCGGAAGAACTCCAGGTCACTACGCACCTGGCGGTCCAAGAGACAGAGGACTCTGTCCGGGCGCTCATCGTCATTCCCCCGCGACGCTCCCGCATTCACGTGGGCTTCCGCGAAGGGCAGGTCGACCCAATAGACCGCGGTTCGGCTGGACTGGCCATCATGTCAATGCGGAAGAAGCAGCCTGGCGAACGAGAAGAGGTCGACACAGTTCGAGAACGCGGCTACGCGGTGACGAAAGGAGAAGTCACCCCGTCGGTGACGGGCATATCCGCACCGGTTCCCTATCGGAACGAACCCGGACTGCTCAGTGTCGGCGTCTCGGTGTTCGAAGCCGCAGATGAAGCGTATCTCGCGACCACAGTGGTTGCAGCTGCTGATGCCTTGGGACGCGCGCTCCTGCGCTAGGCGGCCCCTCAGAGACACCCACTCTTGGGCGAGCACCCAAAGCTACGCGATCGCTAGAGGTAATACCCAGGCCGATGACTCATGCGACTACGCTGGCCAACAACGCTCATCCTGATCCACCGACCCACTGACGCGGAGTACACCATCCACCGATGAACATCGACCTTCACCAGCTCGAGGTGTTCGTGGAAGTCTCCCGCACCCGCAATGTCGCCCGGGCAGCAGAGAACCTTGGGCTCACCTCCTCCCCCGTCAGTCGCACGCTGCGTACTCTCGAACACCGCACCGGCCCGTTGTTCCACCGCGCGCACCATGACATGCAGCTCACCGAACACGGACGGACGTTGCTGGGAACCGCGGTGAGTATCCTGCAGCTGTCCCAGGTCTTCGAGGATAAGGCCGCCGGTACCGAACGGACGCTGCGCTACGGTGTGACCCCCTGGGTCCCGGACGCCTATGCCGAGACGTTCCGCACCGCCGTCGGACTGTCGGGCATCACACCCGAGGACGCGGCATCCGGGGTGTCGGTGGAACTGCTGGAGAAACTGCAGTTCGGTGAGATCGACATGGCCCTAGTCCATTTACCCGTCACCCTGCCTGACATCAGCTCACTGGTTCTCGGCCGCTACACCTTCGACCTGATGGTCGCCGCCGATGACCCACTGGTCCAGGTGGCAGCCAACGCCGCGGTCCCGCTGTCCGCGCTGCACGACCGAAAGATCGTCACACTCCCCTTCTCGCAGATGCAACCGGCATCCGGAGACAACGTGCGCGAATGGTTCAACCGGGCGGGAGTCACCGACATCACGGAAGTCAGCTTCAGCGACTATGCGGTACTCGCCTCCCGTCTGCCGCGGACCCACGAGGTCAGTATCGGGGCCCGGGGCCATTCCCTCAGCCACGTCCGTGGGGCCGACAGTAAAGTGGTCATGCTTCCGGTCGCCGGTGAACAACCCTGCTTCGAGATCGGTGTGGTCTGGCGCTCCGGAGCCACCACCCGGCGCGAGGAGATCGACCGGGTGGTGGCCGCTTTGACGGAGTCGCCGGGGTTAGCGGACCGCCTCGACGGCTGACACGGCGCCGATCCGTCGGGCGAGGTTCGCCCGATGGAACTGGGCGTCGCCGAACAACACCTGGTCCGCCCGCGCCCGCTTCAGGTACAGGTGCGGGCTCGCTTCCCAGGTGAAACCCATCCCGCCGTGGAACTGGATGTTCTGGTGGGTCGCCGTCACCGCCACGTCGGTGCAGATACCGGCGGCGAGGGAGGCGGTCGCCGCCAGCTCCTCCGGGGAATCCTGCGCGGCCCACAGGGCGTACCGGGACGCTGACGCCGCCGATTCGACGTCGACCAGCACATCCGCCGCCATGTGTTTCAGCGCCTGGAACTCCCCGATCGCCTGCCCGAACTGCACCCGTTCCTTCATGTACGCGACCGCGTCCTCCAACGCCCGGCGGGCGACACCGACCTGTTCGGCCGCCAGCCCCACAGCTGCCAGATCCAGCACCCTGGACACCTGCTCCCACCCTGAGTCTGTGCCGCCGAGCGGGGTGGCCGGTGCCCGGTCGAAGCGCACATGGGCCACCCGGCGTGTGGGGTCGAGGGTGGAGAGCCCCCGCGTCGACACACCGTTGCCCGGTGCACTGTGAACAGTGAGATGTCAGCGTCGGCACCGGTGCGGGCGAGGACGATGAACACCCCGGCATTCTGACCGTCGATGACCTCCGGGCTGGTGCCTGAGACGGTCCAGCCGTCCGTGTCTTCCTCGGCGGTGGCAGTGACTCCGGCGACGTCCCACCGTCGGTTCTCCCCGGGGAACGCCAGCGTGCCGATCAGGGAACCGTCCGCGATGCCCGGCAGGATTTCCTGCTGTGCCGCAGTATCCCCGGACTCCAGGACCGTCATCCCGGTGAGGACGGTGGTGGCGAAGTAGGGGGCGCAGAGTAGTGCCGCCCCGGCTTCCTCCAGGACGATGCCAAGTTCGGTCCAGCCGAAGCCCTGCCCACCGAACTCCTCGGGGACGGCTATGCCCTGCAACTGAAGTTCGCGGGCCATCCGGTCCCACACCTGCGGGTCGTAGCCGGCGTCGGTGTCCATGGCCTGGCGGACCAGGGTCTCCGAGGAGACGGTGGCGAAGAAGTCCCGGACCACTGCCTGGAACTCGTCCTGCTCCTCAGTACGTGGTGCAAACATGTCGTTGTTCTCCCGTTCTACTTCTCGCCGGTCTGGTCGCCGGTCTGGTCACCACTGAGGCTGCGGTTCACTGCCTTGCGGACGTCGCGGAACGGCACGCCCTTGTCGGGCTGCACCCCACGCGGCAGGCCGAGGACCCGTTCGCTGATGATGTTGCGTTGAATCTGGTCGGTGCCGCCCCCGACGGAGTTGAAGAAGCCCATCATGAGGTCGTAGGACGTCCGGTAGGCGACGGGGTCCCCGGTCGTCGCGTCCTTGTCGTACTGCAGGCCGCGGGTTCCGAGCAGCCGGAACTCCAGGTCGGACGCCCCGTGGAGAATCCGGGAGTTCGCCAGCTTGCCGAGGGACGCCAACGGCGACCCGCCTCGTGACCGGTTCTCCATCTTCGCCCGGGCCTGGGTCCAGTCGTTGGTCAGCCGCCAGGTGTGGATCTTCATCAGTTCGTCGATGATCACCGGATCGTCCAACCTGTCTGCGGTGCGGGCCGCATCGACGAGGTCGTCGCTGCGCGTGAAGACCGCGGAGCGCGAACCGGCCTCCGCGGTGTCCCGCCCGACCTGGGCCATCTCCCCCATACCCCTGCGCTCGGCGCCGAGTGCGGACTGCAGGACCTTCCAACCGTTGCCTTCACCACCGATGAGGTTCGCGGCCGGGACGACGGCGTCGGTGAGGAAGACCTCGTTGAACTCGGAGCCACCGGTCATCTGACGGATGGGAACGACCTCGACACCGTCCTGCTGCATGGGGAAGATGAACAGGCTGATCCCGGCATGTTTCGGCACGTCCCAGTTCGTCCGGGCGATGAGGATCGCGAAGGTGGCGCGGTGGCCGTTGGTGGTCCACACCTTCTGACCGTTGATGATGTAGTTCTCGCCGTCGTCGGACAGCTCCGCCTTCGTCTGGATACTGGCGAGGTCGGAGCCCGCCCCGGGTTCGGAGTAGAGCAGACAGCCCAGGTCCCACTCGCGGGTGATCATCGGACGCAGCAGCCGTTCCTTCTGTTCAGCCGTGCCGTAGTCGGTCAGTGCGGCTCCAGGCAGCAGCAGCCAGGAGACCTCGGAGAACGGGGCGACGTCCCGTGCCCCACCCGGGGCACCGGCGTCGTCGAACGCCCGGAGCACCTCGCGGGCCTGCTCGCGGGTGTAGCCGCGTCCGAAGTTCTCCGGCGCCCAGGACGGCACCCCGTATCCGGCGTCGACGATCGTGTTCCGCCAGCCGAGGTAGTCGGTGCCGTTCCAGTTCTCCCGGATCCAGGACGCCGTCTCGTCGTAGATGCCGCTCATGCCTGTGCCTCCTCTGTGGTCCCAGTGGTCTCGCGTGCGATGCCGCGGATGATGTTTCGGTCGCCGTCCTGCTCTATCACCAGCGTGGCACCGAAGACCGCGTCCGAGCTCAGCAGTCTGATGACCTCGTCGGATGCTGCGCCTCCGCGGCCGCCGGGACCTCCGGGGTTTCGGGGCTCGCTGACCGCGAGGATCCGGGCGTTGTCCGGGGTGCGGGCCACGACGATGCCGATCCAGTCGCGGTTGAGGTCGGTGGTGACCGTGTAGGACTCGACCGTCGCCGGGCCGGAGTAGTGCTCCACGATCTCGGGGGCAGCCATGGCGTCCAGAGCCTCCTGCAGTGGGCGGTCGTCCCAGTCGGTGTACTCCACCGGTGTGGTGGAGTACACCCCGGAGGAGTACTTCGTCATCCATCCGCCGTTGGCGCCCACGAAGCCGAAGCTGCCGGGATTCTTCCGCAGCCGGTCGGCCATCTCGGCGATGGCGTGCATCGAGTAGTTGTTGCCGGCCCCGCCGAAAAACGGCAGCCCACCGGTGAGGGTGAGCCCGCGCGGGTCGTCCGGTGCGATTCCCAGGGCATCGCAGATGTTGAACACCGGGATCGGGAAGCAGCTGTACAGGTCGAGGAATGCCAGGTCATCGGCACTGATCCCGGCGCGCTCGATCGCGGTACGCGCCGAGAGCACCGACGCCGGGGAGACCGACAGGTCCGCGCGCTCGGTCACGGTGCGTTCGGTCAGGTCACTGTAGCCGTGCAGGAAGACCCACTTCTCCTGCGGGACACCGAGCTCCCGTGCTTTTCCGACGGAGGTCAGCAGCACCGCCGCGCCCTGGTTGACCTGGTCGCGGGCGACCAGGAACCGCGGGTAGGGGTCGGCGATGAGACGGTTACGTTCGGTGACGGCGACGAGTTCCCCGGCGGTACGCTCCGTCAACGCGGCAGCGTAGGGGTTGGACGCGGCGACGCGGGTGAACGGTGCGAACAACTCCCCCATCGCCGTCGCGTAGTCCTCGCGGCTCAGGCCGAGACGACGGCGCCGGGCGTTCTCGAAGACCGCGTACTCCGGCGGGGCGCCGAGCAGCCCGTGGCGGACCTCGTAGGGCACGTGCAGGTCGTCGACCTGCATGCCCCGGTCCTCCAGCTGACCGCCGACGGTCTCGGTGAAATCGGGGGCGTCGTCACGTCCTGCCAGCGCACGGGCGGTGGAGATCGCCTCGGAGCCGGCCAGGAGCACCACCTCGGCGTCTCCGTCGGCGATGGCCCCGCTGAACTCGGTGACGAGATGCTGCGGTCCCTGCCCACCGACGACCTCCAGCACGGCGCGACGGGGGTCCGCACCGATCCGTGCGGCGATGGAGCGGGCGATGTTGTCCGACTTACCCAGCGGTGCGACCGCGCCGGGCGTGGAGATCTCGAACTGCCGGATGACGGCGATGGTGTCGATGGCGGCAGCGATGGTGTCGATGTCGGCTGCCGGGTCGGGGCCGGCGTCCTGCACCGCGCGGCGGGCCGCCTCCCCGGCGAGGTCTGCGGCCGACCAGCGGTGGTAGTCGTCGGCGGTCACCGGGTCGGTGGCTTGCCCGACTCCGACGAGGACGGGGGTTCGGGGGTCGAGTGAGTCGGTCATCTACTCCGCCTTCCATTCCGGGGCGCGCTTCTCGGCGAAGGCGGTCATGCCCTCCATCGCGTCGGCGCTGCGTATCAGCGCCGCGCTCTCGGTGTCATTGCGTAACCAGTCGTCGTTCTCGGCGTCGACGACGCCGTCGGTGATGCCGTGGGCCACACGTTTGGTGGCCTGGACCGACAGCGGGGCGTTGCGGTTGATCTTCTCCGCCAGCTCCAGGGCGGCGTCGAGGACCTCGTCCTGCGGGACGACACGGTTGACCATGCCGAGTTCGTAGGCGCGGGCAGCGGGTATCGGTTCGGCGGTGAGCATGGTCTCCATCGCCACCTTCACCGGGATCTGGCGGGGCAGGCGGAATGCACCGCCGGCGGCGGCCATGATGCCGCGGGTGACTTCCGGCAGACCGAAGGTGGCGGTGTCGGCGGCGACGGCGAGGTCACTGGCCAGCGTGATCTCGGTGCCGCCACCGAGGGCGAAACCGTTGACGGCGGCGATGACCGGCTTGGAGATCCAGTGCTTCACGAAACCGGCGAAGCCCCAGCTCTTCAGTGGTTCCTCGGTCATGCCGAGGTCGCCGGCCGCCGCGGCCTTAAGGTCGGCGCCGGCGCAGAACGCCTTGTCACCGGATCCGGTGACCACGACGGTACGCACGCTGTCGGTGTGCTCGGCCTGTTCCAGTGCCTCGCCGAGGGCGAGGGCGAGGTCCCGGTTCACGGCGTTGCGTGCCCCGGGGCGGTTGAGGGTGATCAGCAGGGTGTGTCCGCGTTGCTCGACGAGGACGGGGTCAGAGGGTTCAGTCGGATCAGTCACTGTGGTGCTCCTGTGGTGGTGGGTGTGTCAGACGGGTGTGGTTCGAGGGCGCCGCTGGTGACGAGGGCGTCGATCATGTCCTCGTCGAGTCCCAGGACGTCGCGGATGACCTCGCGGGTGTGTTCACCCTGCAGGGGTGCCGGCTGCAGCCGGGCGTCCCCGAGGCGGAGACTGCGTCCTTCGGAGGCGAGTGTGGGGAACGGCTCGGTGAACTGGGGCTGGGTCATGGTGGTGAGCAGTCCCCTCTCCGAGAAGTCGTGGTCGTGCCCGATGTCGGCGAACCGCATCATGTGTCCGGCGGGGACGCCGGCGTCCTGCAGTTGGCGTTCCGCGGTGATCGCGGTGCGGGAGGACGTCCATTCCCGGAGTGCGTCCTCCAGTTCCTCATTGTGGGCGAGCCGACCGCTGGGCGTGGCGAAACGATCATCACTGATCCATTCCGGGTGGCCGATGGCGTCGGCCAGTGCGGCAAAGCGTTGGTCTCCGTGCCCGTCGACGACGATCCACTCGTCGTCGCCGGTAGCCGGAAAAAGACCCCGCGGGGCGTCCTGCGGTGTGGTCAGCGCGGCGACACCGGAGCCCGGTTCCAGGGACTCGGCGGCGAGGTGGCCGCCCATCGCGGCGAAGATGGCGTCGACCTGGGCGGTGGTGACCATCCCGCCCCGGCCGGTGCGTGCACGGCGGAGCAGCAGTGCGACCACGGCGATGGCGTTGAGTCGGCCGACCACGTGGTCGGGGTAGATGGTGATGGTGTCGCTGTAGCCGTCGGCGTCGCCTGGATAACACCACAGCGCCGACAACCCCGACGCGGCACGGACCAGTGGACCGTAACCCATCTTCGTCGACCACGGCCCGGTGGCCCCGTAGGCGGAGGACTCCGACAGGACGACGCCCGGGTTGATTGCCCGGACGGCGTCATGGCCGAAACCGAGACGGTCGAGGGTGCCGGGCTTGAAGTTCGTGAGAACCACGTCCGCCTCGGCGATGAGCTGCCGGAGGAGGTCCTTGCCCTCCCCGGTGGTGAGGTCGAGCCCGAGACTGCGCTTGTTGCGGTGACCCCAGGCGAAGCTCTTGGTCATCTGCACCCCGGGAAGCATCTGGCGGCACCCGTCGGGATGGCTGGTCGACTCGATCTTGATGACGTCGGCACCGTAGTCGGCGAGCAGGCGCCCGGTTTCCGCGCCCATGACGATCACCCCGAAGTCCAGGACGCGCAGGCCGCTGAACGGGAGGCCCCTGCCGCCGTCGTCTCCGTCGGCGTGCCCCTTGACGACGGGGTCCGTGACCGGGGCGGCGAGCCAGGCGCCGTCGTGCGGTCCCTCGTCGGTGCGTCCTGGTGCGGTGCCGGTGATCCCGGTTCGTGCACCGTCGATGGTGTACACCCCGGTCGGCACCGTGGCGGTACGGCCGTCGGCGAGGGTGAGGTCGCCGAGACTGCCGCTCTCGTAGAATGCAGGCTCACCGATGACGTCGGAGAGTTCGTCGATGGACGTCGTCGGCACGCGGAGTTCCTCACCACGGCGGACGGCCTCCTGCGTGGTCATGCCGGCGAACAGCGCGCGGTAGCGGGCGAAGATCCGGTCCTGTTCCTGGAAGCGGTGGGTCGGTCTGTTGTACTCGGGTGCGCTGAACTCCTCCGGGTTGCCGAGCCACGTCAGCATCGCCTGCCACTGCCGTGGGGCCAGCACACAGATGCGTACCATCCCGTCGGACGTGGGAAAGATCGGGTAGAGCGCGCGGGCGTCGGGGCGCCCGGGCGGGACGTCGAAGGGGTCGACGCCGGTGCGCCCCGAGCCCTGCATACCCATCGGTGGGTCGAAGATGTGGGCCAGTGCGTCCAGTGTGGAGAAGTCGATGAGGTCACCGGTGCCGGTGCGCCGCGCGTTGTAGTACGCGGTGATGGTCATCCACGCCGCCTGCGGTGCGACGGCCCCGGCGACGAGGAAGGACGGCGGCAACAGCGGTTCCTCCCGGTCCGGCAGTCCGGAGCGGGACAGGATCGTCGACAGCGCGAACTGCACGTCCGGGGTGGACGTCCAGTTCTTCTTCGAACTCTGCTCACCGAAATCGCTGAGCAGGGTGATGACCGTGCCGGGGTGGTCCTCGGCGAGGGCCGCGGGGTCGACGAGGTTGCCGGTGACGTAGTCGGAGAGCCGGTTGACCAGGACGATGTCCGCGCCACCGATGAGCTCACCGAGGGTGTCCTGCGCCCTGGTGGCGGTGGCGTCGACGGTGGTGAAGCGTTTCGTGGCGTTGGCGATCTCGAAGGTCAGGCTGGTGTCGCCGGAGAGCACACCGTCACGACGGTCGGCCGACCCTCCGGGCGGTTCGACGCGTAGGACGTCTGCGCCGAGGTCGGCGAAATACCGGCCGACCATCTGGAACTCACCTTCAGCGAGGTCGAGGACCCTCACGCCTGCCAGCGGTGGATCGACGGTGTCTGTCATCGTGGTTCTCCGTCCTTCCCGGGGCGCGGTGCGCACCCCGTCTGTCCTCAAAACTACGAGGGTGGCGGACGCGCCGGCGACGCAAATGATGGGGACCGGACGTGTCAGGTTGTGCGCGGTGTACATGCCAATTATTGGGACGTTGTTCGCGGGTTCACGGCTCGGCGAGGTCACCGATCCGGTGTGGACCGTCCTGCGAGCCGGGGCACCGTGCAGCACCGACCCCAGACATGACCACCCACCGGCGTGTAAGGGACAGGACACCGGCAAGAAGGTACGGGCAGACCTCAATGACCTTCTGTCACCCTCCAGCGGGCGACGGCCTCGTCAAGCCCCACGCTGTCGACTGACCAGCACCGGAATCTGCCTTCGATGTCGCGGAGCATTCCCAGCAGTGACTCTCCGGGAGCACACTGCACCCAACTGGTCACTCCTCGCTCTGCGACAGCCGCCATCCCGCTGGACCACTGCACCGGCTGATCCGTCGACGCGACAAGGTCGGACAGAATCGCTGAGCCGCGGCGCAACAGGCGCCCCGAACAGTTCGCCACCAGTGGAAAATCCGGTCGGCCAACGGGGGCGTCTCCCGTCGCGTCGTCCAACGCTCTCCTTGCAGGTGTCATCAACGGACTGTGCGCAGGGACCGCCACGTCGAGCCGTATGACCCGCTGCGCGCCTGCGTCAGCCGCCCTCCGCTGCAACTGGTCCAATGCAGTGTCAGCCCCAGACACCGTGCACTGCAGCGGCGTATTCAGATTCGACACCCAGGCCTCCTCACCGATCTCCGCCACCAGCCGTCGTACCGCCGCCGCTGACAGCCCGACAACCGCAGACATGCCGTAGCCGGTAGAAGCCGCAGCCGCCATCCGCGAAGCTCGGATATCAACGAGTCGCAGCGCGTCACCGAAGCTCAGGACGCCTGCGGCAACTGCGGCGCTCCAGGCCCCCAGAGAATGCCCTGCGCCGATGTCCGGCCGAAACCCCCTGTTCCGCAATGCAACGTTGATCCCACTGTGTAGGACCAGCAAGGTCAACTGCACGGCGCGGGTCCCGCGGAGGGACACCTCCGAATCAAGTTCCCACACGTCCTCGCCGAGTGTGTCCGACGCCTCCGCCACGTGATCCACGACCTCGGACAGGCCTGCCCACCGATGCAGCATCCCGGCGCGCTGGCTCCCCTGTCCACCGAACAGCATCACCGTCGTCATCGCCGGCTCCGCAGATTAGCGAGTGGGACCGGGCCGTCAGCGGTCCGCGCAACTGCAGTGTCAGATCCCGTGGCCAGTTCCTGCAGATTCACTCCGCCTCCAGGTGTCTCGACCAGTGCATCGATCTCGACCCCGGTCTGCTCCCTCACCCGGTCCAGCGTGCCCTGCATCGTCCGGGCCGTGAATGGGTCAGGGATGCTGTCGACCCGAATCACCAGGTCGAGGTCACTCGTCGGGGTAGCTTCCGGGTGTCCGGACGCGAGTTCGGCGCCGACGCTCCCCCCGGGCCCCCAGTCTCCGGATATCGGTGCCGACCGCAGCAACGCCAGTGCCCGGAATACCGGCAGGTCCCGGGAGGAGACTCGTTCGACAAGGTCAGACGGACGTAGCATCCTGAGGCAGGCCGAGGCCGGTACCTGGGTACCCCACCGCTGGTGCCGGTACCTTCCCCGCACACCGACAGCCAGGTGTGTGTCCTCCGCCGCCCTGGTACGACGGACCACAGCCCACGGTGATGCGGCGAGACTGTCCACGACCCACGGTTGCCCCTGACCCGAGGCACACCGGCAGAGTTCGTTGACGGCGTCGGAGGAGAGTTCCACGATGTCGTGGACGACCGCGGTCACCACTGGTCATTCACCACCTGGCGGACTTTTCTCGACAATGCCCGGGACTGGAGCGCCTGGTCGGAGTTGAGACGACACCTCAGGTCCGTCGTCCCGCTGTCCCGGATGTCGGCCAGCGCCCGACCTAGGACCTCCCGGGCACTGGCGACGTCGGCGGCGTCCGGTGCTGCGGGGTTCCCCGGGGCAAGTGACGCGAACACTCCCCCGAGCGAGGTGAAGGACGCTCCGTCGAAGGCCATGGCCGGAACGGATTCGGCTGCCGCCTCCATCTCCGCCACCGATCGTCGGGTGATCCGAGCAGCCGCCTGTTTTCCCATCACCTGGACCTGGACATCGTCGTGCTCAAGCATGATGATCCGGTTCGCCTGCATTCCGGTGGACAGGAAGGCGCCGGAAATGGCCTTGCCGACGACCAGACTGACGATGGGCCGACCAGCGAGGCGGGTACGCGCCAGCGCGTTGACCGCGGTGGCCATCGTGGTGTTCAGGCCGAACTTCTCCTCGATGAATCCGTAGGCCTGACTGGGGACGTCCACCACGATCACGAGAGGCATGTCGGGGTCGTCGAGACCGCTCACCCATTCTGCGAGTTCCAGAGACTCCCGCAGTCCGACCTCACCGTTTCGGGCACGTGGGAATCTGCTGTCCGGATCCGGAACGACGGCGACGAGCGCGGCGGTGGTGCCGTCGTCCAGCACCGTGCGCCCGGTCAGCAATGAGCCGGTGGTGTCTGCCCCTGTGGTGTCCAGGGCGGTGAACCAGACGGTTCCGTACTGGGGGTGGTTGTTCATCACTTGGTCCTCTCTGCGTCGGTGTCGGCAAGTTCGCGGGTGAGTTCTCCGACCCGGTCGGCACGGTGGATGTCAGATGGCGCGTTCCACCCGCTGACCACTGCTTCCCGGACTGCACCGGGGTTGTCTGCGACAAGTGCGTCGGCCCGGCCGGTGGAGACACGGTGTTCTCCACCCGTGACAGCCCAGACCGTGCTCCGGTCAGCGGAGTTGAACTCCTCGATGCCGGCCTCGGTCTCGATGACCTCCGGCCCGTTGAGTGCCAGCCGCCCCGCCCGGGTCATGATGATGCGGTCACAGAGACCGGCGGCGATCCCCATTCCGCCGAAACAGCCGACCATGCCGGCGACCACCGCGGTGACCGGGACGTAGCGTTGCAGGGCGACGATGCCCGCATGGATGTCCGCGATGGCCAGGAGTCCGAGGTTGGCTTCCTGCAGGCGGATCCCACCGGTCTCCAGAAGTAGTACGACCTGGGTCGGGTGTCCGTTTTCCGCGTCGACCAGCGCGCGTTCGAGGACGGCGGCGATCTTGGCACCGGAGACTTCTCCGATACCGCCGCCCTGGAACTTCCCCTCCAGAGCCACGATGGCTGCGGGGGTGCCGTCGATGGTTCCCCGTGCGATGACCGCTCCGTCGTCTGCGGCGGGGACGATGCCCTGACGTTCCAGATGGCCGGATTCCACGCGGTCGGTGGGACCGAGGATCTCCCGGTACGTCCCCTCGTCGAGGAGCATGCCCGCACGCTGCCGTGCGTTGAGTTCGGTGAAGGGCATTCCGGTGGTGCCCCTGGTCGCCTCGTCATCCGGCGTGGCAGCGATCTCGAAGGCTTGGGACAGTCGGAGCGAGACCATCCCGGGTGTTGCCCCGAAGTCGTTGATCCGCACGTCACAGGCGAGGTTGTTCCGGCCGAAGAATGCGTCGAGGACGCCACGCCAGGTGGTGTCGAATCCGTCCACCGAGGTCCTGACCGTCACGGTGACGGCGTCGGACGACGCCGGCGGCGAGAGCAGGATCTCCAGGTCGCCGGAACCGACGACCCCGACGTGGACGTCCAAGTCCACAGGAGTCGTCGCCGGGTAGTCAGCGGTGATGAGTTGCATGTCAGTTGTCCTTCGTCGTCAGAAATAGTGCACAGGCAAGCAGGTCAGCGCTACCACCGGGAGAGAGCCGACGTCCGGTCATCCGGACGTCCAGCTCCACGAGGGAGCGTCGGTCGAGGATTCCGGTGCGGAACGTGTCCTCCAGGATCCGGTAGGACGCGTCGTGGACCATCCCCAGCGCCTCCCGTCCGCCCCGGTGGAGGATGCAGGTGTCGTCCAGGGTGCTCATGGATGTGAGAAGGCCGATCAGACGGGCATCATCCCGGGTGAATCCTTCGTCGCCCGCCGTGCGGATGGCCTCCGCGACGGCCCGGATGTGGGGGAACCCGCTGGCCGCCTCAGAGACGGCACCGCCGACCCGGTATCGCCGGCGGGCATGCGCCCCCGGCCGCTGACCGAGGTCCACCGCGCTGTCCTGCAGAGAGGCGATCTCGCCCGCCCGCCGGGTCACGGTGCCGACGGTGACCGTGGAGCCGGATGCCCGCAGTCCCGCCGTGGCGGTCGCCATCAGCCCCAGGTTCCAGATGGCGCCCCGGTGTGTGTTCACACCGCCGGTGGCCGCCATCATCTCCTCCTCGCCACGGCGCCCCACCCGCCCGAGGGTGTCACGCAACTCCTGCCCGACCGGGGTCCGTGCCCCGTGATCGGCGAGTGCCTGGAACGTGGGGTACAGGGTGTTCGCGGACAGCCGCATGAGGGCGCAGTCCATGTCGACGTGTCCGCGTGCCCCGTCAGGACCGACAAGCCCAGGTTTGCCGCGGAGCTGGACTTCGGACATCAGGGCGGCGACTGCCGAGGAGGCGATGCGCGCAGACAGGTCGCTGCGCACCGCCGGCGACTGCATCAGTGTTGTCGTGAGAGCAGTTGTCATGGCGTCACCAACTCCTGAACTTCGCGGGCGGATCGTACAGTCCACCGGACCAGTCGACGAGTTCATCGATGGAGTGTGCCGCCAGAAGACTCCGGTTCGCCTCAGCCGGGTGAACACCGATGTCGGCGGGGAGCGCGAGGAGACCGTCGCGACGCAGCGCGTCGACGTCCTCGGGCGTCGACCGACGGCCCAGTGGAGTCACCCCGGCGAGGGCGGAGACCACCCGTCGGCGTTCATCGAGGCTCTGTGTCTTGTAGAGATAGCCGACACCGACCTCGGAGACGAGGTGGGTGAGATCGTCGCCATAGACCATGACCGGTGCCAGATCCATCCCGGCGTTGTCCCCGACGGCCACGGCATCGAGTCGTTCCACGAACTTCGGTTCTGAACCGGCGTTGAAGGTCTCCGCGATCTGGACGACCAGTTTGCGTCCACGCTCGACACCGAGCTGGCCGCGTCCCTCAGAGAGGTCGAACCAGGCAGGCGAGGAATGACGGCGGCCCCGCGAGTCCGCCCCGAGGTTCGGGGCACCGCCGAATCCGGCGAGCCGTCCCTGAGTGACCGTCGAGGAGTTTCCTTCAGGATCCACCTGGAGGGTGGAGCCGACGAACATGTCGGTGGCGTACAGGCCGGCGGACTGGGCCGCCATCCGGTTGGACCGCAGACTGCCGTCGGGGCCTGTGGCGAAGATGTCGGGGCGTGCGGCGACGTACCGGCTCATCCCCACTTCCCCTCCGAAGGCGGAGATCTGCTCGACCCAACCGGTCTCGATCGCAGGAATCAGATTCGGATGCGGGTTCAGTGCCCAGTGGGTGCAGATCTTGCCTTTCAGCCCAAGCTGTTCTCCGTAGGTCGGTAGCAGTAGTTCGATGGCGGCGGTGTCCAGGCCCACACCGTGGTTCAGTGACGTGACCTGGTGGCGTTCATAGACGCCTCTGATGGTGAGCATCGCCAGAAGGACATGGACGTCGGTGAGGTTCCGTGGATCGCGGGTGAACAGGGGCTCCACCTCGAACGGTCGGTCGGCTTCGACAATGAAATCCACCCAGTCGCCCGGCACGTCCACCCGGGGAACCTTGTCGACGATCTCGTTGACCTGGGCGATGACGATGCCGGAACGGAAGGCCGTCGCCTCGGTAATCGCCGGAGTGTCCTCGGTGTTCGGGCCGGTGTACAGGTTGCCGTCGCGGTCGGCGGAGACGGCGGCGACGAGGGCCACCTTCGGTGCAAGGTCGAGGAACATCCGCGAGTAGAGCTCGAGGTAGGTGTGGATTGCCCCCACCTGGAGAGTGCCGTCATCGATGAGTTGAGCGACGCGAGCGGACTGCGGTCCGGAGAACGCGAAGTCGACCTTACGCGCGATCCCGTCCTCAAAGATGTCGAGGTGCTCCGGCCTGGCGATCGAGGAGAACAGCATGTGCAGGTCGTGGATGCGTTCGGGGTCGACCTGTGCCAGCGCGCGGGAGAGGAAGTCCGCCTGCTTCTGGTTGTTGCCTTCCAGGGCGACACGGTCGCCCGGTCTCGTCACAGCATGAAGGAGAGAGACGATCGAACTGGTTGGGACAGTTTTCCCGGTTGCCAGGCCCGCTGCCTGCTCCAGCCTGTCCGCTTTATCTCTGCGGCCGGCGTCCCAGCGTGTGGTGATTTGTGTCATGGATAGTCCTTGTCGTGTGGGATGGCGCTGAGCCGGACGGACCGGTCAGCCGAACAGGGCGCGGAAGAGGAAGTAGAAGACCGAAGGGCCGAAGAGGCAGCCCAGGCCGGTGTAGAGGCTGGAGGTCACCGCGCCGTAGGGAACCAGCCGTTTGTCGACGGCGGCGAGACCGCCGGTGACCCCGGAGGTTGTGCCGAGCAGGCCGCCGAAAGCCATGGCCGTCTTCGGGTTGTTCAGTCCGATCCACCGCGCGACGAGCGGTGCGGCGATCATGGCGAGCATGGATTTCACGAGGCCCACGGCCACAGACAGTGCGATGACTTCGGAGGACGCTCCCACGGCAGTACCGGTGACCGGCCCGACGATGTACGTCGCGGCGCCAGCACCGATGGTCGCAAGCGACTCCGGGTCGTTATAGCCGAAGGCCAGTGCGATGACCGCGCCGACGATAAAGGAGACGACCATGCCGAGGATGAGCGAGATGATACCGGCGGGTCCCGCCTTCTTCAGTTCACGGACATCGACGCCGTACGCGGTGGCGACGATAGCGAAATCTCTGAGCATTGCACCGCCCATGAGCGCGAGACCGCTGAAGAGGCTGATGTCCGCCAGGCCCTTGTCTCCGCCGGACTGCAGTCCGCCGACATAGGCGAGGATGAGTCCGAGGAGGATCGCCACAGCCGAACCGGCAACGTGGCCTCGTGTGAGAGTGCGTCCCACCCATCCGCCTACGAGCATGACCAGGCCGACAAGTGCGAACGCGAACAGAAGTGCGTTGTCCTCGATGAGGCCAGTGATGGTATCGATGATGTCACTCATGTCAGGCTTCCTCGTCTTCTGTTTCGGTCAGTGTAGGAAGAGGCGCCGAAGCCGGGCCGATCTTTGCGACAGCGGGCACCAGAGCGACCGAAGCAATGACGACGACCACACCTGCGACGATCGCCATGACGCCGCCGTCAACGGCACTGCGGACGTTCTGGGTCATGGCCATGGCCACGACGATGGGGATGTAGATTCCCGACCAGAACAGGACGCCACGTTCAGTGACCTTC
Organism: Corynebacterium sp. CNJ-954; assembly: GCF_001942345.1. Classification (GTDB taxonomy): domain Bacteria; phylum Actinomycetota; class Actinomycetes; order Mycobacteriales; family Mycobacteriaceae; genus Corynebacterium. The sequence continues at coordinate 95,473 of NZ_MKKI01000043.1, forward strand.
GGCAGGTAGTTCCTGCTGCGGAGCCAGCCGGTGACGAGTAGCAGCGCCACCATCGCGAATCCGACGCCTCCGACGTCGGCATCCACTCCGAGCAACTGCCCCAGCAAAGTACCGATCGCCTTTCCCACCAGCACGCACACGGCGAGGATCGCCGTTCCGTAAATGATCATTCCGCCTCCAGTTGATGTAGTGACCTCACACACCTTCACTTCATGATGTGAGATACATCCCACTTTGCGTCCGATGTAGCTTTTTGGTCCAATATGAAAACTGACGGACTCATGCATCCGCGCATCGATTCACGCCATTCTTTGAGGAGGTTCTACTGTGACAGCCCCCGTGGCCCTCACTTCTTCCCAGCTCACAGCCTTGACCGGCGCCCTTTCGGTACTGCGTGAGTTCGGGCGGGGAACCACGTTGACGCAGACCGCTCATCTCCAGGGAATGTCCCAGCCTGCGCTGAGTCGCATGGTGATGCGGTGGGAAGCGGAGCTGTCCATCCCCCTGCTGCGCCGGGTGGGTCGTGGTGTGACACTGACCGAGGAAGGATTAGCTCTCGCGAACGCCGCGACGGACGCGCTCAGCGTGTTCGAATCCTCGTTGGAGCAGGTCCTGGAGGAACGGGACGCCAGACCGGTGCGACTGGGCACCCTCCGGTCACTGTCCGGACGCATCGCCCCGCTACTCGCCGATGCAAAGTCTCAAGTGAACCTGAGTGTGGCAGAGGGGTCTGCGGCGTCGTTGCTCTCTCAGCTGGAAGCCGCTGAACTGGACGCGGTGATCGTGGGCCCTCGGCCCACCGGCAAGAACTACAACTGGGCATTTCTCGCACATCAGCCTTTCCACCTCGTTGTTCCCGAGGGGCACAGCCTGGAAAGGCAGACCTCGATACGGTTACGGGAAGTCGCCGACGAAAGCTTCGTCGCGATGGACGCGCACTACACGACCAGGCAGTTCGCCGATGAACTGTGCGCAGAAGCCGGGATTGCACCAGAAGTGACCGTGGAATCGGACAATTCGCACACCCTGAGATCCTTCGTGCAGGCCGGCCTGGGACTCTGCATTCTCCCGGCGGTCATGGCGGACGCCACTGGTGTGGCGTCAGTGCCCATCCATCGGATGGACGGGAGACCGGCGATGCGTGAGATCGGCATGGTACGCATGGCCGGCAGGCGCCTTCCACCGCATGTCCGGAGCGCCCTCCACGAGTTGAGCGCACTGTTCGAGGGTGATGCGAGAATCGTGCCTGGATCGCATCCATCCACCTGAGGGGCCCTCATTGCGGTCAGGACCACCGACCTTGCCGTCACTTGTCACCGGGCCCTGTGTCATCAGGCCACGCCAAAACGGCGCGCTATCGTTCGAGCGTGGCAGGTAGCCCGCGAGCACGTCCGGACGCGCCCTGTCAGACGCCTCGGAGCCTGCAGGCGACCCCCTTGACGGCCGGCACCCGGAACTTCTGTGTGCCCTCCTCGTTCCACGTCCAAACCAGTTCAAGGGACTCTTCCAGCGCCGTGAACATCAGTGTGTCCCCAATATCCGCGAGCATGGCCAGTTGGTCGGCGCAACCACCGTCCCACCGCGACACGATCTCCAGTCCTTCGCGAGCCACCACACTGAGTTCCATCCGCTGCCCCGCGGAACGGTCCCAGGGTTCCGGAATATCGACCACCGTTCCCTCGAGCCTCATCGGCCTCTTGGTGAAACTGCCGTAGATCCTCCGCGCGCTGGGGAACCGAGGGGACACGAGGTCGAAGAAGACACCCCAGACCTCGATCACCGTCGCCGAACGCCGGGCGAATGTACCTTCACGTGCCGCGAAGATGATCTGGGTCCCCACTGTCAACTGCGTCAACGCCGCAGCTGCGCGTCCGTCAGCCCATTTCACCAGGAGGTTACATCCTCGGGGCAATCCCTCGATCTGAATCCTCGTCTCCGTCCATCCCGGGGTTTCCACGGGTTCAGCGCTGACGGTACCGATGTATTTCATGGAACATGACTGTATGGATACAGGCGGACGCGGCCGCTGGCAGCTCACACGGTTGTTCGACAGCTACTGTGCCGCCGACCGGTTCTGCAACGTGAACGCCAGCTGACTGTAGGCCGGGGTGTGCGTGGCGATCCCGAAGGCAACCGGGGTTCCATCGGCTGCGAACACTGTGGAATCCACGGCCAGCACACTGTCGCCCACAGCGATACCGAGGCTCTCGGCCCGTCCCTGATCGACCTCATCCAGCCGCACCAGCAGGTCATTGCGTGTGAGGACGACCCCGTAGGTGGTCTCCAGGAACTCGAACAGTGAACCGGTGGAGAAGTCGTGCGCCAGCACTGCGGGATACCGCGCCGCCGGCAGGTACGTCACCACGTGCTGATGCAGGGTGCCGTTGATGTAGCGGAGCCGCTCCAGCAGGATCAACTCATCAGCAGGATTGAGCTCCAACGCCTCGGCCGCGCGCGCCGCCCGGGTGACCTCGTTGGCCAGGACCTCGGTAACCACGTCACGTCCGAGTTCAGCCTGTTGGCGGTGGAAACCGGTCACACGTTCGGCGAAGGTCTCGTGGATCTCCTCGGTGTACTGCGGCTCGGTGACGAATGTCCCCTACCCTGGACCCGCTCCAGCAGTCCCGACTGGATCAGGTCATCCACCGCCCGGCGCACCGTGATCCTGCTGACGTTGTACTCCTCGCACAACGTCGGCTCGGTGGGGATCTGCTCCCCCACCGCCATACTCTCCAGGCGTTGCTGCAGGTGATCGCGCACCGCAATGTACTTCACCGTCTCGCGTGCCATCACTACCTCCAGCAAGTCATCGTCCCCGTCAGGGTATCGCCATCTCATCGTTCCGGGTCTCGCCCGCGGGCCACAAAAGGTCTTGCGTCGAAAAGCTTCCCAGCGATAGAGTAGCATTCATCATGACGACCTGATGAATGATCGTGCCGTCCTAACCACGAGGAGGATAAATGACGACAACCGCTCCCCCGGGACTCTCACGCACCGGGAACGAGGTGGTCACCGCAGCCCGACTTCTCGCGGCGGACGCTGTCGAAGCAGCACAGTCCGGTCACCCCGGCGCGGCGATCTCCCTGGCACCGGTCGCGACCCTGCTCTACGGAAAGTACATCCGGCACGATCCGCAGGACCCGACCTGGTTCGGACGGGACAGGTTCATCCTGTCCTGCGGCCATGCGAGCATGCTGCTCTACGCACAGCTCCACCTCACCGGATACGATCTCTCGCTCGACGACCTGAAGAACTTCCGCCGCCTCGGGTCGAAGACCCCCGGACACCCCGAGTACGGCATCACTCCCGGCGTGGACGCCACCACCGGCCCGTTGGGCCAGGGCTTCGCCATGGGTGTGGGCATGGCCATGGCTTTCACACACCAGCGGGCCGTCTACGACGCCGAGACTCCCGAAGGCGATTCCCCCTTCGACCGCCGCGTCTGGGTGCTGGCCTCCGACGGTGACCTGGAGGAAGGCATCTCCTACGAGGCAGGGTCGCTCGCGGGACGGCACCAACTCAACAACCTCACCGTCCTCTACGACCGCAACCGCATCCAGATCGACGGTGCCACAGACCTCGCCTGGTCGGAGGACGTGGTCGCCCGTTTCGAGGCCCAGGGGTGGCGGGTCTCCACCGTGCCCCGCGCGTCCGACGGCGACATCGACATCACCCTCCTCGACGACGTCCTCTCCGGTGAGGGAGACCATCGGCCCCACCTGGTCGTCCTCGATTCCGAGATCGCCTGGCCGTCCCCCACGGCACGCGGCACTGCCGGTTCACACGGTGCCCCGCTGGGCGCCGAGGAAGTCGCCGGTCTCCGGCGGGAGCTCGGTGTCGACACCGCCCCGTTCGACATCCCCGACGCCGTACTCGACGCCACCCGTAAGGCCGCCACCGTCGGCGCTGAGCTGCACCGTCAGTGGGACAGCCAGATGGAGCGGTGGGCCGCGAGGAACCCTGACCGTGCTGCCGACCTCCGTCGTGCCGTTGACCGAGAGGTACCCGGCGAGTTGAACGGCAGCCTTCCCCGGTGGGAACCCGGGACCATGGTCTCCACGCGTGACGCGTCCCGCGACACCATCCAGGTCCTGGCGGAGCACCTGCCTGAACTCGTCGGCGGATCGGCGGACCTCGCCGACCCGAACCGCACCGCCATCGCCGCCTCCGGCTCCTTCCTGCCCGAGGACGGCGGCCGGACAGGTCGCAACGTCCACTGGGGCGTGCGCGAGTTCGCCATGGCAGCGGCGGTCAACGGTATGGTGCTGGCCGGCGGTACGCGGGTCTTCGCCGGAACGTTCCTCACGTTCTCCGACTACGAACGTGCCGCGCTCCGGCTCGCCGCGTTGATGAAACTCCCGTCGATCTTCGTCTGGTCGCACGACTCCATCGCGCTCGGCCAGGACGGCCCCACCCACCAGCCGATCGAGCACCTGGCGAGCCTGCGGGCCATGCCCGGGTTCACCTCGATCCGTCCGGCGGACGCCAACGAGACCGCCGCGGCATGGACCGTCGCCCTGGAGCAGGACGTGCCGACGGGCCTGGTGCTGTGCCGCCAGCCGTTGAAGACACTGGACATCGCCCCAGAAGGCATCATCGACGGTGTGCGGCGCGGTGCCTACATCGTCTCGTCCGACAGCACCACCGAGGACCCCGATGTCATCCTCATCGGTACCGGCAGTGAGCTGGAACTGGCGATGGACGCCGCGACAACCCTGCGCGGCAACGGAGTCTCCGTCCGGGTCGTCAGCATGCCGTCCCGGGACCTGTTCGACCGGCAGGACGATAAGTACCGTGCCTCCGTCCTGCCACCCCGGATCCGGGCCCGGGTCGTCGTCGAGGCCGCCACCACCTTCGGATGGGGCGACATCATCGGCGACACCGGCGTCGCCGTGGGCATCGACCACTTCGGCGAATCCGGCCCCGCCGCGGACGTCCAACGCGCCTGCGGCATGACCGCCGAACGCGTCGTTGCCGCCGCCGACGAGTCGATGTCCCGATCGAGGAAATGAGGACCACCATGACCAGCACATCACCGCCCGCCGTCGCCGAGGACCGCATCGTCCTGCGCGACGCCGTCCAGGGGTGGCGGGACGCCATAGAGATCGTCGGCGGCATCCTCGTCGACAAGGGCAACGCCACCCGCGACTACGTTGACGCCATGATCGCCTCGATCGCGGGGCCGAACGGCACCTACATCGACCTGGGTGCCGGCATCGCGCTGGCGCATGCCCGTCCGGAGAACGGCGTGCAGTCCACCGGGCTCGCCGTGCTCCACCTGGACGAACCCGTCCTGCTCGCCGATGACCCGACGCACCCGGTCACCGTGTTCATCGCACTGGCCGCCGTCGACTCCCGCGGCCACCTCGACGTCATGAAGAACCTGGCGCGGGTACTCACCGACGAAGACCTCCGACAGAAGCTCCTCAACGCAACCACCTCCGCGGACATCGTGTCCGCACTCTCACCGAAGGAATGACAGACATGAAGATTCTCGCAGTGTGCAGCACCGGCCTCGGTTCCAGCTTCATGACCAGGCTCAACATCGAGAAGGCCGTCAAGGAGCTCGGCGCGGACGGCGTCGAGGTCGAGCACGCCGACCTCGGGTCGGTCTCCCCCGGCTCCGCCGACGTCATCTTCGTCGGACGTGACATCTACGAGGCCGCGTCCGGTCTGGGCGACGTCGTCTCCCTGGACAGTCTCATCGACATGGACGAGATCCGCACCAAGACCGCCGAGGCGTTGACGCGTCACGGCGTGCGCTTCTCCGGCGAGGGGTGAGTCCGCCATGAACGGAGTGCTCGAACTCCTCCTGGACATCTTCCGGGAGCCGTCCGTCATCGTCGCCCTCATCGCGCTGATCGGCCTGTCCGTGCAGCGCAAGAAGGGCAGCGACATCATGAAGGGGACGATCAGGACGCTGGTCGGCTTCCTCGTCCTCGCCGCCGGCGCCGGGGTGGTCAGCGGTTCCCTGGAACCGTTCGGCGACATGTTCCAGGAGGCCTTCAATGTCCAGGGTGTTGTCCCGAACAACGAGGCCATCGTGGGCACGGTCCTGGTGACCTACGGGTCCATCGCCGCGCTGATCTTCTTCTTCGGCATGATCGTCAACGTCCTGCTGTCGATGACCTCAAAATTCAAGTACATCTACCTGTCGGGCCACGTCGCGTTCTACATGGCCGCGATGATCGCCGTGATCTTCAAGGTCGCCGCTTCGCCGACTGGGAGGCGGTCCTGTGGGGTTCGATCGCCCAGGGGCTGATCGTCACGGTCTCCCCTGCCCTGGTGCAGCCGTTCATGAAGCGGGTCACCGGCACCGACGACGTCGCCCTCGGGCACACCGGCGGCGCGGGCATCGCCCTGAGTGGCCTGGTCGCCACCGTCACCCGCAGCAAGAAGCACCCGTCTAAATCGACGGAGGACCTGAACCTGCCCTCCGGGCTGGGTTTCCTGCGGGACACCACGGTGATCACCGCATTGTCGATGGGGCTGATCTACCTGATCGTGGCCCTGTTCGCCGGGTCCGGGTACATCGAGGACAACCTCAGCGACGGCACGAACTACATCGTCTTCGCGCTGATGCAGGGCGCGACGTTCTCCGCGGGCGTGTTCATCATCCTCGCCGGCGTGCGCGTGGTGCTGGGCGAGATCGTCCCGGCGTTCAAGGGCATCAGCGAGCGCCTGGTGAAGGACGCCAAGCCGGCGCTGGACGTGCCGATCACCTTCACCTTCGCGCCGAATGCGGTGCTCATCGGTTTCCTGTCGAGTTTCGTCGGCGGTCTGCTGGGCATGGGCATCATGGCGATGGCCGGGACGACGATCGTGGTGCCCGGCGTGATCGCCCACTTCATGACCGGTGGCGCGTCCGGCGTGATCGGCAACGGCGTCGGTGGACGGCGCGGCGCGGTGCTCGGCGCATTCGTCAACGGACTGGCCATCACGTTCCTGCCGCTGTGGCTGCTGCCTGTCCTCGGCGACGTGGGACTATCGGACTCGACGTTCTCCGATGCCGACTTCGGTGTGGCAGGTCTGTTCCTCGGCTACCTGAATCAGGGTGGTGGCCAGACGACGATCATCATCGGCCTCGTTGCTGCGGTGCTCGTGACCTACGCGGCGTCGTTCATGATCGGACGGCGGGAGAAGAAAAGCGAGGTCGCGGAGGGTGCCGAAGAGGTGTCGGCGGAGCCTTCGGAACCTGCGAACTAGAGTTCCCTTCCGCATCTGCAGGCAAGGCCTGTCCCCCTGCCACTGACGTGCGATCTGTGGCAGGGCCACTGCCGTCAGTAGCGAGGCGGGCCGGGAGTTCCACACTGTCGCGACAACGACAGTGCAACCTCCCTGCCATTACAGAAGTCGGAGGTACTTCTTCCTTGCCCGCATGCAATGAATGAGCTCCTCAGTACCGTCGTCCCACAAGAGCACGACAACTTCCAGCAGCCTGCCACTGCTGTCGAAACCGAGACGCAGTACCCTCTGCGGATTCTCGTCGTCCAGTCTCATGACAAGGACCGGCCAGGTAGCCGCCTCGACACCGTCCGCCTCAGAAATAACGTGTTTGAGCGCGGACGGCCGGACGATCATGCGGAACGCGCCCAGTCGCTCAAGGCGGCGCGTATCGCTTCTGATCGGTTGAGGTGTTCCTTGTCCGCCCGCTTCATCACTGCATCAAGCTCGGCGTCAGTGAGTCGCACGGGAACGACCCGGGAGGCCTCACTGCCGCGCGCCGGACGTCCGATGATCCGCTTCTGAAGCTCCTCGACATCGTATCCCTCTTCTGCCTCGGCGACCCAGGCATCAACCTGTGCCTCAGAGACCTCTTCACCATGCATCTTCCTCATCATGGTCACTATCGTAATACGGAAGTAGCGAGACAGCCAGTGTTCGCTGACGCATCGACAACGAGGGCAAGGGGGCCCTGACATGTTCTCGAACACTTCACCGTTTGATGTCCGGCACGCCCCCTAGAGTCGACACCCATGGCACACCTCACCAGCATCACGCTGTCTACACGGTCCACACCAGCTCCCCTCCGTGCTTTCACCGCTCCGATGGAACGGGCGGTGAAAGGGGTTCCGACTGTGGTCGGAGAACTCGCAAGATGGACAGCCCTGCGGCTGACGGACTTTCCACCGCCGGCACCCCTCAATATGCCGCAGGAGCAGAGGAGACCGGCCCTGCTTGCCGTCGAAGTGGCAGAATTCCTGATGCCCGAACGGGCGCTGGAGCACCTCGATAACCTCGTACTCCTTTCCCCAGAGAGCCTGACCCCCGCTGTAACCGAGCGCAGGGTGCTCACAGGACTGATATCCGAACTCATCCAGCTCCTTCAACTGGAGTACGACGGCTGCCTGGTGGTCACTGATTTGACGCACCTTGCCGAAGAGAAGGATCAGAAAGGAGCACGGCGTGTACTCATTGACGCCGGGTTCACTGCGAAGGATTCAGATCAGTCGCTCTGGACGCTTGCCATAGAACCTCGGGACCCTGCCGCTGACACGACCACCCCGCTGTCCGTCGCTGTCGAACACGGGGACGGCGGGGACCAACCGCGCCAAGCCCACATCGCTGTCGGCATGACAGTCATGTACACGCGCGGAGAACTCTTCGAAGCTGCGCGGTCTCATGTCAGCGAGATGGGATTCATTGACCCCGCGGAGGAAGCAGAATACCTCCGCGACGTCAGCACCAACGAGCAATTGGCACTTCAGTCACTGTTTGGCGTCGACATACTGGATGACGCCCACGACAGCATCGCAGTCACCGAAACCTCAGTATCCGCAACAGACATCCGACCGCTGCTTCCCGATGGCTGAATCCTTGTTGGTTCTTCTATATAGCCTGAACCCCGAACTTGGTGGATTCGTTCCGGCATTGCCGAATCCACGGGGATAGAACAAGAATAGGTAGGTGGAGCGTCACCCATGGGTTCACGACTAGGAGTGATGATCAAAGATACGTTGAGTTGGGAGTTGTACTACGATCACTGGTCAGCTCAGACTATCGGCGCTGACATCGCCATTGATGGCGTGGAGACGACGCTGAAGCGCGCCAGGAAAATGCGACGAATGGGTATCGACAGCCCACACCTCTGGCTTGGCGCCGTCGATATTGAAGGATCGCTGCTGATCGATCTGACCACGCAGACGGTCGTCTGGGCCGAAGAGAGCGAAGGACTCTATCTTCCCCGGATCATCAACTCGCTGATCCAACTCACTTGGCCTGGGTGGGATGCAGTCTGGTCCTCCGAGGGGACCCGTGGTGTCCTCGCCGCTGCCGGCGTCGACCCGACGACGATCTTCACCGATACCACTTACAACACCCGAGCACTCAAAGACCATACCTGGTTCGGCCCATGGGGCGACTCCCCCGGGGACGATGCTTTCTCCGTTGCCCTTGACGACGGCCAACTTATCTTGTGGCGAGGTATTACGTACCTCGACATCCTGGCTGAACTCGGCCCCGACAGTATTCGCAGGATCGCAGAAAAGGTCCTGGAACGGTCCAGTACCGATGGACTACTCCGCTGGGACGACCGGCCGCCTACCAGAAATCCGGTGAGCGGGGTATGTGTCGACTTCCAAACCAAGACTCTGCGGTGGTGGTCACTCCTGAATGACGATCACGGTCTCGAAGCGTTCGCAGCGTTGTGGCCAGGTTGGACCATCCAGTCCAAGGGAGACAACTACGAATGGCACCAGCACTTTCTCGGCCGGCGGCTCCGTGATTGGACTGAAGATGTAATTGAGTTCCGGAAGACAATCACCCACCTGATTAATGAAGGTATGCGCGAGAACCCTGCAGTAGCCATACTCGGGAATCTGACAGACTCCGGCGCAGATGTGAGAATCAACGCTCCCGTATTTGACACTGTGCCTTCCGGCAGGGCCGCTCAGAGTGACCTCGTCCTGAGCTTTTTGAATGCTCTACAGGTTTCCTCTCCCCTACCACCAGCTCGGTTCGTCGACCGCGCGGGGACCGTCCGCTAGGAGAACAGGGGTCTCCTGACCGCTTATCCACAACTGCCCCGGAGACAACCTTATCCCGGCCCTCAGGAGTTCACCTCGGCCCGGATCACGTGCTTCAGCAGTTTCCCCGACGGATTCCGAGGTAGTCCCCGCGCCACGATGACCTCGCGGGGGATCTTGTACTTCGCGATTCTCCCGGCAAGATGCTCCCGCACCTCGTCGACACTGAGGTGCTGCCCGTCCAACGTGACGACAACAGCAACCACCGTCTCACCCCATTCGGGGTGCTGACGCCCCACCACAGCAACGTCCCGAACCTCGGGAATTGCCATCACCGCGTCCTCGACCTCGGTGGAGTACACGTTCTCCCCACCGGTGATGATGACGTCCTTCTTCCGGTCCACAATGTAGACGTAGCCGTCGGCGTCCACCCTGGCAACGTCCCCGGTGCGGTACCACCCGTCGATGAACACCTCGGCCGTCGCGGCCGGGTCAGACATGTACACACTCATCACCGAATCCGCGCGCATCCAGATCTCCCCCTGTCCGTCGGCATCGACGTCCCGACCCTCATCGTCGACGACCTTGAGGTCCACGCCGAACATGCCGCCCTTGCCGATCGAACCCGCCTTGGTCAGCTGCTCTGACGGTTGGAGACAGGAGCCGGCCGGTCCCGTTTCGGTCATTCCGTATACCTGGTAGAAGTTCCCAGTGCCGTAGGCGTCGATGAGCATCCTCGCCTGGTCCTCCCCCAGCGGTGCGGCACCGTAGATCAGCTTCTCCACGCTGCTGAGATCGAAGTCCCGGAGATCCTTCCCCTCTGCCTTAGCCTTCTGCACCGGCGCGATATACGCGATCGGAGCGCCGAACACGGAGGTGATGCGCTCCTTCTCGAGAGTCGGTAGGAACTCAACGGCGTCGAACTCGCGCATCAGCACCAGGGTCCCGCCGATGTACATCGTGGTCAGCAGCCAGTCGTTCAGTGGTGAGGCATGCCAGATCGGCATGATCATCAGGAATCGTTCATCCGGGGTGAAATGCAGCGTATTGGCAATATTGGGTGCCAGGGCGCTGATCCCGCGGTGAGTGTGCACGCACCCTTTCGGCGCGCTCGTCGTACCCGAGGTGTAGAGCACCTGGGCGTAGTCCTCGTCCGGCGCGACGTCTCCGCTGAAGGGAGCAGCCGCCGCGACGGCGCGGTCGAAGTCTCCTTCCTCCCATCCGGTCTGCATCCAGGTGATCTCCGGTCCGCCCTGTCGTGCGGCGTCAATGACAGCATCCGAGGCGACACCGAACACTCCCCCGGAATGCCGGACGATGTGGCTGATCTCTTCGGGCTGGAGTTTGTGGTTCACCGGCACGAGCACCGCTCCCGCGCGCCAGATGCCGTACATCGCGACGACGAAGCCGGGGTCGTTCAAGGTCATGACCAGAACCCTGTCACCAGGACGGACACCATTGTCGACGAAGACCGTCGCAGCCCGGTCCGCGGCCTCACGCAGTTCCCGGTAGGTCATCGACCGGCTCCCCCACTGCAACGCGGGGTGATCGGGGCGACGTCGGACGGTGGCGTCGAGGGAATCGAGGAGGTTCATGGGGAGGCTGCCTTTCGGTGGTGGTGTGATGTAGCCTGAGTCACAGTGAACCATAGTTCACACCTTCACGAAAGAACCGTCACTTCCACCGACCAGAGAAGACGACAGGACGCATGCCCTACCAGCAGACCGAGAAAACCCGAGCTCACGCCCAGGGGCGGCGCGACAGCATCCTCCACGCCGCGACCGCCCTCATTTCGTCCGGCGGATTCGCGGCCGCTTCCGTGCGCGCCATCGCCGAAGAGTCCGGGAACGCCGCCGGCTCGGTCTACCGCTACTTCGACAACCGAGAGAAACTGCTGGCAAGCGTCTTCCGGTCGATCGCCGACCGAGAGTTCGACGCCGTCGAGGACGCGACAATGTCAGCACGTCCCACGGTCGCAGACCGCCTGTCGTCGCTCCTGGCGACATTCTCCACCCGTGCGCTGCGCAACCCGACAATGGCAGAGGCACTCCTCTTCGAACCGGTCAACCCGCTGGTCGAATCGGAACGACTCACCTTCCGCCGTCGCTACCACGACCTGGTCGTCACCGTCATTCGCGACGGCATTCTGGCCAGTGAGATCCCCGACCAGGACGCCGAGCTCAGCGCCCGTTCCATCATCGGCGCCAACGCTGAAGCTCTCATGGGACGACTCAGCCCCGAATCCTCCGTCACAGATCCCGACTATCTGATCGCCTCCGTCACCACGTTCTGCCTCCGGGCGTTAGGAGCACCACAACCATGACCACCCATACCGTGTTCAACCAGTCAGCGCCCCGCGTCGACATCAACGAATTCAGCACAAACACCGCACTTCAGGATGCGGTCACAGTCTTCGCGCCAGACGCCGACACCGCCCGGTTAGGCGGTATCGGCGCGGAGGTCGGTTCCGCCTCCTACCAGCACGACGCGGAACTGGCGAACACCATCACGCCCGTACACCGGTCCCACGACCGCTGGGGGCATCGCGTTGACGAGGTCGAGTTCCACCCCGGCTACCACCGCATCATGGAGCAGTCCATCGGGTGGGGGCTCCATACCTCGGCATGGGCGAATCCCCGCCCCGGGGCGAATGCGGAGCGTGCTGCGGCGTTCATGCTCGCCAGCCAGGTGGAGCCGGGGCACGGCTGTCCGGTCTCCATGACCCATGCCGTGGTGCCGGCATTGCGTCTGGCACCCGCTCTGGCGAAGGAGTGGGAACCGAAGCTGCTGTCCACCAGTTACGATCCGGAGCTCCGCGACCCTGCAACCAAAGACGGCGTGATTTTCGGCATGGCGATGACGGAGAAGCAGGGTGGATCGGACGTCCGGACGAACACGACCACCGCCACACCCAACGCGGACGGGACATGGTCGTTGAGCGGGCACAAGTGGTTCTGCTCAGCGCCGCAGTCAGATGCATTCCTCGTTCTCGCACAGGCCACGGGCGTTCCTGGAGGCTTGAGCTGTTTCCTGGTGCCGCGGGTCCTTCCAGGGGGCGAGCGGAACGTGTTCCTGATCCAACGGCTGAAGGACAAACTCGGCAATAAATCGAATGCCTCGTCCGAAATTGAGCTCAACGGCACCGTCGGCTGGTTGGTCGGCGAGACGGGACGAGGGGTCCGGACGATCATCGAGATGGTCAACCGCACTCGGCTGGACTGCATCTACGGCACCACGGCCGGGATGCGTCAGGTGGTTGCGGAAGCGGCGTGGCACGCCCGGCACCGTTCTGCGTTCGGGGCGACCTTGATCGACCAACCTGCGATGACCAACGTGATCGCTGATCTCCAGTTGGAGGCTGAGGCGGCGACGTGGACGGCGATGCGTCTGGCGACGGCCCATGATGACGGTGCCGGAGAAGAGGACTTCCGACGGTTGGCGACGGCGGTGGCGAAGTACTGGGTGTGTAAACGGGGTCCGCACCATGCCTACGAAGGACTGGAATGCCTCGGCGGCAACGGGTACACCGAACTGTTTCCCTTGGCACGGCGGTATCGCGAACAGCCGGTTCTTGCGGTGTGGGAGGGGTCGGGGAACGTGATCGCTCTCGACGTTCTGCGTGCGCTGGCCAAGCAGCCTGACGCGGCGGAGGCTTTCGACGCAGAGATGGCGACCGCCCTGGGACGGGACGAACGCTACGACGCGCAGGTTGCCCGCATGCGTGCCCTGCTGTCGGAAGTCACGGCGCGCCCGGAAAGCGCAGAGAGGAACGCGCGACGGCTGGTCGAGTCGATGGCTCTGACTCTGCAGGCACAGGTTCTGTTGACTCAGGCACCCTCACATGTCGCCGACGCGTTCCTCGCTGGACGAGTGGATCCGGCGACGCGGAGTGTGGAGTACGGGGCACTGGATGAGGGGGTCGACGTGGACAGGCTGGTTGAGAGGGCGTAGGCCGACCAACAAATACAGCCAGACGGCTACGGAGTCCGGGGAACAAGACGCCCTTCCCGTCACTCAAGAGATCTCCGACTCACCGCCCCTTTCATGGCTCTTCGCGATTCACAGTGTGGTGATCCCGTCGCGGAGTTGCCCGGAATGGATCAGCGACCTCAAGATGTAGCGGTTCAGATTTCGGAACCCCAGTGCAATGTGCCGCGCAGGTGCTCCGACCTCCCGTTGACGGCTTCAACGGGCCCGTTCGACGCTCCGAGGTCGAAGTGCGCCAGGATTTCGGCCCGACGACGCCACAAGGTACGCCCGAACTGCGCCAAATCCTCCAACCCTTTCGGTAGTCCCTTGCGCAACGTGTCCATCAACCCGGCCATCAACTTCCGGCCCCGTGACCTGTCTGGGTGGCCGTACGCGGCGAAGCCGTCCATCGTGACGACCTCCAGATGCTCACGGAAACCAGGGTCACGGTCGTTGAGCCAGGTGCGTAGAACCTCGGCGCTACGCCCTGCTCGCATGTCGATCAGCGGCGCTGGCCCGTGCCCGTCGACCAGTGGTGTGAGATCCACCAGCACTGTGACCATCGAGGAGGGCTCGCCGGGACGGCGGGTGTGCTTACCACACGTGCTCGTCGACTCCCAGTATCCGCACGTCATCGAGGTGTTTTCCGGGGTCCTAGACAAGGTTGCGGCACGCCTGAACCGCAATCTTGTTGACCAGCTGCCACCCGATCCCCAGGGCTTTCGCAGTCGCCGAGACACTCATGCGGTCAATGGCGAGGCGTTGCAGAATCCAGCGAGTCACCCGGTGGGTCAGTGTCGCCCCGTCATCAGCGCACGCCAGTGGAGCCTGGAAGGTCTTCCGTCCGCAGGCGTCGTTGGCGCAGGTGAGCCGCGGGACACGAACATGAAGTCGCGTCGGGAAGCCGACTACGGGCAGGTCTACAAGCTGCCGGGTGACGTGATCTCGTCGGGTGCCCGATTGGCTACAGCAAGGGCACTGGTCATCGACGATGACCGGGTCAGCGTCGATGTAGGTGACTGTCCCGGCGTCGGCGGCGCCGGTGATCGTGAGTCCGATTTCAGCGGTGTAGTGCCATGGTGTCGGCGACGAGATTGCCAGTAGTGTGCACTTCTAGCGTCCGTGTTCGGCTCGGATGACGGCTTCGCAACTCTCATCTTGTACCGGCCAGGGCCTCTACATGTTGTGCCACACCGCAGCAGCCCCACCCTCAGCTACGCACTACGCATCGCGAAGAGCCATTTAACTAGGGCTATAGTTGTCCAAGAATTCCATTACCATTGATTCAATTTGATTCTGCTCGCTTTCATTCGCATAGATAGCGATCATCTTGGCGAAGTGTCCCGGATCAACATGCTTTACGAAAGCCAACGTTTCCATCACAGATCGAGATAGAAGATCCTGCGACCAGGAAATTGGATTCTTATCCAATCCTGAATGACTCGACTCATTGACCAATTTCGGGATGGCAGCCCCCAGAGGAAAGTCAGAACTCTTGACGAGATTATTCACTCTGACTCCCACCTTGTCCGGCTGAGGTTCCTTGAACTCAGTAAACCCCTCAAGGAGCTTTCGAGAGAAATTACCCGCAGAGAGCGGCACAGACAGACCATCTATCATTAATTTCGCGTTCTCAATTGTCAAGTAGAACGCTAGACTATAGTCGTTTGGAGCGGCGGCAGCCTCGTCACTCCAGGCCCTTAGTCTAGTGGAGCCTTCACTCCCACTTCTGCGAGTTGGTGCCTTATAGACTTCGTAGAACTTAGACTTACCCTCTCGAAGCTTTTTCGATCCAAGACGCGCCGAGAGTAACCGTAGGTAAGCGCCGCTATGAGTTAAATAGAACTGACTGGCCGGAAGGCCGTAGGTGTCAAAAAACTCGACAATGAAACGATCTATTAGAAATAGTCGTGAATCGTCAAGCTCAGACCCGACATCGTCTAGCACAACAATTGATGTGGCTAAGTTCTTCGCACCTTCATTACCGGTAAGCATAGAAAAGAAGTACAACAATCCGACGAGCTTCTTTTCTCCCTCTGACATATTTTCCGCAGGGCTCCCGTTTCGGACTACGGTGTACTCTCCTTCAGATTCGGAAACCTCGATCGAAAGGACACCATCCCCCAGTATCCTAGATAACGACTCGCTGATGTATTCGGCCGTCTCACTCGTTCCGGATAGGCTAGCCTCAAGATCCTTAATGTCGTCCCGAAGACTGCCGATTTCTTCTACCAAGTCATTAAGCTCAGATGTGTCGGACTGGACGGAATCTTGACAATCTTTCCACTTGTCGACATATGGTAAACAATAGTGCTCTCGCACCTTTTTTTATGGCCTCCTCGCGCCTAGCCGTGAAGTTTTCTATCAAGTCGTTTATCTCGTCAATGACGAGGTGAATGGAATCGATGCTGGAATGGAATCTCGCTTCCTTCCCCGATGGCAGTTCCGGAACTTCTACACTGCCCCAAGGATTACTGATGTACTTATCTATCGCAGATTGCCAGTCATTGTAGATATTTTCTAGAGAGTTTAATTCTTTTTGAAGACGAGCATATGCCTTGTTCCACAGGTCTATTTTCGACGGGCACTCAATTTGCACACTATCTACTAAAGTCCGAAATTTCGAGAGCTCCTCCTTCGCAACTTTAAGCCGCTCCAAATCCCCGGCTACAGCATCATCTGCGGAATCCGCGAGCAGGTTCAACCGATCCCGCAGATCTTGCTGCTGCCCCTCAACTAGACCATTAGTACAGAATAGGCAAGATGTTCGCTCTCGGTGAATATCAAGCCCTTCCCTAAGCCAACGTTCCTCATTTTTTTCTAGATCCCCGGGTTTTCTCTGCGTTGCCTTTAGGTCTGGTGCAGCACTCATGCTTCCCCATAGCCGGGGACTCTCAGGGAAAGCCGAGAGGGTGGGGATGTCCATTATTGCAGTGTCAACGAGTTCGGAAAGCGTTTCCTCTCCGAGAGCGCTATCGATAGCGACATTCTCAAATATGTTTCGTATGGTTCTCTTATTGAAGTTGTTTCCTTTGAAAGGAGTTAGTTCCCGAGTTTCTTTCGGTAGGCCATCTTTAACTAGAGAGATTTGCTTATCGCCGGCTGCGGTATTATCTTTTATTCTCGTCGACAGTAATTCTCTCTTCTTCTCTTTTTTTTTCAGTTCTGTCGTCTTCTTTTCGATATCATCCTTAGTTGATATTTCATCCTCGCCAAGGATAATTCGCAATACCCCCTCCGCCTTTCCTCCCCGGAGAAAGGAGCCCAGGTTTTTATCGGCCCAGCTCGATGAATATACATACAAATTCTCTATGTCAGTATTATTTTCTTTAATTTGAGATAGCGACCTATCGGAAAGAACTTCACATATAGTTGATTTTCCACTGTCGTTTATTCCGTATATGACATTATAGCGTGAAAAATTGACGTTCGTCAGAACATCCTGTGGAAGGTTTCTGAAGTTTTTCAGCTGATTTACGCTAATCATGCGGATTTCTATCCCTCATCAGTCGACAACGCAGCAACAAACGCCTCCTGCGGGACCGAAACCGACCCGATGGACTTCATGCGCTTCTTGCCTTCCTTCTGCTTCTCCAGCAGCTTCTTCTTGCGGGAGATGTCGCCACCATAACACTTACTGAGAACATCTTTGCGCAAAGCACGGATATTCTCACGCGCAATAATCTTGGAGCCGATCGCAGCCTGCACCGGTACCTCGAACTGCTGGCGGGGGATCAGCTCCTTGAGCTTCTTCGTCATCTTGTTGCCGTAGTGCAGCGCATGATCCCGGTGCACGATCGCGCTGAACGCGTCCACCGGCTCCCCCTGCAGCAGGATGTCCACCTTCACCAGGTCAGCCTCCTGCTCGCCGTTCTCCTCGTAGTTCAGCGAGGCGTAACCCTTCGTCCGGGACTTCAGCATGTCGAAGAAGTCGAAGACGATCTCCCCCAGCGGCATGCGGTAGCGCAACTCCACCCGGTCCGTCGACAGGAAGTCCATGTTCTTCATCTGCCCACGCTTCGACTGGCAGAGTTCCATCGTCCCGCCGAGGAACTCCTCCGGCACGATAACCGTCAGATCGACCATCGGCTCGTAGATCTCCCGCAGCTTGCCCTCGGGCCAGTCGGACGGGTTCTGGACGTGCATCTCCGTCCCGTCCTCCCCCACCACGCGGTACACCACCGACGGTGCCGTGGAGATCAGGTCGAGGTCGAATTCGCGCTCCAGACGGTCGCGGGTGATCTCCATGTGCAGCAGGCCCAGGAAGCCGCAGCGGAAGCCGAAGCCCAGCGCTGTGGACGTCTCCGGCTCGAACGTCAGGGACGCGTCGTTCAGTTGCAGCTTCTCGATGGCCTCGCGCAGCTCCGGGTACTGGTTCGCGGAGATCGGGAAGAGGCCCGAGTACACCATCGGCGTGGGCTCGCGGTAGCCGGTCAGTGGCTCGTCCGCCCCGTTCACGGCCCAGGTGACCGTGTCACCCACCTTCGACTGGCGAACGTCCTTCGCGCCGGTGATGATGTAGCCGACCTCGCCGACACCCAGTCCCTTGGACTTCTCCGGCTTCGGGGAGATGATGCCGACCTCCTGCGCCTCGTGTGTGGCGCCGGTGGACATCATCTCAATCTTCTGGCGCGGCTCCAGCGTGCCGTCCATCATGCGGATGTAGGTGACCACGCCGCGGAAGATGTCGTAGACCGAGTCGAAGATAAGCGCGCGGGCCGGGGCGTTCTGATCGCCCTGGGGGTGCGGAACCAGCTCACAGACCTTGTCGATCATGTCGGGGATGCCTTCACCGGTCTTCGCCGAGATACGCATGACGTCTTCCGGCTCGCAACCAATGATGTTCGCGATCTCCAGGGCGTACTTGTCCGGGTCCGCGGCAGGCAGGTCGATCTTGTTGAGGACCGGGATGATCTCCAGGTCCTTCTCCATCGCCAGGTACAGGTTCGCCAGCGTCTGCGCCTCGATGCCCTGGGCGGCGTCCACCAGCAGGATCGCACCCTCACACGCCTCCAGCGCGCGAGAGACCTCGTAGGTGAAGTCCACGTGCCCGGGGGTGTCGATCAAGTGGAGCACCAGCTCCTCATCCTTGTGGGCGCAGGTCTTCGGCACCCACGGCAGACGCACGTTCTGTGCCTTGATGGTGATGCCGCGCTCGCGTTCGATGTCCATGTTGTCGAGGTATTGGTCGCGCATGTCACGGTCCTCGATGACCCCGGACATCTGCAGGATGCGGTCAGCCAGGGTGGACTTTCCGTGGTCGATGTGCGCGATGATGCAGAAGTTCCGGATCCGCGAGGGGTCAGTGAACGTCTCGCGGGCGTAGTTCTTCTGCTTGGGGGCCATGGGTGTCGTCCTCCTGGTGGTGCATGGTCCCGCCACGGATCGCCGCAGCAGGAAGATATCAGGCCGAGTCTACCGTGCCGTGGTATGTGCGTTGGTGTCGTATCGGTGTCTTCCTGTAGGGGCCACCACTCATCCGACTCGTCCCACTACCCAATGAGCGCACGGTAAGAACCCATCGCGTCACCGCCGTCGGACGGCCAGCACCCCGCCAATAAGGGTGAACGCCACACCGCTCGTCCCTGCCAGTGCGGACACCCCGAAGGACAACGTCGAGGTCATCAACGCGGAGCGAACCGTCGACCCCTGGAGCGCGAGATCGCGGTTGGGGTCATCCATGTCGAGCTGCGCGTAGGTCTTGCCGTCGGTGGCCTCGAGAACGTGCCTCTTCACAGTTTCAGCCTGCGAGTACGCGCTCAGCGGACCGTCCACCCGGTCGCCGGCGAAGCGGTCAGCGTCGTCAGAGACCGTGATGTTCTCGTCGATGAGCTCGGCACGGACGGTGAACCAACCGAAGATGCCACCGATGAGGAACACGATCCCGATGACAGCGACGAGGAGTCCGGCGATGCGCGGGACGACAGGAGATTTCGGGGTACTCGGAGTGGTCATGACGGCCTTCCGGTGAGGGGCGCAGGTAGTTGACGTGACCATCAATACACGGGCAAGGCCAGCCTGTCTATAGTTCTATACGCAATCCCGCCGCGAATCCCTCTTCATTCCGATGCGCAGATGAGGATCGACCACCGCGGCAACAACCCGTCGACACTCCAGGTCGTACCCCTGGGGGTAAAAGGACGACCACGGCCCGAAGCCACGCCCTATTCTCAACTCATGACATTCCGGAAACTAACTTGTTTCGGCGTCGCTATCGGCGGTGCCGTGGCCCTCACCGCCTGCGGTGGAGAGACCGAAGCGGAGGTCGCGGCCCCCTCAACAATCACCCGCACCGTCACCACCACGGTCGACCACACCACGACAGTCACGGAGACCCCGGAAGACGAGCCAGAACCAACCCAGGCATCGAGGGAGATTCCGGAACCGGCTCCAACGAACACCAGAGCATCAGGATCGTCGTCGACAACGTTCGGGGCGGGGACGCAGCTGGTGGGCAGCGACGTCCAGCCGGGGACCTACCGGAACACGGCAACAGACGGCTGTTACTGGGAGCGACTGTCCGACACCAGCGGCGACTTCGAGGACATCATCACCAACGGATTCTCCGAGGGACAGAGCTATGTGACCATCGCGCCGACCGACATCGCCTTCAACTCATCGTTCTGCGGGACCTGGGAGCTCGTGGAGTAATCCGACCCCCGCGCTACAGTGGTCACCATGAATTCCGTACGGAATCCCCTGCGCCGGATGCTCGAGCGCTACTTCCACCACCGCGGCAGCATGGACGAGGGCTTGGCCGAGCTCCACGCCAATCTCGGCCTCGACCAGTCCTCCCACACCGAGACCGCCGTCCGCGCCGTCACCGTCACCACCCCCACCGAAGACCATGCCCGCCCGGTCATCTACGCCCCCGACATGGACGGGCAGGCCGACCCCGGCGAAGTCGTCTGGTACCACGTCCTGCCCAACCGCGAGTCCACCCCCGAGCTGCGCGCCTGCGTGGTCGTGGGCCGTAACCGCCACACGCTGCTCGGGATGCTCATCAGTTCTAACCCGGAGCACGCCGAGGACGACAACTGGGTCGCCATCGGCGCCGGCCTGTGGGACCCGCGGGGCAACGAGTGCTGGGCCCGCGCCGACCGCATCATCGAGATCCCCGAGGCCTCCATCCAACGCCGCGGTGTGTCCATGCCGGAGCGCCGTTACGACCGCCTCGCCAACGCCCTGCGCCGCAACTACGGCTGGTCCTGACCCCGCACCCCTCCCCCTCCAGCTACAACCAGAGACAGAATGACTGACCAACCCACACTGTTCGACCTTCACGCTCCCGCCTCCGACCTGCCCGACGGGGCCCACCACCGCTCCGCCTGGCTCGACAGCGCCCAACAACGCTGGATCCTCGCCCAGTACGCCGCCTGGGCCAAAGGCCCCGTCCCGCCGCACTCCCCGGTGATCCACGGGCACCCGATGAGCGTCTCCATGCTCTGCCTCGGCTGGCACTGGACGCCCGGCCGCTACACCCGGCGCGCCGTCGACGTGAACAACGCCCCCGTCCTGCCCGTACCGGACTGGCTGGTCGAGCTGGGGCGTCGTGCGGTGGCGGAGACCACCGGTGACGCCGCGCTCGCCGCGTCCTACACCCCGGACGTCGCCCTGGTGAACCACTACCTTGATGCGGCGAAGATGGGGATGCACCGTGACGCCGACGAACGCTCGGATGCTCCAGTGGTCTCCCTGTCCATTGGTGACACCTGCCGGTTCCGCTTCGGCAACGCCGAAACCCGCAACCGCCCCTACACCGACCTGTGGTTGACCTCCGGTGACCTGTTCGTCTTCGGCGGACCCGCCCGACAGAACTACCACGGCGTGACCAAGGTGTACCCCAATACCGCCCCCTACGAGCTGGAGATCCACGGCCGGTTGAACATCACGCTGCGTCAGACGGGGCTGAAGGGATGAGCGCCCTGGTGACCGGGCCGGACGGGTTGGCACGCCCCGCATGGGCGGAGTCGTCCGACCTGCTGCGCGACTACTACGACACCGAGTGGGGTGTACCGGTCACCGATGAACGTGGACTGTTTGAACGCATCAGCCTGGAGGCGTTCCAGTCCGGGTTGAGTTGGGCGACGATCCTGCGTAAACGTCCCGCCTTCCGCGCCGCCTTCGCCGGCTTCAACCCGGACGTGGTCGCCGGCTTTGGTGAGGCGGAGTACGACGCCTGATGCAGGACGCCGGGATCGTGCGCAACGCCCGCAAGATCCGGGCGACGATCACCAATGCGCGAGCCACCGTCGCCCTGCGGGGACGTTACGGCGCGGACACCGGGTTGGCCGAGTTCGTGTGGTCGTTCCGCCCGGAACGCACGCCACTCCCCGAGCGTATTGAGGACGTCCCGACCACCTCACCGGAGTCTGTCGCACTGTCGAAGGCGCTGAAGAAGGAGGGGTTCGTGTTCGTCGGCCCGACGACCATGTTCGCCCTGATGGAGGCCGCTGGGCTGGTCGACACCCACCTGACCGGCTCACACCGGCGCGGATGCTCCGGGCTGTGGGACGCCGACGGGAAAAGTACCGGAGATCCCTGGTAGACACGTGTACTATCGTCTGCAAAACAGGAAGGCAGGCGAAGACACGATGACGAAAAGCATGACCCCCTTCGAGGCCCTCGAGATCGAGATGTGGAGCCTCCGCAACGCCCGGGAGCGCAACGCCACCGTCCCCGTCCTGCTCGACTTCGCTGTGCGCCAGCGCGAGCTGCCGTTGGCCGACGCCGTCGAGGCGACGATGCAGATCTTCCGCCGGTACCGGGCACGCTACCGTCACAACGCCCCCACCACCGCGCGCACCGCCCGTCTCGTGCCGGAGATCGAGGCCTACTCCAACGGTTACCGCGCCGCCGACGGTGCCGCGCGTGTCTCACTGTCGGAAACCTACGTGCTCGACATCGACCTCATCGCCGATATCGAGGACTCCGGCTACCGGCAGAACGAGACTCCGATGCTCGCCACGGAGGACGTCTGGCCCACCCTCGTCCACCGTCTGCACAGCATCGGCATGGTCGTGGAGATGCAGGACGATCCGGCACAGGTCGAGCGCACCGGCCCCTTCACCCTCAACGTGCACACCGCACTGCCGGGCACCGTCCCGCCGGTGGACGTGGACACGTCCTCGGCGTGGTACGTGCTGCGTATCGCCCCGGAGCTCGGCGGCCCGGGCGCCGCCGAGGCCCTCGCGGTGATTGCGGAGGTGCTGGGCCACATCTTCCTGGCGCACGCCCCCCAGGTCTGGTCGGATCCCCGTACGTGGTCGGACAGCGCGATGCCATGGCCGCCAGACATGCCCACCACGAGTCACTGGTGGCTGCCGTCCCGCCTGGTGGACCCGGACCTGCTGACCAGCCGTCACTTCACCGAAGTGCAGGCGCAGGAGGCGATGACGGCGGGCATGGTGGCGTTCGCTCGGGCCGGCCTGATTCCCCACCTCCCGGATTCGGGCGCCCTGGGCGCGGTGGACCGGTTGCCGAAGGAGTTCCGGTGGCGTGCGGTGATGGACGCCGCCGCGGAGATCGAGGCGATGCTCACCGGAGCCATGCCGCAGCGCATGGTGTACCCGCCGGCGGACGACCGGCGGACCCGCGACCTGAATGAGCCGTAACTGTTCGGGAGGACTCCGGGCACCTGGCAGAGGTAACGGCCCACTGGCAGAGCACCTGGTCGGATTCTGCCGCTAAACCGCCCGTTGCCTCTGCCAGTGCGCCCGCAGGTCTGCCACCACCACAGCGACCGCCCTGATACGCCTGAATTTCTACCCTCCCCGCCGAACTGGTAGTGTTCGTCAGGTTGACCCGCGACCACTCGCGGCGTGTGCACCGCAACCGGCAGGACCTTGGGCCGGTTGTCAGAGACCGTGCGCACGGCTCACCCGGGTGGAAGTGGCGAACGATCACCGATTCACCGTTCAGAAAGAGGTAAGCCCCATGGCTAACATCAAGCAGCAGAAGAAGCGCGTCCTCACCAACGAGGCCGCACGCAAGCGCAACCAGGCTGTCCGCTCCCGCCTGCGCACCGAGACCCGCAAGTTCGAGGCTGCCGTCGCCGCCGGCGACAAGGATGCCGCTACCGCACAGCTGCGCATCACCAACCGCCTGTACGACAAGGCTGCCACCAAGGGTGTCATCCACAAGAACAACGCGGCCAACAAGAAGTCCGGCCTCGCTGCCCAGCTGAACAAGCTCGAGGGCTAATCCCGCCTTCTCCAGCGAGAACGACCCCGCTCCCGGTTCACACCGGGTGCGGGGTTTCTGCTGTATTGGACCTTCCCTCGCCGAGGGGTGTGCTCCTGCTGTAGAGTCCCGGACATGTCGAGTCCCGAATCAGACAGGTCAGGGGCTGCCGTTCACACCGTCAGCCCCTGAATCCACGATTTTCCGACCCCGCCACCAGGCGCGGGGCATTCCAGGTATGCCCAGGGTTGCTGACCGTAGTGACGAGAAAATCACCTGCTGATCTCTCACTTCGGAGTACTCGATGCCTTTCGCTCTCTACATGCTTGCCCTGGCAGTTTTCGTCATGGGCACCTCAGAATTCATGCTTGCCGGGCTCATCCCGGACATCGCAACCGATCTCGACGTCACTGTCGGAACAGCCGGGTTACTGACCTCGGCCTTTGCCATAGGAATGCTCATCGGTGCGCCGGTAATGGCGGCCTTTTCCCGCCTCTGGCCAGCCCGACAGACTCTCCTGACCTGTCTCTTCGCATTTGCTGTATGCCACATTGTCGGTGCAGTCACCACGTCATTTCCGGTCTTAACCGTCACGCGCGTCCTCAGCGCGTTTGCCAACGCCGGATTTCTCGCTGTGGCGCTCAGCGCAGCAACGGCACTCGTGCCAGCCGACCGCACGGGGCGTGCCGTGGCGATCCTCCTGTCGGGTTCAACGATCGCCACAGTTGTCGGTGTTCCTGCTGGCGCCGTCCTCGGCGCTGAGCTGGGGTGGCGTTCCACATTCTGGGCGGTCAGCCTGCTGTGTATACCTGCCGTCATAGGCGTCATCCGAAGTACTGGCAGCGGGGCTACGGCAGGTTTCAGCCGAGGCCCGTTGCCTGACCTGCGCGGGGAACTCGCCACGTTGGCGTCGCCGCCGCTTCTCCTGACCATGACACTCGGCGCTCTGATCAACGCCGGCACCTTCGCTGCTTTCACGTTTCTCGCCCCAGTGGTGACCCGCACCGCTGGCTTAGGCGACGGCTGGGTGCCGGTAGCGTTGGCGCTGTTCGGTCTCGGGTCGTTCCTCGGTGTCACAGTTGCCGGTCGTATCGCAGACGCACAACCTGGTCTTGTCGTCGTGGTCGGAGGCCCACTGCTGCTCGCCGGATGGGGTTTGACTGCTCTCGCTGCACCGATTCCGGTCGTACTGCTTCCCATGGTGTTCGTCCAGGGGTTCTTGTCCTTTGGCGTGGGGAGCACACTGATCACCCGTGTGCTCCATGCTGCCTCGTCGGCACCGACCATGGGCGGGTCCTATGCGACAGCGGCACTGAACGTCGGTGCCGCCGTCGGACCCTTCCTCGGCGCAGTGGCCTTCAACCTGAGTGCGGCTCCCCCTTCTCCGGTGTGGGTCGCGGCCGCATTGACCTTTATCGCACTTCTCGTCCTGGCCGTGTTCAGACGGGATCTGCCCGCGAGACCTTGAACTGCAACGTAGATTGAGCGAACACTCAGGGTTTTCATGTCCGACCCGACCGCTACCCTGTAGGACATGCACATCACCTTCGGCTGGGGCTTCGACGGCGCCCGCTGGGTCGACCCCGCCACCACCACGTCGGGCAGTCTCGGAACAGTGACGACCGGCCCGCACCAACTCACCGACATCCTCGCCACCCGGCTGGCGCTCTCCGCACCGGAATGCGACGCACCGATGCGTATCGCGGCCTACCGGTCCGTGCTCGGCCGGGTACTGGAGACCAGCGACCAACATGCCTGGCCAGTGGCGAGTTTCCGGGCCGACCCGTGGACCGTGGCGCGGGAGCTGTTGTCCTGGCGCGACAGACTGGTCAGTGCGGGTTGGGGCGGGACAGCCCCCACGGCTGACATGCCCCACCGCCTACGGGTGCTCAGCACTGTCGAGAAGAACCTGGACGGCGAGCCCGGCTGGTCACCGGGTCCTGCCGATGTTCTGCGCCAGGTCGATCTCACCCTCGCTCATCTCGTCGACTCGGGTGACTCCTGGCCGCTGGGGATCGACCGGATAGATCTCGACGGCCAGCTTGCCGACCTGTCTCCCGTCTGGACGCGGATCCTGGGAAGCCTGCGAAGCCTCGGCGTCGAGCTCCACGAGCTCCCGGCTCCGAAGCCCCTGGATGCACTCACACTGATCACCTCAGACACAGTGTGGGATGCAGCACCGGTTGCGGCCGGCCACCTCGCCGACCTTCGCGACACGTCCACCCGGCACACCGTTATCGCCGGTACCTCCACGTCCCTGCTGGACCGGGAACGCGTGCGCATCGGCCACCCGCCCCTCGGCGTCGCCAGCCGGCAGGCGTCCTCCTACTCCCAGGTGATCCCACTGTACCTGCGGGCCATGACCGCCCCGCACGACATCCACGCCCTGGTCGGTCTACTGAACACCAGTATCACCGTCGACGAGAAGACCACGCCGCTCGTCCCCGGACCCCTGCGCAGCCGCCTGATCGGTGCCCTCAACGAGCAGCCCGGCGTCGGCGGCCCGGCCTGGGACGCTGCGGTGTCCGACGCTCTCGCTGCCAGCGCCGACCACCCCGGCACGGCCCAGAAGATCACCGACTTCGACACCCTCATCCGGCACCGTCCCCTCTCCGACGACAACGGGTTCGACACCGCCGACGTCGCCTTCCACCTGGAATGGCTGCAACGCCAGTTCACCTCGCAGGGCGTGGGCAGTCGGTCTCCTCCGATGTCGGAAGCAGAATCGCCCCGCTGCGCGAACTGATCAGCCTCCTCGGCGAACGCATCTCCTCCCGTGAACTCGACCAGGTCATCGCCGAGTTCACCGGCACCGGCGGCATCAGCGTCCAGGCCGGCGCCGATGACCTCGCCGACGTCGTCACCGATCCCGCGCACCTGGGTACCGGCAGTGCTCAAGTCGTCTGGTGGCTTCAGGTGGACGATGCAGCCGCGCCCCGCGACACGGTTCGCCCCGATGAACTCGAATGGTTGACAGCCAACGGCGTCGACCTGCCCGATCCCGAGGCCGACGCCCGCCTCACGCTGGACTCCCAGCTCCGCGCTCTCCGCCGTCGCCGGAACGTCACCGCGCTGACCGTGGACACGATCAACGGGGAATCCGCCTCGCAGCACCCCGCCCTGACCTTCCTCATCGACGACCTGCACCGGCAGGGCCGTGAGCCGGTCACTCTTTCCGGCGACCTCCCCGAGGAACACCGGAGCCTCCCCGTGCCAGTCAGCATCGACGTCCCGGACCCGGTCTCCCGCAGCCTGACCCCGGGAGAACACCTCCTGCCCACCCGCATCAGTTTCTCCCAGTGGGAGAAGCTCCTGGTGCACCCGCTGGAATGGTTGCTGGAACGTCGTCTCGGTATCCGGGCCGGCGGTCTCGCCACGATCCCGTCCGGTAACCAGATGGTCGGCACCTGGCTGCACACCGTCGTCGAGAACATCGTCAACCGGCACCTCGACGCCGATGCTGACACCGACGCTGACACCGACGGTGCGGTGACGATCCCCGCCGACCACGGCGAGATCGCTGCCGAACTCCGGCGACTGCTCCCCTGGTACGCCGCCGAGCTGCAGATGCCGGGACACAGTCGTGAACTCGGCACGACCCTCGCGCTGGCCGAACAGTCCATCGCCGGGCTGTTCACCACCCTCGCCGACGCCGGAATCCGCATCCGCGCCGTCGAAGCCTCCTTCACCACCACCCTCACGGGAAGTCACGGTGCCGGGGGCGACCTCGAACTCGGCGGTCTGCGGGACATGGACGTGATCATGGCGGACGGAACACCCGGCGTGATCGACCTGAAATACACCTTCGCCAGGAAGAAGTACCGGGACGCCGTGCAGGACGGTACCGCACTCCAGCTCGCGGTGTACGCCGCCTCCGTCGCCGACGAGTACTCCCTGCACCATCTGGCCGATGTCCCCGTCGCCTACTTCAACCTGCGCGACAACCAGCTCGACACCACCGACGAACGCTTCGGGGCACCCGAGACGCTCTCCGTCGACCCTTCCGAGACCGGCGCCTCCGACACCGATGAGCTCTGGAACCGCGCGGTCACCGGGCTCAACCACATCCTCGACGACCTCCGTACCGGGCGCGTCACCGACCTCGGCAACCTGGTCATCCAGGAGGACTGGCAGGCATGGGAGAAGCCGAAGAAGGGCACCTCACCAGCTTCCCCCTATGACGAGGACACCACGACGCGCTACACCGACGATCTCCGTGAGGCGCGCACCACCGGATTCTTCCCGGAGAAGAACGCCATCTACACCGACTACCCGCTGATCACCGGCGCCCAGGGGGACTTCTCATGACGACGTGGACGATCATCAAAGCCTCCGCCGGCTCCGGGAAAACCTACCGGCTCACCGAACTGCTCACCGAGCGGCTCCGCCGGGTCGACGCCGACGGCAACCACCCCTACCGTCCCTCGCAGATCATCGCCACGACCTTCACGCGAGCCGCCGCCGCAGAGCTCAAGGAACGCATCCGCGGTACCCTCGTCGAGGACGGGCTACTCGAGCAGGCAGCCGCCCTGCCCACCTCGCTGATCGGCACCGTGAACTCGGTGACCGGTCGGATCCTCACCGATTTCGCGATGGACGCCGGACGCTCCCCCGAACTCTCCGTCCTCACCGAGCAGTCGCAGAAGGACGCCTTCCGTCTGGCCACCGACCGCATCATCGCCGACGCGGAGACCACCCACCGGGACCTCCTCGCCCGGACCGGTTACGACGATGACAGCGACGGCAGCTACTTCAGTTCCGGCATCAACTGGGCGAAGACGGTGCACACCGTCACCGAGCAGGCCCGCGCCAACGACATCGACGCCGACCAGCTCACCGGATTCGCCGACACCAGTATCCGGGAGCTTCACGTCGCACTCGACAGTGCGGTCAACGCCGACAATGGCTCTGGTGCCGCGGAGGACCAGAACCCCGTCGACACCCGGGCGTTGCTGGCCGGTGCCGCCCAACGGATCCCGGACCAGCTGCGCGCCGACATCGAGGCCGGTCTGATCGCGAAACGATCGGCCGGCAGCCTGCAGAGCAGGTTCGCCGATCTCGACCGTTTCGCCCGCCGCGTCCGGCGCGAACGGCACAGCATCCCGTGGAAGGACTGGCTGCGCACCGCCGAGGGCAAGGTCCCCGGCGTCGACAGCCCGACCAAGCCGATCAAGGAAGCCTACGGCAGCATCGTCAGCACCGATGACATCGCCGCCGACCCGGATCTGCGGTCGGACCTGGACGCCCTCATCCGTCTCGTCTTCGACACCGCCGCCGCCTGCCTGGAGGCTTATGCGGACTACAAGAACGCCCTCGGGCTCATCGACTTCACCGACCAGGAGCAGCTCACCCTCCGGCTGCTCCGCGGCGAAGGCGTCGACCCCGCCACCACCGACGCCTTGCGCACCACACTCGCCGACCGCTACCGCATCCTGGTCGTCGACGAGTTCCAGGACACCAGCCCCCTGCAGCTCGCACTGTTCACCGAACTGGCCGGACTCGTCGACGAGGTCATCTGGGTCGGCGACCCCAAACAGTCCATCTACGGGTTCCGCGGCTCCGACCCGGCCCTCATGGACGCCGCGGTGGAGACGATCACCGACCCCGACGGGGTGAACGGCACCTCGGAAACCCTGTCACACTCCTGGCGTACCCACGCCGCTCCGCTGGGGCTGTCGAACCGACTGTTCAGTCACCTGTTCCCTGACCAGAACGTGACCCTCACCGTGCCCGACCACCTGGCAGAAGAACGTTCCGGGGGAGCCACCGTCCTGTGGACGCCCACCGAGGGGGCACGGAAGAACAAGGACACCTGGTACGCACGGATCGCCTCGGGACTCCTCGCCCTTGAACGGTCCGAGGGTGTCCCCGACAAGGGCCGGGCGGTTCTGGTGCGCAACAACACCCACGCCGCGGAACTACGCGCAGAACTTCGTCGACGAGGCATCCCCTGCAGCGGTGGTGGGACACCACTGTCACAGACCCGGGAAGGCCAACTCGTCCGCGCCGCGATCGCCTGGCTGCTGGATGACCGCGACACCCAGGCCCTCATCGAGTTGATCACCTTCCTCAGCGAACATCCCGCCCACACCTCCTGGTTCGACACCCTCACCGCGCTCACGACCCGCGAGGAGCGGTGGGAGGTCCTCGGCACGTGGTCGCAGGACGAGTCGCTAGCGCCCCTGCGGCAGTTGCGGCCCGTGCTCTCTGAGATCCCGGTCTCCGACACCGTCAGCGCGGTGATCGACGCACTCGACCTGCGCCGACGCATCGCGACGTGGACGGACCCGACCGAACGTACCGGCGCTGTGCTGGGCCTGTTGCGAACAGTGGAGGACTACGTCTCCGAAGCGGACTCCAACAGACAACCCTCCACCCCGGCCGGGTTCCTCGACCACCTCGCCTCCGAGGACGCGGTCTCCACCCCGACCGCATCTCCCAGCGCGGTGTTCGTCGACACGATCCACCAGTCCAAGGGGCTGGAGTGGGACACCGTCGTCGTGGCGTTGCCGGATGTCCGTGACAGGTTCACCCCCGCCGGCGTCTGGGTCCAGTCCACGACCCCACTGACCATGGAGGCACCGCTGGCCGGGCGTGAGATCCGGTTCTGGCCGGCGACGGTCACCGGCATCGGCTCAGTGAAGGATCTGCTCGCCGAGGTGGATGCCCAGGCCGAGCGTCGCCATGCCGACATGATCGAAGAGCAGCGTGTCCTCTATGTCGCGCTCACCCGGTCGCGCACGCGCACGGTCCTCGCCCCGTACTCGGGCGTCGGGAAGTGGAGGCCACTCGTCGACACCGGTCTGCAGGAAGAACAGCTCATCGACCTGCTCGACTGCCCCGTCCGGGCCATTGACACGGCGGACACGACGGACGCCGCTGCTGCCGAATCAGCGACCACAGCGTCACCAGCGCCGCGTGCAGCCGTGCTCGATAGTCGCCGGGCGCTGACCGCCGAGCCGCAGGAGAATCTGCCCGCCACGTTCGCCCCCAGCGGTGTGCAGGCCGAGGAACACCTCCTCGCCTCGGCCTCCGTCAGTGAAATCGCCGACCTCGGTGACGCCCTGGTCAGCGGTGGCGGTGAGGAGTGGAACAAGGTCGGTGACTGCATTCACGCCTACCTCGCCGCCCCGCTGGAGCACCTCACCGAGTCACAGAAGCACGCCGCAGCGTCCCGTCTGGTCGACACCTGGCGGGTCGGCGACCACGTCACCGCCGAACAGGTCACCACCGCCGGTGAGCGCTGGACCGCCTGGCTGAAGGACGCGTACCCCGGCGCCGTCAGCAGCACCGAAGTGCCGTTCGCCTGGTCCAATCCCGTCCATCAGCGGGCGCAGGGTTGGCTGGACCAGCTCCTGACACTGCAGGACGGCACGCGGGTCATCGTCGACCACAAGACGTACCCTGGCAAGGACCCTGTCGGTCATGTCCGCACGGCCTACATCGGCCAGATGGACACCTACCGGCAGGCTCTCACCGACATCGACGGCCGTCCACCAGCGGCCATCCTCATCCACCTGCCTCTGCTCGGCACGATTCTGGAAGTGACCTTCGCATGACCACCACACCACTCGGCCTGATCCAGGCCGACAGTCTGCTCACCGACGACGAACGGCTCCTACGCGACACCGTCGCCGACTTCGCCAGCCGCGAGCTCAGCCCGAACATCACCGGCTGGTACGAGGACGGCGCCCTCCCGGTCGGCGAACTCGCCCCGAAGCTCGGTGACCTGGGCGTCCTCGGTATGCATCTGGACGGTTACGGGTGCGCCGGTGCCTCGGCCACCGAATACGGGCTGGCCTGCATGGAGATCGAGGCGGTGGACTCAAGCCTACGGTCTCTGGTGTCGGTGCAGGGCTCTCTGGCCATGTTCGCCATCCACCACTGGGGCTCCGCGGAGCAGAAGGAGCATTACCTGCCCGGCATGGCCGCAGGCACCACCGTCGGGTGTTTCGGGTTGACCGAACCCGACGCAGGCTCCGACCCCGCCAACATGCGCACCCGCGCCACCCGGGACGGCGACGACTGGGTCCTCAACGGCACCAAGATGTGGATCACCAACGCCCCCGTCGCCGACGTGGCCGTCGTCTGGGCCCGGACCGAGGACGGCTACGCCGGCTTCATCGTCGACACCGACACCGAGGGGTTCAGTGCCCCGGAGATCACGCGCAAACTGTCGCTGCGCGCCTCGGTCACCGGTGAGATCGTGCTCGACGACTGCCGTGTCCCCGACTCGCAGCGACTCCCCCACGTCCACTCACTCCGCGGGCCCCTGACGTGCCTCAACGAGGCCCGGTACGGCATCATCTTCGGTGCCCTCGGCTCCGCCCGCGATGCGCTGTCCACGGCACTGGACTACGTGTCCACCCGCCAGGTCTTCGACAGCCCGCTGAGCTCGTTCCAGCTGACCCAGGCGAAACTGGCGGACATGGCCGTCGAACTCGACAAGTCCTTCCTGCTGGCCCTGCAGCTCGGGCGACTGAAGGACGCCGGCGAGCTCAAACCCCACCAGATCAGCGTCGGCAAGCTGAACTCCACGCGCATCGCCCTGGAGATCACCCGCGAATGCCGCACCCTGCTGGGTGCCTCGGGCATCACCCTGGAGTACTCCCCACTACGCCACGCCAACAACCTCGAGTCGGTGCTGACCTACGAGGGCACCGCGGAGATGCACCAGCTGACCATCGGCCAGGCCCTCACCGGCGAGCAGGCGTTCAGGAACCGGAGTTGACCGACGCAGCCGCCGCCCGTGCCCGGGAGGCCTCACCCAGCATCACCAGGTAGTACAGCAGACCACCCAGCGCTGCCCCGATGATCCAGGCGAACCCGGACAGATCCTGCAGAGCCGGTACCCACACCGTGAGCACCGCGAACACCGCCGCGACGCCCACCGCCGCCAGCCCCTTCAGGTTCCAGCCCTTGCGGTAGTAGTACGGGCCGTCCTCGTCGAGGGTGAATGTGTCGCGCAGGTTCACCCGCTTACGTCGGATCAGGTAGTAGTCCACCACCAGCACGCCGTACAGCGGGGCGAGCACGGCACCCAGGGTGTCCACGAACGTGGGCAGCCCGATGTCGTCGATGACCGCCACCCACAGTGCGCCGATGACGAATCCGAGCGCGGCGGTGATGACTCCGCCCATCCGGAAACTGATCTTCGACGGCGCCATGTTCGCCATGTCGTAGGCCGGCGGGATGAAGTTCGCCACCAGGTTGACGCCCACCGTCGCCACCAGGAACGTCACCGCCGCGATGATCGACAGGACCACCGAGTCCGCCTGACCCACGATGTCCGACGGGTTGTCCATCGGGGTGCCCTGGCCGTCCTGGAACACCACGTACGCGCCGGCGGTGATGAACAACGCCAGGAACGTGAAGAACGCCAGTGAGAGGGGCAGTCCGGTGAAGTTGCCCAGCTTCATCGACCTCTCAGACGTCGAGAACCTGGAGAAGTCACCGAAGTTGATAATCACCGCGGAGAAGTACGCCACCATGGTGCCGACGACCCCGACGAAGGCGGACACCGTTGCCCAGCCGGTGACGTCGTCACTGTTGAAGATCGACCCGACCGCGGGGAGCATCTCGGAACCCGCACGCACCCAGATCACCACGAGCAGCACGACCATGACCACGTACACCGCCGGACCGGCGAAATTCAGGAAGCGGGTGATGGCGTCGATCCCCCTGCTGAACAGGGCGACCTGCAGGACAGCGACGATCACGTAGGAGATCCAGGACACCGCGTTCATCCCCAGGAACTCGCCGGACTGCGGCGAATCGAATGCCGCGTTGATCGCCAGGGCCACCGCAGTGGAGGCGAAATAGGTCTGTGCGCCGTACCAGAAGATCGCGACGATCCCGCGGACCAGTGCGGGGAACCGTGCCCCGAGCACCCCCATGGACATTCTGGCCATGACCGCGTACGGCACGCCGAGTTTCACGCTCGGGGCACCGGACAGGTTCACCAGCCAGTTGACGATGGCTCCGGCGAGGATGATCGCGGCGAAGACGTACCATCCGCTGATACCGGCGCCGATGAACAGGGACGCGGCGAGGGTGTAGCCGGCGAGTGACTGGACGTCGTTGGTCCAGACGTTGAAGATCTCGAAGGCACCCCACTTGCGGTGCTCCTTGGCGATCGGGGCGAGATCCGCGTTGAACAGCGCGGGATCTGCGGTGGTGGCGTCGATGTCGGTGATCGGGATGCTTGGGTCGGTACCTGGGTCGTCAGTGTCGCGCATGGGGTCCGCCGGATCTGTCGTCGTAGGGACTTTATCGAGAAACCACCCTAGACCACGGGTTATGACCCAGCACACATTTCTTGCGGGTGAACCCACGGACCACATGGCCGGACAGTCGCCTACCTGCGTTCAACCGCCGGGGTCGACGGCGACGGGGGTGTCCCCAGGGGTGGCCGTCCTGCGGTGTGACGTCAGTGTCCGTGCGCCGAGGTCACGACGACGTCGTCCGTGACGCGCCACCGTTCACCGATGAATCCGCCCGCTGCGGTGATCAACGAGATCACGGCGAGGATGGCGATGGCGGGGGTCGAGGACGGTTCGTCCTGCAGCCCCATCAGCGCTGTGGCGATGAACGGCAGGAAGCCGGTGATCGCCCCGGCAAGGTTGTAGCCCAGAGAGACGCCGGTGTACCGCAACCGCGCGGGGAACAGCTCACTGAGCAACGCCCCGGTGACGGAGTAGGAGATGGTCAGCACACCGATTCCCAGCGAGATCGCCATGGTGATGGCGGCGATGTTGCCGGTGTCGATCAGCATGAACAACGGCCAGGCGGCAAGTGCGGTGACGATACCGCCGAAGGCGACGACCTTGCCGGGACCGAACTTCTCGGCGACGCGACCGAAGATCAGGACGACGACGATCTGCACCACTGCGGCGACGAGTGTCGCGTTGACGACCGGCTGGCGCTCGACGCCCAGTGTTCCGGTGGCGTAACTGACGACGAATGTGTTCATCACGTAGAACCCGCCCACACCGAGGAGGGCGACGCAGATGGCCACGCACAGCTGTCGCCAGCCGGAACGGAAGACGTCGAATGCGGAGGTCTTCGGCTGGTCATCGTTCTCCATGAGCTGGGCGAACACCGGCGATTCCTCGACCTGCAGGCGGATGAGCAGGGCGATGCCCAGCAGCGGGAAGGCGGCCAGGAACGGCAGACGCCAACCCCAGGCGTCGACGGAGTCGGACGGCAGCAACAGCACCAGAGTGAACGCCGCAGAAGACAACAGGGTGCCGACCGGCGAACCGAGCTGCACCATCGCCGCATAACGTCCGCGTTTCTCCGGCGGGGCGTGCTCGATGGCGATCGTGGTCGCGCCACCCCATTCGCCGCCGACGGCGACACCCTGCAGCAGGCGCAGCAGGGCAAGCAGAATCGGTGCGGCGAGTCCTACGTCGGCGAACGTGGGCAGGACACCGATCACTCCGGTTGCGGTGCCGATGGCGATGATGCTGATGATCAGCGTAGGTCGGCGTCCCACCCTGTCACCGAGCAGACCGAACAGGAACGCACCGATCGGCCGGGCGACGAAACCCACACCGAACGTCGCGAAGGACGCCATGGTGGCTGCGAGCGCATTGAGGTCGGTGAAGAACAGGTGGTTGAACACCAGTGCTGCGGCGGTTCCGAACAGGAAGTAGTCGTACCACTCCAGGGCCGTGCCGACGAACGCCGCGCGGGCGATACGTGACACGTCTTTCGCGCTGACTTCGACAGCATCGGTAGCGTCGGTACTTCCGGTGCTGCCGGGTGCATGCGCGGTCGCCGTGGTGGGCCCGGCTGAACCGGGAGTGTCGTCATGGGCCACAGAACTTCTCCTCTTCTCGGGGGACGGGTGCGAGCGTAAACAGCAC
Source organism: Corynebacterium sp. CNJ-954 (assembly GCF_001942345.1). Classification (GTDB taxonomy): domain Bacteria; phylum Actinomycetota; class Actinomycetes; order Mycobacteriales; family Mycobacteriaceae; genus Corynebacterium. Next base: position 131,459 of record NZ_MKKI01000043.1, read on the forward strand.
ACGGCACCACCAGTGAGGGCTGTCACATAACGTTGTCAAAGCGGTGGACACCACCCTGCCGTCGTTGTGCAGATGCCCAACAGACGTGCCCCGTGACCGACGAACCGGTCACGGGGCGACGGGCAGGAGCAGTTGGACGATGCCCGCGTCCGCCGGGCGGGTGACGTCAAGGCCGGTGACCCTGGCGAAACTGTTCAGTCGGTTGACCACGGTGTTGCGGTGGCAGTACATCGCAGACGCCGTGGCCTTCACCGTCCCGGTGCCCAGGAACGTCCGCACTGTGGGAACAAGTTGATCCGATCCATCCTGCACCAGTTCCTCGATCGCTGCGCCCTGCTCCCTGAGGAAACCGGGGACCATGCGGCCACGGATGTGCCGCAGCACGGTACCGGGAAGCAGGTCGGTGTACGGGTGCAGCCGCGAGAGTTCGGGGTGGGAACGCAGCATCTCCACCGCTCCGCGCGCCGTCACCCGTACCGCCGCCAGCCCCTGCACTCCGCTGAACAGCACACCGGCACATCCGCCGATCATGGTGTCCAGGGGCTGCGCCTTGTCCGGAGGACGCAGCACGGCCAACGTCGGGCCGATCTCGTGGCCGAAGAGCGTGCCGTCGGCGAGCTCGTCTCCGATCGTCCGCCGCACGGCACCCACATGTTCCGGCGGGATCAGCGCCAGCTCATAGGTCGCATCGACGTCCACCCCCAACCCGGTGGCGACGTCCCCGAGGACATCGGCGTTGACGGGCCCCTCGGCGAACAACCGCGCCAGGTGCCGTTGGTTGGCGATACTGACGTTCTGGGCGATCCTGGCGGTCTCACGGATGAACTCCTCACGCACCGAGAACGAATACCGGTCGACCACCACGTGCACACGCTCGACATGGTTGATCAGCACGCCCATGCGTTCCTCGCCGGCATGCAGACGGAGCCGACGCCAGAGCACCGGGAAATCCAGCTGTACGGCATCCACCAGGTCCTGCATCGCCACGCCCTGCCGGGCACGAAGGCGTCCGAGGCGACGTGCGATGAGATGACGGTCGGGTGCGCCCAGGGGTGACCGCAGACGGTCGATGAGAAAGACGAAGGTCTCCGCCGCAGACTCCGCGAGGTCCTCCCGGTTCACCAGGTCCCCGGAGTAGAGCCCGGACGACAGCAGTTCAGACAGGAACTCCTCGACGAGCAGCGGGACCTCCTTGTCCAGTTCATCGACAAGGGCAAGCCACTCGCGGTCGTCCCCTGCAACGGCCGGGGCGCCCACTGCGCCGGACGGCTCAGGCGACTCAGACGGTTGAGACGATCGAGTCGGTCGAGACGATTCGGAGTGCATGTGCACAACCCTACGCCGCCTGACACCGGCAGAATCACACTGACAGCACCGGGATGCCCCATGCGCCGGGGACGGCGACCTACGGTGCTGTGGAACACACCGATCCCCCGGGCAGCAGCTCCTGCCCCGCGACACCGCGAGGTGACTTCCTTTATGCCACTGCGTCCCGACACCCTCATCGAGAACGCCACCATCATCACCGGCGATCCGGACCGGCCCTACGCCAGTCGTGTCGGGCTGTGGAACGGGGTGATCCTCGGCGTCGACGACGACCTCGACCGCTTCACCGGCGCCGCCTCCCCCGTCCACGTGATCGACGCCGGTGGCGCGACCCTCCTGCCCGGATTCAATGACGTCCACGCCCACAGCGTGTGGTTCGGCCAGACGCTGATGGAGGTCGACCTGGGGTCCTGCGAGACCGCAGCGGACGTCTACCACGCCCTCGCCGACCGGGTCGAGACGACCACCGCCGCCTCCGACAGCGACGACTGGATCATCGCATCTAACTTCCGGCCCCTCGCATTGCAGGACGGCCCGTTGCGGATCGACCGGTTGGACGAGACCGGCGGTGGACGCCCGGTCATCATCAAGCACAACTCCGGGCACGCCCTCACCGTGAACTCTGAGGCACTGCGTCGGGCGGGTATCGCTCCGGAGCATCCGGACCAGCCCGACGGCGGTGAGATCCGGGTCGACGAGCACGGCCGTCCCACCGGCCTGTTGGACGAGAACGCGATGCGGCCGGTGCAGGCCCTGCTGCAGCCGGAGTCCGAGGGCCTCATCACCCGCGCCCTCGACCTCGCCACGTCCCGGTACGTGTCAGAGGGGTTGACCTCGGTGACCGACGCGGGCATCGCCGGTGGGTGGATCGGGCACAGTCCCCGGGAATTCGGCGCCTACCAGGCAGCACGCGACAAGGGGCTGCTGAGCACGCGGATGCAGACGATGGTCACCATCGACGCTCTGCACGACGTGGCGGGCGCTCCGGAGGACGCGACGGTACGGTCACTGTCTGCCGGGGTGCGCACCGGCGTCGGTGATGAGTGGCTCCAGATCGGCCCGGCGAAGATCTTCACCGACGGCTCCTTGATCGGCTCCACCGCCGCCATGTCCGAGGACTACCACCACTGCACCCACCACCGCGGATACTTCCAGGGCGACCCGGGGATGATGCGGGACCATGCCCTCGAAGCAGCCGCCGGAGGCTGGTCACTGGCCATGCACGCGATCGGGGACGCCGCCGTGGACTACGCCGTGGACGTCATCGGCGAGGCGCGACGTCGTTTCGGGCCACCCCGCATGCCGCACCGCATCGAACACGGTGGTGTGGTCCGCGACGACCAGCTGACGGCCATCGCGGGTGTCGACGCGGTACTGGTCCCCCAACCACGGTTCATCGCCGAGTTCGGCGACGCGATGAGCGACAAGCTCGGGCCCGACCGCAGCCTGCTGTCCTACCCTGCCCGGCGGGTCCTCGACGCCGGTGTCGTCCTGCCGGGCAGTTCGGACCGTCCGGTCGCCGGCGGGGCGCCGCTGTCGGTGATCCAGGCTTTCGTTGAACGCTGCACCGAATCCGGTCAGGCCTACGGCCCCGCCGACCGGATCACCGCCGCCCAGGCCGTGCACGCGTACACCGTGGGGTCTGCGCAGACCACCGGCTGGTCCGGACGCAAAGGCCAGATCATCCCCGGCCAGCTCGCCGACCTGGTGGTTCTGGACCAGGACCCGACCGATCCCGGTGTCGACCCTTCCCAGATCGCCGACATTCCCGTGCTCGCCACGGTGGTGGGTGGCGAAACTGTCTTCGGCGACAAGCACTGGGACGCCCGGCCACCAGCACAGAAGGAGACACTCTGATGAGCACACGTGAGACCGCTGATTCCCCGTCCACACCGGCCACCGCCGGTTTTCTCGAGGACTTCGCCGCCATGTCCACCTTCGGCGCCACCTCCGGCGGGGGCATCGACCGGCAGGCGGCGACGCCGGACGACCGCGCCGTCCGCGCATGGTTCACCGGGCAGGTGACACGTCGCGGAGGACGGGTGCAGTTCGACGAGATCGGCAACCAGTTCGGGCTCTTCGAGCGCACCTCCGGCGCACCGTACGTCCTGGTCGGCTCGCACATGGACTCCCAGCCGTTGGCCGGTCGTTTCGACGGCTCCTACGGAGTCCTCGCCGGACTGCACGCGGTGTCGGCGCTCGTCGACGAACCACACCCCTCACGCAGCGGCGACGTCAACCTCGCAGTGGTCAACTGGTTCAACGAGGAAGGATCCCGGTTCTCCCCGTCGATGATGGGAAGTTCCGTGTACACAGGGTCGTTGGAGCTCGCCGAGGCGCTGGCCTCCACCGACCATGCCGGAGTCACCGTGGCGGACGCGCTCGCGGAGGCCGACTGGGCACCGGTCGTCACGCCCCCGGAGATCGCGGCGTACGCCGAGATCCACGTCGAACAGGGACGTGTCCTCGAGGACACCGGCACCACCGTCGGGTTGGTGTCCGCCACCTGGGGAGCCAGGAAGTTCCGGGTCACCGTGCACGGTGAGCAGGGACATACCGGGTCAACCCTGATGTCCGACCGGCGGGACGCACTGTTCGGCGCTTCCCTGGTGATCGCCGCGGTGCGCCGGATGACCGATGAGGTTCCTGCGGGTTCGTTGCAGGCCTCGGTGTCGCAGATGGTGGTGGAGCCCAATTCCCCGGTCACCATCGCCCGGGAGGTGACGATGAACCTCGACCTGCGCTCCCCCGACACTGACGTCCTGGAGTGGGCGGAGACCCGGGTGGCCGAGGCGATCGCGGCGGCGGAAGACGAGGCGCATGTCCGGGTGGACCAGCAGTTGACGCACCAGTGGGCGTTGAACCCCTATCCCGCAGAGGGCGTCGCCCTGGCAGGTGAGGTCGCCCACGACCTTGGTTTCAGTCACCGCGAGATCTACACGGTGGCCGGCCACGATTCGACGAATATGAAGGAGAAGGTCCCGACGGTGATGCTGTTCGTACCCAGTGTCGAGGGGATCTCCCACAACGAGGCGGAACTCACCCGGGACGACGACATGCTGGCAGGGGTGGAGGTGCTCACCGAAGTCGTCCGGCGTCTGGCGGAATCAGTACACTCCGGTGGAAACTGACCGACACTCAAGACAGCCACAGGGGAGGGCCACCGGTGACACCGCGGATCCAGTGCACGATCAGAACCGTCGCCGTCCTGGCTACGTCGGTCCTCGGCACCGCGGCGCTCTCAGGCTGCGGTGACGGTGAAGCCAGCGGAGGCGGCCGGGGCGAGGGCACACCGGTCACCGCTGCAGACGGCCTGACGATTGTCGAGGACGCCCCGGACGACGAGACCGACGAGCACTTCGTCGAACGGATCATCTATCCCGTCGGCCCGGACGGCAGTGGCGAACCGAATCCGGAGGAGAACTGGGCGGATCTCTACCTGCCGACCGGCGCCGGGCTGGCTGACGCCAGCGTGCCGCTGGTGGTGTACATCCAGGGCACCGGGTGGAACGGTGGCGCCCACGGCGCCAGCCATGTCCCTCCGACCTGGCGTCCCGCGGTGTGGCGGTGATCAACATCGAGTACCGGGGTGTCAAGGAGGGCGCCGGCTGGCCGAAGACGTTCGAGGACGTCGCCGCGGCCCTGGACCACGTCCCGACCATCGGCGAGCACTATCCGCAACTCCGTGTCGGGGACGCGACCGTCGTCGGGCACAGCGCCGGCGGGCAGCTCGCCGCATGGGCCGGCTCCCGCGACGATCTGGGCGACGACGAGGTCGGCGCGCATCCGGCGTTCACACCGACACGGGTGGTGTCCCTGGCCGGGCCGTTGGACCTTATCCGGGCCGCGAACACCGGCGACGACAATATCGTCAAGGCGATGAAGGCACCCCCGGAGGAACTGCCCGAGGAGTACGACAGCATCGACCCGATCAGGAACATCAACCCCGAGGTCGCCGTGGTCGCCGTCCACGGCACCGATGACACGGTCGTACCGCAGAGAAACTCGAGACGGTACGTGGAGGCCGCCCTCGACGCTGGCAGTAGCGCCGAGCTCGTCCTGCTCGACGACGAGGATCACCTGTCATTCCTGAAACAGGACTCGACGCACTACGCGCAGGTGCTGGACATCATTCAGCAGACCGCCACGCTCCCCCACGACGCCCTGGACGGCGACCGGTTCGACTGACCTCTCGCTAAGCTCAGAGCCATCTGCCCCCGTCACCGAGAGGAGACCGTCCGCCGTGAGTATCTCACCGTGCCGCGTCCTATCTGTCCTGGCCACCGTCGCACTCACCGGTGCACTGGTGTCCTGCGGCGACGACGGCAGTTCCCGAGGTAACTCCGACGGCGGGCACTCCTCACCACCGTCCGGCACCATCGAACTGGACGGTGCGACGGTCGTCCCCGATGTTCCCCGCGACGAGGTGGCCGACGGTTTCGTGGAACGTTTCGTCTACCCGGTCCGTGAGGGCACGCCGGATCCCACGCAGAACTGGGCCGACTTCTACCTGCCTGACGGTGAGCACGACGAGGACACCGTCCCGCTGGTCGTGTTCATCCACGGCGGAGCATGGCACGGTGGCGCTCCCGGTTCACGGCACATCGCCGCTGATCTGGCCTCACGCGGGTTGGCGGTGCTCAACGTGGAGTACCGCGACGTCAGCGAAGGCGGCGGCTGGCCACAGACGTTCACCGATGTCGCCGACGCCCTGGACTACATCCCCTCCATCGACGAGCGGCACCCGGAGATCACGATCGACGACGAGACCGTCGTCGGGCACAGCGCCGGCGCCCAGCTCGCTGCCTGGGCCGGAACCCGCGGTGACCTGGAGACCGGCACGCTCGGGGCGGACCCGAAGTTCACGCCGAACCGCGTGGTGTCACTGTCCGGCCCACTGGACCTGGTGTGGGCCGCCGAACACGGTGACGACAACATCGTCAAAGCCATGAAGGGCACGCCTGCCGAGTTGCCGCAGCGCTACGACAGCATCGACCCGATCCAGAACATCAACCGGCACATCCCGGTCGTCGCGGTGCACGGGACCGCGGACACCCTCGTCCCACCGGCGAACTCGCAGCACTACGTCGACGCCGTCACCCGCGACGGAGGCAATGCGAAGCTTGTCATGCTGCGCGACGAGGATCACACGTCATTCCTGAAGAACTCGTCGAGGCATTACAGCCAGGTGCTGGAGATCATCCACCGCGTGACCACCCTGTCCCACGAGGAGCTCGGCAACCGGCTCGACGGCGGGACCACGGAACTGGCCGAGGAGAAAGCCCGGTAAGCGCCCGCACCCTCAGGAGGTGTGGTGCACCGGCGCGAGCTTGTACACCGGGGTGTCCAGCCCCTCATGCCGGGCGGCGAGCTGCAGGGCCAGGTAGCGCGAATAGTGACGCCCCTGGTGCAGGTTGCCACCCATGAACCAGAGGTTCTCCTGCTGGGTCGGCTTCCACATGTTGCGCAGTTCACCCTCCCACGGGCCCGGATCCTTGGCGGTGTCGGAGCCCAGACCCCAGCACTTGCCGACCTTGTCGGCGACCTCCGGGCTGATCAGCATCTCGGCCCAGCCATTCATCGACCCGTAACCGGTGGCCAGCACCACCACGTCGGCCTGGAGTTCGGTGCCGTCGGTGAGCACCACACCGTCGGCGGTGTAGTGGTCGATGCCGACGCCACTGTGCAGTTCGATCGTTCCGTCGGCGACGAGTTCGGACGCGCCGACGTTGATGTAGTAGCCGGAACCGCGCCGCAGGTACTTCAGGAACAGGCCCGACTCGTCCTCACCGAAGTCGAGCATGAAACCGGCGTCCTCGAGCTGGCGGTAGAAGTCGGCGTCCTCCTCCCTCACTGCGTCGAAAGCCTGTTTCTGCCCGATGGGCAGCAGTTTGTACGGCCAGGAGGCGAAGAGCATGTCGGCGGTGTCGGTGTCGATGCCGGATTCGACCGCTTCCTCGGAGAACAACGGGGAGGTGACGTGCTTGATGAATGCGTTGGAGTTCACGATGTGGGTCGACGAGCGCTGGATCATCACCGGGTGCGCGCCGTTGTCGTGCAGGTCCTTGCAGATGTCGTGGGCGGAGTTGTTCGCCCCGAGGACGACGACCCGTCGCCCCTTGTCCGTCTCGCCACCGGGGTGCTCGGAGGAGTGCCGGATCTCGCCGCGGAAGTCCTCCTCCCCGGGAAGGACGGTTTGTTCGGCACACCGGACATACCGGTGGCCAGAACCAGTTGGGTCGGGTTGAGGACGACCTGCTCGCCGTCGCGGGAGACGACGACCTCCCAGGTGCCGGTCGACTCATCGTAGGACGCCCGTTCACAGGTGGTTTTCGTCCAGTAATCCAGGTCCATGATCCCGGTGTAGTGCTCCAGCCAGTCCCCCATCTTGTCCTTCGGGGTGAACACCGGCCAGGTCGAGGGGAACGGCAGGTACGGCAGGTGGTCGTACCAGACCGGGTCATGCAGGCACAGGGAGTGGTAACGCCCGCGCCACTGGTCACCGGGGCGGTCGGACTTCTCCACGACCAGGGTGGGCACACCCTGGTGCTTGAGGCGTGCAGCCAGGGCGATGCCACCCTGTCCTCCACCGATGATCAGGACGTAGGGCTGGTCCTCGTAGCCGAGACGTTCCTGCCGTTGTGCCCGCTTGTCCGCCCAGTTGAGTTTCTCTGCGTCCGGGCCGTGCTCGACACCTTTGGGGCGGTTGCGCCCCTTGGGCTCGGGGCGTGCGACGAGTTCCCTGGCCGAGGTCAGCAACGTCCAGATCTTCCCCTCGCGGAGACGGACAATGGCGCGGGCCTTGAACACCGGAGTGGTGAAGGTGACGGTGCCGCGGGTGACTCCGTCACCCTCGTCAGTGGCGTCTTCGACGCTGAGGTCGGTGGCACCGATCCGGTCGTTGTTCTCCCGGACCAGCTCGGCGATGGCGTCGGCGCTTCGGCGGTGTGCAGGTTCCAGGTGAAGACGACGAGGTCGCGCCAGAATCCGTCGGGTTCGAACAGTGCGGAGACGGCGTCCGCTGCGGCATCGGGGTCAGTGGTGTTGAGCGCGTCGGCGAAGGTGGTGAGCCAGTCCGTGACCTGCCGGTCAAGGTCTGTGGTGGTGGCGTTCGCGGTGGCGGTCTCGGTCATGGACCGTTGTCCTTTCGTTCGCGGAGTCTGGAGAGCGAGAAAACGCGTCGGCCCGGTGTGCGGTGGATCACACCTGACCGACCCCGACAACGGTAGGAGCACCGACAGTCCCTGACGACTGCACTGGAAACATCATTGTGCGGGCATAAGATCTTCCGCGCACATGACCCACGTCATGCCGTCAGCCACCCCCGCCCCACGGATCCCCACGGGGGTGGCCGCATCTCACCCCCGTGCGAGGGCCGCGATCCGTCGGACGGCGTCCTCCACCGCCCACTCGGCGTCAGCGGCATGCCCCTTGACCCCCGCATCCAACTCGGCGACGATCTGCACCGCGGCCGCCACCGAGGACGCCTTCCAGGCACGTGCCGAACGCACCGTCTTCTCCAGCTTCCACGGCGGCATCCCGTACTCCCCCGCCTGCTGGCGAGGGTTCACACGGGCACCGTGAACTCGGGCGATGTCACCGACCATGCCCGACAGGGCCGAGGCCAGCAGCACGGGATGCACGCCGAGCTGCAGCGCCCGGCGCGCTGACCCCAGCGCCTGGTCCGCCCGCCCGGCGATGGCCAGGTCAGCGACGTCGAAACCCGAGACTTCCGCGGACCCCTGGTAGTAGCGGTGCACGGTCTCCTCGGTGACGTGGCCGTCGGTGTCGGCGACGAGCTGGCTGATCGCGCTGGCCAGCTCCCGCAGGTCGGTACCGACGGAATCGAGGAGTGCAGCGGTGACGTCCGGGGTGACCCGCACCTTGTGGTCACGGAACTCCTGTTCCACGAAGCTCTGCCGTTCCCTGCCTTTGAGCTCCGCAGCCGAATGCACCTCGACAGCACCTTTCGGCCCTTTCTTCGGCAGACTGGTCACCAGTGACTTCTGCCGCCCTTTACCGGTGTGCTGCAGAATCAGCACCACGCCGGGGGCGGGGTCGGACACGGCCATCTCGATCATGGCGACGGAGTCCTTCGCCGCCTCCTCGACACCGGTGACCACCACGATGCGGTCCTCGGCGAACAGTGACGGGCTGAGCAGTTCGGCCAGTTCACCGGCGTTGAGCTCAGAGGTTTTGCGCATGTCGACCGGCAGATCGTCGATCCCGGCGTGGGCGCGGGTCGCGGCGACGATGCGGTGACGGGCCCGTTCGGCCAGGAAGCTGTCGGCACCGACGATGAGGTTCACCGGGGCCGGTGGACGGGAACTGGTTGCCATGGATGCCAGTCTATCGCCCGGCGATTCTCCCGGCGCGACGACCGGACGTGCACGGTATAGAGTGGTTCCATGCAGGTTGAACGGGTGGTGCCGAATGTCGTGGTCGCCGATCTGCCGCGGGCGGTCGCCGAACACAGGGATGTCCTGGGGTTCGAGATCCTCATGGACCACGGCTGGATCGTCACCCTCGGTGATGACGCCGGTCACCAGCTCAGTCTCATGACCGCCGACGCGACGGCCCCGGTCTGCCCGGCCGTCTCGATCTTCGTCGACGACGTGTCCGTGGCACTGGAGCGGGTCACGGCCGCCGGCCTCGAGATCGTTCACCCGCTCACCGAGGAGCCGTGGGGCGTGACCCGTTTCTTCTACCGTGATTCGCAGGGCACCGTCATCAATATCGGCATGCACACGCCCCGGGCGTCCTGAACAGCGGTGATCACCTTCGCGATCCGCACGACACACCACCAGCGGCTCCATCGGCGTACAACCCCTCGACCGCCCCCACGCTACCGAGCACCACCATGCCGTCCCGGAAAGGAAACGCCACCGGAACCCCGCCCGGTGTACGGCTCGGCATCCCCCTGCTGCGACCACACGCGGTCACCACATACAGCTCCGGACGCTCTGTATGCTCCGTACGCCCAGACAATTGCGCCGATTCCTCCCCGGACGACGCATTCAACCGGTACTCGTGCAGCATGACTGCCGCTTCATCAGCGACGACGATGACCTCAGCGTCCTCTCCTGCTGGTCCACGGAGTATCTCCGGTCCGCCCGACGTCGTCGGACGCACGCCCAGATACCAGTCGACCTCATCCAGGTCGTCGGCCCACACTCGCACCAGCGCCGCATCCTGACCGGTCGCCACGGCATAGGGACCGGTCACCAGCACCCCACGCTGCACAGCCACCACCGTCCACACGCTTGCCACCAACAACCCCACGAGAGCACTCCGACGCCACCGCCTCGACACCACCACCAGAACCACTCCCACTGCGACGACGACCACCGCCCCTGCTGCCGGCGCACCGCCCGGGGTGTGCAGCACCGGTACGCGGGACAGCCCCGCTGCGACGCTGAGGATCCACCACGCCGGCGCAGCAGCGCCCCACAGCACCACCGTTGCGACACCGGTGTGCACCCCACCGACCAGCGCACCCAACATACCGATCACCGTCACCGGCGGGACCGCCGCGCCCACCAGGACATTCGCCAGCACCGCCGTCGGGGAGACCACACCTGTCATCTGCACGATCACCGGCGCGGTCACCAGGTCAGCCGCCAGACTCACCGACACCAGCCCCACCACCATCGCCTGCCACCGGACGGGAGGATGATGCCGACCCTGGCGTGCCGTCCTACGGTCCGTCCAGCCCTGCAGGATCCGCCGTGTGAGCAGTGGCGCGAGCGCGACGATCCCCGCCGTCGCCGCCACCGAGAGGATGAACGCGTACTCGACCGCCAGCCCCGGGTCCACTGCCAGCAGCACGATCACGGCAGCAGACAGGGCCGCGTACCCGTGGGCCCGTCGCGCCGACAATGCCGCGACCAACCCCACCACGCCCATCACCGCCGCCCGCAACACGCTCGGTTCCGGGCCGACCAGCAGCACGAACGCCACCAGGCACAGGAAGGCCGCCAGATACCGCGACCACGACGGCCAGCCCCATGCCGTCACCAGCACCAGCACACTGCCCGTGACAATCGCCAGGTTCGCCCCACTCACCGCCGTCAGGTGGGTGAGGCCCGTCGCCAGGAACTGTTCCCGCACGACCGGATCCTGCATGCTGACATCCCCGACCACCATGCCCGGCACCAGTTCCCCCGTCCCGCCCGGCAGGTCCTGTGCCGCAACCCGCAACCCGGCGCGCAGGTGCGCGGTCACCCCACCCAGCCCGTCCGGTGGTGACACCACGTCCGGACCGTGGACGCCGACAACTGCAACGGGGCCATGGCCAGCCGGTCTGTCTCCGCCGCAGTCGCCTCCACCGCCAGTGACGTCCCCGGCTGCCACGCCAGCATTCCTGCCTCAACATCCCAGGCGTCAAGGAACAGCGGCACCGTGCCCAGGTCGTCCACCTGCACCGTCAACAGGACGCTCCCGCCGGCCAGCTGTTTCGGTGCCGTGGCGAGTTCCACCGTCTCCGCCAGTCGTGTCGTGGTCTCCCTCAACGGATGCCGATCCACCCGTGCCACCAGCCACGCTGCCCGCGCCGACCACGCCGCACCCACCAGAGCCACGAGGGCGCTGGTCCGCACCATGACACGTAGCGGACCTTCCGCCACCGTCGTGCCAGGACGGAACGGCCCGAGGAAGCACACGCCCGCACCAGCAAGGGCCGCCACACCCAGCAGACCTGCCGCCACCCAGGGACTGCGCACCATGATCGTCAGCACCACAGCCAGCCACACCACCACTGCCACCGGCACCAGCCGCAGATCCGGACCGCGTCGGCGCCGCATCACCTCAGGACTACCCGGATCCCGGTCCGGAACCGTCCACGGTGTTCCCGCCCCCGGCGGCGGCGTCAGATCAGGATTGGATCGCCACCGCAGTGCATCAGGATCCACGGGCCGGTCAGACGGTGACATTGTCACGCAGAGCCTCGAACTTCGCCGGGCCGATCCCCTTGACCTCCATCAGCTGCTCCACCGCAGCGAACTCCCCGTTTGTCTCCCGCCAGGCGATGATCGCCTCTGCCGTCGCCGGTCCCACCCCTGACAGCGACGTCAGTGACGCAGCGTCCGCGGAGTTGATGTTCACCATGCCGGACGCCGCCGTACCGGGGTCCGCCCCGTCACCCGCTCCCTGTCCCGGTTGCGTGGACGCCGGGTCCGGTGCCGCAGGAACACCGTTGTCCCGGGCCTGCCCCGGGTAGAGCACCCGCGACCCGTCCGGATCGACCACGATCTGCATCCCGTCCACCACGGGCTCGGCGAGGTTGATCCCCTCCACACGACCGTCCCCCCGGACCCCTCCCGAGCGGTCGATCACCTCACCTGCCCGCGTCCCCGCATCGACGGTGGCCAGGCCGGGGTTGTGCACCATCCCCTGCACCGACACCACCACAGGCCCCACGTCTGCAGTGTCGTCTTCCCCGCCCGCCTGGTCGGACTCTCCGCTCCCGCGGTCATCCTGTCCGGGGTCCCCCGCCAGCTCTACCCCGGCGTCCCCGGACACCACCGGTGACAGTCCGGCCACGACCTCCCCCTGGCCGCCGCCACTGTCACCACCTGTTTCAGTGAAAAGCATCACCCCTCCCACCACGACCACCAGGGCCGCGACCGTTGCCGTCATGATCCGGGCGGACCGGGGACCGATCACGGTCCGACGCTCGAACCGGACATCCGCCAACTCATGGCCCGGCACCGGCTGGGTCAGGGCCCCTACCCTGTCAGCCACCGCCCGCCGTGTGCCGCTTCCCCGGCGCTGTGCCGGTGTCCTGTCTTCTGCGTCTCCGCCCATGGGTCACCATGTAAGTGCATGGGCGGACAGGTGCACCCGGCCCGGGCGCGGTCGACGCAGGACGCTGTGGACAACAACCGCCCTGTGGAGAACCTCAGTCCTGCACCATCGACACCGCGAGCGCGCCCGGCCCGGTGTGCACAGCCATGGCGTGGGAGATATCCACGACCGAGATGACCACGCACTCCGGCAGCTGCTCACGGAGGTTCGCACGCAGTTCTTCTGCGGCGTCCTCCGCCTCGCGGTGGTGGACGGCCAGATGCATCGGCACCCTCGGCAGATCCCGCAACGGGACCTGCTCCTCTGCCCGGCGACGCAACCGCAGCCGCTCGTGCTCCGATTTATCGGACTTCTCGGACTTCTCCGATTTGTCCGCCTTTTCCGCCTTTTCCGGCTTCTCGCCCTTCTCCGACCTGTCACGGCCACCGAAGTTGAAGATCCGCGGCCGGTCCGGAGTCTCGGAGGTGTCCTCACCGTCCTCGTCATCAGACACGTCGCGGTCCGCACGGTCGGCGTCATCGGCACCGTCAGCATCGTCCGCTGTACCGGTACCACCCTCATCGTCAGTGCCGTGCCCACCGTGCCTGTCGGCAGCCTGCACGCCATCGTCCGCAGGGACGACGGTATCCGCCCCCGCTTCCCTGGCGGCCGGCCCCGCCGTCGGCCCCACAGCCAACTCCGCATCCTCCGCGGCCGTGTCAGCCTCGTCCGACGGCTCCGGCGCCTCCGGTGCCTCCGACTGCTCTGTCGATCCAGTCGGCACCAACGCCTCAGCGACATCACGGTATGCGTTCGTCGCGAGGGTCACCATCCGCTCCATCGCCTTCGACCGGGTCCTGGTCTTCGCAGCGAGTTCGAGCCGCCCGCCTGCCAGATGCATGATCGGTTTGATCGCCAACGCCGTGGACAGCAGTCGCTGGCCGGCCGTCAGACGTCCACCACGTGCCAACGTGTCCAGACGGTTGACGAACAGCCAGAGCTGACCGGTGTCTATGGCGTGCTGGGCCGCGCCACGGCACTCATCGAGCGAACCGCCCTCATCGGCACAGCGCGCCGCGGCGATGGCCGCCTGCCCGATGACCATGCCCCCGGACATGGTGTCGATGACCTCGACACGCCCGTCGAGAACCGCCGCCGCCTGAGACGCCGACGACCATGTCCCCGACAGTTCCTTGGAGATGTGCAGTGCGACCACGCCGTCGTCGCCACCACGTTCCAGCAGTCGCGCATAGCAGGCGGTGAGCTCGAGAGCCCCCAGTCCGGCCGTCGTCTCCTCGTCGCCCTCACCTTCGGCGTGGAAGTCCAGGACGGTGATGCCGTACTCCGCGGCCAGGGCCGGAGGCAGGCATGCCGAGGAGTCAGTGACCACCAGTACACTCATCGTCCGGTCACCTCACCTTCATCCGCGTTCACCACGGCAACCGGCGTGGGTGCCGCGACTCCCACATTCCATCCTTCCAGGAACCAGCGGGGTTCGCGCCACAGATCCGACCCGACGGCGGGACCGGCACCGGAGACGTCACCGGTAGGGCGGGCGACGAGCTGGGACCACCGGGCATTGCCCAGCCCGCCGAACATCGGGTAGTGCTCGGTCGGGATCCCCAGCAGCCGCGACGTCAGCGCCGCGATCGTACCGCCGTGGGCGACCAGCATCACCGAGCCGGCGTTCCACGCGTCGGTGTCCATCAGTTCATCGACGAGTCCCACCGCACGGTCGGACACCTCCACGCGGGTCTCCCCGTTCGGTGGGGCCCAGGTCGGGTTCAACCGCCAGTGGGAGCGCTGACCGGGGAACACCGCGTCCACGTCCTCGTGTGCCTTGCCCGACCAGTCCCCCAGGTCGGTCTCCCGCAACCGCGAATCGGTGGTGTACTCCAGGTTCAGGGCGTCGGCGAGCAGAGCCGCCGTGTCCTGCGCACGCTGCAGGTCCGAACTGACGACCGTGCCGATCGGCCAGGTCCCCAGCTCCGCAGCGGCGGCCTCCGCCTCAGCGCGTCCTGCCTCCGTGAGCGGGGTGTCGAGCTGCCCCTGCATGCGCCCGACCAGGTTGAACTCCGTCTGACCGTGCCGGATCAGGATCAACCGCCGTTCGGGCAGACGTCTCCCCTCAGACGGGCCGGACGAGCCGGGCTCTCCCGGGCGCACCGTCACCAGCCCCTAGAGCTCGTCCTCGTCGGGTGCCGGGCCCGCCAGCGGCAGGTCGGCTGCACTCTGTGCCGCGAAGGGGTCGTCGGCGTCGATGTCCTCGGCGCTCACGTCGCTGGCCCAGAAGCCACGGTCGGCCTGCTCGACACCCTCGACCTCCACGGTCGGGCAGTCACGGTACAGGCGGTCCAGGGCGTAGAACTCGCGCTCGTCGCGTCGCTGGACGTGCACGACGATCGTGCCGTAGTCCAGCAGGACCCACCGGTTGTCACGGTGCCCCTCGCGCAGGCGTGCCTTCACGCCGACCTCGGCGAGCTTCTCCTCGACCTCGTCGACGATGGAGTTGACCATGCGCTCGTTGTCGCCGGTGGCCAGCACGAAACAGTCCGCCAGTGGCAGACGGGAGGTCACGTCGAGGACGACGATGTCCTCGGCGAGACGCTCTGAGGCGGCGCGGGCGGCGATCCCCGCATGGTTGATGGCGTCGGAACTAGCGGTCACGTGGTGCCGGATCCTTCATGAAAGTAGAGGACAGATGTTTTCCGCCAGTGATTCTACAAGCCGGACGTCGAATTGCAGCATCAGGTGGGCCGTTGCGTCAGAACCATCCGTCGGGGAAGCGGTCGCTCTCCTCATCGGGGTTCCAGTCCACGTCCGGCTCGGCCGAGACGGACGGGTCAGCGTCCTCCCCCAGCGTGCCCTGCGCAGCACCGTCACCGTAGGGGCCGGCACTCTCCTCGGTGTCCGAGACCGCCCACGGCAACCCGCCGTGACTGTCCTGGTTGCGCCGACGGTACAGGGCTGTCTTCCCGATGTACTGGACGACTCCGTCGGGCACGAGGTACCAGACCGACCGTCCGTCGGCCGCGCGTTCCCTGATGTCGGTCGACGAGATCGCCATCGCCGGGATATTGACCAGGCTCAACCGGTCCGAGTCGACCTGGCTGCGCAGTGCCTCACCGGCGTCGGCGAGATCGTAGCCGGGGCGGGTGACGCCGACACAGTGCGCGAGGTTGAACACGTCCTCCCAGTGCCGCCAGGTGACGATACGTTCCAGCGCATCCGCACCGGTGATGAAGTACAGTTCCGCGTCCGGATACCGACGCTGGATGTCCTTGAGGGTGTCGACGGTGTAGGTGTCCCCCGGACGGTCGATGTCGACGCGTGACACCAGGAACTGGGGGTTCGCCGCCGTGGCGATGACCGTCATCAGGTAACGGTCCTCCGCCGCGGTGACGACCTTGTCCCTCTTCTGCCAGGGATGCCCGGTCGGTACGTAGATCACCACGTCCAGCCCGAACCGGTCGGCGACCTCACTGCCCGCCACGAGGTGCCCGTTGTGGATCGGGTCGAAGGTGCCGCCCATCACGCCGATACGCTCCGGGGGTTTGTCCGGGAATCGTGCGGCACGCTGTTCCGGTCGGCGGTTCTGGGTCACGTCCGCCCATGCTACGGGTAAGTACCGTCCGAAAGGAACCACAGTCGACGTTTCCCCGCGATACGCTTTGCACTATGGCGATGAGAATGAACCCGTGGGTACCGAATCAGCACGGCGCGTGGCCGATGGTCGCGATACCGCCCCTCGTCGGGCTCTTCTGGTGCCTGAAGATCTGGGACGCGGTCTCTCCCGCGGACCGGGGCGACGGCGTGCACGGCACCGCCGGCATGGTGCTGACCTTCTTCGCCGTCACCGTGGCGTGGGTGGTCGGCTACCTGGCGTTCTTCGCCGGTGGGATCCTGATGCGCGCCCGCAACGCCACGATGCGCGGACGTGCTGTCGCGCCGACGCTGCTGTACGGCGCAGTCGCCGGCCTGGCGGCGGTACTGGCGCTGATACTGCAACCGCACCTGTTGTGGTGGGCGTTCGTGTTCCTGCCGCTGATCGCGATCGCGGTCTACGAGACATGGCGGGGGACGCCCCGGTCACTGGCATCCGGGGTCGCGACGACGGCCGCGTCCGTGTTCATCGTCCCGGTCGCCGCGACGATCGGCCTGGGGGCGAGTAATCCGGTCAGCGGCGGGGTCACGTGGACGTCGAACCTGTTCACCCCGAAAGTGGTCGAGGCCCTGCCTACCGCGGTGTGGGTGAGCTTCCTGTGGTTGCTTCTCTACACGGTCGGCACGATCTTCTACGTCAAGACCATGATCCGCAAGAAGGGTGATCCCGGCTGGCTGGCCGCGTCCCAGATCTTCCACCTGGCTGCACTGATCGTCGTGGTGGCCACCGTCGGCGCGCGGTACGTGCACTGGGCGGCCTGGATCGTGGCGGTGGCCGTGTTCGCGGTCGCCCTGTGGCGGTCCCGCGCGGTACCCGCGTCAGCGGCGAAGGGCACACCGTGGCCTCCGAAGAAGGTCGGGATTCGCGAGATACCGCTGCACGCCGGTGTCGCCGTCGCCGCCGTCATGGCTGCCCTGTTCTACGACGGTCCACTGATCCTGTTCATCGGATAAGACGGGCGAAGGCGTCGGCCGCTGCACGCTCCGCAGGGCTCGCGTCCGAGGGATCAGCCACCGCATTGCGGAAGTAGGTCTCGTGTGCCCCGGCACCTTCATCGTCCTGCACGGCGAGGGCGACGGACCGTGGGCCGGTGTCGCAGACGAAGTCGTCGGCCAGGCAGTAGCTGTGGACGGGGACCCCGCTCATCGATCCCCCGCCGATGAGCCCCGGGGCACGGTGGAAGGGGTTGCCGAAGTGCACCGCACCGCGCAGCCGCCCCTCAGCGGCAAGTGTGTGCTGCACCGGTGTCAGGGCGGCGACCCCCTGCGAGTACCCGAGACCGACGTAGTCCGGACGGCAGCCGGTGGACTGTTCATAGTCCTCGACCATGGCCAGTCCTCCGGGCAGGCCTCTCGCCATGGAGTCGACGAATAGGCCCACCCCGTTGATCACCGTCGCCGGGTCCGGGTCTTCCCCAGCCTCTCCGACAGGGAAACGCGCCGGGTAGTGGTCGGCGTCGATGGCCAGCACGGTGCGTTCGTCCGGGTCGAAGAGGCCCGGGTGCACGGTGGACGCGTAGCTCAGGAACCGGTGGAGGGTCTCCCCCTCGTAGCCGTTGGAGTACCCGTTGGCCGCGGCAGGCCCGTAGGTCTCGTTCTCTTCACTGCCCCGGGCTGCGAGCGCTACGACGGACGGACAGTTCTCTGCGGTCTCCCCGTCACGGGCCACTCCCGCGGCAGCCGTGCCGACCGTGACTGCCGCGGCGACAACGGCGGACGCGGCGAAGCTGACAACTCCATGAATTTTCCTCACGGATACAACTCTACTGAGCGGTCCCCCGTTCAGAACGATAAGGGCGGCGGTCGATGTCAGGGGTGTAGACCACCGCCGTCCGAAGTGTTACCACTCAGCAGTGGTAACACTTCTAATGACCTGGTGTTTTCCAGCAGCAGCTTCCCGGAAAGTGGTAACACTTCCAGAACGCCGTCCCCTCCCGGGCTGCGACAATGCCCGGCAGAGTCAGGCAGAGTCAGGCAGAGTCAGGGGCGGACCTGTCCCTCACCGTTGACGATCCACTTGGTGCTCGTCAGCTCCGGCAGCCCCATGGGGCCACGGGCGTGCAGTTTCTGGGTCGAGATGCCGATCTCGGCACCGAAACCGTACATCTCGCCGTCTGTCCAGGCGGTGGACGTGTTGATCATCACCGCGGCGGCGTCGACATTCTGCTCGAAGAACTTGGTGGCCTTGTAGTCGGTGGCACTGATCGCCTCGGTGTGGCCGGTGGAGTACCGGGTGATGTGGGCGACCGCAGCCTCAACACCGTCCACCACGGCAGCGGCGATGTCGAAGGAGCCGTACTCCTCCTCCCAGTCCTTCTGCTCGGCCTGGACCACGTCGCCGACACCGAGAGCGGACAGCTCGTCCACCTCACCGTGGACGGTGACCCCGGCGTCCTGCAACGAGGTCAGGACGCGCTTCTTGTCCTCGTCGGACAGGGCGGCGTCGAGCAGTACGACCTCGGTGGCGTTGCACACCGAGCAACGCCGGGTCTTACCGTTGATGACCAGCTCAATCGCCTCGTCGACGTCGGCGGACCCGTCGACGTAGAAGTGGCAGTTGCCGGTGCCGGTCTCGATGGCCGGCACCGTGGCGCCGGTGACCACGGCGTTGATCAGGCCGGCACCGCCACGCGGGATGACGATGTCGACCAGACCGCGGGCGGTGATCAGGTCCTGGACCGAGTCGTGGGTCTCGCAGGGAAGCAGCTGGACGGTTTCCCGGGGCAGGCCGTGCTCTTCACAGACGTCCTGCAGGATCTCCACAAGCCGGGTGTTCGAGTTCTGGGCCGACTTCGACCCACGCAACAGCGGGACGTTGCCGGACTTCACGGCGAGACCGAAAGCGTCCACCGTCACGTTCGGACGGGCCTCGTACACCATGCCCATCACACCCAGGGGGACGCGGACCTGGCGCATCTCCAGGCCGTTGGGACGACGGGAGCCACGGACGACGTCACCGACCGGGTCGGCAAGGTCGGCGACCTGACGCAAGCCCCCGGCGATGCCTTCGACGCGGGCGGCGTCGAGGCTGAGCCGGTCGATGAGCGACTCGGACATGCCCCGCTCACGCCCGGCGGCGATGTCGCGCTCATTGGCTTCGAGAATCGACTCCGTCTCGGCGACGAGCCGGTCCGCAGCAGCGGTGAGCAGGTCATTCTTCTGGGTGGTGGTCAGTGCGGGGCGCTGTGAGACCTCGCGGGCCTTCTGCGCCTTGTCGAGGACCTCCTCACGCTCGGCAGCACGGACGGGGGTCAGGCCGGCGGTGTCGCCCGAGGTGGCGGGGGCGGCGGACGAGTTCTTGGCGGTGTTCACGTCGTTCATGACATCCCAGCGTACGTGAGGCAGACGCGAAAATCACCCAGATTGTTGAACAATCTGGGTGATTGGGCGATATCAGCTGGTCGCGCCGTACACCCGCGACTGCCGGTTGGAGTACGTCGCCATGTAGTCGGCGTGGATCACCGGACGCTGCGCGAAGTCCGGGAGATCCGTCGTGGACTTGCCCACCATCCCCTCCAACGTGGCCGAGTCATAGTTGACCTCACCACGGCCGATCAGCTCACCGTCCGGACCGACGATGTCGAGCACCTCACCCGAGGTGAACGCCCCGTCCACCCGCACGAGCCCGACGGCGAGCAGCGAGTTGTGCCGTTCCATCGCCGCAGCGGCCCCGGCGTCCAGATGCAGGGTGCCCGCCGAATCCGCGGCGTAGAGGACCCAGAACTTCCAGGCGGACAGGCGGTCTTCCCGGGGCCAGAAACAGGTGCCGACCATCGCCTGGTCCAGAGCTGCACCGATGTTCTCCGTGGAGGTCAGCAGCACCGGGATTCCCGCACGGGACGCCAGACGGGCCGCGGACACCTTCGCCGCCATACCTCCGGTCCCCAGGCGCCCGCCGTCGCCGGCGACGACACCACGCAGGTCCTTGCTGCTCTTCACCTCGGCGATGAACCGGGCGTCCGGCTCGGCCGGGTTGCGGTCGTAGAGACCTGCCACGTCCGACAGCAGGACGAGCGCATCCGCATACGTCAGGTGGGACACCAGCGAGGCCAGTCGGTCGTTGTCGCCGAAACGCATCTCGGAGGTCGCCACCGTGTCATTCTCGTTGACGATCGGCACGGCGCGCAGCTGCCGCAGGCGGTCGATGGTGCGCTGGGCGTTCCGCGCGCGGTCACGCCGGGCAGCGTCCGACGCCGTCAACAGCACCTGGCCGATCGAGCGACCGTAGCGGGCGAAGCTGCGGGCCCACTCCTGGGCCAGCAGCACCTGCCCGGCCGCGGCGGCAGCCTGCTTGGTGGCCAGGTCCGTCGGTTTCTGCGCCAACCCCAACGGGCCCATGCCACAAGCCACAGCACCGGAAGACACCACGATCACGTCGGTGTCGCGGTCCATCCTGGCTTCGAGTGCGTCGGCGATGACATCGATCCGGTCGGGGCTGACCAGCCCCGTCTCATCCGTCAGGCTGGACGAACCGATCTTGACCACGACGCGCTTGGCGTTCCGGATGGTCTGCCGCACGTCGGAGCGGTGGCCGTACGCCGGAGAATCCTCAGTGACCTCGGGATCCGGGAACTCCTTGGAGGTGGCGGGAATGACGGGGCCGGGCTGATGCACAGCGTCCGTCCCGAACTCCAGGGACGCCGGGTACTCGAATACCGTCGGCTCATCGGACATGTCGGAGGCATCAGTGGTGTCAGACATGCCCTTCATTATGTCCCAGCCGAACCGGTCCTCGCCACGAGATGCCCTACTGGCCCGTCAACCGGACACGACGCGGAGAAGTACCCAGGATCGTCCCTCGTGGGCCACCCCCGTGCCACTCCCCCGAATGTGGGGCCGGTCAGCCCTGCCAGCGCTCCCGGTCGGCTTCTTCTCCGTCGCCGAAGTCGTACTCGTCGATCAGACCGCGCCGCGCCTGCGAGGCGCGCTTGCGCTCCTCAGAGGTCGAGCGACCGGTGCGGTCCAGGCGGCGGTCGGTGCCACGGCCGGACGGCAGCAGATCGACACCTGCGGCGGTCTGCGGCTCCCATTCGAAGGTGATCGCGCCGATGGTGACCTCGTCACCGGCCACTGCCCCCGCCTTGTACAGCGCCTCCTCGACACCGGCTTTGGCAAGCCGGTCGGCCAGGTAGCCGACGGCCTCGTCATTCTCGAAGTCCGTCTGGATGATCCACCGTTCCAGCTTCGAACCCGAGACGATGAACGCCCCGTCGAACTCCGGGTCCTTGGAGACCTCGAAGTCGGCGAACCTGCCACGGCCTTTGCCACGCAGGTGCTTCGGCGTGACCACCTGCGGCGCAACCTCCTCCACCGGATGCTGCCGTCGGTGCTCACCGACGATCTCCATCAGCGCGTACCGCAGGGCGTCCAGGCCTTCATGGCTGGCGGTGGAGATCTCGAAGACCGGCCACCCGAACGCTTCCTCGAGTTCGGGACGCATCAGTTCGGCCATTTCCCGGGCATCCGGGACGTCGATCTTGTTCAGCACGATCACCCGCGGACGGTCACTGAGGTCCCCGAGCCCCGCGTCGGCGGAGAGCTCGGACTCGTAATCACTGAGTTCGCTCTCCAACGCCCGGATGTCGTCGACAGGGTTGCGGTCAGACTCCAGGGCGGCACAGTCCACCACGTGGACGAGCACGGCGGTGCGCTCGATGTGACGCAGGAAATCCAGGCCCAGTCCCTTGCCCTGACTGGCGCCAGGGATCAGCCCGGGGACGTCGGCGATGGTGAATACGTCGTGGGCGACATTGACCACACCGAGATTCGGCTGCAGCGTGGTGAACGGATAGTCCGCGATCTTCGGCTTCGCGGCGCTGAGCACGCTGACCAGGGAGGATTTACCGGCCGACGGGAAGCCGACCAGCCCCACGTCCGCCATGGACTTCAGTTCGAGCGTGATGTCGGTCGCCTCGCCGGGCTCACCGAGCAACGCGAAGCCCGGGGCCTTGCGCGCCTTGGAGATCAGTGACGCATTGCCCAGTCCGCCATGGCCACCCGCAGCCGCGACAAAACGCTGCCCCTTGGTGGTCAGGTCGGCGAGGACCTCGCCTTTATCGTCCAGGACGACGGTGCCGGCGGGAACCTGGACGACCAGATCCTTGCCCCGCGCACCGTGGCGGTGGTCGCCGGCGCCGGCGGCACCACGTTCGGCCTTGATGTGCGGGTGGAAGTGGAAGTCGAGCAGGGTGTGCACCTGGGGGTCGACCTCCAGGACGACGTCGCCGCCGTGCCCGCCGTTGCCGCCGTCGGGTCCGCCGAGCGGCACGAATTTCTCACGGCGTACCGAGGCACAGCCGTTGCCGCCGTCGCCGGCCTGCAGGTGCAGGACGACTCGGTCCACGAAGCGTGACATGATTGGACGCCCTCCAGTTCAGGCGGTTAAAAGGGGTGGTTCAAGAATCCCGACGATCCTATCACCTGGGACGGACACCGGCCGCAGTGCTGCAGGTCAGCGTGGTCGACCGGGCACGAGAAGGCCCCGGGACGTCCGTGACATCCCGGGGCCGGCCTCGAAAGAACGCTGAGCGCGCCTGAGTACTACGCCTCGACGGTCTCGTTCTCGACGATGTTCACCAGTCGACGGTTACGGCGGGTGCTGAACTGCACGGCGCCGCCCTTGAGGGCGAACAGGGTGTCGTCGCCGCCGCGTCCGACGTTCTCACCGGGGTGGAACGAGGTACCGCGCTGACGGATCAGGATCTCGCCGGCCTTGACCTGCTGACCACCGAAACGCTTGACACCGAGACGCTTGGACTCGGAATCGCGACCGTTGCTGGAGCTGGAAGCACCCTTCTTGTGTGCCATGGTCTTTTCCCTCCTCGGAAAAGCTCGTACCGCTGCACAGGTGGCAGCGGTCGCTGGGTTTACTTGATGCCGGTGACCTTGAGGACGGTCAGCTGCTGGCGGTGGCCGTAACGACGCTTGTAACCGGTCTTGTTCCGGTAGTGCATGCCGTTGATCTTCTTACCCTTGGTCTGGTCGACGATCTCGGCTGCAACGGTCTTGTCGGCGAGCTTGTCACCGGACGTGACGTCAGCGCCATCGACGAGGAGAACCGGGGTGAGAGCCACGGACGAACCCGGCTCTCCCTCGATCTTCTCGACCTTGACGAGGTCACCTTCGGCAACCTTGTACTGCTTTCCGCCGGTCTTGACGATCGCGTACATGGAAGGGCTACCCCTTTGTTTCTCTACTCGGCTCAGGCCGCCCCTCCACCGTCTGCCCCGACGAAGTGCGGGGCGCGGCCTGAAAAGGCAATCTGACTGGACTTCATTGCTTATTTCACTGCGTTCGACGTAGACGACCCTGCGCCGGACATGCGGCGCGACCGCGGTTTCAGACAGAGACCGACGGACACGATCGACCAACGGTCGAACAGCGACGATGCAAGGCTACCGCCCTACCCCGGGAAAACAAAATCTCCACAGCTTCCCCGGGGCGGTAACGACACGCCGGTGATTCACCGTGCGCTGCGGACGACCCGCCGCCGTCCGCGGCGGTCAGACCGCACCTGCGGCACCGGAGCCGTCACCGCCTGAGCGGAACTGTCGGCCGACGGCTCTGCCTGCTGCGGTAGGTCCTGCCGCCGTGAGTCCTGGTGACCGAGGCCGTAGTCCTCGGGCCGTGGCTCACGGTCTGACCGGGAGTTTCCGCGGACCCGACGCCGACGACGGGGCGAACGCTCGAACTCAGCCTTCGCCGACTCAAAGTCGACGGCGGGGTTCTCGGCAGCATGTTCCTCCTGCGGTACCTCCTGCGCCTGCTCCTCTGCGTCCTGTCGCTCGGCTGCCGGTGTGACACGACGGACGACACGGCGTCCACGACGGTCCTTGCGCCTGGTGGTCTCGACGTCGGCCTCGGAGGAGCCGGTCTCAGGGCCGACCTCTGTCGGCTCAGCAGGCTCCTGCTGGACGATGTCGCGCAGCAATGCCTCCGTCGCATCGTCGGTGTCGTCCGCGACGTAGTCAGCACCCGTCGGTTCATCCGGATCTTCCTCACCGGCACGGCTCAGCGCATGGGCGACGATGTCATGGACATCGTCCGAACGGTGTCCGGCCTGCTCCTGTGCCGCGGCATGCACCGTCGCGGCCACCGTGGCAGTGGACTGCACGTCCTCCTGCGCCGGTGCCGGGGCATCCTCGATCGCGCTGTCCTCGTAACGTTTACGGATCTCCTGCTCGTGCCGGGCCTGTTTGAGCCCTTCACGTCCGCCGTGGTCGCGACGCTCCTGGTGGTCGTCGACCTCGTCGTGCTGCACCGGATCGTCGTGGAGGATGATGCCGCGCCCCTGGCACGCTTCACACTCGGTGGAATAGGTCTCCACCAGCCCGGCACCGAGCCGTTTCCGAGTCATCTGCACCAGCCCGAGGCTCGTCACCTCCGAGACCTTGTGACGGGTGCGGTCAGCGGCAAGGAACTCGGTGAGTCGTCGCAGCAGCAGGTCACGGTTTTCCTCGAGGACCATGTCCACGAAATCGACGACGATCATTCCGCCGATGTCGCGCAACCGCATCTGCCGGACGATCTCCTCGGCAGCCTCCAGGTTGTTCTTGGTGACCGTCTCCTCGAGATTGCCGCCGGACCCCACGAAGCTTCCCGTGTTCACGTCGATGACCGTCATCGCCTCGGTCTTGTCGATGATCAGGTAGCCACCGGAGGGCAGCCAGATCTTCCGGCTCAGCGCATTGGCAAGCTGGGCGTCGAGCTCGTAGGCGGCGAAGGCGTCGTCCCCGCCGTGTTCCTCCGGATTCCACTTGACCACTCGGCTCTCGAGGTCGGGTGCCATGCGGTGCACGTAGTCACGGACCCGCTGCCAGGACCTGCGGCCGTCGACGACCAGCTCGTTGAAGTCCTCGTTGAACATGTCCCGGACGACCTTCACCAGGAGGTTCGGCTCCTCGTACATGGTGACCGGCGTCGCGCCCTTCTTGGCGCGCTCAGTCTTCTCCTTCTCGGTGATGTCGAGCCAGCGACGGTGGAGTCGGTCGACATCCTCGGCGATCTTCTCCTCGCTGACCCCCTCGGCGGCGGTACGGATGATCGTGCCGCCGTCCTCGGGGACGACACGCTGCAGGATCGACTTCAGCCGCTTACGCTCAGCTTCCGGCAGCTTCCGGGAGATGCCCTGGGTCCGGCCACCCGGGACGTAAACCAGGTAGCGGCCCGCGAAGCTCACGCGGTTCGTCAACCGTGCGCCCTTGTGCCCCAGGGGCTCCTTGATGACCTGTACCAGAACCTGGTCGCCCTGTTTCAGCGCCGATTCAATCCGGCGGGACCGACCCCGCACATGCTCGGAGCGCCAGTCGACTTCGCTGGCGTACAGGACGGCATTACGACCTGTCCCGATGTCGACGAACGCGGCCTCCATGCTGGACAGCACATTCTGCACGCGACCGAGGTAGATGTTCCCGATCGTGGACTGCTGGTCGTCGCTGGTGACGAAATGCTCGACGAGCAGACCGTCCTCGACGACCCCGACCTGGGTGGTCCACCCGTCGCCGTCCTGCCGCCGTGCGTCACGGACGACCATGGAACGGAAGATGTTCTCGCGTCGGGCGATGAACTCGGCACGTGTGACCGCCCGGTGCTTCTCGTTTCCCTGCTCCTGACGCCACCGGCGCTTCGACTCCAGCCGGGTGGACCCCTTGAGCTTCACCGGTTCATCGACGACGGGCGTCTGCTCGTCTGTGGCCGTGTCAGGCTCGAGGGACGCGTTCGCCGTGTGTTCCGTTGCATGGACCGGTGCCGACTCAGTGACGGTGGTGTTGTCACCGTCATTCTGGTCATTCTGGTCGCCCTGGTCCCCACGCCCACGGCCCCGGCCGCGGCTCCCGCGACGACGCCGCGAGGATCCCGTTCTGTCACCGTTGGTCTCGTTGTGCTCGTCTGCAGGGCTCTCACCCTGGTCGTCCCCTGTTGAGCGCGACTCGGCGGCCGCCTCCCGCTGACGTTCCCGGCGGAGTTCCTCCGCACCTGCCGCGGCACTCCGGGATCCGACACGGCGGACGATGCGGCGTCGCACCACCGGACGGGGCGTCTCAGCCACCGGCTTCTGCTCAGGTTCCGGCTCCGCTTGCCGGACCTCCAGCTCCTGGTTCTTCGGTGCCTGGTTCTTCGGTGCCGGCTCCTGCACCACGTTCTCCGCCGGGGTCTCCCGGGTGGCCGGACGGCTCACGCGCCGACGGCGACGACGACGCGACGCCGACCCCGCACTCTTCTCCTGGGGCGTATCGGCCGACTCAGCCGCCTCAACGGTCCCCGCCACCGGTGTGGCAGGGGCGGGCTGCCGTGTCGGCTCCACTTCGGGCTCGACAGGCTCGACAGGGGAAACCGGGGCCGCTGCCTTGCGGGTGACCTTGCCGGAGCGGCCTCCACGACGACGCGTCGGGGCCGCCTGCTGTGCGGCCTCGGGTTGACTGACGGTCTCGGCGTCACCGGCTGCCCGGGGCTCAGCCACCGGCGCAGCCTCGGGCTCCGGCTCGGCAGGCCCCGTCGTCGACGTCCCGGCCGCCTTCTTCGCCGCCGTCTTCCTCGGGGCTCGCTTCTTCGCCGGGGCCTTCTTCGCCGGCTTCCCGGCCGCGATGATCTCGCCGAGCACACGCTCCACGTCCGCCCTCGTCACAGTCGACGCGGCACGCTTGTTCTCCACACCATGCTCCCCCAGCACGGTGATCATCTGTGCGCTGGGAATCCCCAACGCCTTTGCGAGCGCATGGACGCGGACCTTCTCCCCCAGCTCTTCACTCTTCACTCCTGCCGCTGCCGCGGCAAGTTCCTGGCTGGTGTTCGCCATACTGTCTCCTCAACGGTGCCACGGGCAGGATACGGATGTGATCGTCCCTCTCACGGACGCCGTCGTCGGCACGGTGGCAGTTCCCCTGAAGGACAACGGGCGCTGTGATCGATCCGATCAGGTCGCAGCCACTCAATGTCCGCCGTGTCCCGGCGTTACTCTCGCCGTGGCATATATATTCGATGTTGTCTGCACAAGTTGTGCCTTAAAAACTTTCGGACATTCGGAGCACACCGCGGCGAACCGACGATGTCCAGGTTCCTGAAGGCGGGTGCTGCACGTGTCCCCCCTCATTGTTGCACACCGGGTCCGTGGTGTTCGCCCCGCCACGCCCCGTGCCCGTTGGCGGCCGCCTCCGCCGGTTAATGTGTCTTATATGAGGTGTCTTATATGACCCAGGAATTCCGTGTCCTCCAACAGATCCAGGCTTCCGTCACCCCGGCACTGCCCGGGCGCATCCTGGTGGCTGTCCTCGTCTCCGCCTTCGTGGGAGCCTCCTCCTCACCGGCGGCCGGCCCGTGGACGCTGTTCATCGCGACCCCGGTACTGCTGATCGCCGCGGTGCACCTCGGGTTCTCGCTACGGGCACAGGGGATGCGGAAGAACGAGTACGCGCCGATGCGCGCCGACGACCGGACCACCTCCGAACTCGGCGGCACCGTGGATGAGCCACGCAGCCCGAACAAGAAGCTGCGCACCTTGGCGTCGTTCGCCGTCCCGGGCCTCTACGCCTGATGTGGATCGGACAGTTGATCAACTCCACCACCGCGGGGTGGGTCTACGCCGCTTCGGTCAGCGTCATCGTTCTGGTCTGTTTCTGGCGTGCCTTCGTGCTGGAGGGTGCTCACCCCACCGACTACGTCCCCCTGTCGCGGGTCTTCACCACTGAACCTGACTGGACCCCGACCGACGACGCCGACGCCGTCGCCTCCACCCTCTATGCCGCGCAGGCCGTCCCCGGGGGACGTCAGGTACGCCGCGACGTCCTCACCGACCTCGCCGCACCGCTGATACAGGACCGTACGGTGGACGCAGCGCTACGGTCGCTGACCGCGCGCCACCTGGCCGTCGTCCTGCGCGAGAGAAAGGACGCCACCACCGTCGTCGAGTGGATCACGTTGACCGGGGAAGGACGCGACGCGTTGGTGCGTGGCTCGGTCAGCGCCGCGATCTGAGCCGAGGTCTGAACCGTCCCCCAGATGCCGACGACAAAACTCCCCGCCCCGACCGTCGAGGGGCCGTGGCGGGGAGTTCGTGCGGAGATCAGAGGTTCGGGAACCAGATGCCGATCTCGCGCTCGGCGGACTCCGGCGAATCCGAGCCGTGGACGACGTTCTCGCCGACCGAGGTCGCGAAGTCGCCACGGATCGAACCCGGGGTGGCCTTCGAGACCGGGTCGGTGCCGCCGGCGAGCTGACGCCATGCGTCGATCGCGCGCTCACCTTCGACGATGCCGGCGATCATCGGTGCAGAGGTGACGAAGTCGACCAGGTCACCGAAGAACGGCTTGTCGGAGTGCTCGGCGTAGTGCTTCTCGGCGGTCTCGCGGTCAGCGACACGCAGGTCCAGGGCAGAGAGGGTGAGGCCCTTACGCTCGATGCGGGCGATGATCTCGCCGACGAGGCCACGGGAGACACCGTCCGGCTTGATGAGGATGAGAGTGCGTTCAGTCATGCGTGTCAGCCTACAGAACCCGGTTGAACAGAAGTTAAAGAGGCAACCCCCGGTGCCGACGCCGGTCACGCACCACCTGGTTGGTCACCGTCACGACCACCAGGAACCCCGTCAACGGGTACACCGCCGGCAGACCGAGATGGAAGAAGACCACGGCGCCGACGACCGCTCCGAGCGACAGACACAGCGCCATGATCAGTGGATACACCCACGCCGACGCCCGTCCGCCGAAGAAGGAGTCCACGAATCGTTGCCCCGCCTTCACCAGTGTGCCGGTCACGTAGGTCAGCGCGATGCTGACCTCTCCGTCCCGCTCGAAGACCGAGTTCATCGCACCGATGCCGACGGACAACAGCATCACCGCCAGCACCTCGGCCCCTGACGCCAGCGACACCGACGACGCGAGGAAGACCAGCGAGACGGCGACGAGAACGGCCTCCCTGGCGCGGTACCGCCCCCACCGGCGGGTCACGACGCGATGGACCAGCGCACCGCACATCACCCCGACCATGAACAACACGATGCAGCGTCCCGCCAGCCACATCAGTTCTCTGTCGTCCTCCACGATGGACACCGCCATACGGGTGCTGTTCCCCGACATGAACGACAGGAAGACGCCACCGTAGAACATGAATCCGATGGAGTCGGCGTACCCGGCGACGGCGACGAGACACATGGCGAGGGCCCGTTCCCCGCTGCGGTAGGTATTCATCGGAGAAAATCGTACCCGCAGCGTCGGCATTTCCCTGATAGGTTTGACCCTGGAATGACATGACCACAGTACGGTGCCACGGCGTGCACACGGGAGAAGGAGAGACATCATGGGTGAACTGACCGACAGGAACGGCGACTCCGTCACCGTCCGGTTGACGTCGAAGGGGAACGCCTATGCGATCTACCTCGCGGACGACACCCGCGCTGGCGCAGCATACTTCGTCGACCACGGGTCAGAGCGCATCTTCCACCACACGATCGTCGGAGACGACTTCGCCGGACGTGGCCTGGGCAGCATCCTGGTACGCGAAGCACTGGCGGACACGAAGTCCCACGACCTCACGGTCGTGCCGTCCTGCCAGTTCGTGGCCGCATGGATCGAGCGCAACGGGTATGACGGCCCGGTCTCCTCCCCCACGTCGGAGACCGATGAGTACGTACTCGAGCACGCTGGCGAATCCTGACCGGGACGGTCCCCCGGCCAGTCCCCGTCAGTCCCGGTCTTCCTCGACGTAGTAGTGCTGGGCGGGCAGCAGCCCCCTGTCCATCCGGCTCTTCACGTTCGCGCGGAGATGGTAGGTGTACCACCACGCGAGGATGAACAGGATCGCAACGAAGAGCATCGTGGGGTGCACGAACACCCCGAGCACCGCGAAGACCTGCAACGCGATGTTCATCTTGTCCGCCCACGGACGGAACTGCAGGAACGACGCCACCACCATCGCCACGCCGAGCACGGCGACGTAGGTCATGTTGAACACGGTGGCGTGCGCCCCGTCGTCGACGACACCGACGACCGCGAGCACCAGCAGCACGGTGATCGCCTCCATGAGCATGATCCCGGCCATCATGCCCTTCAGTCCCTTGAACGGGTCGACCTGCATCTCGTGCGCGGGCCCCAGAGGGGTGGTGTTGTCACTCACAGCATCCTCGTTTCGCCGGTCATCGCACCGGTGGTCGTGTGAACCTTCTTCTGCGACCACTTTGCCGCAGCCGGGGTCCAGGAGTCCAACGCGGCACTCAGCCCGGAGACCTCGGTGAGGTGGATGAGCCCGTCACGGTGCTCGGCGTTGAAGAAACCACGGGAGACCATCTGGTCGAGCATGCCGAGGAGCGGGGTCCAGTACCCCTCGACATCCATCAACGCCACGGGCTTGTGGTGGATGCCGAGCACCTGGGCGGTCCACACCTCGAAGAACTCCTCGAGTGTGCCGATACCACCGGGCAGGGTGACCATGGCGTCCGCCGTCTCGGCCATCCTGTTCTTGCGTTCGTTCATGGTCTCGACGATCTCCAGGCTGGTCAGACCGGTGTGTCCGGTCTCCCCGTCGTACAGGTGCCGGGTGATCACGCCGTGGACGTCCATTCCCTCCTCCAGAGCGGTGTTCGCGGCGATGCCCATCAACCCGACGGAACCGCCGCCGTAGACCAGTGAATGGCCGCTCGCCGCCAGGTGTCGGACGACGGCGACGGTCATGTCCCGGTAGGCGGGGCTGTCCCCGTGGGCGGAGCCGAGGTAGAGGGCGACCCGTTTCGGGGCGACCCGGGCCGCGGTTGCTGCAGTGGTCATGCCGGGTCCTTTCCGAACAGGGTCCTCGCCTCACCGGCGGTGACGACCGAACCGGTCACCAGGACGCCCGCCCCGGAGACCTGGCTGTCGCCGAAGCCACCGTCGTCTTCAGCGAGTTCCACGGCAAGCTCGACGGCACCGGGCAGATTCGGTGCGACGTGGACACGCTCCTCGCCGAAGGCGTCCCGCGCGTACTCTGCGAGGTCCTCGACGTCGACGGCACGTGGCGAGGTGTTCTGGGTAACCACGATTTCATCGAGTACGGGTTCCAGCGCGGCGAGGATGCCACGGGCGTCCTTGTCGCCGAGTACGCCGACGACGCCGACCAGGCGTCGGAAGGAGAAGTCCCGGTCGACGGCCTGAGCCAGCGCGCGGGCACCGTGGGGGTTGTGGGAGGCGTCGATGAACACGCTGGGGGTGGCCCGTACCCGTTCCAGACGCCCAGGTGAGCTCACCTGTGCAAAACCGCGCCGGACGGTCTCTTCGTCGAGCATCCGACCGGCACCGGCGCCGAAGAAGGCTTCCACCGCAGCCAGAGCGGTGGCTGCGTTCCGCGCCTGGTGCTCCCCTGACAATGGCAGGAAGATTTCGCTGTAGACCCCGCCGAGTCCTTTCAGCGTGAGCGTCTGGCCACCGACGGCGACGGTGGATTCCACGACGGCGAACTCACTGCCTGCCCGGGCCACAGACGCATCAGCCTCGACCGCTTGGCGCAGGAGCACCTCGAGAGCTTCAGGCTCCTGCTCGGCGATGACCGCGACGTTGTCTGGAGGAGTGAGCAGGTCGTCGGCATCCCAGCGCTGCTTGATGATCCCGGCCTTCTCGCCGGCGATCTCGGCGAGAGTGTCGCCGAGGTAATCGGTGTGGTCAAGACCGACCGGAGTGACCACAGCGACATCGGCGTCGATGACGTTGGTGGCGTCCCACCGGCCTCCCATCCCGACCTCGACCACAGCGACATCGACGGGTGCGTCGGCGAACGCGGCGTAGGCCATGGCCACGAGGATCTCGAACTTGCTCATCCGCGGCCCGCCGGCGGCCTCGGACCGGGTGTCGACCATGTCCACGAAGGGTTCGATCTCGCGCCAGGTACGGACGTAATCCGCCGGGTGCAGTGGGACACCGTCGATCGCGATACGTTCGGTGGCCAGCTGCAGGTGAGGGCTGGTGGTGCGCCCGGTGCGCCGGTGGAATGCGCGCAGAAGCGCCTCCACCATGCGGACGACCGACGTCTTCCCGTTGGTTCCGGCGACGTGGACGGCCTGGTAGTTCCGCTGCGGGTTGCCGAGCAGGTCCATGAGCTGGCGGATGCGGTCCAGGGTGGGGTCGATCTTGGTCTCTGGCCACCGCTCGTTGAGTTCGGCCTCGACCTCCGCCAGCGCGGCAAGGTCGTCGGCGGTCACCGGGCGGGCGAGTTTCGCTGCGTCCTCGTCACTGTTCGCCGGCTCGGTGAGATCGATCGGCAGATCCAACCCGGTGGCGTTGAGCGTCGCTTCGCCGAAGTCCTCGTTCTTGTCAGTCACAGTCGGGGATCACTTCCCTGTCAGGTCGGCCAGTCGTGCCGTGATGCGTGCGACCTCGTCCACGGCGATGCCGCGACGCTCCTTGATCTCGGCGACGACCTTCTCCGGGGCCTTGGCCAGGAAGTTGTCGTTGCCGAGCTTCTTGTCCGCGCGCTCGAGTTCCTTGTTGGCCTCCGCGAGGTCCTTCTCCAGACGCTTGCGCTCGGCGGCGACGTCCACGGTGCCGGAGGTGTCCACCTCCACCGTGATCGTCGCGTTCGACAGGCGCAGCTCCACCGACGCTGTCGGGGTGAAATCCCCCTCCGGGGCGGTGAGCTTCACGATCGACCGGACAGCGTCCTCGAGGCCGGCGAGGTCGGCGGTGGCGGCGTCGAAGCGGCCCGGAACCTTCTGCGAGGGTTTGACACCCTGGTCGGCCCGGAAGCGACGGATCTCCGTGACGAGCTTCTCCACGTCGTCGAGACGACGCACCGCATCGACGTCGGTGGCCGCGCCACCGTTGGTGTTGGCCGCGGTCGGCCAGTCGGTGACGACGAGGCTGTCAGCGTAGCCGTCCACGCCGTCGGTGAGCACCGTCCACAACGTCTCGGTGACAAACGGCATCGAGGGATGCAGCAGACGGAAGACCGTGTCGAGGACGCGCCCGAGCACCAACCGGGTGTTGTCACCGCGGGTACGCTCCTCTTCGGTGGCTGTCTCCCAGTCGCGGGGGATCTGCACCTTGGCGATCTCGAGGTACCAGTCGCAGAACTCACCCCAGGTGAAGCGGTACAGGGCCTCGTTCGCGACGGCAAACTCGTAGCGGTCCAGGTGGGTGTCGACGTGGACGCGCAGTTCCTCGAGCTTGTCGAGGATCCAGCGGTCAGGATCGGTCAGCTGATCGCGGGCCGGGAATGCGTCCTGCTCGGCAGCGGGCAGGACGCGGGCACCGTTCATCAGCGCGAACTTGGTCGCGTTGAACAGCTTGGTGGCGAAGTTGCGGGACGACTGGGCGGAATCCTCACCGATCGGCAGGTCGGTGCCGGGGTTCGCACCGCGGGCGAGGGTGAACCGCAGGGCGTCCGCACCGTAGTCGCGCACCCAGTCCATCGGGTCGATGCCGTTACCCAGGGACTTCGACATCTTCCGACCGTGCTCGTCGCGCACCAGGCCGTGGAGGAAGACGTCGGTGAAAGGCACCTGCGGACGTCCCCCGCGCTGGCCTGCGCCGGTACCGGACTCACCGTCACCCAGCGTGGAACCGGAGACGGTGTCGGCGAAGGTCGCGAACATCATCATGCGGGCGACCCAGAAGAACAGGATGTCGTAGCCGGTGACGAGCACGGACGTCGGGTAGAACTTCGCCAGCTCGTCGGTGTGCTCCGGCCACCCCATCGTGGAGAAGGGCCACAGCGCAGAACTGAACCACGTGTCGAGCACGTCCTCCTCGCGGTGCCAGCCCTCCCCGGCCGGGGCGTCGTCATCGGGGCCGCAGCAGACGATCTCACCGTCGGGTCCGTACCAGATAGGGATGCGGTGACCCCACCACAGCTGGCGGGAGATACACCAGTCGTGCATGTCGTCGACCCAGTCGAACCACCGTGGTTCCTGGGAGGAGGGGTGAATGACGGTGTCGCCCTCACGAACCGCGTCGCCGGCCATCTTCGCCAGTTCCTCGACTTTGACCCACCACTGCTCGGAGAGACGCGGCTCGATGGCTTCCTTGGAGCGCTCCGAGTGACCGACCGAGTGGACGTACGGGCTGATGCGCTTGACCACGCGGCTCTGCTCCTCCAGAGCCAGACGGATCTCCTCGCGCGCCTCGAACCGGTCCATCCCGTCGAACCGTGTCCCGGTGTTCGCGATGTGGCCGGTCTCGTCGATGACCTCAGGCATGTCGAGGTCGTGGCGGCGGCCCATCTCGAAGTCATTCGGATCATGTGCAGGGGTGATCTTCACTGCACCGGTACCGAACTCCGGGTCGACGTAGTCGTCGGCGATGACGACCATGCTGTGACCCTCGATGAAGGGGTGCGGCAGACGCGAGCCGACCAGGTCCCTGTAGCGCTCGTCCTCCGGGTGCACGGCGACGGCGACATCGCCGAGCATCGTCTCGACACGGGTGGTGGCGACGTCCACGTGCGGCCCCTGGCCGGAGGCGTCACCGTAACGCAGGGTGACCAGCTCACCCTCGTCGTCGGAGTAGACGACCTCGATGTCCGAGATCGCCGTGCGCAACACCGGCGACCAGTTGACCATGCGCTTGGCGCGGTAGATCAGACCGCGGTCGAAGAGTTCTTTGAAGATGGTCTGCACCGCACGGGACAGGCCGTCATCCAGGGTGAAGCGTTCACGGTCCCAGTCGACGGAGTCGCCGATGGCGCGCATCTGCGACTGGATGACGCCGCCGTACTGTTCTTTCCACTCCCAGACCTTGCCGACGAACTCGTCACGACCGTAGTCGAAGCGGTCCTTACCCTCGGTTTCCTTGAGCTGGCCCTCGACCTTGGTCTGGGTGGCGATACCCGCGTGGTCAGATCCGGGCAGCCACAACACCTCATGGCCCTGCATGCGCTTACGTCGTGCCATCGCGTCCATCAGCGTGTGGTCCAGGGCGTGCCCCATGTGCAGCTGGCCGGTGACGTTCGGCGGCGGCAGGACGATGGAGAACGGCGGACGGTCACTGGTGGCGTCCGCGCGGAAGTATCCGGAGTCAACCCATCCCTGGTAGAGCTCGGATTCGACGTCGGCGGGGGTCCACTGCTTCGGGAGCTGGTCCGCCCGGTTACCGGTCCCGGAATTGCTGCTGGCTGCGCTGGCGCTGGTCTGATCAGTCACGGTTGCACAGTCTAGTGCAGAGTTCGGACACGGTTGAGACCGGATCGGCGGGGTAGCCGTTGGCGCGGATTTCATGTCCGAGCCCGTCGTTATGGTTCACGGCGGTGCGACCTTCCGGTCGCCCTCCTCGCTTCTGCGTAGACCTCTTGCTCCGGCCCCTCGGACCGGTACTGAGGTTCGCGCGCTCGGGCGCGAGGTTCACGCCGGTGAACGTGGACCCTGCGACGTCAGACAGGGGGTGATTGCCGTGACTTCCCCACCCTGTGGTGAAGACCCGGATGATCAGCCCGGTGACAAGAAAAGGAAAGCCGCCGCCACGGTCCTACCCTGGATCTGTGTGGCAAGCGGCTTCGCCGAACTTGTGACCGAAATTCTCCGCTGGTTCAACCAGTAGAGGACCACGGGCACTAAGGTGCTCGGGCAACCTCGTCGGTGTTAGCCGCACCGTCGGGGTTGTTGTCATAGAGCCTACACAGCACCCTGGACATTGCCAGCCGGTGTCTGCAGGTGTTCGACGGTGTCAGTGCTCTACACCATCGTCCACGACAACGGCATGCGGCCACACGATGTCGACGTTCTGAATCTCCTCCAACGTCGGTGGATCCTCCGCCGAACGGCTTCGCGGCTGGACCTTCCGCCCGACGTCGGGCAGTAGCACGGCCGGCGGCACGTTCAGCGCGTAAGCCAGCTGGTAGATCTTCTCCATCGTCGGATTGAGGACCCGCCCGTTCTTGCCTGTGCCGTGGCCGCGTTCGAAGTTCTGAACCTGGTTCCGGCTCATTCCCGCACGCTGACCGAGCTCTTCCTGGGTCATGTCCGCGTCAACGCGAAGCAGACGGAGGCGGTGCGCCAGGAGTATTCCGCCACCGACCCCTCCGTGCTGCCTGCGGTTCCTCACCGGAGGCACCACCAACCGGTTCCGTACCGGATGGTGGCCTCTACGCCGGTACCTCGACCGCCTCGAAGAAGCTCTCGCCTCCGAACTCCGCGAAACCCGGAACCTCTGTGCCCACAACGCCGCCTCCGCCGCCGACGACACCTACCGCACCATCGACACGATGCAACGGCTCGCCACCGCGATCAAGGACAAGAAGGCCGTCGGATAACTCGGCGCCCGGCGCAACGGTGTACGCATCATCCAGGAACGCAAGGAAGACCAGGCACAGAGCCGCCCCACCGCACCGCAGGGGACACCACCGCCTCCCTGGTGATCAACCTGCAGACCAACTTCGGTGGCGGCAAGACCCACTCCATGCTCGCCGTCTGGCACCTCTTCGACGGGCTGGAACGCAGCCGAGACACTGGATTCGAAGATTTGAGGGCACCGTACGGCACCCGGAGACCTCAGTGCTTCCACTTCACCGCGCGGGTCACCAGCTCCTGCAGTTGTTCCGGAGACACCGGCTTCAGGTCAGTCGCTTCGAGACTGACGTTGACGTTCTTCGGCCGCACCGGCATCGAGGAATGGGTGTGACCGTGCACCGTGCAGTCGAAACCGTCGCGGGTGGTCGTCCCACCGCGGGCTGACCACCGTGCCAGCGCCGGAGTCAAGTACGGGTCCTCAACCCGGTCCGGTGCAGGGATGTGCGTCAGCAGCACCAGGAAGCGTCCGACACGGATCTGCATTTCCAGCTCGATGACGTCGAACACCTTGCGGTAGGCCGGAGTCCACTCCAGCACCGACTCCAGGCCGAACATCGGTCGGGGATCACCCGGTCGTGCTCGTCCGTGTCTGCGAATCCGCGCAGTTCCGAGACTTTCCGGTGCCCCAGATGCAGGTCAGAAACCAACCAGACACTGTCGCTGGAATTCTCCTTCGGTGCGTTCACAGTGCCCGATCTTACGGTGACAGCAGGTTCCTCAGGTTCGGACGGCAAGTTCTGTAATTTTCCGTCCGTCTGCACTCAGGGTGTTTTATGGTCTTGCCATGACCGATTTCAAGAAGCTCAGGCTCGCCGTCATCGCGGGTCTTGCCGTCCCTTCACTCGCACTCACCGCCTGCTCCTCCGACGACTCCGACTCAAACTCGGACAGCAGCTCCACCGACTCCCAGTCAGCAGGCGACACCGGCGGCACAGGCGATTCCGACGACGGAACTGCTGAGACCGACATCGACCTCGCCGGCGCACCTGACGGCTTCGAACTCACCCCTGCCGACACCAGGCTCAGTTTCGGGGACACCGCACAGGTCCTCACCCAGAACCGTGGTGGCGTCCTGCAGTTCTGGGATGT
Source organism: Corynebacterium sp. CNJ-954 (assembly GCF_001942345.1). Lineage (GTDB taxonomy): Bacteria > Actinomycetota > Actinomycetes > Mycobacteriales > Mycobacteriaceae > Corynebacterium. The sequence continues at coordinate 169,557 of NZ_MKKI01000043.1, forward strand.
CACAGTCTCCGGACTCAAGGACCTTCCGGCCGATGCCGTGGAGCTCCAGGATGAAGATACCGACGTCGACCACTTCGTCTGCGTCAACTACGAGATGACCTTGCTCGGCACAGCGGAGAATCCGGACTTCACCCCCGATCCCGAGAACGATTCCGACACCGACTACGCCGGTCTTTCCTCCGAACCTGACATGGGGATCCTGGGCGAGGATGACCGCATGGCGAACAGCATCATCGGCGGCGGTGCAGAAGAATGCGACATTTCCGATGGCGACGCCCTCGGCTTCCGACTCGACGAGGTCGAAGAGGGCAAGGCCTACCGGGACGCCGACGTCAGCTTCGTGACCACGGGAACCGGTACGGGCGCCGGAAACGACGCCGTCGGCGGAAAGTTCGAGTACGACTACGCCCTTGAAGACCTCGGTCTGGAAGGCACCATCTACTGGGAGGACTAACCCCGGCCCTCGCTGAGATCCATACGGAGTACGGGGGCGTCGCCGCGTCCCGGGGCGGAATGTGAGTATCACGGCACCGAGTTGCGCGACTCGACACCTACAGACTCGCATTCCGCCCATCGTCGCCAACCCACCGACGCTCCACCGTCTCACGACCACCCCAAGGGGCGTCGACAGTCACGTGCGCCAAGGGTACAACGGGAGTCATGAGCAATTTCAGTGTGAACAACCCGTCCACCGGCCAGACCGAAGACACGTTCACGAGGATCGAGGACTCTGAACGAGACGACATCCTCGAGCGCTCCACCGCCGCCTACCGGTCCTGGCGTACGACCACCATCGACGAACGCGCCGCCGTCCTGCGCCGTGCCGCCGACATCTACGACGAGAGGAAGGACGATCTCGCGTCCTACATTGGACGCGAGATGGGCAAGCTGAACAAGTGGGCCAAGGCAGAGCTCGGCATCGTCATCGACATCTACCGCTACTACGCCGAACATGCCCATGAACTGCTCGCCGACAAGGAACTGCCCGCCCAGGGCGCCCAGCACACCTACGTGCGCAAGGATCCGATCGGCCCGTTGCTCGGCATCATGCCGTGGAACTTCCCCTACTACCAGGTCGCCCGCTGGGCGGCACCGAACCTACTGCTCGGGAATTCACTGGTACTCAAGCACGCCTCGATCTGCCCGTTGTCCTCCCAGGCGTGCCAGGACATCCTCGAGGAAGCGGGTCTGCCGAAGGGCGTCTTCCAGAACATCTACGCCTCCGGCTCCCAGATGGACGCATTCGTCGCCGATCCCCGCGTCGCCGGCGTGTCCCTCACCGGTTCCGAGCGGGCGGGTGCCGCGGTCGCGAAGACGGCCGGGGAGAACTACAAGAAGTCGCTCCTTGAGCTGGGCGGCAATGACCCGTTCATCGTCATCGACGACGACAACCTCGATTCCGTCCTCGACCAGTACGTCGGCATCCGCATGTACAACACCGGCCAGGCCTGCAACGCCCCCAAGCGGTTGATTGTGATGGACAGCTTCTACGACCGTGTCGTCGAGGGCCTCGAGAAGCGCATCAGCGCGCTCACTGCCGGCGCGTGGGACGACGAGAACGCCGACGTCGGCCCGCTGTCCTCCATCGACGCCCGGGACGAGATCGTCCAGCGCCTCGCCGACGCGAAGGCCAACGGCGACGCCACCGTGCGTGTCGGCGGTGACAGCATCGACCGTCCGGGCGCCTACATGGAGCCGACGCTGCTCACCGATGTGGACCCCACGGCCGACGTGGGCTGCAACGAGGTCTTCGGCCCGGTGGCCATCGTCTACAAGGCCAAGGACGTCGACGAGGCCGTGGAGATCGCCAACAACTCCGACTACGGACTCTCCGGGTCCGTGTGGGGCACTGACCTGAAGGTCGCCGAGGACGCCGCGGCACGCCTGGAGGTCGGCATGTCCTTCGTCAACGAGGCCTCCGTGACTGCCGCAGGACTCCCGTTCGGTGGCGTGGGACGCTCCGGCTACGGACGTGAGCTCGCCGAATGGGGGGTCGGCGAATTCGTCAACGACCACCTGGTGCGGGTCGCCCAGCAGTAGACACAGGGTCTTTACCCTGAGATACAGAGCAACCCCACAGGTCGGGGAGACCGACCTGTGGGGTTGCTCTGTGCCTCACCGACGGGCACCGACGGGCACCGACGGGCACCGACGGGCACCGACGGGCACCGACGGGCCACCCACCGCGGCCCGTCCACCGGGGGCAGTTCTGCTGTGACCGCTGTACCGCATATGCTGATCCGGTAACTCCGCCGCGGGCCTGCCGCGCTGTACCGACGTTTCCGGAAAGCCGCCACATGAGCACCAGAACTGACGCGCCCTCTGCGCCTCCCAAGCACCCCGTCGACCAGGTCCCGCCGAAAGGAAAGTTGGCGGTCCTGTCGACCCAGCATGTCCTGGCGTTCTACGCCGGTGCGGTGGTCGTGCCGCTGCTGATCGCCAGCGGTCTGGGCCTCGACGCAGAGACCACGATCCACCTCATCAACGCCGACCTGTTCACCTGTGGCATCGCCACGCTGATCCAGTCCGTCGGTTTCTGGAAGGTCGGTGTCCGTCTGCCGATCATCCAGGGTGTGACGACCACCGCGATTTCACCGATCATCGCGATCGGCCTGGCGACCACCGGCGGGGAGGGCGGGGTCGAAGCGCTCCCCGCCATCTACGGTTCGATCATCGTCGCGGGCCTGTTCACGTTCTTCGCCGCACCCTACTTCGCGAAGTTCATCCGGTTCTTCCCACCGGTGGTCATCGGCACCGTGCTGACCACAATGGGCATCACGCTGCTGGGGGTGGCCGCCAACGACATCACCAGCTTCGCCGAGGGCACGCCCGACGCATCCGACATGGCCTACGCGGGAGTCACGCTGGCCGTCATCCTGCTTGCCCAGCGTTTCTTCAAGGGATTCCTCGGCACCCTGGCCATCCTCATCGGACTGGTGGTCGGCACGGGCGCGGCAGTCATCCTCGGGGACGCCGGCTTCAACGACGTCGGATCGTCCGACTGGGTCGGCTTCACGACCCCGTTCTACTTCGGTGCGCCGGAGTTCGTGCTCACCGGGATCATCTCGATGTGCATCGTCATGCTCATCACCATGGTCGAGACCACCGGTGACGTCTTCGCCGCCGGCGAGATCGTCGGCAAGCGCATCAAGAAGAACCACATCTCCGCCGCGCTGCGTGCCGACGGCCTGTCCACCACGCTCGGCGGCGTGCTGAACTCCTTCCCCTACACCTGCTTCGCCCAGAACGTCGGGCTGGTGCGGATGACCCGCGTGCGCTCACGCTGGGTCGTCGCCGGCGCCGGTGTGATCATGATCGTCATCGGCCTGATCCCCAAGGCCGGCGCCGTGGTCAGCGCGATCCCCGGGCCGGTGCTCGGAGCTGCCAGCCTCGCGCTGTTCGCCAACGTGGCCCTGGTGGGCATCCAGACGCTCGGCAAGGTCGACCTCGCCGACAACCGTAATGCCGCGGTGATGACCATCTCCATCGGCCTGGGCATGCTGGTGGCCTTCAAACCGGACATCGCGCTGCTGTTCCCCGACTGGGCCCAGGTGTTCTTCGCCTCCGGTGTCACGACCGGCTCGATTGCGGCGATCCTGCTGAACCTGCTGTTCTTCCACGTGGGACGGCGCCCCTCCCCCGATGTGACGCGCGACGCCGGCGGGCGCACGATCACCCTGGAGGACGTCAACGCCATGGACCGTGGCACCTTCGTGGAGACTTTCGCCCCGCTGTTCAACAACACACTGTGGCCGCTGGAGAACGCCCACGCCGCCGCACCGTTCACCACCGTCCAGGATCTGCGGGACGCCGTCCAGGAGGCGGTTCTCACCGCCGAGCGCGGTGATCAGAAGGCACTCATCCGCGACTACCCGTCCATGGCCGAACTACTTCTGGACCCGGAGGCGTCCAAGCGCATCTCCGGTTTCGCCGGCTCTGTCGCCCTGGAGAACCTGGACACGATGGACGATGTGGAGCAGGAGCAGCTCGTCGAGCTGTCGGAGCGTTACCGCGAGCGTTTCGGCATGCCGTTCGTCACCTGCCTGGGCCGGCTGGATTCCCGCACCCAGATCATCAGCGAGGGGATCCGTCGGTTGGAGAACTCCCCGGCCCAGGAACACGTGCAACTGCTCGGGGAGGTCGTGGAGATCGCGAACGACCGCTTCAACCACATGATCGCCGACGCCAACCCGGTGGCGGCCGCCTGGGAAAGCAAGTTCGACCACCTGGAGCAATAAGCTCAGCCGACTCAGTCGTCGCGCAGTGCCTTGATCAACTCGTCCTTGGTCATCGACGAGCGGCCGGAGATGTCGAGCTCCCGGGCCCGCTCGTAGAGCTCGTCTTTGCTCCACTCGTCGTAGCTCGGCGAGTCCCCGCCACGTCGGCCTATCTCGGAGCGCGAGGTGTTCGCTGCGGCATTGGCGATACGTGCGGATTTCTCCTTCGACTCGCCCTCACCGCGGAGACGTTCGTAGAGCTCCTTGTCCTTGACCGACGGGCCAGGGTGTTTCTGGTCGTTCTGGTTCTGCTGTCCGTTCTTCTCAGCCATGCGTCCCGAGGGTAGTCCTCATGTGTGCGGTGGCGTCGAGCATCGCCCGTCGCGCCCCTGCCCACAACGCCACCGAGTTGATGAAGGGATGCACCAGCCCGCGGTGTCGTCGAAGAGTCACGGGTGTACCCGCCGATTCGAGCCGCCTGGCGTAGGCCTCTCCTTCGTCCCGGAGCGGATCGAAACCGGCCACCGCGACGTAGGCGGGCGCCAGTCCGGAGAGGTCGGGCTCCAGCAACGGTGACACCAGGGGGTCTGTCGGATCCACCGCCTCGGTCAGGTCACTGCTGCGGCCGAGGTAGTGGTGTTCGTACCAGTCCATCTGCGCCGCGGTGAGGTAGAGACCCTCACGTCCGAACTCCTCGTAACTTGCCGTCCGGGATGACAGGTCCGTGACGGGGACGAACAACTGCTGCAGCGCAGGTTGTGCCCGGCCGTGCTCACGCAACCACAGGCAGCAGGACGCGGCGAGGTTGCCGCCGGCGGAATCGCCGGAGATCACGAGGCGGTCGGTGTCCACCACCGTCCCGGCGACCCGCGCCCCGTCCTGGAGCGCGGTGAAAACAGCCGTGGCATCCTCCAGGGCCGCGGGGAACGGATGCTCCGGAGCGAGGCGGTAGTCGACAGATACGACGGTGACACCGCCCTCCGCGCACAGGCTGCGGCACGCGGCGTCGTGACTGTCGAGAGAGCCAGTCACCCACCCTCCGCCATGAAGGTAGAGCAGCGTCGGCCGGGGCTGCCCCACCGCCGTATCCGACGGCTTGTCGAGGTAGACCCTGACCGGCACACCGGCGATGTCGGTGTCGGTCACCTCCGCCACCCGGACCTTCCCCGCCGCCAGGTAGGCCTCCCGCTCCACGATCCGACGGGAGTGCACCGGCGGGACGTCGACGATGTCGAGGGAGCTGACGACCTTGAGGGACAGCAGGGTCGCCGCCACGTCCGGGTCCAGTACGTCACCGTCCCGGTTCCGGCGGCCGCCCCATTTCCGCCAGGCGGATCCGGGGAGTCTTCCGGTGACGGCGCCCAGCAGGCGGGCGCCAGCGGCGGTGACCGTGTCAACGAATCCGGGACGGAACTCACCGTTCCCGGGATTCGCCTCGCCTGTACTGTGATTCAGGTCATTTTGTCGGGGCATCCACCCACTGTGTCACAGCATCCCTGCCTCGCGCACCGTATTGAGTTCGGACGCCAGCTCGTCAGCGGTGGCACGGATGCGCTCCTGCTGACGCTCGCCAAGCTCCAGGCCCTGGACGATCTCCCACGTCCCGTTGACGGAGCGGCACGGGAAACTGGCGAACAGTCCCTCAGGAATCCCGTAGGACCCGTCGGAACGCATGGCGACGGACACCCAGTCGCCCTGCGGGGTCCCGTGGAACCAGTCGTGCATGTGGTCCACGGCAGAGGATGCTGCGGACGCTGCCGAGGACGATCCACGAACGTCGATGATCTCGCTGCCGCGCTGCGCGACCCGCGGGATGAACTCCTCGTCCACCCAGGTCTGGTCGAGGGACTCCGCGACGGGTTCCCCGTCCATCCGCAGTTCGGCGATGTCCGGGAACTGGGTCGACGAGTGGTTACCCCACACCGTCATGTTCGTCAGACGCGTTGTCGAGGTCCCCAGCTTCTCGGCGAGCTGAGCGAGCGCGCGGTTGTGGTCCAGCCGCGTCATCGCGGTGACCTGGCCGGCCGAGAGCCCGGCGTGGGCGTCGAGGATCGCGGCATTGGTGTTGGCCGGGTTCCCCACGACCAGCACACGCACGTCCGGCGAGGCGTTCCGTGCGATGGCCTGCCCCTGTGGCCCGAAGATCTTCCCGTTACCGATGAGCAGGTCGGAACGCTCCTCACCCTTGCCCCGCGGCTTCGCGCCGACCAGGAAGACGGCGTCGGCTCCCGCGAACCCCTCCTCCGGGTCGTCGGTGACGGTGATGCTCTCAACGAGAGGGAACGCGGAATCCGACAGCTCCATCGCCACCCCCTCGGCCGCGCGGCGTGCGTCGGGAATCTCCAGCAGCCGCAGTGCCACCGGTCGGTCACCGAAAGCACCCCCGGCGGCGACGCGGAACAGCAGCGAATAGGCGATCTGACCGGCGGCTCCGGTGACGGTGACTGTGACGGGTGTGGTGGCTGTCGACATGGTGCTCGACCTCGTTCCTGGTTGGGTTTCGGTGATAGTCCGGCATATGGTCGGTGCCCTCCCAATGTAAACGTGTTCCACATTCCGTGCCCCCTCCCCCTGTTCCGGTGCCCCCTCATTGGTGGGGAGTGCAAACATTGTGGTCAACTCGTTCGTTAGTAGCGCTTAGCATGGGTACTCCATGGCAACATCAGATGAGAACATCGGCTTGCCGCGCCTTCGGGCAGCCCCACCGGGTGTGTACTCGTACCGACCCCTTTACCCCCGGGATTCGTCCTGAGGGAGGGAACAAGAGACCAGGCCAGGAGAGCCCTTGTGATGACCGACCCCGTCGAGCTGCCAGGCAGCCACCGGCGTTACGACTGCCCGCCGGAGGAGTACCAGCTGATCCTGGATACTGCGATCCCTGAGCTGGTGCGCTCCGGCCTGTCGGCCGATACCCGGGATATCGCGGTGGGAGCTGGCGTGTCGCCGTCCCACCCTCTGCTGCGCGACACCCGCGTGTTGTACGACGAGGCGATCCGTTTCGCGTTCCGGCGCCTCTGGCCTCGTCCGGAGGATCTGGACGTCGAACGCCTGGTCCCCGCCGAGGCCGTCCGTTCGCTGGTCCGTACGGCGTACCGTCGACACCGGGCCAACCCGGACGCGGTGCGGCTGATCATCGCCGAGAACGTGATGTCTCGGACCCACCTGGAAGGACGCTCCGATGTACTGGAGTCCTCACCGGTCGTCCTGCAGATCGACCGGGTGCTGATGCGGGGTCAGGACTACGGCGCGTTCCGGCCCGGTATCTCGGCCGAGGACGTGTACGTACTCATCACGTCACTGTGCTGTTTCCCCGCCTCACAGGGCACCATGTTCCAGTTGCTCTACGGCACCGACATGGACCATGCCGCGACCGTGGACGGGCTCGAGAAGCTGGCCTGTGACACCGTGCTGGCGTTCCTCACGACGTCCATGCCCACGACACAGGGCAGTTCTTACACCCACGCAGCACCGACCACGACCACGCCGTCGTCCGTCTCGGCATCGCTGTACACCGCCGGTGACGGTGGTTCTGTGGAGGAAGTCGTCACCTACCGCCCGGAGGATCTGCCCGACTTCACCGAACTGCAGGACCCCGCAGACTCCGAACCGTTCCCGTCCTACGACGCATACGCCGACGATCTCGACATCCAGGAACGGAACAGTCGGGGCGGCCGGGATGACGCTGACGAGGACGACGGATCCGTCGACGACCACATCGCCGCGCTCTACGACGACTGACCGCCCCCTCCTGGCACGATCTGAGCGGGCGCCACAGGGTCAGGCACTGCGGCGGTCGCGTTCGGCGACCTCTTCGTGCGTGAGCAGCTGCGGTTCCGCCTCTCCGTCCACACTGGCACCGGTGATGATGACCTCCCCGGTGTCCTTGTCGTCGGGGATGGCGTACATCACGGGCAGCAGGAGGTTCTCCACGATCGACCTCAGGCCACGGGCACCGGTCTCCCGTTCGAGAGCCTTCCTGGCGATACCGCGCAGCGCCTCGTCCTCGAAGGACAGCTGGACGCCGTCCATCTCGAAGAGGCGCTGGTACTGGCGCACCAGGGAGTTCTTCGGTTCGGTGAGGATACGCACCAGGGCGTCCTCGTCGAGATGCCCGACGTGGGTGATCACGGGGAGACGGCCGATGAGCTCGGGGATCAGACCGAACTTCACCATGTCCTCCGGCTCGACGAAACGGAACGGATCCGGGTCCTCGTCCGACTTCCCGCGGATCTCCGATCCGAAGCCGACGCCCTTACGCCCGCGCCGTTCGGCGATGACCTTCTCCAGCCCGGCGAAGGCGCCGGAGACGATGAACAGGACGTTCTTCGTGTCGAACTGGATGAGCTCCTGGTTCGGGTGCTTGCGGCCGCCCTGCGGGGGGACGGCGGCGACGGTGCCCTCGAGGATCTTCAGCAGCGCCTGCTGGACACCTTCACCGGAGACGTCGCGGGTGATCGAGGGGCTTTCCGACTTGCGGGAGATCTTGTCGACCTCATCGACGTAGATGATGCCCTGCTGTGCCTTCGCCACGTCGAAATCGGCGGCCTGCAACAGCTTGAGCAGGATGTTCTCGACGTCCTCACCGACGTAGCCGGCCTCGGTGAGACTGGTGGCGTCGGCGATGGCGAAAGGTACGTCCAGCATCCTGGCCAGGGACTGCGCCAGATAGGTCTTGCCGGAGCCGGTGGGGCCGAGCATGAGGATGTTGGATTTGGTCAGTTCGACCGCATCGTCGTTCCGGCGGGCGCCGGCGTCATCCGTCTCGGCACGGATGCGCTTGTAGTGGTTGTAGACGGCGACCGCCAGGGTGCGTTTGGCGTCGTCCTGCCCGATGACGTACTCGTCGAGGAAGCTGGTGATCGCCGCGGGGTGTGGCAGGTCGGTGGTGTCACCGGACGGGGACGCGCCAGCGGCGAGCTCCTCCTCGATGATCTCGTTGCAGAGCTCGATGCACTCATCGCAGATGTACACACCGGAGCCTGCGATCAGCTTGCGGACCTGCTTCTGGCTCTTTCCGCAGAACGAACACTTGAGCAGTTCGGCGCTTTCCTGCATCGATGGCATGTGAGACGAACTCTCCTGTGAAACGTGTCGGCAATTCGTGGGTAACGCGTCCGGCCCATCATACCCTCGCGCCGTGCGACGCGGCGTCCCGACACAGTGTCTCGAACCAGCCGACGCGGCGGATGCGCCGTGGTCCCGCCCGGTGCACATCGGGTGGCGGAGGTGCTGCGGGGCCGTCGGGGTAGACTGCCTCCGGAGCAGCTGCCACTGACGAACAACCAGCTGAAGAACGTCCGACCGAGCCCGACCGAACGACCAGGAAGAACCCCTTGCCCCCGTCCATCACCTCCCTGACCGACCACGCCTGTCTGGTGGTCCACGGACCTGACCAGCCTGGTCTGGTCTCCGTCATCGCCGCACTGATAACCCGGAACAAGGGCAACATCATCTCGCTTGACCAGCACTCCTCTGATCCTGAGGACGGCGGGTTCTTCCAGCGCATCGTCTTTCACCGTCAGAACCTCGTCACCGTCATGGACGACATCAGGGCCGACCTTGCGGAGACCCTCGATCCCTACGACATGGCATGGTCACTGTCCGACCGTTCCCAACCCAAGCGGATGGTGATACTGGCGTCCAAGGACGACCACTGCCTCCTCGACCTGTTGTGGCGCCAGCGTCGCGGTGACCTGCCGGTCACGATCCCCATGGTGATCTCCAACCACACCGGGACCGTCGAGGACGTCCGCTCGTTCGGGGTACCGTTCTTCCACGTCCCCTCGCAGGCGGGGCCGGACAAGTCCGCATCCGAGGCGGAGATCCTGCGCCTGCTGAAGGGCAACGTGGACTTCATCGTCCTGGCCCGCTACATGCAGATCATCTCCAGTGACTTCCTCGAGCAGGTCGGCGTGCCCGTGATCAACATCCACCACTCTTTCCTGCCCGCCTTCATCGGCGCCGCCCCCTACCGCAAGGCGAAGGAGCGCGGAGTGAAACTCGTCGGTGCCACGGCCCACTACGTGACCGAGAATCTGGACGAGGGCCCCATCATCGAGCAGGACGTGGTGCGCGTCAGTCACAGGGACCACGTTCCCGACCTGAAGCGGCTGGGAGCAGAGGTCGAGCGGTCCGTCCTGTCCCGGGCCGTGCTCTGGCACGCCCAGGACAAGGTGATCCGGACCGGGAACACCACGATCGTGTTCTAGCCCCCTGCGCATCACCGGACGTGGCGAGCCTGCCGTGGTCCTGCCCAGGACTCTCGGTTCGACGACCGACGGTGGACGGGGTGGTTCTGTATGCGGTCCTGTACACGGCCCGCTGCGTGCCGTCCCGCGAGCCACCCGAACGTCAGACCCGAACCGACCTGGACACCCGCACCCGGGTACTCAGACCCCATGGCACCCGCCGCGTCGACGCCAGCGGCGTAGAGACCGGTGAGTGGCACACCGTCGTTGTCCACCACCCGGGCGGAGGTGTCGACCCGGATACCGTAGGTCGTCGCCAGTGGCGTGGGGTGTACCGCGATGGCGTGGAACGGCGCTTTCTCGATCGGACCGATATTCGGGTTGGGTTCGTGATCCGGGTCCCCGGCAACCCTGCCGAAGAGCTTCTCCCCCTTGCCGAAGTCCTCGTCCACGCCGGTCTCGGCGAAGCCGTTGTAGCGACGTACCGTCTCCGTGAGCCCCTCCGGATCAACCCCGATGGTGCGGGCGAGCTCTTCCACGGTCGCGCCGGTGCGCAGGTACCCCTCCCTGATGTGGCGGCGTAACAGGAATGCGGGGAGGTGCGGCATGGTGATCACGCCGAGTCCGTACCTGGACAGGGTCCGGGAATCGACGACCAGCCACGCCGGGACGGCCCGTTGGTCCGGCTGGTCGTACATCGCCCGGACAAAACGGTGGTATGAACAGGATTCGTCGACGAACCGGCGACCGGTGGAGTCGACGGCGATGATTCCGGGCTTCGCGCGGTCCCAGATATGGGGGAACACCGCTTGCGAGCCGTCCTTCCGGGTGGCGACGGAACTGGGGAACCAGAGAGCATTCTCACCATTGTCGGAGCCGAGGGAGCCCCCGACCGCCTCGGCCAGGGGGAATGTGTCGCCGGTGACGCTGTCCGCGGCACGACTGTACTGCGGGGTCGGCTGAGGGAGAAGCTTTTCGCGCAGTTCTACGGACTGTGAGAAACCTCCTGCCGCAAGCACGACACCTCCGCTCGCACGGACGCGGAGCGTCCTGCCCCCGCTCGCCACGACAGCACCGGTGACCGCTCCCTCATCCGTGGTCAACTCCACGGGCCGGGCATTCGTCCAGACCTCTCCGCCGCGGTCGAGAAAGGCACGGTACATCGATGCGATCAGCGCGTTGCCCATCACCAGGCGGGTACCACGGCGGTACCCGGAGGCACGGTCAGTAGCCCACCGGAATCCGAGTTTCAGCGCCAGTCCCACTGCCTTTGCGGTGGGGACGACCGACCTGGAGAACAACCCCAGCAGGGTCGCGACCTCAGGACGCCGCAGCATCAGTGTCCCGCTCATCAGGGCGAACTCCGGTACGGGTGGGCGAATGTCCCGGAATGCGCGTCGGCCGAAGGCACGCCCGTCGAAAGGTTCGGGCTCGAGTGCACGGCCTGTCTGGCCCGTTTCGGGAAGCTCCGAATGGTAGTCGACGACAGCCGGTGAGTGCAGAAACCGGACTCCGAGTCCGTCCATTTCTCTCAGCATCTGAGGCGCGCTGTCCAGGTAGGCACTCCGGAGGTCAGGATCGGACTTGTCACCGACCAGGCGGTCCAGGTACCGCTCGGCACGGGCGCGGTCGTCGTCGTTGTTGTCGGAGCGTTGGAAAGCGTTGTCGGGAGCCCAGCATGTGCCCGCCGAATAGGCGGTGGTTCCGCCCACGTACTGACTCTTCTCGACGACGAGGACTCTGAGTCCTCGGGCCGCCGCCGTCAGCGCCGCGCTGAGCCCGCCTGCGCCCGAGCCGACGATGAGCAGGTCGACGTCCCTGTCCCCCTGCTGTTTCCCGTTCGCTTCTGCTGACTTTGTCGTCACTGCCAACGTCACTGTCCCTTCATGGTGATGCGTGGTGGTCAGTGTGCAGCCTAGGAAGGACGTGCCGGTACGCTGGCCCATTCCCGTTCAACGGGACGACGGGGGGGACGGTGAGCCTGGCTACTCTACGGAGTCCGGGGGTGGCGGTGGGAAAGGGCCGGTCGTGTTTCCCGGACAAGAGTTCTGTCCGCAGAAGTAGGTGTGGTCGCCAGTGTGTCTGTCAGCGAACCTCGAACGGTGCGGCGGTGATCTCCCGCAGCTCGTCGACGGTGACACCGTCGGCACACTCGACCAACGTCAGACCCTTCACCGGGTCAACCTCGAAGACACCGTGGGACGACACGATCAGGTCCACGCACTTCGCCCCGGTCAGCGGCAGGGAGCACTGCTCCACGATCTTCGGGGTACCGTTCTTCGTGATGTGGTCGGTCATCACGATGATCTTCTGCGCACCGTGCACCAGGTCCATTGCCCCACCCATACCGCGCACCAGCTTGCCGGGGACCATCCAGTTGGCGAGATCCCCGTGGCGGGAGATCTCCATGGCGCCCAGCACCGCGACGTCGACCGACCGGGAACGGATCATCCCGAAAGACTCCGAGGAACTGAAGAAACTCGCACCCTCGTTGACGGTGATGGTCTCCTTCCCCGCGTTGATCAGCTCGGGATCGACCTCGTCCTCGGTCGGGTAAGGCCCCACGCCCAGGACCCCGTTCTCTGAATGCAGGATGACGTCGATGCCCTCGTCGAGGAAACCCGGGACCAACGTGGGCATTCCGATGCCGAGGTTGACGTACTGGCCGTCCTGCAGCTCGGCGGCCACACGTGCTGCCATCTGTTCACGGTTCCATGCCATGGTTTCAGGACTCCTTCGTCTGGTCGGGCCGGGTCGTACGGTTCTCGATGCCGGTCTCCTGGGGGCCGATGTGCACCACGCGGTCGACGTAGATACCGGGCAGGTGGACCTCGTCCGGGTCGAGGTGATCGACCAGATGCTCGACCTGCGCGATCGCCACCCGGGCACACTTGGCTGCCTCCGGGTTGAAGTTCTGCGCGGTCTCACGGAACACGAGATTGCCCTGGCGGTCCGCCTTGTGCGCGTGGACCAGTCCGACATCTGCCCTGATCGCCGTCTCCAGGATGTAGTCCTCGCCGTCGAAACTGCGGGTCTCCTTGGGCTCGGAGAATTCAGCGACTGACCCGTCCGGGTTGTAGCGCACCGGTAGCCCCCCGGTGGCCAGTTCCGTTCCGACCCCGGCCTTGGTGTAGAACGCCGGGATACCCGCACCGCCGGCACGCATACGCTCGGCGAGCGTGCCCTGCGGGGTGAACTCCACGGAAAGCTCACCACTGAGGTACTGCTGGGCGTAGATCCGGTTCGACCCGATGTACGACCCGATCGTGCGTGCCACACGATGATCCTCCAGGAGCGTACCCAGACCGAAGCCGTCGGTTCCGCAGTTGTTGGAGATGATCGTGAGGTCCCGGACGCCACGCTTCCGGACCGCGTCGATGAGGACGGACGGGATGCCTACCAGGCCGAATCCACCGACAGCGACAGACGCGCCGTCGCAGAGGTCCGCCACCGCCTCGTCTGCTGTGCTGAATGTTTTGTCAAGCATATGGAAAACTGTACACTGGTGTTCGCGCAATGGACAAATGTTCGCTGCATGAACGGATGACAGGAGCAATCCGGTGACACAGACAGACGACAGAACATCCGGGGACGGCCCCGGGGGCCAGGTCCAGTCCTTCGTGCGCGGCCTCGCGGTGATCCGTTGCTTCGACGGCGAACACCCCCGCCTCACGCTCGCGCAGGTCGCCGAACGGACCGGGCTGGCCCGGGCCACCGCACGCCGGTTCCTGCACACGTTGGTCTCCATGGACTACGCCAACACCGACGGCACCGAGTTCTGGTTGACCTCCCGGGTACTGGAACTCGGCCACAGCTACCTCTCGTCGTTGTCGCTGCCGGACATCGGCCAGCCACGGCTGGAGGAACTCTCGCGGCGCATCAACGAATCAAGCTCCATGTCGGTCCTGGAAGGACATGACGTGGTCTACGTCAGCCGCGTCCCGGTCCGCCGGATCATGGCGGTGTCGATCACCATCGGCACCCGTTTCCCCGCCTACGCCACGTCGATGGGCCGGGTGCTTCTCGCGGACCTGAACCCCGTGGATCTCGACTCCTATCTCGACAGCGTCGCTCTGGAACCGTTGACCCCACGCACCTGCACCGCTGCCGGCCAGCTCCGTGCCGAACTCCAGACGGTCCGTGACCAGGGGTGGGCCCTGGTCGACCAGGAACTTGAGATAGGCCTGCGGTCGGTCGCCGCCCCCGTCCGTGGTCCGGACGGGCGCACGGTCGCCGCAGTCAACGTCTCGACCCGCACCGAGGTCTACGGTATCGACGACCTGCACCGCGACATCATCCCCGAGCTCCTGGCGGCGGCACGCGCAATCAGCGGCGACCTCGCCGCACAACAGCTCTGAACCCCGACAGACCCCCACAGACAACGACAGATTAGGACCCCCATGACCGACACCACACCGTCCACCACCACTCCCTCACCGACCGACGTCGTACTGTGCTCACCACTGCGCACCCCCGTCGCGCCTACGGCGGAGCCTTCACCGACGTGCCCGTCCAGGACCTGGCCTCGGCTGTCGTCAGCGCCATCGTCGAACGCACCGGACTGAGCGCCGACTCCATCGACGACATCATCCTCGGACAGGCCTCCCCCGACGGTGCCGCCCCTGCCCTCGGACGCGTCGTCGCCCTGGACGCCGGACTCGGCGACAGCGTGCCGGGCATGCAGCTCGACCGACGCTGCGGCTCCGGTCTGCAGGCCGTGGTCACCGCCGCCGCCCACGTTGCCACCGGCGCGGCAGACCTGATCATCGCCGGCGGCGCCGAGTCCATGAGCCGCACCGGCTACTCCGTCGACGGTTCGATCCGCTGGGGTGTCAAGGGTGGCGACCTTGTGCTGCACGACCGCCTCGCCGAGGGACGGGCCTCCGCCGGAGGACGCAATCACCCCATCCCAGGCGGCATGATCGAGACCGCCGAGAACCTGCGCCGCGAATACGGCATCACCCGTGAGGCGCAGGACGCACTGGCCGCCGAATCTCACCGCCGCGCCGTCGCCGCCATCGACGAGGGACTGTTCACCGACGAAATCGTCCCGGTGACGGTACCGGGTAAGCGGCGCCGTGACCCGGAGACAGTCGTCGACCGCGACGAGCACCCGCGCCCGGGCACCACCACCGACAAGCTCGCCGGACTGCGCCCGGTGATGGGCCGACAGGACGACGAGGCCACCGTCACCGCCGGCAACGCCTCCGGCCAGAACGACGGCGCCGCCGCCATGGTCGTCACCACCCGTGCCCGTGCCGAGGAACTCGGCCTGGAACCGTTCGCCCGGCTGAGCGGCTGGGCCGTGGCCGGTGTCGCCCCGGAGACCATGGGCATCGGTCCGGTGCCGGCCACCGCCCGCGTGCTCGGGCGGCTCGGAATGTCCCTGGACGACCTCGACGTCATCGAACTCAACGAGGCCTTCGCTGCACAGGCGCTGTCGGTGCTGCAGGAGTGGGGCGTGGCCGCCGACGATCCCCGCCTGAACCCGCACGGTTCCGGGATCTCGCTGGGGCATCCGGTCGGTGCCACCGGCGCCCGGATGCTGGTGACTCTCTGCCACGAACTGCGCCGCCGCGGTGGCGACGGTTCCGCGTCCCTGCGCGGCCTGGCCACCATGTGTATCGGTGGTGGACAGGGGTTGGCCGCCGTCCTCGAAGCAGAGTAAGCCTGACGGGCGTCCCCCCGGTACGCACTGCCACACACACGAAGGAGCCGATTCATGACCTCAGCGAACCCTGGAACCTCTCCCCTGACCCTGCACACCGACACCTACGGTCCCACCGACGCCGACACCGTGGTGTTGCTCGGCTCGCTCGGCTCGACCACCGAGATGTGGTTGCCCCAGCTCGACGGCCTCAGCAACAGTCGGCGGGTCATCGCACTGGACCACCGCGGGCACGGGCGGTCACCGATGACACCGGCCGACGACGCCAGCCCGACCGTGCCGGATCTCGCCGCGGACGTGCTGCACACCCTCGACGGTCTGGGGGTCGACCGGTTCACCGTGGTCGGACTCTCCCTCGGCGGAGCGGTCGCGCAATATCTCGCGGCCACCAGTGGCCGGGTGGAGGGCGCGGTGTTCATCTGCACCGCGGCGAAGTTCGGTGACTCCTCGGGGTGGGTCGACCGGGCCCGGACCGCCCGGACCGAGGGTGTCTCCGCCCTCGCCGACGCAGTCATCGCCCGGTGGTTCTCCCCCGGCTTCCGCGAGCAGAACCCCGCGACGACGGACCACTTCCGCGACATGATCGCCGCAACCCCGGACGAAGGCTACGCCGCCTGCTGCGACGCCCTCTCCCAGTGGGACTTCACCTCCCGTCTCGGCGAGATCACCGTTCCGACACTGGTCATCGCCGGTGAGCATGATCCGTCCACCGCACCGGAGACGGTGAAGGTGATCGCCGACGGTGTCGACGGGGCGTCCTACGTGGTCCTGTCACCGGCGGCGCACCTGCCGAACCTGGAGCAGCCGGAGACCGTCAACGGACTGATCTGCGGTTTCCTGGCATCGTGACGACGGACTGAGGTGAGGGAACAGTGGCAAACTCGCGATCTGGTGAGTCCGTCCTCCAACGGGCGATGAGAATCCTGGAGTGTTTCGACGCCGACACACCCCGGTTGACGGCATCGCAGATCGCCGAGTCCACCGGGCTGTCCCGGTCGACGACCCACCGTCTCGTCACCGAGATGACCTCGGTGGGGATGCTGCAACGCCTCGACGACGGGAATCTGACTGTCAGCGTCCGTTCCTGGGAGACGTCGGTACGGTGCAGCCCCCTCGAACAACTCCGTGAACTGGCCAAACCTGTACTCGAGGGTCTCCACCGCAGGTTCAACCACCACATATGTCTGGCTGTGCCGGACTTCGATTCGCTCAGTGTGCTCTACCTGGAACACTACGATGCCACGTACCCGCTCCGGATCCTGAGTCGACACGCCTCCCGGTTGTCGATCCACAACAATTCGGCGGGGTTGACCATGCTCGCTTTCGGTGGCGAGAAGGCCGTCAACCGTGTACTGAACGGCTCACTGCCTGCCCGCGTCACCGGCGAGCCGATGGATCCGTCGCGCGTCCGTGCAGATCTGCTCCAGATCCGTCAGCAGGGTTACGGGCACATCGTCGGCGGCATGGTCACGGAGAACACGTCGTTCGCGGTCCCCTGTTTCGACCTGACCGACGGTTCGGTGCAGTGCTCCCTCGGCCTTGTCGCCCGCACCGACCAGTGCGACCACGATGAGGTCCTCACCACACTTATTTCTGCCGGTAGAACTCTTTCCCGTGCACTGACCGAAGCGTCCACCCCCGAGGTGCCCCCGATATTCCTAGACAAGTCGGCGTAACCGTGCCCCCGTTGTCCCGTTCAACGGGAAGGCTCAGGAACCCCCTTCCGCCCTCCCTAGGCTGCACAGCAACCAGTTCACGTGACCCCGGACACAGCTCCGGGAAACATGATCCAGATTGGAGTTGACCGTGACTGTGACGCCTAGCACCTCATCCCCGGACCGATCCCCTGTGGTCGGTACCGCCGACACATCTGAGCACGACACCGCCCTCCTGCACGTCCACCACGCGCCGAAGAAAGCCGCCGCAGCATCGCTGCTCGGTTCCACCCTCGAGTACTACGACTTCGTCGTCTACGGGACGGCATCGGCACTGTTGTTCAACCAGCTTTTCTTTCCACAGGGCAATGCCGTCGTCGCCACCATGGGGTCCCTCGCCTCCTTTGGAGTGGCCTACATCGCCCGTCCCATCGGCGGACTGGTGATGGGACACGTCGGCGACCGGATCAGCCGCAAAACCGCACTGTTGGTGACCCTGGTCGTGATGGGCTGCGCCTCAGTGTCGATCGGACTGTTACCCACCTACGACTCCATCGGGATCTGGGCGACGGTCCTGCTCGTCACCTGCCGCATAGCCCAGGGGTTCTCCGCCGGCGCCGAGTCCGCCGGAGCATCGACGATGACCATGGAGCATTCGCCGGAAGGCAGACGCGGACTGTTCACCAGCTCGGTGATGATCGGATGCTCGGTCGGCAATGTGCTCGCCGGTGTCGTGTTCCTTCCGTTCCTCATGCTCCCCGACGACCAGCTGATGAGCTGGGGTTGGCGGATTCCTTTCCTCCTCTCTGCCGTCGTGCTCCTGGTCGCCTACTTCGTGAGAACCCGCCTTGAAGAACCCGACGCGGTGGCACGGACCGAGGAACGACTCAGCGAGACAGACGAGGAAGAGGTCGTCCACCACGTCCCAGCTCTCGCCGTGCTGAAGAGCCAGAGCATCGATGTCCTCCGCGTGGTCCTGATCACGCTCTACTCCGTCGTCCAGACGACCTTCAATGTCTACGCGCTGACCTACGCCACCCAGAACTCCGGCATCGAACGGTCCACGATGGTTACCGTCAACACCATCGCCCTGGGAGTATCCATCGCGATTATTCCCCTGGCTGCCTGGATGTCCGACCGTTACGGGCGCAAACCCGTCCTGATCGTCGGTGCCGTCGGCAGCATCATCACAACCTACCTCTACTTCCAGGCGATCACGGACGCGAACCTCACCCTGATCTTCATACTCTGCATCCTCAACCAGGGTTTCTTCTACTCATGCTGGAACGGTGTGTGGACGATCTTCTTCCCTGAGATGTTCGCTGCCCCGGTGCGCTACACAGGCATGGCGATGGGCAACCAGATCGGCCTCGTGATCGTCGGGTTCACTCCCGCCATCGCAACCGCCCTGGAATCCTGGGGCGGCTGGCACGCCGTCGTCGTCTATGTCGCTGTCTGTGTCGCGGTCGCCTCGCTGGTGATCATGGGCACCCGCGAGACCGCATTCACCCCACTCGACCAGTTGGGGCTGAAAGACACCCCGAAGTTCACCCGTGCCGACCAGTTGGAGTTGTTCGCTGCGGCCGGCTCACGGGATTCCTCCGTGGTCTCGGAGACCGCGGACCTGGAGGCGTCACGTACCACCTCACACACGACCAAAGGAGAATAGAAGAAGATGTCCACCCCCGTTCTGAAGGTCGGCGTCGTCGGTTGCGGCGCGATCTCCCGTAACCATCTCGAGGCATTCGCTGCCGTGGCAGGCGCCGAGGTCACCGTCGTCTGCGACATCGATCCCGACCGCGCCCACCGGACCGCCACACAGTACGGCATCGCACGGGCGGTCACCACCGTCGACGAGGTACTCGCCAGCGGTGTCGACATCATCTCGGTGTGCACCCCGCACCCCACCCACGAGGAGGTCGTCCTCGCCGCCGCAGCCGCCGGTGTCCATGTCCTGTGTGAGAAACCCGTCGCGATCGACCTCGACTCCGCCCGACGCATGACCTCGGCCTGCCACACGGCCGGCGTTCACCTGGGCGTCCTGTTCCAGCGCCGTTTCTGGCCTGCTGCACAGGAGATGAAGGCCGAGTTTGTCCAGGGCCGTCTCGGCGAGCCGATCCTGGGACAGTGCACCGTCCTGCTGCACCGCGACCCCACGTACTATTCGGCGACACCGTGGCGCGGCACCTGGGACAACGACGGAGGCGGCGTACTGATGACCCAGGCCATCCACTACATCGACCTGCTGGTCTGGATGCTCGGCGACCCGGTCGAGGTCTCGGGGAAGATCGCCACGTTCACCCACGACATTGAGGTCGAGGACACGGCGGTCGCCACGGTCACTTTCGCGTCCGGGGCACTGGCGACGATCACCGCGACCACCGCCGCCGACACCGCCCTCGGCGCCCGGGTGCAGGTCACCGGCTCCTCCGGGACCACCCGGGCGATCCTGGAGTACCCCGAGGGCACCGACGGCCGGGCCGTCCTGCGCGCGGAGGGCGGAGCGGTGACCACCACGGCCGACTACCCTGACGGGCTGGAGGCCAATGCCGATCTCCGCACCATCAACGGCGCGCTGATCCCCCACCACACCGCCCAGGTCGCCGACTTCGTCGACGCCGTCCGGGAGGGACGCGAACCGGCGGTGACCGGTCACGACGCCACCCGGTCACTGGCGGTACTGCTCGCCGTCTACGAGTCATCCCGTACCGGTGTGCCGGTGCGCCCGGCAACCGACGCCGCACCGGAGGTGACCGCATGAGGCCCCTCGGACTCGCCCCACTGTCCGCGTTGACTGTCCCACCCGACCGCCTGGTCAGGCTGGCCGCCGAGGCCGGCTTCGACTTCGTCGGTCTGCGCGTCCTCGCCGTCACCGCCGACGAACCGTCCTACGACCTGTCACCGGGCTCACCACTGCTGGCAGACACGCTGACCGCGCTCGCCGAGACCGGGCTGTCGGTGGTCGACACCGAATTCCTGCGCATCGACGCCGACACCGGTCGCGACACATGGCTCCCGGCCCTCGAGGCGTCCCAGGCACTCGGTGCCACCCGGTTCACCGTCGCCGCCGGAGACGAGGATCTCGCCAGGCTGACCGACACACTCGGACGCCTGGTCCAGGACGCCGCACCATACGGCGTGACCCCTGCGCTGGAACCGATCTCCTACCGCAGTGTGCGTTCCCTGCCGGTGGCGGCACAGATCGCGCGGGACACCGGTGCCCGTGTCCTGGCGGACACCCTGCATCTGGTCCGGTTCGGCGCGACCCCGGAGGAGTTGGCGCAGATCAGCGATCTCGTGGACATGGTGCAGGTGTGTGACAGTCCGGCGCAGGCGCCCTCCACGGTGGACGGTCTGGTCGAGGAATCACGGGCGCTGCGGTTGGCGCCGGGTGACGGCGACCAGGACCTGACGCGGTACCTCCGCCCACTGCCCGAGGACCTCCCGGTCAGTGTGGAGGTCCCGAACACCGGTGAGATCACCCGCCGCGGAGCCGCAGACTGGATCCGCCACCTGTACGACAGCACAACCACCCTGACCGGAGGACAGACATCATGACGGAAACGCCGACAACCACCTACGACACGGTCGTGATCGGCTCCGGCGCCGGTGGACTCTCCGCCGCAGTGACCGCCGCCCACCACGGGCTGTCCGTGGCCGTGGTGGAGAAGGCCGATGTTCTCGGCGGGGCGACCACCTGGTCCGGAGGGTGGGCCTGGACACCGGGCACCAGTTTCGCCCGGCGCGACGGGGTCGTCGAGGACACCGAGGATTTCCGTACCTACCTGCGTGCCGTGATCGGTGAGCACTACCAGGACGACAACATCGACGCCTTTCTGGACGCCGCGCCCGAGATGGTCGACTTCTTCCACACTCAGACTGCACTCCAGTTCACCCCGGGTGCCGCGATCAAGGACATCTACGGTGACCTTCCCGGCGCGGGGACGGGGCACCGGTCGGTGGGGCCTGCACCGTTCAACGGTCGCAAGGTCCGCCCGGAGGTACGGGCGAAACTGCGCCACCAGCTCTACGAGACGTCGTTCCTGGGGATGGGGATCATGGCGGGGCCCGACCTGAAGAAGTTCCTCTCCGCGTCCCGCGGGGACGTGCGCGGATGGTTCCATGCGGCCCGCCGCGTGCTGGTGCACATGTGGGACATGATGGTCCACCGGCGCAATATGCAGATGGTCAACGGTGCCGCGCTGGTCGGACGTCTCGCCGCGTCTGCCGATGACCTCGGTGTCGAGTTGCTGACCGGTACCGCGGCCCGGGAACTGGTCCCCGACTCTGCCGGACGGGTCACCGGCGTGACAGTCCAGGGCCCGGACGGTACCCGGGTGCTCACCGCGTCCCGGGGTGTCGTGCTTGCCACCGGCGGCTTCCCCGCTGACGTCGAGCTTCGGCGTGACCTGTTCCCCCGGACCCCTACCGGCCAGGAGCACTGGACGCTGGCACCGACGGAGGCCAGCGGCGACGGCCTACGGATGGCACGGGCCGTCGGTGCGGCGTCCCGTACGGACCTGAAGTCCCCGGCGGCGTGGTGTCCGGTGTCGGAGGTCCCGTACCTCAACGGGAAGGTCGGCACGTTCCCCCACATCATGGACCGGGCCAAGCCCGGCTCCATCGGTGTGGTGTCCACCGGCCGGAGGTTCGTCAACGAAGCCAACGGCTACTACGACTACGTGGACGCCATGTTCTCCGCCGCGCCCGACGGCGAACCGGTACAGTCCTGGCAGGTCGCCGACTCCACGTTCGTCCGTCACTACCCGCTGGGGATGGCCAAACCGTTCCCGGTACCCTTGTTCCCGTATGTACGCAACGGCTACCTGGTCAAAGGCAGGACGTTGCGGGAGCTTGCGGAGAAGTGCGGCATCGACCCGGACGGACTGGAGGACACCGTGGCAGAGTTCAACGAGAACGCCCGACGCGGCGTAGACCCGGACTTCCACCGTGGTGAGACCGAGTTCAACAGGTACGGCGGTGATCCGAAAGTGGGGCCGAATCCGTCGCTGGCGCCGGTGGAGAATGGTCCGTTCTACGCGGTGAAGGTCCGCCCCGGCAGCTTCGGCACGTTCGCGGGAATTGCCGCGGACGGGCGTGCCCGGGTGCTCGGCGAGGACGGGTCTCCGGTCATGGGCCTGTACACCGCCGGGAACGACCGCGCCTCGGTCATGGGTGGGTTCTACCCTGCCGGAGGCATCAACCTGGGCCCTGCACTGACCTTCGGCTACGTCGCCGGACGGGAGATGGCCCAGGGGACGGTCCAGGGGACGGTCCAGGGAACGGCATCGCCCGAGGGCCGTTAGGTGGTCGAGGCCGCTCTCTCCGCCGCCCCTGTCGCGCTGACGATCATCCTCCTCTTCACGCGACTGCCCGCCTGGGCACCTCCTGTGGCGGGCATTGCCGCGGCGTCGGTGGTGAGCCTCGTCGTGCTCGACGGCAGCGTCGGGGACCTCGCCGGTGCCGCCGGGGGCTCCTGGGAGACACTGTTGAAGGTGGCGGCCATCATCGGTGCCGGCGCTCTGTTGGCGCGGGTGATGCACCACACCGGGGCACAGGACAACATCGCCACGTGGCTGTCCAGTGGCGGCACGTCGGTCGCGGCTGCGCTGCTGATGACCCACGGCGTGGTCCCCTTCATCGAATCGGTGACCGGCTTCGGCGTGACCATCCTCATCGGGTTGCCGTTGATGCTGGCCTGCGGGTTCACCCCCATGCCCGCCGCAACAATGGTGTTGCTGGGGCTCACTGTCAGTCCGTGGGGGTCGATGGCCCCGGGCACCCTGCTGGCCTCGGACATCGCGGGGTCGTCGCTGCGGGACATGGGGTTGGCCTCAGCCCTGTTGTCGCTCCCGGTCTTCGTGGTGTCCGGGATATTCATCGCCGTCATCGCCGGCCGCGACTCCTCAACGCACACACATACCGGAGACCTGCGCATGACGCACCATCTGCGGTGGGTGGCTGCGGGGACGGGCTCTGCGCTACTGCTCTGGGCCAGTATCTCCGCCGCGAACTGGGTGCTGGGGACGCCCGTCGCCGGTGCAGCCGGTGCAGCGGTCGTGGCCGTGTTCTGGTTGCTCGTCGTCCGCCGTGGCCGTCTTCTCCCCGCCCCGGGCGCCTCACTGCTGCCCTATGCGGTCCTGGTGCTGGGGACGGTCACCGGTCAGTGGACTGCCTCGCACATTGACCTCTCCCCCGTCGCCGCGGTGCTCGAGTCCCCGGCGCTGTGGGCTCTGGCCGGGGCAGCGACGGGCGTGCTGTTGTTCACCCCGGACAGGGGGACCCGCGTTACGCTGTCCACCGAGGCTGGCAGCATGCTTCTCCAGGTGGGCATACCGACCACCCTGTATGTCGTGTTCGGCACGGTGATGGGTGCCGGTGGTCTGGCGGACGCACTCGCCGGAGCACTCACGAGCCTGGGCATGGGTTACCTGGCCGTGTCTCCGCTCCTGGCGGCCCTGTCCGGCTACATCACGGCGTCAGGCACCGGGGCCAACGCCATGTTCGGTACCACGCAGATCGCCGCCGCCCACGCCCTGGATGTCTCACCGTTCTGGATGATGGCCGCGCAGAATGTGGCGGCGGGCTGGGCCGTGGCTGCCAGCCCGGCGCGTATCGAACTCGCCTACCGGATGATCGCCGGCAGGGACCGCCGGACCGACGGGGACGGCAGGGCTGATGTGGCGTGGCCGGTGCCGACGCGGTCCGGTCTGCTGAAGGTCATGGTCCCGGCAGTCCTGTCTGCCACCGTGCTGTGCGGAGCGCTCAGCCTGGTGTTCCTGGTGTGAGACTCTGCTGCACCGGCCCCACACCCGTACCCGGGCGGTAGACTTACCGGCGTGCCTCTCTTCCACCGCGGAGGACAGCCCCGCCTCCACCATCCGCAGGTCAGGGAGATCCTCGCCCACCAACAGACCGTCACACCAGGCAGTGGACTCGTCATCGTCGTCCGTGACCTCTCCGGTGGCGGAACGTCCGGAGTGCTCCATGATGTCGCCACCGGGTCGCCGACGTGGAATGTGGTCCGTACCCGACTGTTACCCGGGCCGCATCGCCCCGGCGTCCTGTCGCTTCCCGACGACTCCACCGACACTCTCGTCCTCGTCGAGGACGTCCACCTGGCTGACCCGGGGACCCTGCGCCGCCTGTACGAGGATGTCCACGGCGGCGACCACGCCTCACGCACGGTGGTTGTCGCCACCACGGCTGCCACCGGTCATGAACCGACGCCACCATTCCGCCTCGGGGACGTCGAGGTCGTGTTGCCACCACTGTCCGCCGAGGACGTCGGCGCATCGGTGGAGTCCTCGAGCGGCGTGCTCCCTTCGCCACGCCTGGCGACAGCTCTGCACACCATGACCGGCGGGCGTGTCGACCTGCTGACCGAACTGCTCGACGGCGCCCCTGCCGATATCAGGGCCGGACGGGTGCCCGCGGTGCCGGACAGCTGGTCGGTAGCACTGTCGGATGCGCTGGACGGTGGCACGGCCGGTGCCGGTCCACCGCAGGCGCGACGACAGCTCGTCGACCTGCTCCGCGCCACTGCGGTCGGTGGAGGGCCGTCCGCAGATCCCGTACCGCTGCCCCTGCTGCAGAACCTGCTCGGAGAGCCCACCGCAGCCGACGACGAGCTGTTCTCCCTGGTGCTCCGCACCGTGGCCGGACCGGCAGTCGAGTTCCGCGACCCCCGCCACCGTGCGGCCGTACTGGAACAGACCCCGCCCCGGGTATCCGCTGACCTCCACGAGCGTGCCGGACACGCACACACCGACCCCGGGCGCGCCCTGTACCACCGGCTGCAGGCCGCCCTGGCCGGCGGGCCGGGCACGGGCGACGACGTCGTGCCGCAGATACGCGCACTCGCCACCAGGTACCACGACCAGGGTGAATGGCAGGCTGCGGCGGACCTGCTGTGCATCCTCCCGGACGGTGCCGGCACCGACAACACCACCGCCGAGACGGTGGAGGCCCTGACCCGGTCAGGTGACCTGCCCGCCGCCCGGCTCTGGTCACAGGGTTCCCTGGGACCGGCGCCGAGTGTGTCCTTCCTCGCGATGCATGCCGGGGACCGCCGCCGTGCCTATGCCGCGCTGGGCGACAGTGCATCCGACGATGCCGCCGGTCCCGGGGTCGAACGTCAGCGGGCGCTCCTCGCCTTCGCGGACTGGGACCCCCACAGCATGCTCGAACACGCCACCTCCGCCGACCACGACCTGCTCATCAGCGTCGCCACCAGCATCATCGACGGCTCGGGCACCCCGACGGACCAGCTGGACGGCCCCCACCGCCTCGTCAACGGCTGGCTCTCCCTCGTCAACGACGACCCTCTCTCCGCCCGCGAGATGCTCTCGTCGCCACTGCCGACACTCTCGCCCGTCCTGCGGATCTGGCGGGATGCCTGGCTCGCCCGGACCCACTACGTCCTCGGCGACTTCGAGACCGCCCGCCGTACCGTCGAACGCGGTCTGGCCACCGGCGACGCCCACGGCAGTACGCTGCTCGACCCCCTCCTGCTGTGGACCGGTGCCCAGGTCGCCGCCTTCCAAGGTGACTTCTCCGCGTCACGCCAGTACACCAGCCGGCTGCCCGACGACCCGGAATCGTTCCTCATTCAACGGCTGCCCGCCGCCATGAGCCGCATGATCACCACCGCCACCAGCAGTGATCTGGTGGCTGCGCTCCGCGTGGGTGAGTCTCTCGCCAGGATCGGCACCGAGAAAGACACCCAGCAGCCCGGGTTCTGGCCGTGGGAGGACGTCTACGCACAGTGTCTCGTGCGCGCCGGGAAGATACGTGCGGCCGATGCCGTCGTCACCGAAGCCGAACAGCGTGCGGGAGCGCGCGGACTGGCCTCCGTCGCCGCGAAGCTACGCGTCCCCCGCGGAAGCATCCTGCTGCGACGCGGGGACGTCGATGCCGGCGTGCGGTGTTTCGACGAGGCCGTGGACATCATCACCGACACCCCGATGCGGGCCTACCAGTCCCGTGTCCTGCTGGAATACGGTCAGGTCCTCCGTCGACTCGGTCGACGTCGACGTGCGGACGAGATCTTCGGCCGTGCCGAGGAGGTCTTCGCGTCGATGGGGGCACCGGCGATGGTCGAACGGTGCCGGCGGGAGCGTCGCGCGGCGGGGATCTCGGGTGCGGCATCGTCCCCCACCGCGTCGGCGTCGGGGTCCACCTCCGGCACGCTCACCACCCAGGAGGAACAGATCGCGGTCATGGCCGCCGACGGCTCGACCAACCGGGACATCGCCCGGGAGCTGACGCTGTCGGCGAAGACGGTGGAGCACCACCTGACCAGCTGCTACCGCAAGCTCGGCATCCGGGGGCGCACCGAATTGTCCGGCGCACTGCAGCGACGTTGAACGCGGAGGGTGGTCAGCCCAATGAGTAGAACGTCGCCCGCATCCGGTCCGCGTCCGCGGCAAGCCCGGTGAAGTGCTCGAACGCGTCCACCGCCTGGTACACCGCCATGTGGGTGCCGTTGAGCGTCCGGCATCCCGCAGCCTCCGCCTCCTGCAGCAACTGAGTGGACACCGGCATGTAGACCACGTCGCTGACCCAGTGGTCCGGGGTCAGGCAGGACGTGTCGAAGGACGTCCCGGGATGGCTCAGCATCCCCAGTGGAGTCGCGTTCACCACGCCGTCCGCAGCGGCGATGGCGTCCTCGACTCCGTCAGGGCCGCCGCCGGTCGCGATCGATGTGCCGGTGGCGGTGTTGAGGTTCCCGGCGAGCTCCGCGGCACGTGCGGCGTCGACGTCACGGATCTGGAGCTCCTCGACACCGGCCTCCGCCAGGGCGAAGGCGATCGCGTTGCCCACTCCTCCGGCACCGACCTGCACCACGGAGCGCTTGGAGACGTCGGGAAGTTGCTCCGCCAGGCCACGGGCGTAGCCGGTCACGTCCGTGTTGTAGCCGAACGTGCGACCGTCACGGATCGCCACGGTGTTGACTGAGCCCAGCCGAGTGGCCACCGGGTCGACCTCGTCGAGCAGGCCCAGGACCTCGCGCTTGAAGGGATGGGTGATGTTCAGCCCGTCGAACCCCAGGTCCAGGGCGCTGGACAACAGCTCGTCAAGGGACCGCTCCTTCAGTCGGTCGGTGAGGACGTCGAGACGGCGGTACACGGTGGGGTGCCCCTGTGCCAGTCCCTCTGCCTCGTGCATCGGCGGGGTGCGGGACAGCGACAGGTCCGTGCCGATCAGTCCGAGCAGGAAACTACGGGCGGGTGTGGCGGTCATGGTCGATACCTTCTCTCTGTGGCTTGTCAGCTGGGGATGCCGCGGGTGGCGTCGCGCAGGACGCGGTACTGGGCTGCGAGTCGCACCGGTGTGTTGTCGACGCCGTGCCCGGCGTAGCCGCCGCGACGTTCGACGAGTTCGAAGAACATCGTGCCCAGGGTGCCGGTGTAGAAACGCAGGTACTCCCCGTGTTCATCGCGGTCGTAGAGCACATTGCACTCGCGGAGTTCGGTGACGGTGTCGTCGTCGAGGTCGAAGCGGGAGACGAGGTCGTCGTAGTAGTTCTCCGGGACCGGCAACATCTCCAGGCCACGGCGGCGGGCCCGTCGGGCCAGCCCGATGATGCCCGTGACCTCCAGTGTCACGTGCTCGGGGTACGACGCGGCGAGGAAGTCGCCCTGTTCACTGCCCTCGGGTGCGACGTTGAGGGTGAGGGAGAAGCTCCCGTGCGGCGCCGACATCACCCGTGAGTGCACGTAGCCGGCCGGGCTCGGTACCGCGTCAGGGGCATGGGCCTGCAGGCCCAGCACGGAGGTGAAGTACAGGGCGGCCTCGTCGTGCCGGTGCCACCGCTGTGCCAGTCCC
Source organism: Corynebacterium sp. CNJ-954 (assembly GCF_001942345.1). Taxonomy (GTDB): domain Bacteria; phylum Actinomycetota; class Actinomycetes; order Mycobacteriales; family Mycobacteriaceae; genus Corynebacterium. The sequence continues at coordinate 198,115 of NZ_MKKI01000043.1, forward strand.
ACATGGTCCACCCCGGTGATCCGGGAGTGGGCGTCGGTGACCGCCTCGATGGTCCGGACGTCCTCCCCGATCAGGCCGAACTCCTCCGCCCACACCGGGACACCGTCCTCCGTGGCCTCGCAGAAGAAGATGCCGGTGCCGTCGGGGGTGTAGACACCGTGGAGTTCGGCTTCATCGTCCTGGCGCTGCCTCACGATCGGCTGTGCGGAGAGTTTCTCCGCCCGTGCCGCCGACTGTCCCGCACCCTCGACGTCGACGCCGAAGCTGTCGATGACGGTGTCGCTGCCGGTCGGCCCCAGGTCCCGGACCACGATGCGTGCGTCGCCCTGCACCCACACCTGGAAGTCCTCCTTGGTGCGGTGGTATCCCCCCAGGACGAATCCCAGCTGGTGCAGGAGTTTGGTGATCTCACCGAGACGGCCGGTGTGCAGTTCGACGAAGCTGTAGGCACTCGGGGTCGTCGCCTCCGGCAGGGCGGCGAGCCCCACCGGGTACGAGCCGGGGGCAGAACCGGGACCGGAATCGGCGTCCAGAACCCGGTAGACCTGGTCCTCCAGCCACCGCAGTGAACGCAACCCGTCGACGGCGGTACGGGTCACGTCGGCCTGGCGGAACGAGTCGTTGAAGATCTCGAGCGACACCGGCCCGTCATAGCCGGCGACGGTGAGCAGACGGAGGAACCCCACCAGGTCGAAGTCACCCTCGCCGGGGAAGACCCGGTGGTGCCGGGACCAGGACAGCAGGTCCATGTCACGACGGGGCGCGTCGGCGAGCTGGACGAAGAAGATCTTCTCGGCCGGGATGTCGGTGATGCCCGAGGGGTCGTCACCCCGGGACAGGATGTGGAAGCTGTCCAGGCACGTACCCACATTGGGGTGATCGGCCAACTCGACGATGCGGTACGCACGCCGGTAGGTGTTGACGAACTTTCCCCAGGCCAGCGCCTCATAGGCCAGCCGGATACCGTAGCCGGCGGCAAGTTCACCCGCCCGGCGTAGCTGGGAGGCACACACCTCGTCATCGTCGACAGTGGCGGTACCGACGTTCGAGCAGATCAGGATCATGTCGATGTTCAGTCGCTGCATGATCCTGAACTTCGACTCCAGGCGCCGCAGGTTGTCGAGGAACTGGTCCTCGTCCACCCCGTCCAGGTCACGGAACGGCTGGTAGAGATCGAAGCTCAGTCCCAGCTGCTCTCCCCTGGCCCGGATCTGCTCCGGAGAGTGCGGGGAGACGACCAGGTCCTGCTCGAAGATCTCGACACCGTCGTACCCTGCGTCGGACGCGGCACGGAGTTTCTCGGCGAGTGTGCCGGACAGGCACACGGTGGCTACGGAAGTTCTCATTGCTCCTGCTTCACTTTCTGCACGAATGTGTCACCCGCGTCGATCTCGTCGAGTGTCATGAAGGCGGTTTCCCGGGTGGTGGCGACGGCGACGGAGACTAGGACGGCGACGACCGAGGAGAAGAGTGCGACACCGAGGTAGTTGTCCCCGTCCGATCCTGCGACCAGGGAGGCCAGCACCGGGGCGAAACCGCCGGACAGTGCGAAGCCGATCTGCGTTCCCAGGGCGACGCCGGTGACCCGGACCGAGGTCGGGAACATCTCCGCGTACAGGGCCGGCCACGTGGCGTTGGACATGGAGTAGAACAGGCCGAACATGACCGCACCGAGGATGAAGATCAACGGCCAGTTCCCGGCATTGACCGCCATCAGGTAGGGGTACATCACCACCGCGGCACCGAGGGCACCGGTGATGAACACCTTCTTCCGCCCGAAGCGGTCGGCCGCCGACCCGGACAGCGGAATGGACACCAGGGCACAGATGTTGCCGGTCACGGTGACCCACAGCATCGTGGAGCGGTCCAGACCGACGATGGACGTGGCGAAGGACAGCGACCAGACGGTGAAGACGATGTTGACCGTGTTGATCAGGGCGGCGAAGGCGACCCGGATCACGGCGGTGCGGTGGTACTTCAGCACCAGCTGGAGTGGATTGTGTCGCGCGGCAGCGGCTCGGGCAGCCACCCGTTCCACGGTCTTCGGGTCGATGTCGGCGGTGTCCTGCCGGGCCTGTCCCTGTTCGACCTCCTTCTCGTCCTCCTTGGCCTCCTCGACCTCGGCGGCGGTCTCCTGGAAGGCCGGCGGCTCCTCCAGTCGACGGCGGATTACCCAGGCGATGAGCACGACGAAGGCGGAGAGCCAGAACGGCACGCGCCATCCCCAGCTCATCAGGGCATCGTCCGACAGGAAGGCGGTGAAAGGAATGAAGACGGCGGTGGCCAGCAGTGTTCCGAACTGGGTGCCGTGCAGTGTCCAGGCCGTGGTCCAGGAACGGTGCTGTTCTTCGGCGTGTTCCAGCGACACCGCGATCGCGCTGCCCTGTTCGCCGGAGGCCGAGATGCCCTGGACGATACGGCACACGGCGAGCAGCAGCGGGGCCAGCAACCCGACCTGGTCATACGTCGGCAGACAACCGACGGCGAATGTCGACGCACCGATCATGAACAGTGACAGCATCAGGACGAATTTGCGTCCGAAGCGGTCGGCCAACGGTCCCATGATCAAGGCGCCGAGGGGCCGGACGACGTAGGCGATACCGACCGTCGCCATGGAGGCGAGCACCGCCACGCCGGGCGAGGTTCCCTCGGGGAAGAACAGGACGTTGATGACCAGCGCCGCGGCGGTGCCGTAGACGGCGAAGTCGTAGTACTCCAGGGCGGAGCCGACCCAGCTGGACAGTGCGGCCCGCTTCGGGGTCTTCTGCGGCGTGGTGGGTGAGTTCGGTGTGGTCGGCGTGGTTGGTGAGGTACTCATGACCGGACGTCCTTTCCTTCTACTGCAGCAATCGTCGACGGACGCAACGTCCGGGAGAACGAGAAGATGGCGAAGCCCAGCAGGCCGACGATCGCGAACGCGAAGAAGCCCCACGGGTAGGCGGCCTCGGCCGTGACCAGAATACCGCCGAGCAGAGGCCCGGAGATCGCACCGAGTCGCCCGATGCCGGCGGAGAATCCCATGGCGGTCGCCCGGGTGGACGAGGGGTGGTTCTCGCCGGTGAACGCGTAGATCAGGATCTGCGAACTGAAGACGAAGACGCCGGTGAGGAAGACGATGATGTACAGGCCCACCAACGGCAGCCTGATCGCCAACAACGCGAGGAAGACCGCTGAGAACAGGAACCAGATCAGGGCCGTCGACCGAGGTGAACGGATGTCCGCCACGCGTCCGGCGATGACCAGGCCGACCACGGCACCGACGTTCAGGACCATCAGGAAGGCCAGGGAATTACCCAGGTCGTAGTCCGCCTCACGCATGATCTGCGGTAGCCAGGTGTTCAGTCCGTACACGAGCAGCAGGCCCATGAAGGACGTGCCCCAGATCGCGAGGGTGTTGACCCGGAAGGTGGGTTGCAGCAGGGCACGGATTCCCTCGGCATTCTCTCCCTCCTCCTGCGCCTGCAGGGTGTCCATCTCGGTGTCGACCTGCAGACCGTAGGCCTGTTCGATGGCTTCCGCGTCTTCGACGCGTCCCTTGATCCTCAGGAAGGCCGGGGATTCCGGCAGCATGAAGAACAGGACCGGAGCCAGGATGAGACCCGGGATCGCTCCGGCGATGAACATGGCGTGCCAGCCGGCGGCGTCGATGAGGAACATGCCCAGCAGGGCGGTGAGCACCGCACCGACGTGGTAGCCGGTCATCAGGGTCGTGGACGCCGATCCCGCCTTGCGCCCGGACCGGAACTCGGTGACCAGCGAGATCGCGGTCGGCAAGGCGCCACCCAGCCCGGCACCGGCAAGGAAACGCCACAGGGAGAACCATGTGACGTTCGTCGTGAACGCCAGGAACAGGGTGAACACCGAGAACAGGAACACTGCGCTGATCAGCACCCGTCGGCGCCCCAGCTTGTCTGTGAGGAACCCGATCACCAGGGCACCGATGGTCATGCCGACCAACCCGATGGTGGTGATCTGGGTGGCCTGGGCACCGGTGAGGTCCCAGGCCGGGTCGTCCAGCATCGACGGGATCGTCGTGCCGAGCACGACCAGGTCAAACCCGTCGAGCAGGACCGCACACCAGCACAGGACGGTGACGTAGGCGGTCGATTTAGTGGCCGTGGTGGGCATGGCTCAGACCTCGAATTCCGGGAGATCACGGCCGACGTACTGCTCGGCCAGGTAGCGGCGTCCTGCCTCAGACGACAGGACGGAGGACAGTTCTGCGAGACGACGCCGGGACTCGAACGTCGTCGCGTCGGGTGCCTGGTGCAGCATGGATGACATCCACCAGGAGAAGTGCTGGGCCCGCCAGATGCGAGGCAGGACGATGTCGGAGTAGTCGGCGAGCAGCTCCGGACGTCCCCGCAACGCCCGCACGAGGGCCGGAGCGAGCACCGCGACATCGGCGATCGCGAGGTTCATGCCCTTCGCCCCCGTCGGCGGGACGGTGTGGGCGGCGTCGCCGGCCAGGAAGAGCCTGCCCCGCTGCATGGGCTCGGTCACCGCGGAACGGAACCGCAGCACCGCCTTGTCGAAGATCTCTCCCTCGGAGATGCGCAGATCCGGTGAGTCGGCCCGGGTGTGCAGTGCCTCCCAGATCCGGTCGTCCGACCAGTCGTCCACCGTGTCTGACGGATCGCACTGCAGGTAGTAGCGCTGCACGGAGTCCGACCGGGTGGAGATCAGCGCGAAGCCCTCGGGGTGGGTGGCGTAGATCAGTTCTTTCTGGGTTTTCGGCGCATTGACCAGCACACCGAACCAGGCGTACGGGTACTCGTGACGGTGACGTCCCGCGCCCGTGGGATCGACCGTGCCGCGGTGAGGCGAACGCGAGCCGTCCGCTGCGACGACGTAGTCGGCACGCAGCCGCTCGGACCGCCCCGACGAATCCGTGTAGTCGATGACCGGAGCGTCCTCCGTACCGGTCACCGCGTCAACGGTGGTGTCGAACAGGAGGTCACCACCGTCGGCCAGGCGCCGGGCGATCAGGTCGATGAGGTACTCGTGCTGCGGGTACACCGCCACGGTGTGCCCGGTGAGGTCAGTCAACGGGATGCGGGTCCGCTCCCCCTGCACCGAGATCTCGATTCCCTCGTCGATGTCGGCTTCGCGCTCCATGCGGTCGCCCACGCCCGTGCGGCGCATGAGGTCCAGTGTGCCCTGTTCCAGGATCCCGGCGCGCACGGTGGTCTCGACCTCGTGACGTGACCGCGATTCGATCACGACCGACTCCACGCCGTGCTGGTGCAGCAGGTGTGACAGGGTGAGTCCGGCAGGGCCGGCGCCGATGATGGCGACCGGGGTGTGGCCGGTCATGACAGGTCCCGGACGGCGGCGTTCAGCAACGAGAAGCCGTGGTTCGAGTTCGGGACGCCGGCGTAGACGGCCGTGTGCAACAGCACCTCGCCGATGGTGTCCGCGTCGATGCCGGCACGCAGGGCGGCGCGGATGTGCATGTCGAGTTCGCCGTCGTTGCCCACGCCGGTGAGGATCGCGATGGTCAGCAGACGCCGCTGGGTGTGGTCGAGGCCCGGACGTTCCCAGACGTCCCCCCATGCGGTGCGGGTGATGAAGTCCTGGAACTTCTCGGTGACCGGGGTCTTCTTCGCGATGGACCGGTCGACGTGCTCGTCGCCGAGGACGGCGCGCCGGTTGCGCATTCCGCGCTCGTGCGCGGCGTCACGTCCGGCGGAGTAGGCGTCAGAATCACTCATGAGGGGTTCCTTTCAGGTCGTCCAGCACGGCGTCGACGATGTCGGCCGCGTGTCCGGTGTGGTCGGCGGGGTCGGTGCTGAAACCGTGGTCACGGTGGGCCCGTTCGATCAGTTCGCCGAGGGTGTCGTCGGCGACGGCCCGGTCGATGTCCCCACGGGGTACGTATCTGCCCAGAGCTTCGGCGAGGACCGCCCCGCCCGTCAGCGCGAGGTTGCGGTGCATCGCGTCGGTGTCGACGGTGATGCCGTCGATGCTGGCCCGCGTACGGTTCACTGCTCCGGCCGTGGCGGCCGCGAGGTCGCGTACCGTCTGCCATTCGGCGTGCCAGGCACCGGTCGCCCGCTGCATCCGCTGGTCCATGCAGTCCAGCATCGTGGCGGCAAGCGCCGGGGTCCGTCGGGCGTAGCCGTCGGCGGCAATGGCCGCAGCCGGGTTGGCCTTGTGCGGCATCGCCGAGGATCCGCCCGGGGTCGACTCCCGCAACTCCCCCACCTCGGTGGCGGAGAACACGATCACGTCTCCGGCGACCTTGCGGACGGAGCCCGCCAACGCCGCCAGTGCGGTAGCGACGTGGATCAGCGGGAGCCGGTCGGTGTGCCACACCACCGGGGAATCCGCCAGTCCCAGACGCCGGGCCAGTGCCGCATGCACCGACAGACCCGACGGTGCGGTGGCCGCCAGGTTCCCGGCGGCGCCACCGTACTGCACCGGAAGTGCGTCAAGATCGTCGCGGAGACGGGCGGCCGCGGCAGCAACCTGCCGCAGCCATCCTGCGGCGATGACGCCGAATGTCGTCGGTACCGCCTGCTGACCGAGCGTGCGTCCGATGACCGGGGTCGTCCGGTGGGTCCGTGCCAGATCGGCGAGATCCCGGGTCAACTGATCCGTCGTGGCGATGATCGCGTCGCCGGCGTCACGGAGACACAGCACCAGGGCGCTGTCGATGATGTCCTGGCTCGTGGCACCGCGGTGTACCGCGGATACGCCGATCCCGGCATCCGTCGCCGCCGCCTTGAGCCGTCGGGCGAGCGGAATCGCGGGGTTTCCTCCGGCGACGGACGCCTCGCACAGCGCCGCCAGCTCTGTCCCGTCGACGGCTGTTGCCGAGATGAGTCGCGCGGTGGCCGACGCCGTCCCAGTGTCGACGAGGCCGGCGTCCCCCACTGCCAGTGCGAGAGCGGCTTCGACGTCGACCATCCGGGCGATGAAGGCTGCGTCCGACACCGCGGCCATCGCGGTGGTGTCGCCCGAGGCGATGTCGCTGTAGAAGGTGCGTGCCAGCCCGTCCACGGGGCACCGTTCTGATTCGTTCACCGGATCAGACCTGGAAGAACGGGGTTTCGGCGGATGCGTCGTCATGCTGCAGGACGATGTCCATGCGGTAGGCGTTCGTGCTTTCCTCGGTGAGCACGAGCCGGGCACGGCGATCCTCAGGGACCACGGCGAGGACAGGATCCTCGTCCAGGTTCTCCCCCAACTCGGCGCCCGGGAAGTAGGCACGGGTGTAGAGCCGTTCGAGGATGCCGCGGGCGAAGACACCGACCTTCAGGTGGGGTGCCTCCTGGGTCGCATGGTCGGTCGCATGGTCGGTCGCACCGTCGGCGGTGGCCGGGGTTGCGCCGGGACGGCGGGTACGGAAGGTGACCTCCCCGTCGTCGTCGACCATCCCTCGACCGATGCCGGCGCCGAGCAACGGGTTCCAGCCTTTCAACGAGCCCTCGTCCGAGCGCTCGTCGAGAGGTGAGGGGTAGATCCCGTCACCGTCGGCCTGCCAGAGCTCGATCATGGCGTCCTTGACACGGTGCCCGGCGCCGTCGGTGACCGAGAAGGTGACCTCGATGACGTCACCGGCGGCGAAGGACATCGCGTCCTCGTCGATGAGGTTCTCGGCGCCGGGGGTCGTCAACCCGATATGGACGTAGGGGCCGACGGTCTGGGACGGCATGATGCCCTGGGGTGCTTCATCCTGGTCCTTGATGTCGGACACCGGGTAGCGGAACGGGCCTGTGGGGTCGCTGTCGATCATCTGTCTTCTCCTGTCGGGGATTGTGGGGCGGGTGTCACTCGAAGTGGGTGGCGTCGCGTCCGCGCAGCACGATGTCGAACTTGTAGCCCAGGGCGAAGTTCTCGCGGGTCTCGTCGTAGTCGAAGACGGAGATCATGCGCTCACGGGAGCCCTCGGGTATCGAGTTGTAGATCGGGTCCTGGAAGAACATCGGGTCACCGGGGAAGTACATCTGGGTGACCAGGCGCTCGGCGAACTGACGGCCGAACAGTGAGAAGTGGATGTGTGCCGGACGCCAGGCGTTGGTGTGGTTCCCCCACGGGTAGGCACCGGGCATGACCGTGTAGAAGCTGTAGACGCCGTTCTTGTCGGTCAACGTCCGTGCCACACCGTTGAAGTGGGGGTCCAGCGGTGCGGGCCAGGAGTCGTTCTTGTGCCGGTAGCGTCCGGCAGAGTTGGCCTGCCATGCCTCGATGAGGGTGTCCGGGACCGGCTTACCGTCGGCACCGAGTACGCGGCCGTGCACGAAGATGCGCTGGCCGATGGCTTCGCCGCCGTTGGCTTTGGTCATGTCGTTGTCTTCGTCACCGATCGCGCCTTCACCGAAGACGGGGCCGGTGGTCTCTCCGAGTCGCTCGGGGAGCATCAGCAGGTCGTTGTTCGGGTTACGGAGCACGGTCGTCCGGTACTCCGGGAAATGCAGCGGAGCGAAGCTTCCGTCGGTGGTGACGTTACTGATGGGAACCATGATGGTGACCCCTTCTGCGGGATTGCGGGAACGTGATGTGGATCTCACCGTAATAGCCCGTGCGCTATGCGCAAAGTCGTTCACACAGCGAACTACTTTTCGTGGCCGACATGTCGGTGTACTGCACTTTCACCGCACCGAGCCCGATGTCGGGGGTCACCCAGGGGGGTAGTTAAGGGTTATCAAGAACACGTATTGACAACAGCACTGTCTTTACCCCGCCGGACACGACAAAGCCGCACGGGCGAGCGGATGACATCCGTTCTCCCATGCGGCCCGACGGTCGTCGAGGACCTGCCTCCCTTACTGGGAGGAGAGCTTGCGGTACTCGAAGACCTGGTCGATGATCCCGTACTCCTTGGCACCCTCGGCCGTCAGGAACTTGTCACGGTCCGTGTCCTTCCGGACCTGCTCCTCGGTCTGGCCGGTGTGGCGTGCCAGCGTCGTCTCCATCAGGCGACGCATACGCTCGATCTCGTCAGCCTGGATCTGGAGGTCCGAGACCTGCCCCTGCGTACCTTGTGTGGCGGGCTGGTGGATCAGCACGCGGGAATTCGGCAGAGCTGCCCGCTTACCCTTCGTACCGGCAGCCAGCAGCACAGCCGCCGCGGAAGCGGCCTGGCCCAGGCAGACGGTGACGATGTCCGGACGGACGTACTGCATGGTGTCGTAAATGGCCATCAGGGCGGTGAAAGAACCACCTGGGGAGTTGATGTACATCGTGATGTCCCGGTCGGGGTCGAGCCCCTCGAGCACCAGCAGCTGGGCCATGATGTCATTCGCGGAGGCGTCGTCAACCTGGGTGCCTAGGAAGATGATGCGCTCCTCGAAGAGCTTGTTGTACGGGTTGGATTCCTTGGCACCCCAGGAGGAATGCTCGACGAACGACGGCAGGATGTACCGCGAGGTCGGCATCTGGGCGCCCGACACCTGGCCGGTGAGTTCGCTGGCGTGGGTGAAACCGTTCATGTTGTTGCTTTCCATCTCTACTTACTGCTCCTTCGCCGAGCTGATCACGCGGTCGACGAACCCGTACTCGAGCGCCTGCTGGGCGGTGAACCAGCGGTCGCGGTCGGAGTCCTTCTGGATCTGCTCCAGCGACTGACCGGTGTGCTCGGCGATCAACTCCGCCATCTCACGCTTGGTCTGTGCGAACTGCTCCGCCTGAATGGCGATGTCGGCGGCGGTACCACCGACACCCGCAGACGGCTGGTGCATCATAATGCGGGCGTGCGGCAGGGCGAACCGCTTGCCCTTTGCGCCCGCCGACAGCAGGAACTGCCCCATCGAGGCAGCCAGCCCCATGCCGTACGTGGCGACGTCGCAGGGCGCGAACTGCATCGTGTCGAAAATCGCCATGCCGGCGGTCACCGACCCACCCGGCGAATTGATGTACAGCGAAATGTCCCTCTCGGGATCCTCCGCACTGAGCAGCAGGATCTGTGCGCAGAGCTTGTTGGCGATCTCATCGTCGACCTGGGTGCCCAGGAAGATGATGCGCTCGCGCAACAGACGCTCGAACACCGAGTCGTTGAGGTTCATCCCCGCGGTAGAGGCCATCTGCGCCTGGCGCAGTGCCTGACCGGCAGACATGTCGTTAGTGCTCACTTATGCTCCTCGCTCAAGTTCACGTGTTGGACTGTGCACCAGACTAGTCAACCCCGTGCGCCCACGCCCCTCCCCGGGGCCATGTTCGCTGTCAGCGCACGGTGGCCGGTCTGGACCTATCCCTATCCCTCTCCGTCACCGGTCCCGCCGACTCTCCGGTGGGCTCCGGACCGGTGCGAACGAAAAACACCGCCGCAACCCCCGGAAAGCTCCCGGGGCCGCGGCGGTGACGACCAGACTGGTCGGGCCAGACCTAGTTGTCTGCCTTCTCCTCGTCAGAGGCCTCAGCGGACTCGCCGGCCGCATCAGCGTCACCCTCGGTGAGGTCAGCTTCCTCGCCGAAGAAGTCCTTCGGGTCGATGGAGGTGCCCTTGTCGTCGGTCACGGTGACCTTGCAGATGTTGATGGCCAGAGCCTTGCCGCGGCGGACGTCGGCGAACAGGTTCGCGATCTGGCCGGACTGCTGGAGCTGCATCACGAACTGGTTCGGATCCATGCCGTAGCGCTGTGCGGTGAACAGGATGTGGTCGGTGAGCTCCTGCTGGGAGACCTCCGGCTTCTCGATGTCAGCCAGTGCATCCAGGAACAGCTGGGTGCGCACGGAGTCCTCGGCACCCTCGCGGGCGTCCTCCTCGAACTTCTCGCGGGTGATGTCCTGGGCGGCGAGCATCTGCTCGAACACGGCCTCGTCGCCACCGAACTGGCTGACGAGCTGCTGGATCTGACCGTCGACCTGCTCCTTGACGACGGACTCCGGCAGGGCGACCTCAGTCTTCTCGAGGGCGGCGGCCAGAACCTTGTCACGGATGTCCGCGGCCTGCTGACCCTTGAGCTGCTCCTCGACCTGCGACTTCAGGGAGTCCTTCAGCTCATCGAGGGTGTCGAACTCGGAGGCCAGCTGAGCGAAGTCGTCGTCCAGCTCGGGCAGTTCACGCTCCTTGACCGACTTGACGGTCACGGTTGCCTGGGCCTCGCTGTCGGCGTGCTCGCCGGCGACCAACGTGGTGGTGAACTCCTTGGACTCGCCCTCGGACAGACCGGTGAGCGCCTCGTCCAGCCCCTCGACGAGGGAGGCGGTACCGACCTCGTAGGACAGTCCCTCGGAGGACGCCTCGTCGACGGTCTCGCCGTCGACGGTGGCGGTGAGGTCGATGGAGACGAAGTCGCCGTCCTGGACAGCGCGCTCGACCGGCTTCAGGGTGCCGAAACGGGCACGCAGGTTGGTCAGCTCGGACTCGACGGACTCCTCGTCCGCCTCGAGTGCGTCCACCTCGACGGAGAGGTCGGAGAAGTCCGGCACCTCGATCTCGGGGCGGACGTCCACCTCTGCGGTGAAGGTGACGTGGTCGTTGTCCTCGAGCTCGGCGATGTCGATCTCAGGCTGGCCGAGAGCCTTGACGTCGTTCTCCTCGACAGCCTGGCTGTAGCGGCTCGGCAGCATCTCGTTGAGAACTTCATTGAGGATCGATCCGCGACCCAGACGGGCCTCGAGGATCTTCGCCGGAACCTTGCCCTTGCGGAAGCCGGGCAGGCTGACCTGCTGGGCGAGGGACTTGTAGGCATTGTCGAACTCAGGCTTCAGTTCCTCGAAGGGAACCTCGACGGTGAGCTTGGCGCGGGTGGCGCTCAGCTGTTCAACGGAGCTCTTCACGGATGCACACTCCTGTGTGTTCTTGGTCTGTGTACTTGCGGCCGGTGGAGCCACGGGATCGTCCGTCCGCGTCACCTCCGGGTCTCACTACCCCACCTACTGCGGGTCCACCGGACGGTGAAACACAGGGCGGGCGAGGACGGCCGGAGGCTGCCACCGGTAATGGTCGCTGTCGATTTTATCGTGCTGCCGACGACGGTAGACACGGGGGTCGGCTCTCCGGGGACTTAATCGCTCTCGTCCCCGGGGCTGCCGCCTGGCCGAGCACCCTGTCTGACCGACATCCGGTCGATACCCGTCGGGATAGCGGGATTTGAACCCACGACCCCTCGCTCCCAAAGCGAGTGCGCTACCAAACTGCGCCATATCCCGGCAGCAGAACTGATGTCTCCAGAAGTTCTGCTGGCGACGATGTTACGGGGTGCCGTAAAACCACGGCAACAGCGGGGCCCCGTAACCACCCGTGGTGCCGCAGGATCGGCATGACGGACCGTGTCTCTTCGGTGCAGTGTCCGCCCCGGCCCCGTCGACGAGTGGCACTGCCTGCCGGTTTTCATGCTTCCGAATCGTGGTGTATCGTCGTCCTCGCAGCAACGGGAGTGTCGTATAGTGGCTAATACCTCAGCCTTCCAAGCTGAAGACGCGGGTTCGATTCCCGTCACTCCCTCCACCGGAAAGCCCCGACCATGATGGTCGGGGCTTTCCTGCGTGAACCGGTGTTCCGGCGCGGGCCCTTTCGTGGTGAATCGTGCGAGCGTACCGGTTTCGGCGGAACGACGACGGTCGCGGACCGGATCCGGTACGCCCCCACTGAGCGACCTACCGGGAGGGGTTACAGTCCCTTGAACCCGGAAGGACGGGGCACGTTGCGCAGATTCGACTTCGCCATGGTGAACATCTTGCCCACGCCGCCTTCCAGGACGGTACGGGTGGCGGCACGGGCGAATCCGGCCACCTGCTCCAGCGAGATCTCCGGCGGGATGGACAGGGCGTTCGGGTCCGTCACGACGTCAATCACTGCTGGACCGTCGTAGGCGAGCGCCTCCTTGAGGGTCGACTCGACGTCCTTCGGGTCCTCGATGCGGAACGCCTTGATTCCGCAGGCTTCGGCGATGTCGGCGTAGTTGACCTTCGCGTGGTCGGTGCCGAAGTCGGGCATTCCGGCGACGAGCATCTCGAGCTTGACCATGCCCAGGGTGGAGTTGTTGTAGACGACTGCCTTCACCGGCACCTCGTGCAGCTTCATGGTGAGAAGCTCACCCATCAGCATGCCGAGTCCGCCGTCACCGCACATGGCGATGACCTGACGACGTCCCTCGACCGCTTCGGCCGCGCCGATCGCCTGCGGCAACGCATTGGCCATGGTGCCGTGACGGAAGGACGCCAGCAGGGTGCGGTCCGCCGTCGGAGTGATGTAGCGCGCGTGCCACACATTGCACATGCCAGTGTCGGCGGTGAACACGGCGTCGTCGTCCGCCAGATCGTCGAGCACGTAGGACACGTACTCGGGGTGGATCGGCGTGTGGTGCTCGATGTTCTTCGTGTAGGCGTCGATGACGTGCCGTAGGTTCTTCTCCTGCACCTTCAGCATCGACTCGAGGAACGAAGCATCGGTCTTCTCCTCGATCAGAGGCAACAGGTCCGTGATCGTGGCTGCCACATCGCCGGTGACCGGATAGCGAACCGTGGTGCGTCGTCCGATATTGCCGCCCTTGATGTCGACCTGGGCGGTCTCGGTGTCGCGCGGAAGGAACTCGGTGTACGGGAAGTCCGTGCCGAGCAGGATCAACAGGTCAGCTTCGTCGAATGCTTCGGAGCATGCACCGTAACCGAGCAGACCCGACATGCCGACGTCGTACGGGTTGTCGTAGTGCAGGAACTCCTTGCCGCCGTAGGCGTGCCCGACCGGTGCCTTGATCTTCTCCGCCAGCGCGAAGACCTCGTCGCGGGCGTCCTTGCACCCTGCGCCACCGAAGATGGTGACCTTCCTGGACTCGTTGATCGCGTCAGCCAGTGCATCGAGCTCGCTCTGCGCGGGGTGCATGGCCGGACGCTCCGCGGCAATGGCGGAGTTGAGCTGCGGCGACTCCACTGCCTCGTCCCCTGCGATGTCACCCGGGATGACCAGGACGGACACGCCGTTACCAGCCATCGTCGACTGGATGGCGTGGTGCAGGATCGTCGCGCCCTGGGTCGCCGAGTTCACCATCTCGCAGTAGCCCGAGCACTCGGCGAACAGGGATTCAGGGTGCGTCTCCTGGAAGTAGTGGGAGCCGATGAACTGGGACGGGATGTGGCTGGCGATCGCCAGCACCTTCGCACCGTTGCGGTGGGAGTCGTAGAGCCCTTGGACGAGGTGTGTGTTTCCTGGGCCGCAGGAACCGGCACAGACAGCGAGGTTGCCGGTGACCTGTGATTCCGCACCGGCCGCGAAGGCCGCAGCTTCCTCGTTGCGGACATGGAACCACTCGATACTGCTGCGTTTCACCGCATTGACCACAGGATTCAGGCTGTCGCCGACGAGACCGAAGATCCGTCGCACGCCCTGCTTCTCCAGGGCCGCGACAAGTTGTTCCGCATAATTACGCGCCATGTGGACTGCTCCTGAGTGAGAGGAATTATCGGTTAAGTACCCCTCCGACACTATGCCGATAGCGGATCGGCTGCACAGAGAGCTTCATCACCCGTACGGACAGGACAACACAATGTAAGAATATCTATAGTCTTACCTGTTGACTACCCCCGTTCGTCTCCTGGCTGGCAGAAAGAATCGGCCCAACTGCATCTTTGTCAGACTGTCGGGCACATCAAAGCGGGAACCACACCTGCAGAGGGAGAGAAAAGTACCGTAAGTTTCCATGAAGCCCACGATCATCGACGCGGACAGTGGCCGCGAACTGTGGACCGCCGCAGAATGTGCCGACTACGCCGGAACGTCCCGAGGAACGTTCACCAGCTACGCGGGCCGGAACCGGGCCCCTAAACCTGCCACCAAACACCACGGCCTGACCCTCTGGGTCGCCGAGGAAGTGAGGGACTGGAACGCCACCCGGAACCGTCGTCCTCAGGAAGAATGACCCCCACTTCCTGAGAGGAGACGGGCTTCTACTGCGCCTCGGGGATCTCCGGGGTCTGGCCGGTCTGCTCGTAGGTGTCGAGAATCTCGATCCGGCGCTGGTGACGGTCGACACCCGACCACGGTTCCGCAATGAACGCGTCGACGATGTCGAGGATCTCCGACTCGGAGTGCATCCGGCCGCCGATGCCGATCAACTGGGCGTTGTTGTGCTCTCGGGCAAGCTTGGCGGTCTCCACGGACCAGGCGAGGGCACAGCGGGCACCGACGACCTTGTTCGCGGCGATCTGCTCGCCGTTCCCCGAGCCCCCGAGCACGATGCCGAGGGACCCTTTGTCGTCGACGGTCTTGCGGGCGGCTTCGATACAGAAGGCGGGGTAGTCGTCCTCAGGATCGAAGGTGTGGGCGCCACAGTCGACGACGGTGTGCCCCTTCTCCTTGAGGTGGTCCGCGATGACATTCTTCATCTCGAATCCGGCATGGTCAGCACCGAGGTAGATACGCATGCGCTCGAGTTTATCCGACCAGCCGTGCCCGCAGTGCCCGGAGGTGAAGATTTGGGGCTGAAATCGTACGACGGTGTTCTCCGTCCTCGCACAGGAAAGCGGGCCCACGTGTAAATAACGTGGGCCCGCCTCTGCCTCCGGTCGTGCAGGTGGTTCCAGCTACCCTGCGTTAGCGACCGAGCCGAGAGCCTCTGGAATGGTCCCAGGAATCAAGTCGACCAGGTCTTCCCCACCGAGTGAACCGATGACCGAGCCGACGATGCTGCCACCTGCCTCGGCGGCGGAGCCGTCGCCTGCGAGAGACCCTTCGGTACTCAGCACATCGAAGTCACCACCCAGGACACCCGTGAGGATCTCCTTCAGCTCACCCAGCAGCGGGAGCAGGTCAATGATGGTCCCCATTGATGCCCTACTCCCCGGCTCCGCCGTCAGACAGTGATCCGGTGATGTTGTTGATGGAGCCGGTCAGGTCCCATTCGCTACTGCCGTCGAAGATGCCTTCCAGCGACCCTTCGGTGCTGAGCACGGCCAGGTTGCCCTTCAGCAGTCCGACGACGATGTTGAGCAGGTCGCCGAGAACGTCTGCGATGCCGGTGATTCCTTCAAGTGAACCCATGGTTTACATACCCCTTGTACGTGTGTGGTGATCAGGAAGAGGAGAGAGGTTCGGCACCAGATGACACCAGTGCATCACCTGACCTGCCGATACAAGGGATACTATCCCGGGGAAACACTACTGGGCGGACATTGTTGAATCCCGCTCACCCCCGGGGGTATAAGAGGATCGGGCGAGCGGAAACACCAGGTCAAACATAGAACCGTCACTGAGGCACCGGCCTAACTGGTCTTCAGCTGAGAGAGTGTTCTCTTCTTACTGCTCGCAGCAGGAACACGGCGGAGCACAACCGACTCCACCATCGCTGTTCGTCAAGAGCCCGGCGTTTTCAGGCCCGCCCCACCCTCGGCGCAGTCCCTTCCCATACCGATACCCCCGATAGTATTTCCGGTGAGCAGCAGAAGTATGAGTAAACCACCCCCAGTGTCCATAGCGAACGGCATGATCTAGATGAGGACTCCCAAATCCAATCAAATGCAGGGTGCCGCGCAACGACGTAGCCGACGAATCGAGGAGCTCGAAGATCCCTAATCAATGAGGAAGCTGGAAGCCAAGGCCGCGGAGATGGGTGTGACGGTCTATGAGACCAACCACTTCCGCGACGACCTTAGTGCGATCTACATGCACGACGACCGGGACATCCTCCTACGAGACGACCTCGCCCCTTCACCAAACGATCGGCCCTGGCGCAGGAGCTCGGGCATGCAAACTACGGGGACGAGCACTCGGATGACCCGCGCCTGGAACGACGAGCGGACCTGTGGGCGGCGCAGCTGGTCATCAGCGAGCCCGACTACCGCGAGGCCGAACAGGACTACGGGCCCCACCCCGGCGCGCTGGCGTGGGCCCTCGGCGTCACCCGCGACGTCGTCGACACCCGGCACACACTGACACTCAATAGGAGAGAAGCATAATGTTTGGGAAGAAGAACAAGAAGAACGCGGCTGCAGCTCCCGAGCCGCGCGTCTACAAGGCGATGGCGGCGAAGTACACCGTCGATCCCCAGGGTATGACCCTGCATTACTCCACCGGGGCCACCAACGGGACGGGCTACGACAACGAGGGCCAGGAGATGACGTTGCCCGCCGAGTGGATCGAGCGGGCGGAGCAGGTCTCCGGCGTCGTCTATCTCTATCTCGTCAATCACGGTTCGACTCCAGGAGTTCCCGGTCTCGATCTTTGGACTCTCGCGGTCGGGAAGAAGAAGGCGGTCGCGCTGGCAGACGATCTCAACAAGACAGCGCAGATGGCCAGTGCTGCGGGACTGTCACGGCCCTTCGTCGTTCCCCGCCCCAAGCCGAAGCGACTCGCCGAGATCACAGCCCTGCAGCGCAAGAAGCACCCGATAGCCATTTCGTTCGGCGGCATGCTGCTGCTCGACGGCACCGTTTACTACGGCGGCTATGCGATCCCTGCGGCGGGAGCCTCGGCCAGTATCGACTCCGGTGCAGCGGGACAGTCGAAGGTCGGCGTAGGCCGGGTCCTCGGCGGCGCGGTCCTCGCGGGCCCAGCCGGTGCGCTGATCGGCGCTGCGGCAAAGAAGAACACTGGCGAGCTGTACATTACCGTCACCGGCGAGGGCGGACAGACTCTCATTACTTCCGGACCTATCCAGGACTCCGGGAATGCCACGGCGCTCGCGAACGCGATTGGCGCAGCTTCTTAGCTCGCAAGAAGCCGCCCCCACCGAGGGGTATGGCGGTGAGGGCCGGAGTATCCACATTGAAGCAGCAGACAGGAGCAATGTAGCAATCGCACAATGACGACCACCCAAAGGTGATCCGTCCAAAGGCGAAAAGATCCGGTGGATTGCTCGATATTCCGATGATGCAGGTACCGAGCAGGGTAAGGAATTTCCCACGAAGAAGGCGGCCGAGGATTACGAGCGGGACCAGTAGTTGTCCGTCGTTCGCGGCACCGTGGTCGACCCGAACGATATGGCGACACCACTCATCGACATTGCGTAGAAATGGCTTGCGGAAGCAACAAAAGACAACACGAAAGTGAATCGCAAGACGCTGATAGACAGCCTCGGAGATCTGGGGCTAAATCCCGTCGGGGGACATCAACGCATCGAATATTACCGCCTGGCGAAACGTCTTGGTCGATGGGCGACCGTTGAAGAACGACAAGCCGCTCGCTGAATCGAGCGCACAATGACGGGATGATCCGGCGCATCCCGCGGACGAAGGAATTACCTGCCCACCCGAAATCGCCCGCGTGCTGGCGGTCGTCGCGGGTCATACCTCCGGCGGTCGCTGGTGAGCCGCCTGCGAGTGTGTGACGTCGATACGATGCGGCAGACGATCACGGTCAACGGGCAGGTGAAGCCCGGTGGCCGGAAGTGGGTTCCGGTTCCCAAGTCTGAGAAGTCCCGGCGCGTGATCCCCGTTCCGCAGTTCGTGGTGGACACGATCGTCCTGCAGCTGAAAGAGTACCCGCAGGCTAATCGGAAAGGCGCGGTGTTCCCCTATCGCGGGGATGTTGCCGAGCGTTCGTGGCATGACCGTGGGGACATGGGGAAGTACATGCGTGTGGTCTGTAAGGCGCATGGTCTGCGACCGGTGACAATGCACGATTTACGGCACTTCTATGCCTCCGCCCTTATCGCCGGTGGGGCGACGGTGCCCGAGGTTCAGGAGGCCCTGAGGCACGCTAAGCCGTCAACGACTCTGAACACCTACACCCAGCTGTGGCCGCGCGCTGACGAGAAGCTGCGGAAGGCCGCTGGAGAGACGATGGAGCTGGTGCGGGCAAAATGCGGGCAAGTGGCATGAGGCACGCGACCATGTCTTCCCTGAATCTCGACAGTGGTGCAGGTCAGAACGTTATTCGGCGCTAGGGTCCTCGGTCCGGCTCTTCTTGAGCTCGAAGAAGTGCTCGTAGCTGCCCAGCGTGACGGCGGCGTCGAAGATCTTTCCGGCCTCCTCGCCGCGCGGGACGCGGGTCAGCACCGGGCCGAAGAAGGCCCTGCCGTCCAACTCCACCACCGGGGTCCCCACGTCGTCTCCGACCTTGGCAATCGCCGTCGACTGGTAGCTACGCAGCGTCGGCTCCCACGCCTCCGGATCGTCGCCACGCGAATGCGCTGCAGCGGCGTAGTCGGAGGAGAGCCCGACCTCCTCCAGAACCTCCGCAATGAGGTCGTCGTAGGCGCCCTCCCCCTCACGTCCACCCTCTCCATGGTCGTGGATCCGGGTGCCCAGCGCGGTGTAGAGTGCGTCGACCTTCTCCGGTTCCTTGGTGTAGACCGCTGCTGCGACGAGCGCTGGCCCCCAGGCCGCCTCCATCTTCGTGGCGTACTCGTCGGGAATGTCCTTGCCCTCGTTCAGCACCGCCAGGCTCATCGGCGCGAAGGTCACGTCGATGTCCCTGACAGCCTCAACCTCCTTGATCCAGCGGCTCGTGACCCAGGCGAACGGGCACGTCGCGTCGAAGTAGAGGGTGACCGGAGTGGTGCTCATGGTGATGCTCCTTCTGGTGTACGGTTCATCGGTATTCAGTGACTCGACACCCGAGGGTACGCGCACCTGAGCCACGCGTGAGCCGCTCCTGACCGACCCATATCCGGACAGGGCGGTCCATGCCGACTATCGTGGTCACCTATGAGTTCAACCAACCTGACCCGATCCGAGGCTGCCACACGGTCGGACCTGATCACGGACGTCCACTACGCCATCGACCTCGACCTCACCGAGGGCGGCAACCTGGACCACAAGACGTTCTCGTCAGTGACCACCGTGACCTTCACCGCCACGAAGGCGGGGTCCACGTTCATCGACCTGCGTGCCGAGGAGATCTCCACGGTCGAACTGGATGGCGAGGACATCCTGCCGCTGGCCCTGCCCGGTGACGGCGAAGGCCGCTACGACGAGTCCCGTGGCCTGCAGCTCGACGACCTGACCCCGGGACGCCATGAGCTGACCATCGTGGCGGAGTCCCTCTACTCCACCACCGGCGAGGGGCTGCACCGATTCCAGGATCCGGCCGACAACGAGGTGTACATGTACACCCAGTTCGAGGCCGCCGACGCCAAGCGGGTCTTCGCCTGCTTCGACCAACCGGACATCAAGGCGACCTACGACGTCGCCGTCCACACCCCCACCACGTGGACCGTGGTCACCAACAACACCGTCTCCACCACGACGACCGGCGGTGAGAAGACCGGGGAGACGACCCACCGCGCTGTCGTCGACTACCAGCTCTCCACCTACCTCATCGCATTCTGCGTCGGTCCGTGGCACCACGTCACCGACTCGTGGACCGGTTCGCTGACCCGTACCGCCGAGGTCGAGGGGGTCTCTGACACCCGCCTGGTGCCGGAGGGCGAGATCACGGTTCCCCTGGGTCTGTACGTCCGACAGTCCCTGGCCGAGTACCTCGACGCCGACGTGCTCTTCGACGTCACGAAGTCCGGTTTCGACTACTACGCCAAGAACTTCGGGGTCGCCTACCCCTTCCACAAGTACGACCAGATCTTCTGCCCCGAGTACAACATGGGCGCGATGGAGAATGCCGGCTGTGTGACGATCCGTGACGAGTACGTCTTCCGCTCCGCCGCCAGTCACTACGAGTACGAGCGCCGCGCGGACACCATCCTGCACGAGCTTGCCCACATGTGGTTCGGTGACCTGGTGACCATGCGTTGGTGGGACGATCTCTGGCTCAACGAGTCCTTCGCCACCTGGTCCTCCGCCATGGCCCAGACCCACGCCACCGAGTACGACACCGCATGGGTCACCTTCGCCAACAAGGAGAAGTCCTGGGCCTACGCACAGGACCAGCTGCCCAGCACCCACCCGGTGTTCTCCGGGGCCAATGACCTGGTGGAGGTCGACGCCAACTTCGACGGCATCACCTACGCCAAGGGGGCCTCACTGCTCAAGCAGCTCGCCGCCTACGTCGGCCTGGAACCGTTCTTCGCCGGCATCCGCGCGCACTTCGTCAACCACGCCTGGGGCAACGCGACCTTCGACGACCTGCTCGGTGCACTGGAGAAGGCGTCCGGACGCGACCTGTCCGACTGGGCCGACCAGTGGCTCAAGACCACCGGTATCAACACTCTCAGCGCCGAGACACAGGTGAAGGACGGTGCCTACACCTCCTTCGCGGTGGCCCAGTCCGGCGCCGCGCCCGGTGCCGGCGAGACGCGCACACACCGTCTCGCCGTCGGCCTGTACGACAGTGAGGACGGCTCGGTCGTCCTGCGCCGTCGTGTCGAGACCGACGTCGAGGGCCCGTCCACCGAGGTCCCCGAACTCGTCGGGGAGAAGGAGGCCGACCTCGTCCTCGTCAACGACGACGACCTCGCCTACGGATTCATCGCCCTCGACGACGACTCCCTCGCCACCGCCGTGAACAATATCGCCGGCATCACCGACCCAATGGCCCGGTCGCTGATCTGGTCGGCGGCGTGGCAGATGACACGCAATGCGCAGATGCGGGCCCGTGACTTCGTGTCCCTCGTCGTCCGCGGTGCCTGGGCCGAGACACAGCTCGGTGTGCTCGAGCAGATCCTCGCCCAGGCCGTCGGTGCGGTCGAAAACTACTCGGCTCCGTCCTGGCGTCCCGAGGGACGTGCCCTGCTGCTCGACGGTCTGCGTGCAGGTGCCGAGCGTACCGACGGCCAGGCACGGCTGGCGTTCGTCCGCGCCTACGCCAACGCCGCCCAGGATGCGGGTTCCACCGCCTGGGTACGCGGGCTGCTGGGCATCGGCGACACCTCCGCCGAGGACCTCCTGCCCGGGTTCACCGTGGACCAGGACCTGCGCTGGCGACTGCTCACTGCGTTGGTCGGCGCGGTCGACGTGCTCTCGGACGAGGAGGCGGACGCCTGATCACCGCCGAGGAGCAGGCCGACCGGTCGTCCTCGGGCCGCATGAACGCGGTCAAGGCACGCACCGCCCGTCCGGACATCGAGGTCAAGCGTTCCGCCTGGAACACCATCACCTTGAAGGGCAAGGAACTCGGCAACCTGGAGCTGCGCTACATGATCGCCGGTCTGACCCACGTGGGCCAGGACGACCTGCTGTCCCCGTTCGGACCGGAGTACGTGCAGCGCGCGGTGGACATGTGGGAGGAGCTCTCCAGCGAGATGGCACTGCGCACCCTGGACGGCCTGTTCCCCTCCTGGGCCGGCTACGAGGACGTCGCCGACGACCTGCGGGCCACCGCCGCGGACGAGTCGACCCCCGCCGGTCTGCGCCGCGTGCTGTCCGAGGGACTGTCGCGTGCCGACCGCGCTGCGACGGCCAGGAAGTTCGACGCCCGCTGATGACTCAACCGCAGAGCTTCTACGACGCTGTCGGCGGCGAGGACATCTTCCGCCGCATCGTCCACGAGTTCTACCGCCAGATCCCCGACGACGACATCCTCGGCCCGATGTACCCGGCCGAGGACCTCGCCGGGGCCGAGGACCGTCTCCGCTGGTTCCTGGTGCAGTACTGGGGCGGCCCGCAGACCTTCAGTGAGCAACGCGGGCACCCACGCCTGCGGATGCGCCACATGCACTTCCCCATTGACCCTGCCGCCCGCGACCGGTGGCTCGTGCTGATGGGCAACGCCCTGAAGACCGTCAGCGAGGACGACCTCCCTGAGGCTCCCCGTCAGGCGATGTGGGACCACATGATCCGGGTGGCGGACATGCTGGTCAACAAGTTCTAGTTCGGTGAGGGGATACGCGCCAGGCCGCCGGGACGGGGCACGTAGGCGGTGCCGAACAACGCGTCGATCCTGATCCACGATCCGGTGGTGCTGACCCGGATCAGATCGTGGACACGCAGATCCTCCCGCTTGGGTTCCACCACGAGCCCGAGTGCGCCGAGTGCGGCGACCACCCGCCCGGTGATCTCGACGGTGCCTGCCCCGGCAGGACCGGTCAACCGCAGCAGCGGCTGATCCAGCAGTGACGGAGGCAGCCCGGCAGGTCCCGAGTGCTCATCGGCCTCCCGCTGCATGTCGGTGAACAACGTCCGCACGTCCCCGGCGGGGACGGTGTCGACCAGTGTGTAGCCACCCGCTGGCGGAGCCGTCCCCGTCCACAACAGTGACACCACTCCCCCGAGACTCACCGTCCCCGTCCCCGGCGCATCTGCCGCACTGGCGAGGAGTCGCGGCAGCGGTTCCGCCAGGACCACCGCATCATCGACCGACGGCACCGCGTGAATGCGTTCGGCCACGATGCACCCCAACGGAGTCGAGAAGATGATGTCCGCCATGTCGTCCCCGACCCGCACGACGCGAGCCATGGCGCCGGTGTCCATACGCAGTACACGGGTCGCCACCGCAGCCGTCCGGCGTAAGGCGGAGGCCTGGGCCTCCGCGGGACGCGTCAGCGTCAGTGACAGTTCGTCGGCGGGGCCGGACCCCGGCAGGTTGAGCATCATGGCTCCCAGGGTATCCGCCGCCCCCGGGGCAGCACAGGGTACCCGGACCGTAAACCGTCAGCGCTTACGTCCACCCACGACGGTGCTGCCCCCGGAGGTTCCGTCGACCGCGGCCTCCTCGTCGTCGAGAGGGATGAGGAACTTGTTGATGACCTCGAGGTCACTCTCGGACCAGTCCCGGGTCTTCCCCGAGATCGGATCGACACCGACGTTGACCGTGTCCACGACAGCAACCAGGCGGTGCTGGCCATTCCTGATGTACTGCCGCATCTTGAAGGACTTCACCCCCACCTGGAAGATGAACGACTCCACGACCACCGCGACCTCGCTGGACGACACCGACTTCTGGTAGTCGACCGACGCCCACCGCACCACGAACGCCGGAACCGACATGTCGATCTCGGTGACCACGTCCCGGACGAAGTCGATCCGTGCGTCCTGGGAGAACTCCAGGTACGCCGCATTGTTGACGTGCTGGAACTGGTCGAAGTCCGACCAGCGGAGGTTCACCCGTGTGCTGTGGTAGCGGGTACCGGTGGCCTCGTGGTCAACAAAAGGCATCGAAGTTTCTCCTTACACAGGCCAAGGACCCCAGCGTGTGACGCTGAGGCCCTGCCTGGACGCTACGCCGCAGTAGTCCTGTTTTGTCTCGTAGAGGATTCTATCGGGAAAGCCGGCGATGTGTTACCCGGGTAGGACGTGCCGCGTCCGCGCCGAGCCGCTCGACCTTGTTCTTCTCGTAGTCCTCGAAGTTGCCCTCGAACCAGAACCACTGCCCTTCAGCCACGTTGCCCTCCCAGGCGAGGATGTGAGTACAGGTACGGTCCAGGAACCAGCGGTCGTGCGAGATGACCACGGCGCACCCCGGGAACTTCTGCAGGGCGTTCTCCAGCGAGCTGAGGGTCTCGACGTCCAGGTCGTTGGTCGGCTCGTCCAGGAGGATCAGGTTGCCGCCGAGCTTCAGGGTCAGCGCGAGGTTCAGGCGGTTGCGCTCGCCACCGGAGAGGACCTTCGCGGGCTTCTGCTGGTCGCCGCCCTTGAATCCGAAGGCGGAGAGGTACGCACGCGAGGGCATCTCGTTCTGCCCGACGATGATGTAGTCCAGCCCGTCCGAGACGATCTGCCAGACCGTCTTCTCCGGGTCGATGTTCTCACGGTTCTGGTCCACGTAGCTGAGCTGCACCGTCTTACCGACGACAACCTCGCCGTCGTCCGGCTCCTCGAGGCCGACGATGGTCTTGAACAGCGTGGACTTACCCACACCGTTGGGGCCGATCACACCGACGATGCCGTTACGCGGCAGGGTGAAGGACAGGTCCTTGATCAGGGTGCGTCCGTCGAAGCCCTTGGTGAGGTTCTTGACGTCCACGACCTGGTTGCCCAGGCGCGGCGGCGTGGGGATCTGGATCTCCTCGAAGTCGAGCTTCTTGTACTGCTCGGCTTCCGCGGCCATCTCCTCGTAACGCTGCAGGCGTGCCTTGTTCTTGGCCTGACGTGCCTTGGCGCCGGAACGGACCCAGGCGAGCTCCTCCTTGAGCCGCTTCTGCAGCTTCTGGTCCTTCTTGCCGGCGACCTCGAGGCGCTCCGCCTTGGTCTCCAGGTACTTGGAGTAGTTTCCTTCGTATCCGTGGAGCTTGCCGCGGTCGACTTCACAGATCCACTCGGCGACGTGGTCGAGGAAGTAACGGTCGTGGGTGACGGCGAGGACGGCACCCTTGTAGTTGGCGAGGTGGTTCTCCAGCCACAGGACGCTCTCGGCGTCCAGGTGGTTGGTCGGCTCGTCGAGCAGCAGCAGATCCGGCTCGCTGAGCAGCAGTTTCGCCATGGCCACGCGTCGGCGCTCACCACCGGAGAGGTGGGTCACCATCTCCTCTGGCGGCGGGCAGCGCAGGGCGTCCATCGCCTGCTCGATCTTGGAGTCGAGCTCCCAGGCGTCAGCGGCGTCGATCTTCTCCTGGAGCTCGGTCATCTCCTCCATGAGTTCATCGGTGTAATTGGTGGCCATCTCCTCGGCGATGGCCTCGTAACGGGTCTTGACCTGGAAGATCTCCCCGAGCCCCTCTTCCACGTTGCCGCGGACGGTCTTCTCCTCGTTCAGCGGAGGCTCCTGCAGCAGAATGCCGACTGTCGCCCACGGATCAAGGAAAGCATCGCCGTTGGACGGCTGATCGATGCCTGCCATGATCTTCAGGAGCGAGGACTTGCCGGCACCGTTCGGCCCGACGACACCGATCTTCGCACCCGGGTAGAAGCTCATGGTGACGTTGTCCAGGACAACCTTCTCACCGTGAGCCTTGCGTACGTTCCTCATCGTGTAGATGAACTCGGCCAATGTGTTCCCTCCGGTTGGCGCGGCTGCGTGCACCTGATGCATCCAGCCCTGTCGTATACGGTTGACGAGCCTACCTCACAGTGCCGTGGTTACCCGAAGCTGCGTTCGACCCCCTTGCCCGCACCCGTGTTCCACCCGACCGGGACGGTGTCTCCGTGTCAGAACGGCGTCGTGTCCCCCGCGGTCGCGAGTTCAGGGTCCGGGTTGTCAGCCGGAGTGTCCTCGTCCCCCTCGCCGTCACCGGCGGAGACCGCGACGGCGCTGTACCCGCCGAAGGACGACGCCTCCGCACCCTCGCCCACGGGTGCCGGTGCCGACGCGTCCTGCGACTCCTTCACCCTGTCGCGCAGGGACCAGGTCGACGTCGAGTGGCTCAGATCCAGACCGACGTTGGTGGCGGTCAACCGCCAGACGGTCTCGAGCATCTCCTTGCCATCCCTGGTCATCCGTGGATTCTCCGGAGTGTAGGTGTAGGAGTTCATCCTGCCGACGATGACCAGCGGCGCACCCTTGACCACGCTGTGCATCACATGGTCCCCCAACCGTCCCCAGCACTGGACGTCGATGAACAGCGTGCCGGAGTCCTTCCACTCCCCGTTGTCGTTCCAACTCGGGGTCGACGCCATCCGGAACGTCACGAGCTTCGCGATCGTCGGGTGTCGTGAGGGATGGGTCGCGGCGAACCCCGTCATTGTCACGGACATCTGTTGTGTCGCCATTACCGGCACACTCCTCCCCCGGTCCCCCGGGATTCACGGCGCCCCTGCCGATCCGTCGAGGGGCACCTTCCGGCGGTCGATGGAGCGGTCCCCCACCTCGTTCCCCCGGCGCAGTCCATCCTCCCCACCACGCCATACTCAGGTCAACGACCGTACCGTCGCTGTGGACAACACCGCGGAAACTCGACGAAAACTGTCCACAGCGGGAGCGTGGGCGGTTCTATCCTCACTGGTCGTCGGTACCGGGGTTCCTGCGACGGGCGTCCCGCTTGGTCTTCTCGGAGTGCACGTACCCCTGCACCTCGTCCCCGCGGTACTCGGTGCGATAGTAGGCCTCGGCGGCGTCGTCCCGTCCCTTCCCGAGTCCAGCGAGCATGGCGTTGTAGGCGTCCAGGTCAGCCTCGTTGTCACGTTCGGCCTTGCGGTCGTAGCGGGCGGCCTCCTTCCTGTCCTGCCGCAGCCACTGGACGGCGTGGGCGGTACTGACCACCAGCAGTGGCAGCTCGCTGAGCCCCCAGGCGATCGCACCACCGGTGTGCTGCTGCTCCATCAGGTCGACGTCGAACGGCAGCTGCAGCGACAGGTAGTACGACTCCGCCAGCGGCTGCGCCATCTGCATCATCGCGATGCCGAACCAGGCATGGAACGCCATCGACGCCAGTGTCATCAGCAGCTTCATGAACGGGCTGAGCTGGCGCGGTGCGGCGTCCACGCCGATGACCACCCAGTAGAAGAGGTAACCGGAGATCAGGAAGTGGACCATCATGAACAGGTGCCCGGCGTGCTCGGACGCGAGGTCGCTGTACAGGTCCGACAGGTACAGCGCGTAGAACCCGACGACGAACTGGAAGGACGCGACGATCGGGTTGGTGAGGAACCGGGACACCGGGTTGTTGATGAAGACCACCAGCCACTCGCGAGGTCCCTGCAGGCCGTCCCGCCCGGCCGGGCGCAGGGCGCGCAGCAGCAGCGTCATCGGCCCGCCCAACACCCAGAACACCGGGATGAGCATGGTCAGCGCCATGTGCTGCAGCATGTGCGGGGCGAACATCGCCATGGAGTACATGCCGAGCCCGGAGCACGTGACGAAAATCAGCACCAGGTTCCCCAGTGTCCACCACACCAGACGGCTGGTCTTCCACTCCACCCCGCGCCGGCGCAGGGTGATCCACGCCCACATGTACACCCCCTGGAGCAGCACCGCGATCGTGCCGAAGACCAGGTCGAACCGCCAGTTGGTCAGCACCGCAGCCAGGCTGAATGGCTCGGAGACGTCAAACCCCATGATCAGCTCGGCCGGGGTGATGTCCGCGACCACCTCCGCCGGCGGCGGAATACGGGTCAACGACAGGGCCACACCCACCGTCGCCGCCATCACGAAGATCTCCACCAGCGCCAGACGGACGAACGGGCGACGCCACCATGCTGTCGCAGTACCGGTACCGGACGCGTCGAGCTGCGGGATCGTCCTTCGCCGGTGGGCGAAACCGATCACCGCGAGGATGAGGGTCAGCACTGCCTTGGCGACGATCACACGACCGTAGTCGGTGGTGAACCACTCGGAGAAGGACAGCCTGATTCCCGCGTTGATCAGCCCGGACAATGTGATCCCCACGATGGAGAACAGCGCAACCACACTGTACCGGTGGGTGATCTCCGCCAGGAACGGGCCACGACGGGCGGCGTGGGCGACCAGGGCCATGAGCCCACCGATCCACACCGCCGCCAGGATGATGTGCCACAGCAGTGAGTTCACCCCGTAGTCATGGTTTCCGCCGGAGGCGGAGTGCCCCTCCAGCGCGACCGGGATCAGGGACGCGACCGCGATGACGAAGAAGACGGGCTGCCAGATCCACCGTCGTGTCAGCAGAGACAGGACGGCGGCTGCGGCAGCGATCACTGCGATCCACAGCATCGCCTTCGCCGTCGACACCTGGGCGATCGCGACGCCCCACATGTCGGGCTGCAACGTGTCCTGCAGCGGCTGACTCGAGGCGTCGGAGAGGTAGAGCGGCACCAGCAGCAGTGCGCACACGGCCCACCCCGCCATCGCCCACGTGCCGGTGCGGGACGCCCGGAAACCGTCGAGGTCCAGGTAGCCGTCCTTCCGTGGTTGCGCGCCGAAAGCGCTCATCAGGAATGAGCCGACGCCGAGGCAGGCCAGCACCGTTCCCGTCCCCCGGACCAGCGGGACACCCCAGGACGTGACTGGTCCGGGATCCGGGATGCCGAGGGCGGCGAGCGACTGCCCGAGGAAAGCGTCGCTGATGACGGCGGCGACGAGGCCGGCCATCACTGCCGCGATGACGTACAGGGCGACCGGGGAACCGATCCTCCCGGTTGCTCGGGCGGAGGACTGGGACTTCTTGTCTGGAGAGTCGGTGGCTGATTCGGTGGCTACGGCCGCGTCGGACATGCCCTGAACGTTACTAGCTGGAGCCCCTGTACCCCGATTCCACGTCCCAGCGCCGGTGTGCATTACGATGACTACCGCAAGCCTCCGTAGCTCAGTGGATGAGAGCAACCGGTTTCTACCCGGTCGGTCGCGGGTTCGAATCCTGCCGGGGGCACTACACTGGAAAGCGTCGGTCAAGATGACCGGCGCTTTCCTTTCGTTTCAGCAGGTCACGTGGCTAGCGTACACCATGCGGGACGGACAGGGGAAGCCACGGTAGGACACTGTTTCCCAAATATGGCCCGACTATTCCCAACAGTGTCCCAACAGAGTCCCAACACGGTTGGGATACGGACGGAGCTTCTGGACATGGCTAAGCGCGGCAACCGTAAGTTTGGGGAAGTTCAGGAGCGCCCGCATCCGAAGACGAAGAAGCGGCGGTATTACCCGCGTTACACCCTTCCGGGGTCTGGGGAGTTTAAGGCGCGCTATACCCCGGGCACGGGGTTTGAGACGAGGGAAGCTGCAGAGCAGTGGCTACTAGCGGAACAGCGTCTGTGGGAGTCGCATGTGGCCGCTGGTACACAGTCGGAGTGGGTGCCGCCGAAGCAGCGGTTACAGGCGACGTTCCGGCGGTCTGAGCGTGACGCTACGACGGTGAGGGAACTGTGTGAGCGGTGGCTGACCGAGAGCACGTTGAAGGCGTCCAGCGTGTCCAGTACTCGCAATAAGCTTGAGTATCGGGTGTACAGCACGTCGCTAGCGTCGGTGCGTGTTGTGGACGTGGACAGAGACACGATAAAGGCGTGGTGGGCGGAGGTACAGGAGCGGTGGCCGGAGACGGGAAACAGTAACGCTTTTGCGTACCGCAGACTGCACACGGCGTTTCAGTGGGGTATGGACGAGACTGACCTGGTGCCGTTGAATCCCGTGCAGATCAAGGGCGCGGGGAAGATTCCGAGGTCCGCGAATCGGGATAAGCCGGTGATTAGTGTCGAAGAGGCCGGGGTGATGATTGAGAACAGTCCGGCGAACGTGCGCGCCGGGGTTGCCTTGCTGTTGTGGTGTGGTCTGCGGTTGGGTGAGCTGTTGGAGCTGCGGCGTAAGGACCTTGTGGGGCTGGATGGTGACGGTGCGGTGACGGTGCGTGTGCGTCGTACTGCTCAGCGGGTGCAGGACCCGGTAACTCGTAAGTCTCGTATGGTTCCGTTCGACACGCCGAAGTCTGCGGCAGGGAACCGTGATGTGACGGTACCGGCGAAGGTTGCTCAACGGTTGCGGGAGCACGCTGAGACGTTCATGGGGGACGGTGCGGACGCTCTGGTGATCACTACGCGTACCGGGAGCCAGATGCTGGATACGACGTTCCGTGAGCGTTTTAAGTTGGGGAAGCTGGCGGCGGGACGGAAGGATGTGACCCCGCACGACTGTCGGCGGTTCTTTGGTACACAGCTGGTGACGAACGGTGTTGATCTAGAGTCGGCACGCCTACTCATGGGGCACGAGAACGTTACTCAGTTGATGGAGTACCAGCGTGCCGCGTCGGGGTATGGGGAGTCTGCGGCGGCGGTGTTGGACCGGTTGGCGGACTAGACGCACGGGGTCGCCGTTCATCGCCACGAGGTACGCGGCGAAGCGGGTGAGGAGGACATCAGTCTTTGGTCGACCGCCCGTGGACTTATCTGCGGTATCGCAGAAAAGGGTGTCTAGCTGCATGTTCTGTGCTGTAGCGGACACCTTAGCTTTCTCGATTGCGGTCTGGAATCGAGTCCAGTCAGAGGTTCCCTTGTACCCGAGCAGCGGTATGAGGTCTCGCGCGGACCAGCGAGACACGCGCGGGGGCAGACATTCTGGAAACTTTTTTTGGGGAATGTTCTCACTGGTCAGGGCCAATAATGGGGCCCAGTTGTGCCCCAAAGTCACGGAATGGCATGTAACGAATTGACAATCGCGAACGATCTATGATACACTTCGCCCTGTCGCCTGTCTTCGCACTTCATGATCATGCAATTTCCCCTACCCCGTAGGACGTTATCAAAGCAGGCTGACGGATACAACGAGGTACGCCAAGGAACTACCCCCACTAGCTACCCCCGGAAGGAGGAACAGCATGTCAGACCCCAAAAACTACATCTCAATCAAGAGCACAGCGGAGCTTCTAGACGTGTCGCCGCGCACCGTCATCCGCTGGATCGACACCGGAGAGCTGACCCGCTACAAGATTGGCGGAGTCGTCCGCATAGACCGAGACGAGCTAGATCGACGCATGGCCACCAACTGAACACACCCCAGACCCCTACAGACAGGACAACCAATTTGAACGCACCTACTAAGTATCTCCCCCTTGACCATTCCCCGGAGTACCGCATGACCCTCACCGTGGATGAGACGGCCGGTGCTCTCGGTGTCTCAGAGAAGACTGTCGTGCGCCGCATTCAGGACGGCACCCTGCCCGCCTACCGCTTCGGTGGCGGTGGGCGCGGATACTTGATCAGACTGGAGGACATCTCAGCCGCACTGGTGCCGGTACCCACGGCGGCGATGTTTCGGCAGGTGCCCGCATGACTGAGATGAACACGCCGCCGCCGTCGCAGATGCCCCGCGCGCGTCTCCCCCTCGCTGAGAACGGCCCTGACTGGAACTACGAGGATGACGCTTACCCGGACTCGTGGAAGGACCGCGACAACGGCACGGGCCGTAGCCACCTGTTTCCGGACGCTGAGTTCGACACCGAATATCCCTTGAACTGGAAGAACTAAGAAAGGTTTCAACTATGAACAACATTGATTGGAATACTCCCCTCCAACCCCGACTCCTCAAAGACGCACCCACCAGCGCACCGCGCAGGGAACGCTACGTTCCGCCCACGGGATACGAAGCGCGTCTCGCACTGCTGGCCGACACCTGGGGCGTTGAGCTGAACACGCTGCTGCACCAAGGCTACAAGGATGCCGTAGCGTACTACGAGGCGCTAGAAGGGGAACTGGACGAGTTCGCGGCCCTGCCCCTGCCCACCGGTGAGGAGCTGCGGGGGATGACGGACACTCAGCGGCGAAAGGCGTTGCGCGACGTAGAGACCGACAACGTGGCCCGCGCTCAGGTCCGGTCGTCGATCCGAGAGAACCTGAATGCGGCGCGCCGGGTAATCGATGCAGACGAATCTGAGCAACTGACGTACAACCACGTCATGTCTATCCTTCCTGTCACGGAGACGGTGGAGACGTTGACCCGCACGGCTCGGTTCCTTGGGCCGTACACGACGCGGACGGACGCTGACCCGGCTCACGGCGGGACTGAAACAGAGCGTCGAGAGAGGGAGGCCGCTAACGAGGTCATCCCCGTGTTTCGTGAGGCGCTGTTCCGGGTGCTGTCGCTTGACCTGCTGATCGGAAAGCGTGACGACGGGTACGCGCTGTTCGCGGACCCGAACATCGAGGGGTTTCTCACCTACCGGCTGAACATGTCGGCAAAGGGTGAGATTATCGGTCGGGAGAATGACTTCACCGACCAGGATGTGGAGCGGCACCGGATCGCGAAGGATTGGCATGAGCTCTACATCGGCGGGTGGGAGAAGTGGTCAAAGGATCTTCCCGGCCGTCCGTCACAAAAGATCATGCAGGAGATCGATGTGAAGAACCGTTTCTTCCGGCTCGCTTCGGGTGATCGGGCTGTGACGGCGCTTGCGCGTGGCCGTGTTGAGGGCCTGGCGCTGTCGGTGCCGGCGACGTGGGCGGAGTACGAGGACCGTCTGCGTCGCTACGACGAGGCGATGCGTGAGGCGGAGAACCGGGCTGGGCGGTTCTCCAAGGACATCTTCAAGGAGTCCGAGTCACACAGGAAGAACCCGAATACAGGGGATTGGGACACCTTCGTTTTTCGCAGAAACCTACGTACCGGGGAAACCGAGACGTTCATGGTCGGCGGTGGTGTGCCTGAGCCGAAGTTCGCTCCGCGGGTTGATCCAGTGCGGTAACTGACTGAATGCATGGTTTGCTCCTGACGGGAGGTTAGCGGCGACCTGCGTTTATCCACGTAATCATGCCTGAGAGTGATTCTAACGGGTTTACCCCCTGTTTTGTCACTCTCTATTTAACTATGCCCTGTTTGTCCGTTAGACGGACGATGAGGGGCAATAATCGGGACAGGATGGAGCAGTGAATGAGAAACAACGATAACGGCCGGCATTGGGCCGGGAACATCGAAGAGGCACCGAATCATGGCACGGCACGGCGCACGAATCTCGGCAGTGTTCCGTGTGGGGCGCGTTACGACGGCGGGGATCGCATATCGCGCCGGGTGGACGTGTTTGAGGTTCGTGACGATCAAACGGAACGGACGTACACGTACTTCTGCTGTGACGGCGTGGAGTTCCGCTTCACCGAACGGCAGATCGATGTACTCGCAACGATCCTTGACTAGGAAAGGAGCACGGAATGAACCACATTAGTTTTAACGCGATCGATGATAGTCGTACGCGTTGTGTGAGGGGTCATCTGCTGACCTACTGGAACTGCGTGAAGGCTGATCTTTCGGGTGGTTGGCTGGCTTGCAAGTCATGTGACCTGGCACGCGCGGATATTCGCCGTGATAAGTTGCGCGGCCTTGATTCGTCGTCCGAACTGCAACGACTTTCGGATGAGCACTGGAAGCACCTAAGTGGGCTGGCCCAGGTGGAGATTAGAGCGGAGTTGAGTGATGCAAACGCAGCATAGTGTTCAGGTTGGCAGGTATCGGACTAAGGCGGGTGCATGGCTGTGGCAAATCTCTACCGGCAGGCGTGACCTGCTGCTAGACGATGTAGGCATGGATGAACTGTTGGAGAGCGTCGGAAAGGCGAAGAATAATGGAGAGTACGAAGAGTCGAGATAGGGTCACTACTGTGGAGGGGGCGTACTATCTCGCCGCCATAAGGTTCGATGAGTTGCAGTCGCGGAACGTTGATCTTCCGGCGTGGCTGCGGGTTGCCCATTATGCGAGGGCGAATCAGGGGGTTAGGTCTTGTGAGTCGAGGCAGTCTCGGGCGGAGTTGTGTCGCGATACTGGTGTGACCAATCCTGCCCGTGCTGTGAGTGAGGCTGTTAGGTATGGCTATCTGCGGGAGGGGTCTACTGCTGAGGTGTTGAAGTTGGCTTCGGTTTTTGTGGATCGGAAGCGTAGTGCAAGGGGCTATTGAGGCCATTTTTTGTGGTTTCGGGCTGTTTTTCATTTCCGCAGTTCAGAGGGGGTGCTATACGATATTCGTATCGCTAGCTATACGAAAACCGTATTGTGGCTATACGGTTTCCGTATAGCGAAACATGGTCTGACCTGCTGATCCTTATTCCAGCTCTAGATCTCTCTTCAGCACACCAATGATTCACCCCCTCAGCGGACGGTCACGTCCCAACTCGGCGTAGCCGCTCTCTTTCTTTTTCGTCGCTGGGGAACACGGACGGCATGGGTGGGGGCATTGGCGTGGATCACGTCGGGGAAGGATTCGGACTCTCCGGATTGGGAGCAGTTCGTTACGGCGTGGATCACGTCATCCAATATCCATCGGCGGCACCTGTCTACGAAGCAGCGTTCGGCTATCGCGGCGCAGGTTGTGCAGTTCTTTGCAGTCGAAGCGAAGAGGCGGATGGAAAAGGGAATAACTGACCCTACTGCAATTTTGCAGGAGGGTAGGAACGCTAGAGAATCCACTGCCAAGGCAGGCGAGATGTTCAATGTGTCCGCCCGTACCGTAGCCGACGCAAAGAAAGTCATGGACGCAGACCCGGAGATGTTCGAGAAGATCAAGACCGGGGAAGTCGCCCCGTCCGCCGCCGCGAAGAAGCAAAGGCCGTCAAGAAAGCCGACCCGGAACTAGTCGGTTCACCCCTCCGCCTCAGTGGCCCCTCAGCGGCTCTCATTGGCCCCTCTCGCGGCCTTAAATCATGAATCCTACCACTCATCCCGAAACGGATTCTCAAACCCTCAAAATAAACAATCAGATAATCACCTACAGAAAGGCTCACATGCGCACACCCAAAGACCCATTCCCGTTCATCGACCCCCGCCCTGACGTGAAGGCGGTCAACCCGATCACGGAGTGGTGGCCCGAACCCGTCACCTTCACCGACGAACCGGCACCAACACGGAATGAGCACCACGCACCGGTTACGAACTGGCACCAGAGAACGAAGCCAATCGACCCAGTGCGGGACCCCTGGAATGCTGCCATAGAAGCTTTCGTGGACTACCTCACCGGCACCGCGAAAGCACCGTCAGTTGCGCTATCCCAGCATACCGATCAGATGCCGGAATGGGACGCGTTCGGGCTAGATACGACGGTTACGACGTTTACCGACTACGACCTAGACGGTGATCCGCTCGAGCCCGACTTCCCAGAACCTCACGGGTGGACGGTCATTACCGATGATTCCCCGCTAGAGGAGGCTGCGGCATGAGCGAGTCCAACATCATGCACGAAGCAACAGCCCGCATCTACCACCAGTGGAATGCCGGCCTACCAATCAATGCCGGTCAACTCATCCGCGCGTGGTTCGAAGCCCCGGAACCGGAATCGGACATTCCCCCGGCCTGGTGGACAGCCCGACTGAGGGAGACGTGCCCCGGAACGAAAGCCGTGAACCTAGTCCACCTCTACCGGGCAGCGACCGCACACGAGGTGGACAACGGGTTTATGTCAATGGAATGGACAACCGACCGAGAGGCGGCCCTCAGCACCGCCCACAAGGGTCTCAGGATACCCGTAGAGGCCGTGGTTAGTCCCGCTGCGATCTTGGCCGTCATCGGCACGGAAAACGGCGGGACCGTCCTGGTGGACCCGTGGGAGATTCGGACGATTTATTTGTCC
The DNA here is from genome assembly GCF_001942345.1 of Corynebacterium sp. CNJ-954. GTDB lineage: Bacteria > Actinomycetota > Actinomycetes > Mycobacteriales > Mycobacteriaceae > Corynebacterium. Next base: position 233,709 of record NZ_MKKI01000043.1, read on the forward strand.
GAGGATGTTCGGGAAGATCGCCTGTCCACAGTGCCGCCCACACCGACGAAAAGCCTTCTCAGGACGACCGTAGAGGGATTGGGCGCGCCCATGACACTCGCAACCGTCCCCAAGCCTAAGTCTATCGCGAAAGGCATTATGTCCCGCTTGTCAGCAGGGGCGCAGAGCAAACCATAACGGTGACCGCACACCACCGCTAACCCCTCATAGGATTGCCCGCGCCACGCTGAATGGTGATGCCGCACAAAAGACCCCCTGAAGGCCGAAACCGTAGGGGGTCAGCAGTCGCAGAAGCGACCGAGAGGACTAGGCCGGAATCTCGGTCTCGCCAGCGCCGCCGTTACCGGGGGTCGGTGCGCCACCGTTGATGGAACCAACAATGGTGGTGAAGACGGACTCGATAGCCTTAGCGATAACGCCAATGATTTCCTGGATCGTCTCAATCATGAGGATCCCCTTTCAAGGGATGAGAAGGATGAGCGCTGGGCGATTGCCCGCGCCTCAGTGAAGATAGCGACAAACCCCTCTGTAGCGTTACTTACAGAACGGAAACTACCCCCACCGGTACCCCCTAGGGCATAAAAACGCGCCCCCCAAGCCATAAAAGCTCAGGAGGCGCGCAACCTTAAGGGGACCATTCAGAGTCCATGTACTCCGGTCATCACTCCGAAGCACACCGACGACGATAACCGAGCTAACCGTCACACGGAAGGCCCACCTACCCCCAGGGGTACACGCGGTTCATCTGCGACCACCGCGCGGGGACGGGTACTGCGACCAGTAAGGCACCACACGTTTAATGAGAACGGTTGTCAACAAAAAACCTTCTAACCCGTACAGCTTTGACGGCTCTATGACCTCGGCGGCGGCTTAAACTGAGTTGTCGGGTACCCCCCACCCCGTGCCCCGTGGTCGTGGTGGTAGCTGTATGTGCTGGTGGTGGGGGTGTCTTACATGGCGAGACGGCTGGGTTTAGGGTTGTTATGGGTAGCCATAGGAGGTGGGGTGCTTCTTACTGGTAGCAGTAACGTGGCTGGTCAGCTCATAGGTTCCCGGCGGCGGGGTGGTCTGCGGTCTTTTCATTAATGCCAATGAAAAGGCCGTTCAGGTCCATGACCTTCCTGGGCGCTCTGCCCCTTGCTCCGTCGTCGTGAGCGTGCCCGTAGTCGGCCTGTGCGCCTGCCTGAGCGGTCGAATAGTACGATCACGTAGTGAAGCCCCAGCGCCGATGTGAGCGGCGCTGGGGCTTCTTCTGTGTCTAGCGGAGGGTGACTACTCGGCGCTCTTCATGCCTGCTTCGTGTGCCTGGCTGGTGAGGATGTCCAGTGCGTAGGCAAGGTCGTGGGCATGCTGGGCGGCGTCCGCGTACATGTCGGCCTGCGTGCAGTACCCGGCGGGCTGTCCGGTGCGCTCGTGGTAAGCGAGGGTGAGCAGGTCGTTGATAGCGTCAGTGGTGCGCAGTGCCAAGCGGCTGTTCTCATCCGGTGTGTCGATGTTCATGTAATCGTCGAGGATGATCGGGCCATAGGTCTCGGTGTAGTTGCTCATGGTGCGGTCCCTTTCCGGGTCAGTTCCCAACAGTGTCCCAACAGTGTTGTTGGGTGCCGGGTTGAATATGTGCCGTGAGCTGCTGTTATGTTGTTTTTGTTGTGCCCTCCTGCCGGGGGCACCACAAAAAGGCCGTCACCTGCATAGATGCTAAGGTGACGGCCTTTGTTATGCCCGAAAAATGGTCATCCGCGGTTGTTGTGCCAGTTGTTGGCTGTTACTTCACGGCCCGTAGCACGGGTCGCACTACCCGTGGTGCGGCGCAGGCGCGCGAACGGCCTGAGGAGAAGCTCGGTGACGGTCGAGGCGTACCACCGTAAAGCACGGTCGAACGGTCCCCACGCCAGGAGCCACGTCGCCAGCGCCGCCAGAACCACACAGATGGCGAGGATCACGAGCGGGCCGTACACCTCGAGGCTGCCCGCGAGCACAGGCTCGAGAGCGCGCACGACGAAGCCGTGGAGCACGTAGACCGAGAGACTGTGTCGACCCACGGTGGCCAGCAACGACTCCCGGTTACCGACCCAGGACAGCAGCGCCAGGGTCATGAGCGCAGCACCGACGTCGAGGATCAGGCGGATGCCGACCCCTTCCGGGAGACTGACGTCGAAGTGGACGAACTTGTGGTTACCGTAGAACCAGTCGTTGTCGAGCTTGATGAGATAGAAGTATCCGGTCACCGCCACTGCGGCAACGGTGAGGCCGATCCTCCGCCCGACGGTGAGTCGGCCTGCCCAGTCAAGGAGCTGCTGTCCGTAGAGTTTCCCGATCACGAAGAACGGCCAGAAAACCAGAGTCCGGACGGCGGAGAGTTCGTTGTCGAACGCCGGGAGGAGTGCACCGAAGATGCCGGTCAACACGGAGGTGACGAGCGCTGCGCGGGGGAACCGTTCGATGAACGGCACCGTGAGCATCCACCACGCCATCGCGAGAAGGAACCACGAGTACCAGAAGGGTGTGAGGAACTCGAAGTCCGGGGAGAGGTCGAAGATCCACAACCATCCCCACATGAGTGGAAGCACTGTGGCCAGCAGCACGAGGAAGCTGAGGATACGTTCCGGGAGCCGGCTGGATTTCGCCGTGATGCCCGCCAGGAAGATGAACGCCGGCATATGGAACGAGTAGATGAAGTACATCGGCGCACGCAGGACATCGGAGTCCCAGGGCGCGGCCCTCGCCAACAGGTGTCCCAGGACGACGGTGAAGATGAGGATCCCTTTGGCACGGTCGAGGCGGTGGTTACGGGTGGACACGCGGCCACGATAACGCGAGTAGGCCGTCACATGTCCACTTCCCGTCCCCTGTACGGGCGTCGCAGGACGGGGCCGTTACGGTTCGCGTCGTCTCCGTTCACTGGCGAGGTAGCGTCGCCGCATCCACTGCGGTCGCTGGAACAGCCACGAGAAGCCGCACGCCACGAGTACCTTGTGGAGTCCGAGACAGAGCACGGCGGCGATGCCCGCGAGGATCAGCGGCTGCAGAGGTAGCCCCGGATCCGCCGGGAGGACGAGGTCGAGGACGAAGGCCACGGTCGCCAGCACCATGATGTGCATGAGGAACACTGGAAGTGTCCGTGACCCGACCGTGCTGAACGGCACGGTGACCCGCCAGGAATCCATGTAGGAGAACACACTGATGACGGCGATGATCCCCACCAGGGCCAGGAACAGCCGGACGGGTCCGTTGAGCCCGAAGTTGAAGTGGTCGTGGGTTGCGTCGATCCATATCGCGACCGCTGCGTAGACGGACACCGAACCGGCGATGACCCACAGTGAGCGACGGTGAGCCAGCCGGTGGATCCATGGTGCGCCGTACATGCCCAGCAGGTAGAAGAAGTACGTCCGCAGAATGTCGTTCCACGGCCAGCCGAACTCCGCCAAGGGGCTCAGCACGCTGAGGGCCATGGCCGCCAGAAGCTGGATCACCGGTGGTATCCGACGTGTCAGTTTCGACACGACGGCGAACAACGCCAGCGCGTACACGAACCACAGGTAGGATTCCGGCCCCAGCACCGACAGTACGATGCGTTCGGCCATCGGCCCCCAGTTCTCCGGATCGAGGCCCTGTGGTGCAGGAATACCGTTGCTGTTCCCCACGGAGGTGAGCGGCACCATCGACAACCAGATCTCCCGGATCGGCACCCACAGCACGAACAGCCACACCATGATCCAGACCCGACGGTCGGCGAACGACCGCCAGCGTTCAGAGAGGGCTCTGGCCGCGAAAAGGCCCGTCAGCAGAAAGAACAGCGGCATGCGGAATGGCCCGAGCATCAGGCTTACCCTCTCCCAGATGCCGGTGTCGTAACCGTTGTTGTTCAGGGTGATGTTCGCGTGCCCGGCGACGACCAGCAGAATGCAGAGGCCTTTGGCCGCGTCGACCCAACCGACGCGGCCAATCCGGTCACGCCGTCTGCCGATGCCGACGTGTCCACGCTCTGAAGACGGGATGCCCGACGACGGGGTCACTTCGGGGGGCACTGCATCCGCTCACTCTCTACATAGCCTGAAGACATCGCGGTCTGACGCTACTATGCGGGAAAACTTCCCCGGAAAGGGACCCGGCGCGCGACCGTGCGCCGGGACAGGTGGGTTGTGACTATCCGAACGTCAGACCGAACACGGGCACGGCGAGCGCGAACACCGTCAGCGTGATCAGGAACACCGCGATGATGTTCAACCACAGGCCACCCTTGAGCATGTCCCCGGCCCTGACATAACCGGACCCGTAGGCGATGGCATTCGGCGGCGTGGCCACCGGCAACATGAACGCACAGGTGGCGGCCAGGGCGGTAGGGGCGACAAGGAGCATGATGTTCATCATGCCGTCGCCCGTCAGACCGATACCGATGGCCACACCACCCATGATCGGGATGAAGGTTGCCGCGGTCGCGGTGTTCGAGGTGAACTCGGTCAACGCCAGAACGACCGCGGTGATCGCAAAGACCAGGAGGACGATCGGCAGCACCTCCATGCCCTTGACCATCTCGCCGATCCACAGGGAGAGGCCGGACGCGGTCACCATCGACGAGAGTGAAAGTCCACCACCGAAGAGAATCAGGACATCCCACGGAAGCGCCTTGGCGTGCTCCCAGTCCATCACCCGGGTGCCCCGTTTGTTGACCGGGACGATGAACATCACCACTGCCGCGGTCATGGCAATAGCTGCATCGGCGATGCTGATTGTCCACCACGACACATACTCGGCGAGCAACGGGATAGTGATCCAGGCGATTGCGGTGCACAGGAAGATGATCCCGGCGACGACCTCCGGCCGGGTGATTTTCCCCATGTCGTCGATCTCTTTGCGGATGAGCTCTTTGCCACCGGGGATCTCATCCGTCTCCGGTTTGAAGACAGTCACCAGGACTAGCCAGGCCAAGACCGTGAACACGATGGCCAGTGGAAGACCAACCATCATCCAGCGCCCGAATCCGATCTCAATCCCGTGTGTCGAGGACATGTACGCCGCCATGAAGGCGTTAGGCGGCGTACCGATGAGCGTTCCGAGTGAGCCGATGGACGCCGCGTAGGCGATAGCCAACATGAGCGCGGTCGCGAACTTCTTCTGGTTCTTGTGTCCACCGACACGTTCGGCGGTGAGGGACAACACTGACACCCCGATCGGAAGCATCACCACGGCGGTCGCCGTGTTGGATACCCACATGGACATGAACCCGGTGGCGATCATGAAGCCCAGGACCAGCTGCTTCGGCTTCGTCCCGACCGCATAGACCACCAGCAGAGCCAACCGGCGGTGCAGCCCCCAGCGCTGGATCCCGAGCGCCAGGACGAACCCACCCATGAAGAGGAAGATCGTCGGGTCCGCGTACGGAGAAGCAGCGTCCTCCATCGACGCGACCTGGAGAATCGGAAACACAACCAACGGAATCATCGCCGTCGCCGCCAACGGCAGGGCACCTGTCATCCACCATGCGCCCATCAGCACCATGACTGCTGCCGTGATGCTCATGGCGCTGAGTGAGAACGGCCCGTTCTCGTCGTCCGGATGCGCCTCGTTCACCAGGTCTGCGCCGTTGGACGGGAAGAGGAAGTAGATCGCGACGGCCAGAACAAGACCGACACCCAGACCGATGAAGCGTTTTCGGTTGTTGGCCCGCTCCACGTCCCCTGCATGACGCTGTTCGTCGGTGGACGTGCCGTCTTCCTCCACGTCAGTGCTCGTCGCCTCAGTGACGGCACCGGACGCTGTGCCACCCTCGCCGGATTGTGTGGACATTGTAGGTCCTCTCGTCGTTAGTGAACGTCAGTTACAGGGTAAAGCGACTACTATCCACCTGCTAATGTTGTTCCGTACGGGGGTGCTATCCGGGGCTGGAGCAACCCCGATTTCCACCCCTCTTTCCCTTAACCGACGACTTCGTCCCCAGAATGGGCCTCAACCCTACCCCGCCCACCCCTGTTTCCCACATAACGATCGCGCAACGCCCCCGACCGGCACACCGACCCGATGCAGTCGGCCTGTCCCCTGCAGCGAGTCCTCCGTGTAGCCTGAAATGGCCTTTCGTCCCGCCCACACAGAGGAGTCCCACCATCGTGTTCCGCCGTTCCCACCGACATTCCTCCCTCCCCGCCCCCGGCCCGGACCGCGTCGCCGTTGTCACCGGCGCATCGTCGGGAATCGGTCAGGCGATCGCACTGGAACTCGGTCGCCGCGGACACAATCTGCTGCTTGTCGCACGTACCACCGGGCCGATGGAGCAGATCCGCGACGAACTCGCCACCGCCCGTCCCGACATCAGCACCGAGATCCGCGCCTGCGACCTCGCCGATGCGTCGGCACGTGCCACCCTGATCGACGAGCTCACGACGCGGGATGTCCACATCATCGTCAACTCCGCCGGTGTCGCCACGTTCGGCGAGTTCCGCACACTCGACCCGTCCTATGAACGTCTCCAGTTCGAACTCAACGCCACCGCGGTCTTCGAGCTCACCTCTGCCGTCCTCCCGGGCATGGTGGCCGGCGGGGACGCCGGGATCGTCAACGTGGGCTCGGTCGCCGGCAACGCCGCCATACCGAACAATGCGACCTACGTCGGCACGAAGGCCATGGTGAACACCTTCACCGAAGCACTGCACTACGAGCTGAAGGACACCGGCGTCCGCTGCACTCTCCTGGCACCGGGGCCGGTGCGTGAAGAGGTGAAGGACGATGCGCAGAGGACGATCGTCGACCGGGCCACCCCGGATTTCGTGTGGACGACGTACCCGGACTGCGCGACGGAGACCCTCGACGCACTTGCGGTGAACAAGTTGCGTGTCGTACCCGGTGGCCTGTCGAAGGTGGCGAACGTCCTGTCCACGTACCTTCCCCGCCGCATGACCGCTCCGGTGTTCGGCGCGGCGTACTCCCGCATGGCTGAAGACCCGGGTCACGAGTAAGGTCCTGTACTCATGACCCCGAACCAGATCGCCAAGAACGACCGGATCGTCTGGGCTGACTGCGAGATGACCGGCCTCGACCCGGACCGGCACGTCCTCGTCGAGATCGCCGTCGTCGTCACGGACGCCGACCTGACCCCGCTGGACGACGGCATCGACATCGTGATCCACGCCTCCGAGGACGAACTCGCCGGCATGGACGACTTCGTCACCAGGATGCACGCAGACTCCGGTCTCACCGAGCAGATCCGTGAGAGCCCGGTGGGTGTCGCCGACGCGGAAGCACAGGTCGTGGAGTATCTCAAGAAGTACGTGCCCGTTGCCGGGGCCGCGCCCCTGGCAGGTAACTCCATCGCCAGTGACCGTAAGTTCATCTCCCGGTACATGCCCGACCTGGATGCGTTCCTGCACTACCGCATGATCGACGTGTCCTCCATCAAGGAGCTCGCCCGCCGCTGGTACCCACGCGCGTACAGCAACCAGCCGGACAAGGGGATGCAGCACCGGGCACTGGCGGACATCCGCGAATCCATCCGTGAACTCGACTACTACCGCCGTGCCTTGTTCGTCCCTGCTCCCGGCCCCACCAACGGCGAGGCCAAGGAGTGCGCCGAAGCAGCGTCCGAGGCCAACCCGATCTGACGGTGAGCGGCACGTTTGGTGTGGTCGCCGGGCGTGGTCTAGTATGAATCCCGCTGCAGCAACGACGCCGGGCCTGGTTGCCGTTATGCATGCATGGTGGCTGTAGTTCAGCTGGTAGAGCACCAGGTTGTGATCCTGGGTGTCGCGGGTTCGAGTCCCGTCAGCCACCCCGAAGAATGAACCCGGTCCCACCGTCTTTGCGGACGGTGGGACCGGGTTCAGCGTATGTCCTGTGAATGCCCGGTCACACCGAGTAGCCGAGCACCTCGAACGTCAGCCCCGCCGCAGTCAGCCGGTCGATGAGGTTCTCCCCCATGGCCGTTGCCGTGGTGAGCTGACCGGCGAGGCGGGGATTGTCGTCGAACGCCAGCGACAGCGCCGACTCCGCCAGCATCTTGGCCGTCTCCGTGTATCCCGGGTCTCCCCCGCTCACACGGGTGTGGACGGTCTTCCCCGCCGCCGAACCCACGAACTCGACGGTGAACCAGGTCCTGTCCCGGCGCTCCTGTGACGGCCCGTCACCCGCAGCGATCCTCTGCGCGACCGCCCGCCGCACCAGCGGGATCTGTACCGCCGCGATGCCGAGCACGAATCCGAGGACAGAGGCCGGGACCGTGCGGAACTTCTTCGCGCCGGCATTGTGCGAGTAGGTGAATTCCGGGCCGTAGTCGTCGGCCGACGGTGCGGTGAGGGCCGACCGCGTGACGATCTGACCGTCGATCGTCGGCAACGGAATCAACCATGTTCCCGTGACGCGGTCACGCTGGGGCAGTCCGACCGCCAACCGTGCCCGCCGGTCGGACGGGCGTGACTCGGCCTTGCGCCGTTCCGACGCCGCCTGCCACATCGGACGCAGACGTGACAACTGCTTCAGCCCGGAGTGCAGCGTCCCGCCGGACAAGGACGCATTGGTCCGGACGACACCACGGACCTGCATCGGCACGTCTCCGGGAAGCTGCCTGGCGGTGTACAGCGCTCCGAGGTCATGGGGAATCGAATCGAATCCGCACGCGTGGACGAGCCTGGCTCCGGTCTTCCTCGCTGTGGCGTCATTCTCCAGGAACATCCGGTCGACGAACTCCGGCTCGCCGGTCAGGTCCACATAGTCGGTACCCTCCTCTGCACAGGCGGCGACAAGATCTGCCCCGTACTCGAGGTACGGCCCCACCGTGGTGATGACGACCTTCGCTGAGCGGGCGACCTCACGCAGAGAGGTCGGATCCGTCGAGTCGGCGTGCAGCAGCCCGATATCCGAGATCGACGGACTGTCACTGATGAGCCGGTCCCGCACCGCCTCGAGCTTGCCGTGGTTGCGTCCGGCCAGAGCCATCCTGCCCGACTCGGGCAGGTGTCCGGCCAGGTAGTCAGCGGTGAGCCCGCCGGCGAAGCCGGTGGCGCCGAAAAGTACGACGTCGAACGGACGTTCCGGATTCGAGCGGTGATCATGGGTTTCTGACATGGTGCCTTCCGGTCCGATGGACATGTCCCTACATGTTTACAGTGCTCACGAGTGTAGGTACGTCTCCCGGAGTCGTCAACGGCAACGGACGGGATCTGAGTCACCGTACGGATCACCACCGGGCAGGAAAATGCCCTCTGCGGTGACTCAGATCAGCGCTGGGGGAACATCGCCCTCACGCCGTGCCGCTTCGCCGCGAACCACAGGGCCGCCAGTCCGTCTCCACCAATGGCCCGTCCGTCGGTGATCCGGTCCATCTGCATCTCGTACCAGGCCACCCCCACCAACGATTCGGCGTGCTCATCGAGCGACCCGATATGCGTCGTCAACCGGGGCAGTCGCACGCGCTCCCGGTCACCGTGGACGATGATCTCGTTGGCCAGTTCAGGGATGAGGACCATCGGGCGCGCCATGCCGATCAGGTCGCCCAGCCCGTCGTCCAACCCTTTCTCCACGTCTGCGGCACACCGGAACCCTCCGGTGACCAGCACAGGGACATCCACGGCCTCTCGGATGCGGCGGGCCTGGTCGCCGAAGAAGATCTCCCCGGTATCGCCGGTGGCATCGACCTCGTCACCGAGCATCAACGGAGCAGCGTACGTACCGCCGGACACCTCGATGACGTCCACTCCCAACTCGGCGAGCTTCTGGGCGACCCGGAGCGACTCCTCTTCACCGAAGCCACCGGACACTCCGTCCGACGCATTGATACGCACCGAGACGGGGAAGTCGTCGCCGACCTTCTTGCGCACCGCGCGGTAGACCTCGGTGAGCAGACGCATGCGCCCTTCGAGGTCACCGCCGTACTCGTCGGTGCGCAGGTTGTCCGCCGGGGACAGGAACTGGTTGATGAGGTAGCCGTGCCCTGCCTGGATCTGCACACCGGTGAACCCGGTCTCCCGAGCGATCAACGCAGTGTAGGCGAAGCGCCACACGATCAGGTCGATGTCGGAGACTGTGAGCTCGCGGGGATCAGCGAAGTAGCGGCCGATGCGGCCCGCCATCGGGACCGCGCTGGGGGCGACGGGGTATTTGTTGATGCTCCGCGGCGACTGCTTGCCCGGATGATTGAGCTGCATCCACAGGTGGGTGTCGTTCACCGTACCGGCCGTAGCCCAACTACGCAGCATGTCAAGGTGGCGGTCATCGGTGGCGACGACGGACCCCGGCTCGCCCCGGTGCTCGGAGTCCACCATCACGCCGCCGGTCACGACGAGACCGGATCCACCGTGGGCCCACCGTCGGTACAGGTCGAGGTGCTGGTTGGACGGCCCACCCGAGGGGGTCGCCAGGCCTTCACTCGTGGAGGCCTTCACAAGTCGGTTCTTCAGTGTGGTGCCGCACGGCAGCTCCAGGGGTGCGGCAACCGGTGTAGGGGTCACGGTGACTCTCCAAAATTTCAGGTATCCGGTGGTTCTTCTCAGTGACGGTCCGCCCGACGGCCCCGTCACCCGCAGACTGTACCTGCTGGTCGTCGCCTGTATGTCATACCGCAGCGCACAGACTCAGGAACTGCTGTATCACACCCCGTCGACGTCGAAGTACAGGTGGGCGTGACGAGAGCACCCGGGGTTGAAGGACGCCGCACAGCCGGGGCAGCACGAGCCGCTGTCGAGATACGCCTGCACCGTCATCCAGTGACCGCAGGCCCGACACAGCACGGCGTCCCCGGTGTCGAAGAGTGCGCGCGGCCAGGTGACGATACGGTGGCCTTCCGCCTCATCATGGCAGTGCAGACACGGGTACGTCCGCCCGCAGCAGTGGAACCTGATCGCGACAATGTCTCGGGAGGTGCTCCAGTGTGGACAGCCGACCCCTCCGATCAGCGGGTCCGCCATTACTGCTCCTCCGGTACGGGCCCCTGGCCCGCCGGGGCGTCTTCGGCAAGGTCGATGTCTGGATCGAAGGTCCGACGTCCGTCGTAGATGTCACGGTCGATGTCGTCGTCGGACGCCGCGACGAGCATCGCCACGAAGGTGTCGCCGTTGACGTTGAGGAAGGTCCGCAGGATCCCGGTGAACCAGTCCACCGCGATCAGCAGGCCGACCGCCTCGACGGGAAGATCCAGCGAGGCTGCCAGGAACATGGCGACGACGGGGAATCCGCCGGGAACGGTGATTGTCCCCATATTCAGCATGATCGACAGTGCCACACCCAGGACGATCTGTCCGAAAGTCAGCTCCACTCCCCCTGCCTGTGCCAGGAACAGGATCACGATCATGTAGTTGAGGACCGCCCCGTAGGACCCCATGGTCAGGCCGATGGAGAGAGTGAAGTTCGCGACCCTCGGGCGCACCCCGACCTTCTCCACGGTGTTGCGAAGCACGGTGGGGAAAGTGACGGCGGAACTCGTGGTCGTCACCGCGACAACTGTCTGTTCGACCAGTTTGGCCGGCAACTTCCACACGTTCAGCCGGGTTCGTGCCCAGATGACGAGCACGAAGACGGCCATGAGTATCAGCACACCGATCAAGGTGGTCACAAGGTACTTCACCGCCGACGTGATCACCGCGACCCCCTGTTCACCGGTCAGGGACGCCAACAGGCAGAAGACCCCGACCGGGGCGATGTACATCACGTACTGGATCATGGTGAGCACCACGGCCTGGATGCCCTCGAAGATCCCGATCAACGTACGGTTCCCGGTCTGCGCCATGTAGCGGTTCAACGCGATTCCGAAGATCAGGGAGAACACGATGATCGGCAACATGTCGGCATTCGCCATCGCTTCAACGACATTGGTGGACACGAACCCCAGCAGGGTGTCCTGCCACGTCCCCGCCTGCTGTGCCCCCTCCTGGAGAGACGGATCCAGTTCGCCGGTGAAGACCATCCCGTCCCCGGGTCTGATCACACTGCCGAGACCCCAGGCGAGAACAGCGGCAAGGAAGGAGAAGGCGAACATCCACCCGAATGTCCGTGCCGCAACCAGACCTGTCCCTTTCCCGGACATTGAGCCGGTCGCCACAATGACGGACGCCATGACCAGGGGAACGATCGACATCTGGATCAGCCGGATGAACATGTCCCCGATAAACTGCAGGTTTGCCGCCCAGTCGCCGACAATCAACCCGAAGACCATTCCGGCGACCGCTCCCACCCCGATCATCACGGCGGGGCTGCGCAGGAGCTTACGTGTTCTCAATCCCATCGCAGTAATGTTAGTCGACAAATGTTTCACCACGATGCCAATGCGGTTAACGTTCACTAGGCTTGGCACATGAGTACTGCACAGACACTTCTGGGAGTTCTGAGGGTAATTCTGCTCTTCGGCGGGATTCCCATGGGCGTGGCGGCTCTCGTACTGGTGCTCATGCATTTGTCGGAGCGGGACAACGCCGACGAACTCCGGACGGACGGCAGATCGCTGGGTAATGTCGGTGCCGCATTCTGCGGTATCGCGGTCGGCGTCTCACTGTGGCTGCTCTGGTTCAGCTGGGGCGATCCCTCCGGCTACGCGACCTGGGCAATCGTCGGAGCCGTCATCACTGCCCTCGCTGCCGTTATCGGGATCGGCGCCGTGACCCGGTGGCGGCAGACAGGCCCGTTCGTCGTGGCGCTCGGAGGCTTGTTCGGCTTCTCCTCGACTTTCGCTGTTGACGCCAGCTTCTACGACACCACGGGCCTGTGGGGTGTGGGGTATCTGATGGTCATCTTCATCGCCGGTTTCATCCTGGCGATCATCGCCACTGTCGTCGTACTCGTCAGGAGCCGGCCCTCACCGAACCGGAGGAGCACAGGTGACACAGGTAGCGCCGGGGGTGTGGACTCATGACCACCGTAGAGAAGCTCCTCAGTATAGGGCACACGATGTTGTTGTTCGGTGGCCCCGTGCTCGTGCTCTGTGCACTCCTGATCCTCGCCGTCCACGTAGTGGAGAAGCAGAGGTCCTCCCCCGCTCCCGATCCGAGGGCGCGCTGGGGCAATGCACGTGCTGCGATCACTGGCATAGCTGCCGGTGTTGCCCTGTGGCTCCTCTGGTTCAGCTGGGGTCCGGGCGGGAACATCGACATCGTGATGGGTATCGGCGCCGTGGTCTCTGCGTTCGGCACCCTCGTGTGGCTGAGCATCCGGACCAGGTGGAGGTGGACGGGGCCCTTCACCGTGGCACTGGGTGGGTTGGCCGGCTTCACGACTGCGTTCGCAGTGTCCGATGGCTACACCGACATCACCGGACTGTGGGCGGTGGGCTACCTGATGATGACGATCGGCGGGGTGATCGTCCTGGCACTCATCGCCGGGGGAATCGTGGTGGTCAGGTCGGATGACTGGACGGACTGACCGACGGTTCTCTCGACGAAGGGTTTCATGTCCGGCCCGTGTTCTAGGGTGGACGGCATGGCCAGTGAGAACCCCTTCGATGACCGACTCCGCGTCCGCGCGACCGAGATCCTGCGTGAGTTGACGGGGAACCCGGACGCGACCTTCCGCGACGGCCAGTTCGACGCCATCGCCGCCCTCGTCAACGACCACCGGCGCGTACTCGTCGTCCAGCGAACCGGGTGGGGGAAATCGGCGGTGTACTTCGTCGCCGCCCGCCTCATACGGGAGGGGTACGGCGCCGAACGTGGCCCGACGTTGATCATCTCTCCCCTGCTGGCCCTGATGCGCGACCAGGTCGCCGCTGCCGGGCGTGCCCGAGTCCACGCTGCGACGATCAACTCATCGAATGCGACGGAGTGGGATTCCGTTCTCGACAGTCTCACGGCGGGCGACCTGGATGTGTTGCTGATCTCCCCGGAGCGTCTGACCAACCCGAAGTTCCGCACCAATGTCCTCGACGTCCTGCTCGACCCGTCCCGCGCCGGCGTAGGGATGATCGTGGTCGATGAGGCGCACTGTATTTCAGACTGGGGGCACGACTTCCGTCCGGACTACCGGCGGATCGGCGCACTCCTCGACGGTCTCCCCGCTGACCTTCCGGTGTTGGCGACGACGGCGACGGCGAATACCCGCGTGGTCACCGATGTCGCCGCACAGCTCGGTGACAACACCATGGTCGTCCGGGGTGCGCTCTCCCGGGACTCGCTCCGTCTGGGTGTGGCGCCGACTGCCTCGGCCGAACACCGCATCGGGTGGCTCACCCAGCATCTCGGTGACTTCCAGGGCTCCGGCATCGTCTACGCCCTGACGGTGTCCGCGGCTGAGGACACCACACGTGCGTTGTCCGAGGCAGGCTGGAACGTGGCGTCCTACACCGGACGCACCGACGCCGAGGACAGGGCACGCCTGGAGCAGTCGCTGAAGGACAATGACGTCAAGGCGCTGGTCGCCACCAGCGCCCTGGGTATGGGTTTCGACAAACCCGACCTCGGCTTTGTGGTCCATCTCGGGGCGCCGAGTTCTGCAGTGGCGTACTACCAGCAGGTGGGACGTGCCGGACGTGCCACGGACAATGCGGACGTCCTGCTCCTCCCCGGCAACGAGGACTCGAATATCTGGGAGTACTTCGCCACGGCCTCGATGCCGGACGAAGACGAGGCGCAGGCTGTGCTGTCCGCGTTGTCTGAGGCTGATGCCCCGCTGTCGGTACCGGCCTTGGAGCCCCTGGTCGGTGTGAAACGTTCCCGGTTGGAGTTGTTGCTGAAGACTCTCCAGGTCGATGGGGCTGTCGACCGGGTACAGGGCGGCTTCGTCTCCACCGGCCTCCCGTGGTCCTATGATGCAGAGCGGTATGCGGCAGTGGCCGAGGCCCGCCGCAGGGAGGCCGACGCCATGCTGGAGTACGAGGCGGGGCACCGGTGCCGCATGCGTTTCCTGGCTGAGACCCTCGACGATCCGCACGCGCATGACTGTGGTCGGTGCGATGTCTGTGCCGGCCAGTGGTGGGAGTCCGGTGTCGACGACAGCAGCACCGCCGGCGCCCGCCGGATCCTGTCCGGAATCGGTGTTCCCGTCGAGCCGCGCGGTCAGTGGCCGTCCGGCATGGCCACGATCGGTGTCCCGTTGAAAGGGAAGATACCGGTGGACGAACGCGTGTCCGCCGGTCGCGCCGTCGCCCGGTTCACCGACCTCGGCCCCGGTCAGGTGCTGCGCAGCTTCCTGGCGAACGGTGCCGAGGATGCTCCCGTGCCGAAGAACATCGCCGACTGGTGCATCACCGCGCTCAAGGAATGGGAGTGGGAGGAGCGCCCGACGGTCGTTGCCGGCATGCCGAGTACGACACGTCCGGTGACCTGTGCTGATCTGGCCCGCGGCCTGGCACAGATCGGAAGGATGACGGAGGCCGGCCCACTCTCCTACACCCGGGATCCGGGTTCCCCTGACGTGAACAGCGCCTACCGCGTGCAGAATCTTCACGGCGCATTCAATGTGGATCCGGCGACAGCTGAGGCCGTCGACGGGCAGGTCGTGTTACTGGTGGATACCGAGATCGGTTCCCGCTGGGCGATGACACTCGCCGGCCGGGAACTGCGCAAGGCCGGTGCCCGTGCCGTCCTTCCCTTCGCTCTGGCGCTGCGGGGCTGAGCCTGGGGTCGGGCGTAGGCTGGTTCGCGGAAAAACCAGGGCGGCACGCCACCTCCTGCCCCTCACCGTAAGAAAGGCCAGTCGATGCACGGAGAATACAAAGTCCCCGGGGGAAAACTGATCGTCGTCGATCTCGAGGTCACCGGGGCCGACGGCACGTCAGCGGGAACGCTGTCCGGTGTCCGCATCGCCGGTGACTTCTTCCTGGAGCCCGATGAGACGCTCGGGCGGATGACCCGTTCACTGGAAGGTGCGCCCGCCGACCTCAGCGCCGCCGACGTCTCCGCCAGGATCTCCCAGGCAGTGAATCCCGATGACGTTCTGTTCGGCATCACCCCGGACGGAGTAGGTGTCGCAGTCCGCCGGGCGCTCGGGCATGCAGTGAGCTGGGACGACCTCGATCTTGAGGTGATCCACGGCCCAAGCGTCGACCCGATGGTCAACGTCGCCCTCGATGAAACACTCACCGAGGACGTCGCCGCTGGTCGGCGGAAACCGTTCATGCGGTTGTGGGAGTGGAATGCACCACAGGTGGTGATCGGATCGTTCCAGTCATACTCCAATGAAATCAACCAGGACGGCGCCGACCGCCACGGGATCACCGTCTCCCGCCGGGTCACCGGGGGTGGTGCCATGTTCATGGAGCCGGGCAACTGCGTGACCTATTCACTGGTTGTCCCGCAATCCCTGGTGGACGGGTTGAGCTTCGCACAGTCCTACCCGTTCCTCGACGAATGGACGATGGAGGCGTTGGAGAAGGTCGGGATCCGGGCACGCTACGTACCTCTGAACGACATCGCCTCGGAACAGGGAAAGATCGGCGGAGCTGCGCAGAAGCGGTTCAGCAACGGATGGATGGTCCATCATGTCACCATGTCCTACGACATCGACGCCGAGAAGATGATGGAAGTTCTGCGTATCGGCAAGGAGAAGATGCGGGACAAGGGTCAGCGCTCCGCGGTGAAGCGTGTCGACCCGATGAGGTCTCAGACACAGATGCCCCGTTCGGAGATCCTTGACGTGTTCTTCAACCACTTCCGGGACAAGTACGCCGCCTCCGAGGGGACGATCACCGAGGACGATCTCACCGCCGCACGGGCGAGGTGCGACGAGAAGTTCTCCACCGACGAGTGGACACATCGACTGCCGTGACGGAATGACGAGCCGCCGCCGGCGGGTCGTCTGTCACCGACGCCGGGCACCGCACCCGTGAAAAAGGCGGGGGACGGTTTCCATGACCGGAAACCGTCCCCCGCCTTCACTGTCGTTGTGCCGAGCCCCTCGACACGGGCGCGCCTCTCCTACCGGGCGCTGACCTGGCCGAAGCGTGAGGCGATCGGCGCGAGCACCAGCGGGCGCGTCGCGAAGAGCACTCCCACGGTCACGATCACCGCACCGAGCATCCAGAAGAACCCGCCCCAGCCTTCGGCAGGGGTACCGGCGAACATGTGGTTCAGGTTCTTCGTCATACCGGTGGCGAACACCAGGAACACATGGACGACGATAAACATCACGAAGAACAGCATCGTCGGGAAGTGGATCTTACGTGCCACCGGTGCCGGGTAGATCTTGTTCAGTTTCGTGGCGTTCTTCGGCCACCACTCGCTCATCCGCAGACCGGAGATGATCGCCAGCGGTGCGGCGATGAACACGATGACGAAGTACATGATCTGCTGCAGGCTGTTGTAGTTGACCCAGCCGTTCTCGTGCGGCCAGTTCAGTGAGGCGTACTGCAGCATGTTGGTGAGCATGTTGGGGAAGACTTCCCAGCTGGTGGGCACGATGCGGGCCCAGTGGCCGGAGATGAACAGCAGGACGATGAAGATCACGCCGTTGAGGATCCACAGCAGGTCCAGTGAGGTGTGCAGCCACAGGTGGATGCTGATCTTCTTGCCGCCCTTCTTCGGCTGCCAGACCGCCGGGGGCTTCTGCTGCTGACGGACCCGCAGACCGGACTGGATGATCATCGCCATGAAGAAGAAGTTCAGGAAGTGGGACCACCGTGCCCAGGCCGGGAACCCGTCGTCGACGAAGTCCGGGAGGTGGTACTCACCGGGGTAGGTCTCCATGAAGTTCTGCACACCGGACAGGTCGTAGATCCACCGGGCGACGAAGATAACCACAGCCACCGCAACGGCGGCGATGACCAGACCGATGCCGGCGAGCTTGCCCCACTGCCCGAGGGACTTCTCGCCGATCATGATCGGCTCACGCTTCTTCTTCGGCTTCTCCTTGGACGCCGAGCTTCCCGTCTTGGGGGCCGCCGCGGTAGCGGCAGCTGCCGGAGCGCCCGGGGCCGACGGTGCAGCCGCACCCGGCGAAGCGGGAGCGCCAGGAGCACCAGGGGCCGAGGGAGCACCGGGGCTGACACCGCGCCCGGAGCGCCCGGGGCCGACGGTGCAGCCGCACCCGGCGAAGCGGGAGCGCCAGGAGCACCA
>NZ_MKKI01000044.1 GCF_001942345.1 Corynebacterium sp. CNJ-954
CCGAGATAGCCGCTCTGGAGTCCATGAGCGCCAATGCTGCTGCGACCTTCTCACGGGTCAACAACAGGTGCCCGTCCAACCCCACGACAGCATCACCTCTCAGCCTCCGTAGCCGGTTGGACTGCACTTGCAGTGCAACCTCCGGGGGAAGGGTCATCACCAGCGGGGCAACCCCATTGTGTGCCCTGGCACCAAGGGGCAAGCGGATAGCGGTCTGTCCGGGGCCACCGGGTGGGGTGTCAGGCGCGCCGGGGTCACTCACCGGCAACCACAACACCCGCTGTGGGGTGCCTCCGTCTGCATCCCTGAGCAATCCACCGGCCCGCCGAGGCTGTATCCCCATCACGACACATAACCGGTAGGTGTGAGCCGCAACGTTACGTGTCGTCGCCGAGGTCGCGCCGGTATGGCCTAACGGCTCGCCCATGAACGCCTGTCTCAGCGTGGGCAGAATCGTGGCCTCTCGCCGTGACGCTGACGCGCTCAGCGAGTCAATCTCAGGCACCCGGAACAACACCCGGTCTGGAGTAAGGGATACCGGCTCTCCGTCGCCGGGGAAGTCGCGCCGGGTGAACAGTTCGGCGATACCTTCACCGGAACCGAGGGGAAGTTCGGGAACCTCCACGGGGTTGCCCCGGTCGTCCTCGACGGTGAACAGGCTGTCAGCAATTGCCTCCGCCGTGCCCTTGCCGCCACCGGGGTCACCCACCAGCCCCACCAGAAGATT
Organism: Corynebacterium sp. CNJ-954; assembly: GCF_001942345.1. Taxonomy (GTDB): domain Bacteria; phylum Actinomycetota; class Actinomycetes; order Mycobacteriales; family Mycobacteriaceae; genus Corynebacterium. Next base: position 728 of record NZ_MKKI01000044.1, read on the forward strand.
CAACGACATGTGCCCACCGACCAGTGGGGGAAGTTGGACATGGGGACCTGTTGCCGCGACGGTGCGGGCGATAACGCAACCGAGGACGGCCCACGGTGAACCGAGTCTCGACCTCGCCGCCTGCCAGACCTTCCGGGTGGTTTGGGAGTGAGTGAACACGATCTTCTCCGGCCCGTTCGGTAGGTCGTCCGGGATGCTTGCCCGGCGCGCTGCCGCTACCGCTTCGGCAACCGGGGTGTCCGGCCCGTGGGATGCTCTGACGCTCTCACGGGTGCCACGGGGTGCCGGGGTATTGTTCAACGGCTCTGATGCGCGCCCAGGGCCGAGGGCTTCGGGGGTGCCCATGAACTCCAGTTGATCTAGGTTGTTCATGCCGTCCTCCGTTCATCGTCGCCGTCATCACCGATGCCTGTCGCCGCTGCCAACCTGGGGAGGTATTCCAACCGGCGTAGCGTCTCCGCGAACCGGGATGGGTCCCGCGTCTCCGCCGTGCCGATCAGGTCACGGCCTGCCGAGTCCAGCGCCCGGAACAGTCGGGCACGTTTCACCGCCTGCCACAAGTCAGGGATGGTCCATGTGTTCGCTCCGTAGGGTGTCGTCCGGCGAATCTCCGCTAGAGCCTCCAGCGTCTCCGGCCCGTCGTAGTCCATGACTTCCGCGTTCACCGAGTGGTGAACAACGGTAGCGTCTCCGTGCCCGTCCTCAACTTCTCGCCGTGCAACGGTCACCAGTGCTCGCAGTGCCACCCGACGTGGTTCTGCGTACAGCGCGCGGGGGTCCTGGTCCTCGCAAAAGTGGAGTACATCGGCGTACCTGCAGTGCATGAGGCACCACAGCAACGCTCTCTCATTGTGAGCGTCCATCTGTGACCACTGCTCAGCAGTGGGAACGTCCGTTGTGGGGGTGATATAGTCAGGTTCAGACGATCTCCCCGTCTGCCCTGTTAGCCCCCCACTCGCTGCCCTGCCGGTGGGGGTTTCGTCCTGTTCGGGGAACATTCACGCCACCCCCGACCACTTTGTCGTAGGAGTGAATAGCGCGTCTACTTCATCGGGGTCAAGGCGGATAGTCCGCTGTCCGACTCTGTAACCAGTCAACTTTCCTTCGGCGATGTAACGCCGGATACTGCGCACGGACAACTGCGTCCGCTCTGCAGCCTGAGTCATCGTCTCGTATCGACGGCGTTCAACCTGAGCCTTTAGCGCCTCTCTGCGCTTGCCCATTGTGTTTGCCATGGTGGTAGTCCATTCCCGGCACAAGATATGCCGAACAGCCTGCGGGCTACTGCAGGCGATTAGGCTACCGACGGGGAAAGGTCCTACACGGTGATCGGTCGAAGGTCCGATCATCTGGAGGCCAGTATAGGCCAGAACTCGCCCTACGTGTCTACTCTCGCCCCATATGCTGCACGGCACCTTGCACTAGCAGCACCGAAACTCGCTGATGCCCTGCAGACCTGAGACGGAACAACGCCGGTGCCAACAATGACCACCGAACCTTGAACTCGCCGTTCGCCCCAGGGAATCGCCACCGGTGATCGCCGTCGCCGGACGGCACAAACTCAACCCCAGGCCGTCGCCTGCCAGTCCGTAGAACCTCACCACCCCACCCGCCACCTGAAAACAACTCCGACGGTGGCGTTGACCCCTGGGTACGACCGTCGGCCCACCAGTCCGTTGATTCGTACATCGTCCGCTCAAACGGGATAGAAGGCTTGCCCTTCAATGGGTAGACCACCCCGGCACGAAAGGGCTTTCCACCTTTCCAGAACAACACGAACGTCCCCACCACCCGCTGCCGCTCCGGGTCCCGACACACTCGTATGAACTGCACGCTCGCACCACCGAGTTCCCCCCAATCCTCTGGACACTCGCCGTCACCATCGGGGAAGTGCTCACGCCAATATCGGGCACGCTCATTGTCCACCCCCATATCATCCAGAAAGGGAATCGACACTCTGCGTTTGTCGTCGTCATTCATCGTCGCCGTCCTGGTCGTCCTGGTCGTCCTGGTCCCCGGTCGCGCTGGGTGCAACCGAGTTCATCACCCGCGAAAGCACCTCCGCCGCGTCCTTCTCGTATCCCGATGCAGACCGCATGTACTCCATCACTTGATCTACAGTTTCGTGACCCATGAGCCGCCGCACATCCTCAACATTCACCCCATTGGACACCATCGTCGTGGCGTAGAACCGTCGGCAATCATGCGGGGTGACGTCTTCACGACCGGCTACCCGAGTCCCTCGCTTCAGCGCCGACCGGAAAGTAGTGTCCATTATCCGCTTGCCCTTCTCCGTCGTCACGATCAGCGACTCAGCACCCGGCGCGACGTGCTTACGGCAATGTTCTCGTAGGTTCGCCGCCACCGCCGACGGCACCACAACATCCCGGTTCGCCGCGTCCGTCTTAGGGGTGCCGAACGGGACCATCACCTGCTTGCCCGTCTCCATGTCCTTCATCCGCTGCACATTGCGACGGATACGCAACGTCAACGTCCCGTCCTCCGAAAGCCCACGAACATCCTTCCGCCGCAACTCCAGCAACTCGCCGATACGTAAACCGCACCACAGCAGGACCTCCACGGGTGCCTTGAACCGCTCATTGACCCCGTCCGCCATGGCACGGGCTTGCTGAAGGGTGATGAGGTCGTGGTCCCGCGTCTTAGGCCGTGGTGGTACCCCGGCACCTTTCACGTTGACTGGGTTCACGCCGATTATCTCCGCGTCTACCGCGAACTGGAAGCAGGTTCGCAACCGCTTGTAGGCGTAGGAGTTAGTGGGGGCGGTATCCGGCCACCGTTCCTGCACCTCTGCCCACCACTCAGTGATACGGGAGCGGGAAACCTGCACCACGGGTTCATCGGCAAGGGACGTGGACAGCACCCGCCAATCCATCATCCTGCCGTGACTCTGAGCCGTGGACTCCTTCAAGTGTCCATTGCTCAACCATCGGTCGGACAGGTCACGCACCGTCAACCCAGCGCGCTCCGTTGCCGCTTGGGCTTCCGCCTCCCGCTCAGCCGGGGGAGTCCAGTCACCCCGATCAATCAGCCTGCGCTCACTGGATAGCCACCCGTCTGCATCCAGTTCCGTGGGGAACGTCTCCGGTGCCGCGTGCAACGCAGAATCCGGGCCGATGTACGACGCTTGGAACCGCTTAACCTGTCCTCGCCCCGACTTACGAACTCGCCCCCATGCTCGCCGCGTCCTCTTGACTGGTCTGCCCATCTGGCCCCTGTTCTCTGTGCCCTGCTACCTGCTGACTGAGTGATGCAACAACGGTGCAATACTGATGTAATTAACTGTCCCATTGTGGCCTCTCTTGACACTACGGTAGCATGAGTATCAGCAGTACAAACAGGGTGTTAGCCGAGGTCAAGATGGGTAATCGGAACCGTCGAAAATTAGCCCCAGCTGGGACCACATTCAAGGCCCCTGTCAGGCAGTGTCACGCACTGTCGGTCGGGGGCTTTTGACGTGTCCGGGGTAGTGCGTCACACCAGGGGTCTTTCACGTGGAAGTGCAGTTAGGATGGGTGCTCTACACCTGTGGACATATCTTCCCCGGTGTCAGTCGAAGGAAAGGACCGTCAATGTTCCGTCTGCCGTCCCACCGTCCGTCCCGACAATCCTCACTACCGGGTACGCGCGGCGTCGGTCTGATTGCCGCACCAGCAGTCGCCCTTGCCCTGGCGGCCGCGCCGGTCGTTGTCGGGGCGGGACCTACTCCCGGCCTCCCGGAAGCCGCCGCCCACGACGCGATGGTCGGATCGACTCCCGAACAGGACACCACCGTCAGTGAGGCCCCCGGCTCCGTTGAACTCGAGTTCTCCGGTATTCCACGGGACGACTTCAACACCGTCGCCCTCTCACGTGACGGTGAGGTGCTGGTGACCGGCGAACCCACGATCGACGGGCGCACCCTCACATTGGACATCCCCGGAGACGTGGAGATGTCCGACGGTGAATACACCGTCGGCTACCAGATCACCTCGTCTGACGGTCACGCCACCCGTGGCAGCTACGTCTTCACTCTCGACTCAGACGGTGGCGCCTCCGGGTCCGGGTCATCTCAGGGGACAGCCGAAACCGACGATGACACCGGTATGCCGTCCTGGGCAGGGCCCGCACTCGGCATTGCCGGCGTGATCGTCGTCCTGGGAGCCCTCGTCGTGGCGATCGCCCGTTTCCGGTCGATGTCTTCGGGGTCGTCCGGCGAATCGGGCGAGCCGGGGGACGACGAGCCCCGGAACTCCTGAACCTGGTCCGGACCGGGTGGCCGCAAGACCTGTGGCGGCAGGTAAGGTAGTGCTCGACTTCTGACTGTCACCAGGTATGTGACCGTCATCATCTGCCGTGTAAGGAGCACACCACCCGTGAGTGAATCAGCACTGGACGCCGCACAGGAATCCGCCGTGAAGGCGTCTGTGACGTTCACCGTCCCCGCCGGAGAATCGGCGGGGGCCGCCATGCGTCCGTTGGAACTGCCGAACAAGGGGACCGACGCCATCGTCTGCGTCAAGGACACCGGCGGGGTCCTGAGGGACCTGGCTTTCGTTCCGGAGACCGATACCGAGGTCACTGCTGTCGCCGCAAACACCGCGGATGGTCGCGCCGTGATCCGGCACTCCTGTGCCCATGTCCTGGCACAGGCGGTCCAGAAGGAGTTCCCCGGGACGAAGCTCGGCATCGGCCCCGCGATCGAGAACGGGTTCTACTACGACTTCCAGGTCGATGAGCCGTTCACCCCGGAGGACCTCAAGACGCTCGAGAAGCGTATGAAGAAGATCATCAAGTCAGGGCAGCGTTTCGAGCGCCGTGTCTATGAATCGGCCGATGTCGCGGCTGAGGAGCTTGCCGCCGAGCCGTTCAAACTCGAGCTCATCCAGGACAAGGGCAACGTCGACCCGGATTCGGACGAAGCCACCGAGGTCGGGGCAGGTGAGCTCACCGCCTACGACAACGTCAACCCGCGTACCAGCGAGGTGGAGTGGTCTGACCTGTGCCGTGGCCCGCACATCCCGACGACGCGCTACATCCCCGCCTTCGCGCTCACGCGGTCGTCAGCGGCGTACTGGCGTGGCGACCAGTCCCGCGAGGACCTGCAACGGATCTACGGGACGGCCTGGGAGTCCAAGGAGGCCCTCGAGGAGTACCAGCACATGCTGGCGGAGGCAGAGAAGCGTGACCACCGCCGTCTCGGCCAGGAGCTCGACTTGTTCAGTTTCCCGGACGACCTCGGTTCGGGTCTCCCCGTCTTCCACCCGGACGGAGGCATCGTCCGTCTGGAGATGGAGGAGCATTCGCGCCGCAGGCACATCGAGGCCGGGTACTCGTTCGTCAACACTCCGCACATCACGAAGGGTGACCTGTACGAACGGTCGGGCCACCTGGGCTTCTACAAGGACGCGATGTTCCCGCCGATGCAGGCCGACGGTGAATGGGACGAGGACGGCAACTGCACCAAGCAGCCGCAGGACTACTACCTCAAACCCATGAACTGCCCGATGCACAACCTGGTCTTCGACTCACGCGGCAGGTCCTACCGCGAGCTGCCGCTGCGGTTGTTCGAGTTCGGCACCGTGTACCGCTACGAGAAGTCCGGGGTGATCCAGGGGCTGACGCGGGCCCGTGGTTTCACCCAGGATGACGCGCACATCTACTGCACGGAGGACCAGCTCGAGGAGGAGCTGACCACCGTGCTCGAGTTCGTGATCTCCCTGCTGCGGGACTACGGTCTGGACGACTTCTACCTCGAACTCTCGACCCGGGACCCGAAGAAGTCCGTGGGGTCGGACGAGATCTGGGAACGCTCCACCGAGACGCTGCGTCGGGTGGCCACCCAGTCCGGCCTCGAGCTGGTCCCGGATCCGGAAGGTGCAGCATTCTACGGTCCGAAGATCTCGGTGCAGGCGCGGGACGCCATCGGACGGACCTGGCAGATGTCCACCGTGCAGCTGGACTTCAACATGCCGGAACGGTTCAACCTCGAGTACACCGCCTCCGACGGCACCAAGAAGCAGCCGATCATGGTGCACCGCGCCCTCTTCGGCTCGATCGAGCGGTTCTTCGGTGTCCTGCTCGAGCACTATGCCGGTGCGTTCCCCGCCTGGTTGGCTCCGCACCAGGTCACCGGAATCCCTGTCGCCGACGAGTTCGTCAGCTATCTGGAGGACATCACGGCCGACCTGCGGAGCCAGGGTATCCGAGCTGCCGTGGACACCTCTGATGACCGTATGCAGAAGAAGATCCGGAACCACACCACCGGCAAGGTTCCCTTCATGCTGCTGGCCGGCGGACGTGATGTCGAGGCAGGTGCCGTCAGCTTCCGGTTCCTGGACGGTAGCCAGGTCAACGGCGTGCCGCGTGCGGAGGCGGTCCGTATCATCACCGACTGGGTCCGTGGTCGGCGCAATGAGCAGCCGAGTGGAGAGAACATTGGCGAGCTCAGCTGACGGCGCACCGGACGGTTTAGCCCGACTGTGGGCACCGTACCGGTCCGCGTATCTCGGGGAGCAGGGCGCAGGTGGTGACGACGGGGACCGTGAGTCCGCGGATCCTGACGACCCGTTCTCCTCGCTGCCCGGGAAGTCGGACGAGGACGCCCTGATCGTCGCCCGCGGGGACGAGGTGTTCTGCATACTGAACCTCTACCCCTACAACCCTGGGCACATGATGGTGCTGCCGTACCGCAAGGTGGCGTCGTACGAGGACCTCACGGACACGGAGACCCGGGAGCTGGCGGACTTCACGAAGAAGGCCATCCGTGTCCTGCGTACTGTCTCCGGGCCGGACGCCCTGAATGTCGGGATGAATCTCGGACGGGCGTCCGGAGGGTCGGTACCGGGCCACCTTCACCAGCACATCGTGCCCCGGTGGCAGGGCGACACCAGTTTCATGACGGTTCTGTCGGGCTCCAAGGTGCTCATTCAGCTCCTCGGGGAGACCCGCGAGCTCCTCGCCACGGCGTGGCAACAGCTCGACTGACACGGAACTGAGAGAATATCGGCGAAGATGAAGTCAGAAAGCACGGCAAGGAGACCTGTGACATGTTGAGCGTTCGTGGACGCCGGCCGGCGGCGGTCGTCATCGAGCCGATCGCCCGACGGTTGGTTAACTGGGGCGTCACCCCCAACGCTGTGACGGTCACCTCCACCGCGGTTGCTGTGGTTCTGGCCGTGACGCTGATTCCGACGGGACATCATTTCCTCGCCGGAATTCTGTTGGGCATCACTGTGGCGACCGACATGATCGACGGCACGATGGCGCGGATGCTCGGTGGTGGCACGAGGTTCGGCGCCACCCTCGACGCCACGTGTGACCGGATCACCGACGGTGTGCTTTTCGGGGCGATTGCCTGGTGGATGGCTTTCCAGCATTCCCATGAACCGTACAAGGGGCTTTTCGCGGCAGCGTTGGTGATCATGATCGCCAGCCAGGTCACCTCCTACGTCAAGGCACGCGCCGAGGCCTCGCAGATCAAGGTCGACGGTGGACTGATCGAACGTCCTGAGAGACTGATCATCGGTCTGGTCTCCCTCGGACTGTCCGGGCTCGGCGTGCCCTACATTCTGGGCGCCGGGCTCATCCTCCTCGCCGCAGGATCGGTCTACACCGTGTTCGAACGTCTCGTGATCGTCTCCCGCTCGGATGCCGCGTCAGAACGTATCGCTCCGCCCACGGGGGCCAAGAGCTTCGGCGACGATGACGACGATGACGACGACGACAGCACCGCTGACACCGACAGTGAGGAAAGCAGGACCCATGAATGATTCGAGCACTCTTGCCGAACGACTGAGTTCCTTCGGTTACCGGGCTGGGTGGGCGCTGACACGACGCCTTCCGACGCCGGTCGCGGACCGGCTGTTCACCTGGGTGGCGGACAAGGTCTCGGACGATGGCCGTGGTCTGGAGCAGCTGCGTGCGAACCTCGGTCGGGTCGTCGGTGACGCGAACGTCACCCGCGAGCTTGTCCGTGACTCGATGCGTTCGTACATGCGGTACTGGCGGGAAGCTTTTCAGTTGCCGAGTATCGCAGGACCGGAGCTGGCGGCACAGGTCCACTCCGGCTTCGGGGCCCCCGATGTCCGGCGCCTCGATGACGCCATCGGCCGCGGCAGGGGAGTCGTCCTGAGCCTGCCGCATTCGGGCAACTGGGACATGGCGGGTGTGTGGCTCGTCGACTACTTCGGTCAGTTCGCGACGGTGGCTGAACGGCTCAAACCAGAGAGCCTGTTCGAGGCGTTCGTCGAGTACCGTGAATCACTCGGATTCGAGGTGCTGGCACTGTCCGGCGGTGAGGCACCGCCCTTCGCACGTCTCCGGGAGGTACTCGACGACGGTGGGATCGTGTGCCTGCTCGGCGAGCGCGACCTGTCTGGTCGGGGGGTCGAGGTGTCGTTCTTCGGGGAGCGCACATCGATGCCCGCCGGGGCGGCACGCCTGGCACAGGAGACCGGGGCGGCCCTGATGGTCTACCACTCGTCGTACGTGGACGGCGGGTGGGTGTCGAGTATCAGTGAGGAGCTGGACACCAGCGTGCCGTTGGCGGACATCGTCCAGCAGCAGGCTGATGTCTTCGCACGCAACATCGCCGCTGCACCGGCCGACTGGCACATGCTCCAGCCCCTGTGGTTCTCCGACCTGTCGGCGTCACGGCGTCAACGTCTGGGACTGGACTCTCCAGGCGCTGACGATGTGCGGCCCGAGGCGGACGCCTGATGAAGATCGGTATGGTCTGCCCGTACTCGTTCGATGAGCCCGGGGGCGTGCAGATCCACGCACTCGACCTGTGCACGGAACTGATCCGTCGGGGACACGAGGTGAGCCTGATCGGGCCCGGGGGTGAGGATGCCGACGTCCCGGATTTCGTGGAACTGGGCGGTGGCGCGATTCCGATTCCCTACAACGGTTCTGTCGCGCGGCTCGCCTTCGGCCCGTCGACATGGCGTCATCTCGGCGACTGGATCGACCGCCATGATTTTGACGTGGTCCACATCCACGAGCCGAACTCCCCGAGTTACTCGATGATCACCCTGGCCAAGGCTGACGGACCCATCGTGGCGACCTACCACGCGTCAGCGAGTGAGTCGCTGATCCTGCGGATCTTCCTTCCGGTGCTCCGGCCCTTCCTGGAACGTATCCAGGGAGGGATCGCGGTGTCGGAGGAGGCACGGCGGTGGCAGGTCGAGATGCTGTCGGGGGACCCGGTGCTGATTCCCAACGGCGTCGACACGGCGACCTACCGTGAGGCGGACCCGATGCCGGCGCTTGACCCCACGCGGCCCCGGATCATGTTCCTCGGCAGGTTCACGGAGTCACGGAAGGGGTTCCCGCTGCTCATGCGAGCGCTGCCCGCGATTGTCCGGGACATCCCTGATGTCGAGGTGGTCGTCGTCGGTGGCGGCGACACCGGGGAACTCATCCAGTCTCTGCGGAAAGCCGGAGTGAGCTACGTGGAGGGCGTCGGGGAGTCGGACGCCACCGTCCGACTCCTGGGACGACTCAGCGAGGCCGACAAGGCTGCGGCCCTGGCCGCGTCGGACGTCTACGTCGCACCGAACACCGGCGGTGAGAGTTTCGGGATCGTGCTGGTGGAAGCAATGGCTGCGGGGACGGCTGTCGTCGCTAGCGACATCCCCGCCTTCGCGGCGGTGACAGATCACGGCTACGCGGGCCGCCTGTTCTCCAACGGCTCCCGGCGGGAACTGGCGCGGGCGGTGACCACCGTGCTCACGGACAGCGATGCCCGTGAGCTGCTCGTGAAGCGAGGCCACGAGCGCAGCCGCGACTTCGACTGGGACCGCGTGACCACTCAGGTGGAGCGTGTCTACGAGGCCGTGGCCACCGACGGACGAAAGGTACGGCGATCATGATTCCCCTGTGGGCGCTGCTTCTGGTCATTGTCGTGGCGGTCGCCGCGTTGCTGGGACTGTGGCTGTCGTTGACGGCGTCCCGTCTCAACCGGCTGCATATCCGCACCGATGCGGCGCGGCTCAGTCTGGAGGGGGCGCTTCAGGCCCGTTCTGCAGTCGTGTCCGCGATCCATCCGGACCTCGTCCGTGCGGCGGGGCGTACCACCGCCGTCGCGCTGAAGGCATCGGACATGGACGCCCGCTCCGACGCTGAGAACCTCCTCCTGCGTCAGCTGCGCGACGAGGACGTGACCAATCCGGCGTTCGTCGAGGCGTCGGTCAAGGTGGACATCGCGGCACGCTTCTACAACGATGCCGTGGGCGACACGCGCGACCTGCGAAAACGCCCGGTGGTCCGGGCGTTCCGCCTGGCCGGTTCCGCCCCGTTACCGGCCTTCTATGAGGCGATGTCGGTAGGCGACGGCACGGTCTGACCGGCAGCGCCGACCCTGTGGACCGCATGGTCTGTCATCACCGGTAGAATGCGCGTTGATCACCATTAGGCTACCGAGGTCACTCGAGAATCAGAGGTCATGATGACGCAGAACAGTGCCGACGCCGTCGGCGCCAGGGGAACCGGTCGCGTGAAGCGCGGTCTCGCGGACATGCTCAAGGGGGGAGTGATCATGGACGTGGTCACTCCTGAGCAGGCGAAGATCGCCGAGGACGCTGGCGCGACCGCCGTGATGGCTCTCGAACGTGTGCCTGCCGACATCCGTGCCGAAGGCGGCGTGTCCCGTATGTCCGACCCTGACATGATCGAGGGCATCATCGAGGCCGTGACCATTCCGGTCATGGCGAAGGCCCGCATCGGCCACTTCGTCGAGGCACAGGTGCTGGAGAGCCTCGGTGTCGACTTCATCGACGAGTCGGAGGTCCTCACTCCTGCGGACTACTCGAACCACATCGACAAGTTCGACTTCACCGTGCCTTTCGTCTGCGGCGCGACGAACCTGGGCGAGGCGCTCCGACGCATCAACGAGGGTGCTGCGATGATCAGGTCCAAGGGCGAGGCCGGCACCGGTGACGTCTCCAATGCGGTGACCCACATGCGCACGATCCGTGCCGAGATCAACCGCCTGACCTCCATGGCACCCGACGAACTCTACGTCGCGGCCAAGGAACTCCAGGCCCCCTACGAGCTGGTCCGTGAGGTTGCCGAGAACGGCAAGCTCCCGGTGGTTCTGTTCACCGCGGGCGGAATCGCCACGCCGGCTGATGCCGCGATGATGATGCAGCTGGGCGCGGAGGGCGTCTTCGTGGGCTCGGGGATCTTCAAGTCCGGCGACCCGGAGAAGCGTGCACGCGCCATCGTCCAGGCGACACTGAACTACGAGGACGCCGCCACGGTCGCTTCGGTGTCCCGGGGCCTCGGTGAGGCCATGGTGGGGCTCAACGTCGACGAGATCCCCGAGCCGCACCGTCTGGCAGAGCGGGGCTGGTAGATGTCCTCCGGTCTCGAGGGGCAGGCGACCCACGGTCGTCGACCCCGCATCACCGACGTTCTTGACCTGGAGCAGATTGAACCGGGGATCTTCCGTGGTCAGGTGATTCCGTCGGCGCTGTCCCGGACATTCGGCGGACAGGTCGCAGCCCAGTCCCTGGTCGCGGCGACCAGGACCGTGGGGACGGAGTACCGGGTGCATTCCCTGCACGGTTACTTCGTCGGCCCGGGGAACTCGGACCGCCCGACGGTGTACCTCGTTGACGAGGTCCGCAACGGGCGCTCGTTCCGCGTGCGGTCGGTGCGTGCCGTGCAGGACGGTCGGACGCTGTTCATCATGCAGGCGAGTTTCCACATCCGGGACGACGAAGGCCCGGAGCACTCCGACATGGTCCGTCGCGTCCCGGCGCCCGACGAGATCGATCCGGAAGGTGGCCGGGGCCGTCCGCTCGGACGCGCTTTCGCGAAGGACTGGGAGGACTGGGACATCCGGATCGTCCCGCCGGACATGTGGGAGCAGAGTCCCGGAGCGGCGTCACAGCAGGTGGTGTGGTTCAAGTCCAAGGTCCCGTTGCCTGATGACGAGAAGTTCCATATCTGCACGCTGGCCTACATGTCGGACATGACCCTCCTGGGTTCGGCGCTGGTCCCGCACAAGGACGAGCCGGTGCAGGAGGCGTCGCTCGACCACGCCATGTGGTTCATGCGTCCGTTCCGGGCAGATGAATGGCTGCTCTACGACCAGTCGTCACCGTCCGCCCACGGGGGCCGCGCGCTGACGACGGGCAGGATCTTCAACCAGAGTGGAGACCTGGTCGCATCGGTGACCCAGGAGGGGTTGACCAGGACGTTGGCGGAGGGGAAGCAGTCGGTCCCCATCAAGACGGATCTGCAGGGGCAGTAGGTGGACGCCGGCCCGTTGATCGGAGTCCTCGCCCTGCAGGGAGGCGTCGTCGAACACGTCAGGATGCTCGAGCGGTGTGGTGCGCAGACCCGGCTGGTGCGCAGACCGGAGCACCTGGAGGGACTGGACGGTCTCGTCTTCCCCGGCGGTGAGTCCACCACGATGTCCAAGCTCCTCGAACTCGGGGGCATGCTGGAGCCGCTCCGCACCCTCATCGACGCCGGTCTGCCGTGCTACGGAACCTGTGCCGGGCTGATTCTGCTTGCCACCACGGTCCTCGACACCAGGTCGGACGCACACAGTCTGGGAGCGCTCGACGTCACCGTGCGTCGCAACGCTTTCGGACGACAGGTCGACTCCTTCGAGGCCGACCTCAGTGTCGACGGTGTCACAGGCTCCCCGGACGAGGGGACACGGACCGGGGAGGACGCTCCTGTTCATGCGGTGTTCATCCGTGCCCCCTGGGTCGAAGAGGTCGGTCCGGGGGTACAGGTCCTGTCACGTGTCAGCGACGGTGGTCCGGCGCACGGCGCGGTGGTGGCCGTGAGACAGGGCGCGGTGATGGGGTTGTCCTTCCATCCGGAGCTCACCGGCGATGACCGGCTGCACCGTTACTTCCTCCGCATGGTCGCGGAACAGCGTGTAAATCCGGGCTGATGCGGTGCGGTGGCGCGGCGCATCGTCCCGGTGCACTATCATGGGTTCGTCAAGCACCCGACCAAGGGAGATCAGGTAGACGATGAGCGGCCACTCGAAATGGGCGACAACCAAGCACAAGAAAGCTGCGAATGACGCCAAGCGCGGCAAGGAATTCGCCAAGCTGATCAAGTACATTGAGGTGGCGGCCCGGACCGGTGGCGGGGATCCCTCCGCCAACCCGACCCTCGACGACATGATCAAGAAGGCCAAGAAGGCCTCGGTGCCCAACGACAACATCGAACGCGCCCGTAAGCGCGGTTCCGGTGAGGAGGCCGGTGGCGCCGACTGGGAGACCATCGTCTACGAGGGCTACGGGCCTAACGGTGTCGCGGTCCTCATCGAGTGTCTCACCGACAACCGTAACCGGGCGACGACGGATGTCCGCACCGCGATGAACAAGAACGGCGGCAACATGGCGGATGCGGGTTCGGTGTCCTACCTGTTCAACCGTAAGGGTGTGGTCATCCTGGACAAGGGTGGCAACACCGAGGATGACCTTCTCATGGCGGTACTGGACGCCGGAGCCGAGGAAGTCAACGACCTCGGGGAGAAGTTTGAGGTTGTCTGCGAGCTCTCTGACCTGACCAAGGTGCGCGAGGCGTTGGACGAGAACGGTATCGAGTACGATTCCGCCGACCCCGACTACCGTGCCGATGTCGAAGTTCCCCTGGACGCGGACGGCGCCAAGAAGATCTTCCGTCTCATCGACGCCCTCGAGGAATCGGACGATGTCCAGGACGTCTTCACCAACATGGATGTGTCAGACGAGGTGCTGGCGGAGCTCGACGCCTGACCGGATGCCCCCGGTGAAGGCTCAGCCGAACGGCGGGCCGACAATCAGGAGGGCGCCGAAGACAACGAGGACCACGACGGCGAGCGCCCCGGCTGACGCATAAGGACGGCCGACGAGTACCGCGAGGATCCGGTCGCTCACCGGTGCGTCGGTACCGGCGTCGGTGCGCCAGGCACCGTCCAGGCCACCGCGCCGTGCGACGGCCTGCTCGAAGGGGACGGTGGCGAAGGGGATCACCGCGGAGAACAGTCCGAGCAGTCCCTGTCCCACACTCCACCGGTTGTTCATCCACACCAGGATCGTCACGACGACGAAGGCCAGGAATGCGAGGCCGTGGACTGGGCCGGCGGCGGAGACGCCCGCCTCGGTGACCCCGGTGTACTTGAGAACCATTCCGAGGATGAGAAGTCCCCAGGTCACGGCTTCGATGATTGCGGTGGTCCGGTATATTTTCAGAGGTGTCATCGAGAGATGACGATACCCGAACCGGATACATAAGTGCTAAGTCCCGGAGATCCACGACCGGTGGGGCACGCCTCATCTTTCGCACATGTGTGCTATGTTCATGCTCTGCGGATATGCGTGCGACACACGCAGGGGACGACAGTGCGAGGAGGCACCGGAGAGTGACAGGACGATTTCAGGCCGACAACTCCCTGGTGATGGGCATCGATCCGGGCCTCACCCGGTGCGGCCTGTCTGTGGTGCGTTCCGGCCAGGGACGTTCGGTCGTTCCGGTGGCGGTGGGGGTCGTGCGGACTCCGGCCGAGGAGCCTCTTCCGTTGCGCCTGCGCCGCCTGTCGGATGCCGTGGAGACCTGGATGGACGACTACCGCCCGGATGTCGTCGCCATTGAACGGGTCTTCGAACGTGGCAATGTGTCCACCGTGATGAACACCGCACATGCGGTCGGGGTGCTGATGCTCAGTGCGGCGCGTCGCGACCTTCCCGTGCACCAGTACACCCCCAGTGAAGTGAAGAAGGCCGTGTCCGGGAACGGCCGGGCAGACAAGCGCCAGATGACGAACATGATCACCCGTATCCTCGGGTTGTCGGAACCGCCGAAACCGGCGGACGCGGCGGACGCGTTGGCCCTGGCGGTGTGTCACTGCTGGCGCTCCCCGTTTTCTACGCTGGTCTCAGAGAGGAAAGGTTCACTGTGATTGCTTCGTTGAGAGGCACCGTCATCGACAAGGGACTGGATTCTGTCGTGATCGAGTGCGCCGGTGTCGGCTACCTGTGCCAGGCGACCGCTCCGACCTTGGCCACACTCCCGCGCGGCGAGGAGGTGTTCGTGCTCACCACGATGGTGGTGCGCGAGGATTCCCAGACACTGTTCGCTTTCCCGGACGCCGCCTCACGCGAGGTGTTCGGACTGCTCCAGTCGGTGTCCGGCGTCGGTGCCCGGCTGGCGATGGGCGTGATGTCCGTGCTGAGCCCCGCGGACCTGTCCCGTGCTGTGGCGGACGGGGACGTCAAAGCCCTTCAGCGTGCGCCCGGCGTCGGTAAGAGGCTCGCCGAGAGAATGGCTGTCGACCTCAAGGGTAAGCTCGACGGATTCGCTGACGCCCTGGTGGGCGGGGGCACCACGCAGGAGGACGGACAGGCGACTCCTGCCCACAGCGAATCGACCCGGCAGGTCGTCGAAGCCCTGACGGGACTCGGCTTTCCTGAGCGTGACGCGGACAAGGTCCTGCTTGAGCTGGGGGATACCGCTGGTCTCGACACGGCCTCGGTGCTGCGCCAGGCGCTGGCGCGACTCGGTGGGCGACGGTAGCGGCGGGAAAGGCACGACACCATGAGTGATATCGAGCGCACTGAATTCGATACCGGTCCCACGCCGCCAGCGCCGTCGCAGGGCCTCCCCGGAGGTGACCTCTCGCCGTCGCCGCAGCCAGGGGAGGGCGACGCGGAGTTGTCGCTCCGGCCCCGGTCGCTCCGGGAGTTCATCGGCCAACCCAAGGTCCGCAGTCAGCTTGATCTCGTTCTCGGAGGTGCCAAGGCACGCGGCGTCGCACCGGACCACGTCCTGCTGGCAGGCCCCCCGGGGCTCGGCAAGACGACCATGGCCATGATCATCGCCCAGGAGCTCGGTTCTTCGGTCAGGATGACCTCGGGGCCTGCCCTGGAACGTGCCGGCGACCTGGCGGCGATGCTGTCCAACCTCATCGAGGGTGACGTCCTGTTCATCGACGAGATCCACCGGATGGCCCGCCCGGCCGAGGAGATGCTCTACATGGCGATGGAGGACTTCCGTATCGACGTCATTGTCGGTAAGGGTCCCGGAGCCACGTCGATCCCCATCGAACTGCCGCAGTTCACGCTTGTCGGCGCGACCACGAGGGCAGGGATGCTCACGGGGCCGCTGCGCGACCGGTTCGGGTTCACCGCACAGATGGAGTTCTACGACACTCCTGACCTCACCCGGGTTGTGACGCGTGCCGCCGGGATCCTCGGGGTGACGGTCACCGATGATGCAGCGGTTGAGATCGCGTCCCGTTCCCGGGGGACACCGCGTATCGCCAACCGGCTGCTCAGGCGCGTCCGGGACTACGCGGAGGTCGAGGGCGACGGCATCATCACGGTGGAGGTCGCGCGATCGGCGCTGGAGATCTTCGACGTGGACGAACTCGGTCTTGACCGCCTCGACCGTGCTGTCCTCGACGCCCTGGTCCGGGGTCACAACGGAGGTCCGGTGGGCGTCAACACTCTGGCAGTCGCGGTGGGGGAGGAACCTTCCACCGTCGAGGAAGTGTGCGAACCCTACCTCGTGAGGGCGGGAATGGTGTCCAGGACGCCACGTGGACGGACCGCGACACCTGCGGCCTGGCGGCATCTCGGCCTCGAGCAACCGGCTGATAGGTGACAAAACCCCAGTATGGCAGACTGGCGACATGGAAATTTTCCTTCTCATTCTCATCGTCGTGGTCTTCCTGGGTCTGCCGGTCATGTCGATGCGTAAGCAGTCCAAGCAGATCAACGAGATCAAGTCGTTCCAGTCGCAACTTGAGCCGGGGATGATCGTCCAGATGACCTCCGGTATCCACGCACGTATCGCCGAGGTGGGTACCACCACGGTCGATGTGGAGCTGGCGCCCGGTGTCACGACGACCTGGGACCGCAGCGCCGTCATGAAGCTCGTGGAAACCCCTGACGAGGCAGGGGACGACGGCCAGGCGAGCGGCGACACCGCAGATCAGGTCGACAGCTCCACTTTCGAGGACTTCGACACCGTCGCACCGTTCGAGGACAAGACAGGAGAGCCTCGTGACGAGCGGGACAGCGAAGACCGCGGAGAAACAGGCCGTCCTGACTCCGGGGACACGCCGAAGTCCTGACGCCGCGGCGTCCCCGTCCCCAGCATTTTCATCCCCACAGGGCACCGCCGGGACCCTCGTTGCCAGACAGAGGGTCTAGACTCATTCGTCGACACGGCGGTGGTTCTTTTCTCATGCCTACATCGCCGACATCCCCGAGACTTCAGGAGTAACTCGAGTGAGTTCACAGGGCTCAACGGCCGCGCGGGCCAGAACGTGGCCGAAGAAGGCGCTTCTGCTCTTCATCGCCGTCGTGGTCATCATCTACGGCCTCGTTTTCCTCACCGGAGACAAGAGTCCCACGCCGAAGCTGGGCATCGACCTCCAGGGAGGCACGCGCGTCACGCTGGTTCCCCAGGGAGAGCAACCCACCAGCGACCAGCTCAACCAGGCCCGCCGGATTCTGGAGAACCGCGTCAACGGTATGGGTGTCAGCGGTGCACAGGTCGTCTCCGACGGCGACACGCTTGTCATCAGCGTCCCCGGCGAGGATTCCTCAGAAGCCCGGACGCTGGGCCAGACCTCGCAGCTGCTGTTCCGCCCGGTCATGGAGGGCGGGATGCCGGAGGACGGTCTTGAGGACGTCCTGACGAAGATGGCCGACCGGTGGGTGAGCACAGGCATCCTCACCGCCGACGAGGCCAACGGGAAGCTGGAGGACGCCGCCGCCACGCTGGAACAGATGGGTATGGAGACCTCCGGCGACGGCCTCAGTGTCAGCGCGAAGGAACCCGCGGAGCCGGCCAACTCGATCGAGGAGGCCGACCGTCGCCAGGAGACCACCGACGTGCTCCGCGACGACCGGCAGTCCGAGGACACCAACACCCAGATCGCGGCGTCGTTCCTGATGACCTGTTCCGACGGTGTCGACCCGCTCGCAGGTGCGGATGATCCGGCCCGTCCCCTGGTCAGTTGCAGCGAAGGGCAGCCGATCCTTCTGGAACCGGCGCCGCTGCTGAACGGCCAGGAGGATGAGGAGAACGGTACGCGCCTGACCGGCGACATGATCGACACCGACTCCCAGATCTTCGGCGGCCTCGATTCCGAGTCCGGCCAGATCAAGATCACCTTCCGCTTCAAGACGGGGGAGGCGACTCCCGGCGGCGAGACCTGGCAGCGTATCGGCCAGGAGTACGCACAGAAGCAGGTGGCGATCACCCTGGACAGCCAGGTGCTCTCCGCTCCGGTGATGCAGTCGCCGACGCCTCCCGGACGCGATTCCGAGATCACCGGCGACTTCACCGAGAGTGAAGCCTCCGATCTCGCCAACAACCTGCGCTACGGTGCCCTGCCGTTGAGTTTCACCGGTGAAAACGGTGAACAGGGCGGTACGGCCGAAACCATCTCGCCGACGATGGGTAGCGCCTCGCTCCAGGCCGGGCTGATCGCCGGTCTCGTCGGTCTGATTCTCGTGGCGATCTGGTCACTGATCTACTACCGGGGCTTCGGCGTGGTCGCGGTGTTCTCACTGGTGGCTTCGGGGCTGCTGATCTACGGGGCGTTGATCCTGCTCGGCCGGTGGATCGACTACAGCCTGGATCTGGCCGGTATCGCCGGACTGATCATCGGCATCGGTACCACCGCGGACTCGTTCGTCGTCTACTTCGAACGAATAAAGGACGTCATCCAGCAGGGACACAGTTTCCGGTCCGCGGTTCCGCGCGCGTGGAAGCGGGCCCGTACGACGATCATCACCGGTAACGTCGTGTCGATCGTCGCTTCGCTGGTGCTGTACTTCGTGGCCGTGGGCGACGTCAAGGGCTTCGCCTTCACGCTGGGCCTGTCCACCGTCTTCGACGTGGTCATCGCCTTCCTGGTCACGGCGCCGTTGGTGATCCTGATGTCCCGTTCGGAGAAGTTCGCCTCCCCCAGACTCAACGGCCTGCGCTCGGCCTTCCGCTCCGCGGAGCGTCGTCGTGCCGACGAACATGCGACGGCAGGTTCTTTGCCGGAGAGCGACCCCCAGGGCGGCATCTCGTCCACCACTGACACCGGAAAGGACCAGTGAGCATGAACGCGACGACCGAATCCAAGCCCGCCGGCTTCTTCGAGAAGATGTACAACGGCGAAAGCAACTTCGCCTTCGTGGCCAAACGCCGCCGTTGGTACTGGATCTACGCGCTGTTGACCCTGCTGTGTTTCCTGGTCATCGCGCTGAAGGGATTCACCCTGGGAATCGACCTCGAGGGTGGCACCAAACTGACGATGCCTCCGGCGGAGGGAGCGACCGAGACATCGGTCACCCAGGTGATCGAGGACGCTACGGGGGTCACCCCGCAGTCGGTGCAGACGGTGGGAACCGGCAACAGCCAGAACATCGAGGTCGCCTCGGAGCGTTTGTCGGACGACCAGATCCGGGAAGCCCGTGTGGCCCTCTACGACGAATTCCAGCCGGCCGATCAGACGGGGAAACCCAGCCCCGACGCCATCAGTGACTCGACCGTCTCCGAGTCCTGGGGTCAGTCCGTCACCCAACGCATGGTGATCGGCATGCTGGTGTTCCTGGCGGTCGTGTTCGTGTACATCACGATCCGTATGGAGCGGGACATGGCGATCTCCGCGATCGTCACCCTGTTGTTGGACGGCATCTTCGTCGCCGGAATCTACTCACTGATCGGTTTCGAGGTGTCGCCGGCCACGATCATCGGTCTGTTGACGATCCTGGCGTACTCCCTGTACGACACGGTGATCGTGTTCGACAAGGTCCACGAGAACACCCAGGACGTGTTGAGTTCGACACGGTCGACCTACGGTGAACAGGTCAATCTCGCGATCAACCAGACCGTGATGAGATCCCTGAACACGTCACTGTTCTCGGTGGTCCCCATCGCGTCGCTGCTCGTCGTGGCTGTCTGGCTGATGGGTGTCGGCACCCTCAAGGACCTGGCGCTGGTGCAGTTCGTCGGCGTGATCGCCGGAACGTTCAGTTCGATCTACTTCTCCGCGCCACTGCTCGTCACCCTGAAGAGCCGACAGAAGAAGATGGTCGAGCACGACCGGAAGGTGGCCCGTGCCCGCGAACTCGCCACCGACAGAGGGCACGTGCCGGCGGCTGCCGAGGAGCAGGAGGCCCCGGCGGAGAACGGTGCGACGGAGTCCGGGAACGACACCGACGCTGCTCAGCGACGGACCGTGACACTGCCTCCGCGCACCCGGGGTTCTGACAATGAGAACAGCGGCGTAAACGGCGAGGACAGGGGCCGCACCTGGCGGCCCGGCATGTAGAGGAAGTCAGGAACGATGACGCTTCGATTCCGCCGTCCGGCGGTCTTGCTCACAGCGGCGGCACTCATTTTCGGGGTTGCCGCCTGCACTTCTGACGACGGCGTGGAGGACGCGGCCGACCCCCTGTTCGGGTACGCCCTCCCACGCCCGATCGTCACCCTGAACGCCGCGAGTACGCTCGGAGCGGCGACCGATGCGGCGAAGGTGTCCGCACGCCTCTACCCGGGCGCCTACCTGACCGGTCCCGACGGCCGGCTGCTGCCGAACACCGACCTGGTCACCGCGACGCCGTCGCCGGACAACGGTGACATCGTCGACTACCGCATCAGCGAGTCGGCCACGTACTCGGACGGTGCCCCGGTGGTGTGTGACGATTTTCTGTTGACCTGGGTCGCCGCCAAGTACCCCGATCTGTTCTCGTCGGACCTCGGTCTGACCGAACGGGTGAAGGACATCAACTGTGACGCCGGTGACCGTGACTTCAGTATCGAGTTCGACCGGGGGATGGGGAGCCGCTACCGGGAGCTCTTCAGCGTGGGTGAAGTTCTTCCCTCACACACGGTCGGCCAACGTGCCGGGGTGGACAATGTCGTGGAGGCGATCGACTCGGGTAACTCCGAGCAGCTGGCCGCTCTCGGGCAGGCATGGTCGTCCACGTTCACCGTGGCTGAGACAGACCCCGCGGAGGTACCCACCTACGGACCGTTCCGGGTGTCCTCGCGTGGGGAGGACGGATCGCTGGTCCTGACCGTCAACCCGGAGTGGGCGGGCGTGCGTCCCGGTCTGGACGAGGTCGTGATGTGGTCGGGTCCGGGCGCCGGGATCGACGGACCGGACTTCGAACAACTCGCCGCCGACTACCAGTTGTACGTCGCCGACGTGCCGCCGGAGACCGATCCGGTCTCAGCCGGACTCGCCGTCCCGTCCGACACCTCTGCAGCGGGCGACACCTCGAGCTCATCGGGAACCCCGTCGGACACCGGGACGACGGAGCCGTCCGACAGCCCGTCCGACGGAGACGACGAGGGGATCCGGGCGGGAGCCGATGAAACTGCCCCCGACCTGTCTGACGCCGACGATGTCTCGGGACGTTTCGCCGTCACCCGGGACTCCGGGACGCGCGTGGACAGCCTGACCCTCGCTGACTCCGGGATCTTCGAGACACGTGAGAACCGGCAGGCCTTCGCGAGGTGCGTCGACCGCCGTGCGATGGCGCAGGCCGTCGAGTCGGAGTCAGGTATCGCCGTCGACGAGGCCCCGTTCCGCACGATCGCCCCCGGGGCACAGGCAGGCGAGAACCTCGGGGACGTGGCGGCACGCAACAACAACACCGACACCGCACCGACCTCGGACAGGCTCGGCGGATCGACGATCCGTGTCGGATACTTCGCCGACGTTGCCCGGTACGCCGCGATGGTGGACACGCTGGTCGACTCATGCGCCGCCGCCGACGTGACCGTGGAGCCGGTGCCGTTGAGCGTCGACGACTTCGGAGAACTCGGCTCCGACTACGACGTCCGCCTGGAGACCCGGTCCGGTTTCGGGCAGAACCCCGAGGTGTCGTTCCCCGCGTCGTCCGGAGCGTCCGGGACAGCGACGGTCAGGCAGCTCCGTGACGCGGAGAACGCCCTGGCAGACGCCACCTCCACCGTGCCGCTGACTGCTGAGCCGCGGTCCGTCGCCGTGGACCGCGGGCTGTCCAACGTCGTCGACAACCCGGGGGAGACCGGCATGAGCTGGAACATGGACCGGTGGGTCTCCCCGGACTTCCCGACATCCACCGCACCGTCCGCGACTACTGCAGAGGACACACCATGAGCACGTACCCCGACGCCAGGTCGGCGCTGGCGGCAAGAACCCGGTTCGTGCCGGATTTCCCGAGTGACGGCATCATGTTCCAGGACCTCACACCGGTGCTGGCGGACGGTGAGGCGTTCCGGACGATCGTGACCGAGATGGCGGAGGTCTGTCGCGCCCTCGACGTCGACGTCGTCGCAGGTCTGGACGCCCGGGGGTTTCTCCTGGGATCCGCTGTGGCACTGGAGCTCGGGGTCGGTGTCCTGGCGCTCCGCAAGGCGGGGAAGTTGCCGCCGCCGGTGATCCGGCAGGAGTACGACCTGGAGTACGGCACCGCCGCTCTGGAGATCCCCTCCGAGGGGCTTGATCTCCATGAGCGTCGGGTCCTGCTCGTCGACGACGTGCTGGCCACCGGCGGTACCCTGGTGGCCGCACGGGCTCTCCTGGAGACTGCGGGAGCGCATGTCGTCGGTGTCGCCGTCGCCCTGGAAGTGCAGGAACTTGAGGGAGCGAAACGTTTGGGGGACCTTCCGTTGTACGTGGTTTCCCGCGGACAGTAGGCTTGTCGTTCACACGCTGCACACAGTAGGGAAACGGTGAGGCATGACGAACGAGAAGAACTCGCTGTGGATGGCCGCGCGTATTGCGCGCAGCCTCACCGGCAAGAGCAAGATCAATCCGGTCCTCGGCCCATTGATCGCCGTGCACCGGCGTTACCACCCGAAGGCGGACGTCGAGATCCTGAATCAGGCGTACACGACGGCTGAGCGGCTGCATGCCGGCGTCCAACGCAAGTCCGGGGAACCGTACATCACCCACCCGTTGGCGGTCGCGACCATCGCGGCGGAGATCGGCATGGACACCACCACACTGGTGGCGGCACTCCTGCACGACACGGTGGAGGACACCGACTACTCACTGGATGACCTCACCCGGGACTTCGGCGCCGAGGTCACTCTGCTGGTCGACGGGGTCACCAAACTGGACAAGGTCGCCCTCGGTTCGGCGGCCGAGGCGGAGACCATCCGCAAGATGATCGTCGCCATGGCCCATGACCCCCGTGTCCTGGTGATCAAGGTCGCCGACCGTCTGCACAACATGCGCACGATGCGTTTCCTGCCGCCCGAGAAGCAGGCGAAGAAGGCCCGGCAGACCCTGGAGGTCATCGCCCCGCTCGCTCACCGTCTGGGTATGGCGACGATCAAGTGGGAGCTCGAGGACCTGTCCTTCGCGATCCTGTACCCGAAGAAGTACGAGGAGATCGTCCGTCTCGTCGCCGACCGTGCCCCGAAGCGCGACCAGTACCTTGCCAAGGTCATCAACGAGATCCAGTCCACGCTGCGTGAATCGCACATCACCGCCGAGGTCGTGGGGCGTCCGAAGCACTACTGGTCGATCTACCAGAAGATGATCGTCCGCGGCCGCGACTTCGACGAGATCTTCGACCTGGTGGGTATCCGGATCCTCGTCGACGAGATCCGGGACTGCTATGCGGCGGTCGGTGCCGTGCATTCCCAGTACCAGCCGATGCCCGGCCGATTCAAGGACTACATCTCCCAGCCCCGTTTCGACGTCTACCGGTCGCTGCACACCACGGTGATCGGTCCGGACGCGAAGGTACTCGAGGTGCAGATCCGCACCCATGAGATGCACTACCAGGCCGAGTACGGCATCGCGGCGCACTGGCGCTACAAGGAGACCAAGGGCTCCCACAAGGGCGATGCCGCCGAGGTCGACCAGATGGCCTGGATGCGGCAGCTGCTGGACTGGCAGAAGGAGGCCGCCGACCCCAACGAGTTCCTGGATTCCCTGCGCTACGACCTGTCGACCAACCAGATCTTCGTCTTCACCCCCCGTGGCGACGCGGTGACGCTCCCCACCGACGCCACGCCGGTGGACTTCGCCTATGCGGTGCACACGGAGGTCGGGCACCGCTGCATCGGTGCGAAAGTCAACGGCAAGCTGGTCGCACTGGAGTCCCCGTTGAAGACGGGGGACAAGGTCGAGATCTTCACCTCGAAGGACGCGACCGCCGGTCCCTCGAAGGACTGGGAGAAGTTCGTGGTGTCGCCCCGGGCACGCAACAGGATCCGCACGTGGTTCAACAAGGAGCGTCGCGAGGAGACCCTGGAGAAAGGGAAGGACGCGCTGGCCGCGGAGGCGCAACGAACCGGCATCCCGTTGCAGCGGCTCGTGACGGCATCGGCCCTGCGGACGGTGGCGACGCAGTTGTCACGCGATTCGGTGGACGACCTCTACGACGCGATCGGCAAGGGGGGCGTCACCGCCGGGCATGTCGTACACATGCTGCAGGACATCTACCAGGGGGACGCGGACGAGGACGATTCGCCGGTCGCCCCCGCGCCCACGGTGCGCCGCACCACCCCCCAGCAGTCGGTGCAGTCCGGGCGGGGCGACGGATCGGGCGTGCTGGTGCAGGGCAACTCGGATTTCTCGGCGAAACTGGCCAAGTGCTGTACACCGGTGCCCGGCGACGAGATCTTCGGCTTCATCACCAAGGGGGGCGGGGTGTCGGTGCACCGCACCGACTGCACCAACGCCGAGAAGCTGCATTCAGAGCCCGACAGACTCATCGACGTGTCCTGGGCCTCGGACGTACGCGACGCGGTGTTCGTGGTCACCCTGCAGATCGAGGGTCTGGACCGCACCGGCCTGCTCAGCGAGGTCACCCGGGTGGTCAGCGAGCAGAAGGTACCGATCATCGCGACGAGTACCCACGTCGCCGAGGACCGGGTGGCGATGTGCCGGTTCACTTTCGAGGTCTCCGACACCAAGCAGCTGGGCTACCTGATGAACCAGCTGCGCAATGTGGAGGGCGTCTACGACGTCTACCGCGTCACGACGGGCGGCTGAGACCCCAACTCCAGGTCGGTCCGGACTCCCGGCGACCGACACAGACCGGGGGTCTCACGGAGTCCCGGGGCCCCGGGCAGATGTGACGGGTCAGGCGTCGACCGTGGCGGTCTCAATCCGGACCTCGTCGACCGGTGCGCCGTCGCCGTTGTTGTCCTGGTTCTCGCCCTCGTTCTCCTCGATGATGGAGTCCAGGGTGGACAGACCGTCCTCGGAGATCGTTCCGAAGATCGTGTAGTCGTTGGGCAGCTGGGTCTCGTCGTCGACGAGGAAGAACTGCGACCCGTTGGTGTTCTCGCCGCCGTTGGCCATGGCCAGCACGCCGCGCTTGTAGAGGCCCTCGTCCTCGACCTTCTCACCGTCCTCGTTCCAGACGGGGTACTCGTCGGGGAAGGTGTAGCCTGGTCCGCCGGCACCGTCGCCGGAAGGGTCACCGCACTGCAGGATCTTCATGCCGTCATTGACGACCACGCGGTGGCAGACGGTGTCGTTGAAGTAGTCCTGTGAGGCGAGGTTCTCGAAGTTGTTGGCGGCACACGGAGCCTGGGCGTAGTCCACCGTGACGCCGATGTCGCCCTTGTTCGTCGCCAGGGTGACGTCCGAGGTGCCGTCCTCACGGAGGTTGTCGGCGTCGGGGGCCGAGGCCTGTTTGGCGGCCTCACCGGACTCGGTGTAGGCGCAGTCCTGGGGGCCCTGGGGCTCCTCGGCAGCCGTGGTCTCCCCGTTGGGAGCGTCGTCCGCGAGATTCTCGGAGTCGTCGCTGCCACGGGTGGCTGCGAACCAGATTCCACCGACCAGGCCGACGAGGACGACCAGGGTGGCCAGTGTGACGCCGAGGGGCCGCATCTTCTCGCGGCGGGACCGCGACTTCAGTTCCTTGTCGAGATTCTTGAGTGCCGCATCGCGGCGGGAGGAGTTGTCGGACAAAGCTCCGTGGCCTTTCCCTCGGGGGTGGTCGTAGATCAACGGCCCCATTGTTCCACCCCGGCCCCTCCGACTCCACTACCGAGGCCTCCTGGTTGCTGTGTGTTCCCCGTGGGAACGCCGACCGGTTTCTCGGTAGGGTGGCTGCCATGGCGAACCTGACTGTGGAAGTACTGCCCACCGGCCCCTTCGAGATGAACTGCCTGCTGCTGCATGACGGGACGGACGCGACCGTCGTCGACCCCGGAATGGGGGCCGAGGGGCTCATTGCCCAGGCAGTGGAGCAGAAGGGACTGCGGATCACCGGGATCGTGCTCACCCACGGTCACATCGACCATGTCCGCGACCTGCCTGCGGTCCAGGCCACCTACGGTGTCAGCGCCCACATGCACCCGGCCGACAACGTCTTCCTGCAGCGTGAGGTGCTCGACGGGATGGGGCCGTCGGGGGAGGCCCATGACGTCTCCACGATGGACACCCCCGAGGTGCCCACCCCGGTGGCGGACGGGGACGTCCTGACGGTCTGCGGGGTCGAGTTCGTCGCCCACCACATGCCGGGCCACTCTCCGGGGTCCGTCATGTTCCGGGGTGTCGTGGACGGTCAGGGGTTGATTCTCGGAGGAGACGTCCTGTTCCGCGGCGGTGTCGGACGGACCGACCTGCCGTTCTCGGAACCCGCCGCGATGGTGGAGAGCCTGCGGCGCCTGGTGACGACCTTCGAGGACGACGACACCGTGGTCCCCGGTCACGGGCCCGCGACGACCATCGGTGCTGAGAAGGAGCAGAACGGGTTCCTGCAGGGGGTGGTGTGAGGCCGTCGGCAGGTCGCTATAGTTGGTCCCCGTGAGTGACACCAGCAGCACCGGTTCCACCGGACAGGTCCAGACGTTCGCCGGCCCCAAGGGGGTGCCGGACTACGTACCACCGGCATCTGCGGCGTTCCATGCTGTGCGCAGCACCTTCGAGGACGTCATCCACAAGTCCGGGTACGGTCACATCGAGCTGCCGGTGTTCGAGGACACCGCCTTGTTCGCCCGGGGGGTCGGGGAGTCCACCGACGTGGTCTCCAAGGAGATGTACACCTTCGAGGACCGGGGCGGCCGCTCGGTCACACTGCGTCCGGAGGGCACCGCCGGAGTGATGCGTTCCGTCATCGAGCACAACCTTGACCGCGGGCAGTTGCCGGTGAAGCTGACCTACTCCGGACCGTTCTTCCGGTACGAGCGCCCCCAGGCCGGGCGGTACCGTCAGCTGCAGCAGGTCGGCGTCGAGGCGATCGGTGTGGACGACCCCACCCTGGACGCCGAGGTCGTCGCGATGGCTGACCGCTGCTACCGGGCGTTGGGCCTGTCGGGGTTCCGGCTCGAGCTCTCCACCCTCGGTGACGAGACCTGTCGACCGCAGTACCGGGCGAAGCTCCAGGAGTTCCTGTTCGCGTTGCCCCTGGACGATGAGACGCGTCGCCGGGCGGAGATCAACCCGCTGCGCGTGCTCGACGACAAGCGCCCGGACGTCCGGGAGATGATGGCTGACGCCCCGCTGATGCCGGACAACCTCTCCACCTCGGCACGTGAGCATTTCGAGACGGTCACCGGCACCCTGGATGACATGGGCGTGGACTACACCCTCAACCCGCGGCTGGTCCGAGGACTCGACTACTACACCAAGACCTGTTTCGAGTTCGTCCACGACGGCCTCGGGGCGCAGTCGGGGATCGGTGGCGGCGGACGCTACGACGGGTTGATGGCCCAGCTCGGCGGTCAGGACCTCTCCGGCATCGGCTTCGGCCTCGGTGTCGACCGGACCGTACTCGCGTTGGAGGCCGAGGGGGTGTCTCCCACGACAGGTCGGCGCGTCGACGTCTACGGCGTCCCGATGGGTGTCGACGCGAAGCGTCGCATGGCGGTGATCGTGGACCGTCTGCGTCGGGCCGGGGTCAGCGTGGACATGTCCTACGGCGACCGGGGCCTCAAGGGGGCGATGAAGGGTGCCGACCGTGCCGGAGCCCTCTTCGCCCTGGTCCTCGGCGAGAGTGAGCTGGACAACGGTACCGTCGTGGTCCGCGACCTGTCGACCCGTCAGCAGGAGGAGGTCACCGTCGAAGACGTGGAGCTCGTGGTGAAGAAGGCCCTGGGCGAGGGCTGACCCCGCCCCGGGGAGAGTTTTCTGCTCCTGTGCGCTAGCCTGGTTTTCTGAATCCTGAAAGTTCTATTCATGACAGAGATCTGAAACTGAGCTCATAGGAGTAATTTTATGGATGAATCTTATTCTTCCGAGAATGAGGAGTCTTCACACACAGGGAAGAGTTCCGCCGTCAACTGGCCCGTGTTCGCGGTGTCCGCCGGGCTGATGACGGCGTTCGTCATCTGGGCGTGGCTGGCACCCGACCAGGCGGACACCGTGATCAACTCGGTGAAGGACTGGGTGTCCACCAACCTCGGCTGGTACTACATACTCACCGCCGGTGTCGTCGTGGTGTTCGTCCTGATCATCGCCTTCCGACGGGTCGGGAACACCAAAATCGGCCCCGACCACTCCCAACCCCGTTTCCGGTTGTTCACCTGGGGCGCCATGCTCTTCGCCGCGGGCATCGGGGTCGACCTGATGTTCTTCGGGGTGTCCGGTCCGGCGACGAACTTCCTCACCCCGCCGGAGACGGCCGAACTCTCCGATGAGGCGGCACGCATGGCGCCGTTGTGGACCATGTTCCACTACGGAGTTCCGGGGTGGGCCATGTACGCCCTGATGGGGATGGCCTTCGGCCTCTTCGCCTACCGCTACCACATGCCCTTGAGCATCCGTTCCGCCCTCGCACCGGTGTTCGGCAGGCGGATCCACGGCGCTGTCGGGCACAGCGTCGACATTGCCGCGGCCATCGGAACCGCCTTCGGCATCGCCGTGTCCCTGGGTATCGGGGTGGTGTTCCTCAACTACGGACTGGCCGAGATCTTCGGGATCCCGACGAACACCGGTGTACAGATCGCACTGATCGGACTGTCCGTCCTGATCACCGTGATTTCCACGGTGTCGGGTGTCGACAAGGGGATCCGTCGGCTCTCCGAGCTCAACGTCTGGCTCGCCCTGGTCCTGATGGCGTGGATCGTGGTGATGGGGAAGACCGCCGACCTGCTCAACGCACTGGTCCAGAACATCGGTGACTTCGTCTCCAGGTTCCCCTCGATGATCCTGAACACCTTCGCCTACAGCGACGGTGCCGCCGACTATCCGGCCGACCAGTGGCAGTCGGACTGGACGCTGTTCTTCTGGGCGTGGTGGATCGCCTGGGCGCCGTTCGTCGGTCTGTTCCTGGCCAGGATCTCCCGCGGCCGCACGCTGCGTCAGTTCATCCTGGGTGTGCTGGTCATCCCGTTCACGTTCATCGCGGTCTGGATCTCGATCTTCGGCAACGCGGCGCTCGGATTCTTCCGGGACGGCGACGAGGAGTTCCTCGAGACTGCGGTGAACACACCCGAATCCGGGTTCTTCCTCCTGCTGCAGCAGTATCCCGGGGCAACCTTCGCCGTCGCACTCGCCGTGGTCACCGGCCTGCTCTTCTACGTCACCTCCGCGGACTCCGGGTCGTTGGTGATGGCCAACATCACCTCGAAGCCGAATGTGGAGGACTCCGACGGCCCGCCGTGGCTCCGCATCGTGTGGGCCGTGTTGACCGGCGCACTCACCCTGGTCATGCTGCTCATCGGCGGCGTGTACACCCTGCAGGCTGCGACGGTGCTCATCGGACTGCCCTTCTCGGTGATCATGTATCTGCTGATGTTCAGTATCTGGCGTGTGCTGGGGGCCGAGGCACACTGGCTGCAGTCCCGCTCGTTGTCGTTGCCCGGGGCCCTGTCGGACCGGACAGGAACCCCACAGCCACGGTTGGCCTGGAGAAACCGGCTCAAACGCAGGATGAGTTTCCCGTCGGCAGCCGAGACCCAGGCCTATGTCGAGAACACCGCGGCCCCCGCGATCGGTGAGGTCGCCGATGAACTTCGCGAGCTCGGCCTGGATGTCACCCTCACCCGGGAATCACATCCCGAGTACCCGATCGACTTCGTCGACCTCCTGGTGAAGTTCCCGGGGCAGGACGACTTCAAGTACCAGGCGTACCCGGTGCCCGGGCAGGTCCCGAACTTCGCGGTAAACCTCAACGTGGACCACGACGTGTACTTCACGCTGGAGATCTTCTCTGCCACGGGCTCCCGGGGCCACAACATCCTCGGGTACTCCAAGGAGCAGGTGATCGCCGACGTCCTGGACGCCTACGATATGCATGTGGAGTACATGTCCCTGACCGGCGACAGAGGTACTCCGACCGCCGATGTCCACGGCACGGCACCGGCACTCTGGACAGACGACGACAACGACTCTGAAAAGACAGGAAGCGAGCACACATGACTGACACACCACAGACGCTCTACATCGACGGACAGTGGGTGGGCGCGACCGACGGCGGCACACGCACGGTCACCTGCCCGGCCGACGGCACGGTCGTCGCCGAGGTATCCGAGGCGACCGCAGCTGACACGGAGAAGGCCATCGCGGCCGCCCGACGGGCCTTCGACGCGGGGGAGTGGTCGGCCACCTCGGCGGCCTACCGCGGAGATCTGCTCCTGAAGGTCGCCGACGCCATGGCGGAGCGCAAAGACGAATTCGCCCGCGCCGAGGCCCTCGACACCGGCAAGCGTCTGGTTGAGGCGGAGGGCGACATGGACGACATCATGAACTGCTTCCGGTTCTTCGGCAAGATCGCCGACCAGCATCCGGGCCGCCTCGTCGATGCGGGCGACTCCTCGGTGCTCTCGCGGGTGGTCTACGAGCCGGTCGGTGTCTGCGGCATGATCACCCCGTGGAACTTCCCGCTGCTGCAGGCCAGCTGGAAGATCGCCCCGGCGATCGCCGCCGGCAACACCTTCGTCCTCAAGCCTGCTGAACTGACACCGCACACCGCGATCCTGATCATCGACGTGCTCGACAAGCTCGGTGTGCCGGCCGGTGTCGCCAACCTGGTGCTGGGCGCCGGAGCCGAGGCGGGCGCGCCACTGTCGTCACACCCGGACGTGGACATGGTCTCGTTCACCGGCGGACTGGTCACCGGTCGCCGGATTGCGGCGGCAGCGGCGCCGACGGTCAAGAAGGTCGCGCTCGAGCTCGGCGGAAAGAACCCGAACGTGGTCTTCGCCGACGCCGACTTCGACGCGGCGGTGGACAACGCTCTCAACGCCGGATTCCTCGACTCCGGCCTGGTGTGCTCGGCAGGGACCCGTCTCATCGTCGAGGAGAGCATCAAGGAGAGGTTCGTCGACGAGTTGGTCCGCCGTGCCGAGGGGATCGTCATGGGAGGTCCCTTCGACGAGAAGGCCGAGACCGGCCCGCTGATCTCCGCGGAGCACCGCGACAAGGTCACCGACTACGTCCAGCGCGGTATCGAGGCTGGAGCGACACTGCGCTGTGGCGGCCACTGGGGTGGCCCCGAGCATGAGAACGGCTGCTTCTACGCGCCGACGGTGCTGGACAACTGCACGTCGGACAACCCTGCGGTCGTCGAGGAAGGGTTCGGCCCGGTCATCACCGTGGAGACCTTCACGACGGAGGCGGAGGCGATCACCACCGCCAACGACACCGAGTACGGTCTGGCCGGTGCGGTGTGGACCTCTGACCGCGGAGTGGCCAACCGGGTGTCGCGGGCACTGCGCCACGGCACCGTGTGGATCAACGACTACCACCCCTACGTCCCCCAGGCCGAGTGGGGCGGATTCAAGGCCTCGGGTACCGGACGTGAGCTCGGACTGGCCGGCCTGGAGGAGTACCGCGAGGCCAAGCACATCTACGAGAACACCGAACCCGCCGCGAGTGGCTGGTTCCCCCAGAAGTAGCACCCGGACACACGAGAAGGAGAAGATATGCGAGACAACTACGACTACATCGTCGTCGGAGCCGGTTCCTCCGGAGCCGTGGTCGCGTCCCGTCTGAGCGAAGACCCGGCCGTGACCGTCGCGTTGATCGAGGCGGGCCCCACCGACGTGGACAAGCCGGAGATCCTCAACCTCGCGGAATGGCCCGGTCTGCTGGAGTCCGGGTACGACTGGGACTACCCCATCGAGCCCCAGGAGAACGGGAACTCCCACATGCGACACGCCCGGGCGAAGGTCCTCGGCGGCTGCTCGTCGCACAACTCCTGCATCGCCTTCCATACCCCGGCGCAGGATCTCGACCACTGGGTCTCCCTGGGCGCCTCCGGTTGGGACTCGGAGACCGTGCTCCCGCTGATCAAACGCCTGGAGAACAATGACCGTGAGGGCGGGCACCACGGGCATGACGGTCCCGTCAGGTTGCGCTCGGTCCCGCACAAGGATCCTGTGGGTGCGGCGATCATCGAGGCCTGCGAACAGCAGGGACTCCCCAACACTCCGTTCAACGAGGGTGCCACAGTGAACCACGGTGCCGACTGGTTCCAGATCAACGCCACGGACGAGAATGTCCGGTCGTCCTCCTCGGTGTCCTACCTGCACCCTGTCCTCGACCGGGAGAACCTCGACATCCTCACCGACCGCCAGGTCTCACGGGTGATCTTCTCCGAGGGGAATGACGGCACCCCGCGGGCGGCCGGCATCGAGTACCTGGACAATCCTTTCGGCCGGCTCAAGACGGTGACCGCTGCGCGCGAGGTCATCATCTCCGCCGGCGCAATCGACAGCCCGAAGCTCCTGATGCTGTCCGGCATCGGTCCCGCCGCGCATCTCGCCGAGGTCGGCGTGGAGACTATCGTGGACGCACCCGGCGTCGGTGAGCACCTCCAGGACCACCCTGAAGCGGTGATCTCCTGGGAGTCGAAGGTGCCGATGACCCGCGACGCCACCCAGTGGTGGGAGATCGGCATCTTCGACATGGTGGACGACGGTGGTGCCGACGGTCTGGACCTGCCCGACCTGATGATGCACTACGGGTCGATGCCTTTCGACATGCATACCCGGCGGCAGGGGTACCCCACCGCCGACGAGTCGTTCTGCCTGACCCCGAACATCACCCACGCCAAGGGGCGGGGCACGGTCCGGCTACGTTCCTGCGACTTCCGGGACAAGCCGAAGGTCGATCCGCGCTACTTCACCGACGAGGACGGTTACGACATGCGGATCGCGGTGGAAGGCATCAAGCTCGCCCGGAAGATCGTCGCGCAGCCCGCCATGGCGGAGTACGCGGGACGGGAACTGTTCCCCGGGACCGACGTCCAGTCCGACGAGGACATCGCCGACTACGTGTCCAGGACGCACAACACCGTCTACCACCCGGCCGGCACAGTGCGTATGGGTGCCACCGATGATGCGATGGCCCCCTTGGACCCGGAGCTGCGCGTCAAGGGTGTGACGGGCCTGCGGGTCGTCGATGCCTCGGTGATGCCGCAGCTGGTGGCGGTCAACCCGAACATCACCTGCATGCTGATCGGTGAGCGCGCGGCCGACCTGATCCGCGACGCCTAGGTGTACTTCCCCGGCGTCAACGGAAGTCCTGTCGGCAGGATGCCATGGTTCCGTTGTCGTACCCGGTGGTGAACCAGTACTGGCGTTGCTCGGAGGAACCGTGGGTCCAGGCGTCGGGGTTGACCTGCCCGCCGCCGGCACTCTGGATCGCGTCGTCACCGATGGCCTGGGCTGAGGTGATGGCCTGGTTGACCTGCTCGGGGGTCACCGGATCCAGGACGGCGTCCTCGCCCTTGTCGGCGTGGGACGCCCAGACGCCGGCATAGCAGTCGGCCTGCAGTTCCATTTTCACGGCGTTGGAGTCTTCGCCCGGGTCGTCGTAGTCGGACAGCCCCAGGTTGCCCTCGAGATTCTGGATGTGGTGACCGAACTCGTGCGCGACGACGTACATCTGTGCGAAGGGACCGTCCGATCCGCCCATGGACGACAGCTGCGAGAAGAAGTCGTCGCCGATGTAGACGGTCTCGTCGCCCGGGCAGTAGAACGGTCCGGTCTGAGCCGTCGACGCGGTGCCGCATCCGGTGTTGACCTGGCCGTCACCGATGACCAGGCCAGGCTCCGAGTAGTTGATCCCGGACTGTTCGGGCAGCAGGGACGACCACACGGTGTCCAGCGAGATGGCGGTGCCTTCGATCCTGCAGTCGTCGTAGGTGTTGGCGTCCTCGACGGTGGCGCAGTGCTCCAGGTTCCCGCCTGCCCCGTCCGCACCCTGTTCGCTGACGCGTGAGCTGTCCGTGCCGAACATGCCCAGCCCCCCGTTGGCGACGAAGATCACGGCGGCCACGACAAGGATCCCGGGGATACCGAAGCGTCGGCCGATCCTGCTCATCAGGAGCATCCCCAGGATCCCACCGCCGCGGTTACCGCCCGGGCGCCCACCGCCACCGATGCCGAGACCGCCGCCGCCTGAGCTCCCACCGGAGCGGGCCCGTCCACCCATGCCGGACAGGTTGTTGTTGAAGGACATGGTGGCAGTGTAGCGGGCAGGCGGGGGCCGTAGGGGCTCATGGGACGTATGGGACGCATGTGGCACGACACAACTGCAGTTTGTGACGCGGAAGACTATACTTCAATTCACATCTGCCGTGATTCACGGCAACGATGACTAATAGAGACCCTCAACGACCCGCAGGAGTACCGGAACAATGGACATCATCGCCCTCGCACAGCAGGCCCTCGACGCAGGGGACTGGGCGGCCTACAGCAACTGGGACATCGCCCAGCAGATCTACGACGCCACCCTGGGCCGGATCAACTGGGACGGCATCGGTGCCTGACACGCGGTCCCGGTGACCGCCGACCTGACGGCGGTCAGATGACCCCTGCCGATTTCAGGTCGCTCCCCAACCTCGCCAGCAGGAGGCCGATCACCGACAGCATGCTGATCCCGAGGCAGGCCATCCCGCTGATCCACGAGCTCTCCGTCCCGGTCGCGATGCCGTAGATCAGAGCGACGGCGGCGACCAGCGTGGAGACGAACAGGACGATCTGGCTGGTCAGCCAGAACAGTCGGTACGGGTCCCGCGAATCCAGCGGGGTGACCACCGTGTCCTCGACGGTGACCTGGTCGGCGATACCGTCGGAGTCGGGGTGGCGTTGCCGCCCCTGGGCCTGTGCGCCGTCGTCCGGTGTCGGGGAAGCATTCTCTGCCATGATGACCGTCCTTTCATCTCGGTCGACTTTCGACCTCACCCTCCAGCATGCCACCGTTGTTCCCCGTGCGGCGACGGGGTAGTACACTGGGCCGCTGATATCGAGCCACGGGCGGCATCACCGTGCCAGCCGGGGTTATTCCGAACTATCCGAAAGGACAACGCGACGTGCTGCGGACCCATCTTTGTGGTGACCTTCGCTCCGACCACATCGGCGAGGAGGTAACCCTCACCGGATGGGTCTCCCGTCGACGGGACCACGGTGGAGTGATCTTCATCGACCTGCGTGACCGCTCCGGACTCGCCCAGGTGGTGTTCCGCGAGAACGAGGTCGCCGAACGGGCGCATGCACTGCGCAGCGAGTACTGCCTGCGTGTCACCGGAATTGTGGAGGCCCGCCCGGAGGGTTCCGAGAACCCGAACCTGGCGTCGGGTGACATCGAGCTCAACGTCTCCGGCCTCGAGATTCTCAACGAGTCCGCGGCGCTGCCGTTCCAGATCGACGATTCCGCCAGCGGGGGAGAGGTCGGCGAGGAGACCCGTCTGAAGTACCGTTACCTGGACCTGCGCCGGGACAGCCAGGCGCGCGCACTGCGCCTGCGCTCCAAGGTGAATGCCGCGGCCCGCAGCGTCCTGATCGACCAGGACTTCACCGAGATCGAGACGCCGACCCTCACCCGCTCCACCCCCGAGGGTGCCCGCGACTTCCTGGTGCCGGCCCGTCTGCGCCCGGGTAGCTTCTACGCCCTGCCGCAGTCGCCCCAGCTGTTCAAGCAGTTGCTCATGGTCTCGGGTATGGAGCGTTACTTCCAGATCGCGCGCTGCTACCGCGACGAGGACTTCCGTGCCGACCGTCAGCCGGAGTTCACCCAGCTGGACGTGGAGATGAGCTTCGTCGACCAGGAGGACGTCATCGCGCTGGCAGAGGAGATCCTGGCCGCTGTGTGGAAGCAGATCGGCTACGAGATCTCCGCCCCCATCCCGCGAATCACCTACGCCGACGCGATGCGTCGTTACGGTTCCGACAAGCCTGACCTGCGTTTCGACATCGAGATCACCGAGTGCACCGAGTTCTTCGAGAACACGTCCTTCCGCGTCTTCAAGTCCGACTACGTCGGTGCCGTGGTCATGGACGGCGGTGCGTCGCAGCCCCGTCGTACCCTCGACGCCTGGCAGGACTGGGCCAAGCAGCGGGGAGCCAAGGGACTGGCCTACATCCTCGTCGGCGAGGACGGTACGTTGTCAGGCCCAGTGGCCAAGAACATCACCGAGGCCGAGCGTGAGGGCATTGCCGCACATGTCGGCGCAAAGCCGGGCGACTGCATCTTCTTCGCCGCAGGCGACGTGAAGTCCTCCCGCGCCCTGCTGGGTGCCGCCCGCGGCGAGATCGCCGAGCGGCTCGGACTGATCAAGGATGGCGACTGGGCGTTCACCTGGGTCGTGGACGCACCGCTGTTCGAGCCCGCGGCCGACGCCACCGCCTCCGGCGACGTCGCACTCGGGAACTCGGCGTGGACCGCTGTCCACCACGCCTTCACCTCTCCGAAGCCTGAGTGGATCGACACCTTCGACGAGAACCCCGGCGAGGCCACCGCCTACGCCTACGACATCGTCTGCAACGGCAACGAGATCGGCGGCGGGTCGATTCGTATCCACCGCCGCGACATCCAGGAGCGGGTCTTCGCGGTCATGGGCATCTCCGAGGAGGAGGCCCGCGAGAAGTTCGGCTTCCTGCTCGACGCCTTCGCCTTCGGTGCCCCGCCCCACGGCGGCATCGCCTTCGGCTGGGACCGCATCGTCTCTCTCCTCGGCGGTTACGACTCCATCCGTGACGTCATCGCGTTCCCGAAGTCCGGTGGCGGCGTCGACCCGTTGACCGACGCCCCCGGCGAGATCACCGCGCAGCAGCGCAAGGAGTCCGGGATCGACGCAAAACCCAAGAAGAACGCCTGAGTCCTTCGACCATGGAGGGACGTCCGAGAGAGGACAACGACGTGCTGAGCATCGACGACGCACTGGCCAGTGCCACACACCTGCTGGGGAGCCGTTTCGGCGGCACCCCAGAGCTGACGCACCCGGAGAATCTCGGGGGCAGCGGGGATTCACTGGTCATCCGGGTGAAGGTCTCGCCGAACCCGTTCCTCCAGGAGCGCACGGTCGTCATCAAACAGCTGCCGCCGGTGACGGCGGGGGAGAACGGCCGACCCGGCGACGCGGATGCCGAGGCCATCTCGGCGATGATCCGTGAGGTGGTGGCCTACCAGTACACCAACACCCTCGCCGAGGAGCACCGTCCCGGGCCGCAGCTGCTCGCCCATGACATCGACGAGCGCATCATGGTGCTGTCGGATTCGGGTGACGGACGCAACTACTCCGACATCCTCACCATGGACGATGAGATGGACCGGGCCGCTGCGCTGCGCAAGCTGGGGCGCGCCCTGGGACGCATGCATGTGGCGACCGCCGACGGCCAGGAGGCCTTCGACACGCTCAACCGCCGCCAGCACTCGAGGCACAACCTCCCCGCCTCCCGGGTGACCGACCGGGACGTCGACGTCGCTGCACTGGTCGAGCAGGGTCTTGACCTTCTCCGTCGCAGCGGTGTCACGGTCGACCCCACGGTGGAGGAGTTCGCCCATGAGGCCGGTCAGCGCCAGTCCCGCACCCGGGTGCAGGCGTTCACCCCGTTCGACCTGACTCCCGACAACATCATGCTCGCCGACACCGTGGTCTTCCTCGACTACGAGTGGGCGGGGTTCCGTGACATCGTCTCGGACGTCGCCTGCGTGATCGCCGGCTTCCCCCACGACATCACCACTCCGCTGCTGGACTCCGAGGAACTCCGCGAGTTCATCGAGTCGTGGTCGACCGAGGTGTCTGTGGTCTGGCCCGCGGTGCGTGAGGAGGGCCGGCTGGAGAAAGCGTTGATGGCGTCTCTCGTGGGCTGGGCACTGATGAGCCTGTCCCTGCTCTACCACGGCACTCTCGCGGTCATCGAGACCTCCGGTTCCACTGCCGAGGGGGTGCGACGCCTCGACCACATGCCGAGTGAGCACCTCTCCGACCTCGCCACGACGGTGGAGGCCGTACGTCGGTTCGCCGACCGTAACCAGGTGGACGAGCGCTTCACCGCCGTCCGCGACTTCGCCGCCGAGCTGCTGACCACCTTGGCCAAGCTCGGGGCCCAACCACAGGTCCGCTAGAGCCGGTCGGTGCGATGAACGGAGACGACAGCCTCTTCGACGTCCCCGCCGCGGGTGGCGACGGTGAGCCCGCGCCGACCCGGTCGGCGGACTCCTACTTCCACCCGGGGGCACACGCGCCGCTGGCGGTCCGGATGCGTCCACGTTCACTGGACGAGGTCGTCGGACAGTCCCACGTCCTCGGGGACAACTCTCCGCTGCGTCGTCTCATCGACGGCCGTGGGGACTCCTCCGTCATCCTCTACGGCCCTCCCGGGACGGGCAAG
Source organism: Corynebacterium sp. CNJ-954 (assembly GCF_001942345.1). Taxonomy (GTDB): domain Bacteria; phylum Actinomycetota; class Actinomycetes; order Mycobacteriales; family Mycobacteriaceae; genus Corynebacterium. Next base: position 39,215 of record NZ_MKKI01000044.1, read on the forward strand.
ACCACGGTGGCTTCCCTGGTGGCCGGTGCGTCGGGCCGCCGGTTCGAGGCGCTCTCCGCCCTGAATGCCGGTGTCAAGGAGGTGCGTTCGGTCATCGACAATGCCCGGCGGCTCCTGAGCCGCGGGGAGTCGACGGTGCTGTTCATCGACGAGGTCCACCGTTTCTCCAAGACCCAGCAGGACGCCCTGCTGGGGGCGGTGGAGAACAGGACCGTGCTGCTGGTCGCCGCCACCACGGAGAACCCGAGTTTCTCGGTGGTGTCGCCGTTGCTGTCCCGCTCCCTTCTCGTCCAGCTCAGGCCGTTGCAGGACGCCGACATCGCGACCCTGCTCTCCAGGGCCGCGGGCGACCCCCGCGGATACGACGGCGCGGTAACCCTCGAGGACGATGCCCGTGACCTGCTCGCGGCTCTCGCCGCCGGCGACGCCCGACGGGGACTGACCTACCTGGAGGCGGCGGTCGAAGGGATCGAGGACCGAACGGCACTGACCGTCGAGGATGTCCGGGCCTCCACCGACCGCGCCGTGGCACGGTACGACCGGGACGGCGACCAGCACTACGACATCACCAGCGCCTTCGTGAAGTCGTTGCGCGGCTCGGACCCGGATGCCGCCCTGCACTACCTGGCACGCATGATCGACGCGGGGGAGGACCCCCGGTTCATCGCCCGCCGACTGGTGGTCCACGCCTCCGAGGACGTCGGGATGGCCGATCCGTCGGCACTGCAGGTCGCCGTGGCCGCCCACCAGGCGGTCAGTTTCATCGGCATGCCGGAGGGACGGATCCCCCTGGCGCAGGCCACGGTGCACATCGCCACTGCCGCCAAGTCGAACTCGGTGATCCGGGGCATCGACGCCGCGCTGGCCGATGTGCGGGACGGGCGTGGTCCGGTGGTGCCACCACACCTGCGGGACGGCCACTACTCCGGGGCGGAATCACTGGGCAATGCCGTCGGCTACCGCTACCCGCACGACGATCCCCGTGGTGTCCTCCGGCAGGACTATCTGCCGGAGGATCTCACCGCGGCACGGTACTACGAGCCGACCGACCACGGTCGCGAGCACACCCTCCGTCCCCGGCTGGAGACCCTTCGCGGCATCGTCCGGGGTAACGGGTAGACTGTTTCCGGTTAAGACACCGTGTCGACGATTCAGCTATCAAGAAGGTTCCGTAACTGTGCAGACTCATGAGATCCGCGAGCGATTCCTCAATCATTTCGTGAAGGCAGGTCACACCGAGGTTCCCAGCGCCTCGTTGATCCTGGACGACCCGAACCTGCTGTTCGTCAACGCCGGTATGGTCCCGTTCAAGCCGTATTTCCTCGGTGAGCAGACACCGTCGTCGTCGCGGGCCACCTCGATCCAGAAGTGTGTGCGCACCCTGGACATCGAGGAGGTCGGCATCACCACCCGGCACAACACCTTCTTCCAGATGGCGGGGAACTTCTCCTTCGGCGACTACTTCAAGCGCGAAGTCATCCGGTTCGCCTGGGATCTGCTGACCAACCCGGTCGCCGAAGGCGGGTTCGGTATGGACCCGGACCGGCTGTGGCCCACCGTCTACCGCACCGACGACGAAGCCGCCGCCATCTGGCACGAGGAGATCGGCGTTCCGGAGGAACGGATCCAGCGCCGCGGTGGCGAGGACAACTACTGGGACATGGGCGTACCGGGACCCGGCGGCCCGTGCTCGGAGATCTTCTACGACCGTGGGCCGGAGTACGGCGTCGACGGCGGCCCGGCCGCGGACGAGAACCGGTTCATCGAGATCTGGAACCTGGTGTTCATGCAGGACATCCGCGGTGAGAAGAGCCCGAAGGAGGGCTTCGAGCCGGTCGGCGAGCTGCCGCAGAAGAACATCGACACCGGCATGGGCATCGAGCGTGTCGCCTGCATCCTGCAGGGCGTCGAGAACGTCTACGAGACGGATCTCCTGGCACCGGTCATCCAGGTCGCCGAGCAGCTCACCGGTTCCGTCTACGGACGGGTCGAGAACTCTGTCGAGGACGTGCGTTTCCGCGTCATCGCCGACCACAGCCGCACCGCACTCATGCTGATCCTCGACGGCGTGACTCCGGGCAATGAGGGCCGCGGCTACATTCTCCGTCGCCTGCTGCGCCGTATCATCCGGTCTGCCCGGCTCCTCGGCGCCACGGGTGCCACCATGGAGAAGTTCATGGACACCGTGCGCAGCACCATGACCCCGTCCTACCCCGAGATCACCGAGAACTGGGAGCGCATCCGGGCGGTCGCTGTGGGGGAGGAGACGGCGTTCCTCAAGACGCTGGAGTCCGGCACCCGGTTGTTCGAGGACGCCGCCGCCAAGGTCAAGGCTGCCGGCGGGACTGAACTGGGTGGCGACGCCGCTTTCATGCTGCACGACACCCACGGGTTCCCGATCGACCTGACCATCGAGATGGCGTCCGAGTCCGGTCTCACGGTGGACAAGGACGGTTTCGACACCCGCATGGCCGAACAGCGGGCGCGGGCCAAGGCCGACAGCCGTGCGAAGAAGCAGGTCCACGCCGACGTGTCCGTGTACCGTTCCTTCGTCGACAACCACCCGACGGTCTTCCTGGGCTACGAGACCACTGATGCGGAGGCCCATGTCCTGGGCCTGGTCTCCGGGGGTCAGATCGTGGACCGGGCACCGGAGGGCAGTGAGGTCGAGGTCATCCTGGACCGCACCCCCTTCTACGCCGAGTCCGGTGGTCAGATGGCCGACCGTGGCACCCTCACCGGCCCCGGAGGTCTGGCCCAGGTCCAGGACGTGCAGAAGACCGGCCGCAAGGTCTCCCTGCACCGCGTCACCGTCACCGGCGGTGAACTGGCCGTGGGCGACACCGTCGCCGCCCATGTCGACCACGCCTGGCGTCACGCCGCGCGCCAGGCACACTCGGGCACCCACCTGATCCATGCAGCGCTCCGGGACGTCCTGGGGCCGACCGCGGTGCAGGCGGGGTCCATGAACAAGCCGGGGTACCTGCGCTTCGACTTCAAGTACGGTACCCAGCTCAGCGATGACCAGCTGCGTCGGATCCAGGAGATCTCCAATGAGGCCGTGGACACCGACTACACGGTGAACACGATCGAGACCAGCCTCGACGAGGCGAAGGCCATGGGGGCGATGGCCCTGTTCGGTGAGAACTACGGGTCCCGGGTCCGCGTGGTCGAGATCGGTGGCCCGTTCTCCATGGAACTGTGCGGCGGTATCCACGTCGACCACTCCTCGCAGGTGGGCCCGGTCACGATCCTGGGTGAGTCGTCGGTGGGGTCGGGGACACGGCGTATCGAGGCCTACACCGGCATGGATTCGATGCGTTACCTGGCCGGCCAGAATGCCGTGGCAGGTTCCCTGGCCTCCCGTCTGAAGGTCACCTCCGAGGACCTTCCGGAGCGTTTCACCCAGATCAGCGAGCGGCTGCAGGCCGCGGAGAAGCGGATCAACCAGTTCCGTACCGCCGAGCTGACCGCCAAGGTGGGCGACTACGTCATGCAGGCTGTCACGGTGGACGGTGTCCGCGTCGTCGCCGCCCGCGTCGCCGACGGCATCGCCGGCGGAGACCTGCGGACGATCGCCAATGACGCCAAGGCACGGTTCGGGTCGGACGAGGCCGTGGTGGTCTTCGCCTCCGCCGACCCCGAGTCCGGCAAGGTCCCGTTCATCGCCGCGGTCACCGACGCCGCCGTCGCCCGCGGCCTGTCCGCCGGCGAGATCGTCAAGGCGATCGGCCCGCTGATGGGCGGTCGCGGTGGTGGCAAGGCGTCGATGGCGCAGGGCTCCGGCAGCGACGTGTCAGGCATCGACGCGGCGGTGGCGGCTGTCCGACCGCACGTCGAATCGGCCCTGTCCGGCGCCAACTGATGGCCGTCCCGGAGCGTCCCGGTGACGACGACCCCGGTCGGGGCCGTCGTCTCGGACTCGACGTAGGCACCGTGCGTATCGGGGTCGCGCTGTCTGACCCCGACGGCATCCTCGCCACGCCGCTGGAGACCGTCGCCGCAGAGAAGGGCAGTGGCAGGCGCCCGGGTTCCGAGTTCGGCCGGGTCCTGGAACTTGTCGAGGAGAATTTCGTGGTGGAGGTCGTCGTCGGGCTACCGGTGACACTGCGGTCACGGAAGACGGAGAGCACCGTACGGGCAGAGAACTACGCGGCTGCGCTACGGGAGGCACTGGACGGGATCCCGGTCCGGCTCGTCGATGAACGGATGTCCACGGTCGCGGCGACCGGAGCGATGCGGGCCTCCGGGGTCAGTGAGCGCAAGGGCCGTTCACGTATCGACCAGGCGGCGGCGGTGCATATCCTGCAGGGTTGGCTTGACGCCCGAACTGCCCGTAAACGGGTGTCCGATCAATGAACTTCGGCCACCTCGTGCGAGAATGACGCGCAACAGTGTTTTCATGACGTTTTGACACCTTGTACACACAGTAGAGACGTGGGAGTGAACCTTGCCTCGAAAGATCAGGACCGAACCCAGGTACCGCCGTCGGAGACAGTGGTCGATAGCCATCAGCCTCGCACTGGTCCTCCTGCTCATCTTCGTCGTGGCCTACGTCTACTACGAGCGCGAGGTGGTGGGCACCCGCGACTACGAGGGGGAGGGCGACGGTAACGTGGTCCTCATCCGGGTGGACGAGGGTGACACGGTCTCCGGGCTGATCCCGCAGCTGCTCGAGGATGACGTCGTCGGTTCCCGCTCGGCGATGCTCACTGCCGCCGACGAGGCCGAACAGCGCGGCGAGAACCGTGGTCTGGAGGCCGGCTACTACGCGCTCCAGCAGAAGATGTCCGCGGACGCCGCCATGGGTGCGCTCACCGACGATGAACGGCGTCTCGGCGTCATCGACATTCCGACCGGGCTCACCCTCGAGGACGTCACGGTGGTGGGAGGGGAGACCCGCGACGGCATCTTCACCTCCATCGCGAACAACTCCTGCCGGGAAGGTCTCACGGACGGCCTGGAGGACTGCGTCAGCGTCGACGACCTGCGCGAGACCATCGCCACGACCCCGGCCGCCGAGCTGGGTGTCCCGGAATGGGCCGTCGACAACGTCGAGTCCCGCGGGGACGACCCGCGACGGATCGAGGGTCTCATTTCCCCGGGTGTGCACCTCTTCGACCCGACCGCCGGCCCGCAGGAGATCCTCACCTCCCTGCTGGAGGACTCCACGGAGGTCTACGAGGGCACCGGACTGCTCGAGGCATCGGAGGGCGTGGGGCTCAGCCCGTACGAGATGGTCACGGCGGCCTCGCTGATCGAGCGTGAGGCTCCTGAGGGCGACTTCGACAAGGTGGCCCGGGTGATCCTCAACCGGTTGGACGAGGACCAGCAGCTCGAATTCGACTCCACGGTCAACTACGACGTCGCCGCCCAGGAGGTCGCCACGACCGACGAGGACCGCGGACGCGACACCCCGTGGAACACCTACGCGAAGAAGGGGCTGCCGGACACCCCGATCGCCTCGCCCGGCATCACCGCCCTGCAGGCGGTGGAGCACCCGGCCGAGGGTGACTGGCTGTACTTCGTGACCGTGGACACGGACGGGCGCACGGTGTTCAACCGGTCGTTCTCCGACCATGAGGCCGCGATCGAGGAATCGCGTCGCAACGGCGTGCTGGACAGCGCACGGTAGACAGAGAGGTGGATGGGACCATGGTGAGCGAAACCGGGAATGACGCGGCCGAGGTGTACAGCGTGGAGGAGTTCCTCGCCCTGGCGGCCGGACTCCAGGACGAGACCGATGCACCGGACGGACCTGCCGTCCAGCTGTGCGCCGTGCTCGGACGGCCGGTGGGGCACTCGCTCTCGCCGGTGATCCACCTGGGCAGTGCCGCGATGCTGGGCAACGAGTCGCTGGTGTACGTCCGCGTCGACGCCGGGGAGCCTTCCGAGGTCCGCCGACTGATGCAGCAGTCGCCCGCCTGTGTGTGCGGGTTCTCGGTGACCATGCCCGGCAAGTCCGCCGCCCATGACCTCGCCGACACCGTCACCGACCGTGCCGCCCTCATCGGCAGCGCGAACACGCTCGTCCCGGTACGGGACGCCGAAGGGCAGCCGAGCGGAACGTGGCTGGCCGACAACACCGACGTCGACGGCCTCTCGGCCTGCCTGCGCGCCGTGCTCGGCGAGGACCGTGCCACGGGGGCGGGACGGGGCGTGGTCGTGGGGAACGGTGGCACGGCACGTCCGGCCGTCGCCGCATTGGCCGCGGAGGGCTTCACCTCGGTGACCGTGCTCGCCCGGTCCGAGCGGGCGTTGAACCTGCAGAGCCTGGTGGAGTCCTACGGGATGACCTTCGACTGGCTGCGGCTGGACGATGACCGCCTGGGCGAGGTCTGTGCCGCCGCAGACGCACTGATCTCCACGATCCCGGCAGCCGGGGCCGCCACCGTGGCCGAGCACCTGGGGGCTGCGGCGGCGGTGGTCGACGTGATCTACGACCCGTACCCGACACCGTTGATGCTCGCGGCGCGGGGTGCCGGACGCCCGGTGTCCGACGGGCTGCTGATGCTCGCCGGCCAGGGTGTGGAGCAGTTCCGCCAGTTCACCGGGGAGACGCCGTCGACCGAGGGGATGTACCGGTTGCTGCGGGCGCACCGACGCACCCTGGAGTCGCAGTCGGGGGACACGGCGGACACGGGGAGTTAACTGAAGGTGGGGGCCATCGGGGGGCTGATTGTTCTGGCGTGGGCGGGCGCGCTGACCGTGTACGACATCCGGTACCGGCGGTTGCCGGACTGGTTGACCCTGCCGGCGGTGCCGGTGGCGTGGGTGGGGGTCGTTCTCCTCGGCCACGGCTGGGCTGTCGTCGGCGGCGCGACATGGTTCCTGTTGTGCGTCCTTCCGGGGATGCTGTCGGCCCGGCTCCGGGCCGGCGGGGGCGATGCGAAACTCGCCCTGAGTCTCGGAGCAGTCGCCACGGCTGCCGGGGGAGCGGTGGGACTGGCGGCCACGATCGCTGCAGCGTCGGTGGTGACGCTGCTGTTCGCGCTGTTCCCGACGGTCAGATCCGCCGCCCTGCCGCACGGACCGGGGATGCTCGTGGCCACGGCTGCGGTGACCGGGGTCATAAACAGTGGGGTGTGGTGACGTCAGCCCGGTGATCATGCGACAATGTAGGGCATGCTTCGATGGACGACTGCCGGGGAATCGCACGGCCAGGCCCTTGTTTCCGTTGTCGAGGACATTCCGGCAGGGGTGCCAGTCACCCGCGCCGAGGTGTCCCGGCAACTCGCCCGACGGCGCCTCGGCTACGGCCGTGGCGCCCGCATGAAGTTCGAGGCGGATGAGGTGACGTTCCTCGGGGGCGTGCGGCACGGCCTGACCATCGGCTCACCGGTCGCGGTGATGATCGGCAACACCGAGTGGCCGAAGTGGACCACGATCATGTCCGCCGACCCGGTCGACATCTCGGACGAGGCCGTGGCCAAGGAGATGGATTCGGGCCGCGGTGCCCGGCTGACCCGGCCGCGTCCCGGCCACGCCGACTTCTCCGGCATGGTGAAGTACGGGCACGACGAGGCCCGTCCGGTCCTGGAGCGCTCCAGCGCCCGCGAGACTGCGGCCCGGGTGGCCGCCGGGACCTTCGCCCGCGCCCTGCTACGTGAGGTCACCGGCGCTGAGGTCGTCAGCCACGTCCTGTCGATCGGCCCGTCCGAGACCTACACCGGACCACCACCGGCCCCGGCGGACCTCGACGCGGTGGACGGCTCACCGGTCCGGGCATTCACCGTGCACGGCGACAGCCACGAGAAGTCGATGATCGCCGAGATCGAGGCTGCCCGGAAGTCCGGCGACACCCTCGGCGGTGTCGTCGAGGTGGTCGTCTCGGGTCTGCCCATCGGGCTCGGCTCCCACGTCAGTTGGGACGCACGCCTGGACGGCCAGCTGGCCCAGGCGCTGATGAGCATCCAGGCCATCAAGGGTGTGGAGGTCGGCGACGGGTTCGAGGAAGCCCGTCGTCGGGGCTCGGAGGCGCACGACGAGATCGACCGGGTCGACAACAGCTCCGGTGTCTCACGACGGACCAACCGGGCCGGCGGTCTCGAGGGCGGCATGACCAACGGTGAACAGCTGCGCGTCCGTGCCGCGATGAAGCCGATCTCCACGGTGCCGCGCGCGCTGGCGACGGTCGACATGGATGACGGGCGCCCCGCGACCGGCATCCACCAGCGATCGGACGTCTGCGCGGTGCCGGCGGCCGGCGTCGTCGCCGAGTCCATGGTGGCCCTCGTGCTGGCCCGTGCCGTGCTCGACAAGTTCGGCGGCGACAGTGTCGCTGAGACACGCCGCAACTACCTGTCCTACCTGGACGACGTGGACCAGCGGCTGACCTGGGGAGAAGCGTAGATGAGTGCCAGTACTGAACATCCGACGGCAGCCCCACGGGTCGTCCTCGTCGGCCCACCCGGTGCGGGGAAGAGCACGGTCGGACACGCCCTCGGCGAGGTTCTGCGCTGCGGGGTGGTCGATTCAGACACACTGCTCGAACGCGACAACAGCATGTCCTGCGGCGAACTGTTCACCCTGCTCGGGGAACCGGAGTTCCGGCGGCGCGAGGAGGTCTACGTCGCCCAGGCCCTGACGTCCGACGGTGTCGTGTCCCTCGGTGGCGGTGCCGTCCTGTCTGCCGCGACACGTCGGCTGCTCGCCGAGCATACCGTGGTCTACCTGCGGGTCTCCGCAGAGGAGGGGACACGGCGCACCGCGCACCTGGCGACCCGCCCGGTACTTGCCGCCGCCGACGGGGTGGACCCGTCCGAACGGTACCGCGAGATCCTCACCCAGCGTGAGGAGCTCTACCAGGAGGTCGCCACCCACATCGTCGACGCCGACGGACGCACGCCGCGCCACACCGTGGCCGAGGTGCTCGCCCTCATCGGGGTGCACGGCGACCATGATCCCCAGCTCACCGGTGACGTCAGTGGCACTGGTGACGCACACGACCCCGGGCAGGAGGCACGGCTGTGACCGGACCGAGCACACGTACCGTGCACGTCGCCACGGACCACCCCTACGACGTGGTGATCGGCCGCGACCTGACGGCCACGGTGGCTGACAGCGTCCCCGGCGCCCGTCGTGCCGTGATCCTCCACCAGCCTCCGCTGGCCGGTCTCGCGGCCCGCGTCGCCGACGGGCTGCGTGCCGCCGGTGTCGAACCCGTCCTGTACGAGACCCCGGACGCCGAAGCAGCCAAGACCGTCGCGGGTGCCGCGGCCTGCTGGGACGTCTGCGCCGAGGCGGGGCTCTCCCGTCAGGACGTCATCGTCGGTGTCGGGGGCGGGGCGACCACCGATCTGGCCGGTTTCATCGCGGCGACCTGGATGCGCGGGATCCGCGTCGTCCAGTACCCGACGACGCTGCTGGCCATGGTCGATGCGGCGGTCGGCGGGAAGACCGGCATCAACACCGCCGCGGGCAAGAACCTCGTCGGCGCCTTCCACGAGCCTCGGCCGTCCTCGTCGATCTCGACGTCCTCGAGACACTCCCGCGTCCCGAGATCGTCGCCGGCAGCGCGGAGATCATCAAGGCCGGTTTCATCCGCGACGGTCATATCCTCGATCTCTACGAGTCAGACCCGGTCGCCGCATGCGACCCCCACGGCACGCTGCCGGAGCTCATCGAGGCCGCGATCACCGTGAAGGCGGACGTGGTGGGACAGGACCTCCGGGAGTCCTCCCTGCGTGAGATCCTCAACTACGGCCACACCTACGGTCACGCCGTCGAGCAGCATGAGAACTACCGCTGGCGGCACGGCCACGCGGTCGCAGTGGGCATGGTCTTCGAGGCCGAGCTCGCCCACGCCGCCGGCCTGCTCAGCGCGGAGGCCGTCAACCAGCACCGGCGCATCCTGCAGAGCGTGGGCCTGCCCACCAGCTACGGCAACGCCTCCCTGGAGGAACTGACCGAGGTCATGGCCCGGGACAAGAAGAACAAGGACGGCAGCCTGCGGATCGTCGTCGTCAGCGACGACACCGGCTCGTACGCCCCCCGGACGCTGGTGGACCCGTCGCAGGACGACCTCACCACCGCCTACCGCAACACCACCCCTGACAACCACCAGTAGAACAGGAACACCACCATGCGCATCGTCGTCCTCAACGGACCCAACCTCAACCGCCTGGGCCGACGCCAACCGGAGATCTACGGGTCGACGACCCTCGCCGACATCGAGGCCGGCCTGCGCTCCGACGCCACCCGTCTCGGCGTGGACATCGACTTCCTGCAGTCCAACCATGAGGGCGCCTTGATCGACCGGGTGCACCGGGCCGCCGACGACGGCGACGCGGTGATCATCAACCCGGGCGGGTTGACCCACACCTCCGTCGCGCTGAGTGACGCGCTGGCAGAGGTGGCCGATGGTCCGGGTTTCGTGGAGGTCCACCTCTCCAACATCCACGCCCGCGAGCCTTCCGGCACCACAGTTACCTCTCTCCGATCGCCCGTGGGGTGATCGCCGGTCTCGGTGCGCAGGGCTACACCATGGCAGTGGAGTACCTTGCACGGCAGGAGAACACCGGGGCGTAGCCTGGGGGCATGACAGACTTCCTCAGCCGCCGTCAGGCCGTCGCCGACACCCTCTCCGCCGCAGGTCACCGGTTTCTTCTGGTCACCGACCTGAAGAACGTCCGCTATCTCACCGGGTTCAGCGGCTCCAACGCCGCCCTGCTCCTCGACTCCGAGGGCTCCGAAGGTTCTGAAGCGGCCGTCACCCTGGCCACTGACGGCCGCTACGACACGCAGGTGCGACAGGAGACGTCCGGGACACCCGGGGTGGACATCCGGATCACCCGCGACCTGCTCGGGGAACTGCGGTCGGTCGCGGGGGACAGCGGTGTCGCCGTTGAGCCGGGCATGACCGTCGCCGATGCACGCGGCCTGGGTGACCCGCCGATCCTGGAGGGGGCGGTGGAGGCCGCGCGTCTGGTCAAGGACGCCGCAGAGCTCGACGCACTGCGTGAGGCGGGGCGCCTGGCGGACTCCGTGTTCTCCGACTTCATCGCCGCAGGGGGGATCCGCGAGGGGATCACCGAGATCGAGGCCGCCGCTGACCTGGAGCACAGGCTACGCTCGGCCGGTGCGGACGGGCTGAGCTTCGACACGATCCTGGCCTCCGGCGTCAACGCCGCCAAACCCCATGCCGGGGTGTCCCGTGACGTCATCGTCCCGGGCCTGGTCACCGTGGACTTCGGCGTATGGCTGGACGGTTACGCCTCAGACCAGACCCGGACGGTGTGTGTCGGGGAGCCGGACACGCTGTCCGCGGAACTCTACGACCTGGTCCACCGCTCCTTCAGCGCGGGTGTGGAGGCGGTGCGTCCCGGTGCGGCGCTCTTCGACGTCGACAAAGTCTGCCGGGACATCCTCGACGAGGCCGGGTACGGCGAGTACTTCGTCCATTCCACCGGACACGGAGTGGGCCTTGACGTGCACGAGGCCCCCTACGCCGCGTCGCGCACACCCCGGGACAAGACCCTCGCGGAGTCGATGACCCTGACGATCGAGCCCGGTGTCTACCTCCCGGGGCGCACGGGGCTGCGCATCGAGAACACCTACATCGTCACGGCAGAGGGCGCGGAGTCGGTCAATCCCTCGTCCACCGCGTTACAGGTGGTCTGACGGCGGGCTGCTAGACTGTTCGGCTGACCACCCAACCAAGATATCCAGGGAGCATACACGTGGCGACAACCGCGGATTTCAAGAACGGTCTCGTGCTGAAGATCGACAACAAGCTGCAGCAGATCATTGAGTTCCAGCACGTCAAGCCGGGCAAGGGCCCTGCTTTCGTCCGGACGAAACTCAAGGACGTCTCTCCGGCAAGACCCTCGACAAGACATTCAACGCCGGCGTCAAGGTCGAGACCGCCACCGTGGACCGCCGCGACATGACCTACCTGTACCACGACGGCGAGAACTTCGTGGTCATGGACGACAAGGACTTCGAGCAGTTCGAGGTGCCCTCCGCCAAGTTCGGCGACGCGGGCCGTTTCCTGCTGGAGAACATGCGCGTCCAGCTGTCCTTCCACGACGGCGAGATCCTCTTCGGCGAGCTGCCGGTGTCCGTCGACCTGGCCATCGAGCACACCGACCCGGGCCTGCAGGGCGACCGCTCCACCGGCGGCAGCAAGCCGGCCACCCTGGAGACCGGTGCCGAGATCCAGGTGCCGTTGTTCCTGGAGACCGGCAACGTCGTCAAGGTCGACACCCGCACCGGCGAGTACCTCTCCCGCGTCAACAACTAGACCCCATGGCAGACACAGAATCCGGCGAGTCCTATCGCCGCCACGGGGCCCGTTACAAGGCCCGACAGCGCGCCGTCGACATCCTCTTCGAGGCGGAGTTCCGCGACATCGACCCCGTCGAGATCGTGGAGGACCGTGTCGAACTGGCCAGGGACGACTCGAACCAGGTCAAGCCGGTCCCGGAGTACGCCGCCCGGATCGTGCCCGGGGTGGCCTCGGCTCTCGACGAGATCGACGAGGCCATCGCCGCACACCTGAGCAGTACCTGGCGTCTGGACCGGCTTCCCGCGGTGGACCGTGCCGTGCTGCGTGTCTCGGCCTGGGAGCTGCTCTACAACGAGGAGGTCCCGGCGAGGGTGGCTCTCAAGGAGGGCATCGAGCTCGCCTCGGAGTACTCGCATGACAAGGCCCCCGGATACGTCAACGCCGTCCTCGACGGCATCGCCCGGGACAAGCGTCTCGCCGATGAGGCGGCCGCCGCGGCCGAGGCCGAGCAGGACGCCGCCGAGGCAAAGCGGGTGCAGGACGCCGAGCGTGCCCAGGCGGACTCCCTGATCGACGGCATCGTCGACGAGACGTCTGACACCCCTGATCCGTCGGGGGAGACCGGGGAGAAGTAGCACCCCGGCCGTGCTAGACTTCAGCACGGAACATGGATCCGGCTCCCGGCCGGCTCCGACCACCTTTAACGATCCGTCCAGTGAGGCGGGGAAGGAGGTCACGATGAGCACACAGCATTCCGACGGAACCACCGTCGCCCTCATGGGCGCGGACGACGTCGGACGTACTGTCGCACGCATCGCGCACCAGATCATCGAGAAGACGGCGTTGGATGCGCCCGGTTCGGACCGGGTGGTGCTCCTGGGGATCCCGTCGGGGGGCGTGCCGTTGGCGGCGCGACTGGCGGCCCGGATCGAGGAGTTCAGCGGGGTCAGCGTCTTCCACGGCTCCGTGGACGCGACACTCTACCGGGACGACCTGACGTCGACCCCGCACCGCGCCCTGAAACCGACCAGCGTCCCGCGCGAGGGTATCGACGGAGCGACCGTCATCCTGGTCGACGACGTCCTGTTTTCGGGTCGGACGATCCGTGCTGCCCTGGACGCCCTTCAGGACGTGGGCCGGGCCCACATCGTCCAACTCGCCGTCCTCGTCGACCGCGGCCACCGGGAACTGCCGATCCGGGCTGACTACGTGGGCAAGAACATCCCCACCTCCACCAGTGAAGATGTCCGTGTCTCTCTCGCCGAGATCGACGGCGCCGACAGCGTGGAGCTCCTGCGCCCGGCGGACACGGCGCCCGAAGGAGACCACGCATGAAGCACCTGCTGAGTATTGCCGACCTCGACGCCTCCGAGATCACCCTGCTGCTGGACGAGGCGGACCGTTTCGCCGACTCCCTGCGCGACCGTGAGGTCAAGAAACTGCCGACACTGCGCGGCCGCACGGTGTTCACCCTGTTCTACGAGAACTCGACCCGCACCCGCTCGAGCTTCGAGACCGCCGGCAAGTGGATGAGTGCCGACGTCATCAATATCTCGGCGTCGTCGTCCTCGGTGAAGAAGGGCGAGTCGCTCAAGGACACGGCCCTGACGCTGCGCGCCGTCGGCGCAGACGCGATCATCATGCGCCACCCGTCCTCCGGTGCGGCGCGCCAGGTCGCCAACTGGGTCGGGACCGGCCGTGAGGGCATCAGTGTGCTCAACGCCGGTGACGGCTCCCACGAGCACCCCACCCAGGCTCTGCTCGACGCGGTGACCCTGCGCAACAAACTCGGCACCCTCGAGGGAAGCCACGTGGTGATCGTCGGCGACATCCTGCATTCGCGCGTGGCACGGTCGAATGCCCTGCTGCTCACCGCACTGGGTGTGGACGTGACCTTCGTGGCACCCCGCACCCTGCTGGCCCCCGGGATCGAACACTGGGTGAACCCGCACGGCGGCGCCCCCAGCACCGGCACCGTCCGGATCAGCCATGACATGGACGAGGCGATCGCCGGCGCCGATGCGGTGATGATGCTGCGTGTCCAGGCCGAACGTATGGACGGCGGCTTCTTCCCCTCGCACCGCGAGTACGCCACCCGCTACGGGCTGTCGACGGCGCGCCTGGATGCGCTGAAGGATGACGTGGTCGTCCTGCACCCCGGTCCGATGCTGCGCGGCATGGAGATCAACGACGCCGTGGCCGACGCGCCGCAGACCGTGGTCCTCGACCAGGTCACCGCCGGCGTGCACGTGCGTATGGCCGCCCTGTTCACGCTGCTGGTCGGCACGGACGGTACCGACAACTCGACCAGCGCCGCGAGTGCATCGGGGGACCCCCGATGACGACCACACCCACCCCGGAGGAGAAGAACGTGAACGACTACCCGGCCACCGGTGCCCTGCACCCGGCCGCCGAGGGCGAGGTGCTGCTGCGCGGCGTCCTGCCTTACGGCGAAGGTGACCCGCAGGACGTCCTGGTCCGCGACGGCGTGATCGTCGAGATCGCGCCCGCAGGCACCGTCGACCCCGGCGACAGCGCCGGGGCCGTCGAGATCCTGGACCTCGAGGGCCAGGTCCTGTTGCCCGGCCTGGTCGACATGCACGTGCACATGCGCGAGCCCGGCCGTGAAGACACCGAGACCATCGCCACCGGCTCCGCCGCCGCGGCCCGTGGCGGGTTCACCGCCGTGTTCACCATGGCCAACACCGACCCGGTCACCGACACCCCAGCCATCGCCGAGATGGTCTGGCTCAAGGGCCAGCAGAAGAACCTCTGCGACGTCCACCCGGTCGGCTCGATCAGCCGTGGACTCAAGGGCCGGGAGCTCACCGAGTTCGGCATGATGGCCGACTCGGACGCCAAGGTCCGCATGTTCTCCGACGACGGCAAGTGCGTCGACGACCCCCGTCTGATGCGCCGCGCCGTCGAGTACGCCGGCGGGCTGGACGTCCTGCTCGCCCAGCACTGCGAGGAGCCCCGCCTCACCGAGGGCGCCGTCGCCCACGAGGGCGAGACCGCCGCACGCCTGGGCCTGCGGGGCTGGCCGCGCGTGGCGGAGGAGTCCATCGTGATCCGCGACGCCCTGCTGGCCCGCGACTACGGCGGACGCCTGCACATCTGCCACGCCTCCACCGAGGGCACCGTCGGGCTGCTCGGCTGGGCCCGCGACCACGGCATCCCCCTGTCCGCGGAGGTCACCCCGCACCACCTCATCCTCACCGACGAGAAGCTGGAGACCTACGACGGGCACTACCGGGTCAACCCGCCGCTGCGTGAGACCCGCGACACCCTCGCCCTGCGACAGGCACTGATCGACGGGACCGTGGACTGCGTGGCCACCGACCACGCCCCCCACGGTTCGGAGGAGAAGTGCTGCGAGTTCGACAAGGCACGCCCCGGGATGCTGGGCCTGGAGACCTCCCTGGCCATCATCGCCCAGCTGTTCGTCACCGATCCGCCGGAGGACCAGGAACGCCAGGACTGGCGGTTCGTGGCCCGGGTGATGTCGGAGCGTCCCGCCGAGATCCTCAGGCTGCCGGGACACGGCCGTCCGGTGGCGGTCGGCGAGCCGGCGAACCTGTGCGTGGTCGACCCGGAGCACGGGTGGACCGCCCACGGCGGGGACATGGCCTCGAAATCCTCCAACACCCCCTACGAGGGGATGGACCTGCCCGTGAAGGTCACCACCACGCTGCTGCGTGGCCGGGTGACCTGCCGTGACGGCCAGGTGAGCGACAAATGACCGACAATACGACAGAGAAGAGTACTGCTGTGACTTCCTCCCGCACCCCCGCGCTGCTGGTGCTCGGCGACGGACGGGTGTTCCGTGGCCGGGCCTTCGGTGCCACCGGCACCACCCTCGGTGAAGCCGTGTTCACCACCGGCATGACCGGCTACCAGGAGACGATGACCGACCCGTCCTACCACCGGCAGATCGTGGTGGCCACCGCGCCGCAGATCGGAAACACCGGGTGGAACGACGAGGACGGAGAGTCCCACGGCGACCGGATCTGGGTCGCCGGTCTGGTCATCCGTGACCTGTCGCGCACCGTCTCCAACTGGCGTGCCGACCGCAGCCTGTCCGAGGAGATGGAGAAGCAGGGTGTCATCGGCATCCAGGGGGTCGACACCCGCGCGATCGTGCGTCACCTGCGCGACAAGGGTTCCGTCGCCGCCGGCGTCTTCAGCGGCGAGGCCGCCGGACGTCCCGTCGAGGACCTCGTCGCCGAGGTCAACGCCCAGCAGTCGATGGCCGGGGCCGACCTTGCCACAGAGGTCTCCACCGACGAGACCTACGTCCTGGAGGCCGAGGGTGGGGAAGATGCCCGCTTCACCGTCCTGGCCTACGACATGGGGATCAAGACCAACACCCCGCGCAACTTCGTCTCCCGTGGCATCCGTACCGTCGTCGTCCCCGCCAACAGCCCGGTGGAGCCGCTCATCGAGCAGTACTCGCCGGACGGTGTGTTCATCTCCAACGGCCCCGGCGACCCCGCCACCGCCGACGTCATGGTCGAGCAGGTCCGTACCGTGCTGGCGAAGAAGATCCCGCTCTTCGGCATCTGCTTCGGCAACCAGATCCTCGGCCGTGCACTGGGCATGGACACCTACAAGCTGAAGTTCGGCCACCGCGGCATCAACGTGCCGGTGCTCAACCACCTCACCGGGAAGATCGACATCACCTCGCAGAACCACGGGTTCGCGCTGAAGGGCCGCGCCGGTGAACCCTTCGACACCGACTTCGGCACCGCCCAGGTCACCCACACCTGCCTCAACGACGACTGTGTCGAGGGCGTCGCCCTCGACAACGGCCTCGCCTTCTCCGTCCAGTACCACCCCGAGGCCGCCGCCGGTCCTCACGACGCCAATCCGCTGTTCGACCAGTTCATCGAACTGATGGAAGGGAACAACTAAATGCCGAAGCGCACCGACATCAACCACGTCCTCGTCATCGGCTCCGGCCCGATCGTCATCGGCCAGGCCTGCGAGTTCGACTACTCCGGAACCCAGGCCTGCCGCGCACTGAAGGCCGAGGGCCTGCGCGTCTCGCTGATCAACTCCAACCCGGCCACCATCATGACCGACCCGGAGTTCGCCGACCACACCTACATCGAGCCGATCCAGCCCGAGTACATCGAGAAGATCTTCGCCGCGGAGAAGGAGGCCGGACACCCGGTCGACGCCGTACTGGCCACCCTGGGTGGACAGACCGCACTGAACGCCGCGATCCAGCTCGACCGGGCCGGCATCCTCGACAAGTACGACGTCGAACTCATCGGCGCCGACATCGACGCCATCGAGCGCGGTGAGGACCGGCAGAAGTTCAAGGACATCGTCGCCTCCATCGGCGGCGACTCGGCGCGTTCCGCCGTCTGCCACAACATGGACGAGGTCCACGACGCCGTCGCCGACCTCGGGCTGCCTGTCGTGGTCCGGCCGTCGTTCACCATGGGTGGGCTGGGCTCCGGCCTGGCCTTCACCTACGAGGACCTCGACCGCATCGCCGGTGGTGGACTCGCCGCCTCCCCGGAGGCCAACGTGCTCATCGAGGAGTCCATCCTCGGCTGGAAGGAGTACGAGCTGGAGCTCATGCGCGACGGCGACGACAACGCCGTGGTCATCTGCTCCATCGAGAACGTCGACGCCCTCGGCGTGCACACCGGTGACTCGATGACCGTCGCACCGTCGATGACGCTGACCGACCGCGAGTACCAGATCATGCGCGACCAGGGCATCGCCATCCTGCGCGCCGTCGGCGTGGACACCGGTGGCTGCAACATCCAGTTCGCCGTCAACCCCGAGGACGGCCGCCTGATCACCATCGAGATGAACCCGCGCGTCTCGCGGTCCTCGGCCCTGGCATCCAAGGCCACCGGCTTCCCGATCGCCAAGATCGCCGCCCTGCTGGCCATCGGCTACACCCTCGACGAACTGCGCAACGACATCACCCAGGTCACCCCGGCCGCGTTCGAGCCGACGCTGGACTACGTGATCGTCAAGGCCCCGCGTTTCGCCTTCGAGAAGTTCCCCGGCGCCGACGACACCCTGACCACCACCATGAAGGCCGTGGGCGAGGCCATGTCGGTGGGCCGCAACTACATCGCCGCACTGAACAAGGTGCTGCGCTCGCTGGAGACCAAACCCGCCGGGTTCTGGACCACCAGCGACGAGTACTTCGCCGGTGAGCGTGCCACCGACCTGGCCGCCGTCCTGGACGACCTGGGCCGGCCCACCGAGGGCCGGATGTACGACATGGAGCTCGCACTGCGCCTCGGCGCCACCGTGGACCAGGTCCACCGTGCCTCGGTCGGGGTGGACCCCTGGTTCCTGCATGAGCTCAAGGCGCTGGTGGACTTCCGCGCCGAGCTCGAGGACGCCCCGGTGCTCTCCGAGGAGCTGCTGCGCGAGGCGAAGTACCTGGGCCTGTCCGACGCCCAGATCGCCGCGCTGCGCCCCGAGCTGGCCGGCGAGGACGGCGTGCGCTCGCTGCGCTGGTCGCTGGGGATCCGTCCGGTCTTCAAGACGGTGGACACCTGTGCCGCGGAGTTCGAGGCGCAGACCCCGTACCACTACTCGGCCTACGAGATGGACCCGGAGGCGGAGTCCGAGGTCGCCGAGCAGCGTGACCGCGACAAGATCATCATCCTCGGCTCCGGGCCGAACCGTATCGGCCAGGGCATCGAGTTCGACTACTCCTGCGTGCACGCCGCGCTGGAGCTGTCCCGGGTGGGCTACGAGACCGTGATGGTCAACTGCAACCCCGAGACCGTCTCCACCGACTACGACACCGCCGACCGTCTCTACTTCGAGCCGCTGACCTTCGAGGACGTCATGGAGGTCTACCACGCCGAGACGCAGTCCGGCACCGTGGCCGGCGTGATCGTCCAGCTCGGCGGGCAGACCCCGCTGGGCCTGGCGCAGCGCCTCACCGACGCCGGTGTCCCGGTGATCGGCACGACCTCCGAGGCCATCAACCTGGCCGAGGACCGCGGCGAGTTCGGCACCGTGCTGGAGAAGGCGGAGCTGCCCGCCCCTGCCTTCGGCACCGCCACCACCTTCGCCGAGGCCCGCGACGTCGCCTCCCGCATCGGCTACCCGGTGCTGGTCCGCCCGTCCTACGTGCTGGGCGGCCGGGGCATGGAGATCGTCTACGACGAGACCTCCCTGGAGGACTACATCGACCGCGCGACCGAGATCACCTCGGACCACCCGGTGCTGGTCGACCGGTTCCTGGACAACGCCATCGAGATCGACGTCGACGCCCTGTGCGACGGCGAGGAGGTTTACCTCGCCGGCGTGATGGAGCACATCGAGGAGGCCGGCATCCACTCCGGTGACTCCGCCTGTGCGCTGCCGCCGATGACACTGGGGGAGGGCGACATCGAGAACGTCCGTCGCTCCACCGCCGCCCTGGCCCACGGCATCGGTGTCAAGGGCCTGATGAACATCCAGTTCGCCCTGAAGGACGACATCCTCTACGTCATCGAGGCCAACCCGCGGGCATCGCGCACCGTGCCGTTCGTCTCGAAGGCCACCGGCGTGCCGTTGGCCAAGGCCGCCTCGCGGATCATGACCGGCACCCCGATCCGGGAACTGATCGCCGAGGGCCTGATCCCCGGTGACCGGGACGGCGGCTCGCTGCCGCTGGGCCACCCCATCGCGGTCAAGGAGGCGGTCATGCCCTTCAACCGCTTCCGCAGCCCGGAGGGCGAGATGCTCGACAGCCTGCTCAGCCCGGAGATGAAGTCCACCGGTGAGGTCATGGGGCTGGACTCCGACTTCGGCACGGCCTTCGCCAAGTCCCAGGAGGCCGCCACGGGCTCCCTGCCGACCAGCGGACGGGTGTTCGTCTCGGTCGCCAACCGCGACAAGCGGACCATGATCCTGCCGATCCAGCGTCTGGCCTCCCTCGGTTTCGACCTGGTCGCCACCGAGGGCACCGCGGCGATGCTGCGGCGCAACGGGCTGGAGTGTGAGGTCGTGGCCAAGCAGACCGACATCGAGTCCGGCGCCGCCACGTCCGGGGCACGCTCTGTGGTCGACCTCATCGACGAGGGGTCGATCGACTTCATCCTCAACACCCCGGCCAGCACCGCCGCGGCCCGCGGGGACGGCTACGACATCCGTGCCGCAGCCGTGCGCCAGGGCGTCTCCTGTGTCACGACCGTGCAGGGTGCCGTCGCCGCCGTGCAGGGCATCGAGGCGCTGAAGGGCTCCACCACCGTGGTGCGGGCCATCCAGGACGTCAACCATGACAACTACTGACCACCCGGTGTCCTCCGGCACCTTCGGTGAGCGTTACCTGGAGCGTTCCCGGAATCTGGGACGGCTGTGTGTGGGCATGGACCCCCATGCGGGGATCCTGGAGTCCTGGGGCCTGGGGGTCGACGTGGCCGGGCTGGAGACTTTCTCACGTCTCTGCGTGGAGGCCTTCGCCGACACCGCCTGTGTGGTCAAACCGCAGGTCGCGTTCTACGAGGCCTTCGGGTCAGCCGGGCTCGCCGTCCTTGAGCAGTCGCTGGCGGAGCTGCGCCGGGCGGGCGCCCTGGTGATCGCCGACGCCAAACGCGGCGACATCGGCTCCACCATGGCCGGGTACGCCCGGGCGTGGTTGTCCGACGACTCACCGCTGTGCGCCGACGCCGTCACCGTCTCGCCCTATCTCGGCCTCGACTCCCTGACCCCGGCACTGGAGGCCGGTGACGCCACCGGCAGGGGGGTGATCGTGCTCTCGGCGACCTCGAACCCGGAGGTCCGCAGTTCCAGACCCTGGCCACCGACGGTGGGCGCAGCGTGGCCCAGACCGTCGTCGACTGGGCCGCGGAGCACAATGCCGCCCACCCCGGTGGCGGGAATGTCGGCGTCGTCGTCGGCGCGACCGTCGCCGACCCGCCGGACCTCACCGACGTCGGCGGCATCGTGCTGATGCCCGGCGTCGGCGCCCAGGGCGGGGCGGCCGACGACATCCGCCGGATCGCCGGAGCCGCGGAGAAATGGGCCAGCCCCAACATCTCGCGTTCGGTGCTCTCAGCAGGCCCGGATGTTGGGGACCTGCGACAGGCCGTCACAGACGCCTCAGCAGCGTTCCCGCACCTCTGAACGTCCGGACTGTCGACGCGCCGAGGAGCGCGAACTGGGGGTTTGTTCAACATCCCCGGGTCGTAGTGCTACACTTGGCGCGTTGTTTCATGGTCGCGACCTGCGACGCTTCTCCCGTGTGAACGTGGGGGCGGTGCAGGACGTCCAACAGACACCAGGCGCGTACTTTCCGTGCGGGGCTGTTGCTATTCGGCACAGCCCATCGCTAGGATTCGTCGAGGTTGACGGTCGGGCACAGGTCCGGCCGACTGAAACACCTGAAGTACCCCCAAGCAAGTCACATCGAACCACAGAACAAGACGGAGGAACCCGTGGCCCTTCCCCAGTTGACCCCGGAGCAGCGTGCAGAAGCCCTGAAGAAGGCCGCCGAGGCCCGCAAGGCCCGTGCCGAGCTCAAGGAGAAGCTCAAGCGTGGAGGCACCGACCTCAAGCAGGTCCTTGCTGACGCCGACGAAGACCCGATCATCGGCAAGATGAAGGTGTCCGCCCTTCTCGAGGCCATGCCCAAGGTCGGCAAGGTCAAGGCGCAGGAGATCATGACCGAGCTGGAGATCGCCCCCACCCGTCGCCTCCGCGGCCTCGGCGACCGTCAGCGTCGCGCCCTGCTGGAGCGCTTCGGTTTCGAGGTCTAGGAGCCTTGACCCCGCAAGTGCAGGCCGAAGCGCAGGGCACGGACGTGTCCGGTCCGCACCTGGTCGTCCTGGCGGGACCGTCGGCGGTCGGGAAGTCAACGGTCGTCGCACAGTTGAAGGCGTCGGTCCCGGACCTGTTCTTCAGCGTGTCGTGGACCACCCGGGACCCTCGTCCCGGTGAGGTCGACGGGCAGGACTACCACTACGTCACCCGGGAACGCTTCCGGGCCGAGGTGGACAGTGGCCTCATGCTCGAGTGGGCGGAGATCCACGGGGGGCTGCAGTTGTCGGGTACCCCCCGGCAGCCGGTCACCGAGGCGCTCCAGGCAGGCCGCCCGGTCCTGGTCGAGGTCGACCTGGCCGGGGCCCGCAACATCAAGCGGATGATGCCCGAGGCACTCACGGTGTTCCTGGCCCCTCCCACCTGGGAGGACCTGGTGGAGCGGCTGACCGGCCGCGGCACCGAGAGTGAGGACGTCATCCGGCGTCGCCTGGAGACCGCCCGTGAAGAGCTCGCCTCCAAGGACGAGTTCGACCGGGTCGTCGTGAACCGGGACGTCACCGAGGCCGTCGCCGAGATCAGCGCACTGCTGACCGGGCACGCACAGTAAGACTATTCGAGAAACAAAGGTGTGGAGTGGAAACCAACGACAACTCAACCGTCTTCGACCCGGCGGTCGGCATCACGAACCCGCCGATCGACGATCTGCTGACCAAGGTGTCCTCGAAGTACGCCCTGGTGATCTTCGCGGCCAAGCGTGCGCGTCAGATCAACAACTACTTCCAGACCGTCGGTGACGGCGTGTTCGAGTTCGTCGGCCCGCTGGTCACCCCGGAAGCCCACGAGAAGCCGCTGTCGGTGGCTCTTCGTGAGATCGAGGGCGATCTGCTGGAGCACACCGAAGGCTGATCGACCCCGCCGCGTCAGGCCCGTCACGCGACGTCCGTGGCCACAGAACTTTCACTGTGGCCGGACGTCGGGTGACGGGCCTGAGCCGTTCCCGGTCCACGGCGGTCTGACGCTGTGGGCTAGGCTGGTTCTCCGTGAGTGAAAACAATCTGAACGTGCTCGTCGGCGTGGGTGGCGGTATCGCCGCCTACAAGTCCGGCGCACTGGTGCGCTACTTCACCGAGGCCGGGCACGACGTCCACGTCATCCCGACGGAGTCGGCCCTGCGGTTCGTCGGTGCCGCCACGTTCGAGGCCCTGTCCGGTAACCCGGTGTCCACCACCGTGTTCGACGGCGTCGACGAGGTCCGCCACGTCCGGCTGGGCCAGGACGCCGACCTGATCGTCATCGCCCCGGCGACGGCGGACCTGCTCGCCCGTCTGGCCCACGGCCGGGCGGACGACCTGCTGACCGCCAGCGTGCTGGTGGCCACCTGCCCGGTGGTCCTGGCGCCGGCGATGCACACGGAGATGTGGCAGAATCCCGCCACCCGGGAGAATGTGGCCACACTGCGCCGTCGCGGCGTCACGGTGCTCGAGCCCGCCCACGGCCGGTTGACCGGTACCGACTCCGGTGCCGGGCGGTTTCCCGAACCGGGGCACATCGGTGCACTGGCCACAGCGGCACAGGACAGGTTCGGCATCTTCCGGCAGTCGCTGGCGGGACGCCGGATTTTGGTCACCGCCGGTGGTACGCATGAGGCGCTCGACCCGGTGCGCTACCTGGGCAACGCATCCTCGGGCCGCCAGGGGTTCGCGTTGGCCGACGTCGCCGTGCAGCGTGGTGCCCAGGTGGAGCTGATCGCCGGGGTCACCGAGGATCTCCCGGTCCCGTCGGGGGCCCGCCTCACCCGGATCAGAAGCGCCCGGGACCTGGAGGCCGCCGTCGGTGAACTGGCCGGCGGGGTGGATGCGGTGGTCATGGCCGCCGCGGTGGCGGACTTCCGTCCGGCCAGCGAGGCGGGCGCCAAGCTGAAGAAGGGTGGGGAGGACGACCTGTCCACCCTGGCGCTGGCGGAGAACCCGGACATCCTGCAGGGCCTGGTGGAGCGGCGTCGCGCCGGCGGGCTGCCGGAGGATCTGGTGATCGCCGGATTCGCCGCGGAGACCGGCGACGAGCACCACAGCCCCCGGACCACGCCCGGGCGAAACTGGAGCGTAAGGGCTGCGACCTGTTGATGTGCAACGCCGTCGGCGACGGGGTGGTGTTCGGTCAGGACGACAGCCAGGGCTGGATCCTCACCCCCGGCGACCGTCCGGGCGCCGAGGAGGTCACCGAGGTTCCGGCGTCCTCGAAACTCGTGGTCGCCTCGTACATCGTCGACGCGGTCGAGGAGCTGTTGCCCGGCTGACCCAGGATTCGTCACGCGACGGGGCCGGGCCCGCCGTCACCGCCTTCCAGACTGCTTGGTCTAGGATGGTGACGTTCGGGCGCGCACCACGCTCAGGAAGCACAAGTTACATCACGACAGGAAGTCAGGAAGTTCAGGACAGTGACCACTTCGTCCAATGCAAGCCCCCGCCTCTTCACCAGTGAGTCCGTGACCGAAGGCCACCCCGACAAGATCTGTGACGCCATCTCCGACACCATTCTCGACGCGCTGCTGCAGAAGGACCCGCGCTCGCATGTCGCCGTGGAGACCATGGTCACCACCGGCCAGGTCCACGTGGCCGGCGAGGTCCGCACCGACGCCTACGTCGAGATCCCCAAGCTGGTCCGCGAGACGCTGCTGAGCATCGGTTTCACCTCCTCCTCGGTGGGCTTCGACGGCCGCACCTGCGGGGTGAACATCGCCATCGGCGAGCAGTCGCAGGAGATCGGCGACGGTGTCGACACCTCCCACGAGATCCGCAGCGGCGCCGCCGACGACAAGTACGAGGACGTCGACCAGGCCGGCGCGGGCGATCAGGGCCTGATGTTCGGGTACGCCACCGACGAGACCCCGGAGCTGATGCCGCTGCCGATCGCCACGGCCCACCGTCTGTCGCGTCGGCTGACCCAGGTGCGTAAGGAAGGCATCGTCAACCACCTCCGTCCGGACGGCAAGACGCAGGTCACCTTCGCCTACGACGCCGACGGCCGCCCCTCCCACCTGGACACCGTGGTCATCTCCACCCAGCACGACGAGGAGATCAGCCAGGCGGAGCTCACCGAGCAGCTGAGGACCCACGTGGTGGACTGGGTCGTCGAGGACGCCGGGCTGCAGGACTTCGTCACCGGTGAGCTGACGCTGCTGATCAACCCGTCGGGGTCCTTCATCCTCGGCGGGCCCATGGGCGACGCGGGCCTGACCGGCCGCAAGATCATCGTGGACACCTACGGTGGCATGGCCCGGCACGGTGGCGGCGCCTTCTCCGGCAAGGACCCGAGCAAGGTCGACCGGTCCGCCGCGTACGCGATGCGGTGGGTCGCCAAGAACATCGTCGCCGCCGGACTGGCCCACCGCGCCGAGGTGCAGGTGGCCTACGCCATCGGCCGGGCCCGCCCGGTCGGCCTGTACGTGGAGACCTTCGGCACCGCCCAGCACGGGCTGACCGACGAGCAGATCCAGCAGGCGGTCAGTGAGGTCTTCGACCTGCGGCCCGGGGCGATCATCCGGGACCTGGACCTGCTGCGTCCGATCTACGCGCAGACCGCCGCCTACGGCCACTTCGGCCGCACGGACATCGACCTGCCGTGGGAGAACACCGACCGCGCCGAGGCACTGACCGCGGCGGTCGAGGAGATCGTCGCGGCGAACGTCGCGCAGTAGGTTCCGCCGGTGGCCGACGTTCCCGACGCCGCGGCAGCTGCCGTCCCTGAGGTCGACGATCCGGTCGCCCGGGTGCTGCCGTTGCTGGGCATGCCGCACCTGGACCGGCTCTTCGACTACGCCGTCCCGGCGAAACTCGCCGAGGAGGCCCGCCCGGGTGTGAAGGTCCGGGTGCGCTTCGCCGGTCGGCTGGTGGACGCCCTGCTGGTGGAACGGCGTCGGACCACCGACCATGTGGGCACGCTCGCCCCGCTGAACCGGGTGATCAGCCCGCTGCAGCTCGTCCCACCGCACCTGTGGTCGCTGGTGAACCATCTCGCTGACCGGTATGCGGGCACCCGCTCAGACGTGATCCGGGCACTGGTGCCCGCGCGCCACGCCTCGGCGGAGAAGGACGGCCTGTTCGGTGGGGGTGCCGACTGGGAGGAGCTCTACGGCTCCCTGGTGTCCCGGGAGGACCTGGTGGAGGCGCCGCGTCAGGCTGCCGCCGCCGGATGGGCAGGGTACCGCCATGCCGACAGTTTTCTGCGTGCGGTGCACGACGGACGCCCGGCGAGGGCGTCGTGGCTGTGGACCCCGGGGGAGGACTGGTCGGCGCGGGTCGCCGAGGCTGCGGCCTCGGTGGCCTGGGACGGTGGCGGGGTGCTCGTGGTGGCGCCGGACCAGCGTGACGTGGACCGTCTCGTCGGCGCGCTACGGGAGTTCCTCTCCGCGGCGCAGATCACCGAACTGACCGCGAAGGTGGGTCCGGCGGCTCGCTACCGGCGGTACCTGTCGGTGCTGGCGGGCCAGGGGCGGGTGGTGGTCGGCACCCGGTCGGCGGCCAGCGCCCCGGTGAAGGACCTGCGCCTGATCGTGCTGGTGGGCGAGGCCGACGACAACCTCGTCGATCCGCGCTCTCCCTATCTGCATTCCCGTGAGGTGCTGCGCCTGCGTTCGGAGTTGGAAGGTACGGCCCTGCTGGTCGGCGGGGCGCACCGGTCGGCGGAGGTCCAGCAGTGGGTGGAGGAGGGTTTCACCCCGTCCCTGCGTCCGGGGCCTGAGCTGCTCCGGGAGCGGATGCCGTGGATCCACGCGCTCGACGACATCCATGACGCCCATGCCGGTCACGCCCGCCTGCCGTCCGCCGCAGTGAAGGCGATGCGACGCAGTCTGGATGCGGGGATGCCGTGCCTGGTGCAGGTCCCGCGGCGTGGGTACGCCCCGGCGGTGGCGTGTTCGAGCTGTCGGACGCCGGCCCGGTGCCGTCGTTGCAACGGCCCCCTGGAGTTGCCGGCGGGCCCGTCCGACGGTGCGGCGGCAGCACCCCGGTGCCGCTGGTGCGGCGCGTTGGAGGGCCATTTCACCTGCGGGACCTGCGGTGGTCATGCATTGCGGATGTCGGTGGTCGGCCAGGAGCGTACCGCCGAGGAGCTGGGACGGGCGTTCACCGGGGTGCCGGTGGTGGTCTCCGGCGGTGGCCAGATGCGCACCCACGTCCCTGACCGGCCCGGTCTGGTGGTGGCCACACCGGGGTCGGAGCCGGTGGTCGAGGACGGTGGCGGTTACGGTGCGGTCGTCGTCCTCGACACCTGGCTGACGCTGGGCCGCGAGGACCTGCGGGCCGGGGAGAACGCCCTCCGGCAGTGGATGGAGGCCGCGTGCCTGGCGGTCCCCCGCGACAGTGGTGGCGAGATGGTGGTCGCCGTGGCGCCGGACGACCCGACGGTGCAGGCACTGATCCGGTGGGATCCGGAGGGCGCCGCCGCCCGTGAGCTGGCGGGACGCCACAACGCCGGATTCCCGCCCGCGGTGACGCTGGTCGCGGTGGACGGGACGTCGACCTCCCTCGAGCAGTTCGAGGACGCCTGGACCACACCGGACCAGCTCGGTGGCGTGGAGCGTCTGGGACCGGTGGAACTTCCCCCGGGGGTGCGTCTCCCGGCCGGACTGGGGGAGCCGGAGGCCGATCAGGCCCGACGGCTGATCATCCGGGTGCCGGTGCCCCCGGGGGCACCGGGGGAGACGGTCGAGGCCCTGGGTGCGTCGCTACGGGCGGCCCAGTCGTTACGTGCCACGCGTCGTCAGTCCGACCCGCTGCGTATCGTCGTCGACCCGGTGAGGGTGGGGTAGCGGTCCTGCCGCGGGAGCCGGCGTCCGGCGCCCGGTGGTAATGCCTGAGCAGGGCTGGAGGGTGGGGTCGTCACCGGCTCCGGGGAAGTGTTACCACGTCAGGCTCCGCCACAGCGACAAAACCCCAGGTCGTGAAAAGTATTACCATGTTGAAGTGGTAACACCTCCGGGGCTGCCGCCGGGGCCGCCCACACGTCTCGTCGGCACCGGTAACCCCATGAGTAGACTGTGACGTCATGACCGTTCTCGATATCCGTCTCTTCGGTGACCCCGTGCTGCGCACGGTCGCCGACCCGGTGGCCGACCCCACCGGTGACGATGCCCTGCCCACCCTCATCGACGACATGCTGGAGACCATGGATTCCGCCGGGGGAGTCGGCCTGGCGGCCAACCAGGTCGGCGTGACCCGCCGGATCTTCGTCTACGACTGTGACGGCGACAGGGGCCACATCATCAACCCGGTGTGGGAGGCACTCGGCGAGGAGGTCCAGACCGGACGGGAGGGCTGCCTGTCGGTCCCGGAGACGGGTGGCCAGGTGACCAGGTACACCCATGTACGCGTCACCGGTGTCACCGTAGACGGCGAGCCGGTGGACCGTGAGGTCAGCTACCTGATGGCGCGGTGCGTGCAGCATGAGACCGATCACCTGGACGGGGTGATGTTCTTCCAGCGCATGGAGCCGGCCGACCGGCGCGCGGTGATGGGCGACATCCGGGGAAGCGAGTGGTTCAACCGATGAAGATCCTGTTCGCCGGCACCCCGGAACCTGCCGCGGTCACCCTGGAGTACCTGCTCACCGGGTCGGAGCACGAGGTGGTGGCCGTGCTGACCCAGCCGGACGCCCGCCGTGGCCGTGGCCGGAGCCTGCATCCGTCGAGGGTGGCGGAGGTCGCCGACGCCCACGGGGTGCCGGTGCACAAGTTCGCCTCGTTGAAGCCGGACTGTGAGGACGCCGGACAGGTCCGCGACATCCTGCGCGGCTACGCCGAGGGCGGTGTCGAGGCGGTAGCCGTGGTGGCCTACGGTCAGATCCTGCCGGGGGATGTGCTGGGGATCTTCACCCACGGGTGGATCAACCTGCACTTCTCCCTGTTGCCCCGGTGGCGTGGTGCGGCTCCGGTGCAGGCGGCGATTGCCGCGGGGGACGACACGACCGGGGCGACGACGTTCCGTATCGTCCCGGAGCTCGACGCGGGTCCGGTCACCGGCGAGGTCACCGAGACCATCGGGCTCGAGGACACCGCTGATGACCTGTTGACCCGTCTGACCTACGCCGGTCGGGTGCTGCTTGCAGACACCCTGACCGGTCTGGAGTCCGGTGCGGTGGTGCCCGCGGAGCAGGCGGACGAGGAGTCGACCTACGCGGCGAAGATCAGCAGTGCCGACGCCCGGGTCGACTGGCGCGGGCCGGCGGCGGTGGTCCAGCGCACCGCGCGTGCCCACACCCCGGCTCCGGGGCCGTGGACGGTGATGGACGGGGAGCGCTACAAACTGGGCCTCATGCTGCCGGTCGGTGGCGGTGACGCGGTGGGTCCGGACAGCGGTCTCCGGCCTGGTCAGCTCCACGCGACGAAGGAGGCACTGTTCGTCGGCACGGGGGACGGGGTCCTGGAGATCACCCGGATCCAGCCGCCGGGCAAGAAGATGATGGCCGCCGCCGACTGGGCCCGTGGCCGGTCCGACCTGTTCGCGGACGGTCGTACGGTGGTATTCGAGAGCACAGCAGAGGGAGAGTCCTGATGGCAGGTTTCCGCGCACGGTCAACCTCGGGGGAGCCCCCGAAGGGCCGCCCCGGGCAGAAGAGCAACTCCGGCTACCGTCGCCGCAGTGAGTCGCACCGGCAGGAGTACGCCGAGAAGCGTCACGCTGCCGGTTCCGGCGACCGGGTGCGTGATGCTGTCTTCGGCGTACTGCGCCAGGTCAGTGCGCAGGACGCGTACGCCAACCTGGTGTTGCCGGGTGCGCTGACTTCCGCCGGGTTGACCGGCCGCGACGCCGCCTTCGCCACCGAGCTGACCTACGGCACGCTGCGTGCCCGGGGGCTGCTGGACGCGGTGATCGCCGAGGCGGCGGGCCGTCCGGTGGGCAAGATCGACGAGACGGTGCTGGATGCGCTGCGTCTGGGCGCCTACCAGATCCTGCGGACCCGGGTCGACGACCATGCCGCGGTGAACACCACCGTGGAGCTGGTGAAGGCCAACGGTGAGGAGAAGGCCGCCGGGTTCACCAACGGTGTACTGCGACGGATCACCCGGTCGACCCCGGAGCAGTGGTTGGAGACGGTCACCGACGGCGTCGAGGATCCGGTCGGTGCCCTGGCGTTGCGGCATGCGCATCCGGCGTGGATCGCCGAGGTGTTCAACCGTGCGCTCGGCGGGGCCCCGGATGCGCCCGCCGCGGAGCTGGAGGAGGCGTTGTCGGCGGACGACCGGCGTCCGGTGGTGCACCTGGCGGCACGACCGGGGCAGATCTCCGCCGAGGAACTGGCGTTGGTCACCGGTGGGGAGGAGGGCCGGTGGTCTCCCTACGCGGTGTACCTGTCGGAGGGGGACCCGGGCAAGTTGCAGCCGGTGCAGGAGGGGCTGGCGTCGGTGCAGGACGAGGGCAGTCAGCTCATTGCTCTGGCGATGCTGCGTGCCGAGGTCGCTGGCGACCGGGGCCGGTGGCTGGACCTGTGTTCGGGTCCGGGCGGCAAGACGGCGTTCCTGGCGTCGTGGGCGATGGGTGACGGCGCCCGGGTGGATGCGGTGGAGTCGGCCGGGCACCGGGCGGAGCTGGTCCGTAAGGCCACCCGGGGCCTGCCGGTGAGTGTCCATGTCGGCGACGGCCGCGACCTGGCGGGCATCAACGGGTTGCAGACTCCCGACGACGGCTACGACCGGGTCCTGGTGGATGCACCGTGTACCGGTCTGGGTGCGCTGCGTCGGCGTCCGGAGGCCCGGTGGCGCAAGTCCCCGGACGACGTCGCACCGTTGGTGTCCCTGCAGCGTGATCTGCTGCGCTCGGCGGTGGGGGCGACCAGACCCGGCGGAGTGACCGTGTACTCGACGTGTTCCCCGCATCCGGCGGAGACCACGGAGGTGGTGCGTGCCGTCGCCGAGGAGACGGGGGCGGCCATCGAGGACGCTGCGGCACTGTTCCCCGGCCTGACCCACAATGACGGCCCGTTCGTGCAGCTGTGGCCGCACCGCCACGGCACGGACGCGATGTTCTTCGCAGTGCTGCGACGGTCCTGAGCCGAGTCCACACCGACCCGCGATACGATGGACGGCATGAGAAGACAACCTCAGATCGCCCCGTCCATCCTTGCCGCTGATTTCGCGGACATCAGGGGCAGTATCGCCCTGGTGCCGGGGGCGGACTGGTTGCACATCGACGTGATGGACGGGCACTTCGTGCCTAACCTCAGCTTCGGTCTGCCGGTGGCCGAGGCGGTGCGCCGTTCCACGGACACTTTCCTGGACGTGCACCTGATGATCGAGGATCCGGCACGGTGGGCCCCGGATTACGCCGCCTTCGGCAATGTGACGTTCCACCTGGAGGCCGTGGAGGACGTCGACGCCGCGGTCGCTCTGGCGACCACGCTGCGTGAGGCGGGTACCAAGGCCGGGGTGAGCATCAAGCCGGGCACGGCGGTGGAGCCGTTGCTGGATCACCTGGGGTCCTTCGACACGATCCTGGTGATGAGCGTCGAGCCGGGCTTCGGCGGCCAGTCGTTCATGCCCGAGGTCCTGGACAAGGTCCGTGCCCTGCGCGCCCGGATCGACGCCGACGGCCTGGACACCCTCATCGAGATCGACGGTGGTATCGGGCCGGACACCGTGGGGGTCAGCGCGGAGGCCGGGGTGGATGTCTTCGTGGCCGGTTCGAGTGTCTTCGGTGCGGAGAATCCTGAGGCGTTGGTCACCGGGCTGCGGCACGCGGCGGTACAGGCGGTCGCCGGGGCATGATCCCGCTCGACAGGGTTCTCGAGGACGCGGTGCGCCGGGCCGATGCTGCCGGCCATACGGTCCGGGGGACAACGTCGCCGAACCCGCCGGTGGGGGCGGTCGTACTTAATATTGACGGCGCGGTGGTCGGTGTCGGCGCCACTAGTCCGCCCGGTGGTGCCCATGCGGAGGTCAATGCTTTGGCCGACGCGGGGGAGCGGGCGCGGGGTGGGACGGCGGTGGTCACGTTGGAGCCGTGCAACCACACCGGACGTACCGGCCCGTGCAGCCGTGCCCTGGTGGAGGCGGGGATCGCCCGAGTCATCTTCGTCTTCGCTGATCCGGGAAAGGTCGAGGGTGGTGGGGCCGAGTTCTTGAGGGGCCACGGAGTCGAGGTCACCGGACCGCTGTATGATCCCACGGACATGCCTGCCGGGGTTCCGGTGTTCAGCGTGGAGCCGTGGTTGGCCGCGCAGCACCTGGGCCGCCCGTATGTGACTGTGAAGTACGCGGCAACGATGGACGGTTTCGCCGCCGCGACGGACGGGACGTCGCAGTGGATCACGGGAGAGCAGGCCCGTGAGCGCGTGCATCTGGACCGGTCGCGGCGGGATGCGATCCTGGTGGGTTCCGGGACGGTGGCGGCGGACAATCCGCGCCTCACGGCCCGACGACCCGACGAATCGCTCTACGATCACCAGCCCTTGC
The DNA here is from genome assembly GCF_001942345.1 of Corynebacterium sp. CNJ-954. Lineage (GTDB taxonomy): Bacteria > Actinomycetota > Actinomycetes > Mycobacteriales > Mycobacteriaceae > Corynebacterium. Next base: position 71,626 of record NZ_MKKI01000044.1, read on the forward strand.
GGGTGGTCGTCGGTGCGACGGGGCTTCGCGAGGACGCGGCAGTCAGACCGGCGCTGCACATGCCGACCCGTGATCTGCAGGAGGTTCTGCGTGAGTTGGCGGACAGGGGAGTAGTGGATGTTCTCGTGGAGGGCGGCCCGCATCTGGCGGCTGCGTTCATCGCCGCGGGGCTCGTGGATGCGGTGGAGGCGTACACCGCCCCGGCACTGCTGGGGGCAGGGCTACCTGCCGTGGCGGCAGGAGTGGACGTGCAAACGACCATCAGCGGAATACAACAGTTCACGCTGCGGGAAGTCGCGACTCTCGGGAGAGACGTACTGACTGTGATGACGCGTCGGTGCCTACCGTCCAGAGGAGCCCGTATTGAAGGAAACTGACCGGCCCCGCTGCACACCACACCACCGTCCTGTCCTACACTGAACAGTTATGTTCACCGGAATCGTCGAGGAGACGGGCACGGTCGCCGAGGTCGACAGCACCTCAGACGCCCAGCGCATACGCATCTCCTGCCGCCAGGTCCTGCAGGACGCCACCCACGGCGCCTCCATCTCGGTCAACGGGGTCTGCCTCACCGTCACAGAGTTCGACAGCACCGGCTTCTGGGCCGACTGCATGAAGGTCACGCTCGACTACACAGCCCTCGGGTCCGCCCGGCCCGGTGACCGGGTCAACCTGGAGCGCGCCACCCCGACCGGAGGACGGCTCGGCGGCCACATCGTCCAGGGCCACGTCGACGGCACCGCCACCCTTGTCTCCCGCACGGCGGGCAGCGAGTGGGAGGTCTTCCGCTTCGCACTCGCCGACGGTGACAGCACCAACAACACCGACAGCACCAGCCTCGCCCGCTACATCGCCAAGAAGGGCAGCATCGCTGTCAACGGTGTCTCGCTCACCGTCGCCGAAGTCGGTGACGTCACCGACCCGTGGTTCGAGGTCTCCCTGATCCCCACGACCCTGGCCGACACCATGCTCGGCGACCTCGCCACCGGCGACACCGTCAACATCGAGTGCGACGTCCTGGCCAAGTACCTCGAACGGCTCGCAGAGGCAGCAGGACCAGCACGATCAGAAGGATCAGAGGGAGACGTCCAGTGAGCGATCAGAACGACACCTCCAACCCTGGGGCATCCGGCGACCGCACCAGCCTGCTCGACCCCGTCGAGGACGCCATCACCGACATCGCCGCCGGTAAACCGGTCGTCGTTGTCGACGACGAGGACCGGGAGAACGAAGGCGACATCATCTTTGCCGCCGAGAAGGCCACCCCGGAAACGGTCGCCTTCACCGTCCGGCACTCCTCGGGCTACATCTGCGCCGCGGTGCCCGACGAGGAGGCCGACCGTCTCGGCCTGCCGCCGATGGTCGCCCGCAACGAGGATGTCCGTGGCACCGCCTACACCGTCACGGTCGACGCCGCCGCGGGCATCACCACGGGCATCAGCGCCACCGACCGTGCCCACACCCTGCGCCTGCTCGCCGACCCCGACGCCACCCGCGAATCCTTCAACCGCCCCGGCCACGTCGTACCGCTCCGTGCCAAGAAGGGTGGCGTGCTCCAGCGCGGCGGCCACACCGAGGCGTCCGTGGACCTGGCCCGCGCCGCGGGTCTGCGTCCGGCGGGTGTGCTCTGCGAGGTCGTCTCAGAGGACGACCCGACCGGCATGGCCCGCCTGCCGGAGCTGCGTCGGTTCTGCGATGAACACGGTCTGTCGCTGATCTCCATCGAGCAACTCGCCGAATGGCGCCGGGTGCACACCCCTGTCGTCGCCCGCAGTGTGGAGGCACGGCTGCCCACCCGTTTCGGCAACTTCCACGCCGTGGCCTACAACGGTCTCGTTGACGGGGTCGAACACGTCGCCCTCGTCGCGGGAGACCTGCGTGCCGACAACGGTGAGGACGTGCTGGTGCGCGTGCACTCCGAATGCCTCACCGGGGACATCTTCGGTTCGCTGCGCTGCGACTGTGGTGAGCAACTCGCCGCCTCCCTCGACCTGATCACCGAAGCCGGCAGGGGAGTGCTGGTGTACCTGCGTGGCCAGGAGGGCCGCGGCATCGGGCTGGTGCCCAAACTCAAGGCCTACAACCTGCAGGACACCGGCCTCGACACCGTCGACGCCAACACAGCCCAGGGACTGCCCGTCGATTCGCGTGAGTACAGTGCGGCGGCCCAGATCCTCCGGGACCTGGGCGTCACCTCGGTGGCCCTGCTGTCCAACAACCCGGGCAAACGCCTGGACCTGGAACGCCACGGCATCCCGGTGACCCGCCGGGTCCCCGTCGAGCTGCCCGCCAATCCGGAGAACGAGGCCTACCTCCGTACCAAGCGCGACCGGATGGGCCACCAGATCGACTCGCTGACCCCTGCCGCGCCCTGAGACAGCACTCTGAGACAAGCACCCTGAGAAGGAGACATCATGCCCTCGGACGGACTCGCCGACATCACCCTCACCCGTGACTCCGGTGCCGGATACCGCATCGCCGTGATCACCGCGTCCTGGAACGCCGAGATCACCGACCGGTTGCACGACCACGCCGTCAGCGCACTGCGCGACACCGGTGCCTTCGTCGGACAGTGGCGGGTGGCCGGTGCCGTGGAACTGCCCGTCGTCGCGGCCGAGGCCGCGAAGAACTTCGACGCCGTCGTCGCCAACGGGTGCGTGATCCGCGGGGAGACCGCCCACTTCGACCACGTCTGCAACGCCGTGACCTACGGTCTGACCCGGGTGTCGCTGGACTCCGGCAAGCCGGTCGGTAACGGCGTGCTCACCGTGGAGAACCAGGAACAGGCCGTCGCCCGGGCCGGGGGCGCCGGTGCGGTGGAGGACAAGGGCGCCGACGCCGCCCGTGCCGCCCTGCACTCCCTGCTCGTGCTACGTGACATCCGGTCGGCACGGTAAGCGCCGACCGGGGGCGTTCAGTTTCGTCGTCATCGAACCGCAGGGGTAGGCTGGTGAGCCGTGAGCAGCTCTGAATCAGTGTCCAAGACCGCCGAGTCCGTTCCCGGACAGGACGCCGCTGCGGCGTCCGGTAGCGCACACCAGGGCCGGAAGAACCAGCAGGGGGAGTGGCTGCTGACCGTCACGTCGACCAGCCTGCGCTGGTGGGCGGTCATCGGCGCGGTGGTGGTCATGGCGGTGCACGTCTTCATGGCGGTCGTCTCCGGTGTGGGGGACACCGGAGCCACCGTCAGTGCCGTTGACCAGTGGGCGTTCATCGGCATCGGTGTGATCATCTCCGGGATCGTCCTCATGCTGTTGCGCCCCCGGGTGCGCGTCAACGAGGAGGGTGTCGAGGTGCGCAATATCTTCGGTGCCCAGTTCTACCGCTGGTCGATCATCCACGGCCTGTCCTTCCCCCGTAACGCCCGCTGGGCACGGCTGGAGCTCCCGGACTTCGAGTTCGTCCCCATGATGGCCTTCCAGGTCGCCGACAAGTCCACGATCGCCACGAAGGTGGAGGACTTCCGGGTCCTGGAGGACCGTTACATGCCCGACGAGTAGGAGGGTAGGCTCCAAGTTCATGGCCGACCCCGCCTCCTACCGTCCCGCCCCCGGAACGATCCCCACCAGCCCGGGGGTCTACACCTTCCGTGACTCCGATGACCGGGTCATCTACGTCGGCAAGGCGAAGAACCTGCGTAGCAGGCTGTCCAACTACTTCCAGGACCCCGGCCACCTCGAACCGCGGATCCGCACCATGGTGCACACCGCCGACCACGTCCAGTGGACCGTCGTCGGCAGCGAGATCGAGGCACTGAACCTCGAGTACACCTGGATCAAGAAGTTCGCCCCCCGGTTCAACGTGATGTACCGGGACGACAAGACCTACCCCATGCTCGCCGTGAGCGTGAAGGAGACGTTCCCCCGGGCGTTCCTCTACCGCGGGCCCCGTAAGAAGGGCGTGCGGTACTTCGGTCCGTACCCCAAGGCGTGGGCGATCCGGGACACCCTGGAGTCGCTGACCCGTGTCTTCCCCGTTCGCACCTGCACCGCCGGGGTGTACCGGCGCCATGAACAGCTGGGGCGGCCGTGCCTGCTCGGCTACATCGACCGCTGTTCGGCCCCGTGCGTCGGCCGGGTCTCGCCGTCGGAGCACCGTGAACTGGTCGACGGGTTCTGTTCCTTCCTCGCCGGCGGCAACACCGACAGGGTGATCCGTGAGGTCCGGGGCGAGATGTCCGATGCCGCCGAGAACCTCGACTTCGAACGTGCCGCGTCCCTGCGTGACCAGCTCGGCGCGATGGAGAAGACCGTGGAGAAGCAGTCCGTGGTGTTCTCCGACGACACCGACGCCGACCTGGTCGCCGTCGCCAGCGACGAGCTCGAGGCCGCCGTGCAGGTCTTCCACGTCCGCGGGGGACGTATCCGCGGCCAGCGCGGCTGGGTCGTCGAGAAGAAGGCGTCCACCGCCGACACCACCGAGGGTCTCGGCGGGGCCGACAGTACGGACAGTGCCGACAGCGCCGGTGACGCCACCTGGCCCACCCTGCTGGAGGACTTCCTCACCCAGTTCTACGGCGAGAACGCCGAACTGGCCAACGCCACCGAATCCGCGGTGGGCGGAAATTCCCGCGTCAGCGAACCCGACGGCGTCTCACTGGAGCCGGTGCCCCGCGAGATCCTCGTGCCGGTCCTGCCCACCAACCGTGACCGGCTCACCGACTGGCTCACCGTGCTGCGCGGCGCACGGGTGACCCTGCGCGTCCCGCAGCGCGGCGACAAGCGCTCGCTCATGGAGACCGCCACCACCAACGCCACCCAGGCACTGCGCCAGCACAAGATCGCCCGCGCCGGTGACCTCACCACCCGCTCGGCGGCCCTGCAGGAGCTGCAGGAGGCCCTGTGGATGGACGATTCCCCGCTGCGCATCGAGTGCACCGACATCTCCCACATCCAGGGCACCGACGTGGTCGCCAGCCTCGTGGTCTTCGAGGACGGGTTGCCGCGGAAGTCCGACTACCGCCGCTACCGCATCCGGGAGGCCGCCGGCGACGGGCACTCCGATGACGTCGCCTCGATCGCCGAGGTCGTCCGACGCCGGTTCAAACGTCACCACAAGGACCGCACCGCCGTGCCCGAAGGTGACGACGGCGGCGACCTGCTCGACGGCGAGGTCACCGTGGAACAGGCCGAGGCCGGATCGAGGAAGTTCGCCTACCCGCCGCAGCTTTTCGTGGTCGACGGCGGAAAACCACAGGTCAACGCGGCACAGGAGGTCCTCGACGAACTCGGGGTCACCGACGTCACCCTGGTCGGGGTGGCCAAGCGTCTCGAGGAACTGTGGGTGCCCGGTGACGAGTACCCGGTGATCCTGCCCCGCAACTCACAGGCGCTCTACCTCATCCAGCAGTTGCGCGATGAGGCCCACCGTTTCGCCATCACCTTCCACCGCGCCAGCCGCGGCAAGAGGATGACCCGGTCAGCCCTCGACGAGGTCAAGGGGCTGGGCCCGAAGCGTCGTGCCGAGCTGGTGAAGACCTTCGGCTCGGTGGCCAAGGTCCGCGACGCCGGGGTGGAGGGGATATCCCAGGTACCGGGCTTCGGACCGGCACTGGCCGAGGCCGTCATCGACGCCCTGACGGAGCCGGAGGGTTCGGTCTAGAATCGTGGCATGAACGATGCCACCCGAGACACGGGAACGCGACCTGACCAGCAGGAGGCGTCGCTGGTCCTCATCACCGGGATGTCGGGGGCCGGCCGTAAGGAGGCCGCCACCGTCCTGGAGGAGCTGGGCTGGTACGTCGCCGACAACCTCCCGCCGGAACTGATCATGCGCATGGTCGAGCTCAGCTTCGAGTCCGACTCCCCGGTGGAACGCCTGGCCGTGGTCACCGACGTGCGCTCCCGCGACTTCGTCGGCTCACTGACCGAGGTGCTCACCAGCCTGCACGACTCCGGCCGGCGCCCCGTGGTGCTCTACCTCGACGCCGACGACAGGACCCTCATCCGCCGCTACGGGCGCGTCCGCCGCACCCACCCGCTGCAGGGCGACGAGACGCTGCAGGCCGGCATCGACCGGGAACGCGAGATGATGGAGGGCATCCGCCAGCGTGCCGACCTGGTCGTCGACACCTCCGGAACAAGCGTGCACGACCTGCGTCGTAACCTCGAAGGGTACTTCGAGGCCCTGTCCGACCGGCGCGAGCACATCACGGTGCAGTCCTTCGGCTTCAAGAACGGCGCCCCGCGCGACGTCGACATCATGCTGGACGCCCGCTTCCTGCCGAACCCGCACTGGGAGGAGGACCTGCGGGACTACAGCGGACTCGACACCCCCGTCGCCGAATTCGTCCTGTCCCGACCCGAGGCGGTGGAGTACCTCGACGTCATCGAACGCCTGGTGAACACCGCCCTGCCCGGCTACCGCCGCGAAGGCAAGCGGTTCATCACCCTGGCCATCGGCTGCACCGGGGGCCAGCACCGCAGCCCGGCGGTGGCCGAGGCCATCGCCGCACGCCTCACGGCGAATCCGGACCTGGACGTCCGCACCATCCACCGTGACCTCGAACCCGGGCGCCCCGGACGGACCAGTGCCGGGACGGGAGCCACCGCATGAGCGAGACAACCACAGCATCCACCGGATCCACCGGATCCACCGACATCCCCCTCGGCCGGATCACCGCACTGGGCGGTGGCCACGGCCTGTTCGCCACGCTGCGCTCGGCACGCGCGGCCGCCGACTACGTCACCGCCGTCGTCACCGTCGCCGACGACGGCGGCTCCTCAGGCCGGATGCGCCGCGAACTCGGCTCCCTGCCCCCGGGTGACCTGCGCATGGCCCTGGCCGCGCTGGTCCGCGACACCCCCCGCGGCCACCTGTGGGAGCGTACCCTCCAGCACCGCTTCTCCGGCCACGGCGCACTGGCCGGCCACGCGGTGGGGAACCTGGTGCTCACCGGGCTCTCCGAGGTCCTGGGCTCCAGTATCGAGGCCCTCGACGAACTCAGTGACCTGCTCGGCATCCGCGGGCGCGTCCTTCCCATGTCCCCGGAACCGCTCGATCTGGAGGCCGAGGTCCAGGGCATCGGCGACGACCCACGGGAGGTCAACTCAGTACGCGGCCAGGTCGCCGTCGCCTCCACGCTGGGGCAGGTCCGCCGGGTCCGGCTGATCCCGCAGAACCCCGAGGCCTCACCCGAGGCCGTCCAGGCGATCCTCGACGCCGACCTGGTCACCCTCGGACCCGGCTCCTGGTTCTCCTCGGTGATCCCGCACCTGCTGATGCCCGGCATCGTCGAAGCCCTCGCCGAAACCACCGCCACCCGTGCGGTGATCATGAATCTCGTCGCTGAACCGGGGGAGACCAGCGGGTTCTCCATGGAACGGCACATCCACATGCTGCTGCAGCACTGTCCCACCCTCACCGTCGACGTCGTCGTCGTCGACACCTCCGTCCTGCTGCCCGGCAACGAACGCCGCCACATGGAACGCGCCGCCGCACGGCTGGGCGCCACGGTGCTCTACCGCGACGTGCGTGAGGACGACGACCGCGGCCGGTGGACCGACCGGCACTCCTCGGAGAAGCTCGCCGGTGTGCTGCGTGAGCTCGCCGACTGGGAACGTCCCACCACCGCCACGGTAGGATCACCCGGTACACACGACGAGCCGGGGCACCCGGAGGAAAGGGGCGACAGCCACAGTGGCACTGACGTCTGAGGTGAAGGATGAGCTGGCAAGGGTCACCGAGACCCGGCCGGAAGTCATGACTGCCGAGGTCTCCGGCCTGCTGCGCTACTGCGCGGGGCTGCACCTGGTGGCCGGGCAGATCGTCGTGGAGGCGGAGGTCGACAGCGGCGCCACCGCACGACGGGTCTCCCGCTTCGTCGAGGAGCTCTTCGACCTCACCGCCGAACTGCAGGTCGTCGGGGGAGGGAACCTGCGCAACTCCTCACGCTACGTCCTGCGCTGGGCCCACGGAGGCACCGAACTGGCCCGCCGCACCGGTCTGATCGACCGGGCGGGACGTCCGGTACGCGGGCTGCCCCCGTACATCATCGGCGGGACCGCCGACCAGTGCACCGCCGCGTGGCGGGGCGCGTTCCTGGCCCGGGGGTCGTTGACCGAGCCGGGTCGCTCGTCCTCGCTGGAGGTCACCACCCCCGGCAACGAGGCCGCGCTCGCCCTGGTGGGGGCGGCACGCCGGATCGGCGTCACCGCGAAGACGAAGGAGACCCGCGGGGTCATCCGCGTGCTCATCCGGGACGGGGAGACCATCGGCGACCTGCTCACCCGGATGGGTGCCCAGCGCACCCGCCTGGACTGGGAGGAGCAGCGCATGCGTCGCGAGGTGCGGGCCACCGCCAACCGCCTGGCCAACTTCGACGACGCCAACCTGCGCCGATCCGCCCGCGCGGCGGTCGTCGCCGCAGCCCGGGTGGACCGGGCGCTGACCATCCTCGGCGACGACGTGCCCGACCATCTGGTGCAGGCGGGGACGCTGCGGGTCCAGCACCGTCAGGCGTCCCTGGAGGAGCTCGGCCAGCTCGCTGACCCGCAGATGACCAAGGACGCCGTGGCCGGCCGGATCCGCCGCCTGCTCACCATGGCCGACCAGCGTGCCGCGGAGCTCGGCATCCCCGACACACACGCCGCCGTGACCGACGACATCTTCGACCTCGACGATAGTGATGACGCTGACGCCCCTGATGACGCTGACGCCAGGGCCGATGACAGCGATAAGCGGATCACCTCGGACGACTCCGACGGGGAATAGGTCCCCGGCACCCTGCCCGATTCCGCGGTAGTCTGGACAGCGGCAACTCACCACTCATCGAGAACAGGAGCTTCATCGTGACGGTACGGGTAGGAATCAACGGGTTCGGCAGGATCGGCCGCAACTTCTTCCGCGCTCTCCGCGAAAGCGGCGCTGACCTCGAGGTCGTCGCCTTCAACGACCTCACCGACAACAAGACCCTGGCCAACCTGCTGAAGTACGACTCCATCCTGGGTCGTCTGGATGCCGAGGTCAGCTACGACGACGAGTCCATCACCGTGGACGGCAAGCGCATCGTGGTCACCGCCGAGCGCGACCCCCAGAACCTCACGTGGGGCCAGTTGGACGTCGACATCGTCATCGAGTCGACCGGCTTCTTCACCGACGCGACCGCCGCCAAGGCGCACATCGACGCCGGCGCGAAGAAGGTCATCATCTCCGCACCGGCGAAGAACGAGGACGCGACCTTCGTCGTCGGTGTGAACCACACCGACTACGACCCGGCGAAGCACACCATCATCTCCAACGCCTCGTGCACCACCAACTGCCTGGCGCCGATGGCGAAGGTGCTCGACGAGGAGTTCGGCATCGTCAAGGGTCTGATGACCACCATCCACGCCTACACCGGCGACCAGCGTCTGCACGACGCGCCCCACAAGGACCTGCGTCGTGCCCGTGCCGCGGCCCTGAACATCGTGCCGACCTCCACCGGTGCGGCCAAGGCCGTGTCCCTGGTGCTCCCGCAGCTCAAGGGCAAGCTCGACGGCTACGCCCTGCGCGTGCCGGTGCCCACCGGCTCGGTCACCGACCTGACCTTCGAGGCGTCCTCCGAGGTCACCGTCGAGCAGGTCAACGCCGCGATCAAGAAGCACGCCGAGGGTGAGCTCAAGGGCGTGCTGGCGTACTCCGACGATGAGCCGCTGGTGTCCACCGACATCGTGGGCGACTCCCACTCGTCGATCTTCGACTCCGGGCTGACCAAGGTCATCGGCAACCAGGTCAAGGTCGTCTCCTGGTACGACAACGAGTGGGGCTACTCCCGCCGCCTGGTCGATCTCGCCGCCTATGTCGGTGAGCGGCTCTAGGTCGTCCAGTAGTCTGGTAGCAGTACCGGCCGGTTCCACCGGTCCCACGGCGGGTCGGCACATGCCGACCCGCCGTCACCCTGTCCGCACGTCCTGCCCTCCCGTCCTGCCCGTCAACCACTTACCCCAGGAGACTGACCCATGACCGTGAAGACCATCGACGACCTCATCGCCGACGGCGTCGAGGGACGACACGTCCTCGTCCGCGCCGACCTGAACGTCCCCCTCAAGGACGGCGACATCACCGACCCCGGCCGCATCGACGCCTCCGTCCCGACGTTGCGCCGCCTGATCGACGCCGGGGCCCGCGTCATCGTCACCGCCCACCTCGGCCGTCCGAAGGGTGAGGCCAACCCCGAGTTCTCCCTGGCGCCGGTCGCCGAGGCACTGGCCGAGCGTCTCGACCAGTGGGTGCCCCTGGCCCAGGACGTCACCGGTGAAGACGCCCACGAGCGTGCCAACGGCCTCAACGACGGCGACATCCTGCTGCTGGAGAACGTACGTTTCGATGCCCGCGAGACCTCCAAGGACGAGGCCGAGCGCCAGGCTTTCGCCAGTGAACTCGCCGCGCTGACCGGTGACAACGGCGCATTCGTCTCCGACGGTTTCGGTGTGGTGCACCGTCGGCAGGCCTCGGTCTACGATGTCGCGGCGCTGCTGCCGCACTACGCCGGTGGTCTGGTCCAGTCCGAGCTCGAGGTGCTGAGGAAGGTCTCCGAGAACCCGGCACAGCCCTACGCCGTGGTGCTCGGCGGTTCGAAGGTCTCCGACAAGCTCGGGGTCATCGAGGCGCTCGCGCCCAAGGTCGACACCCTGATCATCGGGGGCGGCATGTGCTTCACCTTCCTCGCCGCGCAGGGCCACTCCGTGGGCACCTCGCTGCTGCAGGAGGACATGATCGACACCTGCCGCGACCTGCTGTCACGCTTCGGTGACGTCATCTCCCTGCCCACCGACGTCGTCGTCGCACCCGAGTTCGCGGCGGACGCACCCGCCACCACCGTCGCCGCCGACGCCATCCCCGACAGCCAGATGGGCCTCGACATCGGACCGGACTCCGTCGCCGCCTTCGCCGGGACCCTCGGTGCGGCCAGGACCGTCTTCTGGAACGGCCCGATGGGCGTCTTCGAGTTCCCCGCCTTCGCCGACGGCACCAGGGGAGTGGCCGAAGCCATCATCTCCGCGACCGGTGCGGGGGCCTTCTCCGTCGTCGGTGGTGGCGACTCCGCCGCCGCCGTGCGCACCCTCGGTCTCGACGAGGACGGCTTCAGCCACATCTCCACCGGTGGCGGCGCCTCCCTCGAGTTCCTCGAGGGCAAGGAACTGCCCGGTATCACCGTTCTCGAGAACTGAGGAGCACCCACCATGTCACGCACCCCCCTGATCGCCGGCAACTGGAAGATGAACCTCAACCACCTGGAGGCCATCCAGGTGGTCCAGAAGTTCGCCTTCGCCCTGCCCAAGGACTACTACGAGCACGTCGACGTCGCCGTGATCCCACCGTTCACGGACATCCGCAGCGTGCAGACCGTCGTCGACGGCGAGAAGATCCCGCTGACCTACGGGGCCCAGGACGTGTCGGTGCACGAGTCCGGCGCCTACACCGGCGAGGTCTCCGCCGCCATGCTCGCCAAGCTCGGCTGCAGCTGGGCCGTGGTCGGCCACTCCGAGCGACGTCAGTACCACGGCGAGGACGACGCCACCGTCGCCGCGAAGGCCAAGGCCGCCCTCGGCTCCGGTCTCGCCCCGATCGTGTGCGTCGGTGAGCCCCTGGAGGTCCGCGAATCCGGTGAGCACGTCAGCTACGTCGTCGACCAGACCCGCGCCTCGGTGGAGGGCCTGTCCGCCGCGGACCTCGGTACCGTCGTCATCGCCTATGAGCCGGTGTGGGCCATCGGCACCGGCAAGGTCGCCTCCGCCGCCGACGCCCAGGAGGTCTGCGCTGCGATCCGCGGGCTCGTCGCCGAGCTGGCCGACCAGGCGACCGCCGACGGTATGCGCATCCTCTACGGCGGATCGGTGAAGACCGACTCCGTCGCCGAGATCGTCGGCCAGCCCGACGTGGACGGCGGGCTCGTCGGAGGCGCCAGCCTCGACGGCGAGGATTTCGCACGCCTGTGCGCTGCCGCTGCGAAGGCCGGCAGCTAGAGGCACAATGGGGGAATGACTTCCCCCTTCGATGATTCTGACACGACGGTCCCCGGCACCGCGATCCCTGTTGTCCCGCCGTCCCGGGACGAGCCGGAGATCGTCCCCGGGCTGCGGCAGGACCTGCGCTATCTCGGCGCCATCCTCGGCGACGTCATCCGTGAGCAGGAGGGGGAGGACGTACTCGCCCTCGTCGAGGAGACACGTAAGGCCGCGTTCGGCGTCCGCCACGGCGAGGGCAACCTCTCCGACCTCGCCGACCGGCTCCAGGATCTTCCGGCGGACCGGTCCCTCCCGCTCATCCGGGCGTTCTCCCACTTCGCGCTGCTGGCCAACCTCGCCGAGGACCTCCACGAGGAACGCCTGCGGGAGCGTCTCGCCGACGAAGGCGAGGCCCCGCACCGGGCCACACTGCAGGCCGCCTGGCAGTCCCTCGACGACGGCGGGGTGACCGCCGCCGAGGTCTCCGCGGTGATGGAGTCCGCCTACGTCGCCCCGGTGCTCACCGCCCACCCCACCGAGACCCGTCGCCGCACCGTCTTCGACGTGCAGTGGGACATCACACGCCTGATGCGCAACCGTGGACGCATCCTCAACGCCGGACGGACCGCACGCAGCGATGAACGTCTCGCCGGTATCGACCGCAACATCCGGCGTCGGGTCACGATCCTGTGGCAGACCGCGCTGATCCGGTCGGTACGCCCCCGCATCGAGGACGAGATCAACGTCGGGCTGCGGTACTTCACCATCAGCCTGCTGCAGGAGATCCCGCAGATCAACCGTCGCGTCACCACCGAACTGCGTGAACGCTACGGTGCCGACGTCCCCTCGACCCCGGTGGTGCGTCCCGGCAGCTGGATCGGCGGTGACCACGACGGCAACCCCTTCGTCACCGGTGACACCGTCGACTACGCCACCTCGCGGGCCGCGCAGACCGTCTTCGACTGGTATCTCGGACAGCTCCACGACCTCGAACACGAACTCAGTCTCTCCAGTCGGCTCACCAGCGTCACCCCGGAGCTCGACGAACTCGCCGAGCAGGGGCACAACGACGTACCCTCGCGCGTCGACGAACCCTACCGGCGTGCCGTCCACGGGATCCGTGGCCGCATCGCCGCGACAGCCACCGCCCGGCTCAGCGACATCGTCCATCCGGAGACCGACACCCTGGGCCCCCATGAGCCCTACGCGAACGCCGCCGACTTCCTCGCCGACCTGCACACCGTGGACGCGTCCCTGCGTGCCAGCGCCGACGATCTGATCGCCGACCACCGGCTGGCGACCGTCATCGCGGCCGCCCGCTCCTTCGGCTTCCACCTCAGCAGCCTCGACCTGCGGCAGAACTCGGAGAGCTTCGAGAGCATCCTCACCGAGATGTTCACCCGCGCCGGCGTCACCGGCCACGACGCCGACTACGGCACCCTCGACGAGAGGGAACGCGTCGACCTTCTCACCCGGGAGCTGCATTCACCGCGCCCGCTCACCGACCCGCGGGCGCGCTGGAGCGAGGCGACAGACCGCGAACTCGGGATCTTCCGCGCCGCCGCGGACGCCGTCGACCGGCTCGGCCCCGAGGCCGTCCCGCACTGCATCATCTCCATGGCGTCCAGCGTCTCCGACATCCTCGAGCCGATGATCCTGCTCAAGGAGGTCGGTCTCATCGACGTCACCGACGGGGTGGTCACCGGCGGGGTCGACGTGATCCCCCTCTTCGAGACCATCGACGACCTCGCCCACGGTGCCGCGGTCATGGAGGAACTGTGGGGACACCGGTTCTACCGTGACTACGTGACCCAGCGCGGAGGGATCCAGGAGATCATGCTGGGCTACTCCGACTCCAACAAGGACGGCGGGTATTTCGCGGCGAACTGGGGCCTCTACGACGCCGAACTGTCCCTCGTCGACGCCGCCCGCGAGGCCGGGGTCGGACTCCGGTTGTTCCACGGGCGCGGCGGCACGGTCGGACGTGGCGGCGGCCCTAGCCACGAGGCGATCCTCGCCCAGCCGGAAGGCGCGGTGCAGGGCAGCGTGCGGATCACCGAGCAGGGGGAGATCATCTCCGCCAAGTACGGTGTGCCGTCCGTCGCCCGTCGCAACCTCGAGGCACTGGTGTCGGCGACCCTGGAGGCCAGCCTGCTGCCCGTCGACCGCATCGACGACCCCGACAGCGCCTACACGGCCATGCGGGAGATCGCCGAACTCTCACGGTCCGCCTACTCCTCACTGATGCACGAGGACGAGGGGTTCATCGACTACTTCACCACCTCGACGCCGCTGGCGGAGATCGGCAACCTCAACATCGGCTCGCGGCCCAGTTCACGCAAGCAGACCAGCAGCATCGCCGACCTCCGTGCCATCCCGTGGGTGCTGTCCTGGTCGCAGTCACGCATCATGCTGCCGGGTTGGTTCGGGGTGGGCTCGGCCCTACGGGACTGGATCGCCGCCGGAGGGGACGGAGAGCACGGCGGGGATGGTGGGAATGGTGACGGCTCCGGGGACCGGTTGGAGTACCTGCGGGAGCTTCACCGCACCTGGCCCTTCTTCCGCTCGGTGCTGTCGAATATGGCGCAGGTGATGGCCAAGGCCGATCTGTCGGTGGCGAAGCTGTACTCCCGGCTGGTGCCGGACGCCGACGACGCCGAGCGCATCTACGACACCATCGTCGACGAGTTCCACCTGACGCTGCAGATGTGCCTGGAGATCACCGGCCAGGACAGCCTGCTCGCCGACAACCCGGCGCTGGCACTGTCGGTGCGTAACCGCTTCCCGTACCTGCTCCCGCTCAATCTGCTGCAGCTGGAGCTGCTGCGCCGTTACCGTGCAGGTGACCGCAGCGAGGACGTCCTCGACGGTATCCGGTTGACGATGAACGGCCTGGCGACCGGGCTGCGGAACTCCGGGTAGTGTCGCAGGTGTCCCGTACACCTGAGTTGGGCTATGATGGTGTGGTTATCGCATGGCCCCGACCGACGTAAGGCAGTTCGCATGGTATTCACCCTCCAGATCGTTCTGGTGGTCACCAGCCTCATCCTGGGGCTGTCCGTTCTTCTCCACAAGGGGAAGGGCGGCGGTCTGTCCAGCCTCTTCGGTGGCGGTATGCAGTCCAGTCTCTCCGGGTCCACGGTCGTGGAGAAGAACCTCGACCGGCTGACGGTCACCACCGCCGTGGTCTGGATCGCCGCCATCGTCGGGCTGAACCTGGTCGTCCACTACAACGTGGGCTGACCCGACCGACCTGTACGCGACGAAGGCCGCTCCCCGGGAAAAGGGGAGCGGCCTTCCGTCATGTCAGACCGTCTCAGCGGGGATCTGCCGCCGCGTCGACGTGCAGGACGGTGCGGCGGGCGCCGGACACCCCGGCGGCGGGCCACTGGGCAGGATCCGCACCGCTGACAACCTCACCGGCGGCCTCACGCTTGGCATCACCGGTGACCAGCAGCCAGACCTCCGTCGCCGTGTGTATCGCCTCGCGGGTCAGCGACACCCGCTCCGCCGGGGGCTTGGGGCAGTCACGCACGGCGACCACCAGCGTCCCGGGCTCCGGGGAGAGCTCAGCGGTATGCGGGAAGAGGGAGTTGACGTGCCCCTCCGGTCCCATACCCAGCAGATGCAGGTCGAAACCGTCAGGGGCGAACGCCGCCACGGCCTCGGCGTAGTCGACGGCGGCGGCATCGAGACGGGACCCGTCGGCGGGCTCGTCGTCACCGGGCACGGTCACGCGGTGGACGTTGGTCTCGGGAATGTCCACGTGGCTGAGCAGCTCGGCGTCGGCCAGCTCGTCGTTGCGGGCGGTGGCGCCGGTCGTGCCGAGGGGGACGAAACGTTCATCACCGAAGAAGACGTGCACTTTCGTCCAGTCGACGGCGGTGACGGGGAAAGAGTCCGCGGCGACGCGCGCCGCGTGGTCCAGAGCGGCGAGTTCCCGGAGTACCGCTCCACCGGCGCCACCACCGGTGAGCACGATCCGGGCGTAGCCGTCGTCGCTGACTCCACCGTCGCGCTGGACCTCGGCCAGCAGCTCGACGATCTGCCGGGCGACGCCCTGGGCAAGATCGTCGCCGGAGTCCCATCGTCTGACGTCGAGGCGGCGGGTGTCGCTCATCGGGCGCTCTCCTGTGCGGAGAAAGGGATCGAGGCACTCATGCCGTCCCGCGGGTCCGGACCCGTGGCAGGCCGTGCAGCGCCTGGCCGAAGGCACGGTCGGGTTCCAGATGCCGCAGCTCCTCGGCGAGACAGTCACCGACGTGGCGCCGGGAGAGGTTCACGGTCGTGTCCGTCCCCACACCGGTGCTCACCCGCACGGAGCGGTGGTTGACCACGGTGAGTTCCACCGTGCCCTCCGAGCAGTAGATGACGGTGCGCTGGATCGGCGACATCGGTTTCCCCTCGTCGTCGACCGGCACGGCGGGCGAACCGTCGGCACAGCGGGTGACCGGGACATTGAGACGGTCCGCGAGCCAACCGGCGGCGATGTCGACGGCCGGGTCATCGGCGGGCCCGGAGACCTCCGCGGACTGGATGGTGTCCCCGGCACGCTGGTCGAGCGCGCTGGACAGCAGCCCACGCCACGGGGTGATCCGGCTCCACACCAGGTCCGAGTCGCCCAGAGCGTAGCCGATACGGCGACGGAAGATCGCCTCGGTGCCCCGTCCCGCCGCAGCGTCGGCGAAGCTGTCGGTGATACGACGGGTCGCCAGGGCGCCCAGCGAATCGGCGGCCGGGTTCCGCGGGGAGGTGAACGGCCACCACACGACCACCGGGGTGTCCGGGAGCAGCAGGGGGGTGACCGCATTGTCCGCATGGTCGGCGAGCTCGCCGTGCAGCCGCATGAGGATCATCTCGGAGGCGCCGGCGGTGCCACCCAGGTGGATCGCGGCGTCCATGCTGACCTCGGTGGTCGACCGGTCGTGGACGACGAAGATGACGCGCGCGGGATGCTCCCGGGACGCCTCGACCGTGGCGTTGACGACGGTGTCGAGGTCCTCCTCGGACCGCACTGAGACGATGAGCGTCAGGACACGGCCGGTGGCGATCTCGCCGCGCTCTTCACGCAGCCGGTGCAGCTGGTCGGTCAGTTCGTGGGTGGTGGTGGTGCCCAGGTCGACGACCGCGGCGTGGTCGCCGGCGTCGGTGAATGTGGTCGATGGCATCAGGGACGCCTCCATTTCCTGCCGTGTCGGGACAGCATCCGGTCGGCGCCGGAGGGCCCCCAGGTACCGGACTCGTAGTCTTCGGGACGTCCTGCGGTGGCCCAGTAGTTCAGCACCGGGTCCAGGATCCGCCAGGACTCCTCGACCTCCTCGTTGGTGGGGAAGAGGCTGGCCTCGTCCAACAGTGCGTCGAGGATGAGACGCTCATAGGCTTCCGGCGACTGCTCGGTGAAAGCCTCGGAGTAGGAGAAGTCCATGTTGACGTCGCGGACGTCCATCGCCGAGCCGGGCACCTTCGAGCCGAAGCGCAGCAGCACACCTTCATCAGGCTGGACCCGGATGACCAGGACATTCGACTTCTGCGCCTCGGTCTGCTCCGGGCTGAAGGACTGGTGCGGGGCGTCCTTGAAGACCAGGGCGATCTCGGTGACCCGGCGCCCCAGCCGCTTGCCGGTGCGCAGGTGGAACGGCACGCCCGCCCACCGTCGTGAATTGATCTCGAAGGTGGCGGCGGCGTAGGTCTCCGTGGTGGAGGCGGGGTCGAAACCCTCCTCCTCACGGAGTCCGGGCACGTACTCCGAGCCCTGCCACCCGGCCGTGTACTGGCCCCGTGCGGTGGTCTGTGCGAACGGGCCGACCGGGCGCGTCGCCTTGAGGACCTTCAGTTTCTCCGCCTTGAGTTCATCGGGGGAGAAGGTCACCGGCTCGTCCATCGCCACCAGCGCGAGCAGCTGAAGCAGGTGGTTCTGCATCACGTCGCGGGCTGCGCCGATGCCGTCGTAGTAACCGGCCCGTCCGCCCAGGCCGATGTCCTCGGCCATGGTGATCTGCACGTGGTCGATGTAGCCGGAACTGAACAGCGGCTCGAACATCTGGTTGGCGAAACGCAGCACCAGGATGTTCTGGACGGTCTCCTTGCCCAGGTAGTGGTCGATCCGGAAGACCGAGGACTCCGGGAAGACGGAGTTGACGATGCGGTTGAGCTCGGTGGCCGAGTCCTCATCATGCCCGAAGGGCTTCTCGATGACCACGCGCTTCCAGCCGTCGGTGGAGTCCGCCAGCCCTGAACGCTCGAGCTGGTTGCAGACCTCCGAGAAGTACTGGGGCGGCACGGAGAGGTAGTAGGCCCAGTTGCCGCCGGTGCCCCGTTCCTCGTCCATCCGGCGGGTCATGGCCGCCAGGTCGTCGAAGGCGGAGTCGGTGACGAAATCTCCCTTGACGAACTGGATACCGGCGGCGAGCTGCTCCCAGACCGCCTGCCGCCAGGGGGTGCGCACCCGGTCACGCACCGCGTCGAGCACCTCGGCCTCGAACTCCTCCTTGGTCCAGTCGCGGCGTCCGTAACCGATGAGACTGAAGCCGGCGGGCAGCAGGCCTCGGTTGGCCAGGTCGTAGACCGCCGGCAGCAGCTTGCGGCGCGCAAGGTCACCGGTCACGCCGAAGATCACCAGGCCGCTGGGCCCGGCGATCCGCGGGACACGTCGGTCCGCGGAATCGCGGAGAGGGTTCTCCCACAGGGGGGACTCGGAACTCACAGACGCTCCCCGATGGTGTCGAGCAGCTCCTGCCAGGAGCTGACGAACTTGTCGACGCCCTCGTGCTCGAGCACGACGAAGACGTCGTTGAGGTCGACACCCAGGTCCTCCAGTGCGGCGAAGACCTCGCGGGCGTCGTCCCCGGTGCCGCTGAGGGTGTCACCGGAGACCGTGGCGTGGTCGATGGTGGCGTTGAGGGTGTCCTCCGGCATCGTGTTCACCGTCTGCGGGCCGACGAGACCGGTGACGTACAGGGTGTCGGGGTAGTCGGGGTTCTTGACGCCGGTGGACGCCCACAGGGGACGCTGCGGGTGGGCGCCCGCGGCCTCCAGCTCCTGCCAGCGTGAATCCTGCAGCAGGTCAACGGTGAACGCCTCATAGGCCAACCGGGCGTTGGCCAACCCCGCCTTGCCGCGCACCGCCAGGGCGGCCGCGGTGCCGATCTCGTCGAGCCGGCGGTCGATCTCGGTGTCGACGCGGGAGACGAAGAAGCTGGCGACGGAGTGGATCGTCGTGATGTCGTGTCCGTTGGCCTGTGCCTGGGTGATCCCCTCGATGAAGGCGTTGATGACCTGGCGGTAGCGGTCGACACTGAAGATCAGGGTGACGTTCACGCTGATCCCGGCGGCCAGCACCTCGGTGATCGCCGGCAGGCACGCCTCGGTGGCCGGGATCTTGATCATCACGTTGTCGCGTCCGACGTCCGCGTGCAGTTTCTTGGCCTGGGCCACCGTGGCCTCGCGGTCGTCGGCGAGCCGGGGGTCGACCTCGATCGAGACCCGTCCGTCGACGCCGTCGGAGGCCGAGTGGACCGCGGCGAAGGCGTCGCAGGCGTTGCGGACGTCCTCGACGGCCATGGCGAACACGGCGTCGGTGACGTCGGCGCCGGCGGCCTTGAGCTCGCCGACCTGGGCGTCGTAGGCGGTGCCGGCGGACATGGCCTTGCCGAAGATCGCCGGGTTGGTGGTGACCCCGACGATGCCGGAGTCGCTGATCAGCTCGGCGAGGTTACCGGTGGTGAGGCGGTCGCGGGACAGGTCGTCCAACCACACGGAGGTACCGGCGGCGGCGAGTTCGGTTACGTGGTTCACGGGTGTTCAACCAGCTTTCTGTACGTGGGGGTTTCTGAGGGTGTCAGAGACGTGGTGATGGTGGTGTGGGTGGTGTGGGTCAGAGGATCTCGCGTGCGGCGGCGGCGACGGCCTCGGCGGTGATGCCGAACTCGCGGTACAGCGTCTTGTAGTCGGCGGACGCGCCGAAGTGCTCCAGGGACACGTTTCGTCCCGCAGTACCGGTGTAGCCCTTCCACGGCATGGCGATACCGGCCTCGACGGACACCCGGGCGGTGACCGAGGAGGGGAGGACGGACTCGCGGTAGTCGGCGTCCTGCTGGTCGAACCATTCCATGCAGGGTACGGAGACCACGCGGGTCCCGATGCCCTCAGCCTCGAGCGCCGCAGCGGCCTCGACGGCGAGCTGAACCTCGGAACCCGACCCCATCAGGATGACCTGCGGGGTGTCGGTGGAGGACTCTGCCAGGACGTAGGCGCCGCGTGCGACGCCCTCAGCGGCCTTCTCCCGCGTGCCGTCGAGCACCGGCACACCCTGGCGGGTGAGCACGAGAGCCTTCGGCGCGGCCGGAGCCTTGAGCGCGGCGGTCCAGGCCTGCGCCGTCTCGTTGGCGTCCGCCGGACGGATCACCGAGAAGTTCGGGATCGCCCGCAGCGCCGCGAGATGCTCGACCGGCTGGTGGGTCGGGCCGTCCTCGCCCAACCCGATCGAGTCATGGGTCCAGACGTGGTACACGTCGCTGCTCATCAGGGCGCCCAGGCGCACCGCACCACGGGCGTAGTCCGAGAACTGCAGGAACGTCGCACCGTAGGGGCGGGTCGCGCCGTGCAGGGCGATACCGTTGAGGATCGCGGCCATACCGTGCTCACGGATACCGAAGTGCAGGTTACGCCCGTACGGGTGGGCGGACCAGGCGTCGGTGGAGATGGACTCCGGCCCGACGCTCTTGTCGCCCTTGATGATCGTGTTCGTGGAGCCGGCGAGGTCCGCGGACCCGCCCCACAGCTCGGGGAGGGTCGCACCCAGTGCCTGGAGTGCAGCCTCCGAGGCCTTCCGGGTCGCGAGATTGTCACCGGCGTCCCAGGACGGCAGGTCAGCGTCGAAGCCCTCCGGAAGCTCGCGGGCGGCGATACGGTCGTGCAGCGCACGGGCCTCGGGATTCTCCTCCGCCCAGGCGTCGAACTCGCTCTGCCACGCACTGTGTGCCTCACGGCCGCGGGCGACCAGTTCACGAGCGTGGTCGAAGACCTCCTTCTCGACGGGGAAGTCCTCGTCAGTGGGGAAGCCCAGTGCCTCCTTGACGGCGGCGACCTCATCGCCGCCGAGTGCGGCACCGTGCGCAGCGCCGGTGTTCATCTTCGTCGGGGCCGGGTAGCCGATCACCGAACGGACCCGGATGAAGCTCGGCCGGCCCGTGTCCGCCTTCGCCTGCTCGACGGCGTCGAGGATCGCCGTGACGTCCTCGGCGTTGACCTCGAGGGTCTGCCAGCCGTAGGCCTCGTAGCGGGCGACGACGTCCTCGCCGAAGGCGATGTCGGTGTTGTCCTCGATGGAGATGCTGTTGTCGTCCCAGAAGACGATGAGGTTGCCCAGCTGCTGGGTACCGGCGAAGGACGACGCCTCGGAGGTGACGCCCTCCTGCAGGTCGCCGTCGGAGGCGATGACGTAGATGTGGTGGTCGAAAGGCGACTCGCCCTCGGCGGCCTCCGGATCGAACAGGCCACGCTCACGACGGGACGCGACGGCCATCCCCACCGCCGACGCGAGACCCTGCCCCAGGGGACCGGTGGTGATCTCCACACCGTCGGTGTGACCGACCTCGGGGTGACCCGGGGTCTTCGACCCCCAGGTACGCAGGGCCTTGATGTCGTCCAATTCGAGCCCGAACCCACCGAGGTACAGCTGGATGTACTGCGTCAACGAACTGTGACCGGCGGACAGCACGAACCGGTCGCGGCCCGGCCAGTTGTGGTCCGACGGATCATGACGCATCACGCGCTGGTAGAGCGTGTAGGCCAGCGGGGCGAGGGACATCGCGGTACCGGGGTGCCCCGAACCGCACTTCTCCACAGCGTCGGCCGCGAGGACGCGGACAGTGTCCACTGCACGGGTGTCCAGCTCAGTCCAGTCATCCGGGTACTTCCGGACCGTGCGGGCTTCGAGGTCCTTGGGGAGTGTCACGCTGGGTAGCCTTCCTGTCGTCTGGGGACATAAGAGGACACGGGCGCAGTGACCACAGCTGGTCGCAGGACGCGGCCCGTGTAACCCGGACCAGTGTAGTGTCCCGAGGTCGACCGTGTCACTGGTGGATCGGGTGGCTCGCCGGTCGCCGGGACGGGGAACAACGGTTTTCGGTCCCACCACCGGCTCAGGTAACCTGTCCGTTTGGCAGATCCGTGGGGTTTCTGGCGTTCCAGTACCCACGGTGACCTATGGCGTTTATGGAGGCGGACTGACCGGTGGACAAGATCAAGGCGTATATCGCGCTGACGAAACCCCGAGTCATCGAGCTGCTGCTCGTCGCCGCCATCCCGTCGATGCTCCAGGCACAGCGGGGGGAGATCAACCTCGGGCTGATCCTGCTGACACTGGTCGGCGGGTGGATGGGCGCCGCGGCGGCCAACACCTTCAACATGGTCGCCGACTACGACATCGACCAGAAGATGCGCCGTACGCACCGTCGCCCCCTCGCCAAGCACACCGTCAACAAGACGGAGGCCAGGATCTTCGCCTGGTCGCTGACGATCGCCAGCGTGCTGTGGCTCGGATTCCTGTGCAGCTCGTGGCTGGCGGCCGGGTTCATCCTGCTGACCATCTGGTTCTACATCTTCGTCTACACCAAGTGGCTCAAGCGTCGGACCTGGCAGAACGTGATCTGGGGCGGAGCCGCAGGCTGCATGCCGGTGATGGTCGGCTGGGCCACCGTGACCGAGGCCAACGGAGGGTCCTTCAACGCGGGATGGGCGTCGTGGGGCCAGGCGCTGCTGCTGTTCCTCATCATCTTCTTCTGGACCCCGCCACACACCTGGGCCCTGGGCATGCGGTACCGCGAGGACTACGAGCCGCCGGCGTGCCGATGATGCCCGTCGTCAAACCACCGCTGGAGGTCACCCGCCAGATCCTCTGGTACACCTGGGCGACCGTGATCACCTCACTGCTGCTGGTTCCCGCCACCGGCTGGGTCTACGCCGTGGTGGCACTCCTCAGCGGCGCCTGGTTCATCCTGCGCGCCCATGGACTGCACAACGGGGTGAAGAAGGGGGTCAAGGTCAAGCCGATGAACCTCTTCTTCCTGTCCAACAACTACCTCTCCGTACTGTTCGTCGGTCTGTCCGTCGACGCCGTGCTCGGGCTGGAGACGGTCTCCGGAATGCTCGGCCTCTGAGGCTGAGCCGTCACCGTCCGTCCGCCCTGCAGCAGCGGATCCCAGCGAAACCCAGCGAAACCCCAGGGTGCCGCACACGTCTGAAATCACCCTGGGATTGCTACGTCAGCGGGTCTGCGCACAATGACATCCGCCCCGGCGCCCCGGATCGACGTTCCAGGGTGGCTCCACCCCCGTGCGACCACCCTGCAGTTACCGTCCCAGGATTCCCCAGCCCCAGTCCAGTTCCCGCTCCAGCCCCCCCCGAGAGAGTGGCGCCGTGATCAGCTGGCCGCTGCAGCGTTCTCGCTGACGGCGTCCTCGACGTCGTAGTCGCGGTCGGCTGCAGACTCCCCGCGCCGGAAGCGCATCGCCCAGAGAAGACCGGTCGCCGCCGTGACGATGGCCGAGCCGACCACGTGCAGTGGCACGGTCCAGCGGGGGACACCCAGGTTGTACTGGACGACCCCGACGATGCCCTGCACGATGATCCCGGCGATCAGCACCAGGGCCGCCGTCTTGATCCGACGGTCCACGTGCACGGCCAGCAGGCCCGCCAGCAGGCCGATCGTGATGCCCATGTAGAGGTACATCGCGTGGGCATGCATGTTCGCGATCTCGAAGAGGGCGATCTGCAGGCGGTCGCCCTCCTTGATGGCCTCGTCCCCGGCATGCGGGCCGGAACTGGTGGTCATGGTGCCGGTCACCAGGGTCACGGCCAGCCCCAGCGCCGAGCCCCACGTCGCCCACCGCAGCGGCTTCGGCATGGTCGCCCGGCGGGGGGCGTCGTCGTCCTCACCGATCTTGACCACCATCACCGCGGCGAAGAACACGAGCACCATGGACGGCAGGAAGTGCGCCATCACGATCCACCACGCCAGGTCCAGGTGCACCGTGATACCGCCGATGACCGCCTGCGCGATGATGCCGATCCCCTGGAGGAAGGCGATGTGCAGGATGGTGTTTCGCCGAGCGGCCCGCAGGACGGCGAGGAAGGCCACCAGCGCGGCGATGATGAGCACGAAGGTGAGCATGCGGTTGCCGAACTCGATGGCCTGGTGGATGCCCGGTGTCGTCCCGGACTCCGGGACCAGGGACCCTGGGTGGCACTGGGGCCAGGTCGGGCACCCCAGCCCGGAACCGGTGACGCGGACGAGGGCACCGGTGAAGGTGATCCCGCCCTGGCACACCATCAGGATGACGGCGTACAGCCGCTGACGACGCACGGTGGGCACGGGGGTCCGGGCGCACAGCACCAGGATCGCGGTGTAGAGCCGGAGGAAGAACCGGTTGACCGGGTGGGTGGTGGTGAACACCCGCTCGCGCATCCGGATCAGGGTGGTGTCTCTCACCCTGGGTGCGGGGGCCGGGTTTTCACTGGCCGTCGGGCTGTCGTCCTGGGTTTTCTGCGAGACCATCACGGTCGTCCAGTCTATCGCTCCCGGGCACGCCGCCCGTAATCAGCGATCAGTCGTCGTCCATGGTGAAGGAGAAGAACCGCACCGCCAGCGCACCTCCGACCGCGCCCCAGGCGGCCAGGATCACAAGCGCCGTGAGGTTCAGCGTCCCGGAGGCGGCGTCGACCAGGCCGTCGGTCAGTGCCACGGACGGCAGCGCCCGCAGGACAGCATGCACCGGGCCGGGGATGTCGGTGTCCAGGGCAGTCAGGACGGCGGCACCCATCAGGACGAACCAGATGGTGTTGCCCAGTGCCAGGACCAGTTCGGAGCTCAGCGTCCCGCCGAGCAGCAGGCCGAGCGAGGTGAAGGTGGCGATGCCGACCAGGATGAACACCAGTGCCGGCAGGGCACCTGCCGCGCTCGGCGTCCATCCGAGCACCAGGGCCACGAGCGTCAGGACGACGAGCTGGACGAGAACGGCGGCCCCGACGGCCATGACCTTTCCGCTGATCAGGATCCGACGGGGGACGCCACAGGCGCCGATACGCTTCAGGGCGCCGTAGCGACGGTCGAAGGCCACGGCGATCGCCTGGCCGGTGAACCCCGCACTCATCAACGCGATCCCCACCGTCATCGGGTAGACCTGCTGCACCGGGTCGTCCAACGGAACCATCGGGATCAGACTCAGTGCGATCAGCAACCCCAGCGGGATCACCAGCGACAGCAGCTGCTGCTCACCGTGGCGCAGGAACAGGAGGGTCTCGATCCTGGCCTGGGCCAGGAGCATGCGTCCGGTGGGCGCCTGGCGGGGGCGGGGGGTGAACTGCCCGGGGGTGAAACGCCCCGTGGTCTGTCGGGACCGGTTCATGCCCGGATCTCCCTTCCGGTGATGTCGAGGAAAACACTCTCGAGACTGCGCTGATCGACCTCCAGTGAGGTGACGAGCACCTCCTGGCGGGCCGCTTCTGCGATGATCTCGCTGATCAGCGCCGGAGTGACGGTCGCGGAGACCGAGACCAGGGTCGGACGGGTGACCGACACCGTGGCACCCAGCGGGGCCAGTCGGGCGGCCATCGCGTCGAGATCGACCTCCCGGTCGGTGGTCACCGCCACCCGGGGGTCGGCACTGCTGGTGAGTTCGCTGATCGTCCCCTGCGCCACCGCCTGGCCGTGGTCGATGATCACGACCTGGTCGGCCAGCGCCTCCGCCTCGTCCATCAGGTGGGTGGTGAGGACCACCGACACCCCGTCATTCCGCAGCGCTGAGATCAGGTCCCACACCGCCAGGCGTGACTGCGCGTCCAGCCCGGCGGTGGGTTCATCGAGGAAGACGAGTTCGGGACGCCCCACCAGGGCCAGTGCCAGGGAGAGACGCTGCTGCTGCCCGCCGGACAGACGGCGGTAGTTGGCCTTCTCATGGCCGCTGAGCCCGACCGTCTCCAACAGCCACGCCGGGTCCAGCGGGTCTGCCGAGTAGGACGCGGCGAGTTCGAGCATCTCGCCGACGCGGATCCCCGGGTAGGCCCCGCCGCCCTGGAGCATCACCCCGATACGTCCCCGCAGCCGGTCGGTGTCCTGGCTGGGATCGGTGCCGAGCACCTCGACGGTGCCTTCGTCGGGCACGAGGAATCCCTCGCACATCTCGACGGTCGTCGTCTTCCCGGCTCCGTTGGGGCCGAGGAGCGCGAGCACCTCGGCCTGTCCGACCGTCAGGTCGAGACCGTTGACCGCGGTGACGTCCCCGTACCGTTTGACGACGCCCCGCAAGCGGAGTGCAGATCGACTGCCCGCGTCCATCCCTGCGCTAACCACGGTCCCAGAGTCTAGCCGGTGGTCTTCCGGCGTTGGTAAAGCAGCCAGCCGATGATGATGAACACCACCGAGAACAACGCCGACATCAGGTACATCACCGACACGGTCGACGGGGGGAGGTTCAGGCCCCTGGGCAGGATGAAGTAGCTGAGGATCACCGAGTACGCCACGACCGCCACCCGGAAGGTGCTGCGGTTGGCCCACGCCGCCAGCGGCATGACCGCCCAGAGCACGTACCACGGGTGGACCACCGGAAAGAACACCACGAGGAAGAAGGTGGCCACGCCCAGTCCACCGACGGGGTGGACCCGACCGCGGAACGAGGCCCACAGCATACGCACCACCCAGAAGCCGCCGATCAGCAGACCGATCATCCGGGCGGTCGACAGCGCCGCGTCCGTGTGGTCGCCCAGTCCCAGCCACGATCCGCTGTTCGCGGTGAGCAGCCCGATGTCGGTGGTCACCGACATCCAGCTGATCACCTCGGTCGCACCGCCCTGGACCAGGATCCATCCGAAGCCCAGGCCGGTCCCCAGGGAGACGGCAACGACCACCGCGGCCGTCCCGACGGCGTACACCAGCGCCGCGGCGACCAGGTCGCGGAACCGTCCGCCGAGATACCGGGCGAGGGCGACACCCACGAAGCCGAGCGCCAGGAATGCGGTGACCTTCACCATCCCTGCCGCGCTGATCAGGACGACGCCGGCCGCTCCCCACAGCCAGCGTCGGGACACGGAGTCGCGGCCCGGGTCCACGGCACGCAGTCCGCACTCCACCCCGGCGAGGAGCAGTCCCATCATGATCGCCTCGTTGTGGACGCCCGCCACCAGGTGCAGGTACACCAGCGGGTTCAGGATCCCGAGCCACAGGGCCGCCTGCGGCTGCACACCGCAGCGTCGTGCCAGCCGGACGACCGCCCAGGCGGCGACGAATACCCCGGCCACCGAGATCAACCGGTGGATGATCACCCCGGCGGCGATGACGTCCCCGGTCAGTTTCGAGATGACCGCCGCCATGCCGACGGCCACCGGACCGTAGGGGGCGGGGGAGTGCGACCACTCGAACGGGACGGACCGGGCGAGGTCATTGTCCACCCCGAGCAGGTCGACCGGTCCGGCGGAGTAGGGGTCCATCCCCTGGGCGGCTATCGAGCCCTGGGCGAGATAGGAGTAGATGTCCTGGGTGAACATCGGGGCCGTCACCAGCAGTGGAAGCACCCAGAGCACACCGACGCGGACCAGTGAGGCCATGGGCAGCAGGGGAGAGGACGCGTCCCTGGAGGGCACACAGTACCGCCAGAGCAGCAGCCAGCCCACGATCAGCAGACTGATGCCGACGAACACCGCGACGGTGGTGGTGTGCAGCATGCGGGAGAGGAAACCACTCACCGGCAGCGACCACAGTGAGTTGCCGACGACCGGGAGCGCCCCTGCACCGACCCCGCCCACACCGATCAGGACCGATCCCACGATCCCGGTGAAGATCCCGAGCCGCAGCCGCAGCAGTTCCGCACCCGTGAAAGGCCGTGCGGTCCCGACGGGACTGTCGGTGTGCAGCAGGGCACTGCGCGAGCCGGCGGTGCCGATGTTGGGCAGGAGACCGAACATGCCCCCGAAGCCGCGGGTCCGTCGACCTCCGTCGGCGGCGACGGTGCTGTCTGAGGGGGGTGGCTGGGTCACACCGGCATTCTACGGGCCGGGGTGTCCGCGGCGGGCAGGACACCCGTCTGTTGCGAAAATGCTGGGTTCGGTAGAGCAGAGAAACAACAGGTCAGCCTGCCCTTATTAGACAACGGGAATGATTTACGCGACACTCGTGTTGTCTAATCATGACCCGCTGTCACAACTGTCGTCGAGGAGGGAACAGCTCATGAGCGAACGGGACACCCGCCGTGAAGTTCTGGCGCAGATCCTCCGGAACGGTCCGGTCAGTGCCACCGACATCAGTGAGGCGCTCGGCCTGAGCGCCGCCGGTGTCCGTCGGCACCTCGACAACATCGTCTCCGACGGACTCGCCGAGACCGTCGAGGCGCCCCGGTCCGTCGGAGGGCGCACCCGCGGTCGCCCGGCCAGGCTGTACCGGTTGACCGACGCCGGACGAGGACGTTTCGGCCATGATTACGACACACTCGCGCTCCTGGCCCTCCGAGCCCTCCGGGAGACGGGCGGTGATGACGCGGTCGCCGAATTCGCCGACCAGCGGATGCAGGACCTGTTCGGGTCAGTCGACGACTCCGTCCCGGAGACCGTCGTGGACCGGGCGGAACGCATCGCCGAGGCGTTGACCGACCGCGGCTACGCCGCCACGGTCGACGAGGCGGCGACCGGCGTCCAGATCTGCCGTCACCATTGCCCGATCCAGGATGTCGCCCACGAGTTCCCCGAACTCTGCGCGGCGGAGCACCGGGTGGTCACCGAACTCCTCGGCCACCACACCCAGCCGCTGGCGACGATCGCCGACGGTAACGGCATCTGCACGACACATATCCCGCTGACCACAATCCACCCTTCATCCACGAAGGAGAGCTGACATGACTCAAGCTGCACAATTACCCGACAACAAGGCCCAGAACGCGCCGAAGACCGATGACGAGATCATCGACTCCATCGGCGCATACGGCTACGGCTGGCACGACTCCGACGCCGCCGGCGCCGCTGCCGAGCGAGGCTTGTCAGAGGCCGTCGTCCGGGACATCTCGGCCAAGAAGAACGAGCCCGAGTGGATGCTCGAGCGCCGTCTCAAGGCCCTGAGCACCTTCGACCGCAAGCCGATGCCGACCTGGGGCGCCGACCTCGACGGCATCGACTTCGACAACATCAAGTACTTCGTCCGGTCGACCGAGAAGCAGGCCCAGACGTGGGAGGACCTGCCCGACGACATCAAGGAGACCTACGACAAGCTCGGCATCCCCGAGGCGGAGAAGCAGCGACTGGTCGCCGGTGTCGCCGCCCAGTACGAGTCTGAGGTCGTCTACCACCAGATCCGTGAGGACCTGGAGAGCCAGGGAGTGATCTTCCTGGACACCGACACCGCGCTCAAGGAGTACCCCGAGCTGTTCAAGGAGCACTTCGGCACGGTCATCCCGGCGGGCGACAACAAGTTCTCCGCCCTGAACACCGCCGTGTGGTCCGGTGGCTCGTTCATCTACGTGCCCAAGGGTGTGCACGTGGACATCCCGCTGCAGGCCTACTTCCGGATCAACACCGAGAACATGGGCCAGTTCGAGCGCACGCTCATCATCGTCGACGAGGACGCCTACGTCCACTACGTCGAGGGCTGCACCGCCCCGATCTACAAGTCGGACTCCCTGCACTCCGCCGTGGTGGAGATCGTCGTGAAGAAGGGTGGCCGGTGCCGCTACACGACCATCCAGAACTGGTCGAACAACGTCTACAACCTCGTCACCAAGCGCACGCGCGCCGAAGAGGGCGCCACCATGGAGTGGGTCGACGGCAACATCGGCTCCAAGGTCACCATGAAGTACCCGGCTGTCTGGATGACCGGACCGCACGCCAAGGGTGAGGTCCTCTCCGTCGCCTTCGCCGGCGAGAACCAGGTGCAGGACACCGGCGCGAAGATGGTGCACATGGCGCCGTACACCTCCAGCAACATCGTCTCGAAGTCGGTGGCCCGCTCCGGTGGTCGTGCCGCCTACCGCGGCCTGGTCCAGATCAACAAGGAGGCCCACCACTCCAAGGCGAACGTGGAGTGTGACGCCCTCCTGGTCGACTCGATCTCGCGGTCGGACACGTACCCGTACAACGACATCCGCAACGACCACGTCACCCTCGGTCACGAGGCCACCGTCTCCCAGGTGTCCGAGGACCAGCTGTTCTACCTCATGAGCCGGGGGCTCGAGGAGGACGAGGCGATGGCGATGATCGTCCGCGGCTTCGTCGAGCCCATCGCCAAGGAGCTCCCGATGGAGTACGCCCTGGAGCTCAACCGCCTGATCGAACTGCAGATGGAAGGATCGGTGGGTTAACCGATGACCACTCCCGTAACAACCCCGGCGACCACCCCCGCCAACAGCATGCCCACCAAGGGCGACCGGTTCCAGTCCGCCGACCCGGCGGCATTCCCGGTCCCGCACGGCAAGGACGAGGACTGGCGTTTCACCCCGCTGCGCCGTCTGCGCGGCCTCGAGGACACCTCGGCAGGGAAGGCGGCCCCGGCTGCCCGCCCGACCGTCACCGTGGACACCGGTGACCAGGCCGGTGTGAGCTACACCGAGCTCGCCATGGACGACGAGCGCACCGGCCGCGCCGGACTTCCCGTCGACCGCCCCGCCGCCGAGGCGTGGGTCAACAGCACCGTGGCCGACCACGTGCTCGTGGCGAAAGACACTGTCCTCGATGCACCGGTCATCGTCACGCTCACCGGCTCCGGTGACGACGTGACCACCTACGGCACGACCGTCATCGAGCTCGAGGCGCATGCGGAGGCCATCGTCGTCCTGCGCTACCAGGGCGAGGGGGTCCACTCCGACAACCTCGAGTTCGTCGTCGGCGACGGTGCCCGCCTGACCACCGTGGTGTGGGAGGACTGGGGCCGTACCGCGGTACACCTGTCCAACTCGCACATCCTCGTCGGCAGGGACGCGACGGTGCGACACACCGTGGCGACCTTCGGCGGCGACGTCGTGCGCTCCGTCCCGCACGTCCGGTTCACCGGCCCCGGCGGGGACGCGGAACTGCTTGGCGTCTCCTTCGCCGACGCCGGGCAGTACTTCGAGCAGCGC
Source organism: Corynebacterium sp. CNJ-954 (assembly GCF_001942345.1). Taxonomy (GTDB): domain Bacteria; phylum Actinomycetota; class Actinomycetes; order Mycobacteriales; family Mycobacteriaceae; genus Corynebacterium. The sequence goes on from NZ_MKKI01000044.1 coordinate 102,644, forward strand.
CTGCTGGTCGACCACAGCGAGCCGAACTGCCGTTCCAACGTGCTGTACAAGTCCGCGCTGCAGGGCGAGACCGGACGCCACGGCTCCGAAGCCCGCACCGTGTGGATCGGCGACGTGCTGATCCGTCCCGAGGCGACCGGCACGGACACCTACGAGACGAACAAGAATCTCGTACTCACCGAGGGCGCACGCGCCGACGCCGTGCCGAACCTGGAGATCCAGACCGGTGAGATCGTCGGTGCCGGTCACGCCGCCACCGTCGGACGCTTCGACGACGAGCACATGTTCTACCTGAAGTCCCGCGGCATCTCCGACGAAGAGGCCCGCCGACTGATCATCCGAGGCTTCTTCACCGACGTCATCCGCCGCGTCCCGGTCGTGAGCATCCGCGAGAACCTCGAGGACGTCGTCGAACAGGAACTCGCGAACACCGTCCTCTGATCCAGCTGAACAGTCTCCACCCCACCGTAAGGAACAACGAACACACAATGAGCACTCTCGAGATCAAGAACCTCCACGCACAGGTGGTCCCCCAGGACGAGAACGAGGATCCCAAGCCGATCCTCCACGGCGTCAACCTCACCGTGAACTCCGGTGAGACCCACGCCATCATGGGCCCGAACGGCTCCGGCAAGTCCACCCTGTCCTACGCGATCGCCGGGCACCCCCGGTACGAGATCACCGAGGGCGAGGTCCTCCTCGACGGCGAGAACCTGCTGGACATGGACGTCTCCGAGCGCGCCCGCGCCGGACTCTTCCTCGCCATGCAGTACCCGGTGGAGGTCCCCGGGGTCTCCATGGCCAACTTCCTGCGCTCCGCGGCCACCGCCGTGCGCGGCGAGGCCCCGAAGCTGCGCCAGTGGGTCAAGGAAGCACGCACCGCCATGGACGAGCTGGAGATCGACCCGGCCTTCTCCGAGCGGTCCGTCAACGAGGGGTTCTCCGGCGGCGAGAAGAAGCGCCACGAGATCCTGCAGCTGTCCCTGCTGAAGCCGAAGTTCGCCATCCTCGACGAGACCGACTCCGGTCTGGACGTCGACGCCCTGCGCACCGTCTCGGAGGGCATCAACCGCTACAAGGAACGCGAGGACGGTGGCCTGATCATGATCACCCACTACCAGCGCATCCTGAACTACGTGAAGCCCGACTTCGTCCATGTCTTCGCCAAGGGACGTGTCGTCGAGTCCGGCGGCCCCGAGCTCGCCCAGGAACTCGAGGAGCACGGCTACGAGCGATTCACCGCAAAGGCCTGATAACGAATGACCCCACTGGACACCGCCGCCATCAGGGCGGACTTCCCGATCCTGTCACGCACGGTACGGGACGGTCGTCCACTCGTGTACCTGGATTCCGGTGCGACCGCGCAACGGCCGCTCCAGGTCCTCGACGCCGAGCGGACTTTCCTCACGGAGCACAACGCCCCGGTCCACCGTGGTGCCTACGAGATCGCCGAGGAGGCGACCGACTCCTACGAGACTGCACGCGACGCCGTCGCACGGTTCGTCGGTGCTGCCGACGAGGAGATCGCGTTCACCAAGAACGCGACGGAGGCACTCAACGAGGTCGCCTTCATGCTGGGCGACCCGCGTGCGGGTGACCTGGCGGTCGGCCCGGGCGACGAGATCGTCATCTCGGAGATCGAGCACCACGCCAACCTCGTGCCGTGGCAGGAACTCGCGCAACGCACGGGCGCCACGCTGCGGTGGTACTCGGCCACCCCCGACGGGCGCATCGACCTCGACAGCTCGAACTCTCCGGGCGCACCAAGGTCGTCGCACTGAGCCACCAGTCCAACGTGACCGGTGCCCAGCTCGACGTCGTGGAGGCCGTACGCCGTGCCCGGGCTGTCGGTGCCCTCTTCGTCCTGGACGCGTGCCAGTCCGTGCCGCACATGCCGGTGGATTTCCACGCCCTGGACGTCGACTTCGCCGCATTCTCCGGGCACAAGATGCTCGGTCCCAACGGCGTCGGCGTGCTCTACGGCAAGTCACACCTGTTGGAGAGCCTGCCGCCGTTCCTCACCGGTGGGTCGATGATCGAGATCGTCACCATGGAGAAGACGACCTACGCGGCCCCTCCGCAGCGTTTCGAGGCCGGGACCCAGATGACCTCACAGGTCGTCGGTCTGGGTGCCGCCGTCGAGTACCTGCAGAAGATCGGCATGGACAACGTTGCCGCGCATGAGCACGACCTCACCGGCTACGCCCTCGAGCGGCTGTCCACGGTGGAGGGTCTGCGGATCATCGGACCGACCGACAACGTGGACCGTGGTTCCGCAGTCAGCTTCGTCGTCGACGGAATCCACCCGCACGACCTCGGACAGGTTCTCGACGACAACGGCGTGTGCATCCGGGTGGGTCACCACTGTGCCTGGCCGGCGCACCGCGCCCTCGGCGTCCAGGCGACGGCCCGCGCCAGCTTCTACCTGTACAACACCACCGACGAGGTCGACGCGCTGGTCGACGCCGTCCGTGCCGCCCAGCGGTTCTTCGGTACCGTCGCCGAGGAGGACCAGAACGTGAGGCAGCCCCAGTGAAACTTGAGCAGATGTACCAGGAGGTCATCCTGGACCACTACAAGCATCCGCAGCACGCGGGACTCCGGACGCCGTTCAACGCCGAGGTCCACCACGTGAACACCTCCTGCGGCGACGAGGTCACCCTGCGTGTCACGTTGTCGGACGACCTGGGCACGGTCACCGACATCTCCTACGACGCCACGGGATGCTCGATCAGCCAGGCCGCCACGTCGGTGATGGCTGAGGAGCTCACCGGCCTGAGTGTGCCCGAGGCCATGGCGAAACTGGCGGAGTTCGAGAAGATGGTGACCTCCCGCGGCACCGTCGAGGGTGACGAGGACGTCATCGGCGACGGCGTGGCCTTCGCCGGCGTATCCAAGTACCCCGCCCGCGTGAAGTGCGCACTGCTGGGGTGGAAGGCCTTCGAGGCCGCCACGAGCGAGTCAACCAACAAGAAGTAAGGATCCACGATGAGTGACGACACCACCACCGACACGGCCACCGGCACCGCCGCCGAGCCGTCGTCCCCGCAGATGGACCCCAATCCACTGGACGCCGTCCCGGAGCCTCCGAAGGAGATCTCGCAGGAGGACGTGATGCTCTCCGACCAGATCGAGGAGGCGATGCTCGACGTCATCGACCCCGAGCTGGGAATCAACGTCGTGGACCTCGGCCTGGTGTACCAGGTCTGGGTGGAGCGCACCGACAAGGGCACCGAGGCGGTCATCAACATGACGTTGACCTCACCGGCGTGTCCGCTGACCGACATGCTCGAGGACCAGGCCACCACCGCCGTGGTGGACGGTATCGAAGAGGTCTCGGCGCTCCGGATCAACTGGGTCTGGTCCCCGCCGTGGGGCCCGCACATGATCAACGCCGACGGTCGGGAGCAGCTGCGGTACCTCGGCTTCAGCGTGTGACGGGGCACCGGCACCGGCCGCCCCGGCAATAGCCACCATGTGGGGGACGCGTACAGGCCTGTACGCGTCCCCCACATGGTGGCTTTTCTGGTTCCCGCGTCAGGACGAGCGCCGGGTGAGAAGCATGTCCCTCAGCATCCCGGGCAGCGGACGCAGGAACGGCAGCACCCGCCGCGGATACCGAGCCAGTGACAGCATCGTCACGGCGACCCGTCCGCCGTGCTGCCCGGCCAGGTAGGAAGACTGCAGTCGCGGCGGCAGGTCGAAGAAGGCGTCGAAGAAACGCTGTAGCGTACGCCCGTCGGAAACAGTGACCAGTTCAGCACCGAGCAGCCGGAGCCGGTGGGCCAGCGCCGCCGAGAGCCGCTCCCCCCGGGGGAGTCTGCCGTGGTCAAGGAGGTGCAGCATCCGGTCGACGGTGGCCGCTGATTCGGCGACGGAGTATCCGGTGGCCGGATGTGTCATCCCGCCCGCAGCCCCGAACACCGCGAGGCCGGCACGGACGCCCGTGTACCAGCCACGCACCCGGCGGTCGACAGGGAAGTGGACCGTCTCGGTGGCGATGACGGGCGACAGTTCCGCCGCTGCGCCGACAGCGGGCACACGGGCAGCGAGCCGTCGCTTCAGGAGGTCGATCATCGGCCGGGTCTGTTGTCTGGTCACCAGGATCGTCTCCTCGTACAACGTCCCGCCCTCGACGGGTTGCACGTACAGGAAACTGGGCGGTCCCGGCGGCTCCGCGGTGTCCTCGTCCGGGACGGCGGGACGCCAGTCCATGAAGACCGCGGGGACGTCGTGTTCACCAGACGATCCCAGGACAACGCCGTACGCGATCTGACGGATGTCCCCGGGACGGTCGACGACCCCCCGGCAGTCGACGACGACATCGACCTCCAACAGCCCCGGATCCGGGTCGTCGACCTTTCGGCGGTGCAGGTTCAGTCGCTTCCCGGCGGCGGACAACCGCTGCCGTGTGGCGTCCCGGTCAATCATGCCGTACGCCCGACCGGTCAATGTACGTCGACGGGGGGTGTGTACCTCGAGAGCCGGGGAGACGGCCGAGAACGCGAGTACGGTACGCGCCCACGGGGGAAGGTCGTCCAGGAAGACGCCGTAGGTGTTGGTCCACCGGGGGAGCAGGAGGTCGCCGGTGGAGGTCGCCTCGCACCGCGGGTCGTAGGCGTCCACCGTCCAACCGGTCGTCGCGGCCCGGTGGGCGAGCAGTGCTCCGGCCGGGCCGAGGCCGATGACGGCGATGTGCATGCTGGCGGGCTCCTGAATCGATCGTTCGGCAGTGGTCGACGGGGTACCAGGGTCGACGGAGCTGAAGCAGCGGCACCCCCACACCCGTGACTTTACTGTAGGCTTCCTTATTATCAGCAAAAGGTGGGCTCATAAGCATGGCTACGGGAGATCCTCGCCGTGTCTCGTCGCGTCCACGTGCATGACTTTACCCCCGAGTCTGATGTGCAGAGTAAGTATCGTTCACGAAACACTATCCAAATGAGCGTAAAAAGTTTATATTGATATCTGTCCAACAGGCCCCGGCCGGAAGGACCAGATGTCCGGAGGCTCGGGGGGCCCTGCTGTTCCGGAACTCAGCGGAAGTGGTGGGTGGGTCGCCCGCGAACCTCGACCAGAGGATCGACGCGGCTCTCTCCCTAGGGGGGAGAAGGAGAGCGCGGCGCCCACCTCCACGACTGCAGGGCCTCGGTGATACGATGGACCGTTGTGATTGTTACTCAGGACCTCGAGGTGCGGGTGGGGGCTCGCACCCTCCTCAACGCGCCCGGCCAGCAGCTCCGCGTCCAACCGGGGGACCGCATCGGCCTCGTCGGCCGTAACGGTGCCGGGAAGACGACCTCCATGCGCATCCTCGCCGGTGAGGGCGAGCCCTACGGCGGTACCGTGACCCGTGCCGGTGAGATCGGCTACCTCCCGCAGGACTCCAAGGAGGGCGATATCGAACAGACCGCCCGCGACCGCGTGCTCTCGGCCCGCGGACTGGACCAGCTGCGGTCCTCGATGGACCGCCAGCAGGAGCTCATGGAGTCCGGCACCGACTCCCAGCGCGACGCCGCCATCATCAAGTACAGCCGTCTCGAGGAGCGGTACGCCTCTCTCGGCGGTTATGAGGCCGACTCTGAGGCGGCCCGTATCTGTGACGGTCTCGGCCTGCCGCAGCGCATCCTCGACCAGCAGCTCAAGACGCTCTCAGGTGGTCAGCGTCGCCGCGTGGAGCTCGCCCAGATTCTCTTCGCCGCGACGTCCGGGTCAGGACGGTCGGCGACGACACTGCTGCTCGACGAGCCCACCAACCACCTCGACGCGGATTCGATCTCCTGGCTCCGTGACTTCCTGCAGCGCCACGAGGGTGGCCTGGTCATGATCTCCCACGACGTCGAGCTCCTCGAGGCCGTCGTCAACAAGGTCTGGTTCCTCGACGCCGTGCGCGGCGAGGCCGACGTCTACAACATGACCTGGAAGAAGTACCTGGACGCCCGCGCCACCGACGAGGCCCGTCGGCGTCGCGAAAAGGCCAATGCGGAGAAGAAGGCAGGGGCCCTGCGTCAGCAGGCGGCGAAACTCGGCGCGAAGGCCACGAAGGCGGCCGCTGCCAAGCAGATGATCGCCCGCGCGGACCGCATGATCGACGACCTCGACGAAGTCCGCCAGGACGACAAGTACGCCAACATCTCCTTCCCCGAACCTGCTCCGTGCGGGAAGACACCGATGAATGCCACGGGCCTGACGAAGATGTACGGCTCCCTGGAGGTCTTCGCCGGCGTCGACCTCGCCGTCGACCGTGGTTCGCGTGTGGTCGTCCTGGGCTTCAACGGAGCCGGCAAGACGACCCTGCTGAAACTCCTCGCCGGTGTGGAGCGGACGGACGGAGAAGGTGGCATCGTCAGCGGGTACGGACTCAAGGTGGGTTACTTCGCCCAGGAGCATGACACGATCGATCCGGACGCCAGCGTCTGGGACAATGCGATCCAGGCCTGCCCTGAGGCCGGCGAGCAGGACCTCCGTGGCCTCCTCGGTGCGTTCATGTTCTCCGGCGAGCAGCTCAACCAGCCGGCCGGGACGCTCTCGGGCGGTGAGAAGACGCGGCTCGCCCTGGCGACGCTGGTGAGTTCGCGGGCGAACGTCCTGCTCCTGGACGAGCCGACCAACAACCTCGACCCGCAGTCGCGCGAACAGGTCCTCAATGCTCTGCGCACCTACACCGGCGCCGTCATCCTGGTCACCCACGACCCGGGTGCGGTCAGGGCGCTGGAGCCCGAACGCGTGATCGTCCTGCCGGACGGCGACGAGGACCTGTGGTCGGACGCGTACATGGATATCGTGGAACTGGCCTGACCGGAGTTTTCCGGAGGATACTGTCGGGGGATGGAAACGAACCACACTCCCGATCCCACCCAGCCCAGCGCCGGCCGTGCCCGGCAGGACACCATCTACCGCTCCGGGGTGTCCGGCATCCGTCCGGCCGTCCCCACCGACGCCGTCGGCCTGGAACGTGCGGCCCGTCGGACGATGTCCCGGAAAGCGTGGGCCTACATCAACGGCAGCGCCGGGGAGGGGCGGACACACGACAGCAACCGGGCAGCCTTCGACAGTTACCGGATCGTTCCCCGTATGGCACACGGTGTCAAGGAAAGAAGCTTGTCGACGACGGTGTTAGGGCAGGAGCTGTCATCGCCGCTGCTGCTCGCCCCGGTCGGAGCCGGCGCACTCGTCCATCCGGACAGTGACCTCATGATCGCCCGCGCCGCGGGGCGCACTGACGTTCCGTACGTGGTGAGCAACCAGGGCAGCTCGGCACTGGAGGACATTGCCGCAGCATGCCAGGGCGCACGGACACCGGGAAAGTCAAGTGAAAATACTGGACACTGGTTCCAGCTGTACTGGTCGACGGATGAGCAGTTGGTCGACAACCTCATCGCCCGCGCAGAAGACAGCGGTGCAGGAGCGCTGGTAGTCACGCTCGACACCACCGTGCTGGGCTGGCGCCCGCAGGACCTCAACCTGGGGTCCCTGCCGTTCTCCCGGGGACAGGGCATCGCCCAGTACACCTCCGACAACCGGTTCCTGCGGATCGTCCGGCAGCGTCTCCGGGACAAGGTCTCCGGCGGCACCGGCGGGGTGCGCGTCACCCCGGCGGCGGTCGCGTCCCTGCTCTCCATCGCCCGCCACCATCCTGGCCCCACGTTCCGCAACCTCCTGTCCCCGGAGCCCCGGGCGTCCGTGGAGACGTTCCTGGACATCTACTCGAACCCGGGCCTGGACTGGGACCTGCTGGCGACGTTGAAGCAGCGTACATCGCTACCGGTCGTGTTCAAGGGGATCCTGCACCCCGATGACGCGGAGCGCGCCTTCGACGTCGGGGCGGACGCGATCATCGTGTCCAACCACGGGGGACGTCAGGTGGACGGTGCGGTGGCGTCGCTCGACGCCCTGGTCGAGGTCAGGGAACGCATCGGCGACGGACCGACCGTCCTGCTGGACTCCGGTGTCCGGACCGGGCGGGACGTCGCTGTCGCGCTGGCTCTCGGTGCGGACGCCGTCCTGCTGGGGAGGCCCCACATGTACGGACTCGCCGTGGCCGGCGAGCAGGGCGTCCGCGAGGTCGTGGAGAACGTCCTGGCCGACCTGGATCTGACCATGGCACTGGTCGGGGCGCCGGACATCGCCGGGCTCCGGGAGATGGAACTGCGCCGCTCAGTGCCGGCCCCGTCCCGGGTCACCGCACGCCGGCAGCTCTGAGGGCGGCACCGATCTGCGTCGACGACAGGTTCGTGGTGACGGTCGCGGAGGCTGCCATGGTCTCCGTCGGACCCGCCACATACCGCGCGACAGTCCACCCGTTGGTGTACTCCGGCTCGAACGCATCCACCGGATTCGGGGCGCTGACCAGGTCATGCGGCACGCCGTCACGGTTGGCCAGCGCCTGGAAGGGATCCGTGACCACGGTGAACGTCGGGCTTCCGTCGGTGGGGTGCACCTCCACCACGGCCCGGAACCAGTACCGGTTGTCCTGGTTGGCTCCCTGGCTGTTGGCCCGGCCGTGTGTCACGCGACGGTCGACCCAGACCGCACCGACCCGGGCAGGCGCGAAGCGGAGCCAACCGTTCTGCCATGCCGTCGCCAGCGCCACGAGTCTCCTCCTGCGACTCCGCGCGGACAGCACCGTGAACGCCAGTATCCCGGCCCCCAGCACGAGCAGGACGCTGCCCACACCCACGCCGGACACCGAGCCCGCACCGAGCAGGAGCAGGCCGACGAGAGCGACGGCGCAGGCGGACACGACCAGCACGAGTTGTGCGGTCGCCAGCCCGAAGAGCCGGGCACCGGCGACGGGCATCGTCCCGTTGCCGCGCAGCGCCTCCGTCACCGCGGCATCGTCCGGGGGCAGGGGACAGTGAGTACTGAATCGCCCCTCCTCGTATGCCGTCGAAATCAGGTCATTCGGGTCGGCGATGACGGTGGCGCTGCGGGCGTGGGTGAATATCCTGGGCACGTCCGTCGGCCCCTCAGTTACGGAATCCGTGGACCGGGGCGGGGATGTAGCCGCCGCGTGCGATGAACTCCGCGCTGCTGACGGTGCTGACCGGCATGACCGGCGCGTGGCCGAGCAGGCCGCCGAAGTCGACGTCGTCGCCGGGGACGGTGCCGACCGCGGGGACCACCCGCACGGCGGTGGTCTTGTGGTTCATCACGCCGATGGCCGCCTCGTCGGCGATCATGCCCGCGATGGAGGACGCCGGGGTGTCACCGGGGATCGCGATCATGTCCAGGCCGACCGAGCAGATCGCGGTCATCGCCTCGAGCTTCTCGATGGTCAGGTTCCCGGCCCGGACCGCCTCGATCATCCCGGCGTCCTCCGATACCGGGATGAAGGAGCCGGAGAGACCTCCGACGCGTGAGCAGGCCATCATGCCGCCCTTCTTCACCGCATCGTTGAGCAGGGCCAGGGCGGCGGTGGTGCCGTGTCCACCGACCTGTCCGAGCCCCATGTGCTCCAGAATGTGGGCGACCGAGTCGCCGATGTCGGCGGTCGGGGCGAGGGACAGGTCCACGATCCCGAACGGGACGCCGAGCCGGTCGGCGGCCATCGTGCCGACGAGCTGCCCGGTGCGTGTCACCTTGAACGCCGCCTTCTTGATCTCCTCGGCAATCTCGTTGAGGGAGGCCTCCGGTCCCAGTGCCGCGACGGCGCGGTCGACGACCCCGGGCCCCGAGACGCCGACACTGATCACGCAGTCGGGTTCCTCGATCCCGTGGAACGCCCCGGCCATGAACGGATTGTCCCCGACGGAGTTGGCGAAGACCACCAGTTTCGCGCAGGCGATGGAGCTGCGGTCCGAGGTCGCCTCGGCGCAGTCCTTGACGACCTGGCCCATCTCGCGCACGGCGTTCATGTTGATGCCCGCGCGGGAGGACGCGATGTTCACCGAGGAACAGACCACGTCGGTCTCACTGAGCGCCTCCGGAATCGACCGGATCAGACGCTTGTCCCCGGCGGAACCGCCCTTCTCGACGAGCGCGGAGTATCCGCCGATGAAGTTCACGCCGACCGCCACAGCCGCGCGGTCGAGGGCGCGGGCGATATCGACCGGGTCGCAACCCGGGACCGCCGAGGACACCAGCGCCACCGGGGTGACGGAGATGCGCTTGTTGACGATCGGGACTCCGAGTTCCTCCTCGATGCCGCTGCAGACGGGCACGAGGCGCTCGGCGCGGGAGGTCACCAGGTCGTAGACGGCCTCGCAGGTGGCTTCCGGGGTGGCACGGACCGCGGGCAGGAGGTTGATCCCCATGGTCACCGTGCGGATGTCCAGGCGGTAACGCTGGATCATCTCGATGGTCTCGAGGATCGAGGACGAAGGCAGGAATGCAGTCATTGGTCGGCGTACCTCAGATCTCGTGCATCGCGTCGAAGATCGCCTGCGACTGGACCGTGATGACCAGCTTCTCCCTCTGCTCCACCTCAGACATCCGTCCGTTGACGTCGGTGACCGACAGCGTGTCTGGAAGCTCGACGTGCAGGATCATCGTGAACCAGTCGTCCATGATGGTCTGGGAGACGTTACGGATGTTGATCTCCAGCTCAGCACATGCGGTCGACACGGCTGCGATGATTCCGGTGTGGTCCCGTCCGGTGACGGTCATGATCGCGATCATGGGACACCATGCTACTTGTCTGGTAAAGGACGGCACCCACCGGGCCGGTAGGGCTCTGATCGGTGGGTGCCGTGTGCCGAGCGGTGCGTGGGCGTGGTGGTCAGTCCCGGTTCTCCGAAGAACGCAGGGACTGTTCGACGATGTCGAGCGCCTCGGGGAGCAGGCCGCTCTCGCGGTCCGACACCAGGTGCGCCATGACCCCCTCCAGCACCAGTTCCAGCAACTGGAGCGTGGTGGCGGTGGAGATGTCGGTACGGAGCCTGCCGGACTCGCGTTGCTCCTCGAGTCGCTCGGTGACCGCCGTGCGCAGGGCATTCTGGTCCTGTTCCCAGGCATCCCGCAACTGGTCGTCAAGGCGGATCCTGCGGGTGATCTCCACCCTCAGGCCCCACCATTCGGCGAGTTCGGGATCCTCGAGGAGGTACCGGATCAGGCCGATCATGCCCCGGTTCCCGGCGAGGTCGGTCATGCGGACCATGTCGCGGTGGGCCACTTCCCGGAACAGGGTCTCCTTGTTCCGGAAGTGGTGGAAGATCGCCCCTCTCGACTTGCCGGTCTCCTTCTCCAGACGCGAGACCGTGGCACCGTCGTACCCGTAGGTGACGAAGCAGGTCCTGGCCGCGCGCAGGATGTCGGTGCGCCGCTCGGAAAGGTCGGTCTCACTGACCTTAGGCATGGACAGTGCCCCTTTCCGGTACACGTCCGCCCGCCTCACGGAAGCCGCGGGGCGGGCGGGTGATGAACACGGGTCTTACTTGTTGTTCATCATGTTGCGCAGGACGTACTGCAGGATGCCGCCGTTGCGGTAGTAGTCGGCCTCACCGGGGGTGTCGATGCGGGTGACCGCGTCGAACTCGATGACGGTGCCGTCTCCCTTGGTCGCGGTGACGTGGACGGTGTCCGGGGTGGATCCCTCGTTCAGCGCCTCGATACCGGCCAGGTCGAAGGTCTCCGTGCCATCCAGGCCCAGGGACTTCCAGGACTCACCCTCGGGGAACTGCAGCGGGATGACGCCCATGCCGACGAGGTTCGAACGGTGGATGCGCTCGAAGCTCTCGGCGATGACGGCCTTGACGCCGAGCAGCAGCGTGCCCTTGGCGGCCCAGTCGCGGGAGGAACCGGTGCCGTACTCCTTACCACCGAGCACGACCAGGGGAGTGCCCTGCTCGCGGTAGTTGACGGAGGCGTCGTAGATGAAGGACTGCGGTCCACCCTCCTGGGTGAAGTCGCGGGTGTAGCCGCCGGTCACGCCGTCGAGAAGCTGGTTCTGCAGGCGGATGTTGGCGAAGGTACCGCGGACCATGACCTCGTGGTTACCACGACGGCGCCCAGGGAGTTGTAGTCCTTGCGCTCGACGCCCTTGGAGTCGAGGTACTGGGCGGCGGGAGTGCCCGGCTTGATCGACGATGCGGGGGAGATGTGGTCGGTGGTGACCGAGTCTCCCAGCAGTGCCAGGACGCGGGCACCCTCGACGTCGGACACCGGGCCCGGGGTGGGCTCCATGCCGTCGAAGTAGGGGGCCTTGCGGATGTAGGACGAGTTGTCGTCCCAGGCGAAGGTCTTGCCTTCCGGCACGGGCAGGGACTGCCAGCGCTCGTCGCCCTTGAAGACGTCGGCGTAGTCCTCGGAGTAGAGCTCCTTGGTGATGGAGGACTTGATGACCGACTCGATCTCCTCGGTGGACGGCCAGATGTCCTTGAGGAAGACGTCGTTGCCGTCCTTGTCCTGGCCGAGCGGCTGGGTCTCGAAGTCGAAGTCCATGGTGCCGGCGATGGCGTAGGCGATCACGAGGATCGGGGACGCCAGGTAGTTCATCTTGATGTCGGGGGAGATGCGTCCCTCGAAGTTACGGTTACCGGACAGCACGGCGGTAGCGGCCAGGTCGGCCTCGTTGATGCCCTCGGAGATCGGCTCGGGGAGCGGGCCGGAGTTACCGATGCAGGTGGTGCAGCCGTAGCCGACGAGGTAGAACCCCATGGCCTCGAGGTCCTTCCACAGGTCGGCCTTCTCGAAGTAACCGGTGACGACCTGGGAGCCGGGCGCGATGGAGGTCTTGACCCACGGTGCGGACTGCAGGCCGAGCTCGGCGGCCTTGCGGGCCAGCAGGCCGGCGCCGACCATGACGGAGGGGTTCGAGGTGTTGGTGCAGGACGTGATGGAGGCGATGCCCACCATGCCGTGGTCGAGGACCATGTCCTTGCCGTTGTAGTTGACCTCGATCGGGTTGGACGGACGACCCTGGTTGCCGGCGGCCGCGGACGGGAGGTTGCCCTTGGCGTCGGCGGCGGTGGTGGGGGTGCCGGTGTGTCCACCGACATTGCCGCCCTCGGCGACGAAGTCCTGCGCGTCCGGGTTGCCGGAGTTGCTGTCGGCGTAGTTGTGCAGGTCCTTGCGGAACTGTGCCTTGGAGTCGGAGAGCTCGATGCGGTCCTGGGGGCGCTTCGGGCCGGCGATGGAGGGCACGACGGTGGAGAGGTCGAGCTCGAGGTACTCGGAGTACACGGCGTCGTTCTCCGGGTCGAGCCACATGCCCTGTTCCTTGGCGTAGGCCTCGACGCGGTCCAGGGTCTCCTGGTCGCGACCGGTCAGTGCCAGGTAGTCGACGGTTTCCTTGTCGATGGGGAACATCGCGGCGGTGGAACCGAACTCCGGGGACATGTTGCCGATGGTGGCGCGGTTGGCCAGGGGCAGCTCTGCGACACCCTTGCCGTAGAACTCGACGAACTTCCCGACCACGCCGTGCTGGCGCAGCATGTCGGTGATGGTCAGCACCACGTCGGTGGCGGTGACGCCCACGGGGATCTCACCGGAGAGCTTGAAACCGACGACGCGCGGGATGAGCATGGAGATCGGCTGGCCGAGCATCGCGGCCTCGGCCTCGATGCCGCCGACGCCCCAGCCAGGATGCCCAGGCCGTTCTCCATCGTGGTGTGGGAGTCGGTGCCGACGCAGGTGTCGGGGTAGGCCATGCCGTCCTTGTCGAAGATCGACCGTGCCAGGTACTCGATGTTGACCTGGTGGACGATGCCGGTTCCGGGCGGGACGACGCGGAAGTTGTCGAAGGCACCGGTGGCCCACCGCAGGAGCTTGTAGCGCTCCTCGTTGCGCTGGTACTCGATCTCCACGTTGCGCTCGAGGGCGTTCTCGTCACCGAACGCCTCGATGATGACGGAGTGGTCGATGACCATCTCGGCCGGGTTCAACGGGTTGACCTCGTCTGCGTCACCGCCGAGGGCGACGACCGCGTCACGGATCGTCGCCAGGTCGACCACGCAGGCCACACCGGTGAAGTCCTGCATGACGACACGGGCGGGGGTGAACTGGATCTCGATGCTGGGGTCCGCGGACGGATCCCAGTTGGCGATGGCCTCGATGTGCTCGCGGGTGACGTTCGCACCGTCCTCGTTACGGAGGAGGTTCTCACCGAGGACCTTCAGCGAGTAGGGAAGCTTCTCCATGCCCGGGACCGCGCTGAGACGGTACATCTTGTAGGACCGGTCACCGACCTCGAGAGTCCCCTCTGCTCCAAAGGAATTCTTGCTTTCAGTCACGACAGTGCTCCTGAATCTCTTCTCGTTATCGTCGTCAGTTGTGTGACGTTCGTCTGACGTCATCCCGCCGCGTGGACCTCCGGACCTCGTCTGGACCTTGTCCCGGCACCGGGAAGAGTGGCGCCGACGCGGACTGCCACCATTGTGTCAGCAGTCGTCGCGGATTCCGTCAGAACCACTATAACAGTACGACCGTAATGCTTCATAACTGCAGGACGGAGTGATTCCGGCTCTCGCACGCCCGCGTGTCGGCACCCCCGAACGTCCCGTCCGGATGCTAAAAATCTATACAGCCAGATAACAACTCCCGCCCCGCCAGGAAATGAGTCAACCGTGGATTTCGAGAATGTCGACCTTCAGGCGGTGCTCGACGACATCGCCGAGTCCGGGTTCTCGGACTCACAGGCAGGCGATGACCTCACCCCGTCAGAGATCTCCGGATATCGCGAGCTGGCACACCAGGGGATAGATGTCGTGATCCTCGACAGCACCTCCGCAGAGGGGACGGGGCTGCGGAATCTCGCGCAGACCGTCAAGGACTCCACCCGTTCCGACGACTCCGACGGGGCACAGACCGTCGTGGTGCGGGCCCCACACAACACCCAGGTCGTCAGCGACGACATGTCCCGTTTCCAGATCGAGTCCAACCAGGGGATGCTCCATGGCTCGACGGCCCCGCAGGACGTCGCGGACTTCCTCGCCGATGCTGATGCATCCGAGCCGGACTTCACCGCCATTGTCGTGGCCGTCATCGTCGGCATCCTCCTCACCGTGGCAGTGTCCGCCGCGTTCGCGGCCCTGAGCTACCGCCGCTGACCACGCGGCACGGACCGTTTCCACACCAGTCCCGACCGACCCCAGGACCGGGGACAGCGAACGATGTTGCTCCCTAGGTCAAGGTCGGTGACTTGTCGATGCTCAAGTCAAGGTTCAGACTTTGAGTATGATGCGCCGCATTGTCGCAATCAGACACGCCGATGGCACCATCAATGTGACAAAGATCACAATATGGTTGTATGTGATCTCCCCTGCAGGTCAAGGCACACAGCGTGACAAGTGTTCCTCGTGATTCTTATGTGATTAGTGAGGTTCGGGTTTCGCATGTGTCTTGAGTGTCTTACGGTTCAGTTGTCGTCAATTGGTAACGATCCGATATCGGAACGAGACCTGTTCGTGACAATTCCGGCGGTGAACAACCGGCCCTCCGGAACCTGGGTATCGGGCCCTGGACCACCTCGCGGGGAAGCGCGGTGGACAGGTGGCCGTACCGGGATATGTCAAGGACGACGGCTTGACCTAGTTGACCCGGTACGCCACCCCAAGGAGAGACTCACCGTGGCACTTCGACTGAACGCCCGCGGCACAGCCCGCAGGTCGACCGTCCGGTCCACTCGGGCACTGCTGTCTTTCGCGGTGGCCGCAGGACTCACCGTCCCCGCGGCGACCGCCGTCGCGGCCCCCTCCGACAACTCCTCGAGCTCGTCAGACCAGACCGCCGAGGCCTACCTCGCTGACCTGGTCGGTGCCGTGTCCACGACAGAGGGTGAAGTCTCCTCCCTGGAGCTGGAACTCGGCGGCCTCCGCGAATCCGTGAACAAGGCCCGTGTCGATGTCGACCGGAGCCAGCGCGCAGCCCAGGAGGCCCAGAACAACGTCACTGAGGCCCGTGGACGCCTCGATGACTCGGACTCTGACGTCCAGGACGCGCAGTCGACCCTCGACGACATCGCTCGCTCCGCCTACACCCAGGGCGGAGACGCGGCCCCCGTCGTCCTCGCCTCCGGATCGGACGCGACGGCCGACAACATCGACCGCGCAACCTACATGCGACTGGCCGCAGAGAAGCAGCAGGCGGACATCGACCGCCTCGACCTCGCGCGGACTCAGGCAGCCAACGAGGAATCGTCGCTCCGTGTGTCCCGTGACGACGCCGACGGTCTCGTCCAGGACGCGCTGAAGGCGCACAGTGCGGCCGAGCAGGCGTTCACTGACGCACAGTCGTCGATCGCGGAGAAGTCCAAGGAGCTGACCCGGGTCAAGAACTCGCTCTCCGAAGCGAAGGACCGGCTGGCGGCGGCGAAGAAGGCGGTGGACAAGGTATCCGCGAACGCCGCAGCCAGTTCCTTCGACAAGCGTAGGGCCGCCGAGGCCGCCGCCGACCGCGTCGAAGCGAGCGACGACACTGACGACACTGACGACTCCGCAGACACCGGGTCTGCCGGGACCACCGGCGCCTCAGGTACCTCCGGCGCAGTCGGTATGAAGGACGAGGTCGTCGGACCCGAGACCCCCGACCCCTCCTCCGGCTCCGGCGACGGCTCCGCTGTCCCTGACGATGATCAGACGGTTCCCGAGGACCCGGATGAGGCCACCGACGGCAGCGTCGGAAGTGACGGGGCCGAGGTGGATCCTGAGGGTGAGGGAGTCCCCGACGTCGAGGGCGATCCCGCCGAGGATCCTGCCGCAGGCTCGGCGGAGGTCCCCGGGGTCGACGCGATCCCCGGGAGTTTCGAGGGCAGCTCCGAAGGCGATGAACTCCGACAGGCGGCGATCGACGGTCTCGTCAACGCCGCCGGCCAGGCGGCGTTCGCGGGAATCAACTCCCACCTCGAAGGCAACCCCGACGGAGCGTTCGAGGCCGCGGCTACCGCAGGACGGGACGCGGCGGCAGAAGCGTACGCGAATCTCCCGCAGGGGCAGGAGGGTGTCGATCCCGGCCTGCCGCCGTCGAACCCCGGTGGGGAACAGCCCGCCGAACCCGATGCCTCCGGTACGCGCGAGGAACAGATCGAACGGGTCATTGACCGTGGCATGGGCCAGCTCGGCGTGACGTACGCCTGGGGTGGAGGTAACCAGGACGGTCCCACCCTCGGGGTGCGGGACGGTGGGGTCGCCGACTCCCACGGCGACTACTCGAAGGTCGGCTTCGACTGCTCCGGCCTCATGGTCTACTCGTTCGCCGCGGTCGGGATCCAGCTCGAGAAGTACTCCGGCTACCAGTACACCTCCGGCACACAGGTTCCCGTCGGCGACGCCCAACGCGGCGACATGCTCTTCTGGGGAGCGGGCGGAAGCTCACACGTGGCGCTCTACCTCGGCGACGGGACGATGCTCGAGGCACCCCAGTCCGGCGACGTCGTCAAGGTTTCGCCGGTCAGGTGGGACGGTATCGAACCCATGGCAGTGCGCATGATCGAGTAGCCGGTACCGACGTACCGACTGCAGCGTCACCGCAGGAGTTCACGCATCGCGTGATCGACTGCGGTGATTCTCGCGGTGCGTACCGCGCCCGCCAGGGGGAGCAGATGGGGGTCGAGCGTCGCACCCTGATCCGTCGAGCGGGTGACCTCGATGACCGAGGCGACGACATCCGCCCGGGCCATGAGCTTCTCGGCGCGCGGGGACACCCCGGCGGGCAGACCGGGAAGTCCGAAGAAGTCCGTCAGTGCACCGACGGCGAGACGGGGGGAGCGGTGCCGGATCCGCGTGTTCCCCGACTGCTCGACCAGGGTCGCCGCAGCGTCGGTGGCCTCCCTGAGCTTCGCGTCGGCCTCACCGGGACCGTAGAACTCACCGGCCGGGACGCGTCCGACACAGCGGTACCAGACCCACTGCACCAGGGACGTGTCCACGACCTCCGGCACCACGACGTGGGTGACCAGGGGATCTGCGTCCGCCACAGCTATTCCCGCTCCTGCCCGTGAGACAGCGGTCGCCCCACGTGACCCTGCGGGGAGTGCCGGTGGGTCACCGGGTCCGGCGAGGACGAGGCTGACCAGTGGGCGGGAGGAGATCTCGACGGGCAGATCCCTGGTCACCTCGCGCACCGCGTGGAGCAGGTCGACGAGCCCCGTCGGCCGGTCGCTGAACCGGCCGTCGAAGGGGTCGTCACCCCCGGGATCGACGAGCAGGGCATGGGCCGGCCCCTGGACGTCCTGGAATGCGTCGATGACGTCATCGGCGGACACCACTCCGTGGAGCCACCATCCCAGCCATACGGTGGTGTTCTGCACCGGGGACCACAGTTGTTCACGCAACGGGGTGCCCCTCATCATGCCGGTGGTGTCACCGGCGGGGTTACTGGACGACATTGCACCTAGCCTAGAGTCGGTGTCCATGAGCTTCAACGACAGGTACGGCCGTGACATTCTCGGAGGGTCCGCATCCTCCCGAACCTCTGTCTCCTCCGGGCACGCCCGGCGCCCGGACCTACCTGAGGTACCGGCAGCGCCCGGCACCGTCGTGGAGGTCGCGGACGGTGGCTGGGTCGGTGCGGTGGTCGGCTTCGAGAAGACCTATGACGGGCAGTTCGTGCGTCTGGAGGACCGGCACGGGCGCGACCGGCTGTTCAAGATGCGCCCGGGCGGATTCCTCATCGACGGACGGCCGGTGACTTTGACCCGCCATGTGGCGACGTCGGAGACCCCGCAGGACCCGCAGCGGTCGAACTCCGGTTCCCGACGGGTCAAGGACGTCCGTGCCAAGGTCGCCGCACCGTCCAGGATCTGGGTCGAAGGCCTGCACGACGCCGCCATCGTCGAGCAGGTCTGGGGGCATGACCTACGTGTCGAAGGAGTCGTGGTGGAGTTCATCGAAGGTCTCGACAACCTCCCGGCCATGCTCGAGGACTTCCGTCCCGGTCCCGGACGCCGGGTCGGGGTCCTCGCCGACCACCTGGTGGAGGGCTCGAAGGAGTCCCGCCTCACCCGGGGACTCGGGCCGGACGTCATGGTGACCGGGCACCCGTACATCGACATCTGGGAGGCCGTGAAACCCGAGACGGTCGGTATCCGGGCCTGGCCGACGGTTCCCTACGGTGAGGACTGGAAGACCGGGGTGTGCCGACGCCTGGGATGGGGCACCCCCACGGACGGCTGGCGACACGTCTATTCGAAGGTGAAGACATTCCGCGACCTGGATGCCACCCTGATCGGTGCGGTGGAACGCCTGGTTGACTTCGTCACGGAGCCTAACCTCCCGTGAACTGATATTCTGCGGCCATGGGCCCGATTATCTGGTTGATTGCAGCGGCCGTCCTCGCGGTCGGCGAGTTCCTCATCATGGACTTCACGCTGCTGATGCTCGCGGTCGCCGCCCTCACCACCGCCGGTGTCTCGGCCATCGGTATACCGGTATGGGCCGAGGTCGGGGTGTTCGGCGTCACCTCCGCCGCATCCCTGCTGCTGTTGCGGCCGGTGTTGCGCCGCCGCTACATCGCCCAGGGGGAGGCCCGCGAGTTCACCTCCAAGGAGCTCGAAGGGCAGTCCGCTGAGGTGCTCAGCGTCGTTACCTCCGACAGTTCCGCCGGACAGGTGAGTATCGCCGGCGACATCTGGTCAGCCCGGGCGGCACACCCCGGAACATCATTCGCTGAAGGGGACCGTGTGCAGGTCGTCTCCATCGAAGGCACCACGGCTGTGGTGTGGAAGGGAGTGTGAACCATGGGTCCGTTGAGCATCCTGCTCATCATCCTCGTGATCCTGGTGGCGGTCGCGCTGTTCAAGTCCGTGGCGCTGATCCCCCAGGGGGAGGCGGCCGTCATCGAACGCCTCGGCCGCTACACCAGGACGGTGTCGGGTGGCCTGACCATCCTGGTCCCGTTCATCGACCGGGTACGCGACCGGGTGGACACCCGTGAACAGGTGGTCTCGTTTCCTCCACAGGCCGTGATCACGCAGGACAACCTGACCGTCGCCATCGACATCGTGGTGACGTTCCAGATCAACGACGCCGCACGCGCCATCTACGGGGTCAACGACTACATCATCGGTGTCGAGCAGATCTCCGTCGCCACGCTGCGCGACGTGGTCGGTGGCATGACGCTCGAGGAGACGCTCACCTCGCGCGACGTCATCAACCGTCGGCTGCGTGGGGAACTGGACGCCGCCACGACCCGGTGGGGCCTACGGATCAGCCGCGTGGAGCTCAAGGCGATCGATCCGCCGCCGTCGATCCAGCAGTCGATGGAGATGCAGATGAAGGCCGACCGTGAGAAGCGGGCGATGATCCTCACCGCGGAAGGTCAGCGCGAATCCGACATCAAGACCGCCGAGGGCAAGAAGCAGGCCCGGATCCTCGGAGCGGAGGGCGACAAGCACGCACAGATCCTCTCCGCCGAGGCGGAACGGCAGGCGCGGATGCTGCTGGCCGAGGGTGAACGCGCCGCGAAGTACCTCGAGGCACAGGGACAGGCGAAGGCCATCCAGAAAGTCACCGCGGCCATCAAATCGTCCCAGGTCACCCCGGAGGTGCTGTCCTACCAGTACCTGGAGAAGCTTCCCGAGATGGCCCAGGGCGACGCGAACAAGGTGTGGATGCTGCCGATGCAGTTCGGGGACTCCCTCGAGCAGTTCGCCAAGGCATTCGCGAACAAGGACGACGACGGCACCTTCCGCTATGAACCGGCGCCGGTGGACGAGTCCCTGCGGGACGTGGCCAATGAAACGACGTCCGACGACTGGTTCAGCACCGAGTCCGCCCCGGAAATCGCCAAGGCGGTGGCTGAGGCGAATGCCGTGGCCAACCGGTCGGTCGACGACCCGGACAACCCTCCGGTCCCGTCAGGGACCGATCAGACGGCACAGGCCGCGGTCACGCCGGGTGAAGAGTCTCCGTCCTGGCCAACATATGGACAGCAAGAAGCCACCCCGCCTGCTCAGCCTGCCACCCCGCAGCAGCCAGACGCTGAGACATAGCCTGTTTCGAGATCCCCACCATCTCAGCGGCCTCGCTCTGCAGATGGCCCTGCCTCACCAGTGCCGTCGCTTCCCTCCCTTCGGAGGTACGGCGGCTCAGCACGTGGGAGACGAGGGTGAACGCCGCCGCGATGTCTCCGGCGATGTCCGCCCCGAGCCCGGACGCCTGCACACCTCCCGGGCCGGGCGTCTCGACCCTCGCCTGGATGACGCCGGGACGACGCGCACCGCGGACCGCACGTGCCGCAGCGGCGACGAGATGGTCCCGTAGGGCCGCGTCGGCAGGGTCATCCGTGCCGTCCCCACCGTCGCCGAGGACCGCGCCTATTCCGACCGCGAAATCGCCGGCCTGGATGAGGTTCATGACCACGCCGGCCGCGCTGTCCGCGTCATCGGCGAGAACCGTGAACTCCTCGGGACCGTGGACCCGGACCTCGACGACATTGTGGGCGTTCCCCAGTGCGTCGGCGACCTGTCGGACATAGTCGGCGCGTCGGAGCGAGGAGCCCCGGTAGGTGGCGTGGACGGAGTACATGCCCGCCATCATACAGTTTCTGTCTACGGTGAGGGCTTGACCGGAGTGGGTTCCACGGACAACCGCGCACGTACCCGCCGCCATTCACCGGCCGTCAGCAGGACACCGGTCGCCGCGAGAGCCGCACTGACCGCGAGGAACCAGGGTTCGCCGCCGTTGACGAGAACGTCGGAGGACGCAACGACGGCCACCGTCAGCGGCGTTGATCCGACGACGGTGGCCAGCACACACGGGAGCAGGGGGATTCGACTGAGCCCGCAGGCGTAGTTGAGCAGACTGAAGGGGACCACGGGGATCATCCGCAGGCCGAGCACCGCAACCCATCCACGGTCCTCCAACGCCGCCTGGAGAGACCTGAAGCGCGGACTGCGTTCGGCCCGTCGTACCGCCGGGCCGCCGATCCACCGGAGGAGGACCAGTGACAAGGTCACCGACGCCGCCATGCCCGTGAGTGCGAGAAGGCTGCCCACGACCGGTCCGAAGAGCAAGCCTGCAGACACGGTCCACACGGTGCGGGGAACGGGCAGCTGCGTCGCACCGACCATCAGCACCAGAAAGGTGCCCCAGGCGAGGGTCCCGGTACCCCGGACACTGTTGCGGACCGTGTCGAGCCCCGGGGTGGGGAGCAGGATCGTCGCCACGACGACGACCAGTGCGAGAAAGACGAGTCCGATGAGCGACAACCGCTGGTTCCTGGTCATGTCCTGCCTCATTTCCACGACGGTGCCCTCCGCACGCGGGGTGAACGAAAAAAGAGACCCACCGTAGTGGGTCTCTTCTGTGGTGTCCGGAGGGGGACTTGAACCCCCACGTCCGTTAATAGGACACTAGCACCTCAAGCTAGCGCGTCTGCCATTCCGCCACCCGGACATGGATGCGGACGCCGGACACGGTAACGGTTGAATTTCAACCCTGTGTCCGTCGCACTCCGGTAACTATAACGAGTCGGCACGACGGTGACAAATCATCGGCCCGTCGCACCAGGAACCACAGGTCAACCAGGCGATTGGGGAGCCCGGGCGGGGGACTCGGCCAGGAACCTCCGGACATCATGACACCTAAATATATGAACAGAATCAGTTTCTGCAGGGCAGGTACTCCTGCGGCATACTGGGGGACATGAGCGACTCACCCCGTAACCACCAGCCACGTACCTCGACGACCGCTTTCCTGCGGCGGATCCGTACGCTCCAGTCACGGACCTCCCCGCGCTCACCGTCACCAGCGCGGACTTCAACGACGGCGACCGGCTCCCCGCCGCCCAGCTCGGTGGCAGTGACGTCTCCCCGCAGCTGTCCTGGTCCGGCGCCCCTGAGGGCACCGTCTCCTACGCCGTCTCCTGCTACGACCCGGACGCGCCGACGACGTCGGGTTACTGGCACTGGGCCGTGTTCAACATCCCGGCGTCCGTCACGTCGCTGGACGCGGGGACCGGTGACGCGGAACTGGCGGGGCTCCCCGACGGTGCAGTCGCCCTCCGGGGAGATTCAGGCAGCCGTGGGTACTACGGTGCCGAGCCCCCTGCCGGCCACGGGCCCCACCGCTACATCTTCGCCGTCCACGCACTCCCGCAGTTCCTGGAGATCGACGACAGGTCCACGCCGACGATCCTCGGCTTCAACCTGAACTTCACCGCCACCGCCCGGGGCCTGCTGTGGGGTTGGGCGGAGAACTGACCGGCTGAACGGCGTCAGTCGATCCAGGGGAGGTCGGCACCCACGGCTTCCGAGAGATTCATCAGGCCGTGGCGGCGGACCTGCTCTGCCAGCCCCCGGTGAATGTCGCGGATCCAGTCCGGCCCACCGTAGATGAAACCGGTGTACCCCTGAAGCAGTGTGGCACCGGCCCCGATGCGCTCCCAAGCCTGCTCCGGGGTCTCGATGCCGCCGACGCCGATGAGGACGAGCTTGTCTCCGGCGCGTGACCGGATTCTGCGCAGAACCTCCAGGGACCGGGCGGCGACGGGGGCTCCCGAGATGCCACCGGCGCCGAGCGCGGCCACGTCGGACGACGGTGTGCGGAGGTTCTCCCGGCTGATGGTCGTGTTGGTGGCGATGAGCCCGGTGAGCCCGAGTTCCAGGGCCAGGTCGGTCACCGCGTCCACGTCCGCGTCGCTCAGGTCAGGCGCGATCTTCACGAACAGGGGACGGTCGCTGGCCCGGCGGACGGCGTCCACGATCGGTCGGAGACTCTCCACCGCCTGCAGGTCCCGGAGCCCCGGGGTGTTCGGGGACGACACGTTGATCACCAGATAGTCGGCGACCTCGTCGACGGCCCTGGCCGACTCGAAGTAATCCGCCGGAGCCCGGTCAGCCGGGGTCGCCTTCGTCTTCCCGAGGTTCACCCCCACGGGCTCGGACTCGACCCGGGTCCGTAGACGGTTCGCGGCAGCCTGCGCCCCGTCATTGTTGAAACCCATCCTGTTCAGCAGGGCCCGGTCCTCGGACAACCTGAACAGTCGGGGAGTGGGGTTGCCAGGCTGGCGTACGGCGGTGACGGTGCCGACCTCGGCAGATCCGAATCCCAACGGGCCCCAGACGTCGACCTCCGTCGCATTCTTGTCGAATCCGGCGGCCAACCCCAGCGGGCGTGGGAAACGGACACCCGCCACCGTCTGGGCGAGCACCGGGTCGGTGACGACGAGGCTCCGCCGCAGAGCCGCACGCACCGACGCCGACCGTGCACCGGCGGAGAGGGCACCCGACATCAGCCCGTGAATCCGCTCGGCCCGGAGACGGAAGAGCTGTTTCAGGGAGGCGTCGTAGACCGTCCCCCGAATCTTGCGGAAGCTGGTCATCGAGGTCACAGAGGTCACAGGGGACACAGGGGACACGGGGTCAGTCCTTTCGGGGGAGGTCGGCAGAGGAGATCAGTTCACGTGTGCCGTCGGCGGTCACCAGGAGCAGATCCCCGCTGCCGTCATCGATGATGTGTCGGACGTCGGGCGCGGTGGGCACCTGCCCGACCTCGACCGGGGTCCCGGTGGACAACTCATAGCCGGTCAACATGTTGTCTCCGGTGGTGGACACCCACATCACCTCGCGCTCCGAATCCCACAGCACCGCCCAGGCCCCCTCGCCGGTGGGGACGGACTGGGTGTGCCGGATGACGTCGGTGAGCGTGTAGACCAGTGCCTGGTTGCGGCGCGCGTCGGACGCGACCAGCACACCGTCCGCCGCGGTCCCCGCCGAGACGGTACCCACCCCCTGGCCGATGCGCAGTGCCGCGACTCGGCTGTGGTCGGTGATGTTGATGTCGGTGACACTGGTCTGGGCCGCGTCGATCAACGCGGCCCGCCACTGCGGGTCATCGCCCTCGTCGTCACGGGTGTTGCCGACCAGCTGCATCGCGCTGGCGGTGGCGGTCATGTCCTCGGACCCTGCCTCCTCACCCTCGGGCGTGAACCAGTACACGTCACTGTCCGAGTCCACGGTCAGCGCCACCGTGCCGTCGGGATGGACTGCCGCCGAGGTCACCTCACCCGGGGCGTCGACGCGGCGTTGTTCCTTGCCCTCCGCGTCGAGGATGCGCACCGACGTCCCGCACCCCAGAACCACCCCGTCCACAGCTCCGGTGACGGTGGTGCAGCTGTCGTCGACGTCGACCGTGTCGGCCCGTCCCGCGGCGACGTCCTCGAGCGGCCCGATGCTCAGTCGACCCTGTTCCAGGGCTGCGACCGGAGCGGGGGAGTCCGCCGAGACCGTGTCGCCGAGACCAGCACGGACCAGGCCGAGGACCTCGTCCCCGTCGTCGAGTGTCCCCGTCGCGTCGGACGCCCCGGATGAACCGGGGGAGTCCGACGGCTCTGCGGCGACGCCCACCACGGTCTCACCTTCGCCGTCGGGACCGTCCTCACCGTCGGTACCGAACATCTGCTCGGCACATCCGGTCAGTGTCAGGGCCGCGACCGCCGGGAGCGCCACGACCGCCGCCATACTCTTCTGCGGCCACGTCCAGGGCCGGTTCACCAGGCTTCTCACGCCAATCACGCTACTACACCCGGCGCAGTACGCCGCCCCCGCCCGAGGTGAGGCCATGACCCCGGCAAGGTACGCTTCTCTGCCATGGAGCTCTCCTCACATCTCTCGCCGAGGCCGGCGACGCCGTCACCACCACCGACATGGGGTGGCTGCAGACCGTCATCCTGTCGATCGTCCAGGGACTCACCGAGTTCCTGCCCGTCTCATCCTCCGGGCACATGCGTATCGTCTCCCAGCTCCTCTGGGGGGAGGACGCCGGAGCGTCCTTTACCGCGGTGGTCCAGCTGGGTACTGAACTGGCCGTCCTGGTGTTCTTCGCCAAAGACATCTGGATCATCCTGTCCGCCTGGTTCGCCGGGGTCTTCGACCGGACGAAGCGGGACAACCTGAACTACCGCATGGGGTGGATGGTCATCGCCGCGACGATCCCGGTCGGGCTGATCGGCTTCCTCGCCAAGGACCTGATCCGCGACAACCTGCGCAACCTGTGGATCACGGCGATCGTGCTGATCCTGTTCTCCTTCGTCTTCATCTGGGCCGAGAAGGTGGGAACCCACCGGCGCACCTACGAGAAGCTGACGATGAAGGACGCGCTGATCATGGGGTTCGCCCAGTGCCTTGCCCTGATTCCGGGCGTGTCCCGGTCGGGTGCGACGGTGTCCGCGGGTCTTTTCCTGAACCTGGACCGCGAGGTCGCCACACGGTTCTCCTTCCTGCTGGCCATTCCCGCCGTCCTGGCCTCCGGGCTGTTCAGCCTGCCCGATGCCTTCGACCCGGCAGCGGGCCAGGCCGCCAGCGGCGTCCAACTGGTCGTCGGCACCTCGATCGCGTTCGTCCTGGGCTACATCTCGATCGCCTGGCTGCTGAAGTTCGTCGCCAACCACTCCTTCGCGTGGTTCGCCCTCTGGCGCATCCCGGTGGGCGTCGCCGTGATGATTCTCCTGGCGACCGGGACCATCAACGCCTGACGGACGGACCGGTGGGTGGGCGCCACCGTTCCGGTGACTAGAATCAGGCCCCATGCGTTCATGGTCCACCCCCGACGTCCCCGCCCTGGCGGGTGACGGTGTTCCCCTCACACTCCACGACACCGCCGCCGACCGCGTCCTGCCGGTCGACACCGGCCTGCTGACCGGCACGGGGGAGGTGGGGGTCTACGTCTGCGGCATCACCCCCTACGACTCCACCCATCTCGGCCACGCAGCGACCTACGTCACCTTCGACCTGGTGGTCCGTCAGCTGCTCGACAACGGGCACGGCGTGCACTACGTCCAGAACATCACCGACGTCGACGATCCCCTGTTCGAACGTGCCGAACGCGACGGAGTCGACTGGCGTGACCTCGGGTCGGGTCAGATCGATCTGTTCCGCTCCGACATGGAGGCACTCTCGGTCCTCCCTCCCCGCGACTACATCGGCGCGATGGAGTCCGTGGACGAGGTCATCGACATGGTGGACCGGCTTCTCACCGTCGGCGCCGCCTACCGGATGGACGACGAATTCCCGGACATCTACGTCGACTACACCTTCACCGAGCAGTTCGGGTACGAGTCCCGTTACGACGAGGAGACGATGAGCCGCTTCTTCGCCGAGCGTGGAGGGGACCCTGAGCGCCCCGGAAAACGTCATCCGATGGACGCGCTGGTGTGGCGTGCCCACCGGGACGGTGAACCCGCCTGGGATTCCCCGTTCGGCCCGGGGCGCCCCGGATGGCACGTCGAGTGCTCCGCGATCGCCACCAACCGGCTGGGGGCCTCCTTCGCGATCCAGGGCGGCGGCAGCGACCTGCGATTCCCGCACCACGAGTTCTCCGCCGCCCACGCCGAGGCCGCCCACGGTGTCGACCGGATGGCCGGCCACTACGTGCACACCGGCATGATCGGTCTGGACGGCACGAAGATGAGCAAGTCGCTGGGCAACCTGGTGTTCGTGTCCCGGTTGACCGCCGACGGCCACGACCCCTCCGCGGTCCGGCTGGGCCTGTACGAGGAGCACTACCGGCACGACCGCGACTGGTCCGCAGACGTCCTGGAACGGGCTGAACAGCGGCTCGAGCGGTGGCGCCGGGCTGCCGTGGCAGCCGGACAGCTTCCGCAGTCCCGTGCCGACCACCTTGTCGCTGACGTCCGGACAGCTCTGGCGGACGACCTGGACACCCCGCGTGCGGTCGCGTTGATCGACGCCTGGAGTGACAGCGTCACGGCCGGGGACGACACCGCGGCCCCTCACGAGGACGCGGACACCACCCCGGCCGACGGATCCGCCGGTGCCACGCTGCGTACCCTGTGCGCCTCCCTGCTGGGGGTGGCACTGTGAGCACCTCCGACGACAACAGCTTCGCGGCGGCCACCGACGCCGCCCGGCATGAGTTCATCGAGAACCTGACCTCGATGGCCACGGGAAGCTACCTGCGGGACGAGGACAGGGAGTTCTGGGAGGCACCTTTCCCCACCTCTGCGGTGGACGAGGCCGCCGAGATCCTCCACCGGCTGGTGTCGGGCGTGCGCGCCGACCCGTCCGGGGAGGTCGTCCTGCAGGTGATCTCCGCACACGACGCCCTGCGGGCGCTGAGCGACCGGCATGCCGGTGCCGTCTACGAGGACGAGGAGGTCGCGGACTTCCGCAGCCTGGTCACAGTCCTGTGCGAGGAGGTCGGTGCCGACGCCCGGCAGGTACTGGACGACCTCGACCGCATCATCGAGCAGGAATGACCTGCTCCGGCGGTTAACCGAACTTCTGGAGCAGGAGCGACTGGTTCGTCGAGCCGATGGGGCCGCGCTCGTCACACAGCCGTCCGATCGTGAGCCCGGCGCCGTCGGGGCCGAAGTTCGCCTCCGCCCGTACGCCGATCCACGCACTGACCGGAAGACGGTGGAGGGACACCGTGAGGTCGGTGTTCATGAACAGCCACTCCTTCGGGTCCAGGACGCGGTCCGTCCCGTTGGCGACGTCCGCCACGGACATCAGACGGCTCCACGGGGTGTCGTCGACACCGGCCACCACCGACATCCTGCTGCGTACCCACAGCTGGCCCGGGGCCGGACGGATGTCGAGTGACGCGGTGTACGGGCCCGGCCAGGCAGTGAGGAACGGGGTGTCCGGGCCCGGTTCGCTGGAGTCACTCAGCGGCACCAGGTCAGCCGCGCTGGGGACGTCGGGGTTCTCCAGTTCCGTGGTGTCGTGGGTTCGTACCCACCAGGCGCTGCCACGGACGACTTCACGTCCGGCGTCGTCCCTGACGACGGCTTCGAGGTAGCAGATGCGGCGCCCGGGCCTCACGATCCGGGCGGTGGCGTGGAGCCGTGCCACCGGCACCGCACCGAACAGCTCGGTGGTCACCCGGACCAGACGACCGCCCTCCGGGGCGATGCGTTCGATGGCGTGGGTGACCAGTGCCGACGGGGGAGCGCCGTGCTGCAGGTCCGGTCCCCACGGACTCACCGTGTGTTCTGTGGCCGTGTATTCGGTCCACACGGTCCCGGAGTCGTCGGTTGAGGATCCGCCCTGCAGGAAGTAGGCGTCGGTGTCGCTGGTGATGAAGCTCATGGTGTGTGATCTTATCGAGCCGGGCATGATGGCAGGGATGAGGGCGATACTCTGGGACATGGACGGCACACTCGTCGACACCGAGCCACGGTGGGGTGAGGCGACATACGCCATGGCTGCGGCCATGGGACGTGAGCTGACTCCCGACGTGCGGGCGGCGACGGTCGGGGGCACCGCCGACGGGACCGTGCGCCTGTGCGCGGAGTGGGCGGGGTTGGATCCCACCGACGACGAGGTCGGGGGCTGGATCAGGTGGCTCTACGACCGGGTCTCGGTCCTGTTCGCCCAGGGCCTCGACCTGCTGCCCGGCGTCCCGGGCCTGCTGGCGGAGGGGAGGGCCACCGGTGTGCCGATGATGGTGGTGACCAACACCTTCCGGTCCTTGACCGACCAGGCCCTCGAGACCATCGGTGCGGACGCGTTCGTCGGTTCGATCTGCGGTGACGAGGTCTCCGCAGGGAAACCCGATCCCACCTGTTATCTCACCGCCGCCGAACGACTGGGGGTCGCGCCCGGCGACTGCCTGGTGCTCGAGGACTCCACCAACGGCATGACGGCGGCGGTACGGGCGGGGTGCCGGGTCGTCGGGCTGCCGGCGGCCGACACCGAGGTTCCGGCAGGTGCCGTGCCGGTGTCCACACTGCGTGGAGGATCCACGGATCTGGACGGTCTGACCATTGCCGACCTGCGGGGCTTCTGGGAACACCTGGGGCGTAGCCGCGTAGGGTGACCGCATCACCGTGTCGGTGCAGGATGTGACAGAATGAGTGCCGTGAAGAACTTCGACTCCCTGTTTGAGGAACTGTCCCAGCGTGCCGCGGAACGTCCCGCCGGCTCCGGCACCGTGGAGGCACTCGATGCCGGCGTGCATTTCCAGGGCAAGAAGATCGTCGAGGAAGCCGGCGAGGTCTGGCTGGCCGCGGAGTACCAGTCCGACGAGGAGCTCTCCGAGGAAATCTCGCAGCTGATCTACTGGCTTCAGGTCGTCATGGTCGGCCGCGGGCTGAATCCGTCCGACATCTACAAGTTCCTCTGAGGGGTCCCGCTGTGACTGTGTCTGAATCTTCGTCGTCTGCTGCCGAAAACCAGCCCGACCTGCTGCGTGTCGCCGTCCCGAACAAGGGCTCGCTGTCCGAGACCGCCACGGAGATCCTCTCCGAGGCCGGGTACCCGGGCCGCGGCGACTCGAAGTCGCTCACCGTCGTCGACGCCGACAACGGTGTCGAGTTCTATTTCCTGCGCCCGAAGGACATCGCGATCTACGTGGCCAGCGGCCACCTGGACATGGGTATCACCGGCCGCGACCTCGCCGCCGACACCCGCGAGGAGACCGAGGAACTGCTCGAACTCGGCTTCGGCGACTCCACGTTCCGTTACGCCGCCCCCGCCGACGAGGACTGGACCGTGGAGGCCCTGGAGGGACGCCGCATCGCCACGTCCTACCCGAACCTGGTGCGCCGTGACCTCTCGTCCCGCGGTATCGACGCCACCGTCGTGCGGTTGGACGGTGCCGTGGAGATCTCCATCCGCCTGGGGGTGGCGGACGCCATCGCCGACGTGGTGTCGACGGGCCGCACACTCCGGCAGCAGGGGCTACGGCCGTTCGGCGATCCGGTGATCAGCTCCACCGCAGTGGTGGTGGGCCGCCGGGGAGCTTCCGTCGACGAACGCCAGCAGGTGCTGCTCAAGCGGATCGAGGGCATCCTGCACGCACGCAACTACGTGATGCTCGACTACAACTGCTCACGCGACATCCTCGACAGCGTCGCGGCAATCACCCCCGGCCTCTCGGCGCCGACCGTCTCACCCCTGGCCCAGGACAACTGGGTCGCCGTGCGCGCGATGGTTCCCCGCCGGGACGCCAACACGCTGATGGACAATCTCTCGGCACTGGGTGCCGAGGCCATCCTCGCCAGCGACATCCGCATCGCCCGTATCTGAGACCACACCACGAGTCGACCCCACCACGAAAGGTTCAGACCACCATGACTGTTCCCGAGTACCGCCCCGAATCCACGCCCGTCACCTCCTCGACGCAGTTGATCACGGCGGCCGAGACCCACTCGCTCAGCGCCCACGCCTCCGACAGCTTCCGCACGGAGGAGGACCTGCTGGGCACGATGCAGGTCCCTGAGCACGCCTACTACGGGATCCACGCGTTGCGCGCCGTGGACAACTTCCAGATCTCCCGGACCACCCTGAACCAGCTGCCGGAGTTCATCCGCGGCATGGTGCAGGTGAAGAAGGCTGCGGCGATCGCGAACCAGCGGTTGCACGCCCTGCCACGGGAGAAGGCGGAGGCCATTGTCTGGGCCTGTGACCAGATCCTCGTGGAGCACCGGTGCATGGACCAGTTCCCGATCGACGTCTACCAGGGCGGTGCGGGCACCTCGACGAACATGAACGTCAACGAGGTCGTCGCGAACCTGGCCCTGGAGTACCTGGGGGAGGACAAGGGCCGCTACGACATCGTCAACCCCAATGACGACGTCAACATGAGTCAGTCGACCAATGACGCGTACCCGACCGGTTTCCGTCTGGGCATCCACACCGCCTTCCAGGACCTGATCCGCCACCTCAGCGCACTGGAGCGGGCGTTCTCCAACAAGGGCGACGAGTTCCGCGACGTGATCACCATGGGACGTACCCAGTTGCAGGACGCGGTGCCGGTGAGCCTCGGCGACGAGCTCACCGCCTTCGCCCAGAACCTCTCCGAGGAGCAGTCACAGCTCAACCGGGCCGCGGACTTCATGCTGGAGGTCAATCTCGGCGGTACGGCGATCGGTACCGGTGTGAACGCCCCCTCCGGATACCAGCAGCAGGTCGTCGCCGCGCTGCGCGAGGTCACCGAGCTCAAGGTGCTCGCGGCCAATGACCTGCTCGAGGCCACCAGTGACACCGGGGCGTACGTCAACGCCAGCTCGGTGGTCAAGCGCGTGGCGATGAAGCTGTCGAAGATCTGCAATGACCTGCGACTTCTTTCCTCGGGGCCCCGCGCCGGACTGAACGAGATCAACCTGCCGGAACGCCAGGCGGGGTCGTCGATCATGCCGGCGAAGGTGAATCCGGTGATTCCGGAGGTCGTCAACCAGATCTGCTTCAAGGTCTTCGGCAACGACGTGACGATCTCGATGGCGGCCGAGGCAGGCCAGCTCCAGCTCAACGTGATGGAGCCGGTCATCGCCCAGTCACTGTTCGAGTCGATCCGTCTGCTCGCCCGTGCGTGCACCACGTTGCGGACGTTGTGTGTCGTGGGAATCACGGCCAACGAGGAGGTGTGCCGGTCCTACGTGGATCACTCCATCGGTATCGTGACCTACCTCAACCCGCTGATCGGGCACCACAACGGCGACCTGGTGGGCAAGGAGTGCGCCCGTACCGGCAAGTCGGTCCGGGAGGTCGTGCTGGAGCGCGGACTGCTCGACGCGGAGACGGTCGACCAGGTACTCAGCAAGGAGAACCTGCTGCACCCGGTGTGGCGCGGAAAGCTGTACGTCGAGTCCTGAACGGACAGCGGGGGTGTTCCCCAGGGGTCCCCGGATGAGGGTGACACCCCTCGTCCCCGCGCCACCAGTTAGTTCGCACAGCTAACATTGTCGGTGTGACATATCCTGCCGACACCTCCGCCACCACTGCCCCCACCTACCGCTCCATCCTGCGGGACGTCCCCTCGTCGGGACGTGGTCTCCGGTTGACCTGGGAGAGCGGCCGCAGCGATGACTCATCCCGGTCCTGGGGGCTGAGCCTGCCGCACGGGCTCACGGACGGCCGGGTCACCAACGGCCCGGCGGAAGCGCACCCCCCGAATGCGGGGTTCCAGAAACTCTTCGTCGTGGACCCGGGGGAAGCTCACCGCCACCACCTGGCGCGGGTGTTCGGCATCCGTACCACCCAGGACGTCCTCGACACCGCGTCCGCCCGCCTCAGGGACGCCGGTGACGCGGCCTACCGGCAGCACCGACCTCTCCTGGAAACACTGTGCAGCACCACGGGCCCGGAGCGTCCCGCGGCCCACACCGTGCTCGGCCCCGTCGATCCTGCGCATCACCACCTGATCATCCCGTTCCTCCAGGACGGTGCATGCACGGCACTCCCGGAGACGCCGCCGCAGGACACGACCGCCTGGGACATCTCGGTCGCGGTGCACCTGCTGTGGTTGGCTCACGGCGGCGGTCTCGTCACCGAAGACCAGTGCTCCGGGATGCTGGCCCGGGCCCTCGGCCTCGCCCAGGCAGCCTGCCCCACGTGGGAGGACTTCGCCGACGGTGTCGTGGTGGGCCGCGCGGTCGCTGACGGGCGGCTGGACGACTCCTGTCTCCGCTTCGTCCGGGACATCGCCGTGGTGCTGAACCACCCCGACTCCCCGTGGTTCCGGCTGCCCTTGCGGGCGTAGCCTGAGGGGATGCTCCCTGATCTCGTGGCTCCGGCACACCGCTCGGCCCTGCGGTCCATCGCCCGCGTGGTCTCCGAGACCACGACGCCGACGTCACCGGAGGTCGCACTGTCGTCGGTCACACACCAGCTCCGCCAGTCACCCGCCCTGGTGGTCACCGGTGCCGGAGTGTCCACGGACTCCGGCGTCCCCGACTACCGCGGGCCCTCGGGGTCACTGACCCGTCACCGGCCGATGACGTTCCAGGAGTTCCGCCATGATCCGGACGCCTCGCACCGCTACTGGGCGCGCTCCTTCGTCGGGTGGCGCCGAATGGCGGCGGCGCGCCCGAACCTCACGCACTTCATTCT
Source organism: Corynebacterium sp. CNJ-954 (assembly GCF_001942345.1). GTDB lineage: Bacteria > Actinomycetota > Actinomycetes > Mycobacteriales > Mycobacteriaceae > Corynebacterium. The sequence continues at coordinate 136,314 of NZ_MKKI01000044.1, forward strand.
CACCGAGCTCGAGCAGGCGGGGCTGGTCACCGGGGTCGTCACCCAGAACGTCGACGGTCTCCACGCCGACGCCGGCACCCGGAACCTGCTCACCCTGCACGGCGACCTCTCACGGGTGGTCTGCCTCCGGTGCGGGCACCTCGAGGACCGCCGGTCGCTCGACGCCCGGCTGGTGGAACAGAACCCCGGCTACCTCGAGAGCATCGACCTGGATCCGTCCCTGGTCAACCCGGACGGCGACGTCACACTCGACGAGACCCACGTCCGTGAGTTCTCCATGGTGGGGTGCCGACGGTGCGGGTCCGTACTTCTCAAACCGGACGTGGTCTACTTCGGCGAACCGGTACCGCAGGAACGTAAACAACGGGCGTCCCGGATGCTGGCCGAGGCCTCGAGCCTGCTGGTCGTCGGATCGTCGCTGGCGGTGATGAGCGGCTACCGTCTCGTCCTGGACGCACGGAGACAGGGCAAGACCGTCTCCGTCATCAACGGCGGTCCGGGACGTGCCGACCCCAAGGCCGATGTCGTCTGGCGGACACCCGTCGCCCCGGCGTTCCTCGACCTCGTCGACGCCCTCGGTATCTCCTGAGGCGGGGCCACCGGTCAGGAGAATTCCTCCGGTACACCCGGGTACTCGGGCGGTGTGCCGTTGAAGGCGGGGCATACCGCCTGGAAGGAGCACCAGCCGCAGAGTTTCGAGGTCTTCGGTGCGAAATCCCCGCTACGGGCGTCCCTCCCGATCTTCGTCCAGATGTCCCCGAGATCACGCTCCACGTAGTTGAGCTCTGTGGGGGTGGGGGAGAGCACCATGTCGTCCCGGACCTTCAGGTACATCAGCCGCAGCTGTTCGGGGATGTGGTCGAACATGCGCCACCACACCAGGGCGTAGAACCGCATCTGGAACACCGCCTGCGCAGAGAACCGCGGGATCGGTTTCTTGCCGGTCTTGTAGTCGACCACCCGCACCTGACCGGTGGGAGCGACGTCGACCCGGTCGATGAAACCACGCACCGGGACCCCGTTCGGCAGGGTGGTGTCCACGAACTTCTCCACCGACTCGGCGTCGAAGCCGGACGGGTTCTCCATCTGGAAGTAGCCTTTGACCAGTGACCGGGCCTCGACGAGGAAGTCCGTCGTCGATTCGTCGGGCACCAGCTCCTCAAGCTGCGCGTCGGACTCCTTCATCGCCGTCCAGTGCGGGGTGAGCATCTTCACCGCGGCGGGGTAGGTGCGCTCCTCCCGCGGCAGGCCGTGCAGGTCCTCCAGAACCGCGTGCACCAGTGTGCCCTTGACCTGCGCGACGGTACTGGGTTCCGGCAGCCGGTCGATCGCCCGCAGGCGGTAGAGCAGCGGACACTGCCGGTAGTCACCGACACGCGAGGGTGACAGGGCGAGGGGACGGCGGGTCACAGGGCCTCCAACATCTTTCCGGGGTTGAGGACGGCGGTGGGGTCGACGGCGTCCTTGATCCTGCGGTGCAGGCGGCGGTTCGCTTCATCAAGTTCTTGCGGAAGCCACGCCGACTTCAGGGCTCCGACACCGTGTTCGCCGGTGATCGTACCCCCGAGTTCAAGCCCGAGCCGCATGATGCGGTCGAAGGCCTCGGTTCCTGCGGCCACGGAGTCCTCGTCGGCGAGATCGTAGAAGACCGACGGGTGGACGTTGCCGTCACCGGCGTGGGCGACGAGAGCGACGGTGGTTCCGGTGTCGTCCCTGATCGCCCCGACACCGGCGCAGAAGTCGGCCAGGCGACTCCGCGGTACGCATACGTCGTCGATCATCTGGCCGCCGCCATGGGCGGCGGCATAACGTTCATTGGCGATCTGCACCGAACGGCGGGCGGCCACGAGGAGCTCGGAGTCTGTGGGGTTGTCGGCGAAGGCGACGTCCACGGCACCGTGTTCCTCGGCGACCGCCGCGAACGCCCGGGTGTCGGTCTCCGCGGTGGCTGAGTCGGACTGCATGATCAGCACGGCGCCGACCTCGGCATCGAGTCCGAAGTCCCCGATCTCGGCGAGCAGACCGATGGTCATCCCGTCCATCATCTCCAGCATCGACGGACGTGCCCCGGTGGCCATGTAGGACGCGACGGTGTCCACCGCGCGTCCCACCGTGGGGAAGGTCGCCAACGCGCTCAACGGGTCCGGCCCCAGGGGCACGACTTTCAACGTGGCCTCGACGATGATCCCGAGGGTGCCCTCGGAACCGGTGAACAGGGAGACCAGATCCAGCCCGGCCACCCCTTTGACGGTGCGGTGCCCCAGCCGGGTCACCTCGCCGTCGGCCAGCACGACGGTGAGCTCGCGGACGTACTCGCGGGTGACCCCGTACTTCACGCAGCACATGCCACCGGCGTTCGTCGCGATGTTCCCGCCGACGGAGGAGATCGCGACCGAGCCCGGGTCCGGTGGGTACGCCAGACCGTGGGGACGCAGCGCGTCCTTGAGGTCCTTGTTGATGATCCCCGGCTCCACGGTGACCGTCATGTTCGCCTCGTCGATGTCCAGGACCCGGTTCATCGACGCCACCGAGAGCAGGATGCAGCCGTGCTCGGCACAGGCTCCGCCCGACAGTCCCGAGCGCGCACCCTGGGGCACCACCGGAATCCCGCGGGAGTGGGCGAACCGCATGGTCACGGCAACGTCCTCCACGCACCCGGCGCGGACGACGGCGAGGGCGTCGCCCGTGCCGGGGTGGACGGATTCATCGGTGGAGAAGGCGGCGATGACGTCCGGGTCGGTACTCAGCGTGCCCTGGAGCCCGGCAGCCAGCGCGGTCAGGGAATCCGGCACGGTGTTCACAGGTGCTCCAGCATCTTTCCGGGGTTGAGGACCCCGGTGGGGTCGACGGCATTCTTGATCTCGCGGTGCAGACGCCGGTTGCCGTCGTCGAGTTCGGTGGCCAGCCAGCGGTTCTTCAGGTTGCCGACACCGTGCTCGCCGGTGATCGTGCCCCCGAGTTCCAGCCCGAGGGCCATGATGCGGTCGAAGGCGTCCTGGGCGGCCGTCACGGAGTCACGGTCAGCGGTGTCGAAGAAAACCGAGGGGTGCATGTTGCCGTCGCCGGCGTGACCGATGACGGTGACCAGAGCGCCGGTGTCGTCCCGGATGTCCTCGACCCGGTCGCAGAACTCGGCGATGCGGGAGCGGGGGACGCACACGTCGTCGAGGAGCTGGCCTCCACCGTGTGCCCGTGCGTAGTGCTCCCAGGCGGGCTGCGCGGAGCGCCGGGCTGCGACGAGGAGTTCGGAGTCTGTGGGGTTGTCGGCGAAGGCGACGTCCGCCGCGCCGTGCGTTTCGGCGACCCGGGCGAAGGCTTCGGTGTCCTGTGCCGCGGTGACCGAGTCGGACTGCATGATCAGCACGGCGCCGACCTCGGTGTCGAGACCGAAGTCGCCGAGCTCGTTGACCATGGCGATGGTGGCGGCGTCCATCATCTCCAGCAGCGAGGGGGTGGCTCCGGTGGACATGTAGGCCGAGACTGCTTCAGCGGCGGACCGTACCGTGGGGAAGGTCGCCAACGCGCTCAGCGGGTCCGGCCCCAGGGGCACGACTTTCAACGTGGCCTCGACGATGATCCCCAGAGTGCCTTCGGAACCGGTGAACAGTCCCGCAAGGTCGAGTCCTGCCACGCCCTTGACCGTGCGGTGCCCCAGGCGGGTGACTGTACCGTCGGCCAGCACGACGGTGAGCTCACGGACGTACTCGCGGGTGACCCCGTACTTCACACAGCACATGCCACCGGCGTTCGTCGCGATATTGCCGCCGATGGAGCACATGGCGACGCTGCCGGGGTCCGGCGGGTACGCCAGCCCGTGGGGACGCAGCGCGTCCTTGAGGTCCTTGTTGATGATCCCCGGCTCCACGGTGACGGTCATATTGGCCTCGTCGACCTCGAGGACGCGGTTCATCGACGCCACGGAAAGCAGCAGGCAGCCGTCCACGGCGTTCGCACCCCCGGAAATACCCGAGCGCGCACCCTGGGGGACCACCGGGACCCCGTGGGCATGGGCGAAGCGCAGGGTGGCGACGACGTCGTCCACCGTGGTGGCGCGGATCAACGCAGCGGGCGCCCCCACGGGACTGTAGAGCGACTCGTCGGTGGCATGGGAGGCGAGGACGTCCGGGTCGGTGGTCAGCGAGCCGGACAACTGCGGACCCAGTTGTGTGGTGATTCCGGTGACAGCGGGGGTAGTCGGAGACGTCATTGACGCCACTCTAGTCGTTGCCGTCCCCCTTCCCGCTCCGCACCGTCCCTGTGGCCGCCGGGCTCCTCCGGCTACCGTGGTGGGCATGAACTCCAACCGTCTCGCCGGATCGACGTCCCCGTACCTGCAGGCCCACGCCGACAACCCGGTGCACTGGCAGCCGTGGGGCCCGGAGCCTTTCGCCGAGGCACGGGAGCGTGGTGTGCCTGTGCTGGTGTCCGTCGGTTACGCGACCTGCCACTGGTGCCATGTGATGGCTGCGGAGTCCTTCACGGACCCGGACATCGCGGCACGGATCAACGACACCATGGTGGCGGTGAAGGTGGACCGGGAGCAGCATCCGGACGTGGACGCCTACTACCTGCAGGCGGCTGTGGCCCTGAGTGGGCAGGGCGGCTGGCCGATGACGGTCTTCACGGACGCTGACGGGCGGCCGTTCTTTGCCGACACCTATTTCCCACCGGAGCCGAAGCAGGGGCGCCCCTCGTTCCGGCAGGTACTCGAGGCGGTCTCGCGGACGTGGTCGGAGGAACGTGCCCGGGTGGACGAGCTGACCGCCCGGCTCAACGAGGCGATCGAGAACAGTGGGGAAGAGGACGGGGCCGAGGCGTCCTGGGCCGCCCAGGACGTCACCGCGGAACTGCCGACGCGGATCGTGCAGAAGATGCGGGCGTCGGAGCACCCCACCGGTGGGTTCGGTGGTGCACCGAAGTTCCCGCCGTCCGCGGCGGTGCTGGGTCTGGTGCGGTGGGCGGAGCGCACCGGGTCCGATACGGCGAGAACCCAGGTGCTCGACATCGTCGGTCGCACGACGGCGGCACTGCTGCAGGGCGGGTTGGTCGACCCCGTCGACGGCGGATTCCACCGCTACTGCGTGGACGAGAACTGGACGGTACCGCATTTCGAGAAGACCTTGTACGACAATGCGCTGCTGCTCCGCGCCCTGGCCGCCTACAGCGCACGACGACCCGACGACGCGCTCGTCGCCGAGGCCGTCGAGCTGACGCGGTCTTTCCTGACCCACGGGTTGGGCACCGGTGTTCCGGGACTGCTGGCCAGCGGGCTCGACGCCGACACCGTCGTCGACGACACACGGGTGGAGGGCTACACCTACACCTGGGACCCCGGCGAGTTGGAGAGTCTGGGACTCTCAGGCGAAGGGGACGTGGACGGACGGGTCGTACTCACCCGGCGCGAGGGGCTGCCGCTGTCGCCCGAGTTGCGCAGGGCCCTGCGGCAGGCACGCTCGTCCCGGCCGCGCCCCGCGGTCGACGACAAGGTGGTCACGGCGTGGAACGCCATGGCCGCGGTCGCACTCACCGAAGCCGGCGACCCGGTGGCGGGGGCTGCGGTCACCGCCGCACTGTGGGACCACGCCGTGACCACTGACGCCGACGGCGGCATTGTCGAGGTGGTGCGGTGCACCGGATCCCCGCAGGCCCCGGGCACTCTCGAGGACTGTGCCTGGCTGTTGCTCGCCCTCGTCCGTCTCTGGGAACACCAGGGGTCCGCCTACGGCACGCTGGAGGTCCCCGCGGCGGTCTCGGAACTGGTGCGCCACATCCAGGTCACCTTCCACCGTGGTCCCGGCACCTGGTACGACGCCGCGGCTCCGGTCGCCGGCACCGGGGTGCGCCCGCGCGACCCCTACGACGGGGCGACGCCCGCGGCGGTGGCGGTGCTGGCGGAGGCCCTGAGCATGGCCGGTACGGTGGCGACCTCCCTCGACGACGCGGATGTCCGCACCGTCGGGGCCCGGTGGTCGGCCGAGGCACGCCGGATCCTCGACGCCCACGCCGGTGTCGTCGACCGGCATCTGGCCCAGGCCGGCGGGTGGCTGTGTGCACTGGAGTGCCACCTCGCCGGACCGGTCGAGGCCACCGTCGCCGCAGCGACACCGGACCAGGTGTCGGCGCTGCGGGCTGAGCTGGGGACGTCCTGTCTCGTCCTGTCCGTGGAACAGGGTGCCCGGCTGCTGGGCGGCGACGGCCCGACCGGGGCAGCGGTGGTCCAGGTGTGCCGCGCGGGGGTCTGTGGGGTCCCCACCGCCCTCTGAGTCCTTGTGCGTCGACCGGCCGTTACACTGATCGGGTCCAACCGCCACACCAACGTAAAGGGGAACACCGTGGCCTACTCCGGCCCGTTCCAGCCCGGTGACCGGGTCCAGCTCACCGACGCCAAACGCCGTCACTACACCATCACCCTGGAGAGCGGTGGCAGCTACTTCACCCACAAGGGTGAGATCAGGCATGACGACATCATCGGCAGTGACGAGGGCACCGTGGTCGTCTCCCACGTCGGTGGCGAGTACCTGTGCTTCCGCCACCTGCTGGTCGACCACGTGCTGTCGATGCCCCGCGGGGCCGCGGTGATCTACCCCAAGGACGCCGCACAGATCCTGGTGGAGGGCGACATCTTCCCCGGCGCCACGGTGCTCGAGGCCGGTGCCGGTTCCGGTGCGCTGTCCATGACCCTGCTGCGCGCCGTCGGCGAGCACGGTCGGCTCATCTCCTACGAGATCCGCGACGACCACCTGGAGTACGCGGAGAACAACGTCGCCGAGTACATGGGGGAGCACCCGGCGAACTGGGACCTGCGCCTCGGCGACCTCAACGACGTCACCGTGGACGACACCGACGGTCCGGTCGACCGGGTCATCCTGGACATGCTCGCCCCGTGGGAGTGCCTGGAGACCGTGCGCGACCTGCTGATCCCGGGCGGGGTGTTCATGACCTACGTCGCCACCGTGCCGCAGCTGATGAAGGTCATGGAGGGCATCCGCGAACTGGGGTGCTTCACCGAACCGAAGGCGTGGGAGTCCCTGGTCCGCGAGTGGAAGGTCGAGGGCCTGGCCACGCGCCCCGAGCACCGGATGAACGCCCACACCGCGTTCCTGGTCTGGGCACGCCGGCTGGCCGACGGCACCGTCGCACCGAAGCCGCAGCGCCGGGCGCGTAAGTAACCGCCTGGTCCGCTCCGGGGGAGACCGAGGGGGCACTTCCGCGGTACTGGATAGGCTACCTTTCCTCCGCATGTAGACTGGCCCCCTATGACGCAGCACACCACGGACCAGAATCTCCACGACGGACCGACCGCCCGGGTCGACTCCGGCCCTGAGTCCTACCGCCAGCTGCAACTGGCCAACCGGACCCTGGGAACCCGCAACGCGAAACTCACCGAGATGCTCAAGTCCAGCCGAGACAAGCTGGACGAACTGAACTCCCGGCTGGACGCCCTCGCCGAACCTCCGAGCACCTACGGCACCCTGCTGGACACCGGCGACGGTGGCCTGACGGCCGAGGTCTACACCGCCGGACGGCGGATGCGGCTCGCTGTCAGCCCCCGCGTCTCCCCGGGCGAACTCCACCCCGGCGCGCTGGTGCGTCTGGGGGAGGGCCAGCAGGTCGTCGAGGTCTGCGGATACGCCGACGCCGGTGACATCGGCACCGTCGTCGAGGTCGTGGACTCCGACCGTATCGTCGTCGCCGACAAGCTCGGTGAGGAGGCGTTGATGAAGTGTGCCGGGGCCCTCACCTCGGAACTGGCGGCGAAGCAGGTGGGCCCCGGTGACAGTGTCATCGTCGACCGTCGCGCCGGGTACGCCTTCGAGGTGATCTCCCGCGCCGAGGTCGAGGACCTGGTGCTCGAGGAGGTCCCGGACGTCTCCTACACCGACATCGGCGGTCTGGAGAGCCAGATCGAACAACTGCATGATGCCGTCGAACTGCCTTTCCTGCACCCGGAGCTCTACCGTGACTACGGCCTGCTGCCCCCGAAGGGCGTGCTGCTCTACGGGCCGCCCGGGTGCGGCAAGACGTTGATCGCCAAGGCGGTGGCGTCCTCGCTGTCCCGCAAGATCAACTCCGACGCGGGCACCCCGGACGCGAAATCCTACTTCCTGAACATCAAGGGTCCGGAGCTGCTCAACAAGTTCGTCGGCGAGACCGAGCGGCAGATCCGGCTGATCTTCGAACGTGCCCGCAAGATCGCCTCCGCCGGCCAGCCGGTGATCATCTTCTTCGACGAGATGGAAGCCATCTTCCGTACCCGCGGCACCGGCGTCTCCTCGGACGTGGAGTCCACCGTGGTGCCGCAGCTGCTGGCGGAGATCGACGGTGTGGAGGGCCTGCGCAACGTCATCGTCATCGGCGCCTCGAACCGCGAAGAGCTGATCGACCCGGCGATCCTGCGCCCGGGGCGTCTCGACGTGAAGATCCGGGTGGAACGCCCCGACCGTGCCGCAGCCGCCGACATCCTGGAGAAGTACCTCACCGCGGACGTCCCGATGTCGGGTGCACTCAGTGCCGCCGCCGGGGGACCCGACGCCGCTGCCGCCCGGCTGCGGGCCCGGGTGATCGACAACCTCTACTCCGACGACCGCCCCTACCTCACGCTGCACTACGCCGACGGCACCCACACCGACCTGTTCTTCCGGGACTTCGCCTCGGGCGCGATGCTGGCCAATATCGTCGACCGGGTCAAGAAGCTCGCCATCAAGGACGTGCTGCGCGGAGACGGCGACGGTGTCACCGAAGCCACGTGGACACCGCGGTGGACGAGGAGTGCCGCGACAACGACGACCTGCCCGACACCACCAACCCCGCCGAGTGGGCCCGGATCTCCGGGCACTCGTCGCGCCGGGTCGTGGAGATCACCATGGCCGACCGTGGGGCTGGCCGTGTCACCGGCCGGGAGGGCGACCAGTGACCGACGCACCACGACGGCTGATCGGCACCGAAACAGAGTTCGGCATCATCGCCCCCGACGACCCCCACGCCAGCCCGATCGAGACCTCAACCCAGGCCGTCGTCGCCTACGCGGGGGCGACGGGCCTCGGCGTGAACCGGCGGACCAGGTGGGACTACAACGCCGAGTCACCGCTGCGTGACGTGCGTGGCTTCGACCTGCGCCGCTACCGCACCGCCCCGGTCATCGACCCCAACGCCCTGGGATCGGCGAATGTGGTCACCACCTCCGGCGCCCGGTTCTACGTCGACCACGCACACCCCGAGTACTCCTCACCGGAGACCACCAACGCCTGGGACGCGGTGATCTGGGACAAGGCCGGCGAGCTGGTGATGCACACCGCCGCCCAGGCCTCCGGGGAGATCGAGGACCAGCCCACGCTGAAGATCCACAAGAACAACGTGGACGGCAAGGGTGCCTCCTACGGATCCCACGAGAACTACCTCTACCCACGGTCCTACGACACCGAGGCCGTGCAGGCCGCCCTGATCCCGCACTTCGTGACCCGTCAGATCTACACCGGCGCCGGGCGCCTCGGTCTCGGGGCGGAGAGCCAGTCACCGGGATTCCAGATCAGCCAGCGCGCCGACTACATCGAGACGACCGTCTCCCTGGAGACGACGCTGAACCGCGGCATCATCAACACCCGGGACGAGTCACACGTCGGTGACGACTGGGCCCGGATGCACGTCATCATCGGCGACGCGAACCTCTCGGAGTACGCGACCTTCCTCAAGCTGGGCACCACCGCCCTGGTGCTCGACGCCGTCGGGGCGGGTGCGGACTTCTCGGACCTGGCACTGTACGACCCGGTGGACGCCGTCCGCCGGATCTCCCGTGACCTGGAGTGCTCGGCACCGCTACGGCTCTACGGCAACGTGGAGCGGACAGCGGTCGACATCCAGCGCGAGATCCGCCGTCGGGTCGCCGACGCCGTCCCCGCCGAGCAGCGGCACGACAAGGACGACCTGGTGCTCGAGCTGTGGGGGCAGGTCCTCGACGACCTCGACCGGGACCCGATGAGCACCGCAGACCGGCTCGACTGGACGGCCAAACTCAGTCTGCTCACCGCCTACCGTGCCCGTGGCCTGGACTGGGACCATCCGACGATGGCGGTGGTCGACATCCAGTACCACGACATCGACCCGGCGAAGGGGCTGTACAACGCCCTGGTCCGGAAGGGCCGGATGCGCACACTGGTCCCTGCCGGGGATGTCGCCGCCGCAGCGGCGCAGGCACCCACCGACACCCGCGCCTGGTTGCGCGGTGAGGTGGCCCGACGGTTCTCCGGTGAGCTGCTGGCGGCGAACTGGGACACCCTGGTGCTCGACACCCCCTACGGGGCGTCGTCGACGACCCGGGTACTGCTCGCGGACCCGTTGCAGGGGACCGCGGGGCAACTGCAGGAGGCCCTGGCCGACGTCGATGACGCCGCCGGCCTCGTCCGGGTGCTGGGCGAACTCATTCCCGGCTCCCTCGACGGTGTCGACTGCTAGCCTGTAGGCATCAGAACGTATTTTCACCGACTCTCCATTCATGAAGGAAGTGGTTCCACATGACAGCCGGATCAGGCTCGACGGGTGGCTCTGGCCAGGGCCAGGTGCACGGGGGCCGCGGGCCCGCCGACGAGGACGCCCCAGGCACCACTGACCCCACCGCCTCCGGCCAGGAGCAGCTCAAGGTCAGCGGTACCGACGACCTGCTCGACGAGATCGACGGCCTGCTGGAGTCCAACGCCGAGGAGTTCGTGAAGTCGTACGTCCAGAAGGGCGGGCAGTAGTCACGGCGACCGTGTTCACCCGGCGGATCATGGGCCTGGAGACCGAGTTCGGCATCACCAGCGTCCTCGACAGCCACCGCCGACTCGGCCCGGACGAGGTCGCCCGGCACCTCTTCGCCCCGGTCGTGGAGAAGTACCGCAGCAGCAACGTCTACTGGCCGAACGCCTCACGGGTGTACCTCGACGTCGGCGCACACCCGGAGTTCGCCACCGCCGAGTGCGACTCACTGCACCAGCTGGTGACCTACGACCGGGCGGGGGAGCACATCTTCCACGGACTGGCCTCCCGGTGCGAGGCGTCGCTGAATGAGCGGGGGATCGGCGGCAAGGTCTACCTGCTGAAGAACAACACCGACTCGGTCGGCAACTCCTACGGCTGCCACGAGAACTACCTGGTGGGCCGCGACATGCCGCTGAAGAGCCTGTCGGCCCAGCTGCTGCCCTTCCTGGTGACCCGCCAGCTGATCTGCGGGGCAGGGAAGATCAGCGTGCCCACCGCCGGCGCCCCGAACGAGAACTTCGGTCCCGGCTACTGTCTCTCCCAGCGCGCGGACCACGTGTGGGAGGGGGTCTCCTCGGCCACCACCCGCTCGCGTCCGATCATCAACACCCGGGACGAACCGCACGCGGACTCCTCCCGGTTCCGTCGGCTGCACATCATCGTCGGCGACTCGAACATGTCCGAGACCACCACCGCACTGAAGGTCGGTTCGACCCTGCTCGTCCTGGAGATGATCGAGGCCGGGATCGCGCTGCCGGACTGCGAGCTGTCCAACGAGATCCGCTCGATCCGCGAGATCGCCCGCGACCTCACCGGCACCACACCGCTGGCCCTGCGCAACGGCGACACCGCAACACCGCTGGGCATTCAGCGCGCCTTCCACGCCGCGGCGACGCAGTGGCTCGACGACCGCCCGGAGCCCGCCGACGGTGAGACCGGAACCCCCCGCGACCAGCTTCTCCCGGTGGTCGACCTGTGGGGACGTGTACTCGACGGCGCGGAGTCCGGTGACTTCTCCGGGGTGGACACCGAGATCGACTGGGTGATCAAGAAGAAGCTCATCGACCGGGTCGCCGACCGCGGCGGCCTCGACATCACCGACCCCCGGCTGGCCCAGGTCGACCTGACCTACCACGACATCAACCCGGACCGCGGCCTGTTCCACATGCTGGCGCGCCGGGGGCAGGTCGCCACCCTCGTCGACCCCGCGGACATCGACACCGCCGCACAGACGGCGCCGCCGACCACCCGTGCCGCAGCACGCGGCCGGTTCCTCACCGCCGCCGAGTCCAGCGCCCGCCAGACCACGGTGGACTGGACACGCCTGAAGGTCAACGGTGACGGCGGCGCCGAGATCGTCCTTCCCGACCCGTTCGCCCCTGACGCCGACGGACTTGACCAGCTCCTCGAGATCCTGGGGGAGGACCCGCGGTGAGCACCCGGAACCGGCCCACGGAGGTCCACTGGGACCCCGCCGCCTCCCGCCTGCTCAATCTCGTCCTGGCGCTGACGGACCGGCCCCGCTCCGTCGGATGGATCCGCACCCACGTCGACGGCTACACCGGCGACGCCGAGACCGTACGTAAACGCTTCGACCGGGACCGCACCCTGATCGACGATCTCGGCCTGGTCATCACCGAAACGACCGGCACCGACACTGACGGACACCCCGAACTGCAGTACGGCATCGACCCCACGTCCAGCTTCCTGCCGGACCTCACGGTCACCGACGCCCAGTGGCAGGCGCTCCGCCCGGCCGCGCAGTGGGTCCCGAACCAGTCCCTGGCCGCACCCGTACGTCACGCACTGCAGAAACTGTCGACCGTGGCACCGGCCTCCGACACCGACGGGGGTCCGGGCTTCTCCGCCCCGGTGCCCGACGCCGTCGACCTCACCGACGCCGACATCGAGGCCCTGAACATCGCCCTGGACCGCAACCTGAGCCTGCGGTTCCACTACTGGCCCGCCCTGACGGAACAACCCCGGCTACGCCACCTGGACCCGTGGGGAGTGGCCGCCGTCGACGGTCGGCTCTACCTCACCGGGTACGACCTCGACCGGGACCAGCAACGCACCTTCCGTCTGTCCCGTATTGCCGGGTTGGAAGCTACCGCGACCCTGATCCGTCACCGCGCGCCGGGCCGTCCCGTCGCCGACCTCGTGACCGAGGGGCTCCGGGACGCCTCATCCATGGTCACCGCCCGCGTCCGGTTCCTCACCGACGGTGCGCAGGAGCTCCGGGTACTCGCCGGACCGGCCGACAGCGACGGCGGGCGCCCGCTCGGGCCGGTCGACCGGCAGTGGCTGATCCGCACGGCCGCGTCCTACGCCACCGACGTCCTCGTGGTCGATCCGCCGGACGTCGTCGCCGACATCATCACGCACCTGGAGGACGCCGTGCGCACCTTCGGGGGAGAGGAGGACCTGAGGTGACCGAGCCTGTTCCCCGTCGACGGAGCGTCGGCTACACCACCTGGCAGGTACGCCGCGTCCTGGCGGTCATCGCCTGGTTCCGGCACCATCCGGACGGTTCGTTGATGCGTGCGGCCGCCCAGTTCGGTGTGACCGTGCCCCAGTTACGCCACGAACTGACGCAGGCGGCCACCTGCGGGGTGCCGCCGTACCTGCCGGGGTCGCTGCTGGAGTTCACGACCTCGGGGATGCATGTCGATGTCGTGACCTCACTCGGGCTCGACCGGGCGCCGTCGCTGACCGCAGCGGAGTCCGGGGTGCTGCTGATCAGCCTGGAACGGCTGGCAAGTGTCGTGACGGGCCCGGGCCGGGCTGACGTCGAGTCGGCCGCCGGGATGATCCGCGACCTGCAGCAGGACGTGCGGGACCGGCGTGACCGGTTCACCCCCGACGAGTTCACCACCCCCTCCCGCGCAGACACCGGCACCAGCTCCGGTGCCGGTCAGGACGGGACGTCCGGTGTACTGGCGGAGAACCTGCCGCCACTGCGTGAGGCGCTCACCACCCGGAGGTGGGTGGAACTGACCTACCGGTCGGCCTCCTCGGACTCGGTGGGCACTCGCACACTGGTCCCGGACCAGCTGGAGTTCATCGACGGCCAGGCGTACCTGTGGGCCCGCGACGACGCCGATGTGCAACGGTGTTTCAACGTGTCCCGGATGTCGCAGGTCACCGTCACGGAACGCGGTGCGCCGGAGATCCGTGAGCGCACGATCGACGCCGACGACCCGTTCGGGTTCGACCGTGACGGACAGCGCTGGGCCGAGATTGACCTGGAGGACGGCGCGGCGTGGATGTTCGAGTACCTGCCCATCTGGCAGGTCGACACCCCCGGGACGCTGCGGGCGGCGATACCGGACACCGGCGACTGGCTGGAACGGTTCCTGCTGGCGTACGCCCCGAGTATCCGGGCGGTCGTCCCGCAGTCCACCGAAGACGCACAGTGTGATCTCGGCCACCGCGTGGCCCGCCGCGCCAGCGCTGCGCTGGATGCCTACCGTTCTCTGGCGTAGGGTTACCGGTATCTGATCCACACCGTGGAACACACGCTGTATGACCGACGGAAAGGCCGGTACTGATGGGTGGCATAGGCCCGTGGCAAATCCTGATCATCGTCCTGATTATCCTGCTCCTCTTCGGAGCGTCGAAGCTGCCGACTCTGGCGCGCTCCGCTGGTCGCTCCATGCGCATCTTCAAGTCTGAAATGACGGAGATGAAGAACGACGGTCAGCCCTCCGTCGAGAGCGCGAAGCCGACCACCAGCACGGACGGAATCTCCGACGACATCAGTGCCGAACCGGAGTTCCGTCCGAACAACAACCAGTCACAGGAGCGGTGACCGATGCCTGGTGCCACTGAATGGCTCATCATCGCCCTGGTCGTCGTGCTCTTGTTCAGCGCGCCGAAGCTGCCGACCATGGCCCGGTCACTGGGCCGCTCCATGCGGATCTTCAAGTCCGAGATGACAGAGATGAAGAACGACGGGGCGCCTGCCGTACCCTCAGCCGCCCCTGTATCTGAACCGAAGGTCACCCCGCCCAGCAATGACTGACAGTTCCCCCGACGCTCCTCGGCGAGTCCGTGTGCCGCGCACACGGCGCTCGCTGAAACGAGGACGTCGCCCCACGGAAGCGGAGATGTCTCTGGTCGAGCATCTCAAGGAACTCCGTCGCAGGATCCTCATCGCTCTCGTCGCGATCGGGGTCGGCACGATTCTCGGATACATGTGGTACGGCAACGGTGTCTTCGGCACTCCCAGCCTTGGTGACCTGCTCAAGGACCCGTACTGCGAACTGCCGCCGGAGTTGCGGTTCGGCGGTGACATCGCCAATGAGTGCCGCCTGTTGGCCACCAGCCCGTTCGAGATGTTCATGCTGCGGCTGAAGATCGGCTTCCTTGCCGGCCTGGTGTTGTCCGCACCGGTGTGGCTGATGCAGTTGTGGGGTTTCATCACACCGGGGCTGAAGAAGAACGAGAAGATGTGGACGCGCACTTTCGTGACTGCGGCGACCCTGCTGTTCGTCCTCGGAGCCGTCCTCGCGTACTTCGTGCTCTACTTCGGTCTGGAGTTCCTGCTCACCATCGGTGACGAGACCCAGATCGCGGCGCTCAACGGTACGGCGTACTTCAGCTTCCTCCTGACGCTTCTCCTCGTGTTCGGTGTGAGCTTCGAAGTGCCGTTGATCACCGTGATGCTCAACCTCGTAGGGGTGCTCAGCTACCAGACGTTGAAGGACAAGCGCCGCTACATTATCCTCATTCTCTTCGTCCTCGCCGCTTTCGCCACGCCCGGCGGCGATCCGGTGTCCATGCTGATCCTGGCGCTCTCGATGTGTCTCATGATCGAGATCGCGATCCAGATCGCCCGGATCAACGACAAGCGACGTGCGAAGAAGGCCGGTATCGACGGTGTCGACCAGGTACCCGAGGACCTCGACGATGAGACAGCATCCTCGATCGCCCCTGCCGCGCCGATGAATGCCCCCCGCACCTCACCGAACCCCACCCCGACAACACCCAGGATGGACCACAACAATCTCGATGACCTCCTCTGACCCGGACACCCTCCCGGCACCGGTCGCGGCATTCGCTGCCGCATACCCTTTCCCTCTGGATGAATTCCAGCTCACCGCGTCCGCCTCCATCGCGGAGGGACGCGGCGTCCTCGTCTGTGCACCCACCGGCGCAGGAAAAACGGTGGTGGGGGAATTCGCCGTGCACGAAGCGTTCCGGCGTGACGGCACCTGCTTCTACACCACCCCGATCAAGGCGCTGAGCAACCAGAAGTACCACGATCTCGTCGCCCGCTACGGCGAGGACCGTGTGGGGCTGCTCACCGGCGACGTCAGCATCAACGGTGACGCTCCGGTAGTGGTCATGACCACCGAGGTGCTACGCAACATGATCTACGCCGGGTCAGACCGTCTCGACACCCTCACCCACGTGGTGATGGACGAGGTCCACTTCCTCGCCGACCCGTCCCGCGGCCCGGTGTGGGAGGAGACCATCCTCAACCTCGACCCGTCGGTGATCCTGGTCAGCCTCTCAGCGACGGTGAGCAACGCCGAGGAATTCGGCTCCTGGCTCTCCACGGTGCGGGGTCAGACCGATCTCGTCGTCACCACCCACCGTCCGGTCCCGCTGCACCAGTCGATGATGGTCGGTTCCCAGATCCTGCCGCTGTACGGGAGCGGGAGGGACGGCGACGTCAACCGCGCGGTCGTCGCCGCAGCCAGCCGTGCGGAGGAGTCGGGACGGCGGCAGGGGCCGAAACGTTCCGACGTCGTCGCCCAGATGCGCAGTGCATCGATGCTCCCCGCCATCTACTTCATCTTCTCCCGCGCCGGTTGCGACGGTGCGGTCCGTCAACTCCTCGTTGACCGGGTCCGCCTGACCACCGACGCCGAACGCGACGCCATCCTCGCGACCGTCGACAGGGGAGTGGAGGGTATCGCCACCGAGGACCTCGGCGTCCTCGGATTCCGCCAGTGGCGACGGGCGTTGGGCAACGGTTACGGGGCGCACCATGCCGGTATGCTGCCAGCCTTCCGGCACATCGTCGAAGAACTGTTCTCCCGCGGGCTGATGAAGGTCTGCTTCGCCACCGAGACCCTGGCCCTGGGCATCAACATGCCGGCACGCACCGTGGTGCTCGAGAAACTCGTCAAGTTCAACGGTGAGGCCCACGTGGACCTCACACCGGGTCAGTACACCCAGCTCACCGGACGTGCCGGGCGTCGTGGCATCGACACCGAAGGCCACGCCCTGGTGCTGTGGTCCAAAGGCATCGACCCGTATGCGGTGGCGAACCTCGCCCAGACCCGCACCTACCCCCTGGACTCGACGTTCCGGCCCGGGTACAACATGGCGGTCAACCTGATCTCCACCAAGGGGTACACCGAGTCCCACCGTCTGCTGGACCGGTCCTTCGCCCAGTACCAGGCGGCATCCACCGTGGTGGAGCAGGCGGAGCGGGCCAGTCGCCGGCGTCGTGACCTGGCCAGCCTCGAACGGGACCTGTCGAAGACCCTGTCCTCCCTGAAGGGCGCGCAGGTCAGCGCAGACGACGTCATCGAGTACGCGGGGCTGCGCCGCGACCTCACACTGGAGGAGCGACGGGCGAAGAAGGACTCGGCAGCGGACCGCCAGGCTGAGACCGCCCGGTTGCTGTCCAGCCTG
Source organism: Corynebacterium sp. CNJ-954 (assembly GCF_001942345.1). Taxonomy (GTDB): domain Bacteria; phylum Actinomycetota; class Actinomycetes; order Mycobacteriales; family Mycobacteriaceae; genus Corynebacterium. Next base: position 153,699 of record NZ_MKKI01000044.1, read on the forward strand.
TCTGTCGGTGACATCATCGCCCTGCCGACGGGGCGTCATCCGCAGCTCGCCACGGTCGCGCGCAGCGACTCCGACCACCGTCACCCCCGGCCGTGGATCATCACCGAGGACGGGTGGTGCGGTCCCGTGACCGCCGAGACGTTCGGAAACGTCCCCGTGCCGCTGGGCCATATGTCGCTGCACAAGGGGGTGCAGCGCAGCCCGAAGCGTAACTCCCGCGCTGTGGCGTCCAACCTTCGGCGGCAGAAGGTCGACCGGCCCCGTGTCCTCAAACCGAAGGCGAAGAGCGGGTCGCGTAAGGCCGCCGAACTCCGGGACAAGGTGCACGTCCATCCCGTCCATCTTCTGGCGGAGCGCGAGGATCTGGTCCGCCCGGCGGAGCGGGTCGTTGCGGCGCGACGTACCCTCGACCGCGAGATGGAGATCGCTGCACCGGAGACCGAGTCCCTGTCCCGGACCTTCGACCGGATACTCGACCTCCTCGGCGAGTTCGACTACGTGGAACAGGACGGTACTGACGACGCTGACAATGCTGACGATGCTGACGATGCTGTCCCGTCTTCCGACCGGACCACGACCCGCATCACGGCTGAGGGCCGACGACTGGCCCAGGTCCACCATGAGGCGGATCTCCTTGTCGCCCAGTGTCTGCGGCGCGGTGTGTGGGATGAGCTCGATCCCGCCGAGCTCGCCGCCGTGGTGTCGACGTGCGTCTTCGAGAACCGTCGGGAGAGCGAGGGCCGTCACGAGGACGGTGTCCCGACCGAGCCGCTGGCCGACGCGGTCACCGCGGTGTTCCGTATCCACGGCGAACTCGTCTCCGACGAGGCACGGCACCGCCTGCCGGTGACCCGCGAACCGGACATGGGGTTCGCCACGGCGGTACACCAGTGGGCCGCCGGCGCACCCCTGGACTACTGCCTGCGTGCTGCGGAGGCGTCCGGTGCCACGCTGAGCGCCGGCGATTTCGTGCGCTGGTGCAACCGGGTCATCGACCTGCTGGAGCAGATCCGTCACACCGGTTACTCGTCGTCGGTGAAGGCCTCCGCCCGGAAGGCTGTACCGGCGATCCGGCGGGGCGTGGTGGAACTGGGCGCGTAGCGGACCGGCTCTGGCCTACACTGGCTTCCCATGAGCTTTCCTGTCTCCACCTACACCGCCCGTCTCGATGCCGTCGGGGACCTCCTCGACGAGCAGGGCATCACCGCGGCTGTCCTCACCCCTGGGCCGGACCTGCGGTTCCTCCTCGACACCGACATCGAGACCCACGAACGTTTCGCCGCCCTGGTGATCACGCCGTCAGCGCGCCGGATCGTCGTACCCGGCGTGGATGCCGCGGTGCTACGCAGTGGCGTGGCGGGGGAGGCCGGAGTGGACGTCGTGCCGTGGAACGACGGGGAGGACCCGGTGGAGTTGCTCGGCCTGCCCGACGGCGCCACCGTCGCGGTCTCGGGCACCATGACCGCCGACCACCTGCTCACCATCCAGGGCAGGGGAGTGCAGACCCTCAACGCCACCACCGTGCTCCGCGACGTCTTCATGGTCAAGGACGACGTCGAGATCGCCGAGCTCACCCGCGCGGGCCACGCCATCGACGCCGTGCACCGTCAGGTCCCGGGTCTGCTGCGCGCGGGACGTACCGAGCGCGACGTGGCCGCCGACCTCACCACCATGATCCTCGCCGAGCACGTCGCCGTGGACTTCGTCATCGTCGGTTCCGGCCCGCACGGAGCCGACCCGCACCACAGCTACTCCGACCGCGTGCTGGCCGAGGGCGACGTGGTCGTCGTCGACATCGGCGGCACCCTCGACTCCGGTTACCATTCCGACTGCACCCGCACCTACGTGCTCGGTGCCGCGTCCCAGGCACAGCAGGACGCCTACCTCGTGCTGCAGCAGGCGCAGGACGCCGGTCGTGCCGCCGCGCGCCCCGGCGTCACCGCCGCCGAGCTCGACGCCGTGGTCCGCGACATCATCGAGGACGCCGGCTACGGCGACTACTTCACCCACCGCACCGGTCACGGCATCGGCGTCTCCGGCCACGAGGAACCGTTCATCATCGCCGGAAATGACACCGTACTGACCGAGGGGATGGCCTTCTCCATCGAACCGGGGATCTACGTGCCCGGACAGTGGGGTGCCCGGATCGAGGACATCGTGGTCCTCACCGCCGACGGCTGCGAGCCGCTCAACACCACCACACACGACCTCACCACCGTGGAGGTGCCCGCATGAGTACTCCGGGATCCCCGAGACGGATCGTCCTGTTCGGCGCCACCAGCGAGATCGGGGAGCAGATCATCACCCGGCTCGCCGCCGGCAATGACCTCGTCCTGGCTGCCCGACGTCCCGACGCCCTGACAGACCTGGTGACGGCCTGTGAGGAGGCCGGGGCGACGCGGGTGGAGACCGTCTACTTTGACGCGTCAGACTGTGCCGGTCAGGCAGACGTCATCGACACCATCGAGGAGTCCGGCCCGATCGACACCGCAATCGCCGCCTTCGGTGTGCTCGGTGACCAGGATCTCGCGGAGCGTGACGGTGCGGAGGTGGAGCGCATCCTGCACACCGACTTCACGGCCCAGGCCGTCCTGCTCACCGACCTGTCCGCCCGTATGACGGCCCGCGGTCGCGGCGATCTGGTCGCCTTCTCGTCGATCGCCGGTGCGCGTGTCCGCCGGCCGAACTACGTCTACGGTTCAGCGAAGGCCGGGCTCGACGGCTTCTGCCAGGGCATGCAGGATGCGTTGCGCGGCACCGGGGTGCGGCTGACGGTGGTCCGTCCCGGTTTCGTCATCGGACGCATGACGGAGGGGATGGACCCGGCACCGATGTCGGTGACGCCGGACGTCGTCGCCGAGGCCACCGTGCAGGCGCTGACGTCACGGCGGTCGGATGTGTGGGTGCCCCGCAGGCTCGCGCTCCTCGCCAGGGTCATGCCCCTGGTCCCGAGAGTCCTGTGGCGGCGGGCACCACGCTAGGGTGGGGAGTATGTCCCGACTGCTGCCCCTGCTGTACATCGTCGCCGAAATCCTCGTGTTCTTCCTGCTGGGAAGCTGGATCGGCTTCGGTTGGACGATCCTGCTGGTTCTGGCGACCTTCATCGGCGGCATGATGCTCGCCGGGTGGCAGTTCCGTGAGCTGGTCCGCCGGTCCATGACCGACCGCGCGCACCCGGGACAGCTCACCGCCGACGCCGCTCTGAGTGCCGTCGGCGCCGTCCTCGTCGCCCTGCCCGGCCTCGTCACCGCGGTGCTCGGCATCGTCCTGCTCCTGCCGCCGACCCGCTCCCTGGTACGTCGTGGCCTGGGCGGTGCCCTGCGTCGCAGGATCACCAGCTTCGGGGGTGCATCCTTCACGACGGTCTCCGGTGTGAGCATGCCGCAGACGAAGGACGTTGACGGGTGGGGTGAGGTCATCGACCACCGGGCCGATGAGTTCGACGACCGGGACGACAGCGACGACTGGGACGACAGGGCGTGATCCGTTTTCTCCTGCTGACGGCCGCTGCAGCGGCCGCCGGGGTGGCTCAGTTCGCCTCCTACCAGCCCACCGGCCTGTGGTGGGCGGCCCCGCTGGGCTTCGCGCTCTTCTTTGTCGCGGTGGACCGCGCGGTGTCAGGCGCCCCCACGGACGCGACCGGGCCCCGCAGCATCCGACGGTGGGTGATGTGGCTCAGCTGGGTCCAGGGCCTGGTGTGCTTCCTGTTCCTGTTGCCCTGGGTCGGCGAGTACGTCGGCGCTATCGCGTGGATCGGGCTGTCCCTCCTCGAATCCCTCTACAGCCTGCTCTTCGGGCTGGGACTGGGACTGATCTGTGTCATGGCACGGACATGGGGCAGCAGCGGTCGTGGAGGTCACGGAAGTCACGGACGATCCGCTCTGCTGCTCGTGATGGTGCCTGCCTGGTTCGTGGCCACGGAGTGGCTCCGCGCCTCGTGGCCCTTCGGCGGATTCGGATGGGCCCGGGTCGCGTGGGGCCAGATCACCGGCCCGTTGGCGGAGTGGTCGACGGTGGCCGGTCCCGCTCTGGTCACTTTCGCGGTGGTACTCACCGGCGTGGCCCTGGCGCTGCTGGTCCGCCGCAGCTACATTACGACCGCCTCCACCGTGGCGCTGACGGTCGGCGGAGGCCTTGTCCTGGGCGCTGTACCCACCTCGTGGGGTGGCGAGGTCGACCAGACGCTGAACGTCGTCGCGGTGCAGGGCAACGTGCCGCGACTCGGCCTGGACTTCAACTCCCAACGCAGCGCCGTCCTGAACAACCACCTCACGCAGACATTCAAGCTGGCCGAGGAGATCGACAGTGGTGAACGACCGCGCCCGGATCTGGTGATCTGGCCGGAGAACGCCTCGGACATCGACCCCTTCGTCAATGAGTCTGCCGCCGAGCAGATCGGCGCCGCAGCCGAAGCCGTCGGAGCCCCGTTACTGGTCGGGACACTCACTCGGGATGAGGGGGGTTCGCGGAACACGGCCGTGGTGTGGGACCCGGAGACGGGGCCGGGCGACCAGCACGTGAAGAAGTTCCTCCAGCCCTTCGGCGAGTACATGCCCTACCGTGATCTGCTGCGCCACGTCAGCCCGTATGTGGACATGGCCGGGAACTTCAAGGCCGGCGACGGGGACGGCGTGGTCGACATGGACGGCGTTCCCGTCGGAGTGGCGACCTGTTACGAGGTGAGTTTCGACGGTGCCTTCCGCGACGCCGTGCGTGCAGGCGCCACGGTGTTCGCGAGCCCGACGAACAACGCGACGTTCGGTTTCACCGACATGACGTTCCAGCAGTTGGCGATCAGCCGGATGCGTGCGATCGAATACGACCGGTCCGTGGTCGTCGCGGCCACCTCAGGGGTCTCGGCGATCGTGTCGCCGGACGGAGCTGTGACGGACCGGACAGAGATTTTCCGCGCGGGTCTTTTGCAGGAGGACGTTCCGGTGAGCGATACTGAGACGTTGTCAGCACGCATCGGCCCCGTCGGCGAGTGGATCCTCGCCGCCGTCGGCGCCGCATTCGTGCTCTATGCAGGTTTCCGGCAGAAGAAGAGGTAGGCAGAGGTTGGCTACGGGACATTCGACGAACCCCAGTGACCGCACCCTGGTCATCATCCCGACCTACGAGGAGTTGGAGAATCTCCCGCTCATCGTGGGTCGCCTCCGTGCGGCTGAGCCCGACCGCGTGGACATCCTCATCGTCGACGACAACAGCCCGGACGGTACCGGGGAACTCGCCGACGAACTGGCTGCCACTGACGGGCACATCAACGTGCTCCACCGTGAGGGCAAGGGCGGTCTGTGCGGCGCCTATGTCGCGGGGTTCCGGTGGGGGCTGGAGCGTGACTACCAGGTGCTCTGTGAGATGGACGCGGACGGTTCCCATGCTCCTGAACAGCTCAACCGACTCCTGGACCAGGTCGACGCCGGTTCGGACCTGGTCATCGGCTCGCGCTATGTGCCCGGCGGCAAGGTCGTCAACTGGCCGTGGAACCGGTGGTTCCTGTCGAAGGCGGGGAACATCTACATCTCCATCGCCTTGGGCGGTGGGCTTTCCGACATGACCGCCGGCTACCGTGCGTACCGTCGGTCGCTGGTGGAGTCCCTGGATCTCGACGAGCTCTCGAACGCGGGGTACATCTTCCAGGTGGACCTTGCGTTCCGCGCGGTCGAGGGTGGGTTCGCCGTGGACGAGGTGCCGATCACCTTCACCGAGCGTGAGATCGGCGAGTCCAAGTTGGCCGGTAGCTTCGTCAAGGACAGCCTGATGGTGGTGACGGCATGGGGGATCCGCCACCGTGCCGCCCAGGTCAGTACTCTTGCCGGGGCGTTCTGGCGGTTGGGCAGGGATTCGGTCAGGCAGAAGATCGGTCTCTAGAACGGCGCCTCTTCCGTGCTCGCTCTGCGTGCCGCAGCGAGTACCGCTTGCTGGGATGCACGTACTGCCTTTCGTCGCTCATTGTGCTCCCGGACTGTCCGGTAGCGTCTGGTCGCACGGCTGGCGAAGCTGGTTCTCGCGAATCCTGCGAGAGGCCCCGTCGGTTCAGTGACGTAGGTGCGCCCGTCGTCGACGCTCGACCACATCACCGCGCCGTCACTTCCCTTGGTGGCATCGACCCAGCCGAGTGTCTTGAGGAGATGGTGGGAACGGCACAGGGGATGGAGGTTCCCGGTGTCGGTCGGCCCGCCGGAGTCCGGATCCTCGTGGTTGTAGCGGCGCACATGGTCGATGTCGCACTTCGCCGCGGGGACCTCGCACCCGGGGAAGGTACAGCTGGTGTACACGCCTTCCAGGAACTCCACCATCCTCCTGGTGGGCGTATAGGTGTCCGTGGCGTCGTGACCGGGAATCCGGAGGTGGGTGACGCGCTCCATGAATGCGTCGGTCGCCACGGCGTCGAGCCAGTGCCCGCCTGATGTCGCAGCGACCTCACTGTTGATCTCGCGGTAGATGTTCAGGGTCACGCTGACATCGGCGGTACCGCGGACGAGGTGAAGCAGACCGTCCGCGCGTGAACACGACATTTCACGGCAGACTGCATCGAGAACGGCAATCACCTCCTCAGCTTCTTCGGGCGGGAGTGTTGCGGTGATGGCGGTGGAGCAGGGGTCATAGGTGTCGACACTGACGCGGCGGGTGGGTGTACCGCAGTCGCGAGGATCAATACCGGCGGGCGGCTCGACGGTGCCGGTGGCGAGGCCCGACTCCGTCGTCCCGATCATCTCCGCGCAACTGACGGGTGGTGGTTCAGGATCCGTGTGGTCGACGGGACGCGCGAGTGCATCGATCCTGTGCACTGCCTTGAGAATCTTCTTCACCATGGCGCGCGGCCCCGGCATCACCTGCTTGTCCCGTCGGGGAGTGAGGACTGCGATCAGGGCTTTCTCCGCTGCGACGGTGTCGTCAGGACGGATACCGTCCGCGCTACGGGCCAGTAACCGGAGATGGTCGAAGCTCAGCATCCCCCGGAGCAGGTGGGTTTTGAGTCGGGGCATGCGGGCACACAGCAACCCGATATCCGTGTAGGTTTCAGCCCTGCACCGCGTCAGCGACAGCCTGGACTGAAGGCGCGCGTGATGAGCCACGACATCGGCGGTGTCGTGAGGAACGCACTGGACAGCGATCTCGATCATGGCACGGTTCATCTTTCTGACTGCGACGGCAGCAGTGTCCGTCGATGACTCGATCGACCACCGTCGGAACGTGAACGAGGGTTCGTACAGTTCACCCCAGTCGATGAGGATCCCGGAAACGAACACGAGATCAGGATGCCCCGGCCTGGCCTGTGGAGGCTCGTGCTCGGGAGGCGGGGGAGCAGGCTGTGACGATGTGTCATCCATATCGAACACACTACCGAACAATGAAGACACAGAATGATGAAACTAAAGGAAGATCGAACATATGATCGAAACTAAAGAAGGCAAAGCAGAAGCCCTCCGGCACCACCGGAGGGCTTCTACCAGGTCGTCATAGAAAGACTCAGGAGTTCGCGGCCTGCTCTTTCATGAGCTTCATCGCCGTACGACGACGCTTGCGCAACAGTTCGATGCGCTCCTCGAGCAAGACGTCGAGCTCTTCGAGCGACCGGCGCTCGCGGAGCATGTCCCAGTGGGTGCGGGCCGGCTTCTGCGGCTTCGCGTCCTGACCGACACCCTCGATGAGCTGGCCGAGCTGCCCGTTCTTGCACATCCACTCGCTGGGGATCTCCGCGTCGTTGGCGAAAGCGACCTCGAAGATCTCACCGGACTCGGTCTGGTATTTGGTCCTCTGGCGGGGGGCCAGGTCGTGGTCGCGGTCCGTCTCGTAGGACACCGCTCCCATTCGACTGCCACGCAGTACACGATCTGCCATCGGTGCATCACCCTTCTCATCATGCGGACGTGGTGGATCATTCCTCCGGTACAACGGACGAGATGCCCGGATAATTCCCGGGCGACACCACAAAGCTCAACCACAACACTCTACCGCAGAAGTGCAATGATGGACGACATGACCGACCACGCCACCGATGCACAGCGGACGACACCTCACCGGTGCGCATGGTGCAACCGCGAGATAGCCCAGGAAGGGCCGGGACGACGGCGCCGCTACTGCAGCCAGTCCTGCCGTCAGCGCGCCTACGAACAACGCCAGTCGCTCAAGGACACGACCATTCCCGCGGACTCCGTCATCCTCTCGAAAGCAGCTGCAGAGGAACTCACTGACCGTCTTTTCGAGGTCCGTTGCGCAGCAGAAGACATCCGCGAAGCCGTCGCCGACGGCGAGCCGTCCGACAGCGTCCTGCAACTCTGTCAGGAACTCGTCACCCTCGCCAGGGATGCGGAGGGGGTCCGGGGGAGAAGCGAATAGGGTTCGCGGGCGGCGGCGGCTAGCATGGACAGACATGCGGAAAGGTATCGTCACGCTGGTCGTTGTCACCGTCGTCGCACTGGCCATCGCCATTGTCGGCCCGCCGGTGTACAGACTTCTCACCAGTGAGGGACTGCAGACCGCATCCATCGCCGACGGAAGCGGCGAGCCGGCTACGGTGGGTGTGGACGGCCACTGGGACGTCGTCAGCGGAGCAGGGGAGAACTCCAGCGAAGCCGGATACACGTTCAATGAGGTCCTTCCGGGCCAGGAGAAGTCAACCTCAGGCAGGACGTCCTCCGTGAGCGGTTCGCTCGTGGTGACCGACGGGATCCTGGAGGAGGGCAAGGTGACTGTCGACGTCGACAGCATCGAGTCCGACATAGAGAAGCGCGACATCCACGTCCGGGACAACATCCTGCACACCGACCAGTACCCTGAAGCGACGTTCACCATCTCCGACCCGGTGGATCTGTCGTCTCTTCCCGAGGACGGTAGTGTTGACACGGTAACCGTCAACGGCGAGCTCACCATGCACGGCAAGACCAATGACGTCACCGCTGAACTGACAGTGCTCAGGACAGGGGAGAACGTCATCGTGGAAGGCCAGGTGCCGGTGGAACGGGAAGCTTTCGGAATTGTCTCGCCGGAGTTCGTCGCGTCACAGATCGCCGAAGAAGGCACCGTGGACCTGCTGTTGGTCTTCGGGCTCCAGAGCTGACCCTGAGAGGACATCACCATGGACAGAGACGTCATGGTCTTCACCCGGTGGATCCGGCTCGTCGCACTTGTCGCGGCCACGGGGTTCATGGTCTTTACGGGCGGAACGCTCGGATATATCTTCGCTGCCGTCTGTGTGGCGTTCCTCGGACTCACCATATGGCAGTTACTGAAGCTGTACAGGGATGACAGATACCGCACGTAACAGGAGACGCACAGCCTTCAGGAGGCCCCATGGGACAGGACATCACGAGCCTTCTGGAGCGGCAGGATGTGGCTGCACTGCAGGTCGAGCTCAACGGAATGACGACCGTCGCCGTCGCCGACGAGATGTCTCGGCGAAGTACCGACGAGCAGGCGGTCATTTTCCGGCTCCTTGACAAAGACCGGGCGATCCAGGTGTTCGAGTACCTGGACGTTGTCCACCAGGCCGATCTGATGACGGGACTGAGAGAGGCCCGCTTCGCCGACCTTCTTCTCACTTTGCCGGACGACGACCGCGCCCAACTGCTCGGCGAGATGCCGGCCGCTGTCGCCGCCCGCATGATGACCGGGCTTCCCGCGGACCGCCGCAAGATCACAGCAGAGCTGCTGGGCTACCCGGATGAGTCAGCGGGTCGCGTCATGACGCCGGTACCGACCGTGATCGACGTCGGCAACAGCAGGGAACAGGCGTTGAAGAAGCTCCGGGGCCGTGAGTTGAGGAACCGGGATATCGCGGTTCTCGCTGTCACGGATTCCACACGGCAGCTTGTCGGCGTCGTGAACCTCGCATCGTTGGTCACCGCCGCCGACGGCACTCCGGTATCCGAGTTGATGAACGTCGAGACCCATGCCGTCAATGCCACCGAGGACCAGGAGGTCGCCGCACGCCTCGTCCAGGAAGCCGACCTGCTCGCACTGCCGGTCGTCGATGACGAAGGGCGTTTCCTCGGCATGATCACGGTCGATGACGCCATGGAGATCCTCGAGCTGGAGGTGACCGAGGACGTCTACCGTTCTGGCGGCTCTGAGCCACTGAAGCAGCCGTATCTGACGGCGACGGTCTTCCACCTGGCCCGCAAACGCGGTGTCTGGCTCCTGGTGCTGATTCTGACGGCTGTGCTGACAGTCAACGTCATGTCTTTCTTCGAGGACACATTGTCGAAGGTGGTTGTGCTGGCGACCTTCGTGCCGATGATCACCGGAACGGGCGGTAACGCAGGATCACAGGCCGCGTCGTCCGTGGTTCGTGCGCTTGCCGTTGATGAGGTCCGGCCACGAGACATCTGGCGGGTCATCTGGCGAGAGGTCCGCGTCGGATTCATCCTGGGAGTCTTCCTCGGTGCATTGATCTTCCCGTTTATCACGCTGTTCTATGAATGGCGCATCGGCGCGGTGATGGCGCTGACGATTGTGGGCATCTGCACCTGGGCATGCATCGTCGGCGGAGTGCTCCCGCTGGTCGCCCGAAAAATCGGCGTGGATCCGGCCGTGTTCTCGACCCCGGTGGTTTCAACGCTGGTGGACGCGACCGGTCTGGTCATCTACTTCAGCATCGCCCAAATTATCCTGTCGAGCATGCTCTGAGCGTGACTGACAAAGGGGAAAGGTCGCTACCATTACGTCACAGTGACGTAATGGTAGCGACTTTCCCCGTGGTGTACGACACGGGGAACTGAACTCCATACGGCGCCATCCGTTACGGCAGACCGGCACATCGCACTCCGAACAGGCTGCCGGCCCATAACGTCGCCATGTCACGACGGGCCGACAAACCCAACGAGATCCAAGGGGTCAGGCGCGACCTGCCAGGCGCGGCCACATCGACACAGCCGTCCGAACAACCAGCATCCGGGAACGCCGAGGTTCAGAGTGCAGACCGGGACGCCGACGCATCAACGTTCGAGGGCGGCCGACGGTACGCGCCACATTCCCGCCCCATCGAGCTCAGTCCATATTTCGCCGATAATATACATTATGACACTTCGAAGGTCTAGACGACTGGTGCCAGACACCGGTGTCGTCGACGTGGCTACCCTCTGCCACCGCTCCCCGTGTCGGTCCCCAGCACATATGCCGCCTGACCAAGGTGTATCACCGCGTCATGCAGGATACTGATGAGGCGAACACCTCTGGTGACGGGCGGATCCCAGGCATCGTCGACGACTGCATCGAGATCCGCGTCACCCAATGTGGAGAGATAGGCGTCCACGGCATCACAGACGGTGGTCACATAGTCGATGACAGGACCAGCCTCAGCGGCAGTCACCTCCCGTGCCTGAGTAGGCGACTGCCCGAAGCCCATCGACTCACCCGCGCCACGAATGCCTGAGGAACTGTCGTACCCCTCGGACGTCCAGACCTGCTCGTCGGACGTCAGCCCGGACAACTGGACATCAAGTTCCCGGCCGGTGTGCCACAACAGCCAGACCAGTGAATTCGGGTGGCCCGCCGGATGCGCATTGACTACCTCTGCGGGTAGGTCCCGCGGAATCTCTCCCGCGGCATCGCGGACTCGACCGGCAAGATCCTGCAGAACTTCTGTCGCCTTCATACCCGTCCACCGTACGCGCAGCGGACTCGGGGTGACCAGCGACAGGCCAGAGTCACCAGACGAAGCGACCGTCTGTTCCAAACTCCCCCGGGTGCACCGTGATGACCCACTCCGGATCCAATGGTCCGTAAATGTGCGGGTACCACTGCCCGTCGTCTCCGCTTTCCTCGCGGATCTCAGTTCCCGAATGTTGGACGGCTGACTCATCAATGGCCAGGACACACAGCGGGACGGTCTCATCCTGATAGAAACGTTCCGCGGTCGGCACGACCTGAGCTGCCGTAGAAGCATGAATGTACCCGACCTCATCCAAGGACATACCTGATGTCGAGACGCGGTACTCCCCTTCCCTCTGCGCATCGGTCCAGTCGGGAACGCGGGCGATGTGGTAGATCGTCATTCCTCCACTCTGCCGCAGACCGAGCTGCTGCGGGGCGTGTCCCGTCAGTTTAAGCTGAATTGCCATGGATCACTTCTTCAGCACCATGCTCCATCAGTCCTCGGCACCGTTCTCTCACCTGACCACACACAACGGGGTCGCATACACCGCTGGGATCATCGGTCAGGACCGTTCGACCGGCGAGCTCACATCGAACAACGTGAGTAAGCAGTGCGAACTGATGATGGAGAACCTCGGTGTGCTTCTCACTGAGAATGATCTCACCTGGTCCCAGGTCATGAGAACGACGGTCTACCTGACCTCCTACGACGACTTCGACGCCGTCAACAAGGAGTACGCCCGCTGGCTCACAGAGCCGTATCCGGCACGGACGACCATTCAGGTCGCTGCACTCCCCCTCGGCGCATCCGTCCAGATCGACGCCATCATCGCGACCGATGACAGAGCCTGACCACGTCGAATCACCCGGGCAGTTGTCACCCCTCATGCTGAGAGACAGATCACTCTGTGGGAGAATAAGAGCATGAACCTCCCACACAATGATATCGACCCCGATGGACTGCTCGAATACTCCGTCGTCTTCACGGACCGGTCCCTCAACCACATGTCGGCCCGGTTCACGAAGGTCATGCAGGATATCCGCGACATCCTGACAACAACCTACGACGCCGCCACCGTCGCCGTGGTGCCCGGCGGCGGCAGCTACGCCATGGAGGCTGTCGCGCGCCAGCTCGTCACGGGGAAACGCGCACTCATCGTCCGCAACGGTCTGTTCTCCTTCCGCTGGTCGCAGATCATCGACGCAGGCAGGATCACCGACGACGTGACCGTCCTCAAGGCCCGGCAGACCGGTGACGAGCCGACCTCCACCTGGGTCCCCGCCCCGATCGAGGACGTCACCGCCGCGATCCGTCGCGAACGTCCTGAGGTGGTCATCGCCCCGCACGTGGAGACCGCCGCCGGCATCCAGCTCACCGACAGCTACATCACCGCCATGGCCGAGGCCGCCCACGAGGTCGGCGCACTCGTCGTCCTCGACTGCGTCGCCTCCGGCGCCTCCTGGGTCTCCATGACCGACACCGGTGTCGACGTACTGGTCAGTGCCCCACAGAAGGGATGGAGTGGCACCCCCTGCGCCGGCTACGTCATGCTCAGCGAAGCAGGACGCGACGCCGTGAACAACTCCACCTCCACCAGCTTCGCCGTCGACCTCAAGAAGTGGCTGTTCATCACCGACGAATACGGCGAGGGTCGTACCCCCTACCACGCCACGCTGCCGACCGACGGACTGGCGCACAACGCTGAGCTGATGGCCGAGGCACGCGACCGCGGGTTGGAGAACCTGCGCGCGGCACAGATCGACCTCGGCACCAAGGTCCGCGCCCTGCTTGACGAGCACGGCATCACCACGATCTCCAGCGGAGAGTTCGCCGCCCCCAGCGTCGTCGTGGCCTACACCGATGACCCGGCCGTGAAGTCCGGCGCGAAGTTCAAGGAGGCCGGCGTGCAGGTCGCCGGTGGTGTTCCCCTGCAGTGCGGTGAGCCGGAGGATTTCTCCACGTTCCGTCTGGGCCTCTTCGGCCTCGACAAGCTCGCCGACGTCGACGGCACCGTCGAGCGTCTGCGGACGGCCCTGGAGAAGCTGGGAATGTAGGCTGGCCGGTATGTTGTTCGCGTTCTCCATCGCCCCGGCGACCACCCCGGAACCCGACGGCTCCATGGCCCACATCGTGGCCAGGGCAGTCGACGTCATCCGGGAATCCGGTCTCCCCCACGAGACGACATCGATGTTCACCACCATCGAGGGCGAGTGGGACGAGGTGATGCCGGTCGTCAAGCGTGCCTGCGAGGCGGTCGGCGAGTACTCCCCTCGCGTCTCACTGGTCCTGAAGGCGGACCTGCGCCCCGGGCGCACCGGGGAAATCAGTGGAAAAGTCGAACGGCTGAACCGGGCCCTCGGCGAGGACGCGTGACGGACCGGTTCAGCTCACCGTCGCGGCCGCGTTACGTTCGCTGAAGTACTCCGCAGCCCGCACCGGCGTGTAGTCCGCTCCCCCGCCTGCTGGCGGGGCGAGGGGTTCGACCACCTGTGTCATGTCAGGCTCCATGAACGCGATGATGCTGTACAGCTCCTCAGAGGGCGCATCCTCACTCGGTGCCAGGACGCGGTGACGGGTGGACCGCCACCGGTCCCCGGTCCAGCGCGCAAGCAGGTCGGCGATGTTGATCGTCAGCGCCCCCTCGACATAGGGCGCGTCCTGCCATTCTCCGTCGGCGGTCTGGACCTGGAGTCCGCCGTAGCCGGGTTCACGGTCGAGGATCGTCACCAATCCCCAGTCCGTGTGCGGCGCGATCCGGTACTGGTCCTGCTTGGCGCGCCCCACCACGGAGAGCGCCGGATAGCGGTTGATGTTGAAGGTGTGCGGCGAATTCTCCGCGCGGTCGACGAAAAAGCGCTCGTCCAGACCCAGTGCGGTGGCGAGCATTTCCAGCAGGTCGCGGTAGAGATCACGGGCTGCTCCTGCCCAGCGGCTGACCAGAGCTTCCAGCGCCGGAACCTCGTCGGGGTACACGTTGGGGCGGAAGTACACCGCGTCGATGTCCTGGTCGCCGGTGCGGTACTCACGGCCGAAAGTCAGGGTCTCCTTGAGGTCGGCCGTGTCCGGGTCGACCTCCTCACCGTAGTAGGCGTTGGCTTCATCGCCGGTGCGTATCCAACCGCGACCTCCGACGACGGTCCGGTACTTCTCCTTGGTGGCGTCCGGCAGGTGGAAGAACTCCGCCGCCGCGGTACGGAGTTCGGCCGACCAAGTGTCCTCGATACCGTGGCCACTGACCATGAAGAACCCGGAGTCCTGCATGGCGCGGTCCAGGCGCTCGGCGAGTTCCCCACGTCGTTCCACCGGTGCGGTGCGCCATTCCGCGACATCGATCAGGGGGATATCCAGCATCGTGCCCGTCAAAGGTTTGCCTTTCTTCATGCTGAGGTGTGGGCAATATCGTACACGCCCGTCACACTCCCGCCGGGATCTCCTTCAGCACGGCACGCATCGACTCCCGTTGTTCGGCAGACACCATGCCGGAGACGGTGAGCGTCACCGTCACCCGCGTCTCATTCTTCGGTGCCACCGCGACCTCGAGGGAGGTTCCGTCCTCGAGGGAGCATCGCCAGTAGGACCGTTTCGGCGTGTCAGAGACACGCGGTTCCCCGCGCAGCCGGACAGGCTCGTCGGCGACGATCCTCGCGCCCACCCTGTCACGGACGACGGCTGGAGCGTCCTCCCCTTCCGGCACCTCCGCCCCGGCACCCACGGTGCGTGACGCCGCCACCTGGAAGTCCCCCGCACTCGACTGCCCGGTGATACGACGGCCGATCTGCTTCTCGTAGGCCACCTCGTGCCCCCTGCCCCCACCACCCGGGGTTGTCGACTCCGGAGTCGACCATCAGGGGATGCACCGCGGCCGCCAGCTCGGCGTGGGGTGACTCCGCACCACCGGCAGCCTCAAAGGCGCGGACCATGATGTCCCAGGCCACTCCGGTGGCCTGTACCACCCGGGCGATCTCAGCATCCACAGCTGGCGTCCGCGGCATTGTCCCCTCCTGTCCCGGCTCCCCTACCTCACGCGGGCAGACTCGATACGCGTCGGCGCCACATAGGCCGTACCTGCGGTGCACAGGATCGCGCCGAGGGTCAGCAGCGTATTCCAGTCCCCGTCCAGTAACCCGCCCAGCAGGACGTACACCACACCCGCGGCAATGGCGAGGGCGAGGATCGCGGCGCCGAAGAGATTCTCGTTCCCGGTTCCGACCACCGGGATGTACAGCAGACCGGCGAGGACGCCGACAATGCCGGCGATCGCACCGTAGACGACCGCGGCACCCGGTCCCTGGGCGGCCCAGCCGGTCACGGCGGAGACGATGAGGTCGATCACCAGCAGGACGGCGAAGGAGATCACCGCGCAGAGCACACCGAGGATCACCAGGTTGATGATGACCTTCTTGGTGTCGAACCGCCCGGCCAGCAGATTCTCGGGCCGGGGAGGCTGGGGCGACTGAGACTGCTGCTGGTAGCCCTGGTTCTGCCGCGGCTGTTGCGGCGCGTACTGCCGTGTCGGCTCGTACTGCTGGCCGTAGCCACGGTTCGGGTCCTGACGGTAGGGCTGCTGGTTACTCATGTGACCAGTCTTCCATCCGGTCACACCCGGATCAACAACTCACCGTGCGGCATCACGAACACCGCGGCCTCATCCTCACGCCATGTCCGCCATCCGGCACAGATTCGGTCGGTGGCATCTGCGGGGACTGCACCGGACTCACGGGTGCGGCGGGTCCAGTTGTCCGCCAGCCACGAGGCCCCCGCCCCGGCACTGTACTGCCATGTCGTCGTGCTGAAGGTGATCTGCCCGGGGCCGAATCCGGCGGCGCGGGCCCACTCCGGCAGGTGGCGTCCGGCATCGGGCTCTCCGCCGTTGGCCCGTGCCCGACGCCGGTAGTCGTGCTGCCATTCCAGCATTCCCTCCGGCTGCGGATAAAAGAACATGGCGTCGTAGTCGGCGTCCCGTACCGCGACGATACCGCCGGGGGCGGCGACACGTGCGCATTCACGCAGAGCGCCGACCGGGTCACCCAGGTGCTGGAGCACCTGGTGTGCGACGACGACGTCGAAGGTCCCGTCCTGGAACGGCAGTGCCTGTGCGTCACCGGTCATGAACACCGCACCGATACCGCGGCGGCGAGCCAGCTCCTCGGCAGCGGCCACAGGTGCCGGGGTGTTCTCCACACCGATGACCTGGGACGCCGCCCCGCCCTCACCGGCGATGGCAGCTGCCAGGTCCAGGGTGATCGATCCGGGACCGCACCCCACGTCGAGGACCCGGGAGTCGCGGTGCAGGTACGGGAGGACGAACGCCATGGAGTCCTGTGCCGTGCGTGTCACGTGGTTGGCGAGGACCGCCGGACCGTGTCCGTGGGTGTACTTCATGGTCAGGAGAACCGGATCCCGGCGAACTGGTGGGACTGGGCGACGAGCGTACCTGTCGCATCCCACACTGTCGCCGACTCATCGACCCGGTCGCCCTGGACGAGATTGGCCTTCAACAGGACGTTCACCGGTCCGGGCGCGGGCACCGCCCGGACATATGTCGACAGTTCAATGGTCGGTACCCACCCGCCGGGCTGGACGTCGAACGTCGCCGGCGGGAGCACGTCGGCGGCGAGCAGCAGGGACTCCGGGGTGAAGTTCTCCCCGTCCGGCAGCTCGACCCACGCCCGCACCTCGCCGAGTCCGCGGGGTTCACCGGCGGTGAAGGCGGTCTGCCCGGGGTGCAGGTACAGCCCGGCGTGGTGGAGGATCTCCACGGGAAACTGCTCGGGCGGCGGGGTGAAGCGCACACACTCGTCGAACGCGGCCCCCGGCGCGGGGAGATCCGCCGTGGACCAGTCGACGTCGGCGTCACCGAGTTCTCCGAGGGTGAACAGTGATTCGCCGGTGATCTGCCCGTGCTGGCTCATCCGGACGCGGACCTGTGTGGTGGTCCGGCCGCTGCGCAGGAGTTCGGAAGCCAGCTCCACCGCTCCCGGGCGTGGTGACCGTAGGAAATGGGTGGAGGCGGCGACGGTATGGGGGTGGACGCTGGCGTCGGTGGACTGTTCGGCCTCGGCCACTGCCGCCCGTGCCATGACCGTCTGCAGGTAGCCGCCGTTCGGGTTGCCCAGAATCGTCCATCCCGGGTCGATCTCTGCGCTCCAGAGGTGGTCGCCGCTCGGTGTGACGGCGCTGACGTCTGCGTATTCGCTCACCCGGATCACTGTACCCGGTGTTCCCGGTGCCACAGGGCGGCTTGGAGCCGCGAGACCGCACCGATTTTGGCGAACAGGTTACCCAGGTGGGTTTTCACCGTGGTTTCACTGATGTGGAGGTCTGCTGCGATCTGACGGTTGGGCAACCCGGCGGCCACCAGTGCCAGGACCTGATCTTCCCTGGCGGTGAGGTGAACGTCCCCGGGGTCGGGTACGGGCTCCGTGCGTTCTGTGCGCTCGGCCCGTTGACGGAGGGCGGTGAGCACGGCGGTGGTCGTTTCATTGGAGAGTGCTGCGTCCCCCTGGACCACGGACCGGATCGCAGCGAGGATATTGGCCGGGCGTTCCGTCTTCACCAGGTATCCATCGGCGCCCGCGCCGATGGCGTCGAGGACGTCACCGTCGAGGCCGTAGGCGGAGATCGCAAGGACCCGGCACCCGGCGGCGCATAAGGCAGGGGTGATTTCGATTCCGCTGGCGCCGGGCATCCGCACGTCTGTCAGGACGATGTCTGGGCGGGCCCGGAGGGCGACGTCCACCGCCGACGGGCCGTCGTCCGCTTCCCCGACCACGGACATGTCGGGAGCGGATGCGATCAATGTGACGATCCCCGTCCGGAAGGCTGCCTGGTCGTCAGCGACGACGACTCTGATCGGTGCGCTGGGCATTATCGGCCCCCTTCCCCGGATGTGTGCAGCGGCAGGTGTGCCCGGAGCCGCCAGGTGTCGGATTCGTGCACTGCCTCGACGGTGCCTCCGAGCGCACGTGCGCGGTTGCCCATGGTCCGTAGTCCGAGCGTGGTGGTCTCCCCTGTCCTCGGAGCCGTCGAGGCACGACAGCGGTTCCGGCAGTCCATTTCCAGGTGACCAGGATGGACGACGACGTGCAGGGAGCGCGGCGAGGCACCGTGCCGTACGGCGTTGGTGACCGCCTCCGCGCAGATATGCAGTAGTACGGTTCGGACGCCGGTCGGCACGACGGCGGGATCGTCGACCTGCGGATCAATTCCGACGACAGCCTCGGCTCCCAGCCGCTGGCGGAAGATGTCCCAGTTCAGCGTCGGCACGGTGGAGGACGCCTGACGTCCTGCCCCCGTGCCCGGGCCCGCCAGCACCCCGATCACTTCACGGAGATCACCCAATGCCGCCTCCGCACTGTCCCTGGCTGTCTCGAGAGACCGTGCCCGAGCGACAGGTTCATCAAGGTCCAGCGCCAGGCTCGTGTGCAGGGAGACGGCGGTCAGGTGTCCTGCCACCACGTCATGCAGGTCCTGGGCGATCTGCAACCGGTCCGACTCCACCTCGCGGGCAGCGCGTTCACCGGCAAGTTCGTGTTCGGTACGGGCGAGTTCTTCGGCCGCCTCCTGGGCGACCCGGTGGTGACGTACCTCCCATCCCCAGGCCAACGGGGTGAACACGGCGACCACGATGATCATCGCTCCGACGACCACTGCGGTTCCCAGCGGAATGGCGTCACCCCAACTCACCAGCATCGCCGCCGCCATCACGGTACCGACGGCAATTCCCGTGACGGTGGCGGACCTCGCAGACCGGACGCTGCCCCGCGCCACCGGCGCCCACAACCCTTCCACAAGAAGGATGTAGGCACTGACCTGGTTGCCGACGAGAAGTTCCAGCAGGCTCACCGGAACAACCACCACGAGAAGCAGTCCGGGACGTGAGGAGCGGAAGAGGGTGCCGAGCGCACCGGTCAACATCAATGCCAGCGAGACCGCAGCCGGCCACGGCGCCGCCGCAATGACTCCGCTGAGGAAGGGCTGGTCAGTCACCCCGGACAGGTACAGCACGACAACGACGACCACGTAGAGCACCATGGCACGGACGTCGCCCCTGCTGATGACGGGAAAGTGACCGGTGTCCATGGAAGTAAGGCTAGCAAGGCACACGGACGTGAAATCTCCTACCGATGGAGGAGGTCGCCCGGCCACCCGGCAGAGAACGATGAGACACATGGATTCCCTCCCCGATTCCTTCAGCTACCTGTCCCTGGTCGTACTGGCGCTGGTCGACTCGACGAGCGTCGGGACCCTGGTTGTGCCACTCCTTCTCCTCGTCGTCAGCGGCAGTGCCGGAGTGACCGCCGGAAGAACTGCCGCGGCGACCTTCTACTACCTGGCTGTCATCGGTGCCTTCTACTGGGCGGTCGGCGTCGCACTCACCGCCGGGGCCCTTCCGCTGCTCGAACGCTTCGGCGATACCCTGACCTCCCCGGGTGCGATGACTGTCTTCGCGGTCCTCGGTGTCCTGCTGGTGGTGTGGTCGTTCCGGATCGACCCGAAAGCCGTCCGTAAGCGCGGCGGTGACCCGGAGGCCGGTGCCCGCCGGTGGTCGGAACGTGTCCGCGTCGCGAGCACCAGCTACCGGGCACTGACCGGACTGGCCCTGGTGGCCGGGCTCGCGGAGGTGGCGACGATGATCCCCTACCTGGCGGCGATCGGCATCATCGTCGACAGCGGCGCCGGTCTCGCACGGTCTGCAGTGATCCTCGTCGCCTACTGCGTGGTCATGATCGTGCCGGCTGCGGTCCTGGCGGTGGCACGCATGGCGGGAGGAAACCGCCTGGACAGGGTGCTCGCCCGTGTCCACGACTGGAGTGTGCGTGGTGCGGCGGGGGCGTTCTCGTGGGCGGTAGGCATCGTCGGGGTGGTCATCGTCCTGAACACGGCGCCGACGGCGCTGTCATTTCTCCAGTGACTGCGGCTGCGGGGCTGTTCAGCGGGAAAACAGGTCAGTGAGGTTCGCGTCGATCTGACTCATGTAGTCCGGGCTGATGTTGAACAGTCCGAGATGTCCCGCGTCGTCGTCGATGACCCGCAGTTCACTGCCGGGGATCAGCTCCTGTTCTGCAGCGCAGTCACGGACCGGGAAGAACATGTCTTCGCTGACCGGCATCACGAAAGTCGTCGCTGTGACACGGCCGAGAGCTGCGGCAAGGTCGCCGCCGGTATGCCGGGACACATCGCCTCTCTGCCATTTCCACGCGTTGTTCAGCAGTGTGTTCGGGTCCATCGACATGAACAACGGATCCAAGAAGTCAGACAGTACGGCCTCAGGAGCGTCGAAGCCGAGACCGCGCCAGGCCTCCTTCTTCCACCAGGCCGTTGAGAACCCCATGACGGCCCACAGGTGGGACTGTCGCCGCAGGCCGTCGGCGACATCGGTGTGCGAGGTGTACTCGCCCCCGGCGAACCCGGGATCGGATTCGATGGCTTCGTTGAGGGTCTGGGTGAACAGGAAATCGTGCGGGGTGTTCTGTGCGGTTCCGGCGATGGCCGCGGCACGGTGGACCCTGTCCGGGAACCGCACGATCCACTCATAGGTCTGTTGGGCACCCATTGACCCGCCCACGACCGCGAAGAGTTCCTCGATGCCGAACTCCTGATGGAGCAGCCGCTGCTGGGCCACGACGTCGTCGCCGATCCTCACCTTCGGGAATGACGACATCGCGATGGAGTCGTCGTCGGTGTTCCGCGGGGACACGGACATTCCGTTACCGATCTGGTTGACGCAGACGATGAAGTACTTCGACGGGTCCAGTGCATGGCCCGTGCCGATGTACTCCTGGAACCATGTCCCGTGGGTACCGGAATACCAGGTCGGGATGAGGATCGCGTTCGTCCTGTCAGCATTGAGGGTGCCGGCGGTGGCGTAGGCCAGCCAGCAGTCGTCGATCACTCCCCCGTCCTCGAGTTCGAGCCGACCGATGGAGGCGGTCTCATAGGGACCCTGGGTTTCTGCGGTGTAGAAGTTGTTCTCGATCATGTCCGGTTACCTCCTGGAATAGTGCGGAATAAGGCGAAATAAGGCGGAACAAAGGGGCGAGACAGGACCGGTTTCCCGACATTCCTGTTCTAATGCAAAACTACCCTGTTTTCCCTCGCGCCTTGCATCCGTGGGCCCGGAACGGTGAACTTGGACCCATGAGAACTCCCGCCCGTCGTACCTGTCTGCCCGCGGCAGGGGCCCTCCTGTCCACCGCTGTCCTGCTCGGCGGGTGTTCGGCGCCGTGGAGCGACTCCCCCACCGACGAGTTCATCAACATGGTCAACGAGGGTGACTGGGCCGGTGCCGCCACACAGACCGACGACCCCGACACCGCGGAGCGCTATCTCGCCGAGCTGGACGACTCCACCGGTGACACCTCCGTACACCTGGACGTTGAGGACGGTACGACGACAACGACCTGGACCGTCCCGTCGGGCGACGAGGTCACCTCCGAGGGAGCGCTGTCCACGACGGACGGTGACGGCGACCCGGTCACGTGGAACCCACGGATCTTCGCCTCGGCGCTGACCCCCGAAACCACGGTGTCCTACTCCGACGACCGCACCTACGACCTTCCCGTCCTCGACGCCCGTAACGACACACAGATGTCGTGGACCACGGTGACGGTTTTCTCGGCGAGCGCCACCGACGAGATGGCACCGGAACAGCAGGCCTCCGCCATTGCCGACGCGGCCCGTCCGGCGATCAACGACATCGACGCCGGCGAGATTGCCGCGCAGATCACCGACGCCGGCGGGGACGCGACCACGTTGTTCTCACTCCGGCCCGAGGACGCCGAGAAGGTCACAGGGGCCCTCGACGACATCGCCGGGGTGAGCTCACGGGAAGAGGGGCGCCTGTTGTCCTCCGACGGAACGTCGTCCCCGGTTGACGGTGATGTGCGTGCGTACTGGGAGAAACGTCTCGATGAGACGGCCGGGTGGACGCTGACCACCACCGGTGACGAGGAGCAGGGCCTCGAGGGTGAGATTCTGGGACAGGAGAAGCCTGAAAGCTCCGATCCGATCCGGACGACCATGGACATGGGGGTCCAGGCCGCCGCGCAACGGGCCCTGGACTCAGAAGACCGCGCTGCGTCGATCGTGGCACTCAACGCCTCCACCGGGGGCCTCGTCGCCTCCGCCCAGAACGCCGCGGCAGATCGCCAAGGCACCCCCGCGATGACCGGCCAGTTCCCTCCCGGCTCCACGTTCAAGACGGTGACCACCGCCGCAGCGCTCGGCCGGGGGACGGTCAGTCCGGACGAGGAGGTCGAGTGCCCCGCCAGTGTCGACGTCGACGGCAGGGTCATTCCCAATGACAATGACTTCGACCTGGGGACCGTGCCGATGCACACCGCCTTCGCCGAGTCCTGCAACACCACCCAGGCGTTGATTTCCCGCGGTCTCGAACCGTCGGACCTCAAGGACACCGCGGCCCGCCTGGGACTGGGGGTCGACTTCGATGCGCCCGGGATGACGAGCATGACCGGCTCCGTCCCCGTCACCGAGCCCGGGGCCGCGCGGGTCGAGTCGGCGATCGGCCAGGGCGAGGTACTGGCGTCTCCGTTCGGCCTGGCGCTCATGGAGGCATCGGTCGCCCATGACGGCAGGATGGTCACCCCGTCGGTGATCCAGGGTGAAGAGACGACCAGCGACCTGGAGGACGCGGCCCCCGACCCCCTCGATCCTGACGTGGTCGGGGCCCTGCGGTCGATGATGCGCGAAGCGGTCACCTCCGGCACAGCCTCCTCGCTCAGCGACATCGACGGATTGGGCGGGAAGACCGGTACCGCCGAAATCGGCGACGGCGACGCCCACGGGTGGTTCGTCGGCAGTGTCGGTGACCTCGCATTCTGCGTGTTCATCGAGGGTGCCGACTCCTCTGGACCGGCTGTCGAGATGGCGGGCGACTTCCTGCGCGACGACGCCATGGACGAGATCACCGGCTAACACCCCGATAGCCCGGGGCGATGGAACAGATAACAGAAGCGAGTCTCACCGACCCCACCAAGGAGTGGAACGTCATGACCCTCACCCGCAAAGTTCTCACCGGAGCAGTCGCTGCGCTGGCCGTCGTCGGACTGGCCGGCACCCCGACCGCTGCCGCGCAGCCGGAGCTCCCTGGGTCGTCCCTACCCTCGCTCCCCTCTCTGTCCTCCCTTCCTGCAGTTCCGTTCACGGGCACCTGGGTTGACGCGAACCCGACCGGTGGTGCGAAGGTCACGTTCGACCACGGGCGGATCTCCGGGACGGACGGATGCAACGGCGTCGGTTCGTCGTACACGGTCAACGGCAATGTCGCCGACGTCGATCCTTTCCTCTCCACGATGATGGCGTGCACCGGACCGTGGAGCCAGTGGCTGCAGGGGGTGTCCACCATCCACCACTACGGCGCGGTACTGGTGGTCCACGGTGACGACGGTGGCGTCCTCGGCGTCCTGCGTCCGGCCTTCTGATGCGGGCAGGACGCCCGGCCACGGCGCTTGCTGCGGTCCTGCTCGCCGTGGGACTGACGGCCTGCGGCGGTTCCGATGATCCCGACCCACCCCCGACAACGGAGGCCAGCACCGTGCCCGACACATCACCCGACTCACCGACCGACTTCACCGGCACCTGGGTGGATCCCGAGGGGAAAGGCTACCTGAGCTTCGACGGCGACGGCGGCATCACCGGCAGTGACGCCTGCAACGGCATCACCACGACCTATTCCGTCGACGGTGCTACCGCGACGGTGGAGCCGTTCCCCACCACGATGATGGCCTGCGGGGACGGCTGGTCGCAGTGGCTCCTCGGGGTGAGCACCGTGGAACTGGGCGACGGAGCGCTCACCGTGCTCGGACGCGACGGTGAGGAGCTCGGCACCCTCGTCCCCGGTACCGTGCCCGGCGGTGAGCCGGAATGACACCGGCATGACGCCCGTCCGGCTGATCGCCACCGACCTGGACAATACGCTGCTGCGGAGCGACAAGACCGTCAGTGCCCGCACCGTCGCCGCTCTCGAGACGGCGCGTTCGGCCGGTGTCCGGATCATCCCTGCCACGGCCCGCAACGTCCGCGGGGTCGTGGCGGTCAACGCGCGTACTGGTTTCTCGGACTGGGCTGTCTGCGGCAACGGTGCCTGTGGTGTCCACCTGGGCAGCGGCGAGGTGCTTTTCTCCGTCGAGACCGCACCGGTGTCCCTTGCGCAGGTGGTCGAGACCGTGCGTGGCCGCTTCCCCGGTGCCCGTTTCGCCGCCGTCCGGGATCTCGGCGCCCGCTTCGTCGCCGAAAGCGGGTACGCCGAGCTGGCGTCCACCTCGGATCACAGCCGTGACCCGGCGTCCATGGAACGGGCGGATGCCGGGGAACTCGTCGCGGCGCCGGCGGGCAAACTGGTGTTCCGTCACCCGTCGATCCCTGCTGAGGACCTGTTCGCCGCTGTGTCCGACGAGGTGGGCAGACTCGGAGGAGTGGAGGTCACACTGTCTGGCGCGCCGTTCGTGGAGGTGATGGCTGCCGGGGTGTCCAAGGCCGCCGGACTGGCCCGGTTGTGCTCCCACCTGGGGATCGCCCCGCAGGAGGTGCTGGCCCTCGGCGACGGGTTGAATGACATCGACATGCTGCAGTGGGCAGGTCGGGGGGTGGCGGTCGCCAATGCAGATCCGGCAGTCCTCGCCATCGCCGACGAGATCACCGCGGGTGCGGACGATGACGGGGTCGCGGAGGTACTCGAGCAGGTCAGCAAACACCTCAACAACAGCGTGACAGGACCTCGGCGACTGTCCTGACCGCCGGGTCGAACCGCCCGGGGTCGGGTCCGGCGAAATTGAGCCGGACGAACTTTCCGGTGGGTTCCGCGGGGAACAGGCCGTCGCCGGAGGCGATCATCACCCCGGCGCGTTCGCAGTCGATGACCAGCCGGTGCAGATCGGTCGTGTCGGGCAACCGCACCCACAGGTTCAGTCCCCCGCCGGGCACCCCGCAGAGCACTGCGTCCGGAAGATGGGTGTGGACGGCGTCGACCAGGAGATCGCGTCGGGAGCGCAGCTGGCCCCGTAACGACGCCCGGTGGGTCCGCCATGCCGGTTGACTGACGACATCCAGGGCTGCCGACTGGAGCAGTGAGCTGACGTACATTGCCGATGCAGTGACATTGGCGCGGATCCGTTCACCCACAGGTCCCCGGGCGACGACGGCGCCCACCCGTAACGCCGGGGAGACGCTCTTGGTCAGGGAGCGCAGGTAGACCACCCTCCCCGCATCGTCCTGGGCCGCCAGCGGCGCCGGCTCGGGGTCGTCGCCCATACCGAAATCACGGGCCCAGTCGTCTTCGATGAGGAAGGCTCCGTGACGGGCGAGAACGTCGGTGATCTCGCGGCGTCGGGACGGTGACCAGGTGACCCCGGTGGGGTTGGCGTAACGCGGTTGGGCGTAGAAGGCGCGGGCACCGGTGCGGGCGAGTGTCCTGCCGAGTTCAACGGGGTCCGGGCCATCGTCACCGCCCACCGCCGGAACCAGCCGGACCCCGGATTCACCGGCGGCGAGGATTGCGCCCCAGTAGGTGGGTGACTCGATGACCACCGGGTCTCCGGGTGCGGCGACTGCGCGGAAAATCGCCGCGAGGCCGGACTGGGTACCGGGAAGGACGGTGACATCGGCGGCTGCGGCCGGTGGCGTCCCGGCAGGGGCGTACTGGCCGAGTTCGTGTGCGAACCATTGACGGAGTTCCGGGATCCCGGCGCGCGGGGCCGCCGTGACCGCGGCGTCGCTCCGTGCGGCGCGGGCCAGGGACTGACGTACGAGTTTCTCCGGTAACAGCCTGCGGTCGGGGTAACCGTTGTGCAGACTGACGGCATCTTCGGGGGTGGGGCGCAGTGGTCCGTCCTCACTGCCACCGGGGGCGGCTGTCGTCGCTCCGACAGAGGTGGCGGCACCGAGCGCACCGGCCTGCCAGGAGTAGTCGGCGGGGTGGAGTCGACGACCGGACGACCCTGCGGCGACGAAGGTGCCGACGCCGGGCCGGGTCTCCACCAGGCCTTCGGCAGTCAGGGCGCGCAGGGCCGACTGGACGGTTCCCGGACCGACCCCGTGGTCGCGGACGAGCGCCCGGGTGGAGGGCAGTGTGGTTCCGGCCGTGCGGCCCTCGATCCACTGCCGGAGTTCCGCCACCAGCCGGGCACTGCTACTCTGAGACATGAAGGTTAATAGTAGCGCTACTGGTGATAACGGTCCACCGATACTGCCGTCGGGACTGTGGTGGGGAGCGCTCGGCGTCTTCGCCTTCTCTCTTACGGTCCCGCTCACCCGGGTCGCTGTCACCGGTGGACTCTCCCCGGTGTTCACCGGCACCGGACGGGCCGTCATCGCCGGGCTGCTCGCCGCCCTCCTGCTCCTGGTCGCCGGACGCCACCGCCGACGTCCGCGGGCCCACCAGTGGTGGCGGCTCTGCCTGGTCACCGGCGGCGTGGTCATCGGATTCCCCGTGTGCACCTCCCTGGCGTTGCAGGACGTCCCGGCCGCCCACGGTGCCGTGGTCATCGCGGCGCTGCCTGCAGCCACCGCTGCCGTCACGGTCCTGCGTACCGGCGAACGTGCCGGAGCCCGTTTCTGGTGTGCCGCCGTTCTCGGAGCTGCCGCGGCCGCGGCAGCCGGCATCCTCCACGGCGGCAACGGTGCCGGAGGGGGTCTCCATACCGCGGACCTCCTTCTCCTCACCGCCGTCATCACCGGTGCTGTCGGGTACGCGGAAGGAGGCCTGCTCTCACGGGACCTCGGGTCCTGGCAGACCATCTGCTGGGCTCTGGTGCTGGGACTGCCGGTGATGACGGTCCTCGCCGCCGCAAGCGCGCCGGGTTCCGCGGCCGCCTGGTCTGCGGTCGACGCCGACGCCTGGGCGGCCTTCGGCTATCTCAGCCTGGTGAGCATGTTCCTGGGGTTCTTCGCCTGGTACCGCGGACTCGCACTCGGTCCCATGCTCCAGGTCAGTCAGGTGCAGCTGATTCAACCGCTGCTCAGCATCGCCTGGGCCGCCCTCCTGCTGAAAGAACATGTCACTCTGCCCACCCTGTTCAGTGGACTGCTCGTCATCGCCTGTGCGACAACCGCCGTACGCGCACGTAACACACCGCCCCGATTTCACCCCGTCTTGGAGGAAACACCGTGAACCACACCAGAAAGACCGTCCGTCAGTCCTCGAAGCTCCGCAACGTCCTCTACGAGATCCGCGGCCCCGTCGCTGCCCGTGCCGCAAAGATGGAACGCTCCGGGATAGACGTCCTGAAGCTCAACATCGGCAACCCGCAACCCTTCGGCTTCACCGCGCCCCCGCTGATCACCGCGGAGATGTCACGGACGCTGTCCGACTCCCACGGGTACTCGGACTCCCACGGCATCCCCGCTGCGCTGGATGCGGTGGCCGCACGCTACGCCGCGGTCCCGGGCTTCTCCGAGCTACGACGGGAAGACGTCTACCTCGGCAACGGTGTCAGTGAACTGATCACCATGACCTGCCAGGCCCTCGTCGACAACGGTGACGAGATCCTCATCCCCGCACCCGACTACCCGTTGTGGACCGCAATGGTCACCCTCGCCGGCGGCTCCCCCGTGCATTACACCTGCGATGAGCATGACGGCTGGAACCCGGACCTGAGTGACATGGAGTCCCGCATCACCGACCGCACTACGGCGGTCGTGGTGATCAACCCGAACAATCCCACCGGTGCGGTCTATCCACGGCACATCCTGGAGGGCATCGCCGACATCGCCCGGCGGCACAGCCTCACGCTGCTGGTGGACGAGATCTACGACGAGATCACCTATGACGGAACAGCCCACACCCACCTCGCCGCCGTCGCCCCGGACGTACTGACACTGTCGTACTCCGGACTGTCGAAGAGCAGCCGTCTGGCCGGCTACCGCGCCGGGTGGATGGTGGTGACCGGCCCGAAGGACCACGCCACGGACTTCCTGCACGGGCTGGACCTCATGGCGTCAACACGCCTGTGCCCTAATGTCCCCGGACAGCACGCAGTGGTGGCTGCGCTTGGTGGCAGTGGACGTGGCGCCGACCACTCCATTGCAGACCTCACCGGGTCGGATGGACGGCTCACCCGGCAGCGGGATGTGGTGGACACTGCGTTGAACAGCATGGACGGCGTGAGCTGCGTGACCCCGCGTGGCGCACTGTACGCCTTCCCACGGCTCGACCCGGACGTCCATGACATCCGGGACGACGAACAATTCGTCATGGACCTGCTGGAACGCGAGCACATCCTGCTGGTCCACGGCACCGGCTTCAACTGGCCGACCCCGGATCACCTGCGCATCGTCCTGCTGCCGGAGGAAGAAGTACTGGCCACAGCGATGGAACGGCTCGGTAACTTTCTGGGCGACTACCGGCAGTAGGTTCAGATGGTCCGGGCCGGTCGTGTCACGTCGCCCGGCGGAAACTACGTCGGTATGACGTGGGGGTGACTCCTACCTGAGCAAACACGTGTCGACGCATGTTCGTCGCCGAACCGAGCCCGGTTCGTCGGGCGATGGCATCGACGGTGAGGTCACTGACCTCAAGGAGCCGTCGAGCCTCTGTCACGCGTTGGCGGTTGAGCCACGCGGCGGGCGACTCCCCGAACTCGCCCGTGAACCGTCGCTGGAAATGCCGCAAGGACATCCCCGCCTCGCTGGCGCAGTCGGCGACAGTCAACGGTTCAGCCAGATGCTCGGTCATCCATTGGACCACCGGTGCCAAACCCACACCCGGTTTCGGGGTCGGATGCTCAATGAACTGGGCCTGACCGCCGGTCCGGTGCGGTGCCACCACCATCCTCCGCGCGATACGCGCAGCAACGTCCTCTCCCATGTCACAGCGCACCAGGTGCAGACAAAGATCGATTCCGGCAGCAACACCGGCGCTGGTGGCGATGTCGCCGTGGTCGATGTACAGGACTCCGGGATCGACCGTGACCGCCGGGTAGCTGCTCCGCAGTTCCCCGGTACGACACCAGTGTGTGGTCGCAGACCGGCCATCGAGTAGACCCGCAGCAGCAAGCGCAAATGCACCGGTGCAGATCGACACGACCCGAACCCCGCCCTCCGGAGCGCGTCGCAGCAGGTCGAGCACTCGCTTCATCGCCGGATCAGCAATATCGAGGTGACTGTTGAATCCCGGGACGATCACGGTGTCCGCGTGCAAGATCTCCTCCGGACCTGCAACATCCCCGATGGTGAAGCCGGTGGAACTCGACACCTCTCCAGGAACGGCCCCACTGACCGTGACCTGGTATTCGTCCTCGCCGCGGAACCCGAAAACCTGCGCCGCGGTCGACAGATCGAAGGCGACAACCTCAGGAAAAGCGAGGATCACCACCCGATGTGCACGGGATTGCTGGCGTGAACTGTTCGACACAGGTCATTTATGCCACTCACCCGCGTCGAAGTCCACACCGTAGCGTGAACCGTATGACATCCGAGACAAAAGACCTGGTGAGGCCACCGCTGCCTCCCTTCACGCGAGAGAATGCAGTCGCCAAGGTGCAGGCCGCTGAAGACGCATGGAATTCCCGCGATCCGGAGCGTGTGGCACTGGCTTACACACCTGACACCAACTGGCGGAACCGGAGTGAAAACATCGTCGGCCGTGGTGCGGTCATCCGCTTTCTCACCGAGAAATGGAACCGGGAGCTGGATTACCGGCTCCGCAAGAATCTCTGGGCGTTCGACGGTAACAGGATCGCCGTGCGATTCCAGTACGAGTGGCACGACCGCGACGGTCAGTGGTGGCGGTCCTACGGGAATGAACTGTGGGAGTTCAACACTCACGGCCTGATGCGGCAACGCGAGGCCAGTATTAACGATCTCGCTATCGTCGAAACCGACCTGCGAGTGACACCGGGAGAAGGGGTGGTCCCGACATGGTGAATCCGGTCAAAACCGCACCGCGGATAACGGTGACGGTGATCCTCTACGAGGGATTCGAGATCCTCGATGCCTTCGGCCCGGTCGAACTGTTCGGTCATGTTCCGGGGTGGACGGTGGAATTCGCAGGAGTTTCCGCAAAGCGCCTGGTCCGCAGTGTACAGGGCGCGCAGGTACAGACGGATGTGAGCTTCACCGATCTACGGGACAGGCAGGGTGGCATCGACGTTGTCATGGTCCCCGGAGGCGTGGGTAACCGCACGTTGATCCATGACTCAGGTTTCTCGGCGATATCGCCGCGATCTGCCGACGCGCCTCGGTGATCACCTCGGTGTGCACCGGCGCCGCCGTGCTCGCCGCCGCTGGCGTCCTGGATGGACAGCGGGCGACATCGAACAAGAAAGCGTGGGCCTGGGTCACGTCCCAGAGAGAACAGGTCGACTGGGTTCCGCAGGCACGATGGGTCGTCGATCACGCGTCCGGAAGACCGGTCTGGACGTCCTCCGGCGTGGCAGCGGGCCTGGACATGGCACACGCACTGATTGCTGTGCTGGCGGGTGCATCTATAGCCGATGAGATCGCAGACAATATCGAGTTAGAGGTTCATCGGGATCCCGCCTGGGACCCGTTCGCCGCCGTGCACGGCACCCTCTGACCAGCCGCGTCGGCCTCGCTCGGCCCCTTTTGCCAGGTCTTCGAGCAGCTTCCCGGAAACGATCGACTCGTCGACTAGGACGGCACGGCCACGCCGTCAGTGGCGCTTCCATCACAGCAGTCGGAGCACCACGGGCGGAACCGACGGAAACCGAACCCGTCACGATGCCCCAGTCACCGCGGGTCGGCCAGTTATCGCACTACTTAAGCAGCGTATAAACATACGACCAGGTCATCCGTGTAAATTAGTATCTTATGGGGTGCGACGTTTGTTCGCGCTGCGAAACCCATGCTGCCGTGCACGAGGAACCGTCCCTTACCATGGGCTCCATGAACACACCTCCCATCGCATTCGTCATCGCCGGCTCCGAGGCCACCGGCGGCGCCGGCATCCAGGTCGACCTGAAGACTTTCCAGCAACTGGGCGTCTACGGTGTCGGTGCGCTGAGCTGCATCGTCGCCTTCGACCCGAACAACAACTGGGGCCACCGCTTCCACCCGGTGGATCCCGACATCATCGCCGAGCAGTTCGAGGCGGCTCTGGCCACCCATCCGGCCGAGGCGATGAACACCGCGAAGGTCGGGATGCTCGGAACCCCGCAGACCATCGACATCGTCGCCGAGAAACTCGCCGAGCGCAGCTGGAAGAACCTCGTCGTCGACCCCGTCCTGATCTGCAAGGGCCAGGAACCCGGCGCGGCACTGGACACCGACAACGCCCTGCGGGAGAAGATCCTGCCGCTGGCGACCGTGGTAACTCCGAACGCCTTCGAGTCCCAGACGCTGTCCGGTATGGAGAGCATCGAGACCGTCGAGGATCTCGAAGAAGCCGCCCGTCGCATTGGCGAGCATGTCCCCTACGTCCTGGCCAAGGGCGGAGTCGAGCTTCCCGGCGCCGACGCCGTCGACGTGCTGTGGGACGGCGAGAAGATCACCCGCTTCAGCGCCCCGAAGATCGGGCAGCAACGGGTCTCCGGTGCAGGCTGCACCGTCGCCGCCGCGCTGACCGCCGAGTTGGCCAAGGGGACGGATCTCGTCGAAGCCGTCCAGAAGTCCAAGGACCTGGTCACCTGCGGCATCGAGCACCGCGTCACCGCCAACACCCCCTTCGACACCGTGTGGCAGGGGGCTTGAACCACCCGCTACGGCCGTCACGTGTCTCGGTCAAGGCGACCGCCCGGAGCATGCTCACCGTCGCACCGGGCAACAGGGATCTCGTGCCGGCGGTCCGTGTGGCGCTGTCGTTGGCGGTACCGGTCGTCGTCCTGCTGCTCACCGACCGGATCGAATGGTCGTTGTTCGCCTCATTCGGAGCATTCACCTCGATCTACGGCCGGTACACCCCGCCCCGCACCCGGGTGCGTCAGCAGGTCCTCGTCGGTGCCATGCTCACCGCGTGCGTGGGGCTCGGGGCGCTGATCGCCCAGCTGGCGTTGAACTGGGCTGACGCGACCCATGCCATCGTCACCGTCGTGGTCGGGGCTCTCGTCGCCGCGGTGACAGCGACGGTGATCATGGTGCGCGACCTGAAACCCTCCGGCGCGGTGTTCACCGTTTTCGCCACCACCGCCGTCGCCTCAGCGCCGGTCACCGCGGCACCGTGGGTCGCCCTGGCCATCGCCGCGGCGTCGGCGTCCTGGTGCATCCTGCTGAGCTACCTGTCGCGGTGGACCGGCGAAGCCAACACCGGGGCCCACGTCCCTTCACCCCCGACGTTTCCCCGAGCTGAGAGAGCCCGGCAGTTCAGCCGCTACGGTGTCGCCGCACTGCTCGGCGGGGCCGTCGCATCATTCACCGGCATCGCCTCGCCGTACTGGGCCCAGGTTGCCGCCGTCGTCCCTCTCTCTGCGCCGCGGCACCGCCAGCAGGTGGAGCGTGGGCTGCACCGCATCATCGGCACGGTCCTGGGCGTCGGTGTGGCAGCCTTCCTCCTGTCCTTCCCCAGCCAACCGTGGCAGATCATCGTCTGGGTCGTGGTGATGCAGTTCCTCGCTGAGCTTTTCGTCCTGCGGAACTACTCCCTGGCGCTGGTGTTCATCACGCCGCTGGCACTGCTCATGGTCTTCCTCGCTCATCCGCAACCTGTCGGGATGCTACTGGGGGCCCGTATCGCCGAGACGGTGATCGGGTCGGTGGTCGGCATCGCCGTGGTCCTGTTCTCCGTGGCGATCGTGCGGCGGACTCGCTGAACGGACTCTTCCACGTTTCCGGTGGACGTCACGTAACATGACCCGGCGAACTGACACCTACCCCGTCCGGCACCACTGCCCAGCAACCCCGGTCGGAGAACGGAAAGACTCCGTGCCGGAATCCCCGGAACCCACGTCGCCCGACGGGTATACGCCCGTGGTCGACTCCCCCACCCCTTCTCCTTCGTCAGAGACGGGGCGTTACCCGGACGACATGCACCCGGGGCTCGTCCCGGGCATCAGCGTCGACGACCAGCGTAACCGCTTCGGGCTGGACAAGGTGGTCTTCTTCATCACCGCGGCGCTCATCCTCTCTTTCATCGCCTGGGGTGTGACCAGCCCGTCATCGGTATCCAACGTGTCGTCGACGATGTTCGCCTGGGCAATCAAGAACGTCGGCTGGCTGCTCAACGTGGTGATGGTCTCCGCCGTCGTCCTCATGCTCTACCTGGCGTTCTCGCGGTTCGGGCGGATCAAACTGGGGACCGACGATGAGGAGCCGGAGTTCTCACGGTTCGCCTGGATCGCCATGATGTTCGGTGCCGGCCTCGGGGTGGGCATCTTCTTCTTCGGTCCCTCCGAGCCCTTGACCTACTACATGGACCCGCCGCCGCACACCACCGATCCGGAGACCCCCGAAGCGCTGCACCGTGGCCTGGCGCAGGCCCACTTCCACTGGGGCCTGGCCATCTGGGGGCTCTACGCCATGGTCGGCGGGGCCCTGGCCTACAGCTCCTACCGCCGCGGGCGGGTCTCCCTGTTCAGCTCAGCGTTCCGCTCCCTGTTCGGGGAACGACAGAGCTCCGGTATCGCGGGCAAGCTCGTGGACATGATGGCGATCATCGCCACCCTCTTCGGCACCGCCGCGACCCTGGGGCTTTCCGCACTGCAGATCAGCGAAGGCATCCAGATCGTCTCGGGCGCCTCGCGCATCACCAACACAGTGTTGATCATGATCATCGCCGTGCTGACCCTCTGTTTCATCCTCAGCGCCGTATCAGGTGCCGCCCGCGGCATCCGGTACCTGTCGAACCTCAACATCAGCCTGACCCTCGGTCTGGTGTTGTTCACGTTCATCCTCGGTCCGACACTGTTCCTGCTGAACCTGGTGCCCTCGGGCATCATGGCCTACGCCGACAATATGCTCGACATGATGAGCCGGTCGCTGTCCTGGGGTGATGACACGCTGGAGTTCCAGTCGGTGTGGACCGCCTTCTACTGGGCCTGGTGGATCGCATGGACACCGTTCGTCGGCTTGTTCATCGCCAGGATCTCCCGTGGTCGGACGATCCGTGAATTCGCACTGGTGACGACCCTGGCGCCGACGTTCATCCTTATCCTCGCCTTCACGATCTTCGGCGGTACCGCGATCAGTTTCTTCCGGGACGGTCGAGAGGGTGTCGACGGCGACTCCTCGCCCGAGCAGGTGCTGTTCGCCCTGTTCGACAATCTGCCGTTGAGCTCGATCACCCCCTTCATCATCGTCTTCGTCCTGGCGGTGTTCTTCATCACCTCGGCAGACTCCGCGTCCCTGGTGATGGGCACACTGTCCGAACGGGGCAACCCTTCCCCGCGGAAACTCGTCATCGTCTTCTGGGGCCTGTGCATGATGGGCATCGCCGTGGTCATGCTGCTCACCGGTGGGGAGACCGCACTGACGGGTCTGCAGAACCTGACGATCCTCATCGCCATCCCGTTCTCTGTGGTGCTCATCGTCCTCGCAGTGGCTTTCGTGAAGGACCTCTCCACCGACCCTGCCGCCATCCGGCGCGACTATGCACGCTCCGCCATCCAGAACGCCGTGGTCAAGGGCATGCAGGAGCACGGAGACGACTTCGAGATCTCCGTCGCACGGACCGAAGACGGCGCGGGTGCGGGAGCACACTTCGACTCCACTGCGGACAGGGTCACTGACTGGTACCGCCGCACCGACGAGGACGGCAACGACGTCGGCTACGACTACGGCTCCGGAGAATGGGCCGACGGGTGGACACCGGACAGGCGTGCCGATGACATCGGCGACGAGGACGCGGACGGCGATCCGGCGACCCCGGAACGTAACCGGGACTAGCCTGTCCGGTCCGCATGCCGCACACGATACGATGAGGAGCTATGAGCCCCACGAGCACTGAACGCGAGATTCTCACCTACGACCTCTTCGGCACCGCCATCAAGGAGCTGGCGCAGACGGTCGTGGACGACTACAAGCCCGACCTGATCCTCTCCATCGCCCGTGGCGGGCTTCTCATCGGTGGGGCCCTGGGCTACGCGATGGGCATCAAGAACGTCTCGGTGATCAACGTGGAGTTCTACACCGGTGTGGGCGAGACCCTGGACCAGCCGGTGATGCTGCCCCCGACCCCTGAGGCTGTCGACCTGTCCGGCATGAAGGTCCTGATCGCCGACGACGTCGCCGACTCCGGCAAGACCCTGGAGCTGGTCCAGGAGTACTGCGCCGAGACCGTCGCCGAGGCGCGCACCGCGGTGATCTACGAGAAGTCCCGTTCGATCATCAAGCCGGACTACGTGTGGAAGAAGACCGACCAGTGGATCGACTTCCCCTGGTCGGATTTCCCGGTCATCACACCCACCGGGACCCCCACCGGCGGCGAGGCGTCCTAGCTGCTTCGAAGCTACCGCGTCGTAGCTTCCGCCTGGCGTCCTGCGTCGGCTCGGCCCAGCGCTTCGCCGACACGCTTACCGCTGTGGATGCAGCCACCGAGGAATGTGCCCTCCAGGGCGTTCTTCCCGTGCATGCCGCCGCCACCGAAACCGGCTACCTCGCCGGCGGCGTACAGTCCCGGGAGGACCGTGCCGTCCGACCGCAGACACCTGCCTGACAGGTCGGTCTCGATCCCTCCGAGGGTCTTACGTGTCACGATCCGCAGTCGCACAGCGACCAGCGGGCCGTGCGCCGGGTCGAGGATCTTGTGCGGTTTCGCGGCCCGCACGATCTTGTCGCCGAGGAACTTACGTGCCGCCCCCAGGTAGTTGACCTGGGCGTCCTTGGAGAATTTGTTGTCGAGCTGGCTGTCGCGGTCCTCGATCTGTCCGCGGAGTTCCGCTGCGTCGATCACCGGCGCGGAGGCGTCCGTCAGGTCATTCATCCCCTCCACGAGTGACTCCAGGTCGTCGGCGATGACCCAGTCCTCTCCGTGCTCCATGAAGTTGCGTACCGCGACGTGCGTTCCTGGCCCGACCTTGCCGAGCAGCTTGCGTAGGGACTTGTCGGTGAGATCAGGATTCTGCTCGGATCCGGAGAAGATGAACTCCTTGTCGGCGATGGTCTGGTCGAGGACGAACCAGCTGTAGCCGTGTCCGGTGCGTCCGATGTGCTCCAGTGAGGCGAGGTTGTCGGAGCCCGGGAAGATGTTGGTGGGCAGTCGTTGTCCCGCCGCATCGAACCACAGGGTGCTGGGGCCGGGAATGATACGGATACCGTGACCGGGCCAGATCGGATCCCAGTTGGCCATTCCCTCGGTGTAGTGCCACATCCGGTCGGTGTTGACCGTCGTCGCACCGGCGTCGGTCGAGATACCGATCATCCGTCCGTCGACGTGCGCCGGCACGCCTGCCACCATGTCGGCCGGGCACTCCCCCCACCGCTCGGTCGGCCACGAACGACGCACCAGGTCGAGGTTGCCGCCGATGCCTCCGGACGTGACCGCCACCGCCGCACCCCGGTACTCGAAGGTGTCCACCACATCGCGCGGTGAGGCGACGCCCCGTCCCAGATCGTCGCAGGGTGCCAGGATACTGCCGCGTACACCGACCACCGCACCGTCCTCGACGAGCAGTTCATCGACCCGGTGACGGAACGCGAAGCGGACCGTGCCCCGCCGCTCCGCGTCGAGCAGTGGCTCCCGGAACACACGGACCACCTCCGGCCCGGTACCCCAGGTGAGATGGAACCGGGGGACCGAGTTCCCGTGCCCCGAAGCGTTCCCACTGCCCCGTTCCGCCCACCCCACCGTAGGCAGGACGTTGAGCCCGAGGGAGCGCAGGTAGTCGCGTTTCTCGGTCGCCGCGAAGTGGACGTACGCCCGGCCCCACTCACGCGGCCAGCGGTCGTTGTCGGACTCGTCGTAGTCTGCGGAGTTCCGCCAGTCGCGCCAGGCCAGATCCTCGGAGTCGTGGATCCCCATGAACTTCTGCTCCGGGCTGCCGACATAGAAGAGCCCGCCAAGCGACCAGTAGGCCTGGCCTCCGAGATTGGCACGGTTCTCCTGGTCAAGAACGAGCACCTCCCGTCCTGCCTTCTCAGCCTCATAGGCGGCGACGAGTCCGGCGAGGCCGGCCCCGACGATGATCACGGTGCTGTCTGTACTTCCTCGGTTCTCTCCCATACAAAAGGAGTCTAGGTGTCCCAGACGGTCCGGGGCACGAAAGGCCGGTATCCCACTCAACGGACAGTTGCGTTCGCTGTGTGGGAAGGGTAGTTTCCCTCATCGTCCTGTAGACACATTCACGTTTCCGAAGAGAGAATCGCAGCCACGCCATGACCACATCCCTCACCGATCATTCCGGCCCACCGCCGAAGGCCACGACCGCGCGGACAACCGGCAACAAGAAGAGCCGGGTGATCTTCGCGTCGACCATCGGTACGACGATCGAGTTCTACGACTTCTACGCCTACGCCACGGCCGCGATCATCGTCTTCCCGCACCTCTTCTTCCCGGAGAACGAGAACTCCACCGTCGGTCTTCTCGCCTCCCTCGCCACGTTCGGCCTGGCTTTCGTCGCCCGCCCGGTCGGCTCAGTCCTCTTCGGGCACTTCGGCGACCGGATCGGACGCAAAGCCACGCTGATCGGCGCCCTGCTGACCATGGGTATCGCCACCTTCATCATCGGACTGCTCCCCACCTACGAGCAGATCGGCCTGTGGGCGCCGGCGCTTCTCGCGTTGATGCGCTTCTGCCAGGGACTCGGGCTCGGCGGGGAATGGTCCGGAGCGGCGCTCCTGGCCACCGAAAACGCCGAGGAAGGCAAGCGGGCCCGTGCCGCGATGTGGCCCCAGCTCGGTGCCCCTTTCGGTTTCATCCTGGCCAACGGCCTGTTCCTCATCCTGGTCCTGGGGCTGGACCACACCCACGGCGAGCCTGGCGGCGCGTTCATGACCTGGGGATGGCGGGTGCCGTTCCTGCTGTCCTCGGTGATGGTGATCATCGGACTCTACGTGCGCTTCAAGCTCGAGGAAACCCCCGTTTTCCAGGACACCCTGGACAAGGGCGAGGACGTCAAGGTCCCTACCCTCGAGGTCTTCCGCACCGCCTGGCGCCCGGTCCTGCTCGGTACTTTCGTGATGGTCTCGACATACACCCTGTTCTACCTGGTGACGACCTGGTTCCTCTCCTTCGGTATCGGTGACCGCGACGCGGGTGAAGGTCTGGGGATCCCCTACAACCACTTCCTCGTCATCCAGCTGATCACCGTGCTGTTCTTCGTCATCGGCGTTCCCCTGGCCGGGTACCTGTCCGACACCGTGGGACGTCGCCGCTACCTCACCGTGGTCTCCGTCCTGATCCTGGTCTACTGCTGTGCGTTCCAGGCGTTCCTCGACCCGGCGACCTCCGGCGAGGTCAAGGCCGGGATCTTCCTGGGCATCGGCATGCTCCTGATGGGTCTGATCTTCGGCTCCATGTCCGCCGTCCTCCCCGAGATGTTCCCGACGAATGTGCGCTACACCGGCTCAGGCATCTCCTACAACGTCGCCTCCATCCTCGGCGCGGCCGTCGCCCCGTTCATCGCCGTGGCGCTGGCCACCGCCTACGGTCCCTGGGCAGTCGGCGTCTACCTCGCCGTCGTCGTGCTGATCAGCCTGGTGGCCATCCGTCTGATGCCGGAGACCAGGGACACCGACCTCTACACCGTGTAGCGCTCAGAACCGACGGAACACGAACTGCTCACAGTCCAGTGCTCCGGCACGGGCGAGTGCCTCGTGCAGTGCGAACTGGTAGTTCCACAGCCGTCGGTAGACGGCGTCGAAGCCCGCCGCAGCGGCGGCACGCTCCCGGGAGTTGAACGCCGAGCGCCACAGTGCCAGCGTGGTCGCATAGTGGGAGCCCATCCGGTTGCGTGCCGTGAGACGGAGACCCGCCCGGTTCGCTCGCGACAGCACGTGCTCGTCGGTGGGATACTCCACGGCGGGCCACACGTAGGCCCGCATCACGTCGAGACTCTCACCGACGGTCTCGTCCGGCAGGCCGGAGTCCGGCACACGCACCACCGACTGGATCACCGCGATCCCGTCGGACGCCAGCATGCGCTCGACGGCCCGGAGGAAGTGGATGGTGCCGTCGTCGCCGAGGGTCTCCATGCGTTCCACGCTGAAGATCGCGTCATAAGTACCCGACCACTGCCGGGGTGAGGGGACTGGCCCGCGGATCGTCTGCACACGCACGGCACCACCCACGCCGGCGTCGTGTGCATAGGCCCTGACCCGTTCCGCATGCTCGACGTCCGAGGTCAACACGTCCACGTGCGCTCCCCGTTGGGCCGCCATGACCGGGAGTGCACCACCGGAGGACGGCAGCTCCAGGACCCGGTGGCCCGGGCCGACCTGTGCCTCGTCGAGCATGGCGTTGATGCGGTGGCGTTGCGCCGAGTCCAGGTCGGCCCGGTCGACGAGTTCCGGGTCCGTCGGGGCATCGAAGTAGCGGACCGTCACCGCGGGATGATGACCGTCCTGATCCGGGTTCTCCACCTCGGATGTCCGCGTCCCGGAGGCGAAGAGTGCGGACCCGGTGGCACGGTAGCGCCCGGCGTAGATGTCCACCAGGCTGTCGGGGAGATCACCGGCACGCACATGTCCGGACACCCGCCGTCGCCGCCGGGACAGCGTCCGACCGAACCCGCCCTCCAACGGCTGGGTCAACAGCACCCCCAGGACGTCCGGCAGAGGCTCGGCGGTCCACTCCCCCGCCATGTACCCTTCAGCGAGGCCGAGCCACCCCGAGTCGACGACACGGTCGAGGACCAGTCCGTCATCCACCACGAACCGGGGAGTCGCCCCCGGCGTCAGGGCGACCCCGTGCTCCTGGGTGAGGTCCTCCAGACGTTGCTGCAGGTTAACCGCCCGCCGACCGAGAAACGACGCCTCAGGCAGACGCGCCACCCCCGGCCAGCGCTCGGGGTCGACGTAGGTCTCCCGAGCGTCCCGCGGGTCGCGACGGCGACGGCCGTCGTCGACAGGTGGTGCCACATCTGCCTCCGTCCTCGCTGGTAACATGCGTTCTCGACAAAAACTACCGTTCACCCCCGGTTGCACCCGAAACAGAAACGGGCTCGGCGAGAGCTGACCGCATCCTGCCCGCGTGATGAGGAGATCGACGACAGGCACTAGTATGGGCACTCAGGTCCGACGCGACCGGGAGGTCCGTCGGCTGACGACACTACACCGGCGTCCACCGACCCCCTGTAGAACACGCAGCAGTGCTAAAGACACAACGCAGAGAGAACACGTGGTGACCACCGGCGCCAACACAGACGAGCGCCCTCCCAGTCACCGCAGAACGAGGAGTATCGCTGATATGACAACCGCCACCCCCTTCCGGCCCTCGGGCCGTCACCATGTCGTCATCATCGGCGCAGGCTTCGGCGGGCTGTTCGCCGCCAAGAAGTTCGCTGGCGCCGACGTTGACGTGACCATCATCGACCGCACGAACCACCACCTCTTCCAGCCGTTGCTGTACCAGGTGGCCACCGGTGTGCTGTCCTCCGGAGAGATCGCCCCGACGATCCGCCAGATCCTGCGGAAGCAGAACAACGCCCGGGTCATCAAGGCCGAGGTACGCGACGTCGATGTCGACGACAAGATCATCACCGCTGACCTGGGTGGTAAGGACGTCGTCCTGCAGTACGACTCCCTCATCGTCGCCGCCGGCGCCGGGCAGTCCTACTTCGGTAACGACCACTTCGCCGAGTTCGCCCCGGGCATGAAGAGCATCGACGACGCCCTCGAACTCCGCGCCCGCATCACCGGCGCCTTCGAGCGCGCCGAGATCACCGACGACCCCGCCGAGAAGGCCCGTCAGCTTACTTTCGTCATCGTCGGCGCCGGCCCCACCGGCGTGGAGCTCGCCGGCCAGCTGGCCGAGATGGCCCACCGCACCCTGCGCAACGAATTCCGACGCACCGACACCGAGCAGACCCGTATCCTGCTGGTCGACGGTGGCCCCCAGGTCCTGCCCCCCTTCGGCAAGAAGCTCGGCCGCAAGGCACAGAAGACGCTCGAGAAGCTCGGCGTGGAGGTCGTCACCGACTCACTGGTGACCAACGTCGACCGCGACGGTGTCACCTGGAAGAACATGAAGACCGACGAAGAGACCACCGTCGCCGCGTACTGCAAGATCTGGTCCGCCGGCGTCGCGGCGAGCCCGTTGGGTAAGCACATCGCCGACCAGATCGACGGTGTCGAGGCTGACCGCGCCGGCCGCGTCCCGGTGAACAAGGATCTCTCCGTGGGTGACCACAAGGAGATCTTCGTCATCGGCGACATGATGAGCCTGGACAGGCTCCCGGGCCTGGCCCAGGTCGCCATCCAGGGTGGTGAGCACGCCGCCTCGGTCATCCGCGCCGAAGTCGAGGAGGGCCGCACCGAACGCCCCGACTTCAAGTACTTCGACAAGGGGACCATGGCGATCGTGTCCCGCTTCAATGCGGTGGTCAAGCTCGACAAGGCCGAGATCTCCGGGCCGATCGGCTGGTTCATGTGGCTCGCCGTGCACCTGATGTTCATGGTCGGATTCCGCAACCGTTTCGTCGCCGCCTACAGCTGGGGCCTGAACACCCTGTCGGCCAACCGGTGGCACCTGGTGGCCACCCGCCAGCAGCTGCATGCCCGTAACGCCCTGCGCAAGCTGCGGACCCTCGAGGACGAGCAGGACATCCGGTCCATCGAGGTCCGGGACAACCTGAAGTTCGGCGACGGTCGCGACACCCGCGCCGTGTCCGACTAGTCACGACGCCGCTTCCCCGGAGACCCCGGGCACACCCCTGACCACGGGTGTGCCCGGGGTCAGGCTTTTCTGCACAGTCACACACGGTAGGCTGGACCGCACGAGACACGGGGTGCGCGAAGACACGCGCTGAGAACACACCCGTTGAACCTGCTCTAGTTCGAACTAGCGAAGGGATGGTCCGTGTCAGACACGCTCACCACCATCGTCCATGCCGTCCACGACCTGCGTCAGCACGCTCCCCTGGTGCAGTGCATCACCAACCAGGTCGTCCCCCAGATCACCGCGAACGCCCTGCTCGCCGCAGGTGCCGCCCCGGCCATGGTCGACACGCCGGAAGAGGCCGCCGACTTCGCGGCAATCGCCTCCGGGCTACTGGTCAACACCGGCAGCCCCACTGCGGCCCAGTACTCCGCCATGCGTGAGGCCGTGCG
This sequence comes from Corynebacterium sp. CNJ-954, assembly GCF_001942345.1. Lineage (GTDB taxonomy): Bacteria > Actinomycetota > Actinomycetes > Mycobacteriales > Mycobacteriaceae > Corynebacterium. The sequence goes on from NZ_MKKI01000044.1 coordinate 196,411, forward strand.
CGGCGCGACCGCCGCGCACACCCCCTGGGTCCTCGACCCCGTCGCCTGCGGTGGACCGGCCGCACGCACCGAGTTCAGCCGTGACATCGTCACCCGTCAGCCCGCTGCGGTGCGCGGCAACGCCTCCGAGGTGATCGCCCTTGACGGTGGGGCCCAGGGAGGCGGTGGACGTGGAGTGGACTCGACTGACGAGGTCGATACCGCACTGCAGGCCGCCCGCTCCCTGGCGGAACGCACCGGCGGTGTCATCGCCGTCTCCGGGCCCCGGGACCTCATCGTGTCTACCACGCGTGCCAGCTGGCTGACCTCGGGCGATCCGATGATGCAGCGTGTCATCGGCACCGGCTGCTCTCTCGGCGCCCTGACCGCCGCCTACCTCGGCGTCGCCCGCACCGGGCAGGGGGGCCTGAGTGACCACGACGCCGTCCTCGCCGCACACGCCCACGTCGGCGCGGCCGGTGCACTCGCAGCACAGGATCAGGACGGCGACCGGAGAGGCCCGGGCAGTTTCGCCGTCGCCTGGCTCGATGCCCTCAATGCCGTCGCGGAGGACCCCTCGGGGATTCCCGGGTTGGTCTCGGTCGAGGAGATTGCCGAGGAGACCGCCGGATGACGCTGAGCCGCAGCACCGGAACCTCGGTCGACTGGGGGCTCTACCTCGTCACTGATCCCGTCCTCGGCGGCGGGCGCGACGCCGTGCCGGGCATCGTCAGCACGGCGCTCGGCGGAGGGGTGAGCGTCGTCCAGCTCAGGGACAAGACCCTCGACGACGACGCCTTCACGGCCCGTGCCACAGAACTGGCCGGCGCTCTCGCCGGCACCGGCGTCCCCCTGTTCGTCAACGACAGGATCAACATTGCGCGCCGCCTCGGACTACACCTGCATATCGGCCAGGACGACATCGATTTCCGCGCCGCCCGCTCGATGCTCCCCGACGATCTGATGATCGGACTGTCCGTCGACGACCACGCCCAGATCGTGGACATCGAGCACCTCATGCGTGACGGTGTCCGGCCCCCAGACATTCTGGGGCTCGGGCCGGTGGATCTCACGGACACCAAGACGGACACCGGAAGTGCCCTGGGTGTCACGGGCCCCGGCAGCGTCGACGACCTCGCCTCACACGCCCTCGAGCTCGGCATCCCCTCCGTCGCCATCGGGCACGTCAACGCCGGTAATGCTGCAGCTCTGGGACGCACCGCCGTGGCAGGCATCTGCGTGGTCTCGGCTGTCATGACTGCCGAGGACCCCGCCGCGGCGCCCGTGAACTGCGTTCACTATGCCCCCGACCACTCAACCCCACCGCTGTAGAGGACCCCGCATGATCCCCCGAGTACTCAGCATCGCCGGCACCGACCCCACCGGCGGTGCCGGCGCACAGGCCGACATCAAGTCCATCGGAGCTGCGGGTGGCTTCGCCATGAGCGTTGTCACCGCCCTCGTCGCCCAGAACACCCACGGCGTGCGGCAGGTACACACCCCCGACACCGACTTCCTGGTCGCCCAGCTCGACGCCGTCTTCGACGATGTGACGGTCGACGCCGTCAAGATCGGGATGCTCGGCACCGCAGAGATCACCCGCACCGTCACCGCCTACCTCGCCGACCACCCGGTGCCGGTCACCGTCGTCGACCCGGTGATGGTGGCCACCAGCGGCGACCGTCTGCTCACGGAAGACGCGGAAGCCGCCCTCCGCGACCTGTGCCGGACGGTGGACGTGATCACGCCGAACCTCGCCGAACTCGCCGTCCTCGGCGGCACGGCGACCGCCTCCACGCTGGACGAGGCGCTGGAGCAGGGACGCACGCTCGCCGCGGACCTGCAGACGACCGTCATCGTCAAGGGCGGTCACCTCTCCGGCCCCACCGCCGACAATGCGGTCGTCTCACCGGACGGACAGGTCACCACAGTCCCGGTGCCCCGCGTCGTCACCCACAACACCCACGGCACCGGGTGCTCCCTGTCCTCGGCACTGGCCACGCGGATCGCCGCCGGAGCCGATCACGCCGCCGCGCTCCGGTGGTCCAGCCGATGGCTGTCCGAGGCCATCCGACACGCCGACGACCTGCATGTCGGGTCCGGCAACGGGCCGGTGGACCACACCCACCGTGCCCGGCGACTGTCGCAGGCGGCCGACACCACCCCGTGGCACCTGACCGCATCCGTCCCTGAACTCCTCACTGACCCGGCGGACCTCGCCACGGTGGGCGCCGCGGGCACCCCCGTCCCGGTAGATGCCCGGATCCCGGCTGCCGGCCCATGGACGGCCGCCCTGTGGCAGGCACAGTCGCCCCTGCTCCGGGCGATCACCGGCCTGCCGTTCATCACAGACCTCGGGACCGGCACCCTGGACTCCGATGACTTCAACTTCTACCTCGCCCAGGACGCGGTCTACCTGTCGCAGTATTCCCCCGCGCTCGCCGCGCTGGGGGCCACCGCCCCCGATCCCGTCTCCGCCCTCTTCTGGGTCCGGGGCGCCGTCGAATGCCTCGAGGAAGAGGCGACACTGCACCGCACCTGGCTGGGGGACGCCGCTCCCGCCGCGCCGTCCCACATCACCTCGTCCTACACCTCACACCTGATGCGCTGTGTGCAGGCCCGCGACCATGTCGTCGGCGCCGCCGCCGTACTTCCGTGCTACTGGCTCTATGCAGAAGTCGGCCTGGAACTCGCCGGGCGGTCCACCCCGGACAACCCCTACGCCGCCTGGCTGGACACCTACTCCGGCGGCGACTTCACCGACAGCGTCCGGCAGGCTGTCGCTCTCGTCGAAGACGCTTTCGAGACCGCCGGCCCCCGGCAGCGCGCCGAGGCCGCACGGGCGTTCCTCGACGCCGCCCGGTGGGAGGTCGAGTTCTTCGACCAGGCGCACCGACGCTGACCTACTGGCGCGGCACCACCACGGTGCGCAGTTCAGTGGTGGCGCACAACTTCCCCGAGGCGGCGTTGACATGGTCGATGCGCCAGAGCTGACTGGTCCGACCGGTGTGCACGGCGTGGGCGGTGGAACGGATGACGTCGCCCGGGGTGGAGGGGCGCAGGAAGTTCGTCGCATTGGTCGTCCCCATCACCATGCCCCCGCCACCGGCGATGAATCCGGCGAAGGACCCTGCGGACTCTCCCATCGTCGCGTAGACGCCACCGTTGGTGATCCCCCAGGGCTGCACGTGATCGGTGGTGACAGTCAGCTCCACGACCACCTCGGGAACGAATTCGACGTACCGCAGCCCGAGCGTACGGTCCAGGGACGGGATCGACGACTCGAAGATTCCCGAGAGCTCCGCTGTCTGTGCCTCGGTGAGTTCGCCCTTACTCGCGGACGTCATCAGTTCCAGCATCCGGTCCAGCGCACCGTCGTCCGTACCGGTCCGTCCCTCAGTCTGCGTCATCGCCTGTTACTCCTCATATCCGTAATGTCGTGTATTCGGGCGAGTCTAGCGACAGACCGCCCGCAGCGGGCGGAGTTGGTCCGGAGGGGGCTATCATGGTGCACCATGACAGAATCCTCCGCACAGATCGGCGTTGTCGGCCTCGCAGTGATGGGCTCCAACATCGCCCGGAACTTCGCCAACCACGGCCACAGCGTTGCCGTCTACAACCGCACCGCCGCAAAAACGGACGCGTTCATGGCCGAGTTCGGAACCACCGGCAGCTTCGTGCCCTCCACCTCCATCGACGAATTCGTCGCTTCCCTGGAACGCCCACGTCGCGCCCTGATCATGGTGCAGGCCGGTCCCGCCACCGACACCGTGATCTCCCAACTCGCCGACGCCATGGAACCCGGCGACATCATCATCGACGGTGGAAACGCCCTCTACACGGACACCATCCGCCGCGAAGCCGAGATGTCCGAACGGGGCCTGCACTTCGTCGGTGCCGGAATCTCCGGCGGTGAGGAAGGCGCGCTCAACGGCCCGGCCATCATGCCCGGCGGGCCCGCCGAGTCCTACAAGTCACTCGGCCCCCTGCTCGAAGACATCTCCGCCAAGGTCGACGGCACCCCGTGCTGCACCCACATCGGCCCCGACGGAGCCGGTCACTTCGTCAAGATGGTCCACAACGGCATCGAGTACGCCGATATGCAGGTCATCGGCGAGGCCTACCACCTGCTGCGCTACGCCGCGGGTATCGAGCCCACCGAGATCGCACAGATCTTCCGCACCTGGAACGACGGCGACCTCGACTCCTACCTCATCGAGATCACCGCGGAGGTCCTCTCCCAGACCGACGCCGCGACCGGCAAACCCCTGATCGACGTCATTGTGGACGCTGCCGGCCAGAAGGGCACGGGCCGCTGGACCGTCAAGGCGGCCCTCGACCTGGGCATCCCCACCACAGGCATCGGCGAAGCCGTCTTCGCCCGGGCACTGTCCGGTGCGCGCGACCAACGCGCCGCCACCACCGGCAACCTCCCCTCCGGTGAGCTCACCACGCTGGAGACCCTCGGTGTCTCGAAGGACGACTTCGTCGAGGATGTCCGACGCGCCCTGTACGCCTCCAAACTGGTCGCCTACGCCCAGGGCTTCGACGAGATCAAGGCGGGCTCCGACGAGCATGGGTGGGACGTGGACCCCCGTGATCTCGCGACCATCTGGCGTGGCGGATGCATCATCCGCGCGAAGTTCCTCAACCGCATCGTGGACGCCTACAACACCGACCCCGGTGTCCAGTCACTGCTCCTGGACCCGTACTTCAACAACGAGGTCGGCACCCTCGTGGACTCCTGGCGGCGCGTTGTCGTCGCCTCCACCCAGCTCGGGCTGCCGATCCCGGTGTTCGCGTCCTCACTGTCCTACTACGACTCGCTGCGGTCCGAGCGACTGCCCGCCGCACTCATCCAGGGACAGCGCGACTTCTTCGGTGCACACACCTACGAGCGCACCGACCGCGCCGGGCACTTCCACACCCTCTGGTCCGCAGACCGCAGCGAGGTGGAAGCGTAACCCGTGTCAGGTCAACAAGAAGGACGGCGCAGCACCAACGCCGGTGGTCAGAACCGGCGACGCAAGGTCGTCCGAGGCAGCCGTGCGGGAAACCGTACAGGCAAACGCACGGCGGACTCGTCCGCGAACGGGTCATCCGAGACCGGCCAGCGTTCGAGTCAGGGGCGCCATGCACCCCAGAAACAGGGCAACCGTCCGCAGCACAAGAACAACCGGCAACGCCCACAGCGTCGCCCGCAGGAACCTCGCATCCAGCAGGAGAAGCGACAGCCCCGGGTGACCGAGGTTGCCGGCCCCGCCGAGCCCGCTGCCGGTGTGGACACATCAGTGCTCTTCGCCGACATGGGGTTACCCGATCCTGTCGTCAAGGAGCTTGCCACCCAGGGCCTCAAGCACCCGTTCCCTATCCAGGCTGCAGCCATCCCGGACGGACTGGCGGGCAAGGATGTCCTGGGACGTGGCCCGACCGGCTCCGGCAAGACCTTCACCTTCGGTCTCCCGGTCATCACCCGGCTCACCGGCGGGGCGTCCCGGCCCGGTAAGCCACGGGCCCTGATCCTGGTCCCGACACGCGAACTCGCCCAGCAGGTCGCCGGACGTCTCCGTCCCCTGGCCGAATCCGTCGGACAACGCGTCATTGAGGTCGTCGGTGGCGTGAACATCAAGCGCAACCTCACAGCCCTGGCCCGGCCGGTCGACATTCTGGTCGCCACCCCGGGACGGGCGGAAGATCTCATCCGCCAGAAAGCACTCGACCTGACCCAGGTCGACATCGTCGCCCTCGACGAGGCCGACCAGATGGCGGACATGGGGTTCCTGCCCCAGGTCCGCCGTCTCGTCGACCACATCCCCGCCGACGCCCAGCACCTGTTCTTCTCCGCCACTCTGGACGGAGACATCAAGGTGCTCGTCCAGCGGTACATGAATGACCCGATCACCCACTCCACCGGGGAGGTCCGGGCCAAGGTCGACACCATGTCACACTTCCTCGGAGTCGTGGACGACAAACCTGCCCGGAACGACGTCGTCCTGCAGCTCGGACGCGCCTCGACGCGGACGATCATGTTCATGCGCACCAAACACACCGTCGACCGTCAAGTTAAGAAGCTTGTCCGGGATGGTGTTCCTGCAGTAGGAATCCACGGCAACAAGGGACAGGGCGCGAGAACCCGGGCCATCGAGGAATTCTCCGACGGTCGTGCCACCGTCCTTGTCGCCACGGACATCGCGGCCCGTGGTATCGACATCAAGGGTGTCGACCTGGTCGTGCACATCGACCCGCCGGCAGAGCACAAGGCGTACGTCCACCGTGCGGGCCGCACCGCACGGGCCGGTGAGGCAGGCACCGTCCTGACTCTCACCACCGCCGACACCCGTCGTGACACCGAGCAGATGATGCGGAAGGCCGGGGTCAGCCCCACTGAATGGGTGCTGGACCGTCACGGCGTCACCGCGTACCTCGGCGAGCTGGGGCTGGACAGGTAGGACTGGGATGGACATCCTGCTCAGCATCCTGGGCCTTGCGGGCTTCGTGTTGTTGACCGCCGGCACCGGACTCTTCGTCGCCGTCGAGTTCTCCACAACCAGCCTGGAGCGTTCGACCATCGAGGACGACATCGCCGCACGCGGTGATGCCGCGTCGAAGATGGTCAAGCGCGCCCACAGCGACCTCAGCTTCATGCTGTCCGGGTCGCAGCTGGGCATCACCGTCACCACCCTGGCGACCGGCTATCTCGCTGAACCGATTCTCGCCAGGTTCTTCACCCCGGCGCTCGAACTCGTGGGACTGGGGGCGTCCGCGTCGACGTCCGTCGCCCTCATCCTCAGCCTGATCATCGCCACCATCCTGTCGATGGTCTTCGGCGAGCTGGTCCCGAAGAACCTCGCCATCGCCAATCCTCTGCAGGTGGCGCGTCTCCTGACCCGTCCGGTGTGGATCTTCAACACCGTCTTCCACCGGTTCATCCAGCTGATGAACAACACCGCCAACGTGATCGTACGGCGGTTCGGGATCGAGCCGGCCGACGAACTGGCCTCGGCGCGCTCACCCCAGGAACTCTCCGCCCTGGTCCGCCACTCCTCCGGTGCCGAGGGATTCGACCAGTCCAAGGTGCGCATCCTCGACCGCTCCCTCAAGTTCGGTGACGCCAGCGCCGAGGACTTCATGACGCCGCGGTCCACCGTCGACACCCTGGAGACCACGGATACCGCGCTCGACCTCATCCGTGAGGCGCACGAGTCCGGGCATTCCCGCTTCCCGGTGGTCAACGGTGACCTCGATGAGACGATCGGGGTCGTCCACGTCAAGGATGCACTCACCATTCCTGCGGCGGACCGGGCGTCGACCCCGGTCCGGGACCTGGCACGCCGGGTCCCCACCGTCCCCACGAGTCTCGGCGGCGACGCCGTCCTCAACCTGGTCCGGTCCGCCGGCTCCCAGCTCGTCCTCGTCGTCGACGAATACGGCGGAACAGCCGGCATCGTGTCCATCGAGGATGTCGTCGAGGAGATCCTCGGCGAAGTCTGGGACGAACACGATGACCGGACGGACTCCGAGGTCCAGCGCAGCGGGCAGTTCTGGGACCTCTCCGGCCTGGTGCGCTGCGACGAACTCGAGGACGCCTGCGGTTATGCAGCACCGGACGGCCCCTACGAGACGCTGGGAGGACTGGTGATGTCGACACTCGGCCGCATTCCGGCCGAGGGCGACAGGGTCCTGCTCCCCCGCAGCGAGCGTGACCTCGTGGAGCGCGTCACCGACGGAAACCCGGTCCGGTGGGAAGCCACCGTGGTGTCCATGGACAACCGCCGGATCGACCGTGTCCAGCTCCGACCGGTCCCCGACACCCATGTCGTGGCCGAGGACGGTGACTCATGATGAATGATCTCTGGGCTATCGCCCTCGCCGTTCTCCTCCTGGGACTCAACGCCTACTTCGTGGGGGTGGAGTTCTCCCTGATCTCGTCGCGTCGTGACCGGCTGGAGAACATGATCGCCGCCGGGAACCGCCGCGCAAGCAAGGTCCTCTACGCGATCGAGCACCTCACGATCATGCTCGCCGGTGCCCAGTTCGGGATCACCGTGGCCTCGGTGCTCCTCGGTAAAGTCGGCGAACCTGCGATCGCGCACCTCATCGAGGCCCCGTTTCACGCCGCCGGGCTCCCGGAGAATCTTCTCCATCCGGTCTCGTTCGCGATCTCCCTGCTGATCGTGACCATCCTGCACATCATTCTCGGCGAAATGGTCCCGAAGAACATCGCTCTCGCGGGCCCGGAGACGGTCGCGACGGTCCTGGTCGCCCCGCACCTGCTGTTCTGCCGCCTGGTGCACCCGGCCATGGTGTTCCTCAACTGGATCGCCAGGATCACCCTGAAGCTGTTCGGGGTGGAGCAGAAAGATGAGCTGGACTCCACCGTGTCCCCCTCCGAGCTCTCCCAGATGATCGCGGAATCCCGGTCCGAGGGACTGATCGGTCCCTCGGAGGCCACTCGACTCTCGAAGGCCCTGAACTCCTCCAAACGTACCCTCAGTGAGGTGATGATCCCCCGGTCGGAGGTCCACACCATCCCGGTCGACGCCGACACCGGGCGGATTACGGTGGGACAGGTCGAAGAAGCCGTCTCCGACACCGGGTACTCGCGCTTCCCCGTCGCCGGACCATCCGGTAACTACCTGGGGTACATCCACGTCAAGGACGTCCTCGACAACCTCCTGGACCCGGCAACCGGCCCGGAACAGCTCGTGGACGCCCATGACATCCGCACGTTGATCACCGTCGAAGGTGGAGTGAACTTCGACCACGCGATGAAGGAACTGCGCAGGACGAGTTCACACATGGCCCAGATCTCCGACGGCGGTACCGTGGTCGGGGTGATCACCCTGGAAGACGTCATCGAGGAACTCGTCGGAACCGTGAGGGACTGGACCCATGACGACTGACACGACGACTGACACGACGTCTGGCACCACGCCCGGCACGGTCCTCTCCCCGGCGCAGTGGCGGCACCGGGAAGCGACCCACCGCAGTTGCGTCGAGCAGCTCACAGCCGGTCACCGTGAGCGGCGCTCCCGGGGGGAACGCCACCCCGTCTGGGACTTTATGTTTTCCTATTATCCGGTCACACCGGGGAAGCTGGGCCGGTGGAACCCCGGGTTCGGTGTCTCGCTCGTCGCCGACGCCGGCGACCGACCGGGGACCACCGGTAGTCTCCGGGAGTTTCAGGACGACCGTGACACGCCGTTGTGGGAACTCGACGCCCCTGCCCTCATGGCGAAGCGGGGCCGTAGCTTCCGCTATATCCGACGTCTGCTCGCCGCCACGGTGGAGCACACCCCTCGCTTCAGCTGTTTCGGTATGCACGAGTGGGCGATGGTCTACCGTGACACACCACGTCACCCGGAGCCGCTCAGACTCGGTGCTGACGGCACAGACAGGGTCGTCGAGAACAACACGCTGCGGTGCACCCACATCGACGCATTCCGCTTCTTCACCGATGAGGCGGTCCCCCGGAACACCCTGTACCCGACCAGGGCGACCCAGGCCGAGATGGAACAGCCGGGCTGTCTGCACGCCACCATGGACCTGTACAAGTGGGCGACGAAACTCGGGCCGCTGGTCCCCGGCGAACTCTGGCTCGACACGTTCCGGTTGGCATGTGACGTCCGCCGGACCGACATGGAGGCCAGCCCGTACGATCTGCGCGACTGGGGCTTCGAGCCGGTCGCCGTGGAAACCGCGGAGGGCCGTGCGGAGTATGTTCGACGACAGCGGGACTTTGCGGCGCGGGGGCAGGTCCTGCGTCGGTCCCTGGTTGACCTGATCGACGGCTTCTTCCGCTCAGTACCTCCGGTCGATGCGACCGGCGGATTCGAGAATGACTTGGAGAACAGCTATGGCACGGCACAGCGCGGATGAGTCCCGGGTCAGGGTGGCGGGGTGGGTCTGGATAGCCCTTACCTCCCTGATACTGGTCGTCGCCGTCGTGGTGGGGTGGTTCGTACTCGCCGGGCGGCAGGATGACGAGAACTCAGCCGCATCCTGTATCGACGGCGAACAACGTCTCACCGTGTGGGCCGACCCGGCTGCGGCAGACGTCACACAGTCACTCGTCGAACAGTACAACGCTGAGGAGCCGGTGGTCCGTGACCGGTGTGTGACGGCCGTCGTGGAAATCACGTCGACCGCGGAAGCGACTGACGCCTACCGCCGCGTGGACCCGGGTGTCGCGCCCGTGTGGATCCCCGCTGGAACCGGATTCATCCCCGGACTGTCCGGTGCGCCGGACACGGTCGGCATCGTGGGCGCCGATGACCTGGTGCACTACGTCCCTGCAGACGGTGATCCGGACCTCTCAGCGGCCGTGTTGCCGACCGGCGCGGAGTCGATGGTGTCTGCTCTTGCCGCTGAGGCGGCCGGACGAGAGGTCGACGCGGACACCGTGGGGGCAGGCCCCTCTCTGCAGAACGCGCACGAACAGGGCCTACCGATGTTGACCTCGGCGGATCTGTTGGACGGCACGACGGCAGACACCGGCGAGGTTCACACCGTGGGTGAGGTCGTTTTCCCGCTCGTCGCATTCGGCTCTTCCCCTGCTGTCGACGAGAACTCGGCCCGCGCTGCGGCCGACTTCGCGGCATGGGCAGACGATTCAGAGACGGTCACCCCTGAACCTGCCTCACCGTGGCTCGCCCGGACTGCAGGAGCATTAGCGGGGATTCCCCTGGGCGGGCCGGACGGGGCGAACGGCTAGGACGACTTCCGGCGACGACGGGCGGCGAGCTCGTCGGACGGGTTGAACGCCGTGTCCGGCTGCACGACCGGCTCCGCAGGCTCGGAGGGGAATGCCGTGATCGTGCCGCTGAGTTCCTTCATCAGCCCCGGGACGGCGATGCCGAACACGCCTTGGCCGCCGGCGAGAAGGTCGATGACCTCCTCAGCGGACCGGCATTCGTAGACGGTCTTACCGTCGGAGACCAAGGTGATCCCCGCGAGGTCATCGACTCCGAGGTTACCCAGCTTGTCCACTGCACGACGGATGTTCTGCAGGGAGATTCCGGTGTCGAGCAGGCCCTTGACGATCTTCAAGACGAGGATGTCGCGGAATGAGTAGAGCCGCTGTGATCCGGAACCGTGGGCGGTTCGGATCGAGGGCTGGACCAGTTTGGTGCGCGCCCAGTAGTCGAGCTGCCGGTAGGTGATCCCGGCGACCTGGCAGGCGATCGTCACCCGGTAACCGACCTCCTGATCAGGACCGTCGACGTCGAACAAGGTGTCCTGCTGCGGCGACCGGGCAGCGTCGACAGCATCAGGGGCCATGCCCGTGTCTTTACCGGGAACATCCCGGGAGTCGCTCCGCTCCATGCTGATTCTCCTCTGTTCGGCGTGTCTGCTTGCACACCTGTGATTCACTGCTCTCAAGACTAGACGGGATGGCCGTGGAGTCAACCTGTAACGGTAAATGGTCACGCGGACCACGCCCTCATCCCTGACCCTCAACTTGAGGTCGAGGGTAATGCTAACATGATGGATGAGACGACAGGGATGTAACAACACGCGTGTCGTTCAGAAAAGAATCAGGAAAGACTAGAGCCCCGACCGGTCACAGGTGGTCGGGGCCACGGGCAACTCAGCAGGCCCGGGTACGGGGTGTCAACGCGGGAGCTTCCCCTTGATCAGTGCAGCGTGCAGGGAGACAACCAGTGCACTGACCTCGCGGCTGAGCTCGGCGGACCGCTCCCGCGCGTTCTCGTCACGACCATGGGCCACGGGACCAGCGACCTGGTTCACCAGATCCGCCTGCCGCTGGGCCTGCGTCGCCAACGTCTTGAGGTGACGGTTGTCGATCCCGTGCTCGCCCATCTTCGCAGCGATACGGACAACGTCGACGTCGTCGACAGAGAAGAAGCCGGCGGCATCCGGCGTAATCAGGGAGATCTTCACCAGCGCGGCGATGAATGAATCCTCGACGCCTGCCCGGGAGGCCACGTCAGCACGGGTCAGTCGTCGGACGGTGGCCTGTCGGAACTGCTCCGGGGTGACGGTGCCCGCAACGGACCGTCGCGCGTCGACCGGAGTCACCTTGCCCGAGTCCATGGCCTCGAGCTGCTCCTTGATCACCTTCAGCGGCAGAAAACTGTCGCGCTGATTGGCCAGGATATAGCGCAGCCGGGAGATGTCCTCCGGCGAGAAGCGCCGGTACCCCGACTTGCTGCGCTGCGGGGTGACGAGTCCCTCTGCCTCTAGGAAGCGAATCTTCGACACCGACACATCAGGGAAGTCAGCCTGAAGCTGCTTGAGAACGTCCCCGATGGACGAGGTGGGCAGGACCCGCCCCGTCGCGGGTCGGGACTCAGGCTGGGGCTGCCCTGCTGCGGCGGCATTCGCTGACACGGTACTCCTCACATCGGATGCGGGTCCGGTGACATGGTCTTGACAGAGGCGATACTACAGGAGGTCGAACCTCAGGCGTCCTTGGTGCCGTTGAGGAAGACCAGTCGGAACTTGCCGATCTGAATCTCGTCCCCGTTGCTGAGCACCGCGGAGTTCTTCGGCTCCCGGTTGACGTAGGTGCCGTTGAGACTTCCCACGTCCACCACCTCGTACTCCTCGCCGTTGCGACGGAACTCGGCGTGGCGACGCGAGACCGTCACGTCGTCGAGGAAGATGTCGCTGTCGGGGTGGCGGCCGGCCGCAGTCGTGTCCTGGTCGAGCAGGAACCGTGAGCCGGCGTTCGGACCACGCTTGACCACGAGGAGCGCAGAACCCGACGGGAGACCCTCCACACCAGCAGGTGCGGACTCGGACTGCGCACCGGTCTCCATCTCCTTGAGGAGGTCAGCACGGAAGACCGAGGTCGTCTCGACCGATGCTTCCGGGATCCCGGTGTTGTCGCTCATGTTTCAGTTCCTCCTGGAATCTGTTGCAGTGTGACCATGGGCCCCGACCGCAGGTCGCGGCAGGAGCCGATGAGGAAAGCGGACATGACGTCCGCAAGCCGTTTCCACCATACTACCCGGCGGCCCTGAGGCTCGGTGGAAAGCCTCGCCGAAACGTCAGCGGAACATCGCTGCGATCGACCCGACGACACTGCCTCCGGAGCTCGACAGCGGATTGTCGTTGACCATGTAGGTCCAGGTTGCGCTGGGCTTGTGCAGTCCCTGACCAGCCAAATCCACCCCGTCGGAGGTGATCTCGACTTCACTGAAGGTCTCCCGTGCCCGTGTCACAGCGCGCTCGGCGAGCTCACCGAACGCGGCGATGGACATTCGGTGGAATTCGTCGATCGGACTCTCCCTGGCGATGGCACGCAGGTGAATCGACTCACGGATGTCGTCGAGATACGCCAGATGCTCGCTCCACTCGTGGTCCAGGTGGTACAGCATGATCTCGCGGGCCGCCTGCTCGAGAACGTCCTGGGGGATGCCTTCAGCCTGCAGTCGCCCGGCCTTCTCCACGTCGTGGTAGCTGAGGTCCTGCCAGGCGGTGTCCGTGTCGAGCACCTTGCTCCGGCGGGCGTCCACGATCTCCCGTTGGTCGTTGATGAGCTTGTTGTACTTCCAGGTGGTCGCGTGGATATCCAGCATCTGCCCCTCAGCGACCCGCTGGCAGTGGTCGACGAACTGGAGGACCTTGCGCTGCTCCAGGCGCCCGTCTTCCCCCGGGTCCGCCCGGAGCTCTTCACCTGCACCCCCGGTGTTGACCACGTCGTCCTCCAGAGAGACGAAGAACACAGAGGATCCCGGATCACCCTGACGCCCGGCGCGACCGCGCAGCTGGTTGTCCAGACGTTGCGACCGGAAACGCCCGATGCCGACGACATGCAGGCCACCGAGTTCGACCACGCGGTCGTGGTCCTCCTCCTCGCGTCCACCCAGCCGGATGTCCGTGCCGCGGCCGGCCATCTGGGTCGACACGGTGACGTGCCCCGCCCGGCCTGCTTCGGCGACGATACCGGCCTCGGCCTCGTGGTTCTTCGCGTTGAGCACGCTGCACTCCACACCCCGGTCGGCCAGCGCCTCCGCCACCCGCTCCGACTCCGCGATGTCCTGGGTTCCGACCAGCACAGGCTGACCGCTGGCGTGCACCTCGACGATGTGATCCACAGCGGCATCGTCCCGCTGCTCCTCCGTGGTGTAGACGCGGTCGGCCTCGTCGAACCGCCGGGCCGGCACATTCGGGTCAATCACGCTGACCGACAGATCGTAGAACTGACGGAGCTGGTCGCTGGCGGCGACTGCGGTACCGGTCATGCCGCACTTGCGGGGATACAGGCCCAGGAGTGCCTGTACGGTGATCTGGTCGAGGATGCGTCCCCCGTCCGTGACCTGGAGGCCTTCCTTGGCCTCCACCGCGGCCTGCAGACCATCCGGCCACCGCTGCAGTTCAGCGACCCTGCCCCGCGAACCGTCGATGAGCGCGACCTTCCCGTCCCGCACGATGTAGTGCACGTCGCGGGTCAGCAGGTGCTGCGCGTGCAGCGCCACGTTCACCTGGGACAGCAGCGTGCCCGGGTCCTCGGAGTCGAGTGCGTCCGACTCCCCCGCCACGGGTCCTGCCGGATCTGGCGTGTCCGCAATGTCCGAGGCCTCGTCAGACGCGGCGGCCCCGGACGGCTCCGGGGAGCCGTAGAGCGAGTCGATCTCCAGCCCCCTCTCCACGAACCGGGCGCCCGAGTCGGTGAGGAAGACGTTGCGGCGGTCACCGGAGACAGTGAAGTGCCGGTTCTCCTCCATCCTGCGCACCAGGTCGGTGATCCTGCCCGTCGGCGCCGGGCCCGGCTCCGAACCCGCCAGGACGAGAGGAACCAGTGCCTCGTCGACCATCACCGAATCCGCCTCATCGATGATCGCCACATCCGCCGCCGTACGCACGGCGTCGACACGACGGGTGATCAACTGGTCACGCAGGACGTCGAAGCCCATTTCGTTGACGGCGCCGAAAACCACGTCGCGGGAGTAGATCTCACGCCGTTCATCGGACCCGTACTCCTCCGCGATGGCGCCGTGGGTCAGCCCGAAGAAGTCCAGCAGCGGTCCCATCCACTGGTCATCGCGACCGGCGAGGAAGGAGTTGACGGTGATCAGGTGCACCTTGCGTCCCTGGAGCCCGTAGCCGACGGCCGTCATCGCACCGGTCAACGTCTTGCCCTCGCCGGTAGCCATCTCCACGACGTCGCCGACCAACATGCGCAGCGTCCCCTGCAACTGCACGTCGAACGGGCGCATTCCGATGGTCCGCTCGGCCGCCTCCCGCACCGCGGCCAACAGCAACGGCGCATCGTCGATCGACGGGACCTCACCGGCGGTGATACAGGAACGGGCGATGTCGACCACGTCCGCGTCCGAGGCCTCAGCGAGCCGGTCAACGGCTTTGGCAGCCTCAGACACGATGGTCTTCGACTTCTTCTGGTTCGCCGTCGCCGACGAACCCATGGCCTTCCAGAACCAGCCGAATCCGGCCATCCTCGCCTCCGCACACTTCATGAATAGGGGTCGTGTTTCACACGCTTCGGTTGCAAGGATAGTCGTCGTCGCGCCGAGCGGACACCGGCACGCCCGACCCCGTGGCCGACAACTAGCCTGGACTACCCTGGCATGGGTGACTTCCCGAAGCGTGACCTCCGTCGACGTCCAGTTCCACGGAGGCGAGGTGGATGGCCGGACCGGACCGGTGATCACCGGAACAGTTGACCTCCCCGGTGATGCCCGGGAGCTCACCCCCGAGGAGTTCCGCGCTTCCGGTGTCCCCGTCGCCGTCTTCGCACACTGCTTCACCTGCAACCGCAAGGTCCCCGCAGCGTTCCGCATCTCAAAGGCGCTTGCCCGGGCCGGTATCGCCTGCCTGCGCTTCGACTTCCCCGGCCTCGGCGACTCACAGGGCGACTTCGCAGAGACCACTTTCTCCGGCAACGTCGCCGACCTTCGGGCAGCGGCAGCCTGGCTGCAGGAGCGGCTCGCGGCCCCCTCCCTCCTCGTCGGGCACTCTCTCGGCGGTGCTGTAGCACTCCGTGCAGCACGACATATCCCGTCTCTACACGCTGTCGCGACCATCGGAGCACCGTTCCGCCCCGCATCCGCCGCCCGCTCGCTGCAGGACTCCTGCGCCGACATCCGTCCCGGCGAGGTCCGCACGGTCCACCTCGCCGAACGCGACATACCGATCTCGTACGCGTTCCTCAGTGATCTCGCCGAGGTCTCGGAGCGCGACAGGATCGTCGACGATATCGCGGCAATCAGGACACCACTGCTGACGCTGCACTCCCCGACCGACCAGACGGTCCCGGTCTCCGACGCCACCCGGATCTTCGAGGCCGCCCACTGGCCGAAGAACATCATGAGCCTCGACGACGCCGACCATCTGCTGACATGGCGGGGTTCCGCCCAACGCGCCGGGCAGATGATCTCGACGTGGGCGGAACCGTACATCCGTCACGCGTGACGGTGCGTCACGCTAGGCTGACTCACCATGAGCAACGACATCACCTTCATCCCCACCGCTGATCTTGTCGACGTCATCGGCCAGGACGTCCGGAGCTGTGACACACAGTTCCGCGACCTCGGCGGACACACCGACTTCTGCGGACCGATCACCACGGTGCGCTGCTTCCAGGACAACGGGCTGGTCAAGAAGATCCTCCAGGAGGACAACCCCGGTGGAGTCCTCGTCGTCGACGGGGACGCGTCCGTCCACACCGCCCTGATGGGCGACATGATCGCAGAGTTCGGCGTCGACCACGGTTGGGCAGGAGTGATCATCAACGGCGCGATCCGGGATTCGGCCGCCGTCGGTGGCATGGAGTTCGGATGCAAGGCGCTCGGTACCAACCCCCGCAAGTCCGCCAAGGACGGTGCCGGCGATCGGGACACGACCGTGAGCTTCGGCGGTGTCGATTTTGTTCCCGGCCACATCGCCTACGCCGATGCAGACGGGATTGTCGTGACCGAGACACCTGTGTCCGCGTCCTCGTAGCCCCGGAGCCGACCTTCTCCGTTCGCAAACCACCGCCGAGCAGGCGATTGGCGAACATGAATATCGGTGTTGTAATCTATGCGAGGTCCAGCGATGGACCGACGGACTGTGGCGCAGTTTGGCAGCGCACTACACTGGGGGTGTAGGGGTCGCAGGTTCAAATCCTGTCAGTCCGACATTCAACCCACCCCTCCGGGGGTGGGTTTTTTCGTGTACCTACGCCTGCCGGGAGGATGCACATCTCCCCCAGGGGCGTGAAGCTGAGGACTTCTCCCCATACACCTGCTTGCGACGAGTATCGCCATATATGCTCCTTACGGTCCTATCCTGGGACACAGTCTGACGTCACAGCTCAACAAGCAGAAGGAAAACCTCATGGATATTTCCTCTATTGTGTGGAATGCCTACGTGGATGCCATGGAATTCTCCTACAACGGTTCCCTGGACATAATTAACTTCGCGGGGATCCGCCCGATCTTCGACAGCATCAACAACACGATCGCTCCTGACAACGACTTCATGTTCAATGACCAGGGTCGCTTCGACTTCGGTTGGGCCCGGCGTTAACGACGCCTCGGCGGGGTAGCCTGGAGTACATGTCCAGACTTGAACGCTCCGCCAACCACAGGGTCTTCGCAGGAGTCTGCGGCGGTATCGCCGACTGGCTCGGCTGGTCCCCGAACACCGTCCGACTCCTGTTCATCCTGTCCTTCGTCTTCCCTGGGCCGCAGGCGATCTTCTACTTCGTTGCCTGGATCGTGATGCCGAGTCCTTCGCGGTAGATGCGATGAATCTCCCGCGGTGGACCGTCCGACGCGGCGTGATTCGGTACCCTCGAGGGGAACACCACAACCGTTCCCTATCTGTTCGAGAGGACGCCGTGTTCACCATCAGTTCCGATTCACCTGCATCAGACGCCACCACACCACCCGCACGGGCCGGAAAACACCGCCGGAGTGTCATCGCCCTCGGCGCAGCGAGCCTACTCGTCCTGTCCGCCTGCTCCACCGACAGCGACGACGATTCATCGACGGATGCCGCCGCAACCGGTACGGACACATCGGAGACAGCTGACTCCGGTGGTGCCGATGGCACCGGTGCCATTGCTACTGCCGCGGTCGCAAACGCTGACGGCGACGAGGTGGGGTCCGTGGAAATCTCCGCACCGGGCGGAGACGACGCCGGGACCACCGAACTGTCGGTCTCATTCTCTGGGCTGGAACCAGGGATGTACGGCATGCACGTGCACGCCGTCGGAGTCTGTGAACCTGACAGCACCGCACCCGACGATGATTCCGATAATCCTGAAACTGGTGACTTCCTCTCTGCCGGAGGCCACCTGGGTGCGGACGGACATGACCACCCCGATCACGGGGGCGATCTCCCTGCACTCCTCGTCAATGAGAACGGGGAAGGACGTATGACAGTCACCACGGATCGAATCGAGGATTCTGATCTCCTCGACGACGACGGTTCGGCGATCATCGTCCACGAAGACCCCGACAACTACGGCAACATACCCGAGCGGTACGCGCCCGACGGCCCCGACGAGGACACACTCTCCACCGGCGATGCGGGCGGACGCCAGGCCTGCGGCGTCTTCGAGGCCGCCTGACCCCTGCTCCGCTTGCCGTCGACATCACCGGCGCACGATGTGTCAGCTAGGTGCCTTATCGTGACACCTGATCGCGCTGACGATGAAGGTGAGGCATTGCTAATGTCCTCACCATGCTGCCCAAGAGAATTACCAGTCTCATCCTTGCCGTCGGACTCGCCGGTTCTGTACTCGTTGCCTGCGGCTCCGACAGCCCCGACGCCACCGATGGGAACGGGGAGCTCAGGACCGTCGACACCCTCCGCGGCGAAATCGACGTACCAGTCGATCCGAAGAACGTCGTCGCTGTCGACTGGCAGCTCCCTCCCGTCCTCGTCGACCTCGGCATAACCCCGGTCGGGATCTACGAAGGCTACTACGAGGAGGATGCCGCCGCGGCCCGCGCCGTCCCCCACCGTTACGTCGAAGAACTGGCGGATGCCACCCGGATCGGAAACTGGGACTCCGTCGATGTCGAGAAGATCAGCACCCTGGAACCCGACCTCATCGTCACCACCGGAGTCGGCCTGGACGACGCACAGATCGACAGGCTCGCGGACATCGCGCCGCTGGCGCACTTCAGCAGCGATGACGACATGGAGTCCCAGCGGCAGCTCGCTGATATCGTGAACCGTTCTAAGGAATTCTCCGATCTGCGGGACGACTTCGACGGCAAGGCCGCCGAGATCTCCGAACGTCACCGGGATGTCCTCGCCGACAGCCGCTGGGTGTCCGTCAGCGGCAGCCAGGAGAACACGTGGTTCGCCGAGGGGGGCCAGACCGCAACCGGCAGCCTGCTCAACGCCGTGGGTGCCAGACTCAGCGACGTCGTTGACCCGGAAGGCTGGTGGGGAGACCCGTTGTCGATGGAGAATCTCACCGACCTCGATGACGCCTCCGTGATTCTCCACCCTGCTGATCCAGACGGCGACGCCGCGGAAAACACCCGCCCTCTTCTCGACAACTCCCGGTTCCAGGCTCTGCCGGCAGTTACCGAGGGCAACCTCTTCGGCTTCACACAGGGCGGCGCGTCCAACATCGGGTGGGCGATCGACGCACTCGATGAGATCGACGACATCCTGGCCAGGGTGAACACCTGATGACCGGACGCCACCGGCGCTCCCGGGTCAAGGACAAACAGTGGATCACCCCGCACATCGTGCGGATCACCATCGACTATGGAAGCCACTACCGGCACACCGGCACCGACAGTCACGTCGCCCTCTACTTCTACCCTCCCGAAGCGCGGGTGCCGGCGGAATTCGCCGCCGACAACCTCACTGCCCTGCACACCTTCGCCTCGCCTCAGGTACGCCGCTACACGGTGCAGCGGTACGACCCGTCTCACGGCACCGTAGACCTCGACTTCGTCGTCCACGAGCCCGCGGGCCTCGCCTCGACCTGGGCCCGTGACGCGGTCATCGGAGACGAGGTGCTGTGGTGGGCCCCACTGAAGCCTGGCACCTCCCCGAACTGACCCGGACACTGATCCTGGTCGCCGATGAGACGGGCCTCCCCGCAGTCGCGTCTATCCTTCACGAGCTGACTGAAGAGGCACATGCCCACGTCATTGCGCTGGTCAACGACCGTTCCGACGAGGCGTACCTCACTCGCCCCTTATCCGCGACCGGTGCCGAGACTCATGTCACCTGGATTCACCGTGGCCCGGCGTCAGGAGAACCCCCGGCCGAATTCCTCCGCACCCTCGACGGCGTCGCCGACCTGCTCTCCAGCGAACCTGCCGACACGATTGCGCTGTGGTCTGGAACCGAGTTCGCCGAAGCCGGGGCAGTTCGCCGCACGCTGCTGGGCTCCCGGGGGCCGTTGAACAAGGCGAACACCAACGTCACGTCCTACTGGATCCACGGCCAGGCCCAGGATGCTCGTCCGGATGCCCGCAACAGGCGTCGCAATCTCGACAACCGCGCACGTTATCCAGCCGAGGCTGCGGTTCACCTCAACCCGCAAAGTAGTTCGCCGGTGTCGTACCGAAGTGCCGTCGAAACGCACTGGTGAACCCGTTGGTACTTGAGTACCCCATCCTGGCAGCCACGGATGACACCGGAACACCATCGGCCAGCAACGCCAGGGATCGGTACAACCGCACCTGGGTTCGCCAGGCGGAGAACGTCAGTCCCGTGTCGGAGAGAAACGCCCGCTGAATAGTGCGTTCGCTGGCGTGCAGCTGCCGCGCCCAGTCGTCCAGCGCATGCGTCGCGCCGGGGGTCTCAAGCACGGCCGATGCGACGGCGCGTGCCCGTGGGTCATTCGGCATCGGGAGATCCACTCCAGCAGCATCAGCCGGGGTCAGCACGGTGAGCAGTGTGGCGCGGGCATGCCTGGCGGCAGCGTCTTCGAGGTCTTCCCGGGCAAGGTGTCGCAGCAGTTCCCGAGCCAGCGGGCTCATGCTCAACACGGTCAACCCGTCCCAACCGGTCTCACACTCTTCCTCCCAGAGATAGGCGCAGAAGAGTTCGGTACCGTCGCTGGTGCGGACGTCGTGCACCTCTTCGGCGGGGATCCACAGTGCCTGTGACGGAGCTAGTATCCACCGTCTCTCCGCTACAACGACTGCAATCTGTCCCCGGTCGGCCCACACCAGCTGCGCTTTGAGGTGGCTGTGTGGTTCGAAGACCAGCTCGCCCTCGACGGCGAAGTTCTCCACCCAGATGCACTCTCCGTCGCGAAGTCCATACTCCGACATCAGTGGGTCTCCCTTCCTGCCCATGCCTCCCACAGTCCGGCGTACGTGCCGCCGGAGGAGAGGAGTTCTTCGTGCGGCCCGTCCTCCACCACACGCCCGTCTTCCATCACCATGATCCGGTCCGCCAGTCGTGTCTGGGACAACCGGTGGGCGATGACCAGCGCGCCGCGACCCCTGATGACGACTGCACAGGCATCCTCAAGTTCCCGCGAGTTGCTCGACCCCGCTTCGGCGGTGGCTTCATCGAGGATCACGTAGGACGGGTTGAGTAGGTGTAACCGCACAAGTGCGAGGTGCTGTTCCTGATGTGCGCTGAGCTGGTGTCCGTCGTCACCGACGTACGTGTCGACACCGTCAGGCAGGTCGTGGATCCACTGCGCCCCGGTCTCACGGATTGCCTCATCGACACCCGTGCGTGACGTCTTCCCGGGTGTGCCCAGTGTGATGTTCTGAAAGAGGGTTCCGGCGAAGACGTGGGTGTGCTGGGACGCCATACAGACCGTCGGCCGTAGTTCTGAAGGCACCAGTGCGCCGAGGTCGTCGCCGTCCAGGACAGCCCGTCCGTGTTGGACGGGCAGGACGCCGGCGAGCAGCCGGGCTGCCGTGGTTTTTCCGGCACCGGTACTACCGACGAGCGCCACAGATTCTCCCGGCGCGACCGTGAGATCGACGTCGGTGAGGACCTGTCGGGTCCCGTCAAATGAATGCCGGACCCCCTGGAGACTGAGCCCGGAGGCGCTTGTTGAGCCGGTCGCCCGCACTTCCGGAGGGTCCATCCGGACTGCGGCGCGTAGTGGGGTCTGTGTCACCCCAGCCAGGCGCCGGAGCGCGATGCCTGCCTCCTGGACGGTGTCGAAAGTCTGGAAGACCGTGGCCACCGGGTCGAAGAGACGGTGGTAGAGCAGGGCGGCGGCCGTGACGGCGCCGACGGTCGTCCATCCGGTGTCGACGATGACGAATCCGACTGCAAGGATGGTCGCCGTGGCCACAAACTCAGCACGGTTGTTGCGGGCGAAGAAACGGGTGAGCATGCGCCACACCCTGTCTTCTACGAGGCGCGACTCATCGGATGCTTCCTCCAGCCGTCGGATCTCATCACCGCTCCACCCCTGCACGACGAGTGTTTCACGACCGTTGGCCGCATCGAGGAATTCGGAGGTCCGTCGTCCGAGAATCTCCCGTTCCTCCCGGTAGAGCGGGCCACTGCGGGGCAGGTACCACCGCAACGCCATGACGTACATGGGGATGCCCACCAGTCCTGCAAGCCCAAGTGCCCAGTGCAGACCGAACAACCCCGGAAGCGAGATCAACAGAAGGGTCCCGGCCGACAACACGGTGGGCAGGATATCGGCGACGGCGGTGGAGATCAGCCGGGAATCATCGCTGACCCGGGAAACAAGTTCGCCCGGTCCCACCTCCTCAAGCATACCTGCGTCCAGGGAGAGAGCATGTTGGACGGCATCCTCTCGAAGTTCACTGACGGTGGGTTCGGCAATCTGTGCGAACAGAATGCGGCTGAGCCAGACCAACGCCGCGTTGAGGACGATAGACAGCGTCATCACCCCGAGGGGAATGCTGACGGCGGTGATGTCGGCATTCGGTACGGACAGCCGGTCGACCATCCGTCCGACCATCAGCGGAGGGAGGACGGCGCAACCGCTGGCGCCGAGCGCGACGAGCAGCGCGAGGACGGTCGTCCACCGGCGGGTACGCAGGCGTTCCCACAGGAAACACCAGGCGGCCCGCCCGTCGGCGGTGGGCAGGATCGCAGGAGTGGTGTGTTCTCCGGTCATCGGGACACGACCTCACTGTAGCTGGAGTCGCTACTGAGGTCGTGGTGGGTCCCCACCGTCGCGGTCGTTTCATCACGGACGAAGATGACCTCGTCGGCGGCAGCGAGGAGGTTCGGGGAAGTGGAGATGATCACCGTGGTGCCTTGGTCTCCGACGGTCCGCAGGGCCCGGAGCCCGGTAGCGATGCGGGCCTCGGTCACCGAATCAACCGCCGTCGTCGGGTCCGTGAGCACCCGGGTGAGCGGTCCGCCTGCCAGCGCGCGGGCCAGTGCGATGCGCTGGCACTGGCCACCAGAAAGGTTGCGGCCACCGCCGTCGACCTCGTGGTCAAGCCCCTCATCGAAGAGATCCACTAACTCGTCGACGCCGCTCGCCCGGAGAACGGCCTGCGGAACAAAACCGCCGTCGCTTCCGGTAATATTCCGTCGCACCGTACCCTTGAACAGGTGGGCCTCGTGCGGGGAGACCCGTAGCACTGTGGGGAGCAGCTCCGGGTCCATTGAATCGGCCTGTACGCCGTCGAGCAGGAGTCGGCCGCGGCCTACAGCGCCCTGAACTCGTCGGCGGATATCGGGATCGGCGCAGACGATGACGGTCAGCCGTCCAGCTGCGCAGTCCAGGGGATCACAGTTCTCCGGAAGGATGGTGAGCGTCGCGTCGGCACGGGCAAGGTCGGTAGCGTGGCGCCTGACGCCGAGAGCGCTGCGACCGTCCACGAACTGCGCGATCCGCGCAGCCGAGGCCGCAGAGGCCGTATAGGTCTCGACGACTCCCACTATGGTGCTCAGCGGCGTGGCCAGGAACGAGGTGACCCCCAGTACACCGACCATCGCGCCCACGGTCATCGACCCGTCCATCACGCGGAAGGCGCTCAGGATCGCCGCACTGACCAGGACCAGACCCGTGATCAGGATGTGTGCGGCACCAACGCGTCCCGACGCCCCTGCCGAAGCGATCCCCGCGGTCGCAGCGGCCCTGCTGCGTCCGGTGTACCAACCTGCCGCGGCCGGCTCCCCGCCGATCCCCCGGAGGACCTCGACACCACGCAGGATGTCGGCGGCCGATGCGCCTGCGGCGGCGATCCCCTGCTGTTGCCCGTGCGTGGTCGAGGAGAGCCTCGGCCTCAACCACCGCAACGCGAGAAGCGACAGCGGGGACACCAGAATAACAGCGCATCCCACCCAGAGATCCGCCCACATGAGATACCCGACAGAGACCGCCAGCCCCAGAAGAGCAGAGCCGCCCATGGCGATCTGCATGATGACATTACTGGCGTTGTCGCTGTCTGCCGCCGAGAGCGCGGTGATCTCCCCTGGCAGGCGCCGACCTGTCCCGGGACGGTCGGGCTGCAGTGCCGTGGCAGTGACTCTGCCTCGTAGCAGGTGCTTCTGACGATTCATGGCGTAGACACCGACCCGGGAACCCCACATGAATCCGAAGCTCAGCAAGGAGAAACAGGCTGCCAGGGCGACGAGCCACAGGATCAGCGACGACAGGTCCGACCGCCCGATCGCCTCGTCCACTGTGGCACCGATCACCGCCGGGACCAATGCCTCCCCCACTGACCAGCAGGTCAGCAATGCGGCAGCACACAGGATCGGCCCCTTCTCATCCCTGATCACCGAACGCAGAACCATCGCTCCAGCCCGTTTACCGGACTCGGGGGATTGGTCGTGTCGCCTCTGTTGGGTGTCAGTATCCACAGCGACATCCTACGTCACGGAATGTTGCTGTAGAACCCCCTTAACGACGATGGCCACGACTCACGTGGCAGTAGACCGGGGCGCAGAAATGGGGCTTGCAGGCCGGACCGCGCAGTCCGCGCGTATGTCGCCGGGAACCACTCCCCACTGTTGAAGACGGGCGAAGATCAGGCACCCCAGGCAGACACCCATGAACCCCTCCAGCGACGCCGCTGCGACGAGCAGAAGCAGGACAACGTCCGAAGCCCCCGTCAGTCCCGCGACCCGCAGCCCCAGTGCAGTCCCGGAGAACAACAGCCCTATCATCTGGGCGAAGCGCTTCGGCGCCCCCGCGACGAACACCGGCGGCCCGAACACCCGCTGGGCCAGCCACCGGACAGACAGCTGTCCGAACGGGTCGAAACGGGGCCCCGCCAGGACCCGTAAAAGGAAGCCGACAAACAGGAGCGTTCCCGCCACCGTCGCCGCACCGGTGAATCCCGCCATGGAGAGCGCCACCGTGACCACAGTCAGGGCGACCACCAGCATCGCTGTGGTCCGTGCAGCGCGGTCATTTACCACCGGTGGAAACCACCACAGGGTGCTGGGACCGGTTGGCGGAAACTCCGACTGCGCCGGCCTGACTTTCCCGGCGACAAAGGCCGGGTGCTCCCGTCCCAGCTCCGCGATCTGTTCGCTGAACCGGTCCGGTGGTGTACCTGCTGTGTCATCGCCCATAACTTCACGAAGCTACTCCCGCAGCCTGCCGAACACCATGGTTCCGCTCACCCCTGCAGCAATCCTGGGGAGATGCGCCCTGATCTGCCTACTTCTTGCGGCCCCGCTTCTCTCTCACCCGCACGGCGATACGGACCGGCGAGCCTTCGAAGCCGAAGGACTCGCGCAGACGGCGTTCCAGGAACCGTCGGTAGCCGTGTTCCAGGAAACCGGTGGTGAACAGCACGATCACCGGCGGCTCTGACGACGCCTGGGTTGCGAAGAGTACACGTGGAAGTCGTCCGCCCCGCATCGGCGGCGGCGTCTGCGCGATCACCGCCCGCAGCCAGGTGTTCAACTGACCGGTCGGGATGCGCAGGTCCCAGCTCTCCAGTGCCTCGATCATCGCCGGCTCCAGCTTCTGCAGTGCCCGCCCGGTCTTGGCGGAGATGTTCACCCGACGTGCCCACGGCACGTGTGCCAGCTGCTGGTCGATCTCACGCTCGAGCTCGTCACGGCGCTCTTCATCGACCATGTCCCACTTGTTGTAGGCGATGACCAGTGCCCTGCCTGAATCCAGGATCATGCGCAGCACCCGCTGATCCTGTTCCGCGATCGGTTCAGATGCGTCGACGAGGAAGATCGCAACCTCCGAGGAGTCGATCGCCGCGCGGGTCCGCAGGGAGGCGTAGAACTCATGACCCCGTGCAGTCTTGGTCTTCTTCCGGATACCGGCCGTGTCGACGAAACGCCAGCTGCGCTCGTTGAGCTCGACCACGGAATCCACGGGGTCGACGGTCGTTCCGGCGACGTTGTCCACCACGGAACGCTCTTCACCGGTGATCTTGTTCAACAGCGAGGACTTGCCGACGTTGGGGCGCCCGACCAGCGCCACGCGGCGTGGTCCGGAGACCACCGACGTCTGTCGCGGGGTGTCCGGGAACTGTGCCAGCACCTCGTCGAGCACGTCAGCTGCGCCACGGCCGTGCTGGGCCGACACCGGGAACGGGTTGCCCAGGCCGAGCGACCAGAATTCCGCCATGTCACCGTACTGGGAGTCGGAGTCGAACTTGTTCGACACCAGCACCACCGGGATCTCGGAGCGCTGCAGCCGACGGGCGATGAGTTCATCCGTGGAGGTGATGCCGACCTTGGTGTCGACGACGAAGACGATGACGTCGGCGGTGGCCATCGCGGTCTCCGCCTGGCGGGCGATGGCACCGTGGATCCCCTTGGCATCCGGGTCCCAGCCGCCGGTGTCCTGGACCCAGTAACGACGGCCGTTCCAGTCCCCGAGGTAGGAGATACGGTCACGGGTGACGCCGGGGAAATCCTCGACGACGGCCTCGCGACGGCCGATGAACCGGTTGACCAGCGTCGACTTTCCGACATTCGGCCGTCCGACGACTGCGACGGTGCACAGGGCCTCCTGTTCGGCACGGTCGTCACCGAGAACCCCGAAGGCCTCCTCCACCGCGTCCCAGTCGGTGTCGTCCGCGTCCGCGCTCAACAGGTCGAAGTCGGCGAATTCGGAGTCGTCGACGACGTCACCGAAGTCGCTCTCGTCATACTCCTCGAAGAAGTCCTCCTCCGACTCCGGACCGTCGTCGATCGCGGAGTCGTCGGTTGCCTCGCCGTTGTCACCGCTGTCTCCGTTGCCGAGCACCTCGCCCTCATTGGTCCGGAAGACCAGCGTCTCCCTGCCCGCGGTACTGTTGCCGGCATCGTCGAGCTGAGCCGGACGGGCCGCAGACTCCGCCGCCAGGCGGGTCAGCTCGGCAAGAACCTCGTCGACGTCCAGGTCACCGGTGTCGAGCACCGTGGCGTCCTCTGCCGGACGCAGCGGGGACACGGCGCGGGACGAATCGGCGGCGTCACGGCGCTCGACGTCAGCCAGCACCGCATCGAAGTCAGCATCCCGTCCCGCAGCCACATCCTGGACGTAGCGGCGGCGGGCACGGACCTCGGCGCTGGCGGTCATGAACACCTTGCAGGGGGCATCGGGGAATACGGCGGTCCCGATGTCGCGTCCTTCGACGACGCACCGGCCCGCGCGCAGGGCCAGCGACCGCTGCAAGGCCACCAGGTTCTCCCTGACCTCTGGAATCGCGGACACCGCGGAGACGTGGGCGGTCACCTCCGGACCCCGGATCTCGGCGGACACGTCCTCGCCGTCGAGCAGGACCTCCGCTGACGCAGGATCCTCGTTGACGAGCAACGGGAGGTCGGCGGTGGCCGCCACCACGGCCTCTGTGTTGTCCGGGTCAATCCCGGCACGCAGGACGTGCAGGGTCGCGACCCGGTACATTGCCCCGGTATCGAGGTACTTCGCGTCCGCGGCACGGGCGAGCAGGCGGCTGACCGTGGATTTACCGGTGCCGGACGGCCCGTCCACGGCGACGATGAAACCACCGCCGGCGATGTTGTCGACCCTGCTGAGGTCGGTCACGTCAGTCACGTCGTTCCTTTCGTTGGTCATCAGAGCTGCACCGCGTTGTAGAGACTGGTCAGCTCGGAACGATTCAAGGCACGCAATGTACCGGGCTTCTGCTCCCCGAGCTGCACTGTGTGGACCTTGGTCCGTACCAGGGCCTGAACGGGGAAGCCAGCTTCCTTGAGCATGCGGCGCACAATGTGCTTGCGCCCTTCATGGATCTCCAGCTTGATCAGGGACTTCCCCTGCCAGACGTCGATGATCTGCACGTAGTCGGCGCGGGCGATACCGTCGTCCAGGTCGATGCCGTTCTTCAGCTGGTGGATCAGGCGTCGGTCCGCCTCCCCGAGCACAGTGGCCAGGTAGGTCTTCGACACCTCGTATCGCGGGTGCATCAGGCGGTTGGCGAGTTCGCCGTCATTGGTGACCAGGAGGAGCCCTTCAGTGGCGGCGTCGAGCCGTCCGACGTGGAAGAGCCGCTGTCCTGCGGCGACGCGCTCGCCGACGAGGTCGCCGATACACGGTCGGCCCATGTCGTCGCTCATCGTGGACTGGAATCCACGCGGCTTGTTCAGCGCGTAGGTGACGAGGTTCTCGTCGACGATGACCCGGGTGCCGTCGACACGGATCACATCCTGGTCGGGGTCGACACGGATCCCCTGCTGGGTCACGGTCTGACCGTTGACGTCGACGCGGCCCGCCTCGATGAGCTTCTCACTCATACGACGGGAGGCCACGCCGGCGGCGGCGAGCACTTTCTGAAGTCGCACGGACTTGTCGCCCCTGCCACCGTCTTTCTTACCGGCCGTGGGCGGTTTTCCGGAGGCGCCGGACTCCGGTGGTTTACGGTCGGGGACGTGTTGCCGGCGTGCAGGTCGTGCATTGGACACGTACAGGTCGGCAGGGGTCTTACCTGGATCCTGTTCCGGTGTGCCGTCTCGGCGAGCGGGGGTGTTCACGAAGGTCCTCATCAATCAGTCGAGGGTGTTCAGTTATGTCAGTTGACCAGTGTAACCCCTCTGCCGGACAACAGTTAGTCGGTCTGGTCCGCGGCGTCGATGCTGTCGACGTCCGGCAACAGCGGCGCCAGGTTCGGCAACGCCTCCAGCGAGTCAATGCCGAGCTGTTCGAGAAAAAGATCCGTGGTCGCGTACAGGTGCGCTCCACCGACCTCGCCGGTCACCCCGACCTCGGCAATCAGCCCGCGCAAGGTGAGTGTGCGCATGACACCGTCACAGTTCACCCCGCGCACCCCCGCCACCTGGGACCGGGTGACCGGCTGCCGGTAGGCCACCACCGCCAGGGTCTCCAGGGCGGCGCGCGACAACCGCTGTTGTGCACCGTCGAGGATCTTCGCCTCCACGGTGGCGGAGTTCTCCCGCCGTGTGTACAGACGCCACAATCCGTCCCGTTCGCGCAGTTCGAAACCCATGCCGCGGTCCGAGAACTCGGTGGCGATCTCCACGAGTGCCTCGGCGACATGCGTTTCGGACGCCTCCAGGACACGGGCGAAATCCGCAGGCGCGGTTGGTTCGTCGGCCACCAGGAGGAGTGACTCCAGGCGGCTCCGCAGGATACTGACCGGTTCCACGGCGTTCATCCTCCCTGTGTTGTCTTCAGTCCCAGTTACTTGCGGCCACCACAGCCGGGTCGACGTCGAGGCCGGTCCAGGCCACGGTCATCTCCTCCAGAGGGACGGGTTGTTCGATTCCTACCGCGCGGGCCTTGTAGAGCTCCAACAATGCCAGGAATCGTCCCACGACTTTCATCGACACGTCGCAGTCGGAGATCAGTGTGCTGAAACTGACCCAGGTCTCCGCACCGGCGACACGTAACGTCGACAGAATGTGCCCCGCCTGCTCCGGAACGGACACCTGTTGGGCGTGCAGATGTGTCGTCGACACCTCAGAGGGTGCCGGACGGAAGACAGCGGCCGCACGTTCGGCGAACTGTTCGGCGGTCATCCCCAGTTCCACCGGCGGCATCAGTTCGGTGAACTGTTCCTCCGGGGACAGCTGGACCGGATAACTGCGGTCGGCGTCCCGCTGCCATTCGGAGAAGAGTCCGGCCACGGACTTGTAGGCCCGGTACTGCAGCAGACGGGCGAACAGGAGGTCACGGGACTCCAGCAGGGCGAGGTCCTCCTCGTTCTCCACCTCTCCCCGCGGGACGAGACGCGCGGCCTTGAGATCCAGCAGCGTCGCCGCGACGACGAGGAACTCGGTCACCTCATCGAGGTCATCGACGCTGCCGGTGAGAGTGCGCGTGTACGAGATGAACTCATCCGTCACGGTGGCCAACGCGACTTCGGTGACATCCATCTTGTGCGAATGGATCAGCTGCAGCAGCAGGTCGAAGGGGCCGTCGAAGTTGGCCAGCGCGACCCGGAACCCCGTCAGTTCAGGTTGCTCGACCGTCGCCGGAGCGGCCTCGTCCACGGCAGCGGTCACCGTCAGGTCCTCTCGACGACCTCAGCCGCGAGGTCAAGATACTGCTTGGCACCGTCTGAGCTCGGAGCCCACGAGGTGATCGGTTCACCGGCCACCGAGGTCTCCGGGAACCGTACGGTACGGGTGATCACGGTATCGAAGACCTTGTCACCGAATACCTCGACCACCCGTTCCATCACCTCACGGGAATGGTTGGTGCGCCTGTCGAACATCGTCACCAGGATGCCGGTGACCTCCAGCCGGAAATTCAGCCGGTCGCGCACCTTCTCAACGGTGTCGGTGAGCAGCGCCAGCCCCCGGAGAGAGAAGTACTCGCACTCCATCGGGATGATCACGCTGTCAGCACAGCTCAGTGCGTTGACGGTGAGCAGGCCGAGGGACGGCTGGCAGTCGACGATGACGTAGTCGTAGTCGTTCATCACCGGGTGGAGCGCACGGGCCAACGCCTGCTCCCGCCCGACTTCGTTGACGAGCTGGATCTCTGCGGCGGACAGGTCGATGTTGGCGGGAACGACGTCGAGTCCCTCAACCGGGCTGTGGTGGAGCGCCTCATGGATCGTCGCCGAGTTGTCGACGAGCAGGTTGTAGATCGTCACGTCGAGTTCTTCGTGGTCGATCCCGAGCCCGGCGGACAGTGCACCCTGGGGGTCCAGGTCCACCAGGAGGACCCTGCGACCGTAGGAGGCCAGGGCGGCCCCCATGTTGATGGTCGAGGTCGTCTTCCCGACGCCGCCCTTCTGGTTGCACATCGCGATCACCGTCGCCGGACCATGCCGGTCAAGGGCAGCGGGACGGGGGATCTCACGCAGTGGGCGACCGGTGAGGCCCAGCTGGGGCTTGTCGAACAGGCCTTCCGATGAACGAGCCATCTCCGTCAAGCTCCCTTCCTTGATTCATTGGCGTTCTTCCCCGGATTCTCCGGAGACGGTGCGCGACGCCACTGCGATGAACAAATCACATGGTTCAGATTATCACGCACGGGGGTGTGACTCCGCCCAGGTTTCCCGAAGCAGGTCAGGCGTGACCTTGGTGTAGATCTGCGTGGTGGACACATTGGAGTGTCCGAGCAGTTCCTGGACGACACGGACATCCGCTCCACCGGTGAGCAGGTGCGTGGCGAAACTGTGCCTCAGACTGTGCGGCGAGATCTCTCCGATCCCGGCACGCTCTGCGGCGGACGAGACGATCTTGTACCCCGCCTGCCGGGACAGGCGTCCTCCCCGCGACGTGAGCAGCAGGGCCGCGGCGTCCGTTCCATGGCGACTGCGCTGGGCCAGCCCCGGACGCGCCCTCGTGAGGTAGGCGTCGAGCGCGTCCAACGCCGGGGCACCGACAGGCAGGATACGTTCCTTACCTCCCTTACCCCGGACTCGGATCAGACCACTGTTACGGTCGATGTCATCGCGGTCAAGGTCGGTGACTTCACTGATCCGGGCACCCGTGGAATACAGCAGTTCCACCAGCGCGCGGTCCCGCAGTTCCAGTGGGCCAGCCCCCTCTCCGGACGGGCAGGCCTCGATGAGACGGAGGACCTGGTCGGTGGTCAAGGCCTTCGGCAGGTCCCGGCGGCCCGGCGCCAGGGGGATCTCGGCGACGACGTCCGGCAGCCCGGACTCCGTGGCGGTGAATTTGTGGAGCCCCCGGACCGCACTGAGGATCCTGGCGACCGAGGTCTGGGCGAGAGGTCGTCCCCCGGTTACCGCGCACCCCTGACGCAGGTCGACGATGAAACGCTCGACATCCGTGGTCTCCACGGTGCTCATGTCCCGACCTTCACCGGACAGCCAGGTCAGGTAACGCTCGATGTCCCGCGCGTAACTACTCAGCGTGTTGGCGCTGCGCCCCCGCTCGGCACGGAGATGTCGCATCCACGCCCGGGCACGACGGCGGTCGGCCTCCGGAATCTCCGCGGGTCTGTCACCGGACATGCTTCATGTCCGTCCCCGACGGACGACCTGCCGCGCGCCGTGCAGCGAGACCTGACCGGTAGGCGAACGGTTCCGAGACATCCCGGCGTGTTCCGGCGTGGAGATGGAGAAGGCCCGCCACCGCGGTCGCGTTCTCGATGCGACCGTCCCTGACCCACGCCACCGCCTCCTCGATCGGGAGCCAGCGGGTGGTCATGTCCGCTTCTTCACCGAGCGCCTGCTCCCCTGCCCCCGGGTCGTCCGGTGTAGCTGGCCGGACGTCTTCGGCGAGGAAGATGCGGCACATCTCTTCACTGACCCCCGGTGACGTACACACGTCACCGAGCAGATGCCACCGGTCGGCCGCCAGGCCCGCCTCTTCAGCAAGTTCGCGGCGCGCCGCGTCCAGAGGGGCCTCTCGCGCCACGTCGAGCAGGCCGGCAGGCAGTTCCCAGAGGTACCGGTCCACCGGACGCCGGTACTGTCGCACGAGCATCACCTCGCGCCCCTGCCCCGTCGCCGGCCCACGGACGGCCACGACGGCCACGGCGCTGAAATGTTCGACGACTTCGCGCACCACCTCGCCGGTCGCGGTGGTTATCCGGTCGCGCCGGACCGCCATGACCGGCGCGTCCACCAGGAGTTCACTGGACAGTGTGCGGTACTCCACGGCGGCCCACTCTCCCCTACTTGCCCTGGCGCTGGACCGCTGCGCGGATCAGTCCGCTGAACAACGGGTGCGGACGCGTCGGACGCGACTTGTACTCCGGGTGGGCCTGCGTCGCCACCAGGTAAGGGTGCACCGACGTGGGGTACTCGACGAATTCGACGAGGGTACCGTCGGGGGACGTCCCAGAGAAGACGAGGTCGGACTTGTCGGCGATCTCGTCACGGTAGGCGTTGTTGACCTCGTAACGGTGGCGGTGCCGCTCAGACACCTCAGTCTGACCGTATGCCTCGGCAACCACACTGCCCTCGGACAGGACGGCCGGGTACGCGCCCAGACGCATGGTGCCGCCGAGATCCGCCTCGCCGGACACCGCCGCTTTCTGCTCAGCCATCGTCGAGATCACCGGCGACGGGGTGTTCTCGTCGAATTCAGTGGACGATGCATCGGCGATACCCGCGTGGCGGGCCGCCTCGATGACCGTGCACTGCAGACCCAGACAGATGCCGAGCATGGGGATGAGGTTCTCGCGGCAGTGGGTCACCGCACCGATCTTGCCCTCGATACCACGGATACCGAACCCACCGGGCACCACGACGGCGTCGACACCCTTGAGCGCCGTGGCGGCGCCCTCCGGTGTGGCACAGTCATCAGCCGCGACCCACCGCACCTTCGCCGTGACCTGTTCGCCGAAGGCGCCGGCCCTGATGGCCTCGGCGACCGACAGATAGGCGTCCGGCAGGTCGATGTACTTGCCGACCAGACCCACCGTGACTTCACCGGACGGGGCGTGCACCCGGTCGAGCAACCCACCCCAGACAGTCCAGTCCACGTCGCGGAACGGAAGATTGAGTTTACGGATCAGGAACGAGTCCAGGTGCTCCCGGTAGAGCACGCGCGGGATGTCGTAGATCGACGCGGCGTCGGCACAGGAGACCACACCCTCTTCTTCCACGTCGGTCATCATCGCGATCTTCGACTTCAGTCCTTCAGGCACCTCCCGGTCGCACCGCAGCACGATGGAGTCCGGGATGATACCGATACTGCGCAGTTCGGCCACCGAATGCTGGGTGGGCTTGGTCTTCAGTTCACCTGACGGAGCCAGGTAGGGCACCAGGGAGACGTGGATGAAGAAGATGTTCTCCCGGCCCACCTCGTGACGGACCTGCCGGGCGGCCTCGAGGAAGGGCTGGGACTCGATGTCGCCGACGGTACCGCCGATCTCGGAGATGACCACGTCCGGTTTGACGCCGTTGGCGTCCGGCAGTGCCTGCGCCAGGATGCGGGACTTGATCTCGTCGGTGATGTGCGGGATGACCTGGACGGTCTTCCCCAGGAACTCGCCACGCCGTTCCTTGGCGATGACGGTGGAGTACACCTTGCCGGTGGTGACGTTGGCGTTCTGGGTGAGGTTGCGGTCGAGGAAACGCTCGTAGTGTCCGAGGTCCAGGTCGGTCTCGGCGCCGTCGTCGGTGACGAACACCTCACCGTGCTCGAACGGGTTCATGGTGCCCGGATCGACGTTGAGGTACGGATCCAGCTTCTGCATGGTGACCGTCAGCCCCCGCGCGACGAGCAGCTGGCCCAGGCTGGCGGCCGTCAGCCCCTTACCGAGCGACGATACGACGCCGCCGGTGACGAAAATAAACTTGGTGTGCTGCTCGCTGCGGCCCTGAGACACATCGACTCCCGTGGTTGGAACTGTTAAAACCTACGGGGCTTCAGTCTAACAGACGTCGGTGACTACTCCACTGTCGGCGCCGCGGCATTCGACGCCGAACCGTATGCACCCGCGTCGCCGTCAAGCTGTCCGGCGACCGCGCGGACGACGGTGATACGTCCGGCGACGGTGGTCACATTGTCCACGGTGCTGACGTTCTCGGTGGCGTCCTTGTCCCCTCTGACGAGGCCGATGGCACCGTCCCGCTCCGCGGACCCGTGTTCACCGGCCAGGACGACACCACCTGTCGTCGCGTCCAGTGCGGAGGCCAGGTCGGCAACGAACCGGGTGGAGTAGTTGCCGTCACCGTCACCCTCGGATGCTCCTCCGGTCACCACCACGACGGCATCCGCCGGTGACAGGTCATCCTGACCGTCGGCGAAGAAGCCGGCGTTGCCCAGTGCACCGAGCACCACCGCCCGGTCGGACGCACTGGCGGCACCACGCCCGCCACTCAGCGACTGGCCGAGCAACTCACCGACGTGGTAGCCGGGGTCGAGGCGGTCTTCGGACAACGACGCCCCGGTCGGCAGGCTTCCGGCCGCGAGCGACTTGAGCTCGTCCCCGGATTCCGGCGAGGTGAACGACGGATCGAAGCGTAGCGTCCCGGCGTCTTCCCCGCCGGCGTCACCGATCAGGGCACGCACCGCATCCACTGCCTCGTCGTCCGCGTCGGAGGTGGCCATGACCAGGACGGAACGGTCCGCCAGGTCGTCGCCCACCGCATCGGCCGCCAGCCCGGAGAGCACGGCATCCGACGCCTCTCCCTCGGCGGTCTCCAGGTCGGCGCGGTCGGTTTCCGCCGTGAGACGGGACTGAGCCTCAGAATCGACGGCAGCGGGCCCGCCCTCCACATTCGGCGCCAGAACATAGAAGCCCAGTGCGGTGCCGACGGCGATACCCAGGGCGACGACCCCCGTCGTCTTACCTGCCCCCATCAGAACAGGTCCTGGAAACGGAGGGCGATGTTGTTCCAGGTGTCGACCAGGTTGTCGGCGAAGCTCCCCGAGCCGCTGAATCCGGCGATCAGGACGATCACCACGATGGCCAGCAGCACGCAGACCAGGGCCCACCACCATCCGCCGCCACTACGGGAGACCCGGTAGAGTTCCGCGACCGCCGTGGAGTCGACCAGACGGCCGCCGACCCGCAGGCGGGAGAGCATCGCCGAGGGCGTGTCCGGTGACTGCGCCGTGTCGAAGATCCGGTCCAGGTCCAGGATCGGCCCGAGGTTCACCACCATCGACGCACCCTTGTAGTCGGCCAGCAGCAGAGCCAGGTCGGTGGAGTCGGACGTGGCCGCAGGGAACGTCATCGCGCCGACGCCCAGGTCCTGGATCCGCTCCAGACCGGCCGCATGCCCGTCCGGTTCCGCGGGCAGGACGATCGTGGCGCCGGAGTTCAGCGCGTCATTGCTGATCACCTCAGGATCCCCGACGATCACGCGCGGTCGGTAGCCGTGCTTCAGCACCGTGTCCGCGGCACCGTCGACAGCGATGATCACCGGCTCGTACTCCCGGATGAAGTAGCGCAGTGACTTGATCTTGTCGTCGATGGCCGGGTCCGGACTGACCACCAGGACCTTGCGGTCGTCCATGTCCACGCCGACCTCGGGGATCCCGAGTCCGTCGATGAACAACGGAGCCTCCGTACGGACGAACTCGGCGGTGTTCCCGGTGAACGCCTCCATATGGTCCGCCAGGGTCTCCCGCGCCTCGTCGAACCTGGTGACGGCGGTGTCCTCGTCGAGGATCACACCTTTGCCGATGGAGCGGTCGCCGTAGAGTATCTTGCCCTCGTACAGTCGCCCCTTCCGCCCGTTCTTCAACCGCTCCGTCAGCGTCGGGTCGGCGTTGTCGACCAGGACGATACCGGCGTCCAGCATCATCTGCGGCCCGAAGTTCGGGACGTTACCGGTGGAGAACGTCGCGGTGTTGACCACGGCTGCCACCTTGGCGTCGATGAACTTCTGGGCGAGCGCACGGCCGATGTCCGGCTGGTCGATGACGACGATATCGCCCTCGGACAATCGACCGGTGCCGTTCGTCCCGGTGCAGTCCCGGGTGTGGCCGTGGATGCCGGGGGTGTCAGTACGGGAGAAGATCATGGAGACCATTGTGGCGGTTGGTCCCGTCGGTGCGGGGTAGGCGCGCCGATGCGGCCCCGGGCAAATGCCCCACCCGCCGTGAGCCGCACCCTACCCGGCGTCGAGTCCCGCTTTCGCCTGCCGGGCGGTCTCCAGAAGCTCCTCCGCGTGGGCACGCCCCGTGTCGGATTCGAGTCCAGCGAGCATCCGGGAAAGTTCCTCCACCCTTTCGGTACTGTCCAGCGTGCGGACGCTGGAGCGCACCGACTCCTCCGACGCCGCCTTCGCCACGTGCACGTGGGCGTCGGCGAATGCCGCCACCTGCGGCAGGTGCGTCACGACAATCACCTGGTTGTCCACGGCGAGCCGCGCCAGCCGGCGTCCGATCTCGACGGCGGCGCGTCCACCTACTCCGGAGTCGACCTCATCGAAGACCATGGTCCGTCCTCTCCCCGCCAGGACCACCTCGAGGGCGAGCATCACACGGGAAAGCTCACCGCCGGACGCGGTGGCTGCGAGGGAGTTCGGGGTACCGCCCTGGACGAGCAGAAACTCGACCTCGTCGATACCGTCGGCAAGACAGTCAGCAGGTTCCGCCGCGGCTGCTCCGCGCCCTCCGGCACTGCGCACGTCCACCCGGAGCGAGGACGACATCTGCAACCCCTCGATCTCGGTGCTCACCGCCGTGGCGAACCGACCGGCGGCCGCCGTCCGGGACGACGACAGGTCTCGCGCCGCACTGACCATGGCTGCCGCGGCCTCCTCGACCCGCCCCCGGAGTTCCTCCAGGGCGTCGCCAGAGACATCGATCGAGCTCAGCCTTTCGCGGGCATGGTCCCGCCAGGCCAGCACACCGTCAATGTCGGAGGCGTACTTCCGCAGTTCCCGGAGGTCCTGCTGGCGCGCCAACAGTCCCTCCAGACTCTCCGGTGACGGGACATCCGACAGCGCTGCACCGATCTCCCCGGAGATGTCCGCCAGGTCCGTCACGACGGCATTGATACGGGCCGCCAGGTCACCGAACCGCGGCTCAGCCCCCGCCCGTCCCGACAGCGCGGACGCCGCCGCCGACAGCGA
Organism: Corynebacterium sp. CNJ-954; assembly: GCF_001942345.1. Taxonomy (GTDB): domain Bacteria; phylum Actinomycetota; class Actinomycetes; order Mycobacteriales; family Mycobacteriaceae; genus Corynebacterium. The sequence continues at coordinate 234,153 of NZ_MKKI01000044.1, forward strand.
CTCGACGGCCGCGGTCTCCTCGACGGCGGCATCAGGATCCCCTCCGTCGATCGCTGCCAGCGCGACCAGCGCAGCATCCCGGACCTCGTCGGCGTCCTGCAACCGGCTGATGGTCACTTTCAGGTCCTCGTCCTCACCCGGCTGCGGGTCGAGGGTGTCGATCTCTTCCAGGGACCGGCGCAGCGTCTCCGCCTCGAGCGCCAGGTCGCGCCGTTTCTCGGTCCGTTCATTGAGATCGCGAGCCAGCGCCGCCCATTCCCGACGCAGTCGACGGTATGCCCGACGGTCGTCGTCGAGTCCGGCGAACCTGTCGAGGTTGCGGAGCTGCCGGGTCGGGTCGAGGAGCTGGAGTTGGTCGGACTGGCCGTGGATCGTCAGCAGTCGCGAGGAGAAGTCACCCAGGACACCGGCTGCGACCGTCCGTCCGGCCAGATGGGCCCGGGAACGTCCCGAGGAACTCACCGACCGTGAGACAACCACTTCGCCGTCTTCGAGATATCCGCCGACATCGTCGACCAGCCTGGCGGCTGCGGAATCCTCGTCGGTGTGGAAAATCCCGTCGACCGTCGCCCGGTCGGTGCCGGACCGTACACGCTGGCTGTCGGCACGGGCCCCCGACAGCAGCTTCAGACCGGTCACGACCATGGTCTTACCGGCACCCGTCTCACCGGTCACCACCGTGAAACCGTCGGTGAACTCGGCGACGGCCTCCTCGATGACACCCAGGTTCTGGATCTGCAGTTCTTTCAGCATCCCCGTATCCCCGTCACCGTCGCGGTCCGCGCCACCCGGTCACCGGGAGACGGAACTTCTGGACGAGTCGGTCCGTGAAAGGTTCGGTGTCCAGCCTGACCCACCGTACGTCCTGCGGACCCCGGCGAATCTCCACCCGGGCGCCGGGGGGCATGTGGATCTGACGGAAACCGTCCATCACCGCTGTCGCCGGGGAGGTCTGGGGATTGGTCTCGACAGCCACCGTCGAGTCGGGACTGACCACGAGTGGACGGGCGAACAACGTGTGGGCGTTGGAGGGGACCACCAGAATGGAGGCCAGCTCCGGCCAGAGGATCGGGCCACCGGCGGAAAAGGCGTACGCCGTCGAGCCCGTGGGCGTCGACACCAGTACACCGTCGCAACCGAATGAACTCACCGGCCGCTGGTCAACCTCGAGAATCGTGTCCAGGACACCCTGTCGGTTCAGGTTCTCCACCGAGCACTCATTGAGTGCCCAGCCGGTACCCAGGACACGACCGTCATTGTCGCGGGCGGTGATGGAGAGGGTCATCCTGTTCTCGATCCGGTAGTCCCCGGCGATGACGCGGTCGAGTGCCTCCTCCAGCGACTCCTGCTCCCATTCCGCGAGGAAACCGATGTGGCCCATGTTCACGCCGAGCACCGGTACGTCCTGGGCGTGGGCGATATCCGCCGCACGGAGGAATGTCCCGTCCCCGCCCAGGACCAGGACCAGATCCACCCCCTTGGCTGCTTCAGTGGTGTGCCCGTAACGGGGGAACCGGCCGAGAATCTCGTGGCGTGCCACCGGAGCGGGGTCACCGGTGGACATCACGCGCACGGTGAGACCACCGTCGGACAGCCTCTGTGCCGCAGCCGCAGCCATGTTGAGCTTGTCCGATGCGCCGGTGTGTGCGACGAGGAGCACCTCGCGGACCCGGGGGGCTTCTTCAGTCACTGGGGACCCTCCTTCACTGCCTTGTCGACCATGGCGGTCAGATTCTCCTCATCGGGTGCACTGGCACCACCGTCATTCACCAACCACAGAAAGTATTCCACGTTTCCGCTGGGACCGGGCAAAGGTGACGCAACTACTGCCCGTGTGGACAACCCGTGCCCCCGTGCCGCCCGTGCGACGTCGAGGGTGACCTCGGCGCGCAGAGCGGGATCGCGGACGACGCCCCCGCGCCCGAGCCGGTGCTTGCCGACCTCGAACTGCGGCTTCACCATCGGCAGCAGGTCACCGCCCTCGGCCACACACGCGGCGAGGGCAGGAAGCACCAGATCGATGGAAATGAACGACAGGTCACCCACCATCGCGTCTGCAGGACCTCCGAGTTCCTCGGCAGTCAGCGTACGTACATTGGTCCGGTCCAGCACCGTCACACGGTCGTCGTTCTGCAACCGCCAGATCAGCTGTCCGTAACCGACGTCCACGGCAAGAACTTCCGCAGCACCCCGGTCGAGACAGACGTCCGTGAAACCGCCCGTCGACGCGCCGGCGTCGAGGACCCGACGCCCCGAAAGACTCAGACCCGACGGCTCAAAGGCGGCCAACGCCCCCAACAGCTTGTGCGCTCCCCGGGACGCCCAACGGTCGTCGTCACTGACCGCCACGCGGATCGAGACATCGCCGTCGACACCGGTCGCGGGTTTCGTCGCCACCATCCCGTTCACGCTGACACGGCCCGCGACAATCATGTCACGGGCGTGTTCACGTGAGCGGGCGTCCTTGCGCCGGACGAGCTCGGCGTCGAGCCGTTGGAGACGCCGGTTCCTGTTCTGCTTCGGCATGCTCAGCGGCCCTCCATCGCGTCATTGATCAGGCGGTGTGCCTTCTCGAGGAGTTCTGCCTCATCGTTACCTTCGACATCCGAGGACAACAGCGCGTCCACCCGGGCGACGAGTGCGTCCGGGTCGAAGGCTGAATGACCGCTGTCGCCCGGAACTACCGTAGAGGCCGTCTTCGCGGCGAGGTCGCCCGGGTTCACCGCCATCCCTCCAACGCGGCGGCTGCGGCATCGTCACCGACAGCTGCGACGACCCCGGGGTCCCGGCCCTCGTCGATCTCCCGCCAGACGACCGGCGCCGCCGCGGCAAGGGCTTCCGCAGACATCACAGGCAGCGGGCCGGTTTCGCCCGACGAGACAACCACCCGGTCGCGTTCGAGGCGGGCAGACCACCCGCCCAGGTGGTCCCGGAGGTTGGCGGCGATGAACGTGGGTCGGAACTCCGTGTGCAGCAGCTCCGTGTGGGTGGCGACACCGGTGAGCACGCAGAGGGTGTCAATGCCGGCGGCGTTGCCACCTGCGATGTCGGTGTCGAGACGATCACCGACCGCCAGGGGACGGCTGGCCCCTGACGTGGTCACCGCACGACGGAACATCTCGGGAAGCGGCTTCCCCGCACTGCGTGGCGTCACCCCCGTCGCGCTGACGACGGCGGCGACCAGCGAACCATTGCCCACGAGGAACCCGCGCTCTGACGGCAGCGTGGTGTCGAGGTTCGACGCCACGTACTCCGCCCCTGCGCGGATGCTCAACGCAGCTTCCGACAGCTCCGCCCACCCGTTCTCCGGGCTGTGACCGTGCAGCACCACATGAGGCTGCTCATCAGCACTGTCCACGACATCGAAACCGGCCTCCGTGGCCAACTCCCGGAACGACCGGGCACCGACGACGTACGCACGACGTCCTGATACCGGGACAGACTTCTCCGTGAGGATCTCATCAGCCAGCGTGCACGCAGCCTGCGCGGATGTCAGGACCTGCGTGTCCTCGACCGCGAAGTCGAGGTGGCGCAGGTGGTCTGCGACCTGTCCGGGCGCCCGTGAGGCGTTGTTCGTGATGTACACGACGTCACGTCCCGCCAGCGCTTCACGGGCACCGTCGATCACGACGTCCCCCTTGAACACGGTGCCGTCGAGATCTGCGAGGAGGACGTCGTAGTCATCCAGTATGCGCAGGCCTGCCATCTGTCAGGCGTCCTTGAGCTCGCGCAGACGGGCCTCGGAATCGAGCACGTCCTCCGTGTCCATCTCGATGGCCCGTTCGAACCACTGTCGGGCACCGGGGACGTCACCGACGGCGAGCAGAGCGTCCGCGTATGCGTAGGTCACGCGCAGGGCGGTCACGGCGGGAAGGTCAGTCGACTCCGACTCAGGTTCGAGTGCAGCGAGTGCCGCATCGTTTTCACCGAGGTCATGCTGTGCGCCGGCCACGACGATCGCGAGTTCCGCCCGTCCTTCGGGATCCAGCTCCTCGGCTTCGGGGGAATGTCCGAGCTCCACTGCCTTCCCGGGGTGCCCGAGACCACGCTCACAGTCGGCCATCACGGCGAGGAGCCCGGGTCCACCAGCCATACGACGCGCGGCGCGGAGCTCCGTCAGTGCTTCCTTCCACTGACCCGCGTGATACGCGGCGATTCCCAACGTTTCACGGGTGATGGGTACACGTCCACCGCGGTCTTTCGCTGCGCGGGCATGCGCGAGAGCCTTCTCCGGATCCTTGTCCATCAGCGCGGCTGCCATCACGAGATGACCGGCGACCTTGTCCGCATTGTCCTTGGAAAGGCTCCGGAGTTCCTGGCGGATGCCGGGGTCAAGTTCCTTGGGACTCACGTCCGAGGGAATCTCCGGCTCCTGCAGCCGCTGGTTGATACGTTCCTCGCGGTAGCCCGAGCGGTGCGGTCCGTTATGACGGTCGCGGCGACGGTCGTCACCCTGTCCCTGTCCGCCGCGGTTGGGGCGCCCTCCGCTGCGGTGGTCGCGATTGCCCTGACCCGAACGATTGTCACGGCGGTCGTCACGGTTGTTCCGGCGACCGTCCCTGTTGTCGTCGGAGCCGCGTCCACGGTAACCACCCCGCTCGCCGCCGCGGTTGTTGTCGCGGTTGCCGTAGCTGCGCTGACCTCCACGACCTCCCTGCCCACCGGGGCCGCGACGTCCTCCGTTGGAGGACTGGCTTCCGCCACGATGCTGACCGCGGGAACCGCTGCCGCCGGAGGACTCGCTCATCTGACTACCTCTTCCTAGTGTTGTTATTCCCGACCGATTCTAGGTCAGGTGTGCACAGAGACCAACCGCGAGGGATCCCTGGGCTGCCTCTGCAACTGTAAAACCGCATAAAAAAAGTGTGTGGTCGAAGCAGCCACCAAAGACCGCTCCAACCACACACCATCACCTAAATTTTGATGCCGGCGGCGTCCTACTCTCCCACACCCTCCCGGGTGCAGTACCATCGGCGCAGGCAGGCTTAGCTTCCGGGTTCGGAAAGGGACCGGGCGTGACCCCGCCGCTAAAACCACCGACAAACACAC
>NZ_MKKI01000045.1 GCF_001942345.1 Corynebacterium sp. CNJ-954
CTACATGCGCCACTCGCAGGAGCATCTGACTGAGGGCGTGGAGCGTGTGGGGAGACCGTCTGCGGGGGGATTGCGCCTACCGAGTAGGGGGCGGGGTGGTCGCGCGGACGGGGTTGGGGGGGGTTGACTCTGTGGGGGAAGTGTGGGCGGTGTGTCATGCCAGGTCCGGGAGGTGGGTTTGGGCTGAGTCTACCGTGTTCTCGCCTAGTTTTGGGGGATTCCAGGGCTGATCTGGGCTGTTTGTGTAAACAATAGATGAAAAGTTGGTCACGTTTTGGTCACTAACTGAATGGCGTTAACCCGAATAGTCGTAACGTCACGCTCTCTACCAGCGGTTATCCAAAAGTCATGGTCACATTTGCGCTTAAAAGTAGCTCAAGATTCAAGATAGCGTGTGGTATACTCTACGAAGTGGGAAAAAACTCCGGGTTCAATCACAAGCCAACGCAGGCGAACTAACCCGTCGCAGTACGCCCCATCACCCGCCAGACTCCGCTGCCCCGGACACAAAGGGTGCAACGAAGCGCGCCCAAAATAGGCGACTAGCGGACCCAAACAACACTCCCGGGCTGACCGCCCGTCCTCTTCCCATGCCCGGAAGAGTCGGCAGGTCAAGCCCGTAAAAAAGCAGCTCTAACGAAAGGAGACGGATGAATGATTGCCCCCTCTAGAAGCTACATGTCGGTCGCGGAAGCAGCAACCTACGTGGGCTGTCACCCTCAAACGATACGCCGCTGGCTCAAAGCAGGACGAATCCAGCGCTACCAGGTCGGTGGCCTTATCCGGGTTGACCAGAACGACCTAGATCAGCGTATGGCCGGCGACTAGCCAACCAGAATCCCCCAGAGTCCTACAGAAAAGAGCGCCAATGACCACTTGCATTATCGATAGGAACGCACTGCTCGGCGGTATCACACCGGTACAGCCTGAACCACGAATCGCACTCACTAAGAAGGAGGCGGCCGCCGCTCTCGGCGTGAGTGTAGACACTTTCGATCGCCACATTGACGCTGGTGTATTTACGCCGCGCAAGCCAGGTGGCCGGGGAAACCTTGTCCTATTCCGCGTAGACGAACTAACCGATGCGCTTATCGCGCTCCCGACTGCAGGGACTATCGCCAGAGGGCAAGTACCGGCGTGAGCCAGGAGAACACACGTCTTCCACGGTGACAGCGGCCATGGTGACGCGCCGGGAGGTTCGCCAACCCCTTAGACGGCTTCTCAGCGCGTTTATTGTTTGGCTCCCGGTGCGAAACTAGCGGCGAAAAAGACATATTCAGAACATATTAGTGAAGGAGCACGGAATGCATGTTTATGAAGACTATCCGCTGACACTGGTGTGTCGTGATCGACAAACAGGCCTTGACTGGATGAATGACGTTGTCCGTTACCACCGCGCCGGGGCACGATTGTCGGACGGGGCGGTACGGGTAGCGTCCGCGCTGGAATACCTTGTTCAGAAAGCAGGCGGCACATTCGTAGTTGACTGGACTGAGGTTGAATCTACGGCCGGCGTGACCGGTGGACCGTCTGCGGTTGCGTCTGCGTTCCGCTCATTGGCAGAGGTTGGTCTGATGCGTGGTTTCAGTGCCGAGAAGACGGAGGTAGCGGCATGAAGGGTAGGCCATTTATCCAGCGGTACCGAACGAAGGACGGCACGCTGCTGTGGGAGGTTGGTACGTCCGACTGGAATCGGAGGATGCTGCTCAACGATGAGCAGTTGAGGGAACTGTCCGCTATCGCCGGAAAGGCTATCGAGAATGACGAATCAGACTGAGTACTACGCCAACGGCAACCGTAAGCGCGACTTCACCATGCACGACAGGTCATTGCACCTGACTATCGCCAGGAATGAGGACGCGCCGAACTGGTTGCGTGTCGCTCACTACTGCTATGCCATGATGGACAGTAACGGCAGGTATGACCCGAGGCCGGGGGAGCTGGTGGAGCTGCTGGGGATGCGTGACAGTCGCAACGTGTCGCATTACGTGTCGAAGGCGGTGAAGTGCGGCCTGCTTGAAGAGGGGTCGCGGGGGTCGAGGTTGGTGGCTCCTGGTGGAGTGGAGTACCGGCCGAAGAAGTGGGATGGGAGCTAGTTTCATTCTCTGGGTACTTATTATACTAAGTAGGGATACTTACTATACTAAGTCAAGTACTTACTATACTAAGTAGCGCAACGCTGTGACCTGCGGTTTCTACACGCCCTTCTAAAGGAATCTAAGTAGGGACGGGCACGTCCCAACTCGGCGTAGCCGCTCTCTTTCTTTTCATCGCTGGGGAACAAGGACAGCAGGGGGGAACCATCGGGGCATCGGGCGTGGATCACGTCGGGGAACATTCATCGCCGTCATTTGACCGCTTCGCAGTTGGCGGCGGTTGCCCAGGACTGGTTGGCCTACTTCGAAGCCGACGCGAAACAGAAGCAGAGCGAAAACGGACGACTCCGAGCATCTATAAACAATGGGAAAGCCGCACAGAACGAGGCAACAGCGTCTCATTCTGGCGAACGTGCCCCGCAGTCTCGTGACATTGCCGCCGCAATGTTCCACGTCAGTGGCCGCTCAGTCGGGACCGCCAAGGCAGTCAAGAAGGCTGACCCCGAACTGTTCGACAAAGTCAAAGCCGGCGAACTACCCGTCAGTGGCCCCTCAGCGGCTCTCACTGACCCCTCTCGCGCCCTCAAGCCTGGATTCCTACCCCTCCGAAATGGAATCTCAACCTCTCAAATCAACGATCAGACGATCAAAACTGAAAGGCTACTACATGCGAATACTCAAAGATCCTTTTCCAGCCGTCGATCCCCGTCCAGACGTGAGGGTGGTGAATCCAATTACCGAGTTCTGGCCTGCGCCCATCACGTTCGATGACGAAACGGCACCTACCCGGAATGACCACCACGCCCCGGTCACGAACTGGCACATCCGAAAGAAGCCAATTGACCCAGTGCTAGACCCCTGGAATGCCGCGATTGAAGCCTTCATCGACTACCTGACGGGTACCGAGAAAGCACCGTCAGTGGCGCTATCTCATCATTCCGACGACATGCCCGAGTACGGTGCCCACGGCTACGACTCAACGATTACGACCTTCGAGGAGTGGGACCTGGACGGCGACCCGATCGAACCGGCACTACCCGAACCGCACGGCTGGACGATCCAGACTGAGGATGCACCGCTCGAGGTGGCGGCATGAGCGAGTCCAACATCATGCACGAAGCAACAGCCCGCATCTACCACCAGTGGAATGCTGGCCTACCAATCAACGCCGGACAACTCATCCGAGCGTGGTTTGAGGCACCGCAACCGGAATCGGACATTCCTCCGGCCTGGTGGGTCGCCCGACTGAGGGAGACGAACCCCGACACTAATGCTGTGAATCTAGTTCACCTGTACCGTGCGGCAACCACGACCGAGATAGATAACGGCTTCATGGGGGTGCAGTGGACGACAGCGCGGGGCCACGCTGAGGCCGAAGCGCGGAAGTGCTTGCGGTGTGACTTTGTTCGCTACATGGCGTGAAATCTTGAGTACTGTGTGGCGCCTCGGAGTGCCTCCTCGTGAGACACGGCTCCGGTATGACGGTCAGCATTTACGATGGAGCGTGCGTCGGGCAGGATCATATGGTCGGTGTCGAGCTGCTCGTCCGCGGGGCGTCGTCTGTCGCCTCGAGGCGCTGCCAGGCCGTGCTGCGCCAGGCGTATTCGCACTAGACACGCCAATCCGGCGACCTGGTCCTATGGCACCGTCACGGCTACTGACGGCGCGAGGATGCCTGCTCGTCCTCACGGACGGAGCAGGGATGCGGCTACATAATCGCAGCGACTGTCAACATCACGGTGGCCAGCAGGGGGAGCGCTCCCTGTTTGAGGGCCGCGCCACGCTTGTCTGGTGACGTCAACCAGAGCACCGCGGCGGCGCATGACATGCTCGCGGTGCCGGCCAGGACCAGTGCCAGTCCGGCTCCGTCGGAGGCACCTGCCGTGAGAAGGACCACGCCGAAGATGACCTCGATGGCCAGGAACAGGTTGTAAAAGCCCTGGTTGAAAGCCATCTCTCTGGTGCTGTCCGCCTCTTCCTCCGTGAAACCGAAGACGGCCCGGGCGCGCTCGGACGTCCACACCATAGATTCGAGGTAGAAGATGAACACGTGAAGTAGTGCGGCTGCGACTGCCAGGATCGAACCTGTGATGAGCATTGCGTGTCGGCCTCTGTTTCTTTGTCTGTGGTCTGGTTTTGGTGTGGACCGGTCAGAACCGGAGAAGCACTTTGCCGGTACGCCCGGAGGACTTGCTGGCGAGCATCGCCTCGCGGAAGTCGGAGACATCGAAGACGCCGGCGACCGGAAGGGTGACACTACCGTCCGAGATCCGTGAGATCAGTTCGGCGAAGAGCCCGGACTTCTTCTCAGGCTCCATCTCTTGGCTGACCTTGCTGCCCCAGAATCCCCGGACGGTGATGTCCTTGAAGATCACCGGGCCGGAGGGGACCGTCATCGTCGGACCGCCCATCGCACCGAAGCACACCAGGGTGGCGCCTTCGCCGAGCACCGAGACGAGATCTGCGGTCGACTTGCCGCCGACCGAGTCCAGACCGGTCGAGACGGGTGCGCCACCGGTGAGGTCGAGGAGCGTGTCACGCCAGGCCGGGTCCTCGGTCGACAGCACCTCGGTGATGCCCTCTGACGCCAGTTGGGCGATAGCCTCGTCGCGTCGGACCAGGCCGATGACGTGGATGCCACGTGCCTTGGCGAGCTGGGCAAGAATTCTGCCGACGGCTCCGTTGGCGGAGTTCTGGATCAGCCAGTCACCCTCGTTCAGGTCCAGGAAGTCCAGCAGACTAATGGCGCTGAAAGGCATCGATACCAGCTGCGATGCACTGTCGTCGGTCAACTGGTCGGGAACCGGGATCGCTCCTGCAGCATCGATCAGCGCGTACTCTGACCAGGTTCCGAAGGAGGTTCCGCTGACGACCCGCTGCCCGGCTACGAGGCCGGAGACGCCGGGGCCGAGAGCATCAACGGTGCCGAGGACCTCCGTGCCGGCGTGTGCGGGGAGATCGGGCACGAAGCCGTAAGTTCCCCGGATCGTCCAGATATCGTGGTTGTGGATGGGTGACAGGGTCACCCGGATCCTGACCTGCCCCTCCGAGGGCTCGGGTATGTTTTCCTCGGTGAGGTGCAGGACATCCTCGGGTTCTCCGAAGCTGTCGTGGATGAGGCTACGCATTGGTGTCTCCTTCGTGTGTGGTTGGGGGATACTGGTCCGGTAGGTGGCCGCGGGAGTGGTTAGTCGTCGACGACGGAGACTGTCACCTGAATGTTCCCGCGGGTGGCGTTGGAGTAGGGGCAGACCTGGTGAGCGGCATCGGCGAGGGCCTGAGCCTCCTCGGTCGGCATGTCGGGAATCGTGACTTCGAGGTGCACGCTGAGCTCGAATCCGCCGTTGCCGTTGGAACCGATGCCGACCCGGGTGCCACCGTGCTGTCGGCCACGGAGACCTTCTTCGTTCGGGCAACCGTCTGGAGAGCGGAATGGAAACAGGCCGCGTAACCGGCAGCGAAGAGCAGCTCGGGGTTGGCGCCGTCGCCGCTGCCTCCCATTTCGGTGGGGATGGCGAGATTCAGGTCCAGGCGTCCGTCGGGTGTTGCGACGTGTCCGTTGCGGCCGGCGCCTGTGGCTAGTGCCTCTGCGGTGTAGAGCGGGTTCATGTCAGTCCTTTCGGGTAGGGGTGTGTGATGTGGGGGCGGGGCCTTGATGGCCGATTTGCCGCAGGCTCCGGATGAGCCCGCTGGCGGTGGCGTCATCGGGGACTCCCATCGCGGCTGCGACGTCCCGGGGGATCCGGGACAGTGGTTCCCGCAGTTGCTCACCGGCTTCTGTGAGCCTGATGTTGACCACCCGCTCGTCTTCCGGGGTGCGGTGCCGGCTGACGTAGCCGGCCTGCTCCAGGCGCTTCACCAGGGGGGAGAGGGTGCCGGAGTCCAGTTCCATCTCCTCACCGAGTTTGCGGACGGTCTGCGATCCCTCGTTCCAGAGGACGTAGAGCACCAGGTACTGGGGGTACGTCAGGTTCCAGGGGTCGAGAAACTCCCGGTAGGTGCGTATGGTCTTGCGGCTTGCGGAATAGAGGGCGAAGCACAGCATGCGGTCGGTGGCTCCCATGACGAAAACTATTGCACACATTTCAATTGTGCGCAACCTTTATTGCGGCAGCAGGCCCCTCACGGTGCCATCCTCAACTTTGCAACAGCACCCTGGATCGTCACTCCTGAGCGCGGTGGGGTTGATGGTTTTTAGGTGTGTGGTGTGAGGGTCGTCTGTCCGGGGTGATCCCATGAGGCGGAGCGCTTGTCGGTGCGGGTGGGCAGCATAAGCATGATGAGCACCGCAAGGCCGCCGAGAACCGGGATGAGACTGATGAAGAACCATGGTCCTGCGAACCCGGCGTCGTGCAGTCTTCGCCACAGCAGTGACAACGTCGGAACCACGAACATTAGGAAGAAGACCAGACTCAGCCTGTTGGCGATCTCCGAAGAGATAAACAGTGTTGCCAGGATGCTGAGAACTGAGCTGGTGAGGAAGGTGAACAGGAAAAACCACCAGTATTCACCACGGGATGCGTAGCCTTTGAAGTCGATGGTTTTGTGGAGTGCTCGTAGTATCGATTGACCGAAGCTGATTCCGTAGTAGGGGTCGGCCAGGTTGTCCTGGTCATTATCGGGCGGTGTGTGGTTGCGCAGGCCGTACGGCGATGGATATGGATTGTGCAGTTCTGACATGGATAATCGTTACCTTCGCTGTGACGGTGCCGAAGAGCTATCGGGCTGGATTCTCGCGCAGTGCATTCAGTACGATCTTTCCCTCGTGCTCGGCATTGGTTGCCACCACCGCCCAGACAACACCCCGGTCAGCGTCGTGGTAAAGGTACTCGGTCACGTAAGCGTCGTGTCCGCTGTCGGTGGTGTAGGTCGCTGACATGCTGGCAGTCGTGTCAGTGTTATCCCCGGCGCCTGCGGTCACGGAGCTTTCGCGGTAGAGCGGGCTGGTCGCCTCCAGGTGCAGGGCGTCGGTCAGCGCAGAAGGCAGTGTCGAGGGTGATTTTGTTGAACAGTAATGGCCGTAGGCGATCACGGTGGGTGAGAAGCCTGCGGGCCGTGGTGGATTGGGCAGGGTGACCATCACATTGTCCGCGGACGTAGCCGATCCCCACTGAGGTGCCAGGGCGCCAGCGATGTGTTTCAACTGTTCTTGATCCCAGGGGACAGTTGTGGTCAGTAGTCCTTTGTCGAGCAAATGCTGCACAGCGGAGAACACGGCTGCGGAGGTGATGTGGGTCATGGGTGGTCCTTCCTCGTGATGGATCTAAAGAGGGTCTTCTCGGCGTTCCAGATGTATCTCGGAGACGGCGGAAGTGCGCGAAGACCCATACGAGAACGCATGGCAATATGAATTAATGATGCTCCAATGCAAAATAGGAGCATCTCCTTGGTGGATCCCTCTAAAAAAAGTGTTGCAGGGACGGGGATAAAAAGGCAAACCGTAGAGGTGAAAAATATTGCCTCGGAAACTTCTTTTGGATGCTGAACTGACTCTATGAACTCTCCGAAAATTGGCACGAGAATGCCAGATATGAGGAATACTGCTAGCGATGTCAGAAACCATAACTCCATGGCGGTCATAAAGAAGTGCACACCACCTTCAAGTTACTTGAATAGGTTCTGGATTGCTTGGCCGACTGGCTTAAGGGCTCGTTTCCCGACTTCTCCGCCAATCACTCCGCCAATAGCACCACCGAGGGGGATCGTCACTGGGGCAAGCGGGCCGCCCAGCGCTCCAATAGCCCCGCCGACATAGGCGCCACCAGCTCCGCCGCCGACTGCCCCCAGTCCGCCGCCGAAAGCTCCACCAGCGTGATCTGGGTTATCAATCGCATCGGAGATTGCTTGAGCTCCCGTGACGGCGTTTCCTGCGAAGCCCAGTGCTCTGGCCGGGACTTTCGCGCCGACACCTCGGCCGGCTCTTTCCGCTGCCGTATCTTGCCTGTGAACTCCGACGGGTTTCCCGTTTCGACCGTTTTCGTTGTTGGCACGGTCAGCGGCACTGGCCGCTCCTGCAGCACCACCAAGAGCAACGTCGCCGGCACCCGGCCCTGCCACAACAGCACCGGGGTCGCCACCCCCCGGGTCAGCAGACGCCGGGTCTGTCGCTGGTGGTGTGTTGTTGATGGTGTCGGGTACCCAGTCGAAGGTGCGGGGTACAAACGGTCCCTGCTGCGGATTGTCGGTGGTGCCCAAACCGATCTGCTCACCAGTCTGCGGGTTCACACGCACGGTCTGTTGTCCATCCCCGGGGTTCACGTCAGCAGAGTTCTGTCCCGGATGGTTCACCACACTCGGAGGGTCTGCAGGATTGATCGGCTCGGCACCTTGCACGGCTTGTCCCGCGATCGGCGGATCCGCCGGAGTAGTGTTCGGGTCGGCGGCTACCCTAGGCGGATTCGACGGGATGGTACCTAGGGCTCCCAACGCCTCCGGGGAGCCTTCCGGGGCAACACTATGGGGTTTGCCAGGCTTGGTGACCTCGGTGCGCTGACCGTTTTGCATCATCACCTGGGTGGTTTGATCGGTTTCCGCATCGTAGTGGATACTCTCGACGAAATTACCTCCACCATCCCCACCATCTTCTGGGGCTGGGATGTAGCGGGTGATGTTGCCGTCGGCGTCTTCCGTCTGGGCAGAGCCGTCCTCAAACCTGGTGACCTGTGAATCCTCGTCCATCCTGAGTGGATCGATGTCATAGGCACCGTTTTCATCCTTGGTGAGATGGTCGCCGTACTCCGAGGGTGCGTCTGTCAACGGTGGCTGGTTGGCGGTACCGCCGCTGCGGCCGTCTGGGTCAGGATCCTTGGGCTGTGAGGCGCCCGCGCCAGCAGTGCCTGCGTTTCGGCCCGTATCACCATCGCTAGCACCCGATGTGCTGTCTGAGTCCCCAGCGGCGTCAGCTGGGTTCTGGTTACCGTTGGCAACGCGGGAGAAATCGTTGTTGTCTTGCCGCTGCTCTTCAGGGTCAGGTTGCGGTGAGTTCTGGTTACTGTCAGCAGGAGGCGTGTTGGCCTCAATGACGGCGTCCTGGGCCCTGGCTGCCGGACTATCCGACAGATCTTCGGTGTCCTTGCCGCTAGCATCACCGCTGGTGTCAGCGTCGGCGGGGTTCTGGTTGCTGTTGGCAGCGCGGGAGAAATCGTTGTTGTCTTGCCGCTGCTCTTCGGCCTTTTGCTCTGCCGCAGCGTACACGTCTTTCGTCGACCCCTCATACATGGGATCCAGGGGATCACGCTCGCCACCGGAGTCACTATCGGAGTCGGTGTTGGCGTCTTGTGTGTCGGGGTCGGCGAGGATCGGTAGGGCCGTGGTGTGCTGCGGGTCTATGACCTGCACCAACTCCCCGGTCTCATTGTCGACCTCGTAGTAGGTCTCCACGGGCCGGCCGAGTGCATCATAGGCCCACGGGGCCTTGACGTGCTTCACCACGATGCCGTCTGCGTCGAGGACATCGACACTACCGTCAGCGTTTTTCACCATCTGTCCGCCCTCGGGCACATCCATGTCAAAGCGGTGCTCACGCGGGGAGTCCGGGCCCTCCAGCAGGATGAGGGACTGCTCACGACCACCACCCCAGTCAATATCAGCGCGGTGGGTACCATCACGCCGGCGCCCCCGCGCTGAGCCTGCGCCACGTTGGGCCAACAGTGCCCCGACACCACCGGCAACAGCACCACTGGCACCCAACGGGCCGGCCAGGCCCGCTGGAACTGGGGTGCCACCATCATCACCGTCGCCGGTGGCCCCGCCAGCGCCACCGGCACCAGCGGCCTCGGACGGCTCAGAAGACTCAGCAGGCTCAGAAGACTCCGTGGGGCGCGGGGTGCTAGGGGTGCTGGATGTGGTGGCGTCTTGCTCGGTGAGGTTCACCCCGGCCAGGCCCTCGACCCGGCGAACACCGGGGCTACCGGCGCTGTCATCATTATTCGTGGTGTCGGTGCTGGTAGCGCTGGTGGTGAGGATCTCACCGGTGGCGACACCATCATCATCGATGACCGCTGGGCCGGCATCGGTATCGATGACCCGCACACGTCGGGGGTTACCGTCGTCATCGGTGATGGTGTCTTGCCTGGGTGTGGCCCAGGGGGTGACGGTGGGAACATTCGACCGGGCGGTGTCAGTCGCCCGTGGCGCACCACCACCGGCACCGTCCGTTGCAGCCGTGGTGTCACCGGGGGTGTTCATCCGCTCAGCCAACCCGGTGCGTGGGGAACCCAGGGGGCCCAGATCCATGTCCTGCTGGTACTGACTGGGCCCACGATCGAAGCCTTCATACTGGTGGTCACGCCCCGGGGAACCGTCCCCACCATTGTTGTCCCCACCGTTTCCACCGCCGGGTAGGGGCGGGGGTGTGGGGCCGTCCTGACACACATAGGGTGGCCACGCACCGGGACCGGGTTCTTCACCCGGGTGGGCGGCCCGCCATGCGGTGTCCATGGCCTGATTGTAGGCGGCGGTGTCGCGTTGGCAGCGTTGTTCGGGAGTCTCCTGCGCGGAGGCGACACCAACCACACCACCACCGGTGCTGCCTGTGCCGGTCGTGCCGGTTGTGCTG
The DNA here is from genome assembly GCF_001942345.1 of Corynebacterium sp. CNJ-954. Classification (GTDB taxonomy): domain Bacteria; phylum Actinomycetota; class Actinomycetes; order Mycobacteriales; family Mycobacteriaceae; genus Corynebacterium. The sequence continues at coordinate 10,654 of NZ_MKKI01000045.1, forward strand.
AATGGTCCGGCCCAGATCGGCGCGGTGATCAACACGGCAGCGGCGACACCGGCACCCCACCGCACACCCAGTCGTGCGCCCACACGGGAACCCAGCCGACTGCCCAGTCTTCTGTCCAATCTTCTGCTCGGTCTACTGGCGGTGGTCGTGGGGAGGGTACTATCGCCGCGGTTGGGGACCTGATCGTGACGCGGGGATGTGTGGTGGGTCATGAGTCACGACTCCCGTGATCCCCGGTTGTCCCGCTTGCCGCGGTTGTCTCGGGTGTCGAGGGTGAAGGCGGTGAACCCGGTGACCATCAGTGCCCCGCCGATGATCATGATGATGATGTAGACGAACATCACCGGGATGTAGCCGAAGCGGTCCATGGCGCCGTCGAAGTGCTGGGACCACGCCAACGCGGCGATGATGATGGCCACACCGATGATCAGTTTGACCAGGGGAATCCACACCGGCGATGACTGCTCATCACGACCGGCAGCCGATGACTGTGGCTGCGTCTTGGGGCTGCCGGGTGCGGCGGTGACCGGATAGGCCTGGGAAGCCTGGGTGGGTTGGGGCCGTGCGCACCGGTGGTGTGGGGCGTGTTGTCGGTCGTGGCGTGGGTCATGGTGTGGGACAGCTCCTATTACAACGAGGCGGGCAAACAGTGGCTAGGAAAACACCGCCATCGGCGGGATCGGCAACGGTCAGGGCACCGGAAGGTTCCACTGGTTCAACACGAGCCCGGTGTAGGTGTTGCCGTCGGGAGCGGCGACACTGCCGATGAACCACACCCCGGGGTATGACCCTGCACCGGGGGTGTACTCACCGGTGGCTTTACGGCAGTTGCCGTCGGTGGTGCCGGCGACAATCGGTCCGGCCTGGACGTCGTGATCCACGACGCAGTCGACTCTGGTGCCATGTGTTAGGGCGGTACCCGCTGTTGCCGCAGCGCTGGTGGGTGCGGTGATCCCGGCGGTGAGTGCGGCGGTGGCCACTGCTATCGCGGCGGTGCCGGCAAGACGACGTGCACGCTGAGCACGCTGAGCACGCCGGGGGCGACGGGTGTGCGGTGTGCGGTCGGTGATGCGGGGTGAGGGGGTGGTGGTCATGGCAGCTGACATCTCCTTGAAGCGAGCTCTGTGGTGGTCGGTGCGGGACCGACTCGTGGGTGGTTCTGGCGGGGTCAAACCGGGTGGTACCGGTTCGAGTAGCAGTGTGCGGGGCTGGGTGCTCTAGCGGATGCGGGTGGCGGTGCCATAGACACTCACCGCATCGACTGAGGTCGGCGAGGTGGCCGACACGGTGACATAGGAGCGCACACTGACTGGCCCGGCACAGCCGTTGACCTGAAGATGAGCACCGGTGAACCCACCGGAGGCGCGCTTGTACTCGGGGTTGATGGGCATGGACACCAGATCCACATCAGTGACCCCACCAGGGTCCAGGTGGGCCGACACCGTTGGGGAGGCCTCGATCTTGCCGTCGAGACCGACTTCACCGCGTCCGGTGGCATCAGCGCCGGCGGACACCCCGGTGATGTTGGGCAGTTCGACCTGCACGCTGGGCCCGCCTTCGATGCCGGCGGTGGCATTGGGTGCGATACCGGCGGTGCCGGCGAGTTCGACGTCCACCCCGCCGGAGATGTCGACCCCGCAGCCGATCTGGTAGCCGGTGGTGAACATCGCTCCGGTGAGTTCGGGGGCGCCGGCACCGTCGATGACGACGTTGCCGGTGAGGCTGGCGAAGGTCTCCCCGGTGGTGGTTGAGGAGTCCAGGGGCGGGGCGATGTTCAGTGACTCGCCGGTCTTGGAGGCGTGCAGCACCCAGCCATCAGCGGTGGTGCGTGAGACCTGGCGGTCAGGCAGGTCGGTCGGCCCGCCGGTGACCGGTACCGGCCACGGCAGGTCAGGCAGGGTGGGCGCGGCCGCCGCCGGGGTGATCGCTGTCAGGCCGAGGGTGGCGGTTGCAGCGATGCTCAGCGCTGCAGCCGAGACCTTCGAGGCTGTCGAGGGTCGCGAGTTCTGGGAGAGCCGGGAGCTTTTATGTGTGGTTGTCCTCGTGGTCGTCATGGCAGGTAAATGTAGTGTGCGCTCTGCAGGTGTGTTGGGTGAATGATTGTCACAGTTTGGTCTCATCACTGCAGGCCGGGGGTGTTCTACCGTCACGGTCAGGTCACAGCAGAGGTGCACAGATGCTGGATGGTGCGCAGCAGGTGGGCCACAGTTGCCGTGTGTGCGACAGCCTGACAGATAGACCATGTCGACTGGGGTCGACCAGGACGAACTGTTCTGATTGTGATGGTTGACATGTCACAGAGATAGATACCGCTCAGTATGTGGGCAGGTTACTGCCAGTATTCTGAAAGATTGTCAGGGGCTGTCAGCGGCTGCCGGAGTCTTTGTGAGCGCTGCCGAATGTTATCGGGCCGCACGGAGTTGTGTGGCTGCGCAGGGCGCTGCGGTGTGGTGGTGTTGATCGTGCTGCTGGTGTGGGTGATTGCTGTGGTGGCGGTCACGGTCAGGTCACGGCGGGATGAATGCCGGGGGTATGTGTACCCAGGTGGCTCGATAGATGAGTTTGCCCGGGTAACTCCTTTCGGGGGTAGGTACCCCGCAGGGTGTTGAACCCGACGCTTCTTAAGTGCAGTAGTGCCGTCAGGGCCATGTGGAACAACTACGCCGCCGACGGGTATCGCCGGCTGGTCTACACCAACACCATCAGTGTTCTGGAAGCAGACAAGCTAGCTCAGGCACTGGGGGAACAGACAAAAGTAACCTCCGTACTGCTGCAAGCATCAGACAAGACGGCGGAACAGAGGCTGGGGCGTCGCGAACAAGGCGACAGCCTGAGCGAACATGTCGCCAGGAGCATCCGGACTGACCGATTCCTCGACGCACGCTCCCCGAGTTTCGTTCACCGGATCACCACCGACACCCTAGAGTCCGGCGACATTGCCGAGGAGATCATCCAGATCCTTAGATGGTGAACCCTACACATTGTCCTTAGTAGATAAAACATATAAACAGCGTATATTCCGAACTTCAGGTGTGCATGCCTCTTAATCGTAAAGATTTACAAGACACCTACAGCGAACGCACCAAAACCGGGCGCTTGTCGTTTTCAGAAGCTGGATGCACTGAAGCCCACGGCAACAACGACGTTGACCTCCACTCCTGAAGCCCTGTTCATCAGCACTCCTGTGCACTAACGTGGGATCTGCAGAACTCACCTGCACCAGGAGATGCAGCATGGCCCACAACGGCCGCGAAGTTACCGCCACTGAGCAGCTAACGATGTCTGACCAGGGATGGAAACTCGCCGTTCACCGTCATCGGGTGGTATCGGAGCTGGCTTTAAAGCAGCCTGCAAGCCGAGTGTTAGTTGCCGAGGCCTCAGATGAGCTCGGAGTATCACCGGGGTCTGCTGCACGTTTAGGTGACAGTTTGTAGTCACGCCGCGAGGGCGACGTCCTTGGTCATGATGGCCTCGAATTTAATCGGGGTCAAACGTCCCAGACGGGCTTGCCGTCGGCGACGGTGGTAGGTCCTCTCGATCCAGGTGATGATCGCGATCCGCAACTGCTCACGCGTGGCCCATGAACGCCGATCAAGGACGTTCTTTTGCAGGAGAGAGAAGAACGATTCCATGGCGGCATTGTCGCCGCTGGAACCGACCCTGCCCATCGAGCCGACCATGCGGTGACGGGCCAGAGCGCGCAGGAACTTCTTGCTTCGACATTGAGATCCCTGTCCGAATGAACCACGCAGCCGCCCACGTCGCCACGCATCTGGACCGCGTTCTCGAGCGCGTTCTCGAGCGCGTGAACAGCCAAGCGGGACTTCATCCTGGAGTCGATTGAGTAGCCCACGATCCGCCCGGAGAAGGCGTCTTTGATCGCACACGCGTAGAGCTTGCCTTCACTCGTTTTATGTTCCGTGATGTCCACGAGCCAGAGCTCGTTCGCCCGCGTCGCGGCGAACACATGCCGGGTGCGTCCGTGCTCGTCAACGACAGCGCAGCGGTCGTCATGGACGGGCGGGCCGGGCTTCTTCCCGTTCTTGCCGCGTTTCTTCCCGAACACGGACCACCAACCATTCGCTGAGGTGATCCGCCACGCAGTCCGGTCAGCCATCGCCTCACCCGCATCGCGGGCTTTGTCAGCGAGAAAGCGGTGCCCGAACTCCGGATCGTCACGATGCGCGTCGAACAGCGCGTTCGCGCGCTATGCCTCCACCACCTCGCTGGGCGTGATCGGAGCGGAAAGCCACCGGTAGTAGGGCTGGCGGGAGAGCTTGAGAACCCGACACGTCGCCGTCACAGGGATCCCTGCTTCGGCGAGCTCCGTCACGAGCGGGTAGAACCTTTTCCCGGCAGGTTCGCCTGCGACAGATACGCCGCCGCCCGGCGCAGCACCTCGTTCTCCTGCTCGAGGAGCCGGTTCCGTTTCTTCAGCTCTCGGATCTCCGCCGCCTCGGCCCGCGACTGGCCCGGCTTCACACCCTCGTCAACATCGGCACGACGCAACCACTTCGTCAGCGTCATCGGGTGAACCCCGAAGTCTTTCGCGATCTGCTCGATCGTCACTCCAGGCTCCCGGTTCCTTGCGACGCGCACGACGTCATCACGGAACTCGGTCGGATAAGGCTTTGCCACGATGCCATCCTTCCAGGCCAGCCCTCCCAGGCAAGCCAGATCAGATGTCACCTAACCGTGCAGCAGACCCTATAATTCTCTCGTTGAGAAAGTTTCGTACGCCGACCAATCCGACTGTGATGTTTTCGCGGGCGGGCTTTGGTGGAAGTACGCTCGGTCGTGTTCTCGTCGTCGGCCCGCGGTCTACAGGCATTAGTCGCGTTGACGGCCGAGCGGTCACGAGGTGCGGGCAGCAAGGGGATCAGGTTTCATGCCACGCACGGAGAGCGTACGATCTCGTCAGGTACAGCCACGTTACCTGGCGGCTAATGCCAGAAAATAGCTACAGGAGGCTATCTTGTCCCTCACCGTGAAGGCACTCCAGAAGACCAGCGCCGACGACCCGTTCCGTGTTGTAGAGATAGAGCGCCGTGACCCGCGTCCTGATGATGTTGTCATCGACATCGCAGCGGCCGGCATCTGCCACAGCGACATCCACACGATCCGTAACGAGTGGGGTAGCGCCCACTTTCCCCTTACCGTCGGCCACGAGATCGCGGGCACGATATCCGCTGTCGGCTCCAACGTGACGAACTGGAAGATCGGGGACCGGGTCGGCGTCGGCTGCATGGTCAACTCCTGCGGCGAATGCGAACAATGCCGAAACGGCCAAGAACAAGACTGCCTCAAGGGTGCGATCATGACCTACGATTCTGTCGACGTTGACGGAAGCATCACACAGGGTGGTTACTCGCAGAAGATCGTCGTTAACGAGCAGTTCGTCTGCCGTGTCCCTGACAGTATCGACTTCGACGTTGCTGCGCCGCTGCTGTGCGCCGGGATCACCACATATGCGCCCCTGAAGCGATGGGGCGCTGGGCCGGGAAAGAAGGTCGCGATCCTAGGCCTTGGCGGGCTGGGGCACATGGGCGTCCAGATCGCTGTCGCGATGGGTGCGGATGTGACGGTGCTGTCGCGTACCCGTAAGAAGGAACAGCTCGCCGCCGAGCTCGGAGCCTCTGGAACACTCGCGACCGAGGACGAGGGCTTCTTTAGCGACCATGCCGGGGAGTTTGACCTGATCCTCAACACGATCAGTGCCGACATCCCCCTGGACAACTACCTGTCCCTGCTGAAACCCCATGGTGCGTTGGCCGTGGTGGGCATGCCGCCCGCAGCACAGCCCCTGCACTTCGGCTCAGTGGTTGGGGGATCGAAGATCCTCGCTGGGTCGATGATCGGCGGAATCACCGAGACTCAAGAGATGCTGGACTTCTGCGCCGAACACAACATCGGTGCGATCATTGAAAAGGTCGGTGTAAACGAGGTGGACACTACATACGATCGGGTCGTACGAGGCGAGGTTTACTTCCGCGCTGTGATTGATACGAGCGAGTTCGATGGTCAAGAGGCCACCGCGTTGGCGTGACATTGCTGCGGCCCTTGCGCGATTCACGATATAAACGAGATTCGCGGGACATGTACGCCGGTTCAGACTATGGCTTCTGGGGAAGTTATTGAACGAGGCATCCTCGTCCGCCCGCCGCACATCCATCTCCCCGGTGATGCCTGAGACTGCGCTTCGAGAACTGACCGACATTATTCGAGAGCACCGACTCAACCGCTCGATCGTAATCGCCGTGTACGACTTCGATATCGAGGCTAGCTTCAATAAGTATGGCTTGATTGAGGGGAACGACGGGTAGATTAGCGAGGTACCGGACGAATCGGACGCCGAGATTGAATCCGGAACACGCCGGGTGCTCATCGACGGCAGCAACAGGCCCTCAGCGATGGTAAAGCGACAAACCCCCCGCCATGTAAGGCAGGGGGAAGGGTCGAGAGGTTTTGGCTACTGGCCGCTCTCAATATCAGCGTCCCAGTTGCCTTCGTCATCCTGCATCCACGAAATCGTGCCGTTCTCGAACTGCTGAGTCCAGCCCTGCATCGCGTCGCCTGATTCCGGGGCGGTTGGCAGACCGATGTCATTATCGAGGCCACCGTCGTTGGCCCAGGTCTCGCCGATCTTCCCGATCAGCGGGGTCACCTCGCCGCTATCATTCTCAACCGCCCAGCCATTCTCAAACGTAGCCAGGGTCGCACCGTCAGCGCTTTCAACGCTCTTCACAGCGCCCCAAGCACCCTGCTCGCCGCCTGCCTCGTCGTAGGCGGACTGCAGGCCCTCGGTGAGCTCGGTGTTCGCAGTTTCCTCCGATTCTGAGCCTGCACCCTCCGACTCAGTGCTGGAAGCGTCCGCAGATTCAGACGAATCCGAACCGCTCATTGCGTCGGATGCTTCCGCTGCACCGCTTTCAGCGGCTGAACTTGCGCCTGAAACGGCGTCCGAAGCGTCATCTTCACTGCATGCTGCAGCTCCGAGGAGTAGGCCGCCTGCAGCAACGACGGTGATTGTGCGCTTGAGGTTGATTCTCATAGTGGAACTGCCTTCCGTGTCAACGTGCGGGATGTAGTTCACTTCCTGTTGTACATGAGACCTCGGTTTCTTGCATGGTTTTTCTTCGGTGCGAACGAGGGGATGTGGCGAAAGTATCGTTCCTATAAATCTCGGGAATGATTTCCAAAAAGGTTCAGAACCCGTACAGTTTTAACGGCTCTATGACCTCGGTGGCGGCTGAACCGCAGTTGTCGGGTGCCCCCCGGGGTGGGTACGTGGTCGTGGTGGTCGCTGTTTGTGCCGGTGGTGGGGGTGTCTTATGTGTCGAGACGGCGGAGGTTAGGGGCTGTCGTTCGTGATGACGAGGTGCGGGGCATTGGCGGGTGAGGTGGTAGTCCTCCGAGGGTCGTCCTTCGGTGGTCTTCTTGACAGCACCGGCAAGAGGCCTGTTCACGTCATGTCTTCCCCGGTTGTCCGACCCCCTGTGCCGCTTCCGTGAGTGCCGCCGTATGCGGCCTGTACGCCTGTCTGAGAGGTCGAATAGTAGGATGACGTAGTGAAGCCCCAATGCCGATGTGAGCGGCATTGGGGCTTCTTCTGTGCTTGCTGGTCAGTGTTACTCGGTGGTGTTCATGCCTGCTTCTTGTGCCTGGCTGGTGAGGATGTCCAGGGTGTAGGCGAGGTCGTGCGCGTGAGCGGCTGCGTCTGCATACATGTCGGCCTGAGCGCGGTATCCGTCGGGCTGTCCGGTGCGCTCGTGGTGTGCGAGGGTCAGTAGATCGTTGATAGCGTCGGTGGTGCGGAGGGCCAATCGGCTGTTCTCATTCGGGGTATCGATGTTCATGTAGTCGTCGAGGATGATCGGGCCGTAGGTCTCGGTGTAGTCGCTCATAGCTGGTGCCTTTCTGCGGCTGTTCTACTATTCTTTTCCTACAGGATCGTAGGGGAGTAGCATGGTTACTGGTCCTGACCTGCAGATAATGTCATTATGTTGTGGATTCCCCATAGCTCCACAGAGTGCCGTTCATGAACTGCAGAGGCCGGGGATCACACACTCTTTACGAGAGTGTGTGATCCCCGGTTTTTCGTTGTCCCACCGGCGCGGGGCTCGAGAATCGCAGGGTACGTTCCTTTCGTCAGAAGCAGCGCGTCGGGGCCGCGGCGCTTCGTGAAGGCGCCTCCCGACAGCCGTTCAAGACGGGACTGCAACTACCTAAGCGGATGAATGTTGCGAATAGTCGTGCGGGACGAGGGGTCTCATCACATATATCATGCACGTAACGAGTTCCTGACTGCGATGGGACGATACAATCGCCACGTAGGCTTCGATGATATTTGTCTCCGCCCGACCGTAAAGGGGCCCATCATGCTATCCAACCCCAAAATCCTTCAGATGCAGAACGAACACCAGGCGGAGGTTCGTCGGCTCAAGGAGGAATCAGGATCAATCGACCACCCGGACCTCGTTGAGATCCTGAAGTGTGATGACCCGGCTGATCAGGACCAACTCGGTGCTTCTCTCGACGCCCTCGAATCCTCGATACGGAGCGGCGAGTTAGCTGTTAACGAGCGAGAACTTCTGCTCTTTCTCGGCCGGATGCTACTCCAACACCACGGAGGGCAGTGGGGAGTTATAACGCGGACAAAGAGTGACGGAGAGCCGACGCCAATGGCAGGGGTCTTCGCGATGGGCGGCACCTCGTTCGATCCAGTTTCCATGTGGGCAGAGTACCTGCTTAATGATCGCACTGCCCCGCCACTGAGGCTGTTGATGGGGTTCGAGTGACCGCTCGTTCATCGGTTAGAGTCCGGACTGTTCATGGCCAGGCTCCAACTCTTGGGTACGGCGGCGGTGAGGTCTTCGGTATGAAGACTGGAATCACGCGGGAGCCATTGAAGACAAGGGGTTGTAAGGCGTGTTCAAGGCGTCAACTACAGTGGGCGCCAGCAACGTTGCTGAAATTCTGAAAGAACCCGTGATTCCCGGGAACTTTCCAGTCTCGGGGGAGTGCCCGTCCACTCTCTTCGGCGGTGGGGTCGCCACCCATAAGGGTGGCGGACGGGGTCTCTGTGATACCCCCGGCCGTATGGTTAATTCACCGTATGAATTACTGAGCCGTTAGATTCTCCTTAGGCGTGTCACCATCCTGCGCGTAACCACCACAAGGAGGGCCCGTGAACAACCGAAAGCTTGCTACGGCAGCCGTCGTCGCCGCACTAGCCCTCGCCACGGCGGCCTGTGGTGGGGAATCCGAGGCCGAAGACGCACCGAAGGTGCCTGCGGTGACGAGCTGCATTACTCCTGTGCCACCGCATACGACCACGCCCGCGCCCAGTACTGAAAAAAGTGCAGAGCCTGCCCCTCATCAGGAAGATGACTCCTCAGTCGCTGACAAAGCGGCACGTTAGTGGACATTCGGCTGTCGCTATGCGTGTTCAGCGCCGGGGATCATCCGGTGTGTAGAACTCGCGCATGGCTGTGAGGAACCGGATGACGGTGTCGAGCTCATCGGCACTGAAGCTGGCCGCGAGGGTGGCGAACCGCTCGTCGACGTCGCCGTAGAGCGACTGTAGGGGACCGACGGCTTCCGGGATCAGGTTAATGACCGTGCGGCGGCGGTCCATGTTGTCAGGGGCTCGGCGGACGAAACCGGCGCGTTCGAGTCGGTCGACGATCCGAGTGACCGTGCTGGTCGGAATCCCCGTTGCTGCGCTGATCTGCCGTGGAGTGCGAATGTCCTCATTGAGGACCAGCAGGTGCAGGGTCTGCAGGTCGGTCATCTGCAGTCCGTTGTCGCGCGCGATGCGGTCATTGCCCAACGTGGCATCCACGATCTGCCGTTGTAGTGCAATGCGTACCTGTTCTACCAGCGCATTCGTCACAAGCGAACCTCCTTGTTAAAGTATTCCCATATCGGGAATATCTATGATCGGGATTATCTGGCGAGTATATCTGGTGATCCCTCGGACAGGAGGCGAGACACGATGAGAATTCTGGTGCCCGGCGCCACCGGCATGGTTGGCCGTCACGTCGTTGAACAGGCCCTGGAACGGGGTCACGAGGTCACCGCCATTGCACGGCGGCCGGAGTCCTTGGGCGTTGAACACCCCCGCCTTTCGGTTGAGCCGGCGGATATCACCAAAGCCGGATCGGTCGACCCGCTTCTCGAGGACATCGATGCGGTCGTGAGCACGGTCGGTATCGGCACATCGAGGGAACCGACGACCCTCTACTCGGAGGGGACTCGGAACCTTCTGCGTGCGATGAAACATCACGGAGTAACACGCATTGTCCTCATCTCTTCCGAGGTCGCTGACCACTGGGCACACCAGGGCCTGCTGAAACTCTGGGTGGTGCTGCCGCTTCTCCAGAAGTTCCTCGGTGCCACCTACGACGACATGCGCCGCATGGACGTCGTGCTCTGGGAGGGGGATGCGCAATGGACGGCGGTCCGTGCTCCTCGCATCCGTCCCGCGAAGGCCAAGGGAAACTACCGCCTCAATACCGAAGAACCATTGCGACGTGGGTGGTCAATCACCGCGCCAGACATGGCCACCGCGCTGCTCGACATTGCAGAGCGTCAGGATCTCGGTCGCACCCACCTCTACGTCGCGAACTGAGCGGCTTGCAGCCGTACGATATCCCGGTGCTGAGCGCGGAGGAGTTCTTTCGCTATTTTCCCTTGCACGGGAAAAGTTCCGCCTAGTGTGGTGTTCGTCACTTTGGCAACAGGCACCAACACTATCGGAAGGTAATTCATGGAATCTCTGATCAACCTCATCGAGTCGCTCATCGGCTTCGGATCGTCGACCCTGGATCTCGGATCCTCGATTCTTTCCGGAGACGGATCACTCGCCGTCGGTTCCAACGTTCTCGACCTCGGCTCGTCCGGAGCGGAACTCAGCGGCGCAGGCTCCGACGTGATTTCGGGGAGCTGACCGGGGGTAGCTGCAACGTTCCTGTTGCAAGAGGGGAAGGGTTGCCTAAGATAGTGGCCGTACAGCGTCCGCTGGCACCCCTCTCACGTGGAAAGGTCCACCATGGATACTCTCATCGAGCCCCTCATCAACTTCCTGACCTCTGCCTTCAGTCTCGGCTCGTCGGTCGCCACCGGTAACCCGATCGGCATCGGTTCCTCCACCCTGGAGCTCGGCTCCTCGGCGATCGATCTGAGCAGTGCCGGCTCCTCCGTCCTGGAGGGTGCAGGGGTTGGCGACGGTGCCAGCGCGGCCGGAGAAGCTGCGAACTAGCCTGTACTAGGCCTCCACCGGGTGCTTCTCTCCTGCGAGCCGGGAGGTGAACCTGTGGTACCGCAGTGCGGCGAGCCCCACCAGGCCCATGCCGATCACCACCCAGGCGAGCAGTACCCACACGGAGTGTGCGATGCCGGCACCGTCGAAGAACGCCACGGAACGGGTGGCGTTCCCGGCGGCACCGATCGGCAGGAACTGGCCGATCGCGCCCCACGGGGAGGGCAGCCACTGCCATCCCGTGGCGATACCCGACAGCGGGTTGGAGACGAACAGCGTCAGCAGTGCACCGATCCCCAGCCCGGGGAAGCCGATCAACGCCTCGAGTCCGAGCACGAACAATGATGTACCGGCGATGCCGAGTGCGAGCACGCCCGCGGTCTCCCAGTAGTTTCCGTCGAAGGTGCCGAAACCGAACTGCAGGATGGCTCCGACCACGAGACCGGCGAGGATCGAGAACACCACCGATCCGATGATCCGCAGGCCGTAGCGCTTCTTCATCGTCATCGAGAGGACGGCCGCGGACACCATGCCGCCGAACGCCAGCGGCAATGCGAGTGCGCTGAGCCCGCCAGTGGTCGGATCGTCCTGCGTGGTCGGAGCGACGTCCTCGACCTCGGCCTTCATGCCTTCTGCGACGCCGGTGAGGACCTGGGTGTACGGCTGACCGGCGCCGGAGGCGGTGTAGACGGTGGCCCCGTCAGGGGTGACGGTGACGGCACCGACAGCATCGCGGTCAAGAACGGCCTCCTTGGCGTCAGACGGATCGTCGTAGACGGTGACGTCGAAGTTCTCGCTGAGCTGGTTGACCACCGGCTCGGGTGCGGTGACCGCGACGGGAATGTCATCGGGGCCTGAGTTCATCTGGGGTGAGAGGAAGGCAAGCAGCATCAGGGTGACGGCCGCGGTGAGGCCGAGGATGATGCCGCCGAGCTTGAGTGTCGTCTTCACGGGGATCTCCTGCATGGTAGCGTATTAATCGGAGCGAAACGCTCCGTTTTTCTGGAGCGTAATCCTCCGGTTACTGAGATGCAAGAGGAGAGTTGATGCGAGCCGATGCACGGGAGAAGAGGGCCGCGTTGATCGCCGCGGCCTGGGACCTGTTCGCCCTGAACGGTCCGGAGGTGCCACTGCGTACCGTCGCCGCCGAAGCAGGTGTCGGTATCGGCACGCTCTACCGCCATTTCCCCACGCGGGATGACCTCGTGATCGGTCTCATCGAGGACATGGCCCACCGTGTGCTCGAGATCATTGACCGGCACACCGGGAACTGGGACGGATCGGCGGAGGGGTGGCGCACCTTCGTGCATGAGGTCGCTGCGCTGAAAGTCGCGGCACTGGCGGAACGCACCATCGCCGTCACCCCGGTGGACGGACGGGTGTGGATCGACACCGAGCCGCTCCGCGAACACTTCCTCTCCGCCTACCAGGCATACTGGAGTTGGCTGCAGCCTCGGGTTTCGTGGAACCGGGGCTGTCGCCCTGGCGTTTCCACCTCGGGCTGGCGGCGGTGTCACGTCCGATGCCGGAGAAGGCCGAGAGTTTCGCTCCCGGTCAGGCGGAGTGGTTGGTCGACACGTTCATCGCCGGGCTCGCGGGTAATTCCGGACCGCGCGGGTGACATCGCGTTCTGCGGTGGCGCTCAGTGGAGTGAATGGTTCAACTCCGGCGGCCGACCAGGTGGCGATGAACTTGCCGCCGCGCACCACTGTCCGACGGAAGACGCCACGGTTGCCGGGCGCGACCTGGTCGTGGTGGGTGGACGCCATGAAAGCCAGCCGGTCACGGTAGCCCAGCACGATCTCGTCGAAGGCGGGTAGCGCGAATGTTCCGTGCGCCCGTCGTCTCATGCTGGCGACCTCGTCGTACAGGCCGGGACGGTGGTGCAGTCCGTCGGTGGTCTCCACCTCATCGGCGATCTCGGTGAAGGCCTCCTTCACCACCCGTTGCGGCAGTTTCGTCCACCAGGCGAAATCCCGGAGGTCCGCCGGGCCGTGGCCGGTCAGGTAGCGCAGCAGGAGTTCCGAGGCGGGGGAGTGCTCCCCGGTGTAGGGCACCGGCGTGGCGGGGACGATGAGCTGGTCGTCACCGTCGAAAGGTCCGTAGACCGCTGTGCCGTGCAGCATCATGTCGCGGATCATCAGGTAGCGGAATCCCGTGTCGTCCGGGAAACCGTGACGGGCCCAGAGGTTGCCGAGGGCCTTACGGGACAGTCCGGGCGACTCCAGGAAGACATCGTGGGCGCGGGTCACCTCGGCGGGGCTGAGCCCTTCCTTCTCCCAACGGCGGGTGGATTCGCGACGTTGCTGGCCCGCGCACAGTTCGGTGATCCAGCCGGCGTCGCGGGCAGACATCGCGAAGACGGTGGAGCGCATCGGGTACCCCCGCACGAGTTCCCCGGCGGTGAAGGCGTCGCGTACGTCTGTGACGTCCGTACCCGAGGGAAGACGCAGGGCGAGGGAACTGAGGACCCCCGTCAGGTCCTGACCCTGCATCGGGCCCATGGTCTCGAGGAGGGCGACGGCGGAGTCGGCGGGTGTGAGCAGCCGCTGCGCCACCAGTCGCGCCTCAACGAGTGAGTCCATCTAGACGGCGCCGGCCATGCGGTCGGCGATGAAGGTGGAGCCCTTCAGAGACGGGTGGATCATCATGTTGTAGTTCGGGGTGGTGGTGTCCAGGATGCCGGCGACGTAACGGTTCTGGTCCGGCGAGCAGGTGGCGTTGCCGGCCGTCTCGGTCTTCAGGTCCACGAAGGATGCGCCGATCTGGCGGGCGGCCTCCTGCTGGTTGCCGCGCAGCCACTTCTCCACGTCGCTGAGCACCGGGATCGGCAGGCCCGCGGGGAAGTTGGGTACGACATTGGCGAAGCAGAACATGCCGTTCGAGGTGATCGCCATCTGCCCGGCCATCACGATCCGGGCACCCGGGGCGGCGGAGCGCACCTTGGCGGCGGCTGCACGGACGTCGGCGAGGTACCGGTTGCGGACGTCGCCGGGGTTGAGGAAGTCGGCGCCGTTGTCGGTGCCGCCGGGGCCGAAGTTGTTCATGCCGTAGTTCAGGACGACGGTGCGGGTACCGCGGTGGATGTCGCCTGCGTTCACGGCCCGGTCGATCCGGCCCAGGGCGCTGTGCGAGGTCATGCCGGAGCACGACCAGTCGTTGACGGCCAGACCGTGGCGCTGCTGCATCAGGCGTGGCCAGTTGTTCGGGGCCTGCAGGCAGTTGCCGGTCACGGGGTAGTTGTCCGGCACGAATCCGTCGATACCGCGCAGCGTGTTGTAGTACTGGTCGGGGTTCGCCGCGTAGGAGTCGCCCATGATCACGACGTTGCCCGCGGGGGCGGCGGAGGCCGCCGGAGCGGCGACGACAGCACCTGCGCCGACGGACAGGGCCGCGGCAACGGCCAGTGCGCCGGCCCGGATGCGCCGGACGAGTCTGTTGCGGTGGGGCCTGGGACTGGGGGTTGCCCTGTGGGTGGTCACGTCGTTCGTCCTCTCGAAACGCAGGCGGGTGTCGGCCGCGCTGGTGTGTAACAGTGTGAAACAGTCTAAGGGATCCCAACGCTCCGGTGGGTGTTCTTGTTACTTTTGGATCCGAGATCACCGCGTCCCGTGGGAGAATCACTGTCATGACCGAGACTGCGGACGACACCACCACGGCTGACCAGGCATTGCGCCACCTGCGGGCCGGAAGGTCACTGGTGTGGAGGGGCGACTTCCACAATGGTCGTCAGCTGCTCAAGGCCGTCGACCGTCGGTTGAACCGACAGGCCCAGAAAGCCCAGAAAGCCCGGAAAGCCCGGAGCAATGCGCCGGCGGACGCGACGGCCTTGTTTCTCCGGCAGCGTGCTGACCGGGCCGACCGGGCCGATGTCCTCGGGCGCATCCTCGTGGAACTGGGGGAGGACTACACGCTGGACCTGCGGCGCGCCCCTGACGTCCGCGACGCCTGCCGTCACGCCTACGGCGACGATCATCCGGGGACGGTGCCGTTCACCGAACTGCAGGGCGTGCTCGGCGCCTGGCAGTGGCACCAGCGGGGGGTCTGGGTCGAGGAACTGGGGGACCACATCTACCCGGACTACGGTGTCTTCTCACCGACGCGCAGTGAGTACATCGGTCTGGTCGCCGCACTCGCCGACGAGGTGGCCGGCCGGGACGTCCTGGAGATCGGGACGGGTACCGGCGTTCTCGCCGCGGTGCTGGCACGTCATGGCGCGACGGTGACGGCGACGGACGTCAGCCCCCGCGCGGTGGTGTGTGCACGGCGGAACCTGGAGCGGCTGGGATGCGAGGTCGACGTGGTAGAGGCGGACCTGTGGCAGGAGGGCCACCGGGCGGACGTGGTCGTGTTCAACCCGCCGTGGCTGCCGGGGACGCCGACCTCGGACCTCGAACTGGGGATCTACGATGCGGACTCCGGGGCGCTACGGCGTTTTCTCGCCGGACTGGCCGACCACCTGACCGACGGAGGGGAGGGATGGCTCGTCCTCTCCGACCTGGCCGAGCACCTGGGGCTGCGGAGCCGGGAACAACTCGACCAGTGGATCGCCGAGGGAGGTCTGCGCGTCGTCGGACGCGAGGACACCGCCCCACGTCATCCCAAGGTCCGTGACGCCGACGATCCGTTGCACGTCGCGCGCTCCCGCGAGGTCACCTCGTTGTGGCGGTTGTCGGTCTAGCGCTTCCTGCGGTAGTAGACCTGCCGTCGTACCCGTGCGACGGTGTCCCCCCGGTCGTCGGTGACGTCCACCTCGAACCAGTGCAGGTACTTCGCACCGTCGGCGGTGCGTTCCCTGATGAGGTCGTAGGTGGCGTCGTCGATCCGCATGTCCGCGGTGATGGTGCCGCGGCCGGGTTTCACGAAGTCGACCTCAGCCTTGATGTCCCACACGTTGTAGTCACGACCCAGGCGTGCCATGGACGCGAGCATGTAGAAGGGGTCGGTCATGGACATGATCGTGCCGCCGAACGCCGTGCCGACGGCGTTCTTCGTCAACCGTCCGGGTCGGTGGGTCACGACGACGCGGGAGCCGTCGTCGGCGAAGTCCCTGATTTTCACACCGGCACCGAGGAACGGCGGCCAGTACTGCATGAATCGTCGGAGCTGCTGTGGTGAGAAGGCCATGCACCGTATGTACCACGATAGACAACTTGTTTCCTATGTTTCGGTGTTCTGGAGCGGAATATCCGGTGAACAGTCGGTACATCGGGGTCCTGCGCCCGGCGGCGCCGGCGCCGGTCCTTTACCGTCATCGGCGTCAGTGAACCGACGTTCCAGGAGCCTCCATGTCCCGCACCCTGCGCACCCTGTACACTCCGCGCCTTATCGTCTCCCTTGCCTCCCTTGCCTCCCTTGCCGCCCTGGCCGTCGCCACGGCCCCGATCGCCGTCGCCGACGAACTGACGGGGAGCGTCTCCGGCAGTGTCGGAACCCCGGACGTCTCGCCCGTGGACAACCTCCCGTCCACCTTCGACCTGCAGGCACACCGCGGTGGTCGCGGGGAACACACCGAGGAATCCCGGGCGGCCTTCGACCACGCCCTCGACCTCGGGGTGACCACCCTGGAACTGGACGTCCACCTGTCGAAGGACGGTGTCCCCGTCGTCTGGCACGACGCCTCCGTCCAGGCCGACAAATGCACCGGCGAATACGTCGGTCAGGACGTTCACGACCTCACCTGGGAGCAGCTGCAGACGCTGAACTGCAGTCGTGCTCTACCGGACTACCCGGAGGCCGTCCATGACCCGGACAACCGGATGCTGCAGCTGGCGGACGTCTTCGACATCGCCGCACGTGATCCGCAGGTGCACTTCAACATCGAGACCAAGATTGAGGCGGAGAACCCGGAACGTTCCGCGCCTGCACAGGACTACGTCGATGCCATCCTCGATGCGGCGGAGGACGCCGGGACCACCGACCGTATCGCCGTCCAGTCCTTCGACTGGTCGTCCCTGCCGCTGGTCCGGGAGCGCGCGCCGCAGGTCCCGCTGATTGCACTGTGGGACGGGACCACGTGGAACGCGGACTCGCCCTACCTCGGGCCGGTCGACTACGACGAGGTCGGCGGGGACGTCATCGCGGCTGCGCAGCAGCTGGGGGTCGAGGTGCTGAGCCCGGACTACGGCTACGAGGACCCCACCACGTTCATCGACCGTGCTCACGCCGCCGGTTTCCGTGTGGTGCCGTGGACGGTGAACGAGACAGCCGACATGGAGGAGTATCTCGCCGCGGGCGCCGACGGCATCATCACCGACTACCCCACACGGTTGAAGGGGGTTCTCGAGGAGCGCGGAATCGCCTTCCGGATCTGAGACGCCCCACAGGTCAGTAGTCGGCCGGGCCAAGAAATGCGAGAAATGACCGAACCTCCCATGCGTCCACACCGCCCGCGGTATTCTCCCGTTCATGTTGAGCATCAAAACCAAATCTGTCGTTGCGCTGCTGGGCGCCGCTGCCGTCGCGGCGGTGGCGACAACGGCCCCGACGGCCGTCGCTGAGACCCGTTCGCCGTCCAACTTCGTCGACGCCTTCGTCGACAGCTTCCATGACCCGCAGCGGTCACCGGCCGGGGCCAACGACTGGGACTGCACCCCCGGCAAAGACCACCCGAACCCGGTTGTCCTCATCCACGGAACATGGGAGAACGCCTACGACAACTGGTCAGGGCTGGCACCGCAGCTCGCCGCCGACGGGTACTGCGTCTTTGCCCCGAATTACGGTCGTGCCGAGATCCTCGACAAGGGCGGGGTGGGCACCGTCCTGCCGAACACCTTCGGCACGGGCGACATCGCCGCCTCCGCCGGTGAGATCGCGGCGTTCGTCGACCGGGTGCTCGAGGCAACCGGTACGAGGGAGGTTGACCTGGTCGGTCACTCCCAGGGTGGGTTGCTCGCCCGCCAGTACCTGGCCTACAACGGGGGAGCCGAGAAGGTCGACAAGACAGTGACACTCGGCGCGACGAACCACGGCACCACCTTGTCCGGCATCGCCAATCTCAACCGGTTCATCGGTGGTCTCGGCCTGGATCTCGACCCGGCCCTGGACTACGTCATCGGGGAGGCGGGGACCCAGCAACAGTACGGATCACCTCTGCTCACCAGGCTCAACGAACGCGGTGACACGGTACCCGGCGTCGACTACACCGTGGTGGCCACGGAGTACGACGAGGTCACCACCCCGTACGACTCCACTTTCCTCACTGCCGGGGAGGGCGCGACGGTCAGCAACGTCACGGTTCAGGACGGCTGCGCACAGGACCATTCCGACCACATCTCCATGTCCTACTCACCGCGGGTCGTCGACATCGCGCGCGACGCCCTGGATCCGGGCAGCGTCCCGGAGAAACGCTGCACCCCCAACTCGCCGATCATGGGTGGCGGGACCACGGAATTCACCGAGGGACTGACCGGACCGTTCGGACGGTTGTCTGAGAACGCCAGGCCTTTGATCGGTCACTGAACGGTCACTGGACGGTCACCGAACCGTGCGGCACCAGGGCTACCTTGCTTTAGGCTTGCCTTGCTAAGTATCTCTCCGTAGATTGAGAGCGGTCCGGAGTGGCCGGACCGTTTCCGAGGAGAACTCCATATGACCGTCACCTTCCGTCGCCGCCCTGCTGCGGCCCTCATGTCAGCCGCCCTGCTGGGGCTCAGCATCAGTGCCTGTTCATCGGACGGAGGTGACGACACCGCCGCCTCAGACTCCGCTGACGGCACGTACCCCGTCACATTCACCTCCCCGTGGGGAGAATCCACGCTCGAGGAGAAACCGACCCGCATCGCCTCACTCGGGTACAAGGACTCCGATGTGCTCGCCGCGCTGGGGGAGACACCGGTGATCATGTCGGACGCCACGCAGGCACAGGAGTTCTACACCATGGACGCCATGCCTGGGGAACCTGAGTTGACCTTCACCTACGACGAGAACCAGATGGCGCCGATCGAGGAGATCGCCGCCGCCGAGCCGGACCTCATCGTGGCGAGCCAGATGGACCTCAGCGCCGACTACGACAAGTTGAGCGAGATTGCTCCCGTCATCGCCGCCGAGACCACCGAGGACGTCGCCGGTAACTGGCAACAGACAGCCACGAACCTCGGTGAGGCGCTCGGCAAGCAGAACGAGGCGGAGGCCGTGATCACGGAGACCACAGAGACCGCCACGAGGATCAGGGACGAACACCCGGAGTTCGACGGTAAATCACTGACGATGATCAACTACTTCGGACTCGATCAGATGCTCCACCTGAACCCGGAGGGCACCGATCTCGCCGATCTGCTCTCCAGCATCGGCTTCAGTGGTACCCCCGGAGCAGTCGATCTGCCGGAGGGCTCCATCCCCGAGGAGCGCATCTCCGATCTTGCCGCCGACGTCCTCGTCATCATCGACAATTCTGACGGCAAGATCGCCGAGCTGGAGGACAATCCGGTATTCCAGAACCTGCAGCCGGTGAAGGACGGGCACGTCCTGGTCATCCACAACCACGCCTTCATGACACCTCCGGAGGCTGCCTTCGACATCGACGGGGAGAAGCAGGAGGGCAATCTGGCGTGGGCCATCGGATACCCCGGACCCCTGTCGACCCAGTGGGAGCTTGAGACGCTCGCCCCGTTGCTGGCAGACACCGTGTCCGGTGAATAGCCGTCGTCGGACCACGACAGGTCTGTTGCTCTGTGTGGCATTGGCGGGTGCCGGTACCGGCCAGGCTGCTGCCGGTCAGGCGTGGCCTGATGCGCCGGGGACAGTGATCCGGACTGAGGACGTCTCGGCCGTCCCGGACGCCGGAGTACGTGGAGCGGTCGCAGTGCACAGGATCACCTACATCTCCGTGGGGGCTACGGGCGGTCCGGTGGAGACGCAGGCGAACGTGTACGTCCCCGCGCGTACGCGTGAGGACGGCACCGTGCGGCTGATGGCCTACAACCACGGCACCGTCGGACTCGGCCCGGAGTGTGGCGTCGGACTGCGTCTCGGCACGGGAGGAGGATACGACGACTGGCTCGGGCCCTGGCTCGAGGAGGGTTACGCTCTCGTCGTGCCGGAGTACGCCGGCATCGGGCAGGACGGTGACGCCGTCGGCCACGCCTACAACCACGGCGAGATCTCGGCGAAGAACTCTGTCGACGCAGTCCGTGCCGCCCGGGCGGTCTACCCGGTTCTCACCGGGCAGGAACTCGCGCCGGGCTTTGTCACCGACGGCGGCTCGCAGGGTGCGCACACCTCCGTCTGGGTCAACCGGATCATCGAGGACTATGCGCCGGATGAAACTCTGGTGGGCAGTTCAGCGGGGTCACTGCCGGCCGACATCGGCGGCTACGTCAGTTTCCTCAGCCCGGGTATCCCCGCCGTTCCCCGGGTCACCGGGCAGCTGGTGACCTATGTCAGCTATCTGCTCGCGGGGATGGACAACGCCGGGACCGGGATCGCCGGAAGCCCGGTGTTCACCGACCGTGCCCGGAACCTTGTCGCAGCCGGCCAGGACCTCTGCTACCGGGACATGGTGGACAAGTCATCTGGAGTTGCCCCGGGAGATCTGGTGACCCGTCCTCTGGCGGGGACCCCGGAACTCGCACGGCTCCGGGCCGACACGGCGATCCCTGACAGCGGTTTTTCCGCTCCCATCCTTGTGCAGCAGGGTGACCTTGACGTGGTCACGCCGCGTGCACAGGTCGATCCCTGGGTGTCACGGGTGAGAGGTACCGGCGCCGAGGTGGAGCTGCGAACGTATCCGACACAGGGACACGGACTGTCGGCGATAGCGAGGCGAATGCTTTGGCCTGGTCAGAAGAGCAGGACTGGCCTCTGTAGCGAGGAATACCTAATCTTTTCTCCGAATGTGATGTATTTATGTTCGAGCCCTGATAGATTGCCGTCCATGAACAACTCGAAGAGCATTTTCATCTCCGGTGGTGCCGCCGGCATCGGCCGCGAAGTGGCGCTGAAGTTCCGCAACGCCGGGTGGACCGTCGGCGCCTACGACATCGACGAACAGGGGCTGGAACTGCTCAAGGAGCAGTACCCCGACATCATCACCGGACGCCTCGACGTCACCGACTACGAGTCCTGGGAGCAGGCCCTGGCCGACTTCACCTCGCACACCGGCGGCAAGCTCGACGTCCTCGACAACAACGCCGGCATCATCGGCGACCACGATGTCGCCGAGCAGGCTCCCGGCCTCATCGCCAAGCAGATCGAGATCAACTGCACCGGAATCACCTTCGGTGCCCGCGCTGCCCACCGGTACCTGAAGAACACCAAGGGCTCGCACATGGTGTCGATGGGGTCGGCGTCCGGCATCTACGGACAGCCGCACATCACCCCCTACTCGGCGTCGAAGTTCTACGTCCACGGTTTCACCCAGGCCATGAGTCTGGAGTGGCGCAAGGACAAGATCCGCGTGGTCAACATCATGCCGCTGTGGGTCAAGACGAAGCTCGCCGACGTCGAGGCCGCCTCCACCAAGCGTCTCGGCGTGCGGATCAAGACCGAGGACGTCGCCGACGCCGTGTGGAAGTCCGTGCACCCGAAGAACTGGTTCGAGCGTCAGCGCCAGGACTACTCGGTGTCCACACCTGACCTGTTGCTGCGGTGGTCCGCCAAGTTCGCCCCGTCGCCGGTGGTGCGTCAGGTGAACAGGCTCATCGCCGGCTGACGGTGGCACTCCGCTGACACCATGACAACTGTCACGGGGAAACGGTGACAGTGGGGCGGGGTACCGGCTGCGGTCCCGCGGTTGAGTGGGGGTATGAACACCGCAGACACCACAGGTACCGCAGCGGTACACACAGAGCGGCTGGGCAAGACGTTCCGGGGAACCGGTAACCGCCGGGTCGTGGCTCTGGACGACGTCGACCTCACCGTCGACCGGGGCGAGATCGTCGCCCTGCTCGGCCCCAACGGAGCAGGCAAGACGACCCTGATCGACCTCATCCTCGGCCTGACGAAACCCACCACGGGCAAGGTCGCCGTCGTCGGAGGAACACCGCGGCAGGCGGTCACGGGTCAACGGGTCGGTGCCGTGATGCAGACCGGGGGGCTGCTGCCCGACATGACCGTCGAGGCGACGGTGAAGATGATCGCCGCGACCCTGACCAATCCTCGTCCCGTGGACGAGGTGCTGGAGCACGCCAAGCTCACGGACATGCGCCGACAGCGGGTGGGACGCTGCTCGGGCGGTGAACAGCAGCGGCTGCGCTTCGCCCTCGCCCTGCTCGGCGACCCCGAGCTGCTCATCCTCGACGAGCCCACCGCAGGGATGGACCCCGCCAACCGGCACGAATTCTGGGAGTCGATGCGCGTCCAGGCCGACCGCGGGGTCACCGTCCTGTTCGCCACCCACTACCTGCAGGAGGCGCAGGACTTCGCCCGACGCATCGTCCTGCTCGACGCGGGCGTGATCATCGCCGACGGCACCCCGGCCGAACTCCAGGACGGCGACGTCGTCGTCGAGTACGACCTGGACGGACACCACCGGGTGACCACCACCGCGTCCGATGAACTTGCGCGCGAGCTGCTCGCCCGTGGCGCGATGAACCTGCGGATCTCCGCACAGACACTGGAAGACACCTTCATCCGGCTCACCAGCAACGGGAGTGACCAGTCATGACCACCACCCTGCACTTCGCCCTCCACGACCTGCGCCGCCTGTACCGCGACGGTGCGATGCTCTTCTTCTCCATGGGACTGCCGGTCCTGTTCTACCTGGTCTTCGGCCAGGCCATGGGTTTCGGCGATGAGCCTGTCGGGAAGGGTGACGTCTCCGCCTACATCATGATCGGGATGGCGCTCTACGCCGGCGTGACCGGTGCGGTCGCCGCCGCCGGTCAGATCGTCGTGGAGAGCACCACCGGGTGGGGACGCCAGCTTGCGCTCACCCCGTTGACCCACGGACAGTTGCTGGCGTCGCGTCTGCTCGGCATCACCATCCGCTCGGTGCTGCCGGTGGCGGCCGTGTTCACTGTCGGAGCCGTGACGGGGGCATCGATGCCCGGTACGGCGTGGGCGACGTCCTTCCTGCTGTGTGTCGTCGGTGCGATCCCCTTCGGCTTCTACGGGATGATGTGGTCGCAGATGTGGCCGACCGAGAATTCGGTGAGTATCGCCGGGACGAGCATCGTTGTGCTGGCATTCCTCGGCAATCTCTTCATGCCCCTGCCGGAGACCATGATGACCGTCGGACGCTTCAGCCCGCTCTACGGTCCGGCGTCCCTGGCACGCTCGCCGCTGACCGAGGGTTACCAGTCGGTCTCGTACGACCCGGGCCTGGTTCATGACCCGCTATGGTGGGCCATAGTGAACTTCCTGGCCTGGTCGGCGGTGTTCATCCTCATTGTCCTGGCACTGCACAACCGGGAGAAGGGTCGGCGATGAAGAATTTCGACGGTTCCTCCAGCCTGATGGCCTCCATCTGGCTGGTCGTCCTCGTCGTACCGGCCCTCGTGCTCGTGGTGACGGAGGGGGTGACGGGGCGCACTGTCGCCGGTATCGCCCTGCTCATCCTCTTCAGCGCCGTCTACGCCGTCGCCTTCGGGATGATCGACCAGTGGCCGCAGCGGTTGACGATATCGCGGCGGTACCTGTTCTGGTTCACTCTGCTCGCGCTGGTGGCTGTGGCGACCGCCGCGGTGATCGGCTCCCTCGCGGCGTTCCTCGTCCCGTTCTTCGTCGCCGTGCTGGCCTTCCCCCTGCCCCTGGTACTCAGTCTTCCGGCGACGGTTGCGCTGGTCCTCGGGTCGACGGGGCTGATCTACCTCACTGAGCCCGAGGCCATGCCGGGCGTGTTGGGAGGCACGCTTGCGTCACCGTTGATGGTGTACGCCGTGGTGCTGGTGACCCGTCGGTACGAGGAGAGGGCGCATCTGGAGCACGAGCTCGCGATCGCGCGGGAGCGCGAGTCCATCGCCGCGGACGTCCACGACCTGTTGGGCCATTCCCTCACTGTGGTGACCCTGAAGTCGGAGCTGGCGGGCCGGTTGATCGACACCGACCCCTCTGCGGCGAAGAATGAACTCGAGCAGATCACGCGGCTGTCGCGGACGGCACTGGCGGAGGTGCGTTCCACGGTGACCCGGATGCGGTCGCCGGACCTCGCCGGTGAGGTCGAGGCCGCACGCCGGGCGTTGACCACGGCGGGTATCGAGGCTGTGTTGCCGGGGGACGTGTCGGTGGCGGGCGTGAACGCACACCTGTATTCGTGGGTGGTGAGGGAGGGCGTCACCAACGTCATCCGGCATTCGCGTGCACGGCGTTGCGAGGTGACCATGTCCACCGATCGCGTCGAGGTCGTCGATGACGGCGTCGGGTGGGACGGTGAGCGGGGCAACGGGCTGTCAGGGCTGGGCCGTCGGGTGGAGGACGCCGGCGGCACGCTGACGGTCACGGCGGTGGAGCCGGGGACGCGCCTGTCGGTGTCGATGACGGGAGAATCATGATCCGTGTCCTGATAGCCGATGACCAGGATCTCGTGCGGGGTGCACTCGCGGCACTGCTGGGTACCGAGGATGACCTGGAGGTGGTGGCCGAGGTGGGCCGGGGCGATGAGGTGGTTGAGGCGGTGCGGTCGCACCGGGTCGATGTCGCGTTGCTCGACATCGAGATGCCGGGGATGACCGGGATCGAGGCGGCTGAAGCGTTGCAGGCAGAGGGGTCGGGGCTGTCCTGTCGGACGGTGATCGTCACCACGTTCGGGCGTCCCGGTTATCTGCGCAAGGCGCTGGCCGCCGGGGTCAGTGGCTTCGTCGTGAAGGACACCCCGCCGTCCCAACTGGCCGAGGCGGTGCGGCGTGTCCACCAGGGACTGCGGGTCGTGGACCCGGCGTTGGCGGAGGAGTCGCTGTTCACCCCCGACTCACCGCTGACCGGCAGAGAGGTCGAGGTCTGCCGCGCGGCACGGGGCGGTGCGGGCATCCGGGAGATCGCGGCGGAACTGCACCTGTCCCAGGGCACGGTCCGTAACCACCTCTCCTCGGTCATCGGGAAGACCGGTGCCTCGAACCGTTTCGAGGCGGTCACCGTCGCGGATCAGAACGGCTGGCTGTGACGGGAGGCGACCGCCACGGCCACTGCGGAAATCACGCAGACCGCGACACCGACGAGGAACACGGTGACGTATCCGACCAGTGGTGCGATCAACGCGATGGCGAACGGCATGAAGAACCCCAGGTAGGTCAGGGCGTAGAACACGGCGGTGAGGGACCCCAGCTCCTCCGGTGCGGCGATACGCTGCACCTCCCGCAACCCTGACACCATCATGATGCCGTAGGCGGTGCCGAGGATCATCGCGGTCGGCACCAGGAACCACACCGCATGGGTGGTGACCACGATGACTGCAGCGCCCATGCCGATCACGGCAGTGCCTAGTGCGTACAGCGGCGGGGAGACGGGTGCCCCGGTCGGCAGCCGTCCGGCCCAGGGTTGCACGACAGTGCCGGTCAGCATGGCGACCCCGGCGATCAGACCGGTGTACGCCACGGGCGCGGACACGTCCGACGTCACCAGCGGCGGGAGCACGGCGAAAGACGTCGTCGCCAGTCCGAACGCCCACGGAGCCCACAGCGCCACGGTGAACAGGAACCGGGGAGTCCTCGCCGACGGCGGGAACTGCAGACGGGAGGCTGTCCGCCGTCCTGCTTCCGGGGTGACCCACACCAGTGGGGTCAGCACCAGGATCATCACCAGGTGGATGATCAGCGGGGTGGTGTCCGGCCCCGGCAGCCATTCCGCGACGGGCCCACTGACCAACGGGCCGACACCGAACCCGGCGGAGGTGGCTGCGGTCGCGCGTCGGGCGGCCGCACCGTCGTTCCCGTCGGTCACCGCGGTGACCTCCTTGAGCCACGACGCCCCGGCGGCGAGCACCAGGCCCACGGCGATGCCGGTCAGCATCCGTCCGACACAGAGCAGGACGGGCCCCCACGTCGCGTCGACGCCGAGATGGGCCGCGAGCGTCACCACCGTCCCTGTCGCGGAGAACAGCAGCGCGGGCCGGACGACGGAACGCCGACCCCGCCTGTCGGACAACGGTCCACCGACCATCAGGGCGGGGATGAGGCCCAGGACGTACACGGCGAGGATGAAGTTCACCGGTGCCTGGCCCAGCCCGTGCATCTCGCGCATCACAGGCAGGAGTGGGGCGAAGAGGTTCGCGCCGTAGGAGACGGCGAACATCCCCAGGGCGATCCGGACCCAGGGTGCAAGTGTCATGGCTCACACTCTGGCATAGGATTCACATAATGTCGGATACTTATGGTTCCGGGGTGGGCTGACGGGGGAGGGCTCAGTTCACCACGAGGCCGGTCTGGGACGCGCCGCGGGCGCAGGCGTCCGGCAGGCCGTCGAGCTCGCTGAGCTTCATGGACACCACGTCGACATCCATGTTCTCGCCCACATACACGGTGTCCTTGTCCGGCAGCGTCACCGACGGACGACCACCCTGGGTGACGAATTCGGAGTCCACGGGCAGAACCAGCGGCCGGGGAGTGTTGTCGCCACCGCGGTTGCCGAACTCCTTGAGCGCGAAGCACGAACCGGGGCCGACGACGAGCGTGCCGGAGGTCCCGTAGGTTTCACCCTCCGGGGTGTCCTCGGTGGTGATCGCCGTCGGCCCGCTACCCGAGGTGGAGACGGTGATGTGACCCTCGGGGACCTGGGTCTCAGAGGTCTCAGAGGTCTCAGAGGTCCCAGCGGTCTCGCTGGCTTCCGTGGTCACCGTCTCGGTCACGGTCTCCGGGGCAGCGGTGCTGTCAGCGCTGTCGGCGGTGTCACTGTCATCGCTGCAGGCGCTGAGGGTTCCGAGGGTTCCGAGGGTGAGGACGGCAGCCAGGGCGGTGGTGCCGGCGGCGCGGCGTCGGTTCATCGTTGTTCTCTCTCCACGTCGAGGTACGTTCAGGTACCCCCCAGGTTTACCAGGCCTACCAGGTCACGTCCCACCTCTCCCTCAGGGCACGAGGGTCCTGATCCACGCACGCGTGTCCGCAGGGTCGATGACGTCGTCGAGTTCGAAGGTCATCGCCGCGTTCACGGCCCGCCCCTTCGCGTAGGCGTCGGCGAGCAGTGAGTCGAAGAGCGCGTCCCGGTCGGCTCCGTCCACCGCGGCGAGCTCCTTGCGGTAACCCAGACGGACGGCACCCTCCAGACCCATGGCGCCGATCTCGCCGGTCGGCCAGGCGACGGTGAACTGCGACGCGCGGAAGGACCCGGCCGCCATGGCCATCGCACCCAGCCCGTACGCCTTGCGCAGGATGACCGTCCCGGTCGGTACGGTCAGCTTGGCGCCGGCCACGAACATCCGGCCGAAGCGTCGGACGGTCGCCTCCTTCTCCGACTCCGGTCCGACCATGAACCCGGGGTGTCACAGAAGGACACGACGGGCAGGCGGTGGGCCTCACAGAGAGTGAGGAAGTCGGTGAATTTGTCGGAGGCGACGGCGTCGATGGCACCGCCGAGGGAACCTGCCGCGTTGGCCACGACACCGTAGGGCTGTCCCTCGACCCGGATCAGGGCGGTCACGGCCCCGGTCGCGTAGTCGGGACGCAGTTCGAGCACCGATCCCACGTCGGCGACGGCGTCGATGGCCGCGCGCATGTCATAGGCGCGCAACCGGTTTTCCGGGACGACGTGCCGGGCCAGCCGCGGATCCGGGGCCTCCCAGTCGCCGGTCCCCGACGCACCGAAGTAGGAGAGGTACTGCCGGGCCAGTGCGACGGCGTGCGCCTCGTCATCGGCGGGCAGGTGGATGACACCGTTGTGCCGCTGAATCTCGACCGGTCCGATGTCCTCAGGGCGGTGTGCGCCGAGGCCACCGCCCTCGATCATCGCCGGGCCACCCATCCCGATGTTCGCGTCCGGGGTGGCGATGATCGTGTCGCACACTCCGGCCAGGGCGGCGTTGCCGGCGAAACACCGGCCGGAGACGACCGCGACCAGCGGTACCTTCCCGTTCAGGGACGCCAGGGAGCGGAAGGTGCCGACGTCGAGCCCCACCCCGACGACGTCCGTGTCCCCGGGACGACCGCCGCCGCCCTCGGCGAACAGCACGAGGGGGATACCGCGCCGGGTAGCCACGTCGATGATGCGGTCGGTCTTGGCGTGGTTACGCATGCCCTGGGTGCCGGCGAGCACGGTGTAGTCGTAGGAGAGCACCGCGGTCTCCCGGCCGTCGATGGTGGCGACACCGGTGACCATGCCGTCGGCGGGGGTGTTGGCGATGAGGTCCTCCTCGCTGCGGCGGGAGGCCTGGGCCGCCACGGCCAGGGCACCGTACTCGACGAAACTGCCCTCGTCGACGAGGTCCTCGATGTTCTCCCGTGCACTGCGGCGACCGCGTCCGTGACGCTTCGTCATCGCCTCGGGACGCGCCTCGTCGAGGACGCCGGCATGACGGTCCCGGATCAGGGTGAGGTCGTCACGGGTGGCGTCGAGATCGACGGCCTCGGCGGCGGCCGTGTCGGCCCCGGACGTCCCGGGACGCAGGACGGCGACGGGGTCCCCGGCCACGACGGTGTCACCGGCGGAGACGAGGATGCGGGAGACTGTCACGTCCTGACCTGCGGTTACGCCGTGGTGCATCTTCATCGCCTCGAGCAGGATGACCTCCGCGTCTGCGGTCACCGAGGTTCCGTCGTCCACGGCCTGGACGACGACACCGGTCATCGGTGCGTCGAGGGTGATCTCCCCGGGCTCCAGATCCGGTACCGCGGCGGAACGGACGGTGGTGTCCTCCGGGGCCGGTGCAGTGGCGGGCGGGTATGCCGCAGCGGTCTCGACCAGGTCGGGGAGACGTCTGGCGAGGTAGGACGTCGGCACGGCCCCGGCACGGAACTCCTCGTCGTCGAGGACGGCGCGCAGGAACGCCGCATTGGTGGCGACACCGTCGACGGTGAACTCGGCCAAGGCGTCGGCGGTCTTGCGTGCGGCGGTGTCCAGGCCGCCGGTGCGGGTGTGGGCGATGACCTTCGCCAGCAGGGAGTCGTAGCGGGGGCTCGGGGTCAGGCCGGTGCGGCCGAAGGTGTCGACCCGGATGCCCGGCCCGGCGGGTGGGGCGAAGAGGCGCAGGGTGCCGGAGGACGGTGTGGTGGAGCCGTCCGTCGACATTGTCTCCATGTTCACCCGGGCCTGGATCGCGGTGCCGGTGGCGGCGGCGGGCGACCCGCTCACCGCGGTGTCGCGGGCGCCGGTGGCGGTGACACCGTCCGGCAGGTCCAGGTCGTCGGTGGCGGTGCCCAGGGCGATGAGGAGCTGGAGCGCCACGAGATCGGTCCCGGTGGTTTCCTCGGTGACGGTGTGCTCGACCTGCAGGCGCGGGTTCATCTCCAGGAACACAGCGCGGTCGCCGGAGACGAGAAACTCGACGGTGCCTGCACTCCGGTAGTCCACGGCGGCACCGAGGCGGACCGCCGCCTCATGCACCGTCCTGCGCACGGCGTCGTCCAGCAACGGGGCGGGGGCGATCTCGAGGAGCTTCTGGTGGCGACGCTGCACCGAACAGTCCCGGTCTCCCAGCGCACGGACGACGGTGGCACCGGAGCGGTCGGTGCCACCGAGGATCTGGACCTCGATGTGACGGGCGTCGAGCAGGAGCTCCTCGGCGAAGACCGAACTGTCACCGAAACCGGCCTCGGCTTCCGCGGCGCAGGCGGAGTACGCGGCAGCGACGGCGTCCGGGTCGATGGCTCCGCCGTCGGCGCGGAGTTCGCGCATACCGCGCCCGCCACCGCCGGCGAGTGCCTTGATCATGACACCGTCGCGCCCCTCGGTGAAGGTGAGAACCTCGTCCAGGCTGCTCGGACCGCTGGTCGCGGGCAGGACGGGGACGGAGGCGGACTCGGCGAGTCGTCGGGCGGCGGACTTGTCACCGCAGTTGTCGAGGACCTCGGCCGCCGGGCCGACCAGGGTGAGTCCGGCGCGGTCGCAGGCCCGGGCGAACTCGGGGTCCTCGCTGAGGAACCCGTATCCCGGATGGACCAGCACCCGGTCGCCACCGTGCGCGACCCCTGCTGCGACGATCGCGTCGCGGTCGAGGTAGGCGCGCGGGCCCGCCCCGTCCAGCGCGACGGCGTCATCGGCGGCGGTGACGTGTGGTGCTGCCGCATCGTCCTGCGCGTAGACGGCGAGGGTGTGCAGGCCCAGTTCCCGGGCGGTACGGATGATGCGCAGGGCGATCTCCCCGCGGTTGGCGACCAGGACGGTCACGCCGGTCTCATCGGCGGTGTCGGTGCTGGTCATCAGCGGTTCTCCTCGTTCTCGAACAGGTCGCCCTTGCGGATCTTCCCGGTGGTCGTCATCGGCATCTCGTCGATGATGGTCACGACGGGGACCTTGTACCCGGCCATGTTCAGCTTGGCCCAGGCGTGCAGGGCCTCCTCGCCGGCGGCGCTGTGTTCGGTGTCGGCGTCCTCGGTGAGAGTGACGAATGCGGCCGCGACCTGGCCCTTCTCCGGGTGGGACCGGGGGACGACGGCGACGGTGTCGATGTCGGGGTGCAGCCGCATGATCGTCTCGACCTCCGCGGGGAACACCGACATGCCGTTGGTCTTGATCATCTCCTTGTTGCGTGCCCGGTAGTGCAGGGTGCCGCCCTCATCGATGCTGCCCACGTCGCCGGTCCGCAACCAACCGTCGATGAACGCCTTCTCCGTCGCCTCCGGGTTGTTGTAGTAGCAGGTCAGGATGGACGGACTACGCAGGATGATCTCGCCGGTCTCCCCGAGTGGGACGGGGTGACCGTCCTCGTCGATGATGAGGATGTCGGTGCCCGGCAGTGGCATCCCGCAGAAGATCGGCTCACTGTGCAGGTCGGCGTCGTCGTCCTGGAAGCCGAGGGTGAAGGTGTCGAGGGTGTGGGTCTCGGTCATGCCGTAGGACGCCTCCCGCAGGGTCTGGCCGGCGGCGTCCCTCCACCGCTTCCGGATCTCCGGGTTGAGCTTGGTGACGAAGGAGATGCCGAGGACGCTGACCAGGCTGCTGACCTTGTCCTGGCTGAAGTCCGGGTGGTCGAGCAGCTCCAGGGCGTTGTCGACCATGCCCGACAGGTCGGTCGCCTGGTGACGTTCCACCGCGTCCAGCACTGCGGTGGCGTCCCAGCGGGTGAACAGCACCGAGGTGCCGCCGTTGACCAGGGGGAGCAGGATGCCGAGGTCCTCACCGGCGATCCAGAAGATCGGGAGGAAGGCGATCGCGCGCAGCGGGTGCTCACCGACCTGGCGTCCCGTGCCGACGGTCCCCGACGCTGCGGTGTAGAGCATGTGGCCCTGGGTGTGCTCGCACCCCTTCGGCAGCCCCGTCGTGCCGCCGGTGTAGTTCAGTGAGGCGAGCGCGTCCGGGTCACTCGGGCGACGCGGAGCGCGGTCGGCGGACAGGATCTCATTCCAGTCGTCGCTGGCGCCGGGGGAGACGGGGAACGGCGGTGCCACCGGCGGGGTGTCGGTCAGCATGTCGCTGAGTCCGGTGGTTGCCACGTGCCGGACGCTGGTGTCCGGCCGGATCTCCTCGACGATCTGCGCCGATTCGACGTCGGTGAGCAGGACGGTCACCCCGGCGTCGTTGAGCTCGTGGCGAAGTTCGTGCTCGCGGAACAGCGGGTTGATCGGCACGTGCACGGCCCCGACCTTCAGGATGCCGAGCATGGCGATATTGAACTGCGGGCAGTTCGGCAGGTGCACGCCCACACGGTCGCCGGGTTGGACGTCCTGCGCCAGCAGCCACCCGGCGAAACGGTCGCTGAGCTCGTCGTACTCCGCGTAGGTGATTGTCCTGCCGTAGAAGATGATCGCGGGTTCATCGGGGCGGGTGGCGGCCCAGTGCCAGAGGTACTCGACGATGCCGTCGGTTCCGGCGGGGTAGGTGACGGTGCGGGGCACCTGGGACGGCCAGTTCTTCTCCTGGACGGCGCGGACCTCGGCGATGGCTGCGTCGAGAACGGTGGGTGTGGTGGGTGTGTCAGTTGTGTCGGTCATCGGGGGTCTCCTCGGTGTGGTTGGTGTGGTGTGGGATGCCCAGCAGACGGAGGAACATCGCCGTGGCGTCGGCGACGACGCGGTCGCGCTGACCCGGGTCGGCGGCCACGACGTCGGCGTAGGACGCCAACATTCCGCCTGCTGCACGGGCGACGGCATCGGGTGGAGCGGCCGGGTCAGCGCGACCGGCGGCGACGAGCCGCTCGATGTAGCGGGCGGAGCGGCGGAGCGACCGGTGCTGCGTCTCGACGTACAGCGCCCTCATGTCGGCGTCGGCGAGCGCCTGGTGTTCCAGGACAGTGAGGAACGCGAGGTTGTCGGTGTAGGCGTCCAGGTATGCCCCGACGGTGGCGAAGGCGACGGCCCGGTCATCGTCGCCGTCGAGGTTCCTGAGATCCTGCGCCGCGAGGAACCGGTCGCGGACCTCGTGGGCGAGTACGGAGAAGACGTCCTTCTTCGAGGAGAAGTAGACGTAGAAGGTGGCGCGGCTGACACCGGCGGCGGTGGTGATGTCACTGACGGTCATGCGCGTGTAACCGCAGTCCGAGACCACGGTACGGGCCGCGTCGAGCAGAGCCTTGCGGGTGGTGCTGTCCTCCCGGCTCTTTTCGGTGCGGACCGACCATTCTGTGGCCTGTGGTGTGTCCATCATCACATCATGTGTGACATTGACGTCAATGTCAATAGGTTGGACCTACTAAGTTATGGGTCAGCGTTGGCGGGAGGCTGGGAACCCCAGGGTTGTGGTGGTTTTTCGCTGCTTGACCACCCCCTGCAGCGTCCATGCCAGGGGAGGGTGTGTCAGGGAGGGGGCGTCAGGGCCTGCGGCGGAAGGGGTACAGCACCTGTTCTGTGTAGTTCATGCTCGTATTTCCCTCGTTATCGATAATGAGAATCTGCGCGGTTCACACCCCCAGTAACTGCCGCAGCACCTGCACCACGCCGTCCTCGGTGTTGGCCGGGGCGGTGTAGTTCGCCGCTGCGGTGATGCCGGGGTGCGCATTGGCCATTGCGAAGGACAGGTCGCCCTCGCCGATCATCTCCAGGTCATTGAGGTAGTCGCCGAACACGGCGGTGTCGGCCGGCGAGACACCTAGTTCTTTCTGCAGGTCACGCAGGGCAGCACCCTTGTTGGCGTCCGTACGCATGATGTCGATCCAGTTCGCCCCGGAGATCACCACCGCGTTGGTCTTCTCCACCTCGGGAGCTGCGGCGTCCTCGCCCGTGAACAGGCCCGGGGCAGCGTCCTCGGCGGAACCGAAGGCGAAGACGGCGACCTTCACCACCGGAGCGTCCACCGTGGTGAGGTCATCGACCTGCTCAAGGGAGTGGTAGTACTTCGCGGCCTCGTCGAGGAACTCGCGGTCGGCGCTCTCCACGTAGGCAACGTCGGGCGTGCAGATGACCAGGCCTAGACGACGGTCGGTAGCGCGTACCGCAGAGATGCACTGCCGCACCGTGTCGTCGGACAGGGGAGAGGTGGCGACGACCTCGTCATCGTGGACGACGACGGTACCGTTCTCCGCGAGGTACGTCCGGATCCCGTGGTCACCGAACATGTCGTGCAGCGTCGCGTGTTGACGTCCGGAGGCGGGCACCACGACAATGCCGCGGTCCTGCATCACCGGCAGCAGGTCCCAGAACCCCGGGGGCACAGTGCCGTCCGCCCGGAGCAGGGTGCCGTCCATGTCAAGGACCACAAGGCCCAGGTCAGGGGTGGGGGAGAGGTCGCGCCAGGAGGTGGAGGCGGCGGTGGGCTCGGAGGTGGTCGGGGTTTCCGTCATGCCCCCATGGTTTCACATGAAACATCAGAGTTGCTCCGGCGTGTCCGGTGACTCCCGCCGGGCAGCCGCCCCCAGTGCGGTACGGAACGCGCGCACACCGGGATGGCCGGTGTAGCCGTCGCGCACCGCGGTGAACAGCTGACGGTGCGGCGAGCCGGGCATCGCCAACGCCTGGGTGTGGTCAAGGTGGGGTCCGGCCAGCATCGCCGGGATCACCGTGACACCGTGCCCGGTCCTAGCCATGTGAGCCCGCAGGATGGGATCGGTGGTCTCACACTTCACCCGCGGCTCCACTCCGGCTTCGCGCAGGACGGTCCGTTCCCACCGGCCCTGCGGCATCGTCGCCGGCTCCAGGATCCAGGGGGTGTCGGCCAGGTCGGCCAGCCCGTCCAGTTCCTCGGCCGGTACCGCCCAGCGTCCCGCTGTGGGCAGGACCAGCAGCATCGGGTCGGCGAAGAGCTCCTCGCGGTGCAGCCCGGGGCGCACCGGCTCCGGCTGTCCGGGGAACTCGTCACCGATGACCACGTCGTAGGAGTGTGCGGCCAGCCCTTCGAAGGCCTCGCCGACCTCGCGGTGGTAGACCTCCACATTCAACTCCGGGTGCCGCTTCTCCAGCATCGTCAACGCTGTCGGCAGGATCGTGGCCAGCGCGGACTGGAAGCTGGTCACCCGCAGCGTCCCCTCCGCGCCGGAGCGCGACGAGGCGAGCTCGGCCTCGGCGGTGTCCAGGATCGTCAGGACCTCGTCGGTACGTGCCACGAGCCGGAGAGCAGCCTCGGTGAGCCGCACACCACGTCCCACCGTCTCCAGCAGCGGAACCCCGGCCTCACGCTCCAGCTGGCTGAGCTGGTGGGACACCGCGGACGGGGAATAGTGCAGCTCGCGGGCCACGGCGGCCAGAGTGCCGCGCTGGTGGACCTCACGCAGCAGGGTCAGACGGTGAATGTTCAGCACAGTTCACCATTATCGTTCATATTCCTGAGATAGACGAACCAATACTCCGGGCCCCACAATGAGAGCCATGAGCATCACCCGTTCCTCCTCCCTCGTCCTGGCGTCCTGCGCATCCCTGCAGTTCGGCGCGGCGACCGCTGTCGGCCTCTTCGATTCCCTCGGGACCTGGGGCGTCACCTTCCTCCGTCTGACCATCGCAGGTACCCTGCTGCTGCTGATCGCGCGGCCGGCACTACGCTCCTGGTCCCGGGGAGACTGGCGCGCCGTCGTCTTCTTCGCCGTGATGATGGCCGCGATGAACGGGTTCTTCTACGCCTCCCTGGACCGCATCCCGATGAGCGCGGCGGTGGCCATCGAGTTCATCGGTCCGCTGGTCTACGCCGGGCTGACGTCGAGGCGTCGCGGCGACCTGGTCTGGGTCGGCCTCGCCGCCGCCGGCATGGCCGTTCTCGGCCTCGAGGCCCTGTCCGACGCCGCCCTCGATCCGGTCGGCATGCTGCTGGCGCTGATCGCCGGGGTGTTCTGGGTCGGCTACATCGTCGGTTCCGCCGCCGTGGGACGCCGCATCGCGGGCACCGGTGGCCTGGCCGTGGCCATGCTGCTCGGCGGTCTGATGCTCGCACCGGTCGGAGGCGCCGCCGTCGAAGGCATCAGCGTCGACCCGTGGCTGCTGATTCCCGCGGTGGTCACCGCACTGATGGCCTCGGTGATCCCCTACTCGCTGGAACTCGCGGCGCTGCGCCGCCTGCCGGCCGCCGTGTTCAGCGTCCTGATCAGCCTGGAACCCGCATTCGCCGCACTCGCCGGGTTCGTCCTGCTCGACCAGGAGATGACGGCGATGCGCGGCGTCACCGTCGTGCTGGTCATCGCGGCGTCCGTCGGCATCACATGGTCGGCGCACCAACGGACTGTCCGGCCACCGCGGGAAGAGCGCGTGCGACGTCCACTGCTGCGTCGTCGAACACCATCTCATCAGTGAGGTCGCCACGGGCGAGCTCCGGCCATTCGCGCAGGTAGTCCTGGCGGTACAGCCACGGCGACCGGTCGCCTGCCGGGGTGTGATGTGCTCCGAGCGTTTGATGTAGCCCGCCTCGAATTCCAGCAGCGGCCGCCGTCCGACGTCATCGCCGGGGAACACCGGGGCCGCGACAGTCTCACCGCGGTTGACCATGTGGTGCCACAGCCGGACCAGGTACCGGGCCGTGAGGTCCGCCCGGGTCGTCCAGGACTGGTTCAGGTATCCGACGGTGAAGCTCAGGTTGGGTAGAGCGGAGACCAGCACGCCGCGGTAGGCCACGGTCTCGGCCGGGTCGACACCGCGGCCGTCGACGGTGACCTCCGCGCCGCCGAACAACTGCAGCTGCAGCCCCGTCGCAGAGATCACCGTGTCCGCCTCCAGCACCGTCCCGTCCGACAGCCGCACCCCCTCCGGGACGAGACGGTCGATCGTCGCTGTGACGACCTTCGCCCCCTTGTCCCGGATCGCCGCGAAGATGTCCCCGCCAGGCGCCTTGCATACACGCTGGTCCCAGGGCTTGTAGGGCGGCGTGAAGTCCCGTTTGATCTGTGCGGGTGTCAGCCACCTCAACTGCAACGCATGCAGGAAGCCACTGAACAGGAACGGCGTGCCCTTGGCGAGGTACCACTGGACCATGTCACGGGTGATGTGGTTGACGCGGGCGACCTTGTGGGCGAGCCGTTTGTTCGGGATCAGTGTCGTCCAGATCGTGGAGATCGTGTCGAAGCGCGGCAGAGCGGCGACCCAGGTCGGGGTGCGCTGCAGCATCGTGACATCCGCACCGTCCTCCGCCAGTGCCGGAAGCAGGGTCACTGCAGTGGCGCCGGAGCCGATGATCACGATCTTCTGCCCTGCGACGTCCCCCTGCTCGTCGGGGTGCCACTGCTGCGCATGGATCAGCTGACCCTCGTAATCTTCCTGGCCGTCGAAGGTGGGCTGGAACCCCGCCCGGTGGTCGTAGTAACCGCACGCCATGTGGAGCCGTCGCGTCCGGGTGACGGTCTCGACCGTTGCATCATCGGCAGCGTCCGGACGGTCATCGGGTCCGTGTCGCCATGCGCGGACGGTCGTGACCTCCCAGTGGGGTCCGTGTGCCTCGGCCTCGGGACCGGTGGTGACGAAGTTGATCCGTTTGACCCAGGTGTTCAAACGGATACGCTGCAGGAACCCGTCGTCCTGAGCAGCCTCGCGCAGGTACTCCTTGATGTGTGCGCCGTCGCCGAGGGTGCCCTTGTGCGGCCAGGGCTTGTAGGGCAGCGCGAAGCTGGCCATGTCGGAGTCGGAACGGATCCCGGGATAGGTGAAGGTGTTCCAGGTGCCGCCGAGGTCGTCGTTCGAGTCGACGATCTCCCAGCTCCAGCCGGGGAACTCCGAGACGATGTGGTGGGCGAGGTCGATGCCGGCGATCCCCGCGCCGACGATCAACAGGTCGAGGACGCGGTCGGTGGTGGTGTCGTTCGGGGTGCTCATGGTCGCCACAGTACTGAGTAGGTATTGACTCCGGAACAAAATGTCCAAACTGTCCCGGTTACCCGTCCTCGCTGTCCCGGCCTTCCTCGCCGTAGCCCGCGGCGTCGGACGGACACGTGGGGGTGGTCAGGGCCGGGAAAAACAACCAGGGGTTGTCGTCCGGGAGACCGGCGCACAGAAGAACCCCCGGACCTGAGGCCCGGGGGTTAGTCAGTGGAGCTTAGAGACGGTGCTTTCCGCCGTCATCCTCGGGATCGTCGGCATTGCCGGCAGCCTTCGGGGCGCCAGGCGCACCGGGTGCGCCGGGGGCGTTCTTCTTGGCGTCCTGCTTAGCCTCGGTGGACTTCCCGGTGGACTTCTCGGCGGGCTTCTCCTTGGCCTCAGCGGCCTTGTCGGCAGCCTTGTCCTTCACCTCGGCAGCCTTCTCCTTGGCGGCCTCAGCCTTGTCCCCGGCCTTGTCGGCGACCTCATCGGCCTTCTCCTCGGCCTTGGCTGCCGCTGCCTTCGGCTTCGCGGCGGCACCGGTCGCAGGCGAACCGTTGGTGCGCGGGGACTTCGCCGGAGCGGCGGCAGAACCGCTGCCCTTGGCCTTCTGGGCGACGAAAGCCACGGCGGCGGCGATGATGGCGAGCAGCAGGACGTTGCGTCCCGTGTGCTTCTTCTTGTTCGCCTTCGCTGCCTTCTTCAGCTCCTTCGCGCGGACCTTCTCGGCCTTCTTGGTCGCGGTCTTCTTGATCTTGCGCTGGGAGCGGGACAGCTGCTTGTTGGCGGTCTTCGCATTCTTCTGGGCGAACTTCCGGGCCTTCTTCGCCTGCTTGGCGGCCTTCTTCTTGCCCTTGGCGCCTTCCTTCTTGGCGGTGTCGCCGACCTCGGAAGCGACCTCGGACGCCTGGGACCAGGCGCTCTCGAGAGACTTGCGTGCGGAGCTGCTGACCTTGTCGGCCTTCTTCTTCGCGGCCTTGATGTCCTTGCCGTGCTTCTTCTTGAGGTTCTTCTTCGTCTTCTTGGCGGACTTCCCGGCATCCTTACCGGCCTTGCGGCCAGCCTCGACGCCGGTCGCGGCGAGGGCGGCGCCGGCCTTGCCGACCTGCGAAGCACGGTCACGGGCATCGTCGAGGGCGTCGCTGACGGCGTCGGACTCCAGGAAAGCGGTACCGCGCTCCTGGGCCTGGGAGAACAGCTCGCCACCGCGCTCGGCAGCGGTACGGCCCCACCGGGTGACAGTGTCGGTGAGGTCAGCGTCCGGAGCGTGGCGGACCTGGTCGGCCAGAGCGGACGCGCGGTCGCCGGCGGCAGACGTGACAGCGGAGAGTCGTTTCTCCACGACGTCGCGGGGGCTCTCGTTCCTACCGGCGGCCTTCTTGGCGACCTTGTGCTGGCGCTTCAGCGCCTTCGCCTGGGTCTTGTCGGCCTTGGCCCGACGCTTTTCAGCCTTCGAGGAGATCTTGTCGGCCTTCTTGGTGGCCTTCGACGCCTTCTTGCTGAGCTTCTCGGCCTTGCTGTCCTTCAGGGTCTCCAGAGTATTCTCGGCCTCCTGTACGGCCTGGTCGAGACCCTGCGTGGTGTCATTCTTGATGGCGTTGCTCACCGTATTTCCTTTCGAGGCGGTACTTTTGTCAGACATCGTGGGGGCCGTGGAAGGCCGCGGTCGGGCTGCCCGGTCCTCGGCGAGGAGCTGTTCCACGATCAGCCGGTGGTGGCCCGGTGCCGAGGACAGGTCCCGTGAAGCTCCCTTGCTGCTGGCCGTGGGCCGGAGGGCGTAGAGACCGGAGACGTCACGGACGTCCCCCTTCCTGCGCTTGCTGCCGCCGCCGAGGGCCGACGAGACCTGCCGTGCGGCACGTAACGCGGTGAATGCGGTGTTCGGGTCCATGGACCGTGCGTCTCCTTACTCATTCTCGGCGGCCGACCAGCGGGGAGCCGCGGGAACCCGCGCAGTCGGCGGGTCGGTCGGTTGTCTGTCACTTCACTAACGGTTCTTCTGTCGACACAAAATGGGTCGTCATCCAACGATAACCAAATCTGTGTCCGAGGGTAGTCGGAATCGGACGATCAGGGGTGTCGGACCGCTGTCCGGTAGCCTTGCCCCCATGACTGTTCAGAAAACCGCGACAGCGACCCTGCACACCAACTACGGCGACATCGCCATCGACCTCTTCGGTGACCACTCGCCGGCCACCGTGAACAACTTCGTCGGCCTGGCCACCGGCGACAAGGAGAAGGCTCCTTACACCACCGAGAACGCCTCGGGCAGCACGGAAGGCCCGTTCTTCGACGGCGCGATCTTCCACCGCATCATCGACGGCTTCATGGTCCAGGGCGGCGACCCGACCGGCACCGGTCGTGGTGGCCCGGGCTACGAGTTCGCCAACGAGAACCACCCGGAGCTGCAGTTCGACCGTCCCTTCCTCGTCGCCATGGCGAATGCCGGCCGCGACACCAACGGCTCCCAGTTCTTCATCACCGTCGGTGCGCACCCGCACCTCAACGGCGGCTACACCATCTTCGGTGAGGTCACCGACAAGGAGTCCCAGAAGGTCGTCGCCAAGATCTCCCGCGTCTCCACCAACCGGATGGACCGTCCCGACGAGGACGTCGTCATCGAGTCCGTGGACGTGGCCTGATCATCAGGCGTTTCTTCGCCGGGGCCCCGGCCACGGCGAGTCTGATCGCGGCCTGTCTGCTGGCCTACGTCGTCACCGGGATAGACAGCGGAAGCCTGGCCCGGCCCGCCTCCGCACCGGGGGTGGCATGGGACCTGATGGTCGACCCGGCCGCCATCACCGGCGAGGGCCAGTGGTGGCGTCTGCTCACCGGCGCGTTCGTCCATCTCGATCCTGGTCATCTCCTGATGAACATGCTGCTCATCGGGCTGATCGGGCGGGAGTTGGAACGCGCCTACGGGACGTTCACCATGGTTGTGTCCATGGTCCTCTGTGCCGTCGGCGGTGGCCTCGCCGTGATGTGGCTCCAGCCCGACAGTGTCGTCGGTGGGGCATCGACGATCGGCTACGGCATGTTCGCCATGCTCGTCGGTCTCTCCCTTGAGCGGAAGACGGACGTCCGGGCACCGCTGGTGCTCATCGTCGTCAACCTGTTGTATTCCGTGACGGCCGGTGGCGTGTCCCTGCCGGGACATCTCGGCGGACTCGCCGCCGGGGCGCTGATCGCCGTGGTGCTGACCGCGACCCGTCGGGGACGTGCTACTTCCACCCCATGGTCATCAACAGACCCACGATGAACAGCCCGAAGCCGATCAGGTAGTTCCAGGCGTTCAGGTCCGCCATGAACGGGATGTTCGGCCCGGCGATGTAGTTCACGACCAGCCAGGCCAGGCCCAGCACCATGAGGCCGAGCATGAGCACGATGTACCAGCGCGGCGTGCCGGTCGCGTTGAGCTTGACCGGTGTGCGGCGGTCGGCGGCGGATGCGCCGACGGAGGTGGCGGAGTTGTCCTCCGGCGAATCGGAGATCCGAGACTTCGGCATGTATATCCCTCACTGACATGGTGACGTGTTCGAACTGAACCAACCCTACCAGCACGAACTGCTGTTTCCGCTACGGGATAGGATGTGCGTTATGCGCATCCTCGTCATCGACAACTACGACAGTTTCGTCTACAACCTCGTGCAGTACCTCGGGGAACTCGGCGAGGACTGCACGGTGTGGCGTAATGACGCCGTGGAGCTCGGCTCCACGGGCGAAGACCTGGTCGGCGCACTGGAACCCTTTGACGCGGTGCTCGTTTCCCCGGGTCCGGGTGACCCCTCATCTGCGGGACGCACTCTCGACGTCATCGCGCACTGCGCTGCCCGCCGCGTCCCGCTGCTGGGCGTCTGTCTCGGGCACCAGGCCCTCGCACAGCATTTCGGTGCCGACGTGGTCCGCGCCGACGAAATCTTCCACGGTAAGACCAGCCCCGTCACACACGACGGCACGGGTGTTCTCGCCGGAATCTCCAGTCCGTTCACTGTCGCCCGGTACCACTCCCTGACGGTTGATCCGGCGACTGTCCCGGCGGAGCTCGTCGTCATCGGTCGGGTCGCCTCCGGGATGATCATGGCGATGCGTCATGAGTCCCTCCCGTTGCACTCGGTCCAGTTCCACCCCGAGTCTGTGATGACGGGCAACGGCCACCGCATTCTGGCCAACTGGCTCGCCGACGCAGGACGGCCCGTCGACGAGGCGGAACTCACCCGCCTCGCGGAACGTCACGCCGCGACCCTCGCAGGGGCGACTGCCGCGGTGGGGAGCTGACCTAGCCGGTCACGGAATCCCCAGGGCGTTGACCCGCACGGTGATCGGGGCGTTCCGGTCGATCGTCTCCCCCTCCCGGGCGGACTGTCCGACCACCCGGTCGACGGCGAGAGGATCGAGCTGGTTCACGTTCGTGCGGGTCACCCGGTCGGGGCCACCGCGCCAGCCGGCCTGCTGCAGGGTGCTGTAGACCTCGTCGTAGTCCTTGCCGACGAGCTGCGGCATGGTGAACTGGTTGCCGCGGGAGACCTCGATCGTGATGGTCGTGCCCCGTGGCTGGGTGGTGCCCTCGTTGGAGGCGGACAGTACCCGGTTCTCGTCCTCGGAGGAGTCGACCATGGAGACGTCGACCTCGAATCCGGCGTCCTCGAGGTTCTGCACGGCATCGTCGCGGGACTGGCCGGTGACGCGCGGCACGCGGATGTCCTCAGGCCCGGTCGAGACGGTGATGCCGACCTCGGTGCCCTTGGAGACCTGCGAACCCGAGGGGTGGGTCTGTTCGATGATGTGGCCCTCGTCGACACTGTCACTGGACTGTTCGGAAACATTCGACCGCAGGCGCAGACCGGCGTCCTGCAACGCCTGCTGTGCCTGTTGGGTCGTCATGCCGGTCAGGTCGGGGACGTCGGTGACCTCCTGTCCGGAGGACACCAGCAGTGTCACCTGGGAACCGGACGGGACTGATGACCCGGCTTCAGGGTCGGTACGGATGGTCTCGTCGCGAGGTACCTCGGCATCCGCGCGGTCCTCGACGGTGACGTCGAAGCCGGCGTCCTCGAGGGTGCTCATCGCCTCGTCCCGGGGCTGCCCGGAAACGTCGGGGATCTGTTTCTGCTCGCTGGCTTGTTCGGTGTCGTCGCCGCCGAACCAGTTCCAGGCGACGGCGGTGCCGCCGCCGACAAGAGCCAGGATGGCGATGATCCACAGCGCCACGACCCAGCCGCGGCGGGGCTTCTTCTCCTTGCGGGGTGCCTCAGGGGCAGGCTCCGGGGCGGGGGTAGCAGCCGCCACCGGCGCGGCAGCCGGCATGTGCGTTGTCGTGGCCTCGTGCACGGGTTCATCCGTGTAGGCCTGCGCCGCGAGGGGCATTCGTCCCTCGGCCATGCGTTGCAGGTCCGCCGCCATGTCCGCGCTGGAGTCGTAGCGGTCGGACGGGTCCTTCGCCATGGCCGTCAGCGTGACCGCATCCAGGGCGAGCGCCGGATCCGGGTCAAGGTTCATGCCCTGGACCTGTGACGGTGGGAGCGGGGTCTCCTGCACGTGCTGGAAAGCCACGGAGAAGGGGGACTCGCCTGAGAACGGGGGTTGGCCGGTGGTGATCTCGTAGAAGACACACCCGGCGGCGTAGATGTCGGAACGCGCCTCGGCGGACTTGCCGCGGGCCTGCTCCGGGGAGAGGTACTGGGCGGTACCGATGACGGCAGCGGTCTGCGTCATCGCTGAGCTGGTGTCCGACAGCGCACGGGCGATGCCGAAGTCCATCACCTTCACCGCACCGGTGTTGGTGATCATGATGTTCGCGGGTTTGATGTCGCGGTGGATGATGCCCGCCTCGTGGGAGAAGCCCAGGGCCCGACACACCTCCGCCATCACGCGGGACGCCTCGTCGAGGGGGAACGGGCCGGAGTCGCGCACGATGTCGCGCAGCGTCTGCCCGTGGACCCGCTCCATCACGATGTACGGCACGGAGCCGTGGGCCTCGTCAGTCTGGCCGGTGTCGTAGACGGCGACGATCGCGTGGTGGTTCAGTTTCGCGGCGTTCTTCGCCTCACGGCGGAAGCGTTCCAGGAAGGTGTCGTCGCGGGCGAGATCCGCCCGCATCATCTTCACCGCGATGTCGCGTCCGAGTAGTTCATCGGTCGCCGCATAGACGTCGGACATACCTCCGGTCCCGATAATGGGCCCCAGGAGGTACCGACCGCCGAGCCGGGTATTGCTCAGGTCCATGCTGCTCCCTTCCTCACGTTCTGGCGCAGGTGACGCCGCGAACACTCCTTCTTCAGGAGACTACCGATGTCTCGGCTCCTGGTGCGAATAACACCCGTCACAGAGGCCCCATGACGCTCCAGCCGGACTCCTCGTCCCCGGAGTCACCGTCGCCGGTGGTCCCGGCGTTACCACTGGGATTCGGTTGTTCCTGGGATGCCTGGTCAGAGGTGTCCGGGATCGACGGCTCCTCCGTCGGCACCTCGGGCTCCGGAGCCGTGGTCTGGGTCGGTTGCGACGGGTTCGTCGTGTCCGTCGGACCATCCGTCGGAGTCTCTGACGGGACGGTCTCGGTGGGGGTGTTGTCGTCCGTCGGGGTCTCGACGGGGTCCTCGGTCTCGATCGGCTCGGGGACGACGGTCTGCTCTTCGGTGACCTCACTGGTGACCGTGGTCGTCTCCGTCGGTGCCACCGCGCCGTCGTCGTCACCCTGGGTGA
The DNA here is from genome assembly GCF_001942345.1 of Corynebacterium sp. CNJ-954. Lineage (GTDB taxonomy): Bacteria > Actinomycetota > Actinomycetes > Mycobacteriales > Mycobacteriaceae > Corynebacterium. The sequence goes on from NZ_MKKI01000045.1 coordinate 54,775, forward strand.
GGAACCACACCAGGACGCCGAGGAGTGCGACGAGGCCGATGCCCAGCGCCCAGATCCAGCCTCGGCCCCCGCGGGTCCGGGGTGCCGGCCCCATGTTCGCCTCGTCGGTGACCTCACTGAGCCGGCTCTGGCCCGTCGGGGACTGGGCGGCGGCTGCGGCAACCGCGGCGGCGGCCGGCTGCACCCCGTTCGCCGGATCCGGGGGCATCTGACCGTCGCGCACCGGAACGGTGGCCGCGGCGAGCTCCGCACCGTCCTGGTAGCGGCGGACGGGGTCCTTGCGCAGACAGACCGCGATCAGCTGGCGCATCGGCGCGCTGATGGTGTCGGGGAGCTCGGGTGCGGGTTCGTTGATGTGCTTCAGCGCCACCGAGACCGTGGAGTCCCCGGAGAACGGCCGTTCACCGACGAGGACCTCATAGCCGACGACGCCGAGCGAGTAGACGTCGCTGGACGGGCGGATGGACAGCCCCTGCGCCTGTTCCGGGGACACGTACTGCGCGGTGCCGACGACCATGCCCGTGCGGGTCAGTGGCACGGCGGAGGCGGCCTTGGCGATACCGAAGTCGGTGATCTTCACGACGCCGTCGGCGGTGACCATGAGGTTGCCGGGCTTGATGTCGCGGTGGATCAGCTGACGTTCATGGATGGCCTGCAGGCCGACGGCGGCCTGGGCGATGAGGTCGAGGACCATCACCTCCGGCAGGGTGCGTTGCCGGCCGAGGATGTCGGCCAGCGACTCGCCCTGGACGTACTCCATGACGATGAAGCAGTAGGCGATGCCACTGCCGTCGACGTCGGCCTGCTCGCCGTAGTCGAAGGTGCGCACCACGTTCTCGGACTGGATGGTCTCCGCGGCCTCTGCCTCCTGGCGGAAGCGGTCGCGGAACTCCGCGTCATCGGTGAGTTCGGGTTTGAGCACCTTGACGGCCACGTCCCGCTCGCCGATGGTGTCGAAGGCCAGCCAGACGGTGGACATGCCGCCACGGCCGATGATGCGGGACACCTCGAACCGCCGCCCGGCGGCGGAGTCGTAGTGGGTGTCGAGGACGCGCTGGAGGCGGTCGGCGGCCGCCCGGTCGCGTGGGGTCATGTGTTCGGGATCCACGGGGCCGGAGTGCTCTTCGGGGGTGCTGAAGACACGGGTGCCGTCGGGGTCACTGGGGTTGTCGGGATCGTCGGGACCGGTCACGTCTGTCACCTCGCTTCCTGGACTTACTGGGCTTCTTGGAGTGCTGCATTGATGACTGCCCGTCCGATGGGCCCGGCGACGGAACCACCGGTGGCGGCCTGTCCGGCGTCGCCACCGTTCTCCACCAGCACGGCGACGGCCACGTCGGCGTCCTCGGCGGGGCCGAAGGCCACGTACCAGGCGTGCGGGTTGGAGTTGCGGGAGTCCTCGCCGTGCTCGGCGGTACCGGTCTTCGAGGCGATGTCCGACGACCCGCCGGCGTACTCCTCGGCGCCCTGCATCAGCTCGGTGAGCTGCGAGGCGACCTCGGAGTCGATGGCGCGTCCGGCTTCCTTGGGCCGGGTCTCCTGGATCACGTTGAGATCGGAGCCGGTGACCTGCTTGATGATGTGCGGCTTCATGCGCACGCCGTCGTTGGCGATCGTCGCGGCGATGACCGCGTTCTGCAGCGGGGTCAGCGCCACGTCGCGCTGGCCGATCGCGGACTGGCTCAGCGCCGCGGAGTCCGGGATGTCACCGATGGTGGAGTTCTGGATCGGAAGGCCGAAGTCCTCGTCGTCCTCCGCACCGATGCCGAAGGCTTCGGCGGTGGCACGGAAGGACTCCTCGCCGTGGCGGTTCACCAGGTCGACGAAGGAGGTGTTGCAGGACTTCGAGAACGCCGTGCGCAGCGGCACCTCGGGGGCGCCGCAGGACGTCCCGTCGTAATTCTCCAGGGTGGTCGTGGTGTCCGGCAGCGTGATCTGCGACTCGCCGTTGACCATGGTGTCGGCGTTGTCGCCCGCGGCCAGGGCGGCCGCCGTGGTGATCAGCTTGAACGTGGATCCGGGGGGCTGGGTCTGCTGGGTCGAGCGGTTCAGCAGCGGGGCGTCCGGGCTCGCCTGGAGCTCCTCGAAGGCGGCGTCCGCGGTGGCGGAGTCGGTGCTGCTGACGACGGACGGGTCGAAGCTGGGGGTCGAGGCCATCGCCAGCACCTCGCCGGTGGACGGGCGGAGGGCCACGACGGACCCCGAGTAGCCGCGCGACGACAGCTCGTCGTACGCGACCTGCTGCACGTTGGGCTGCAGCGTGAGTTCCACGTTCGCCCCGCGGCGCTCCTTACCGGTGAGGGTGTCCCAGGCGCGGGTGGCGAAGAGTGAGTCGTCCGTCCCGTCGAGGATGGAGTTCTGCGACGCCTCGATGCCGGAGGCGCCGTAGCGGTCGGAGAGGTAACCCAACACGGCACCGTAGGAGGCGGGGGTGGTCGGGTAGTCGCGGGTGTAGAAGCCGTCCTCGTCCGCCTGGGACTCGGCGAGCACCTGGCCGCCGGCGGAGATCTGCCCACGCGGGATCGACTTCATCTCGTAGTACTGACGGGAGTTCAGTGAATTCTCCGCGTAGCGGGAGGTCTGGAACCCCTGGATCCATGTGAGGTTGACCAGGAGGATCACGACCAGCACGAACGTGAAGACCGAGACGTTGCGGATGGACCTGTTCATGAGCGGGCCTCCCTGGCGTTCTGGCTGACGTTCTGGTCGTTGACGACCGGGTGGACGGATGTCTGCGGGTCGGCGTACCGGGCATCGGCGTCCGTGGTCTGCTGCTGTGCGGCCTTGCGGGTGTTCACGTCATGGGAGATCTTCAGCAGGATCGCCAGCAGGATGTAGTTCGCCAGCAGACTGGACCCGCCGTGGGACATGAAGGGGGTGGTCAGACCGGTCATGGGCAGCAGTTTGGACACACCACCGGTGACCACGAACACCTGGATCGCCAGGGTCAGCGACAGGCCGGCGGCGACGAGCTTGCCAAAGGAGTCCGGGGTCTTCAACGCGATGATGAAGCCACGGGTCACGAACACCGCGAACAGCATGAGCACGGCCGCCAGCCCCACGAACCCCAGTTCCTCACCGATGGAGGACATGATGAAGTCGGCGTAGGCGACCGGCACGTTCTGCGGGTAGCCCTCGCCGAGTCCTGTCCCGGTCAGCCCACCGAAGGACATGCCGAACAGGGCCTGGGACAGCTGGTAGCCGGTCCCTTCCTCGTAGGTGGCCAGCGGGTCGATGAAGTTGGTGAACCGGTCCTGGATCTTGTCGGAGATCTGGAAGACCCCCCAGGCGCCGATGACGGCCAGCCCGAGTCCGACGACCAGCCAGGACGATCGTCCGGTGGCCATGTAGAGCATGCCCAGCACCGTGCCGAAGAGCAGCAGGGCAGGGCCGAAGTCGTTCTGGAAGATCGAGATGAGGATCGCCAGACCCCAGACGAGCAGGATGGGTCCCAGGTCGCGCAGGCGGGGGAACTGCAGCCCCAGCACGCGGTAGCCGGCCACGGAGAACAGGGCGCGCTTGTTGACCAGCAGGGCGGCGAAGAAGATCAGCAGCATGATCTTGGCGAACTCGCCGGGCTGGATGGAGACCGGGCCGAGGGAGATCCAGACCTTGGCGTCGGCGTTGATCGAGGTCGGCCACACGATCGGCAGGGCGGATAGGATCAGACCGCCGAGACCGAGCAGGAACGCGTAGTTCTGCAGGCTGTTGTGCGACTTCAGGAACCAGATGACCGCGGCGAAGATGACCAGCGCGATCACCGTCCACATCACCTGTGAGTTGGACCGGGTGGTCTCCGCGGCCAGGTCGATCCGGTAGATCATCACCAGACCGATGGCGTTGAGCATCGCGGCGACCGGCAGCAGGATCTGGTCGGCGTTGGGGGCCTTCAGACACATCACCACATGGGCCACGCCGAAGATGGCGATGTAGCCGCCGACGAGGACGGCGACCTCGGAGTTGAGCTCATTGCCCTGCGAGAACTGCAGGGCGATCAGCGCGATGCCGAGGATGACGGCGGAGAAGACCAACAGCGCCAGTTCGGTGCCGCGGGCGTGGGCGTCACGGAACACGTCAGTTCACCTCCCGGCACGACACCCCGGGTGTCGTCAGGTCGGAGGGCTCCCCGCCACGCGAGCCTCCTCCGGTGTCGCGGGTGACACAGACCGGCAGGGTCTGTTCGGCGAGACGACGGATCTGCCCCTGGATCTCGTCGTAGGAGTCACGCGGGAGGTTGTCGAGTGTGCCCCGGGCCGCCGGGGTCAGGTCGGCGGTGGAGAAACGGTGGCAGTCGTCGTCACTGTCGGCGGGAAGCAGCCGGACGTCCGCGTCATCGGAGAGGCAGACCTCCTGGTAGACCGACTGCGTCGAGATGCCCAGGATGCTGCCCGGGGCTCCCTGGTAGATCTGGATCGGCGAGCCGGACTCGGCGGCTGCCGCCGTGGTCGACGGGGCCGGTCGGGCCTCCGAGGAGACCGGGGCGTCGGACGGGACCGCGGGTGCCGACGGGACGGCCGGTGCGGCCGTCGAGGTGCCTGCCCCGCCGGTCACCGGGGGTGTCGAGACCGTGGTGGTTGCTGCGGCGCCGCTGTCGGCGACCGCGATGAAATAGGACTGGCTGAGGGAGTCGCGGACGTACCAGATCGTCGCACCGGCGGCGACGATGAGCACGAGGGCGGCGGCGAGAGTGATGATCAGCCCCTTGCGGCGACGCTTCTTCGGTTCGGGCTCCTCGGCGTCCGGGTCCGGCGACGGGGACTCGGCACCGGGTTCCGGCTGCGCGGCACGGGGGCGCTGCACGATGTTGACCGCTGAGGCACGGCCCGCGGAGGTGTTCGGACGGGGCAGTTCCGGGGCGTGGTGTTCACCGCCCCGGCCAGGGCGGGGGCGGTGGGCAGGACGGCGCCCTCCGGCAGGGTCGCCGGGTCGACGACATCGGCCACGACCACGGTGACGTTGTCGGGACCGCCGCCGCGCAGGGCCAGGTTGATCAGCTGTGAGCCGGCCTCCTCCGGGGTGCCGGTGGCCAGGACGTCACGGATGGTGTCGAAGCTGACCGGGTCGGACAGACCGTCCGAGCACAGCAGGTAACGGTCGCCGGGCTGCGCCTCACGCAGCGACAGCGTGGGCTCGACCGGGCGACCGGTGAGGGCCTTGAGGATCAGCGAACGCTGCGGGTGGCTGCTGACGTCCTCGGGGGCGAGCTTTCCCTCGTCCACCAGGGACTGCACGAAGGTGTCGTCCTTGGTGATCTGGGTGAGGGTGCCGTCGCGCAGCAGGTAGCCGCGCGAGTCGCCGACATGGCAGACACCCAGCGACGCCCCGTCGAAGAGCATGGTGGTCAACGTGCAGCCCATGCCCTCCTGGGTGGGGTTGTCGTCGACGTGGGCGGCGATGGCACGGTTGCCGTCGTCCATGGCCTCGGCGAGCATCGTGAGCAGGCGCTCGCCGGACGGTTCGACGCCCTGGGACAGGGTGTTCTCCAGAACGTAGAGCGAGGTGATCATCAGCTCGGAGGCGACTTCGCCTGCGGCGTGACCGCCCATGCCGTCGGCGAGGGCCAACAGGTGGGGCGAGGCGACGGCGGAGTCCTCGTTGTTGGAGCGCACCAGGCCGCGGTCGGACAGGGCCGCGTAGTTCAGGGCGAGGGGCGTGGCGGTGGTCTCTGTCATGCTTCCAACCTCACCGTGGTCTGGCCGATGCGGATCTCCTGACCTGCGGAGAGCTGTTCGGGCTGGTCGATGCGCTGGCCGTTGAGGAAGGAACCGTTACGTGAGTCGAGGTCCTCGAGCAGCCAGGTGCCGGACTGCTGGAACAGCCGGGCGTGGGTTCCGGAGGCGAAGTCGTCCTCCAGGACGATGGTGCAGGACCCGGAGCGGCCCAGGGTCACGTCCTGGTAGCCCTGCAGATTGAGTGTTGTCCCGGTCAGTGGGCCGGACGTCAACGTCAACGAGCCCGGGGGAGTGGCACGACGGAATCCGCGGCCGCCCGACGGTTTCGGGCCGGACGCGGCGCCCGTGGACGGGCCGGAGGCAGGCGCAGCACCTGCTGTGGCTGCCATGGCGTTCACGTCCTTACGCATGGCGCGGACGGCCACCCAGACGAACAGCCACAGCACGACGAGCAGGGCGATCTTGGCGAGCAGCACCAGAGTCGTCTGCATTCGGGGTCATCTCCTTCGTGCCGGTGGGTTGACCGGTCGGTCAACGTTTGATCCTACCGGCTGAATCTACCTTCCGGAGGCCCCGTCAGCTGAAACGAACGTCGATCTCGCTGTGCCCGATGGTGATGACGTCGCCGTCGGCGAGCAGCCAGCTGTCCACCGGAATCTCGTTGACGGTGGTGCCGTTCGTGGACTTCAGGTCGGTCAGCACGGCGTCGTACCCGTCCCAGGTGATCTCGGCGTGCTGACGGGAGACGCCGGTGTCCGGCAGGCGGAAGTCGACCGCATTACCGCGGCCGATGACGTTCGTGCCGTGCTGCAGCAGGAAGCTGCGGGCCGAGCCGTCCTGGAGGTAGAGGGTCACGGTGGTCTGGGGGACCTGTTCGCCGGCGGCGGCGTTCGCGGCACCGGTAGCCTCGTCGGCGTTGTTCGCCGGGGCCTGGGCGTTGTGCGAGATCACCTCGGTGCCGGGGTAGCTCTGCAACGGCTCGCCGAGGTCGGGGTCCTGTTCAGGCTGCTGGTCCTGCGTACCTGGGTGGTCCTGCTGCGCTGCCTGGGCGGCCTGCGGGGACTGGGACGGACGCGCCAGCCCGACGAGAGGATTCGGGTCGGCACCGGGGGAGGGCTCGTCGGCGTCGTAGGAGTGGGCGACGGAACTGCGCCCGGAATCCGGTTCGCTGCGCGGCCAGTGCGGTTCGGGCTGCTCGGTCTTCTCGAAGGAGGAGCGGGCCTTGAGCTGCCCGGTGTGCAGGCCGTCGTCCTTCACGATCTCCACGGCGACGGGATGGTGGCTGTCCCATCCTTCGTTGCGGATGAAGCGTTGGAGCCGGCCGCGGAGTTCGTTGGCGAGGTCGGGGCGCTTCTCGAGCAGGGCGGTGTGGTCGTGTTCGGAGACGTGGACGCGGTAGGAGGAGGGGGCGTAGACGGTGCCGCTGTGGTCCTCCATGAGGGTGTCCTCGACCTCCTGCTTCAGCAGTTCGTCGATTTCGGCGGGGACGACCTCGCCGCCGAAGACGCGCGCGAAGCCGTTGTCCAACCCGCGCTGCAGGGAGCTGTCGAGCTTACGGAAGCGACCGAAGAGGTCCATGGTGGTTACGCCTCACCTTTCGTTCTCTCGTCCCGTAGGGCCGGTTGCCTTCATCGGGGTGCTGGTCCGGCGGGGTGCTGGACCGGAGACGGCACACGTTGTCGGCCCACTATACGGACTGCAGCTGTGAAGTGGGTGCAGCTCGCCGGGTGTGTGGCGGGGAGAGGGTCTGAATACCGGCGTGGCCTGTGACTTTGTGTGTGGTGGGTGACGGTGATAATGTTGCTCTCCGTTGCAGAAGCAACCCACGTCGATACGTATCGATGCCACGGGCGAGTGGCGGAATGGCAGACGCGCTGGCTTCAGGTGCCAGTGTCCTTCGGGACGTGGGGGTTCAAGTCCCCCTTCGCCCACAGTGAGCGGTTCACGAATTGAACCGGCCGGAGGTCACAAACTCGAAAGGGTTTGTGACCTCCGGTTTTTCGTTGTCTGGGTGACGTGACGGCTGAGAATCTCAGTCGGGGGAGTTGCGTGGCGAAGTCCCGAACAGCGGTGGACGGGGCGGATTCCCCGAGGGTTTTCGGTGGGGTCGGTCATGAACTCTCTGTGCCCCGGGAGTCCACCGTCTCTATGCCCACCGTTGCTGGCGCTCACATTGTGTGTTGTGGTGTGGGTGCTGTTCTGGAGCGCCGGTGGAAGACCTCGGGCTCCGCGCCGAGTGCGGAGTATCGCGGCCACTTGATTCGTGGGGCGGTGGGGATTTTGTGATCAGGGGTTGCCGGTAGCTGCGGTCCAGGGACCTTTTGATGAGGAAGAGTCCATCAGTGAGGAGGTTGTCATGCTGTCGAAAGGGCTCAGTGAGGATATTGCAGCCTGGGGGAGACTCTCTGAGGCTGAGCATGCCGAACGCCTGCGTGGCTGCGTCGCCGATGAGGTGGTCGGAAACAAGCGTATGGCGGGTCAGCCGGTTTCCGCTGCCTGGGAAGCTGAGGCGCGCGCAGTAGAGTTAGCCGCTGGCGGATACACCACTCAAAAGGACTTGACCCTGGGGTGCCGCGATGCCCACCCAAACTTCGTTTGATCGCGGCCCACCCCAGCCCACGATGAAGATCGGCCACCGACGTCCCTCCGGTGTCCGGACTTTGAACCCCACTGTCTGTCTCGTCCTCGCTTCGCTGCCGGGATTCATGGACGGGTTGGACAACGACCAGGAGTGAACCCTGGTCCACTACAAGGGTGTACGGCGGTAGAGGTGACCCATGACTAGTCACGGGCCCGACGATTGACCTCACGGACAAAACGGGTCGCTTCCTGATGCTTCCTAGCGCTAGCGCTCGTGATCATCGAGCCTCCATCCGGAAGCTCTACCGTCATAAACAACAGCCCCTCATCCTTCTTCGCCGAACTACCCACAATCGCACCTGCAGCGCCAAACAATAGAGCACCACCGAGCACACGACCCCCACTGACACGGTTGCGCGCCGCCGCGCCCGTATCAATCGTCGCTTTCGCCCCGGACCTGGGATAGATCTCACCGTCATACCAAATAGAGTCCGCCGTGACGAAAATGTCACCGAACTCCACCACGACATCCTTACTGCTCAAGTCATCCGGAAGCCGTGCAAGGCCCGCACCCTGACGAAACAGGTCCGAGTGTGCCCGTTTGATGTCCTTCCTGGCATCGGCAGTCTCCTGCTTCGCTTTAGCTAGACTCTCCTTGGTGCGCTGTCGGCTTTCCTCCAGGTTCTTCTCCCGCTGCTCCTTCTTCGATTCCTTCTTGTGCAGGGCTTCCTCACTCTTCGCCCGCTCCAACTGAAGGTCAAAACCCTTATCGCCTTTGCGGGATGCAATATCAACCCCGGCCTGCAGCTGCGGAACCGGTTCCCACCCCTCAGGCAACGTCATCTCGCGACCAGCTTCGATAACATTATCCAGAATATCTCGCACCTTACCGGCGTGTTGACCGGACGCAGTAAAAGAGTAGAGGTCATGAATCGAGTACTTGGGGCCAGGGTGCGCCACATCCATGGGGCCGATCTGCAAAATAAAAACACGCGCCATAGTGCCCTTGGAGAAGTAACCTTCTACAGCCGCATACGGTAATTCGACTGGACTTAGACGACGCTTTTCTTTTGACCCGGCGAGCAGATTGTGACTAAGGGTGAGGATTCCCCTTGAGTCATCCGACTCCAATGTGCAGTCCTGAACTTTTACCCTCACCATGACTCCTTTGTCTACGTATCGCTTCGCAATACAACTACGATCGTTACTCACCCAATGACGTTACCCGCCCGACGGGGGAGGTGCGTGGGGTGCCGCCGCGCCCACCCAGCCTCACGGCCGCAGCCTCCAGACTAGGGCAAGGGCCGACGGCAAACCGTCGGGTGTTGACTCCACCGCCTGTCTCGTCCTTGCTTCACTGCGCTTTTCGAAAGCACGCAACAGAGCCTAGTGACGTGTGGACATCCTCGATAGCCTTCTGTTCACTTCTCCCATTCCTGATCGGTCAGTACCTGAGCAAGTAACCGGCGTCCGGCGCTGCGGGTCCGGGCGTCGGTGTCGTCGGCCAGGTCGGCGCCGGCAACCAGGCGGGGCACCACGAGCCGATCATCAACCGTGCGGGCAGCGGCACGATAGAGACCGACATCATCCACACGCACCGTCAGGTTGCCTCGGCTACTGGGCAGCAGGACGTATCCTCTGACGAGCTGCACGAGGTTCTCACTTCTGACGTAGACGTCCGCGTCGCCTCCGGTGCCGAGTCCGAGGTGGTAGCTCTCCACCGCGCTGATCCCGGTACGAACGACCCTGCTGTCGGTGAGCAAGGCCGTCAGGTCCTGTGGCCCTACCTTGTAGTGGTGGATGCTGCTGGCGCGTCTGCTCATCCAGCGGCGGACAACATCGACCTCGGTGGCCGACGAGAGTCGGCGGCGCAGTCGGGAGCGTTCCGTGGCGCTGAGCCAGGCCCCGGGTCCACCGTCGGCGAGGTCCGCGGCGGCCCAGGCGGCCCGCGGGGACATCGCCCGGCTATTAGCTCCGGCAGAGGTGAGGCCCCGTTGGTGCTCGACGCTGGCGGCGTCGATGAGCCAGAAGGTGCTGACATGTCGGGCGGTGAGCTCGCCGGAGTTGATTAGGGCCCGGACCCGAGCCTGGGAGACGTCCAGACGTGCCGCGGCCTCATGGGTGGTCAGCTCCATGCGCACAAGTGTAGCGGTGGCGCAATAGAAGTGTTCACATCTTGGCGGGGTGGCTACTTGACTGTCCAGTTGTTTCCGCAGCTTTGGCAGACTGCGATCTTCTGATTGCTGAACTTTTGGCGGGTCGTTCCCTCGGGTCACGGACACCTACCGGCCTGTGCCTTTTCACGGCAGAACGGCGAGGGTGAGCTACGTACCGCTGGTGCCGAATGACCGCCTACGATGACTGCCTTTTGTGTGCCGTCGAGGGTGACGGGACCCGCGCACAGGAACTAGAAGAGATCCGGCACCCGTGGGGATCCCTCGCGGGGCCCATGGTCGGTCCGTTGGTGGAAGGATTGAGGCTATGAACCACGTCATCCATATCGAACAGCATCTCGCCGAGGACGGTCACGCTGCTGGAAGTGTCGACCAGTTCCTGGATCGGGTTCTTGATGAGCTGTATGACCAGGGAGTTGAGGCTGACTACCAGGCGACGGTCAGTGCCCTGGAGGTGGTCTGGACGCTGAACTCGAACGCTGGTGACCGGTTGGCTGCGCTCATTGACGCGTGCACGTGCATGCGGGTCGCCCTGAACGCTGTGGGGCGGTCGGGTGGATGGATGGTTCGCGATGGTGGTGACGGGATCGTCGAGGTGAAAATGTCTGGCGAGAGGTAGGTGTGCGCCTAGTGGTCTGGTGAGAGCCGTGTCGGTCATTCTGGGGGTCCTCTACTTTCTGCGGTGTCCCCACAGTCCCGGGGTGCTGTTGAGTTTCGGGGAGACCGACTCCCACATATCGCGCACCCGGGTGAGGATCCGCAGCCCCAGCCAGGTTCCCACGAGAATGTCCCAGTTCAGGTGGCCCAGGTGCTCTTGGGTGAGTGCTTACTCTCAGCGCGCTGGTCGACATCGTGCCCCACCTGCGGCTGCAGCAGGGCGGAGGACGCCAGGTGTTTAGCCCTGCGCCCTGTCGTGGGTGACCTCCAGGTGGATCCCGACGGTGATGCCGATGCTCACCAGGTCGTCGAGGGTGAACCTGTCAAGGCGCGCTGCGGACAGTTCGGCCAGGCGAGGTTGGGTCACCCCGAGTGTGCCGGCGGTGGTGTCGGCGTCCCACCGTTTTTCGGCGATGCGGTCGTTGATTGAGGACAGCAGTGCTGAGCGTATTCGGAGGTTCTCGGCCTCTGCCGGTGTGTCGGCGAGGGCGTCCCATACGCTGGTGGTCCTGGTGACGGGGTTGTTCACGGGGTGTGTTCTTTTCTGCGTGTGTGGTTAGTCGGGGACTTCGTTGCGGATGCGGGCGATGGTTTTCAGTTGGTCGGGTGTCAGGTCGTCGAGGGGGAGCTTGTCCATCGCTATCGCCCACCACACGGTGGCGTCGATGCCGCAGACTTCGCAGATGTGCTCGAACCGGTCGGTGGGGCTGAAGGCTCGGTGGTCGAGACGGTCATTCATGGTGGGGGTCTTGTGGTGGGAGTTGGGTGTCGGGTTCATCCTGGCTGTAGAGGCGGATGTAGTGGTGGGCGTGCTGTTGCCGCCGGCGGCGGGCGTGTTCGTAGCTCAGGTGGATCTCGGTCTCGGCGGCCATGGCGGCGTAGGCGGCGGCGATGGCAGCCTCCGAGTTCGGGCCCTCGGTGTCGCTGTTGGTGCCAGGGGCGGTGTCGTGGTCGGGGTGATGGTTGGGCATGGGGGTGTGCCTTCCTGGTGACTCCATCCCGTGGAAGGGTGAAGAGATCGACTGTAGCGGTGGTGGGACGTCATTCTCAAGATTCTGAGCCGACTTCTGCGCAGGTGGGGCGGGGTGTGTCATGTTCTGCGCAGCCTGACAGTGAAGGTTCCGGCACTGTGAAGCCGAAGGGGCGCAACGGCCGGGGTGAATCCCCGGCAAGCACTTGTAGGGTGGGGGTACTTCAGAAGGACAGACGGCAGGAGAGTGGATGGCTTCGCGCACGGGCTCGACCCCGTCGGCGGGGAGGCGCCGGGCGCTGGTGACCGGTGTCGGCAGCCTGGTGGACCTGAATGGTGGGGTCACCTATCGCAGGATGCAGGAGTTGATGCCTGCGCCGAAGCGGCCGATGACCCGTGAGGAACTCGAGCAACTGCTTCAACGGTTGGATCCTCAGGCGTAGGGCAGGCTCATGGCCGGCTGCGCAGAACTCGACACATCCCGGTGGTGAGTTGGCTTCTGCGCAGCCTGAGTTCTGTCAGGACCAGGGGTCATCGCTCGGCGGCCTTGTCACGGGCAGAGGCGTTGGCGCCTTCGGGGGTGTCGGTGCGTGCGATGCGCCTGGTGGCGAGGCGGTACGGTAGTCCGGAGCTGTGTTCGCGCCCGGTGACTTGTTGCAGCGTCATGTGGTGCGCGGTGATCGACTCGACGGTCTCCTGCCCGACTGCGCCGTCGTAGTCCTCGAGCTCCACTTCGCGGGTGGGGAGTTCGATGGTGTCCCACTTGAATAGTCGCTGGTAGTCGACATGGCACGTTCTAGGCGTCACGCAGCCGGTTCATGAGGTCGGCGTGTTCGGTGACGAACTCGTCGGCGAACCGGGCGAATTGTTCTGCCGGGGTCTCGGCAATGTCGTCGGAATCATGGGAATCGGGAAGGTGTGGTGTGCCGGCGGGGTGGTTGACGGCGGTGTGCGCGGCCCACAGGCGGGCTTCCTCGGTGCCCCACAGTTCGATGATGGGGCTGAGGTGGCGGTAGATGTAGAAGGCGGGGCGTGGGTCCAGAAGGTGGGTCGTCAGGGTGTCGATGTCTTCGGTGGCGATCCAACGGGTCAGTTGTTCGGCGGTCTCAGTGTGTTCGGGGTCCGGTTCTGCCTCCGGTTTGCCGGCGGTGAGGTGTTTCGCCGCGGCGGTGATTTCGTTGCGTGCTACGGCTTTTCTGCCCTCGCCCAGCCGATAGCCCCTGCCACGGATTCTTTGCAGCGTCATGCGGTGCGCGGTGATCGACTCGACGGTGCTCGGGTCTACCTGCCCGGCGTAGCCCTCGAGGTTCACCTCAGGGGCGGGGAGTTCGATGGTGTCCCATTCGAACAGTCCCTGGTACTCGACATGGCGGTGGCTTGTGGGGACCTGGGTCAGGTCATCGTTGGGGTAGGTGTAGGTGAACCGCTCCACCGCTATCGTCCAGCTCCAGTCGGTGGTGTCGAGGATGGCCACCGAGCCGTCACGGGTCTCCTTGTTCAGGCTGATGTCCAGTACACCGGCGACTGGGGCGGCGAAGCGGGTGTGGTGGTGGCCGTGAACATGTACTCGTGGGCTCGCGGCGTCGCGGACGCCGGTGAGGTGAGCGCGGTTGGTCTCGCCGGCGGGTTCACCGGCTTTGTCTTGGGCGTGCTCGCTGCCGTGGGCCAGGGCGGTGAAGGCTTCGGTGGTGGTTTCGTGGGTGACCAGGATGTCCACCGGCGGTTGGTCAGGATCAGTCGCTGCGGCGATGGCTCGGTCGGCCTGGGATTCGGTGATGTTCTCTGCGGGCCACCAGTTGAGTCCTTCGGTGCGCCACTGCTTGTCGATGGAGGATGCTCCGCCGAGGAACAGGATCTCCACCCCGGCGAGGCGGGCGCGGGTGCCGCGGGGCATGTAGGTGACGTTGTCACTGATGCGTATTGGGTGGGGTGTGTCCGGGTTCAGGAGGTTGGGGTTGTCGTGGTTGCCGTCGATGAAGCGGACGTCGACCAGGTCGGTGGGGATACCGGTGTCGTGGCAGGCTTGCTCGATAGCGGTTTGTGCCTTCTGCGCCATGTCGGGGTGCCCCGGTGGCTGTGGTGGGACTTCGTCGCCGTAGAGCCAGTAGTCGCCGCATTGGATGATGGTGGTGGCCCCGGCTTCGAGGGCGAGGGCGACGGTGGTTTCCAGCGCGATGTCTTTGCGGTGGATGTCGCCGATGAAGGCGATGAGGTTGGGGTCGGGGGTGACGGGGTCATGGTTGTCGACGGTGTCAGGGTTGAGCACGGCGGGTGTGTCCTCGGTGGTGTTGTGGGAGCGTGACGATAGCACCGGCGGGAGCGGGTTGGCTAGAAACTTGTGTCCACTTCTGCGCAGGGTGCGCGGTGTCAGAATTGTCGGGCAAAGCCACCGCCCCTACCTCAGCGAATCATTGCGTGAGGCGGAGTACGAGCAGTTCCTCCACTACCAAACTCATCACCGAGCCCTCGCGGCTATCGGAGGTTCGCCTCCCTCAGCGCGTGATCACAATCTCACGGGGAACGTCAGTGTAGCGATGCTTCGTCCAGCGGGTCTTCCTGATTCGGTGCTGGTGAGGTGGTTTTAGTTGCCGACGACCTTGGAGACGGCCTGAGTGAGTTGCTCATCGGTGAGAGTGCCATTGTCACGCAGCGCCACCAGGCGCTCGATCTCTGCACTTGTTGACTTGTCAAGGAGTGGCTTCGCTTCGATGAACGGGCGGGCCAGGTGTGGGAATGTCGCTGGGTCGAGGATCGACTTTGGGAATGCTGAAGAATCGTAGGGTATGTCCCCGGGATTGACGGCCACTTCAAAGCTGGCGTGGTTCTCCGGATGCTCCTTCTTGTAGTCGACGATCGCCTTTGCTCGAATGGATAGGGAGTCACCGCCGCGTTTCATCTTGTTCTTGACCTCGGTAGCTTCGTTCGGGTCGACCAGGACTGCGCCATCCAGGTACGGTGCGACGAACAGAGTTGGTTCGGTCCAGTCACGGTTTGCACCAGATCCTTGGAAGTTCACGAGCTTGATGTCTGCTGGCTTTGCAGCAGCAGAGGCCTTCACGCTCCACAGATCGGCACGGGCCTTAGTTAACAAGTCACCGAGATCAAAGCCATCGGCATTATGCCCTGCAGGGGCGACGAGGACGCCAGCTGACCACGCGGCAGCAGCGAGGATCCATTCGGCTGCGCCCCCGAACAGGAAGCGAGCGCCGCGGTCCGTCGGGTTGGCGGCGGTCAGTAGTTTCGAGAATGCAAACTCTACCTCTCGACGCACGGTGGCGTTGGACTCGATGTGATGCTTGAACTTGTCGAACTCGGGTGAACCGCTGGTCGCCATGGCTGACTCCTGAATCTGTGTAGGAAGTGCTCAGGAACAGATTCAATCAGATTTTGGCGGCCATGTCCTCGGTATAGAGCAGGGTCAGGTCAGGAACGGTTCCGAGGACAGCTTCGTCAAGGCGGGCTACCTGCTCCCGCGGCCGTTTGACGTTCTCGTTGTGTTTCCCGGCGTTGAGCTTCGTGGTGATGTGCTCCTCCTCGGTCTCCTGCAGCTCGTCGGCGAGGGCTGCGGCTGAGTCTGGGTCGACGAAGTCTGGGACCGGTGTGCTCATAAGGACGCGGCGGGGGAGGGTTACGCCCCCGTCCAACGCGCGCCACCATAGGTACGGGATAGTTGAGTTCAGAACGATGGCCGCGCGATCACGGTCGCTTGCGTTCCCGAAATACAGGGTGGCCTTAGAACCACGCCTGAGGTTCCGGAAGGCAGCGGATATGAAGTAACGGGGTGTCAGGGCGACGGTGAGTGAGTAGTCGGTCTCGTGTTGGACGATGAGGTCCCTCAGAGCCGTAGGTGCTTGAGTCAAGTGTTCCCAGAGTCCTTCGAGTCCTGGGGCGAGCTTCACCCACTCCTCGGCTGGTCCAATGTAGCGTGGGCACAGTAGTTCGGCTGCCAGGGAGAAAACACGTGGGCGACTGGCAGAGCGCCAGCGGATGATCGGGGTGATTTTCCATTCGGTGGTCTCAGGTGAGCACACAGTGATGGCGGCGCGGACGAAGTTCGTGCTCGAGGTGTTCGTGGAGCCGAACTTGTATCCTCGGAACAGGGTATCCGGAACGTTGTCGAAGACGTAGATGCGCCCTCCTGTGCCGCAATTGTTGACGACCTCGCGTAGAACGCGGAACTTCGGTGCCGACAGGTACGCGGCGGGCGTGACCGAGATGAAGCCCTTTGACGTAGTGGCGATGCGCTCCAGGAAGTACGCGAAGAGCTCCCGGCTGTCCTTAGTCTTGTAACTCGGTAGGGTAGCGGTTCGCGCGTAGGGCGGATTTACGATCACAAAGTCGTGGTCAGGCAGCCGGGTGAGTGTTAGGAAGTCTCGTCGGATCGAGCGTGAATGTAGAGCCCTTAGCCCCTCCACGTCGCCAATATCCAGGTAGCCAGCGCCGATTAGTGCCACTGCGGATAGTAGCGCGGTCTTGTCGATGTCCATGAGAACCAGGCGGTCGCGTACGAAGCTAGCGCGGTCAGTCTGTGCTTTGGCCAGGTACCAGGCCAGGGTGCCGACGCCGCAGCAGGGGTCCAGCCAGATACCTTCCGGAAAGCCGGTCGAGTGCTGAGCCATGAACTGTGCGGCGTCGTCCGGAGTGAAGTACTGTCCAGCAGCTTTGCGTGAGTTTGCATCAGATAGGGCGGTCAGGGCTTCGTAGCAAACCCCTACTTCGCCGATGGTTAATCCCTTTAGGGGGTTGTGGAGTGGATCGAACGGAGTGGTGCCGAGGATCTGCTCCATTTCGTTGGAGAGGTCCTCGCGCTGGTCGGTCACCAGCGTAGCTATGGCTCTCAACCAGTTGATTCGGGTCTGCATTGGCGTGGCTGACAGCAAGTCACGGATGACCGCTGACACGGCGGACGGAGAGAACGCCGCCCGGGTTTCGGGGTGGGCGTATGAGGTGGTCATGGGGGCCTCCGAGATATTTTAGCTATAAGCTCTTTTTTGATAGTACACGCCGGGCGGTTGTGAAGCCATTCCGAGACGGCAATTTTTCCGCATCGGTCGGGGCGAGCTCAGGTAGCTTCGAACTATGCCTCTCAAACACAACGAACCTGAGCGCGCTGCGATGTCCACATTGTCGGACCTGCTGGGCATCGAGCACTTCACTACTAGCCGCGGCGGTACGGTGAGAAAAGACTTCATTACGGCAGTAGCTCGATCCCTCGGTGCGTCCGATGCTGACTTCTTCCGCGGCTCGGAGTCGGGGCGGCCGGGAACATCGAAGAACAAAGACGAGGTACTGGCTCTCGCCTGGGAGCTGGCGCGTAAGGAGCCCTTCCCCACAGAACAACTGGTTGAGGGCATGACGATCACGAACGACCACATCGAAGCGATCGTCGAGGGTGTTATGGAGTTCGGCCTCGGGCCCGCACTGGACCCTGAGCAGACGACTGGGTTCCACGACTTGGAAGACGAGCGCCGACGTCGGGTAGCGAAGCAGACGGTCCGTGAGGGGCAGTCGCGCTTCCGTAATGCGGTACTTGATGCTTACGGCAACAAGTGTGCGATCACCAAGACCAATCTCCCGGTAGCGCTGCAGGCCGCGCATATTGCGCCGTACAAGGGGCGCGACAGTAACCGGGTGAGTAACGGCTTGTGCCTGCGATCTGACATCCATGCGATGTTCGATCGGCATATGCTTGCCATTCACGAGGACAGCTTCGCTGTCTTGCTCTCACCAGCAGTACGGGCCACCACCTATCACCAATTGGAGGGAGCGAAGCTGCACGTCCCCAGCCGAGAGTGCAACCACCCCGACCGTCGTGCGCTAGCACATCACCGCGAAAAGTCCGGCCTCGACTGAGGCTCAGCGTGATTGGTGCTGGGAGGGTCGCATAAACTAAGTTCTGCAAATCTCCCCTACGGCCTCGCCCGCGTGTCATACTGTCCCCGGCCGCATCCCCCAGCGGCCAGACCCCGGGTCGAGCACCCCCCTTGCCGCGTCACGCGGTAGCGCTCCCCGGGGTCGACCTATACGCCGCGACACTAACCAACCCCGCACGGGGGTGATTTGAGGGGACACATGACCCAAAGGTCACCAAGGGAACTGTTACACCTGGCCACACTATCGCGTACAGCCATCTCACTGACGCGATTGGGGCATGGAGCACGCACGATTCGAAAGAACCACAGTGGCAACTAGAACATTGCCCGTACGATTGCGTTAAACACCGTTCGCGGCGAAGTTGTGCTGACCTGCATGTTTTCCTTGCGGTGGGGGTCTTCATTGGTACATCGTGGACACATGTCGCTGACGCTAAAGCGCTCCGGAGGCAGGACATCACAACGTTAGTTCCAGAGCACCACGATGCTTCGAGGAAGGAGACCGGTATGAACGACGACGTGCAGCCCGCGTTCGGTCGACGCCGTAGCGAGCTCCCCGAGGACGGCCTGGTGACGATGAAACTGAAGGTCCCCGCCCGGGTGGCCCGCCTGATGCGGCGGCAGTCCGCGATCGAGCGGCGCACCCTCAGTGGCATCGCCTCTGTGGCGTTGTCCGAGTACTTCGACCGGCACCCCGAGGAGAGCTGGACGCAGGCGACATAACCCAACCGAAAATGAAAGAACGGGTCCCGGCTGGCACCGGAACCCGTTCTGAAAGACCAAGACCTCCCGACTACCAATCAAGCGGTTTTGGCACTGACCCTGAAAGGATCAACGATGTTGATTTTGCCATGCCCGGGCACGTCGGGCAACCCTCAGCCCTATTCTGACCTGCGGTGTGTCGACTTCTGCGCACACAAGGGGCTTGTCGGGGCGGTGAATCTCTGATGGGCCGGCACAAGAAGATGGCCGCAGCATCCCCACCCACCCCGGCATCGCAGAACGATGTCTACGGCCCTTTCCTTGAGGCCGCTCCGGCGCCGGTGCGTAAACTCACCCGACGCACGCTGCCCGATGGTGGCGCAGCCCGCCTGGCGGCGTTGTCGACGGTGAGTATCTATGGGCCTGTCACCCCGTTGAAGACGCTGGCTGTGCAACGTGCGGCTTTGGTGGTGGCCCATACTCCGTTTGTCAGCGAGTACCAGGACCGCAAGGCCACCCGCCTGATCACCAGGGTGCTGGTGGATGACGCCCTGGACTCGCAGGTCGTCGACGAGGAGCGCACGCTGACTGGTGCCGGGGTGGCGCGTTGGTTGGCCAGGCAGTCAGGGCGGGTCACTCCGCGCAGTCTAACGACCTACCGGCTGATTCTGGAGGCCGCCGGCCGGGTGCTGTATCCCCAGCAGTTTCCGCCGTCTCGGCGTAGTCGAGCGTCGGTGCCGCGCAAGAAGGCGCCTGCGGCGGTACCTGCCGAGCGCGTCACGGAGCTCTACACGATTGCCTCAACGTTGCGGGAGGGTCTGCGGCTGCGGTTGCTGTTGGCGTTGGATCTGATCACCGGGGCGGGGTTGCGCGCTGATGAGGTTCGGGAGGTTCTGGGCACGGATGTCTCCATGGTGACCATCGGCCCGGGACATGACGTCGTGGTGATCACCGTGCGCCGTTTCGGGGTAGTGCATCGCCGGGTGCCGGTGATCAGCCCGGCCAAAGGCCACCGGCTGATCACCCGGGCAGGCGAGGTCGGTTCGGCGCCGTTGATGCCGGTGACCACCAGTGGGCAGGTCAGCAGGAACGCGGTCAACAAGATTGGTGAGGACCTGCGCAAACTGGGGCATGTCGGCTTCGACGCGGTCGGGCTGCGCAATCGCTGGATCGTCGATCTGGCGGTGCGGCACGGGGTCCCGGCTGCGGCGCTGCTGCGCCTGGCCGGTGTCAGTGATCTTCGCGCGCTGGCTGATCAGGTTGATCTGCTTCCCGCCTACAGTCCCGAGCAGCTGGCGCAGATCCTGCTGGCCGCCGACGAGCAGGGGGATGCGGCATGAGTGAGCGGGAAAGGCCGGCGACATACTGTTTCTTCGACGAGCATTTCGAGCGCTGCGTGCAGTTGATCGAGCGCTCCGGGATCGTCAAGATGATCGAGACGTACCACCGGATGCATCGGGGGCCGGGTGGGCGAACACCGACAGGGCGGCGTTACACGCTGACGGCGGTGTTCGCCACTCAGTTGGCGATACTGTCGGGAGTGGCGCGGGTACCCAGCTACGCTGAAACCGCTCGGCAGATCGATGTGCTCAGTGATGCCCAGACAGTCCGGGTGGGGATGGACCCGTCCAACCGCTCTCTGGTGCAGAGTGACTACAAGGCCATGTTGGGATGGCTGTCCCGGATGCTGGCCCCGTTGGATCCGGGGGCAGACCTACCTGCCAGGAGGGTGAGCAACAAGGCTCATCGTGAGCAGATCGCCGGGCGTAGCGAGGAGCAGCAGGTGGCCTCTGATCTGGCCAGGCAGCGCCTGCATGACATCGTCAACGCCCTGCTCGCCGCGTCGATCACCATCGACATCCCCACGGACGGCGAGGTGTGCCGGATGGTCGATGAGACCACGGTGGATCTGGCCCGACCTGATCGCGAGCTGGGATCTCGGGACGACAAACTGCGGGGTGCGGCGTCGATGGGGCGATACTACGTCCGCGACGCGATCGACAACGCCGTCCATACCGACGGTGCCAAAGTCAGGAAGACCAAGAAGCATGGCTTCGGTATCGGGGTCACCGCGCTGAGCGTGGGCGGACCGCCGCAGCATCCGACGAAGATTCCCGCTCTGTTCACCGCCGCGGCGATCGACCATCCGACGTCAGCGTCTGTCGAGGCCCTGGCGACGGTGATCAGCTACCACAAGCTGCATGGTTTCGATCCGGAGCGAGGCCAGCGGGCCCGGGCTCCGTACCTGGTGGTGGACATGGGCTACAACCCCAAGGTTCGCTTCAACGATGTGGTGTTGGATGCGGGGTACGCGCCGGTGGTGCGTTACCCGGCACATTTCCATACCGTGTGGGCCAGTGACAGCGCTGAGCATGGCTACGGTGGGGTCTCGGCTGGGCCGGTGCAGATCGCCGGGGATTTCTACTGTCCGGTCGCCCAGCAGGTGCTTGGCAACGACCGGATGATCAAGCGGACCGAGGACATCAAGAAGGCGAAAAACGACGGTTTCGACAAGCATGACCGTCTGCTGGAACGGATGTTTCCCCTGTTGATGGGGCTCAACTCGCGTCCGTACCGCAAGCGGTCCCGCCCCGGGCGCCGCGGCCGGGCGCAGGATGATGCCAAGCAGTCGGTGCGGATGGATCTGGTGTGCCCAGCCGTGCAGGGGCGGGTGCGGTGCCCGCTCAAGCCGGCCTCGCTGGACAACGATGACCCGCAGGTCCCGCTGCTGGAGCCGGCATGGTCGGCGGATCGCTACCGGTGTTGTCAGGGGTCGCAGCTGACGGTGAGTCTGTCGAAAGATCAGTGGCGCATGGCTCAGTGGGGCGGACTGGTGCCCGGGTCGTGGGAGCACACCTTGTACTACGAGACGGTGCGCTCGGCGACCGAGCGGCAGTTCTCGAAGCTGAAGTCCCCACACATCAGCGGGTTTGAGCACCTGACGTGGTCGGCCCGCCGCGAGCCGGCGATCAGCATCCTGATCGGACTGTGGTTCGCCGCGACGAACATGGCCACCGAGGACGCCTTCATCGCCCGAGGCCCTGCGGAGTCGTCAGTGAGGTATCGGATGCGTCAGTTGGCCGAGGATCTGGGGCATCCGCCGACGAGGATCCCGCCGCGCACGTAAGTGGTGGCACCTCCCCACAGTTCGGAGGCGGGGTGAAAAAGAAGGGTCCGCCGGTTATGTGACCGGCGGACCCTTTGTGGTGCTGGGGTGGCCTGGAAAACCATCGGGAGTTTTGGGCTCTGTTTCGACCTGATGCGGTTGTACAGGTGACTGGCGCGTGGATGATCGCAGGTGACTGGAGGTCGTCGGTGAGTTCTGTGTCGGTGGGGTGGGCTCTGGGGGCCGGCTGTCGGGGTGGCCCGGTCAGCTGAATAGACGGTGAAAACCCTCGGGAGATGGGGAGGAAACCATCGGGAACCAGAGGTTGAATCTGGCCGCTGAGCTGGTTTCGAGGACCGTTCACAGTGAGCGGTTCACGAACTGAACCGGCCGGAGGTCACAAACTCGAAAGGGTTTGTGATCTCCGGTTTTTCGTTGTCTAGAGTTCGGACCCCTCGAGATTAGTAGTTGGGGGAGTTGTACGGTGAAGTCCCGGTAGTGCTGTGCGCGGCCGGATTCCCCGAGGGTTTACGGCGAGGTCGGTCAGGAACTCAGAAGGGTCCGTCGGCGTAGCCGAGGTCATCGCTCCCACCTTCGCTCGTCCATCACAGCGGCGAGCAGCCGCCGCCCAGCGCTGCGGGTCCGGGCGTCGGTGTCGTCGGCGAGGTCGGCGCCGGCGATCATCCGGGGCACCACGACTCGCCCATCGATCGTGCGGGTAGCAGCACGATGGAGGTCGCCGTCATCTATACGCACCGTCAGGTTGCCTCGGCTACTGGGTAGCAGGACGTACCCTCTGACGAGTTGCCCGAGGTCCTCACTGCTGATGTAGATGTCGGCGTCGCCGCCGGTGCCGAGTCCGAGGTGGTAGCTTTCCACCGCGCTGATCCCGGTACGCACGGCCCGGCAGTCGGTGAGCAAGGCAGTCAGATCTTTTGGCCCTACCTTGTAGTGGTGGATGCTGCTGGCGCGTCTGCTCATCCACCGACGGACAGCATCGATCTCAGGGGAGCCGGAGAGTCGGCGGCGCAGCCGGGAGCGCTCGGTGGCGCTGAGCCAGGCTGCGGTTCCACCGTCGGCGAGGTCCGCTGCGGCCCAGGCGATCCGCGGAGACATTGCACGGCTGGTGGCTCCGGCGGTGGTGAGGCTGTGTTGGTGCTCGATGCTGGCGGCGTCGATGAGCCACAGGGTGCCGACACGACGGGCGGTGAGCCCGCCGGAGTTGATTAGGGCCCGGACCCGGGCCTGGGACACGCCCAGACGTGCCGCGGCCTCACGGGTGGTCAACTCCATGCGCACAAGTGTAGCGCTAGCGTAATAGGAGTGTTCATGACGTGACATGGCGGCACTATCTCCTACCGTGGCCATGCACCCCAGGGTTGCCGGTGAGTTCCGGGTAGATCGCCTCCCACATGTCGCGTACGCGGTTGGGGATTCGCAGCACCGGCCAGATCTGCACCAGAGTCTCCCAGTTTCAGGTAGCCCAGGTGCTCTTGATTGAGTGCTTACTCTCAGCACTGTGGTCCACATCGTGTCCACCTGCGGCTGTAGCAGGGTGGGGGCGCCTGGTGCTTAGTGCTGCCTCCTGTCATGTGTGGCCTCCAGGCGGATCCCGATGGTGATACCGATGCTCACCAGGTCGTCGAGGGTGAACCTGTCGAGGCGCCCTACGGACAGCTCGGTCACTCGAGGTTGAGTCAACCCCAGCTGGACCGCAGCATGGCCTGCATCCCACCGCTGTTCGGCGATATGGTCGTTGATTGAGGAGAGCAGTGCTGAGCGCAGTCGGAAGTTCTCAGCCTCAGCCGGGGTGTCGGCGAGGGCGTCCCACACGCTGGTGGTCCTGGTGGCGGGGTTGTTCATGAGGTGTGTTCTCTCCTGGGTGGGTGGCTAATCGGGGATCTCGTTGCGGATGCGGGCGACGGTTTTCAGCTGTTCGGGGGTCAGTTCGTCGAGGGTGCGTTTGTCCATCGCGATGGCCCACCAGACTGTGGCGTCTATGGGACAGTGTTCGCAGGTGCGTGGTGAGATGATTCCGAACTCGCCCATGTCCGGTGGGTAGTCCCATCCGGCCCAGTAGGCGGCCTGTGCGGTCAGCATTACGGTCTTGCCGCAGACCTCACAGATGTGCGTGAAGGCATCGGTGGGTGTGTAGTCGCGGTGGTCGGGGTGTGTGTTGTCGCCGGGCTGGTCAGTCATGGCGGGGGTCTTGTGGTGGGAGTTGGGTGTCTGGTTCGTCGTGGTCGTAGAGCTGGATGTGGCGGTGGGCGTGTTGTTGTCGCCGGCGGCGGGCGTGTTCGTAGTTCAGTCTGGTCTCGGCGGCCAGGGCGGCGTAGGCGGCGGTGATGGCGGCGTCAGCGGCCCACAGGCGGATTTCCTCGGTGCCCCATAGCGTGATGATGGGGCTGAGGTGGCGGTAGATGTCGAACTGTTCCCGTGGGTCGAGTAGGTGGGTCGCCAGGTTGTCGATGTCGTCATTGCGAATCCAGGCGGACAATTGTTCGGCGGCCTTGTCACGGGCAGAGGCGTCGGTGTCCTCGGGGGTGTCGGTGCGGGCGATGCGTCGGGCGGCGAGGGTGTGCCGTAGCCCGAATCCGCGCTGGCGTCCGGTGACTTGTTGCAGGATCATTCGGTGGGCGGTGATCGACTCGATGGTGCCCGGGTTCACCGGTTGGTCGTAGGTGTCCAGGTTCACCTCAGGGGCGGCGAGTTCGACGGTATCCCACTCGAACAGTCCCTGGTGCTCGACATGGCGGTGGCTTGTGGGAACCTGGGTCAGGTCATCATTGGGGTAGGTGTAGGTGGACCGTTCGACCGGTATGCTCCAGCTCCAGTCGGTGGTGTCGAGGATCGCCACGGAGCCGTCACGGGTTTCCTTATTCAACCCCACGTCCAGTACACCGCCGACAGGGGCGGCGAAGCGGGTGTGATGATGACCGTGGACATGTACTCGTGGGGATGCGGCGTCACGGACTTCGGTGAGGTGGGCGCGGTTGGTCTCGCCGGCGGGTTCACCGGCCTTGTCTTGGGCGTGCTCACTGCCGCGGGCCAGTGCGGTGAAGGCTTCGGTGGTCGTCTCATGGGTGACCAGGATGTCCACCGGCGGTTGGCCGGGGTCGGTGGCTGCGGCGATGGCCCGGTCGGCCTGGGGTTCGGTGATGTTTTCGCCTGGCCACCAGTTGAGTCGTTCGGTGCGCCAGTCTTTGTCGATGGAGGAGGCGCCGCCGAGGAACAGGATCTCCACTCCGGCCAGCCGGGCCCGGGTGCCGCGGGGCATGTAGGTGACGTTGTCACTGATGGGTACCGGGTGGGGTGTGTCGGGGTTCAGGAGGTCGTGGTTCTCGTGGTTGCCGTCGATGAAGCGGACGTCCACCTCGGCGAGGTCGATGCCGGGTGGGCAGACGGATTCGAGTGTCGCCTGGGCCATCTGCGCCATGTCGGGGTGGTCGTCGGGTTGGGGTGGGATTTCGTCGCCTTAGAGCCAGTAGTCGCCGCACTGGATGATCGTGGTTGCGCCGGTGCTCAGGGCGAGGATGAGGGTGTGTTCGAGGGCGGTGAAGCTGCGGTGGATGTCGCCGATGAAGGCGATCAAGTGCGGGTTCGGGGTGACTGGAGCGTGATTGTCGCGGGTGCCGAAAGCGTCAGGGGTCAGCATGGCGGGTGTGTCCTCGGAGGTGTCGTGGCGGTTGGGGGTTGTGTGTCGTGTTCTGCGCAGGCTGTGGTCTCGGGTTCACGGCCGGGGATCGGGAGCTTCTCGTCGTCGCCGGTGTCCTGCCGACCGACCGGGCTGGTCCAGGTGAGGTCGCGGGTGTCGCAGATGGCGACGGAGCCGGTGGTTTTCTCCAGTGACAGGGAGATGTCGGTGACCGGGTGACCGTCGAGGTCATAAGTGCAGCTGTGTCTGGTGTGGTGGTGGCCGTGGACGTGGAACCGCGGCCGGGCGCGCGCGACTATCGAGTCGAGGTGGGCGCGGTTGGTCTCGCCGGCGGGGTCGTGTTGTTTACCGCGGGCGTGGGGGCTGACGGTGCACAGGTCAGTGAAGGCGGTGGTGGAGGTGTCGTGGGTGACCAGAATATCGACGCGGGATGAGTCGGATGTGTCGGCTGGATCAGCCGCGGTGACTCGTTCGGCTTGGCCGGTGGTGATGTTCTCCGCCGGCCACCAGTCTTTGCCTTCGATGCGGTGTTCGCGGTCGGTGGAGGACGCCCCGCCGAAGAACAGGATGGCAGCGCCAGCGAGGTGAGCCCGGGTCCCGCGTGGCATGTAGGTGACGTTGTCGGACATCTGCACCAGAGCAGCAGCGCCGGGGTTGAGCACGTCGAAGTTCTCGTGGTTGCCGTCGATGAACCGATAATCGATGTCCTCCACGGCGATACCGTCGGGGCAGATCCGTCGCAGCGTTCGCTGCAGTTTGGGCAGCTCCTTGGGTCCGTCGTAGATCCAGAAGTCACCGACCTGGACGATAGTCGTGGCCCCGCGATTCAATGCCTGGGCTGTGGTGTGCTCAAAAGCGGCGAGTTTGCCGTGCAAGTCGCCGACGAAAGCGATGAGGTTCGGATTGGGTGCGGCGGTGACCATGGGGGCTCCCCGGGAATGCGGGCTGTGGTTGGTGGGACGGCGACGGTAACACCGGTGTGATCGGGTTGGCCAGATACATGAGTGAACTTCTGCGCACCTCGGGTGGATACTTCCCAATTTCATCGTTGCCAGCCTGAAAGGTTCCCTGATGCGCATTGTTGCTACTGCTGCGCTCGGCCAAATCGGAAGAAGCGGGCGAAGCACGCAGAAACGTTGGCACAGTTGTCGGCACATGCTCTGTCACATGCCCCATCGCATGCACTGTCACGTGCTCTGTCACATTGTCTGGCACGTACCCTGTCACGTGATCTGGCACACGGGGGTTGACGCCGGGCGCGACTGGCTCCGGCACGTGCGTATGCGCGCGTCAGGGAGGCTAAATCCGGTACGTAGGAGTGTGGTCTCCATGCTTTCTCGCAGTGACTCGGGAAGGGCCTGCTGGCACAGGGGCCTGTCACGAGCCGAACCCGTCATTTACGGAGACGTTCATTTGCCCGGCATGGCCGACTTGTGGATCCTCCGGCCCAACATTTTCGTCGTAGTCTGAGCTGTTCCCGGTGCGTGTGCCGGGCTATTGTGACCGCACATACAGATAGCTTGTTCTAGGGCATGTCTCCTATAAGATTCGTCCGGAACGTAACAGCCTGGAGGTATGGGCGAACAGCCGCTACTGCAGTTCACCGACGCCCAAGGGCCCGCATCGAAGGGTTCTTCCGGTGGTAGGCCGCCGGGATTCGATACTGAGGCGTACAAGAGCCGCAATGTTGTCGAGCGGGCGTTCAACAAGGTGAAGCAGTGGCGGGGTTGGCGACCCTGTACGACAAGTTGGCGTTGGTGTATCGGGCAGCGTTGTCGTCGATTGTCGCCTGGCCCGCGCCTTTAGGAGTCACGCCTTAGACCGTGTCGGTGGATGCCGCGATCAACCGGGCTCATCTGCACATGACGTGCACGACTCGACTTGAGCAGCACACAGGGGGGCGCGAGCAAATTACACGAACCAGGAATACTGCCCTATTGAACCGGCAGATCACGGTTCCGGGCGATCGCGGGGAGGGTAGTCTATCAAGATTCAAGTCGGCGTCGATGGCGCCGACAGACTGCTGTCGGTGGTGGTCACCAGTGGGCAACGTAATGACGGTGCGGTCCTGCGCGAGGTCATCGACGATGTCCGGGTGCCACGGGTCGGCGATGGCAGGCCACGCGCCAACCCGAATGCGGTACTCACCGACCGGGCCTACCCAACCAAGGCCACCCGGGAGTATTTGCGGGCTCGGGGGACCAGGACAGTCATCCCTGAGAAAATCAACCAGGTTACTGCCCGGAAGAAGAAGGATTCGGTCGGCGGCCGGCCACCGGGTTTTGACGCTGAGGTCTACAAGGGCCGCGATATTGTCGAGCGGGCGGTCAGCAAGATCAAGCAGTGGAGGTGGTGTCGTCCGTGGTCGTTACCCGGCCGGCACCTTTAAAAAACACGGCCTAGAGAGAATCACGTTGCTGAACAGTCAATAGCGATATCCTTAAATCCAAGAGGCCGCCGGAGTCACAAAATCCCGGAGACGCGAAATAGATCAGCCGAGGCTCCAGCTCGCGCTTGACGACCTTGCCGATCGGGTTGCGCGGCAACGGCTGGTCCATCAGGACCACGTCGCGCGGGACAGCCGGGGCCATGAAGTTCTCCCGCACATGGTCGCGAACGTCGTCCTCACTCACCTCAGCGGAGCCGTCGGTGACGACATAGGCCTTGACGCGCTGGAACTTCTCGTCGTCCTCCACTCCGACACAGTAGGACTCGGCAACGCCGTCGAGCCGGTCGATGATGTCGGACACGGAGGTCGGCCAGATGTTCTCGCCGCCGACGATGATCATGTCGTTGTTGCGCCCCAGCACGCGCAGTCGACCGGTCTCCGGGTCGATGACACCCTTATCGCCGAGACTCAGCAGTCCCCGCGCAACGTCCTCGTGATCTCGACTGCCAAGATAGCCCTTCATGGACATGGCGTTGCGGGCGTGCACCACACCCACCTGACCTGGCTCGACCTCTCTCCCGCTGTCGGGGTCGAGCAGCGCCAGTCGGCCGTTCCACACCGGGTGTCCGGCAGTCAGCGGATCCTCCCTGAGGTCCGACGGACTGGAATAGGACACGAGCAACCCCTCGGTGGATCCGTAACCGGAACCGAGGATGTACCCGTAGCGCTCCTGCAGGCCACGAACCAGGTCCTCGCTCATGGCGTTTCCTGCGTTGAGGATGAATGTGAGTGAGGAGGTGTCGTACCTGCCGGGGGCAGACTCATGGACCGCGAGCTGGTCCTTGAGGAAGACAGCGGAACTGATCAGACCGTCGCACCGGTATCGGTCGAGCTGGTGGAGGACGTTCTCCGCATCGAAGTTTCGCTGCGTGACAATCGTGCAACCGGCGAACAGCGCAATGCACGACGCACCCCACCCAAGGACGTGAAACATGCTCGCAGTCATCTGCAGCGTACATCCCGCCTGCAACCCACAGGTCTCGACGGGGGGACCGAGGACTCCTAGCGGTACATGAGGCTCCCCATGCCCCACCGCTTTCGGGGTGCCGCTCGTCCCTGAGGACATCAGGACAACTCCGCCCTGACTGGGGCGGCGGCCGAAAGTCACGTCCGTCGTCCCCGGAGTGGCCCACAACTCACGGAAGGAGGGGAAGGCGATGTTCTTCCGCGCATCGTCTCCGACCCACGAATGGCAGATACTGACCCCTGCACTCTCGTCGGGGATCCTGTCGTCGAACTCAGAGTCCATGAAAAGGAAGCTGATGTCGTGTTCGTCGACAATGTTACTGATCTGCGTCCTGCTGGCCCCCACGTTCAGGAGGAAGACGGTGAATCCCACGTACCCTTTGGCCGCCAGAGGAATGAGGAACCCCCTGCCGTTGCGCGCCATTATTCCTACCCGACTGTCGGCGTCCACCCCATTGGCGACGAGCGCCTGTGCGGTGAGGACCGCCTGGTCACGTAGCTCCGCATAGGTGAGCTCGCCGTCATCGTCGACGAGAGCAACCCGGTCGGGGAATCGCGCCGCTGCGACGTCGAGCAGCCCCGACAGGGACGCTCCATAGCGGACGAGGCTCTTGGCCGTCGCAATACCGTCCTTGACCTGGAATCCGGTGAAAAATCCTGCGGAAACTGCAGCTCGCGCACCTCGGAGAAGCCCCTTCGTGTCGTACACGAACTGCTGCGCCTTATTTCTCACTTTACAAATCACCTTTCCTCGCACCTCTTCGGATGCAGGAAACCCTACTGTGTGGCGCACCCGACTGCAGGCCGGATCCGCGAATCCGGTACACGACGCGTCGGTAGCCGGGACTGATGAAGCTTAGGCGTCATGTGTTCACTGGCGTATCGCTGCCCGAATCGCCTTTGAGCGTGCGGTGATCCGCTCGGTCTTCGTGCGCTCGGTCAGTGCGGCGATCGTCACGTCGTCGAGGCGAACCGGGACGCGTGAGACAGCCGGGGCCTGTCGTGCCACAGGCGCAGGCCACTGAAGAGATCCTGGATGATGAGGGCAAGGACACCGCTGTCGGAGGTCTGACTCCCTCGGTGCGTGTTCACGACCTCACGGGGAACTACAGCTAGCGACGGGGTCCAACCTCCGATCACTCCCGGTGCGGTTGGTCGTCTCCCCATTGCTGCAACGCGGAGAACACGCCCTCCAAGCTTCTGCCTCGCTCCGTGATCCGGTAGGTGACTTGTGGTGGGACCGTTGCTTTCACTTCGCGTTCCACAAGTCCGGCAGCTACGAGTGACTTGAGCTCGCTGGAGAGCACCTTCTGCGAGATACCACCTACGCGGCGCTGGAGCTCGGCGTAGCGGCACTCCTCCTGCAGCAACTCCCACAAGATGAGCATCGACCACTTGCCGCCGATGACGTCCAACGTCCTGCGTACTGACTCTCCGCAGTACCTGTCCGGTCGGGAACTGGCCATTCCCGCATCCTACCTACAGGTGTGTTCCTGACCTGAAAGTGCCTTCTTCCGCTGGTGAGCGCACGGTGCAAGGGTGGAAGAGGAAGTTCTCATTGAATGACACATCCCACCAGGAGGAAGCATGCCCATCGTCAATCTCAGTATCGTCCCGGAGCTCATGGAAGGGGACCGGGACCCCCAGTACCGGCAGATCTCCGCGGGCATCACCGACGCCATTGTCTCAAGTACCGGTGCACCGGCAGAGTCGGTCCACGTGTTGATCAACGAGGTGTCGGACAGTCGTTATGCGGTCGGAGGCACGATGCTGCGCAACGCGCGGCCGCGTGACTGAACGCCATTGTGATATCCAGGCTAAAATCACCTGATGGCGAAGTTCACGACAGTCGAGATGTACTCCACCGATGCCGCAGCATCAGCCGCCTTCATGGCTGATGTCTTCGAGTATCCCAACACGCTCTACGGTGACTCCTACTACGACGTACACGTCGGCGACGGCTTCACCGTCGCCTTCCAGACGAACCCTGAACCGCCGCGGCCGCTGACGATCTTCCAGGTCGACGACCTGGAACAGATGCGCGAGACCGTGATCGCAGCTGGCGGGGTCATCACCGTCGAACCCTTCGGCTTCCCCGGCGGACGTCGTTTTCAGTTCCGGGAACCCGGTGGCAACGAACTGTCTGTCTGGACCTCGGCAGACGACCAGTGATGCGCTCCCCGGGCGTCCTCCCGCAGCAACCCAGCCACCGTCAGGTCGTGCCTGCGGTCACCACGTAGTACCGCCTGTCGCCTGACACCCTCGAGGGTGAACCCCACCTTTTTGGCCACCCGGGCGGAGGCGATGTTGTCCGCGAAAGCCTCCCAACCGATACGGGTGAGGCCCAACCCCGTCGGTGCCGCAGCGAAGCCGTAGTCGACGACCCTTTCCACTGCCTCCGTCATAAAGCCGTGGCCACGGACCCGGCGGTCGATCCAGTAGCCGAGGTCAGCGCTTCCGTCGCGGACCTCGGACAGTGAAAGCACGCCGAGAATGTCCGGATCCGCACGTCGGTAGATCCCCCAGGTGAGCATTGTCCCGGTGGACCAGCCGTTCGGGATCACGTCCTCAATGAACTGGCGGGCATCGTCACGACGGTACGGGTCAGGCACGTCGGTGAATGCGGCGATCTCAGGGTCCCCGCAGATCCCGGTCACCCGGTCGATGTCTGCACTCGTGGGGCACCGCAATGACAGACGATTGGTGGACAGGTCACAGGGCTCCATGTCGAGAGTGTATCGGTCAGGCAACACCGGCCACGGCCCCTCATCCACCAGGTAGCATGAGCACACCGGACAGTCGCCGGCAACCAAACGCAGCGGAGGGCCAGACAGTGGGAGATCGTCGCAAGAAAACGGCGTTGGACGAGGTGCGGGCCGGCCTGCAACGCATGGACCACGATGTCTTCGCCGCGATCGCCGGCGCGGACAATCCCCAGCTGGACGCAGTGATCCCCCGGCTCACCACCGCCGCGAACTACTCCAGGTTGTGGGTCGGTCTCGCCGGCGCCATGGCGCTCACACGGAAACCGAAGGTGCAGCGTGCGGCGACCCGCGGCCTGGTCACCCTCGCATGCACCAGCTTCGTGGCCAACCAGCTGGCGAAACGGTCGTGGAGTCGCGACCGTCCCGGCCACGCCTCCGTCCCGCTCGCCCGCAGGATCCGGCGGTACCCGCGGTCGAGCTCGTTCCCGTCGGGCCACTCCGCCAGTGCCGCCGCCTTCGCCGTCGGAGCGGGGCTCGAGGACGCCCCGGCCGGGGCGGCTCTCGGCGCGCTGGCCGGGCTCGTCGGATTCTCACGGGTGTACACCGGTGCGCACTATCCCAGCGACGTCCTGGCCGGGTGGGGGTTGGGCACGCTCATCGCCGTCATCGGCGGCAAGCTCGTCCCTCCGCCCACCACCCGGAGTCGCGTCTCCACCGAACCCTTCTACCTGGATGAACCGGGCCGTCCGGACGGCGAGGGTCTCGTCCTCGTCGTCAACCCGGCGTCGGGCGGCGGTACAGGGGAGCGCATCCTCAAGCATGTCGAGAAGGCCCTCCCGTCCGCCGAGATCGTCGCGCTGACCCCGGAGGACGACGTGGTCGAGGTCCTGGAACGTGCCGCGGCCAGGGCGGAGGTCCTGGGTGTCGCCGGTGGTGACGGCACCGTGGCCACGGCGGCGGGTGTCGCACGTGCGGCGGGGAAGCCGCTCGCTGTCTTCCCCGCCGGGACGTTCAACCACTTTGCGAAGCAGATCGGCTGCGCCACGGCGGAGCAGACCGTCCGTGCCGTGCGGGCGGGGACGCTGGAGATGGTCGACGTGACCACCCTGAACAACGACACCACGCTGCTGAACACCGCGAGCATCGGCGCATACCCCCAGTTCGTCGCGATCCGGGAACGGTACGAGGGCAAGATCGGCAAGACATTGGCCTCCGTCGTCGCCGCCTGGGGTCTGTTGAAGGAGGAGAATGCCGTCGAGATCCGGTACGACAACACCACGTTGACGACGTCGCTGTTCTTCCTCGGTAACTCCCTGTACCGCCCCTCGGGTTTCGCGCCGGTCGACCGTGCCGGTGTCGGCGACGGTCTGCTCGACGTGCGCATGCTGGAGATCGGCAAGCCCTTCGCCCGGCTGCGCATCACGATGGCGCTGCTGACGGGACGGCTGAACCGCAGCCCGTTCTACCACGAGCTCCACCGTCCGGTCTTCCGGTTCACCGTGCTCCGTGGCCCGTCAGAGGTGGCGCATGACGGCGAGGTCGGCGACAAGCTGTCGGAGGTCGAGTTCGTCTCGCACTACCGGGTGCTGCCCGTGTACCGCCCCCGGTAGGGAAATCCGGAGGGACACGAGAGATACAGGCACAGCATCAGCCATGCGTAGCCCAGCGCCCAGCCGGCCAGCACGTCCGACGGATGGTGCACATTGAGCGCCACCCGTGCCACACCGATCGTCACGCACAGCAGGACACCGATAACCACGATGACGGTACGCCAGGACCTGCGTACCAGGTGCGAGTACACGATCAGCAACGCGCCGACGGCGACCAGGACGCCGAGCGCGTGGCCGGACGGGAACGACGTCCCGGACGCCGCGACGAGCTGGGTGACGGGCCGGTCGCGGTCGGCCAGCTGCTTGACCACCGTCGAGACGATCCCGCTGCCCCAGACGCTGACGGCGAGGAACACCGCGACACGCACCCGGTGACGCCGCAGCTCCAGCACGACCGGCACCACGACCAGCACCCGCCACACCCCGGGGCCGAAGACATGGCTCAGCCCGTTCCACAACGGCACCCACCACCCGTGGGTACCGGCCA
The DNA here is from genome assembly GCF_001942345.1 of Corynebacterium sp. CNJ-954. Lineage (GTDB taxonomy): Bacteria > Actinomycetota > Actinomycetes > Mycobacteriales > Mycobacteriaceae > Corynebacterium. The sequence continues at coordinate 88,381 of NZ_MKKI01000045.1, forward strand.
TGTCGTAGGCGGTGTCCAGGGCCCGGGAGTCAGGCCGGTCGATCCAGCTCCAGTGGTGCACCCATCCAGTCCACAGGACGGCGACGAACACCAGCGCCGCGACGACGGACACGGTGACCGGAACCACCGCCGGGCGTCGGTCCGTCATTCACCGAACACCATCTCACGCCGCTGGTCACCGTAGGAGAACTCCAGCAGCTCCCTGAGGTAGTTCTGCGAGTACACCCACGGCGAGGAGTGCCCCTGCATGGGGAACCGGTCGGCGCTGCGTCGCAGGTAGGCGGCGGCGAAGTCGAACAACGGCCGGTCCGCAGGTTCCGACGGCGGGGCCGGGCGGTAGATCTCCGCGCCGCTCTTCCACAACTTGACCATGTAGCGGGACACGAGATCCGAGCGCAACGTCCAGGAGCCGTTGATGTAGCCGACGGTGAAACTGAAGTTCGGCAGACCGGCGATCATCATGCCACGGTAGAAGACCTGCTCGTCGACCTGCAGGGGACGTCCGTCGATGCTCAGCGTGCCACCGCCGAATGCCTGCAGGTCCAGCCCGGTGGCGGTGACGATGATGTCGGCGGGGATCTCCTCCCCGGAGCTGACCCGGATACCGTCGGCGGTGAACCTGTCGATGGTGTCGGTGACCATGCGGGCATTTCCACCCAGTGCGGTGAAGATGTCGCCGTCCGGCGCCTTGCACACCCGCTTCTCCGAGGGCTTGTGCCGGGGCGTGAAATGTTGCTCGATCAGTTCCGCGTCCAGGTACGGCCGCTGCATACGCCGCAGCGCGCGGGTGAACAGCCAGGGGGCGCGGCGGCCGATGACATGCTGCCCCATGTCACGCACCGCGTGATTGAGACGCGCGACGGGATAGGCCGACGTCTCCGGCAGGACCTTCTTCCAGAACGCACTGATGGTGTCCGTCGCCGCCATCGGGGCCACGTAGGTGGGGCTGCGCTGGAGCATCGTCACCTGCGCCCCGAGCCGCTCGAGGGCCGGGACCAGTGTCACGGCCGTCGCGCCGGATCCGACGACGGTGATCCTGCGCCCCGCGCAGTCAAGACCGTCGGGCCACTCCTGCGGGTGGATGATCGTCCCGGTGAAGTCCTCCTCGCCGGGGAAGTCGGGACGGTAGCCCCGGCCGTGCACGAAGTACCCCGACGCGTAGTGGACGCGGCGGGCGTAGATCGTCCGCTCGCCGTCCGCCGTCACCGCAGTGACCGCGTACATCCGCAGGTCCGTCCGCCAGTTCGCATCGCGGATCCAGGACCCCGTCCGGAGCCGTTCGAGAGCGCCGCACTCCTGCGCGACGCCACGGATGTACTCCTTGATGTCCGCGCCTGCCCCAGGGTGCCGTCGTGGGGCCAGGGCGCGAATGGGAACCCGTAGGTCGCCATGTCGGAGTCCGACCGGATCCCCGGGTAGGTGAAGGTGTGCCAGGTCCCGCCGAGGTCACTGTTGGCGTCGTGGATCTCCCACGTCCACTCCGGGAAGTCGTGCGCGACATGGTGTGCGAGGTCCACGCCGGAGAGTCCAGCGCCGACGATCAGCAGGTCGAGGGGGTTGTCCGGGGAGCCGGCGAGTATGGCCATGCACACAGCGTACAAGCGTGGGACGCGCTACGGAGGGGTCACGGTGAACCCAGTGAACCCAGGGAACCGAGTGAACCCAGTGATCCTTCCGGCACGACCAGCGCGCCGGGCTCCCAGACCGGGTACACCAGGCGCGGCGGCACCGTCTGCCAGGACTGCGACAGTTCCGCAGTCGTGCGGATGTCGGTCATCGTCTGCCACTGGCCGTCGGGACGCTGCTGCCAGCACTCGGTGGTCTGCCAGTGGAAACCGTCGCAGACGACCTTCCCCCGGTACGGCGAGTACACCGTGGCGACGGCGGTGACGTCCTCCCGCCAGATCGGGCTGGGCTGTTCGTGCTCGGGAAGCTGGGGGAGGGTCTCCGCACCGGCGGTGGGTGCGAGCCCGGCGCCCAGACCGCCCAGGGCAAGTGTGGTGACGGCGAGGGTGACTATCTTCCTCCGGATGGTCGTGACTGTTCCGGACATGACGGGAACACTTCCTTCAGCCGCAGAGCGGCGGTAGTGAATGGTTCATGTAGTTGAGACATCGAACAGACACCCTCCGGGGTTAGCAGAAGGCCGTATACCGCGGCGGTGGTAGCCGAGGTGTCTGCGCCAGGGGGACGCGGTGGGCGCCCACGGCGACGAAGCTGATGGACATCACGGAGATCCAGTACTCCAGGACCCAGTACACCGACGAAGGAGCGTCCCATGGCCACCCCGGCTGCCGAATCAGCGTCCACCACCGACCCCCGTCCCCGCAGGAGAAGACTGCGCCGCCACACCGCGTGGATCGCCACCGCGCTGATGACGACCGGTCTCATGCTCACCGGCTGTTCCACCGACACCGACGCCGCAGCGACGACCTCGAGTTCGGTATCGAGTTCGGTGTCGAGTTCGGTTTCGGGCACGACGTCGGACGCAACCACGGCCGACACCACGTCGGCGACGATCTCCGACACCGCGACCGCAGCGCAGGCGTTCCTCGACACCCTGTCCGACGAGCAGCGTGAGACCGTCCTCTACGACTACGACGACGAGACCAAGACGACGTCCTGGTCGAACTTCCCCGTCACCTTCGTCGAACGCGCCGGGCTGAACCTCAGCGACCTCACCGACGAGCAGAGGACCGCGGCACTCGCCGTCCTGGAGAACCTGCTCAGTGACGAGGCGTACGAGACGGTCTCCGGCATTATGGGCGGCGACGAGTACCTGCTGGAGAACAGCGACAGTACCGAGGACTCCCTCGGCCAGTACTACATCGCCTTCTTCGGCGACCCGTCGGACAGCAGTGCCTTCGAGGTGCAGTTCGGCGGCCACCACCTCGGCATCAACGCCACCCTGGACGGCGCGGTCGGCACCGTCACCTTCGCACCCACCCACCTGGGCGTGCAGCCGGCGGTCTACAAGGACGAGGACGGCAACGAGGTCCAGCCGTTCGACGGCATCTACACCGACGCCTTCGCCTTCTACGACAGTCTCACCACGGAACGGCAGGAGACGCTGACCAGCGGGGATGTGAGCATGTGCGCACCCGGCGACACCTGCGACTTCGAGTCCGGCGACGGTCTCACCGGCGCCGACCTGGACGACGACCAGAAGGAGCTGCTGCTTGACCTCATCGCCAACTGGTCCGAGATGGCGGACGACGAGAGCAACGCCACCACCCGTGCCGAGATCGAAGCCACCCTGGACGACACCGTGATCGCCTGGTCCGGTGAGAGCACCTACGACATGAGCACCGGCGACGGGATCTCATTCTCGATATCGGGACCGAATGTCTACGTCGCCTTCCAGGCACAGCAGGGGTCTGCCGGTGCGGACGTCGACGGCGTGACCACCTCCGGGTGGGGCCACGTCCACACCATCTACCGGGACCCGACCAACGACTACGCCGGAAGCGTCGAACAGCAGGCGTCCACCGGAATGAGTGGTGGCCCCGGCGGCGACGGGGACATGGGCGGAGCGCCCGCCGGTGGGCAGCCGCCGAGCGGCATGCCGGGGGACGCCGACGAGGCGGCGTAGGCGGGACGGCGTAAGCGGCGATCCCCGCCAGCGCCTGTCCGCCTATCACCTTAAGTGAGCCTGCGCCGGTGTCCTACGCCCGGCAGCACCTCACGGGCCCGACACTTATGGGCGTGTCGTCTTAGATACGTGTCGGCCGAGTGTCAGAACGACGCCCCTGCGTGCCGGAGTTTCGCCAGCGTCGGGGCGTACATCCGTTCCTTCGTCGTTGCGAGTGTCTCGCCGGCTTTGGGGGCGTGCTGGGTGGCGATGTCGACGGCGGTGTCGAGGACAGCGTCCTGCGCGACGGCGTGGTCGACGATGCCGGCCGACACGGCGTCATGTCCTCCGTACCGCAGCGCGGCGAGCATCGCCGTGTGCGCGGTCTGCGGAGTGAGGCGCGACTGCACCAGGGAGGCCATCCCGACGGTGAATGTCATGTCGATGTCCGTCTCCGGTAGACACCAGAAGCCACGGTCGGCACGCATCACGCGGACGTCGTGGGACAGGCTGAGCATCGCCCCGGCAGCGAACGCGTGGCCCTGGATGGCGGCGACACTGAACACCGGGAGCGACAGGGTGCGGGCGAAGAGCTGCTCGACGGCGGTGAGGTACTCGTCCTTCTGTTCCGGGTGTTCGCCCAGCCACTCCAGGTCCAGTCCGTTGGAGAAGAACTTGCCGGTGGCGGTGGTGACCAGTGCACGGGGGCCGGTTGCTTCGGCGACATCGTCCAATGCGCTGGTGATCTCGGAGACCCAGGTGGGGTGGAATCGGTTCTCGGTGTCTCCGATGTTGAGGATGAAGACATCGTCGTGGCGGTCCAGGGTGGTCATGTGGTGACGGCTCCTTCGGCAGTTCTACGTGTCCAGGATGTCCCGCAGCGCGGCGGCCGCGGTCGGTGACAGTGGACGTGAACGGGCGTTGGGTGCGTCGACGTTCACGTACGTCAGCTTTATCGTGTTGACGTGACGCTCGCCCGTGGTCACCGTGAGCACCACTGAGAAACTGCTGCGGCCGACGTGTGTCACCGTCACGTCGACATCCAGGACGTCGTCGAACCGTGCGGGGCTGCGGTACTCCAGTGCGGCGGTGACGACGGAGGGGTCGAAGTCGTTCTCGTCAGTGGGGGTTATCTCGAGACCGAGCGCCCTGGCCAGTTCAGTGAAGGCGACGTCCGCGATCTCCAGATACCGGGCGTTGAACAGGTAGCCCTGTCCGTCAACTTCGTGGTACCGGACGCGGTGACTGTAGGTGTGCATGCGGGTGTCGATCCTCGTTCTCGTCAGCAGGGGACAGGCCACCAATAGTATAACCGGCGAAAGTATACCGCCGTGCTCAGCGGGGATGAGCTACACTGATGTAGTTGATGTATCAACTATATCCGTCATGAACGATGTCGGCTGAAGGGTCTGCAATGTCGAACACCGAAGAACACCCTGTCCCCGTACACTGCGGCGACGGTGACACCGACGAGGACCGGCACGTCCCCGTCGAGATCATCACCGCCCGCGACGTCCCCCTCGGCGGCCCTCGGGCGATGACGGTGCACCGGACGTTGCCGCAGCGCCGCCGCAGTCTCATCGGCGCATGGTGCTTCCTCGACCACTACGGTCCCGATCCGGTCGCGGAGTCCGGGGGCATGGATGTGCCCCCGCACCCGCACACCGGTCTGCAGACCGTGTCCTGGCTGTTCGACGGCGAGATCCGTCACGACGATTCCCACGGCATCCACGAAACCGTCCGTCCGGGCGAGATCAACCTGATGACGGCCGGGGCCGGGATCTGCCACTCCGAGGTCTCCACGGAGGACACCACCGAGTTGCACGGTGTCCAGCTGTGGACCGTCCTTCCCGAGCATGCCAGGCACGGGTCGCGTCGGTTCGACCACTACGCACCCCGCCCCGTGCCCGTTGACGGCGGTTCGGCGCTGGTGTTCCTCGGCAGTCTGCTGGGGTCGACGTCGCCGGTCCCCACGTTCACGCCCCTGGTCGGCGCTGAACTCCGGCTGGATCCGGGAACGCGACTGGTTCTCCCGGTCGACCCGTCCTTCGAACACGGCTTACTCGTCGACGCCGGAGACGTCACCGTCGGCGGGGTGGCGGTGGCGCGGACAGAACTGGCCTACACCGGGACCGGTGCGGACTCCGTGTCCGTGGAGAACACCGGGAGCACCGGTGCGAGGATCATCCTGATCGGTGGTGAACCCTTCGGCGAAGACGTCGTGATGTGGTGGAACTTCATCGGCCGCGATGACGCGGAGATCCGGCGGTACCGTGAGGAATGGAACTCGCACAGCACCCGGTTCGGTGAGACCCGTGGATACATACCCCACGACCCGGACGGGCCGTTCCGGCTGCCCGCGCCGGAGATGCCCGAGACGCACATCCGTCCCCGTAGCAACCCTGCGTCCGTGGCCCGGGCCGGGGACGATCCCTACCGCCCACGAACAGAGGAGAACCGCTCATGACCGACAACCACGACAGGACGGGAGCGGCCGTCACCGTCCGGCTCACCCCGCAGGGGGACGCCTACGCCATCTGTCTCGACGGGGCTGACGAACCGGCTGGCGCCACCTACTTCATTGAGGTCGGTGACGACCGCATCTTCTTCCACACCACCGTCGGTGACGAGTATGCGGGACGGGGGCTGGCCGGCATCCTGGTCGACCACGCCCTGTCCGATACGCGTGCACGCGGGAAGACGGTCGTTCCGGTGTGCCCGTATGTTCGTGCCCGCGTCGAGAAAACGGCGTGGGACGGGCCGTGGCGCACACCGACGGCCGCGGACCTCGCCGTGGTCGGAAAGCACACGGAGGGTGGCGCCGAATGACGCGGCGACCGTACATCGACAAGATGAACCCGGAGATCTACCGCGCGCTCAACGGGGCGGTCCGGGCAGCACGGAAATCCTACGACGAGGCTGGACTGCCGCTGGCCCTGGTCGAGCTGGTCAATGTCCGGGTCTCGCAGATCAACGGTTGTCCGACGTGCCTGAGCGTCCACATCCCGGCGGCCCGTGACGCCGGGGTGGATCAACAGGTCCTGGACCTGCTGCCCAGTTGGAGGCAGGACACGTCACAACTGTTCACGGCTTCTCAGCGCGCTGCGTTGGAGCTTGCCGAGGCACTGACTGAGCCGCAGCCCGGGCGTGGTCGCACCAGCGTCGAGACCGCTGTGACGGCGGCGTACGGGGAGTTCAATGAACAGCAGATCAGTGCCTTGGAGTGGGCGATCGTGCTGATCAACGCATACAACCGGATCTCCATCGGATCAGGGCACCCGCCGACCCGCCGGTGACCGGGCCGAACTGGCTTGACACCGTTGTCCATTGGTCAGCATTCGCTGTATAGTCAGCGTATGCTGACCATTTCCTCCCGTATCGACGTGATGAACCGTCTGGGACGCGCCATGGCCGACCCCACCCGGTCACGTATCCTCCTCCACCTCCTGAAACAACCCGGCTACCCGGCACAGCTGTCCCGCGATCTGGACCTGACCCGGACGAATGTGTCGAACCACCTGGCCTGTCTCCGTGGTTGCGGACTTGTCGTCGCCGTCCCCGAAGGTCGTCGCACCCGCTACGAGATCGCCGATCCGCACCTCAACCGTGCGCTGGATTCCCTGGTCAACGTCGTTCTCGCCGTCGACGACGGCCGGCCGTGCACCGATGAACACTGCGAGGTGCCCGGATGCTGCGCGGACTGCAGCGCTGACAATGCGGCTGCTGCCGGAGGCGATGATGAGTGAGGCCTGCTGTGGAGCCGGGGCTGAGGAGGACGTCGGTCAGGAGGTCGCGCCGCCTTGGTGGCGGGACACCGATCTGCTTCCATCAGTGATCAGTGGGGTCGCCCTGGCCGCCGGTTACCTTCTGGTCTGGTCAGGCGTTCCGGTGGGCGCCGCCGTACTCCAGTGGATCGCTCTCCTTGCCGGTGCCTGCACCTTCGTTCCCGGAGCTCTGCGCCAACTGGCGCGGCGGCGTCTGGGGGTGGGCCTGTTGATGACCATTGCTGCGGCCGGTGCGGTGGTGTTGGGGCACGTCGGGGAGGCGGCCGCGCTGGCTTTCCTGTTCTCCCTGGCAGAAGCACTCGAGGACCGGGCCATGGGCCGTGCCCAGGAGAAACTGCGGGCGTTGCTGACCCTGATACCCGATACGGTGCGTGTCGCCCGTGGTACACGGGCGGTCACTGTCACTGCTGCGAAAGTGCGCAGAACCGACGTCCTGATCGTCGGCGCCGGCGAACGCGTCGCCACTGACGGCGTGGTCGTGGACGGTCGCTCGAGTATTGACACCTCCGCTGTGACCGGCGAATCCATTCCTGTCACCGTCGAAGCAGGTGACGAGGTCCCTGCTGGTGCGGTCAACGGGGCGGCGACGCTGCGGATCGCGGCGACAGCGGACGGGGTTGACAATTCCCTGACCCAGATCGTCAGTCTCGTCGAGCAGGCCCATGCCAGGAAGGGCGAACGTGCCCGGTTGGCCGACACCATCGCCCGACCCCTGGTGCCGACGGTGTTGATTGCCTCCGCACTGATCGCGCTGATCGGGAGCATGCTCGGTGATCCCACCACCTGGATTGAGCGGGCGTTGGTTGTTCTCGTCGCCGCCTCACCATGTGCCTTGGCTATCGCGGTACCGGTGACCGTGATCAGTGCGATCGGTTCGGCCTCGAAGTTCGGCGTGGTCATCAAGTCCGGTGAGGCGTTCGAGCAGTTCGGGACGATCAGGACAGTGGCCCTGGACAAGACCGGTACGCTGACCCGTAATGAGCCCCGGGTCGTTGACGTCCGGACCGCCGCTGGATGGGAGGGGGACGAGGTCATTGCCTTCGCCGCCGCCCTGGAGACGGACAGCGTGCACCCGCTCGCCGCGGCGATCACCACCGCTGTCGCAGCGCGTCCCCGTCACGTGCTCTCGGCCCGGGACGTCGTGGAAAACGCCGGTCACGGTATCAGTGGTCGTCTGGGGGAGAGGACTGTCCGGGTCGGCAACACCCGCTGGCTGTATCCCCGGGGGCTCGAGGTCGAGGCCGGGTCGATGGCCGACAACGGAATGACGGTGGTGGTCGTCGAGGCCGATGGCCGAATTGTCGGGGTGATCGGCATCCGCGACGAGCTCCGGACCGAATCCGCCGAGACGATCCGGCAGCTGCATGCACAGGGTCTTCGTACGGTGATGCTCACCGGCGACAATGAACGTACCGCGGGTGCAGTGGCGGATCTGGCGGGGATCACCGACGTGCATGCGGACCAGCTGCCGAAGGACAAGGCTGACGCTGTGACGGCTCTTGCCGCGGAACGTCCGACGGCGATGATCGGCGACGGGATCAACGACGCGCCGGCGTTGGCGAACGCGACGGTGGGTATCGCCATGGGTGCCAAGGGGTCGGCGGCGGCGATCGAGTCCGCCGACATCGCCTTCACAGGTCACGATCTCCGTCTGATCCCGGGCGCGCTGGCGCATGCCCGGCGGGGACGGCGGATCATGACGGCCAATATCGTCCTGGCATTGGCGATCATCGTCCTTCTGTTCCCGCTGGCTCTGTTCGGCGTCATCGGCCTGCCCGGGGTGGTTCTCGTCCATGAGGCCGCCGAGGTCGCGGTGATTCTCAACGGGGTGCGGGCGTCGTCGTCATTATCTGCATTTTCCCGTTGATGCTTTCTACGGCCTGTGCAGTCGCCGCCGTATTTCCCGTGCCTGTGCGCCGGTGACCACGATGGCGACACCGGTATTGAGTGCTTCCTCCAGATCGGAGGTATTCAGCTTGTGGAGAGCTGCGGCCGTCAGTGCCTCACCGTGGATATTCGTCAGGATTGTATCGGGATCGAGAGTGTAAACCTGACTCGCTGTGTGGATCACCTGGGGCTCCGGCAGGAGCAGGCCAGACGTTTCGAGGGCGGCGACAGCAAGGTGCCGCTCATATTCAAACCGTATATATCCCTCGAGGGCCTTGTGGGCCCGCCTGTTATCTCGCAAAAGTCGCAGTTCCTGTAGTTGTGTCTCCGTGTCCGCCACGGATCTTTCTGAGTTCTCTCCGCTGTTCTTCCGGAATCCCGCTTCCGGAGCGCGTTTCTGTCCCGCCCTAAAAGCACATGCATAACGTGAACAGCGTAGTGTCGCTCGGACAGGCAAACACCACCCCTAGGGACCCTTTTCATGGACTCCACCGATGCTTCCGGTGCGCGCTACACAGTGGACGACAAAGACAGGGCCGCCCGACACGGCCTTGTCGAGGCAGTGAAACGGGGCTACGCGCCACTGCTGGCATCCGTGACGGGCTCAGCACTACGCGGACTGGACCATGCCGGAAGTGACCTGGATGTCCTGGTCGCCGTGGTTGATGCACTCCCCAGGCCGGTCGCGGACGTGACCGAGGACCTGGATCTCACCTTTGCTCCGCTGCCGCACATCCTCGGCAAAGTCGGGGAGTCTGTCCCGTACACCGAGTGGGCGGCGAGTCCCTATCTCGTCTCGCACGGGCCCCTCGGAGAGGCGTGGCTCCCGATGGTCCGTGCAGTGAGGTGCAACCGGTACAACCTGGCTGCCCATGCGCAGTCGATGGCGAGGAACACCGCTGCACGGCAGCCGGATCCACGGAAGGCGGCACGACTCGTCCTCGCTGCCTACCGTTTCACCCACACAGCTCCCGGTGACCCCGTGCAGCCCCGTGCGGTGTTCGACCTGACCTGTGACGACGCCCCCGCCGCCGCAGACTGGTTGACGGATGCCGCTGGTGCCGTTGACGTCGCCAGCCCCGCTGACACCACCAAGGTCGCCGGTCTGCGCATTGAGAGGGTGTCGGGGCTGCTGCGCTCCGCCGGCTGACCCTGATTCGTTCTCCGGATGTGCTGTCGGCACGCCCTTTGAACAGTGCAGATAGGTGAAACTGAACGGTGTGGCCGCATATTGGCCGTTGATGCAGGTCACAAATGATTATCTACTGTGACTCGCACCCCACCGCATCTTCCGCGGACCATCACTGACACCCTCCGGAGGCCACCATGGCGATACGCGCCGCAGCCCCACCCCGCAAGAAAGCTCCCTCGGCCACGCGACCGTGGGTCATCGTCTTCCTGCTCTTCTGGTTCTTCACGCTGAACTTCGCCGACAAAGCCGCGGTCGGTCTGGCCAGCAAGCAGATCCGTGAGAGTATGGACCTCACCGCGAGTCAGTACGGCCTGCTGAGCAGCGGGTTTTTCTGGCTCTTCGCCGTCGGCGCGGTGGTGCTCACCGCCGTACTGCGCAAGATCTCCTACCCCTGGGCCGCAGGACTGCTGATGATCAGCTGGATCGTCACGATGGTTCCGCTGACCATACCGACGTCTTTCGGGGTTCTGCTGGGCAGTCGTATCCTGCTGGGTTTCTTCGAAGGTCCGGCGCACGCTCTCTGCCAGTCCATCGTCGCCGACCACTTCCCACCCGAGAAACGTGCCACAGCCGGTGCCGTGGTCAATGCCGGTTCCTCCGTGGGGCCGATGATTGCGGCACCAGCACTGACCTGGGTGATTCTCACCTGGACATGGCATGCCGCATTCGCCGTCCTTGTCGGTGTCGGACTGCTGTGGCTCATCGTGTGGTTCAGTTGCACCCCTCGCTCACCGTTGCGGGCCCAGGCTGCCGCCGACGGACCTTCTGCCGACGCCGTCGTGCACGAGGATCCCAACGGTAATATTCGCGTCCCCTTCCTCAAGCTCCTGACCTTGCGTAGCTTCTGGGGAATCGCGATTCTCTCCTTCGCCGGTTACCTGATCTCGTCGCTCAAGGTCGCCTGGTTGCCCGCCTATCTCAACGAGGGCGCCGGGTACTCCGAGAGCACCGTCGGTACCCTCGTGACTCTGCCGTACATCGCCGCCGTGGTGGTTCTCCTTTCCGCCGGTATGCTGTCCAGCCGGATGCTCAAACGGGGCTTCAGCAGCCGCGCGGCACGTGGCTACGTCACCGGCGGTTACCTGCTGGTCGGTGGTATCGCGATGATCCTGTTCACCCAGGTCGGTCCCGGGCTGCTTCAGCTGTGCCTGGTGATGCTCGCCTTCGCCGTGAACAGTGTGGCTTTCTCGGTGGCATTCGCCGGAGCGTCGGACTTCCTGCCGGCGCGCCAACGCGTCGCCTTCTTCGGCTGCATCATCGCCGTGTACAGCGTCGCAGGGGTCGTCGCCCCCTGGGGTCTCGGTTTCATCGTGGATCACGCCACCACCCCGGCGGACGGCTACGCCCAGGGCTTCCTGATCGTCGGCATCATGGTCGCCGTCCTCGGCGTCATCGGGGGCATGATGCTTGATCCGGCCCAGTCGCGTCGCCGACTCGAGGAGATCTCCCGGGAGCACGCTTCCCATGACCTGGGTGAGGAGGTGCGGTGATGCCGGACGATCAACCCTTGCACGGCATTCGGGTCATCGACCTCGGTCAGTACATTGCCGGCCCCAGCGTCGCCCAGACACTGTCCGACCTGGGGGCGGACGTGATCAAGGTGGAGAGTCCCGGCGGCGACCAGGCCCGCAGCGTGGGCCCGTTCGGTGAGGCGATGGTCCGCGCGTACAACAGGGACAAACGTAGTATCGCGCTGAATCTCCGCGCCGGTGAAGGGCGTGGCATCCTCCACCGTCTCATTGCTGATGCAGACGTTCTCGTCGGCAACTTCCGGCACGGCTCGGCGGACCGCCTCGGGATCGGCCCGCAGACGTTGAGTGAGAAGTACCCGCGTCTCGTCCACGCCAGTATCACCGGGTTCGGGACCGGCGGACCGTCGAGCGCCAGACCGGGTCTGGACATTGCGGCGCAGGCGGAGTTCGGGTTGATGCACATGACCGGTGCCGGTGACGGTGAACCACAGCGTGTCGGGGCGGCGGTGGCCGATGTGTCAGCCGCAAACGCCGTGGTACACGGTATCCTCGCCGCGCTTTTCCGCCGCGAGCGCACCGGCAGGGGAGGGCACGTTGAAAGTTCGCTCATGGAGGCCACACTTGCCGTGCAGGCCGCGGTGTGGGGTGAGTACCAGCTGACCGGGAAACCGCCCCGCCGTCGTGGCAACGGCCAGGCCAATGCCGCCCCCGCCGCGGACGTTGTCGAGGTGGCGGACGGACATATCGTGGTCTCGGCCTACGCCTCCGCGAAATGGCTGGCGCTGTGCCGGCTGATCGGCAGGCCTGACCTGGCCACCGACCCCCGGTTCCTCGACAACCCGTCGCGCGTGGTGAACCGTCCGGCTCTCCTCGCGGTCCTCGCGGAGGCATTCAGCAGTCTCACCCGCGCGCAGGCTGTCGCAATGCTCGACTCCGCCGGAATCGTCTGCGGTGCGGTCCGTGCCTACGACGAGATCGACCGGGACGAGGACGTTGAAGCGTCCGGCATTCTCGTGCAGGTCGCCGACCCCGGGGGCGAGGACTACCGCGTTCCGGGCCAGGCGTTCACCGTCGACGGCGCACGACGCCACGCCAGCGCGGCAGCCCCGGTGGTCGGAGCGCACACCGTCGAGATACTCACCGACCTCGGCTATTCTCCCGACGCGATAGACGCCATGTACACCCGCGGAGCCGTCGCAGGTGTTCCCCGCCACGAACCAATCCCACGAAAGGTAGCACTGTGATCCGCACCGACATCCACGACATGGACTTTCCTGAATACCTCGCCACGATCGCCGCCTTCACCGACGACGAGCTCATCCCCGCAGAACCGGAGATGGTGCGGGAAGGGGAGGTGCCGGCACGGATCCTCCACCGGATGGCGGAGCTCGGGCTGTTCGGGATCTCGATCCCCCGCGAATACGGCGGTCTCGGTTGGTCGATGGAGCAGCAGGTTCGCCTGACGCTGGAGTTCACCCGCGCGTCATGCGTCTACCGCTCACGCTTCTCGACGGTCATCGGGTTGTGTTCGCAGGCGATCCTCGACCACGGGACGGATGAGCAGCGGGCCGCCATGCTGCCGGCAATGGCGGCGGGGGAGCGGGTCACCGCTTTCGCACTGACGGAACCGCAGGCAGGTTCGGACGCATTCAGCCTGCAGACCACCGCTGAACGTGACGGGGACGCCTACGTCCTCTACGGCGAGAAACGTTTCATCACGAACGCCGCCTGGGCTGACTGGTTCATCGTCTTCGCCCGGACCGATCCGTCGGTGCAGGGCGCGCCCGGAGTCTCCGCGATACTGGTCGACGCTCACACCGACGGAGTGCGGACGGCGCTGCCGGACCAGATGAACGGGCATGCCGAAGGTCCTGTCGGGGAGATCTACCTCGACGGTGTCCGGGTCAGCACTGACGCCGTCATCGGCGGGGCCGAGGGGCAGGGTCTGCCCGTCGCATTGCGCGGCATCAACCATGCGCGGTTGCACGTGGCGGCGACCTGTGTCGGACAGGCGACGCGGATGCTGGAGGAGACAGTCGCCTATGTCAGCGGGCGTGAACAGTTCGGAGGCCCCCTTGCGGACCTCGGTGCGGTGCAGTCGGACCTCGGCGAGAGTTTCGCCGAGGTTGAGGCGGCCCGTGCGCTGACCCTGGAATGTGCCCGGGCATTCGACACCGGTGCGATTCCGCGGCACCAGATCAGCGCCGCCAAGCTCTTCGCCTCGGAGACAGCGAGCCGTGTCGGGGACCGGTGCGTCCAGCTTCTCGGTGGCGTCGGCATTGTCGGTGACCATCCGGTACCTCGGATGTGGCGTGATGTCCGTGCCCTGAGGATCTACGAGGGCAGCTCACCGGTGCACCGGCGCAACCTCGCCAAGGCGATGGTGCGCAGTGTGCACACCGACGGTGCACTCCCGGATACCTACCGTGTCATTCGGGGAGGATGATGGGGTCCCATGGACATCCGTCACCTTGAGTATTTCCTTGCCGTCGTCGAGCAGGGTGGAGTCAACCGCGCGGCGCAGCACCTGCACGTCGCTCAGGCATCGGTCTCACAGGCGATCCAACAGCTCGAGAGGGAGTTCAAGCTGTCACTGTTCCACCGGACAGGACGCAACCTCGTACTCACCCCTGCCGGAGAGCTGCTGCTCGACCCTGCCCGCAAAGTGCTCGGGGACGTGATCGGTGTTCGGGACCTCATGCGTTCCGCCCACGACATGCAGGTCGGAGCAGTGACCATCGGAACGATGCCGGAAATGTCGAGTGAGGCGGTCGCGGCATGGAGTGGGTCATTCACCCGTGCGTACCCGGATATCCGTCTCGAACTGTCGGAGTTCAGTTCCTCCGAGGAGCTCTGCGCGGAGGTGGTCGCCGGGCACTGTGAGATCGGGTTCACCACTTTTCCGGTGGACGCCGAAGGACTGCAGTCGGTCGGGTTCGGTGAACAGCGACTGCTCCTGGTCAGGCCACCGGGGACGGATTCTGACTCTGACGACGGGGGCCGGACCGGCACGGGCTTCCCGATGTCCGATATCGCGGCCGTTCCACTCGTGGTCAGTAGTGCAGCAACATGGGAGGGGAGCGTGGTGGCGAACGCCCTCAGCGCGGCGCGACGCCCCGCGAAGATCGTCGCCCGGGTGCCTAACCGTCACGCACAGCTCGCTCTCGTGCTCTCCGGTGCAGGCAGCGCATTTCTGCCGATGCGTATGGCCACGGCGGCACACCGGCTCGGTGCGGTCGTGGTCGAGACGGATCCGGAGATCCGGACTGCATTCGGCATCGTGCACCGTGCCAGCGGGCTCAGCCCCGCTGCCAGCAGTTTCGTCGCCCTCAGTCGTGCGAACCTCGTGCACTGGCACAGGAGGATCGCCACACACCGCGCCCGGGGAATGAACCTGCTGCAGGCCGCGGTGAAAGCGGACGACGAACTCCACACGGACCAGCAACGGCTGGTGAAAGGGCTCGTCGACGACGGTGCCGTCAGTCGTTGACCAGCACCGACTCCGAGAGAGGTCGTCGTGTGCGCGGCGCATTCTCCCGGGCGAGTACAGCGTCATCGGCATCGCCTGCATCCCCGAGCACCCCGACGGCGATCACGGTGAGCGGGACCAGGGTTTCGTCGAGGGAGAACGCCTGTGAGACCACCGCCGGATCGAAGCCACTCATCTGGTGCACCAGCAGTTCATTGGCGTGCGCCTGAATGGTGAAGTACGCCGCTGCCTGACCGGCGTCGTAGCGTGCCTCAGGAAGTGGGCTCCCGTCCTCGCCGACGGTCTCGGTGAGGACCACCACGAGTGCGCCGGCGTCCTTGGCCCATCCCTGGTTGAAGCCGATCAGGGAATTCAGCACCGTCTCGTGGGCGGAGCTCCCTCGCCGGGTCACCAGGAAACGCCACGGCTGACGGTTGTAGGCGGACGGTGCCCATCGGGCAGCCTCCAGAGCACTGCGCAGTGCGTCCTCGTTGACAGGGGAGTGGCCGTCGTAGATGCGCGGGCTCCAGCGTTCCGAGACGATGTCGAGGACGGGGGCGTCGGTCTGTGCGGTGCGGTCGTTGATGAGGGTCATGTCCGGGATCAACCCCACGACCGCGCCGCATGTTCCCGTTTTATTCAACGGGGAGCGGACGTCAGCCGATCTTGTAACCGTCCGCGGTGAGGACCTCTTCGGCGGTGTCTGGCGCATCCGCCGCCCGGAACTCGAGGATCTGGTCGGTGTGGTTGTGACCGTAGGCCTTCTGGCCTGTCCCTTCCTGCCGCTTCCTCAGCAGCTCCTCGCGCTGTTCCAGCGGGGTGAGCGGGTTGCCGTACATCCGTCGGGAGACCTCGGGGCTGAGGACGCGCGGTGTTTCGGCCGGAATCCCGAGGAGGGCGGGCTCGTAGTAGCGCAGTGCCCGGGGGCAGATACGGGCAATCAGCCAGAGGAACAATTTCGGGTTCGCGGCCAGGACCTTGTAGATCGGCTTCCAGGCGGCGACTGACAACGTGTCCATGAGACGGGACTGCTTCACTCCGAGCATCGGACGCATCCACCGTGGGTAGGTGGCGATGATGCTCTTTCGCAGCAGCGGACGACCGAGCTTCTGCAGCCACTTCGGCAGATCCGGCTCAATGTTCACGAAACCGTCGAGGATGACGTCGACATTGCGGATCGCGGCTTCGGAGGCGGAGAGCTTCTCTCGCCAGTCATCGAGGTACTTCTGCACCTCACCGCGGGTGCGGGGGACGTCCTCCTGGCGGATGGGCTGTGCCGCAGCAGCGGTCACCATCTGCGACCAGTACTCATTCTCCTCGTCCCGGGAGAGCTTGCCGGGGCCGAAGGTCTCGTAGACGTAGAGGATGGAGTGCCAGGCGGTCACGTGAATCCACAACTGTGATGACGGGCGGTTGGCCTCGAAGTTGTTGCCGGTCACCGGGTTTACTCCGTAGGAGCGGTCGTGGACCTTCATCAGGATGTCGGACATCCTGATCACGGTCTGTGAGTCGGCGGTCAGCCAGGAGACGAAGTACTCCATCGTGCGGTCATACCGGGTGGGCGTCCGCTTGTACACCTGTCCGGAATCGTCGACGGCGGCGACAAGATCCGGATCGAGGTGTTCGATGGTCACGGCACGGGCGAAGCCCTGCAGCGCAGCGGTCGGGTAGAGCCAGACCTTCCAGGCGACGGAACCGGGGCCGAACCAGCCTTCGTCAGCGCGGGTGATCTTGTCGTCCTTGCCCCCGCGACGGAATGCCTTCTGTCTGGCAGGGGCAGGTTTCTCGTTTTTCTTGGTGTCGTTGTGGTCGGTCGCGGATGCCGCACCCGGGATCGTGGCATCGACCAGACCGAGGGTGTTGCTCTCGTCGCCGGTAAAGGGGCAGGACATGATGTCCTCCTTCGGTAGACATCGAAAATGTAGTGCGTGTCACAGAAGTGTAACCGGGAAGGAATCATTGTGGAAGCGAAATTGTCTTATCGCTGCTGACCGTGCTGGTCAGGGGGTGACGATGGAGAATCCGGGATCCGGCTGGTCGGTGACCTCGGGCAGCACGGTCAGGGCGTCAGAGTCTCCCTCGACCTTCACATCGCCGGATGCCGTCAGTGCGGCGGGAGATGTTCCGTTGAGGAGCTGCAGGAGCGCGTTCTTGTCCAGTGTCAGAGTCGCCTGTGCCGGTGGAAGATCATCGAGGCCGGCGGTGGGGAAGTGCGTGAGGACGCCGTTGCTCAGTTCCACACGATGCACGTCACCGGAGCCGTCGGTGAACTGCCAGTCCGACACCAGGGAGATGTCCCACGCCTTCTCCCCGTCGATGCGGAGGGCGAGGGAATCAAGCAGCTGCGGGACGGTGAGTGCCGTCGCGAGAGCCGGTGCGGACGATGCCCGGGACGGTGTGTACGGGCCGCGTCGGAGTTCCTGTGCGCCGGTCAGATAGAAATTGCGCCAGGTCGCATTCTCGGAACCGTAGGCGAGCTGCTCGAAGGTGCAGGCCTGCAACAGCTTCGCAGCCTCGTTGTCTTCATCAGCGAAGATGACGTAGTTGGCTACCTGCGCAGCCCACCGGAAGTCACCGTCGTCGTAGGCCTTCTGAGCGACTGCCAGCGCTGCGTCCGCTCCGCCCATGGCGTCGACATGCCGTTTCGCGCCCTCCACCGGAGGATGCTCCCACAGGTGGGCCGGGTTCCCGTCGAACCAACCCATGTAGCGCTGGTAGATTGCCTTCACATTGTGGCTGACCGAGCCGTAGTACCCACGGGTGGACCATGTCTTCTCCAATGTGGGAGGCATCGTGATCTGCTCGGCGATCTCGCTGCCGACGTACCCTTGATTCAACAACCGGAGTGTCTGGTCGTGCAGGTAGCCGTACATGTCACGCTGGACCGTCAGGTACTCCACCAGGTTCTCGTTGCCCCAGGTGGGCCAGTGGTGGGAGCCGAAGCAGACGTCAGCTCTGCGTGCGTACTTGTTGATCGTCTCTGTCAGATACCCGGCCCACTGGCGGGCGTCCCGGACGAGCGCCCCCCGCAGTGTGACGATGTTGTGCATGTTGTGGGACGCGTTCTCTGCGACGCACAGGGCACGGTGGGCGGGGAAGTACATGTTCATCTCCGCCGGTGCCTCGGTGCCCGGCGTCAGTTGGAAGATGATTTCGACGCCGTCGATTTCCTCGACATGCGCCGTCTCGGAAATGTACCGGGTCGGCGGGATAAGCCCCGTGCGACCACGGGAGACGGCCTGCCCGAGGCCGGTGCCGACCCCGGCGAACGGGCCCGTCCCCAGAAGAGCGCCGTACATGTACGTTGACCGGCGCGTCATCGCCGTGCCGGCGTACACGTTCTCCGCGATGGCTTCCTCCGTGAAACCTGCCGGTCCGTAGACGGGGCAGCGCCCCGCTTCCACATCCTCCCGTGTGGTCACGCCCAGGACGCCGCCGAAATGATCCACGTGTGAATGGCTGTAGATGACACCGGTGACCGGCTTCCCGCCCCGTTCCGCGCTGTACAGCGCCAGCCCGGCTTCAGCGGCCTCCGTCGAGGTCAACGGGTCAACGATGACGACGCCGGTGTCGCCCTCAACGATGGTCATCACGGACAGGTCGAGACCCCGGATCTGGTAGATCCCCGGCACCACTTCGTAAAGTCCCTGCCGGTTGTTGAGCTGCGACTGTCGCCACAGACTGGGGTTGACGGAGGGTGGACATTCACCGTCGAGGAACCGGTACGCGTCGACATCCCAGACGGTCCGACCTTTCGCGTTCTTGATGACGCCGGGAGTCAGTCCGCGGAGGAATCCGCGGTCGGCGTCCTCGAAGTCTTTCGTGTCATCGAACGGCAGCGCATCGTGAACGGCCGCGTTTGCACGGGTCACGTGGTGCGTAGGTTCGGTCTGACCGGGGGCTACGGGGCCGCCGCTTGTCGGGTCGTCGTTACTCATGTGTCTCCTGGATCGGGTCCGTGTCCGAGATGAAAGTCTTCGCTGACATCGAGTGATACTCCGTATGTACAGCCTAGTGAACCACTTGCCGGAGCGCTATGACTACTTTTTCAAACCTACATTGACAGCATTGTGCCTGAGCCAAGGTGCCCGGCACCGGGTGGATCGCGAAAAGCTGATCCGGAGAGAACGGGCGCGCGCCGCTCAGTGATGGAAGCCGGACCGCTTCTCGTCGGACGGCGTGCCGTCGGCACGATTGAGGTAGTCCACACAGGTCCGGATGTCGCGCACCAGGAACTGCGCCAGGTCGTGGCTCATACCGTTGCGCACCACGATGCGCTGCACGGTGACGTCGGTGAGATTGTCCGGCATGGGGTAGGCGGGGACGATCCACCCCTTCATCCGCAACCGGTCCGACAGGTCATACAGCGTCCACTGTCCGTCGGCAGCATCAGCGAGTCTCCAGGCGAACACAGGGATGTCCTGGGCTTCATTCCACAGGTCGAGCTCTGGCAGTGAACCGATCTCCGCGGCGAGATACCGTGCCACGTCAATGGTGTTCTGCTGCACCCGCCGGAACCCGTCCATCCCGAGCTGGAGGAACAGGTAGTACTGCAGGAGCACCTGCGCGCCGGGCCGGGAGAAGTTGATGCCGAACGTCGGCATGTCCCCGCCCAGGTAGCTGACCCGTGACACCAGGTCCTCGGGAAGGTCCTCGGGCTGTCGCCATACGATCCAGCCGATGCCGGGGTAGACCAGGCCGTACTTGTGGCCGGAGACGTTGATCGACGCCACCCGGGGAAGGCGGAAGTCCCACTCCAGGTCCGGCTGCAGGAACGGTGCGATCATGCCACCGGAGGCGGCGTCAACGTGGATCCGGATATCCAGGCCCGTGTCGTCCTGGATACGGTCCAGGGCCGCGGCAATGTCCGCGACGGGCTCGTACATCCCCGTGTAGGTCACCCCCAGGATGGCCACGACTCCGATGGTGTTCTCGTCGACGTACTCCTCCAGGTCATGGCCGTCGAGGACCTTGTGGTCCTCCGAGATCGGAACGTACCGGGGTTCCACATCGAAGAAGTTGCAGAACTTCTCCCAGCAGACCTGCACCGCAGCGGACATGACGAGATTGGGGTGCTCGGTCGAGGCTCCGTCCTTGCGTCGGCGGTGCTGCCAACGACGCTTCAACGCCAGCCCTCCCAGCATGCAGGCCTCGGACGACCCCATCGTCGACGTTCCGGCGGTGTTGTCCGGGTCAGGCGCGTTCCACAGCGCTGCGATCATCCGCCAGCACCGGTCCTCGATATCCGCTGTCGCCGGATACTCGTCCTTGTCGACCATGTTCTTGTCGAAGGCCTCACGGTAGAGGCGGTTGGCGTAGTCATCCATCCAGGTGCCGACGAACGTCGCGAGGTTCATCCGTGCGTTGCCGTCGAGCATCGCCTCATCGTGGATGATCTGGTAGGCGGTCTCGGGGAGGGATTCGGACTCGGGGAAGCGGTTGCGTGGGAAACTCGTCGCTTCGCCGATGCGGGCGAACAGGGGGTTGAGCTCAACGTTCCGGCGGTCGTCAGTCATTGCTGGGTGCCTTTCATCCGGGGATCGCTCGAATGGCGTCGTATCCGCGACAGTACCCGGTCATGAAGGGAGCATTCCCGGCTCAGACAAACAATATTTTGTGATACAACACAACCTCTGGCGCGGCCCGTTGTGGTCGGGGCCTCTGGCCCGCAGCTGTGCTGTACACCACACTGAAGAGGGGGTCCGCCCTGCTGATCCCCCTACCACCGACCACCACACTCCGCGTGCGATGCCCGTGGACCGCCAGGAAAGGATGTGGGCCAGATGGGCTCTCCGACTGATTCGAAAACCGACAGTGGACGACGACGTGACCCGATCGCCGAGGCTGCCGAGAAAGGGGGCCGTATCCTCGATCTCGGCATGCGTGCCTATCTCTGGGGCTACCCGGCTGTCATCACCGCCCGTACGCGCGACTATGCCACCGATCCGCTGCGAGACGACTCATTCCCACAGAACACGTTTTCGCACAGCACCGAGCTCTACGACCACCGCAACCGGATCATCGTCAAGCCGAACAACGACACCCTGTATTCATGGGCATGGGTTGACCTGTCCCGTGGACCGGTGACGCTGACCGTGCCCCCGGTGTCCCGCTACCACAGCTTCCAGCTCATGGACGCCTACACGAATACATGGGCCTACGTCGGAAGCCGGACCACCGGGTCAGACGGTGGCACGTACGTGATGGTGGGGCCCGACGCGGAGGACACCGGATCAGACGGTGCCACCGTGCTGCGGTCCCCCACCAATCACGTCTGGCTCTTCGGCCGGACGCTCGTTGACGGTCCGGATGACCTGGCCACCGTCGGTGAGATCATCCGTGGCTACACGCTCAGCGGTCCCGAGATACCGGCCCCGCAGAGGACGGCACCGGCACCCTCGCCGCACACCCTTCCGGAGGCCGGGCTCGAATTCTTCGATGAGCTGTCGCGCGTTCTGGCGTCTGACCCGCCGCCCGAGCATGACCAGGGACTTCTGGACGAGTTGGCCGCTGTCGGGGTTGCCGCGGGGCGGGAACCGTCCGTGGAGATCACGGATCCGGTCGTCCGTGGCGCGCTCGGTGCCGCTGTCGGGACGGCGCACCGGTGGCTGGCGTCCTACGGCCGTGCGCTGTCTGCCCCGGGGTGGAGCTACAGCACCAAGCTGGGTGACTACGGGCGCAACTACCTGCTGCGTGCATCGGTGGCGCTACGTGGTCTCGGCGCCTTGACCGCCGACGAGGCCATCTACCCGACGACCAGGTATGACAAGGACGGCGAGCGACTGGACGGTAGGCAGACGTACCTGCTGCGGTTCGGTCCCGGAGAACTCCCGCCCGTGGGGGATGATCTCGGTTTCTGGTCGCTCACGATGTACGACGAGGACAACTTCCTCGTCGAGAACCCGATCAACCGTTACTCTATCGGCGACCGTACCCCCGACATTGTGTACGGGGATGACGGATCGCTGGAGATTGTCGTCTCCCGTGAGCGTCCGGAACCCGGTGTGAACTGGTTCCCCGCGCCGGCCGGCCCCTTCGAGATAACGATGCGCTGCTATCTGCCGACCGGCACGCTACTGGACGGGGAGTATGTGGTGCCCGCGTTATGCAAGCTCTGACCAGTCTCTGACCAGTCTCTGAGCCGGGGTCGACGCTCTCAGAGGCGTCGCACCGACGGGACGACATACGTCCCGTCGAGTACGGTGCTCTTCGGGATGTAGAGCCGGAGCGTGAGCTGGAACGGCCCCTCGGGTGCCGGCAACCAGTTGGACGTCGATTCAGGCCGTTCGTGGGAGATCACGATCTCCAGCGACCCGTCGTCCCCGTACTCGACGCCGGGGGTACGGTCGCCGATGGCGAAGCGGTCGATGGAATTGGAGACGAGGAAGTCGTCCTCGTCGTACATCGTGAGTGACCAGAAGGCGTCGACCGGGGGAAGGCCGTCCGCCTCGAAACGGAGCACGTAGCTGTTGCCTCCGTCGAATCGCTCACCGTCAGCGTCGCAGCCGGCGTTGGCGTACGTCGCCTCTTCGGCCGTGAGCGCTCCGAGTGCATTCAGTCCCACGACGGATCTGAGCAGGTGATCGCCATCGTAGCGTCCGAGATTGAGTTCGTATGTCCAGTCTCCGCCACCGGAGGACAACCCGCGCTCACTGGCGGCGATGCAGGAATGCGCGGCAGCGACTGACGCGTCGAGCGCCGCACGGACCGCGGGATCGGTGATCTCCCGGCTCGGCGTCTTTCCGGTACCGATGCCTGCTTCCGCCATCCGTGAGAGCTGTTCATTGTCGGCTGACAGGACGTTGCCCTCCAGAGCTGCCCCGAGCTCATCGAAGAACTCGATGCCCGCGTCCTTGACTGTATGCGGTGAGGGCGCGGGTGACGGGCCGGAGACATCGACCGTCGGCCCTGTCAGACGGAAGGACTCACCGATGGCCCTGGCCGTGTCCAGGTCGTCAGGCCCTTGGACGACGATCCTTCCGAGGAGCCATACGGTGTTCGTGGGTGAGGACAGGAGGGTCGTCCCCTCAGGGACGTCACCGCTCCAGTCGGGTCCGGCGATCATGTACTCACCGGCCTCCGAACCCGTGGCGCGTGTTCCCACGTAGCCCCACGTGTCCGTGTAGGCATCGAGAAGCTGCAGCCCGTAGTAGCGGGATACCGCGGGAACGGACAGGGAGACGGGTCCGTCGCTGAGCTCGAGCCACCCGGTCACGTAAATGGTGTCGTTGTTGGGCTTCACCACGTCGCGGTCCCGGTCGGTGAGCAGGCGGGGGACCACCCGCAGGGTGTTGACGGTGCCGGGCCGTGTACGGCCCGGGTCAATGAGTGCATTTCGGGTGCGGTGCATCAGAACGAGCGGATAGCCCCACAGGTAGGTGTTGAACCCGAGTCGGAACGCCTCCGTGGCTGTTGCGGTCAGATGCGCTGCAGTCTCGGTCTGATGTGTCTGGCTGGTTGTCTCGTGAGACATGGTGTCGTCCTTTCGTAGAGTGGAATCCGATCCCTACGAGGGGGGACCGGAGGTGGTGTGGTGCACCGAGTTAGGTGGTGGTCCCGTACCGTTCAGCGATGATCTTTGCGTCGCGCTCGGGATGAGCGAAGAAGTACGCCGCGACTGCGCCGAGGATCATGATGATGCCGACCACGATGAAGCCGTAGCCGTAACCCTGGGCCTTGTCGCTGGCGCCCGACACCAGCCAGCCGATCAGCAACGGGGCGGCAGCACCGCCGATGCTGTAAATGGCGACCATGGTGCTCATGACGGACCCGCGTTGCTTGCTCGGCACGACGTCCGACAACACTGAGAACGCCAGGCCCCAGGCGGCGGTGTTCAGCGAGAATGCCAGCGTGATCAGGACCATCTGTACGACGCCGACCGGGAGAACGGTGAAGCCGATCATGCAGATTCCCGCTGCAGCGAGGAGTACCGCACACAGGACGACGCGTGCCTTTCGGGAGGACACGCCACGCATCATCATCCGTGACGATACGACTCCGGTGGCGAAGGTGAGGATCACCGCAGCGGCAAAAGGCAGTGTCACCAGGAAGCCGGTTTCGGAGGCACTGTACTCCAGCCCCTGCCGCAGGTAGACGGGTAACCAGCTGACCTTCAACGAGGTGGCCCAGTACGAGCAGAACGCGAAGAAAGCGATACCGAAGACGGTGGGACGTGCCCAGATCGCGCGGAGAGGCGCGGTCTCCGGAAGAGCAACCGCCTCCTTGTCCTTGTCAGTTACCGGTGTGGAGGCATTCGCGGCGGGACCCTCTTTGCCCACGATGAGCCACAGGACCAACCAGGCGATGCCGAGCACAATGAGGACATAGAACGTCATGTGCCAGCCGAAACGCTGCATGACCCACGTCAACAGGGGCGCTGCGATCAACGGCCCCAGGGATGCGCCCATAATCACGACTGACGAGGGGAGAGACCTTCTCCTGGGCACGAACCAGGTGTGGGCGATCTGCTGTGCGAGTGCAGCCGCCGGCCCTTCGGCGAAGCCGAGGAGCATGCGGGCGCCGAGAATCACCGCGAAGGTCACCGGAATGAGTCCGGTAAGAGGGATGAGGCTGAGTATCCACACTGCCGCCAATCCGCTCAACAACCACTTGGCACTGACCCGGCCACCGAGGGAGCCGAGGACGATGGCACCGACGGCGAACGGCCAGAAGAAGACGCTCTGCATGAGACCGAACTGGCCGGAGGAGATATCGAACTCGTGCTGGAGCTCGACGCCGACGATTCCCACCACCACCTTGTCCGCGAAGTTCACGAACATGAACAGCATCAGGGCGATTGTGACAAGCCAGCCCCTCCGGCGGATTTCGGACGTGTCAATTGAGTTCCCGACGGGCGTGAACCCGATGTCGGGACGTGTATGGATCATGACTGTTCTCCTTGGGGAGGTACTGAAGCTAGTTGAGTGAGAGGGAGCCGAGGATGCGGTCGGTGTCACTGCCGAGGGCAGGGACGGTGCCCCCGTTGTCACCCCGCGGGACGCTGGTGGCCTGGTACGGCAGTCCCGGAATGCTGTAGTGCTCGCCCTTGGAATCAACGGCATCGACGAAGACCCCGGATGCGACGACGTCGCCTGAATCCCGGGCCTGGTCGTAGGAGCGCACTGCACCTGCCACGATGCCGACGCCGGTGAGAAGCCTCAGTGCCTCATCCGACGTCAGCGCAGCGAAATGAGGGCGGAGGATCTCCAGGAGGGCTTCCCGGTTCCGTACCCGGGAGGGATTGTCCGTGAACCTGGGGTCCGTCGGCAGGTCAGGAACACCGGCGAGCTCACAGAGCGCGCTGAACTTACCGTCTGTGTACGCCGAGACCACGATCGAGCCGTCTGCCGTCGGGAAATGGTCGGCCGCCGGCGCCGCGAGTGCCTGGCCGTTTCCCTGGCGAACCGGTTTCGCCCCGTAACTGTAATCCGCCCAGTTCACGGCCTGGAGATCGAGCGCCACGTCTAACAGTGAGACTTCGATGTGGTCACCGGCGTCGGTACGTTCGCGGCGGAACAGTGAGGCCAGTATCGCCTGTGCCAGGACATAGGACGTGGCGTGGTCAATGATGGGTGCACCTACGCGCTGAGGTTCGCCGTCGCGTTCCCCGGTCACGTACATGAGACCGGATTCCGCCTGGGCGGCGATGTCCAGACCCGGCCGCTGCCGGGACGGGCCGGTCTTACCGAAGCCGGTGACCTCGGCGAAGATGACCCCCGGGTTCAGGGTACGGATTGTCTCTGAACTGAGACCGAGCCGGTCGGCGGCGCCCGGACGGAGATTGCTGACGACGACGTCGGCGTCACTGATCAATGCCTTGACCTGTTCGATTCCTCTCTCCGTCTTCAGGTCGATCACGACAGAACTCTTGCGGCGGTTGTAGGCACGCATGATGCTGTCCCCGAACGGGCCGATCGTCCTTGCCTGGTCGCCGCGGGGGCCTTCAACCTTGATCACGTCGGCCCCGAGGTCGGCGAGTGTCTGTGTAGCACCGGGCGTTGCGATGTACTGCCCGAGATCGATGACGGTGATGCCGTGAAGGGGAGGGTGCTGGGGCGTGATGTGAGACATGGTTTTCCTTGGTGTCCTGGAGCCTGCCGACCTGCGGCAGATGGTGCAAGACACAGCATGCTCCGTTTGTGAAG
Source organism: Corynebacterium sp. CNJ-954 (assembly GCF_001942345.1). Classification (GTDB taxonomy): domain Bacteria; phylum Actinomycetota; class Actinomycetes; order Mycobacteriales; family Mycobacteriaceae; genus Corynebacterium. Next base: position 114,901 of record NZ_MKKI01000045.1, read on the forward strand.
TGAACAACACCGGTTGGGTCACACGAATACCAGGTAGAATGTGTGACATGTCACAAAAAGAAAATGATGTGATGTCGCCTCCTGGTCGTGCCGTGGACATGTCGTCCGACATCAGCGTTCTGCGCCGACGGACGAATGCGTTGGCGCACACCACCATCGACCGTTATGTCGAGGCATCCGGCCTGTACACGCCGGAGACTGTTCCCGAGCACCTGTACCGGGACAGTCTCCACACCATCCGGCGATTCATGGACACTGCGCTTCTGGCGCTGGGTGATCCTGGACTCGACGTACCCGAGATCCTGCGCGACGAACTGGCCCGGGCGAATGACCGTGCTGCTGAGGGGGTACCGCTAAGGAACTTCCTGCATTGCTGGCAGATCGGAGCGGACACGTTGATCGAGGCGGTGGAGGAACAACTTGGAGAACCGTCCCGGTCCGCGCCGGTTGTCGTGCAGATCCGTGCCACCTACGATGCAGTTATCCGCGAGGCGATCAGCGCCTACGAACGGACGTCGCGCGATACGATTACCGCCCGCGCCGGGTGGAGCAGCCGGTGGATAGCACATTTCTTCGACGGGGCTGTCTCACCCCACGACGACTATCCCGGGGAAGTTCCAGAGGATCCTGTCGTTGTGTTGATTCACATCGGGGTCACGGTTGCAGAAACCACCGGTTCTGACCAGGTTCGAACCATTGCCGGAACACGAAAAGTGCGTCGTACCCGAGCCTTGTTGCAACGACACCTCGGAGAACGTCTGTGGCTGGCCGACGTCAGGGAGCAGAGTGCGCGGTTGATCACCAGTTCCGTGCCGTCCGAGTTGGCTACCGCCGTAGAGAAACTGCAGGAGTTGCATTCCGTCCCCGTAGCGGCAGCGGTGGCCCAGGCGGAACGACCAGAGGACCTCCGCCGGGCGGCGCAGGAGGCATCCGAAGTGCTGGAGGTTGCTGTGCAGATCAACCGCACCGGGTGCGTCACATCCCTGGCGGATGTCGCGCTCGAGCACCATCTCGCTCACCACAGCATGTCACTGGCCGTATTGCAGCGTCGGTGCGCACCGGTACGAGCCAACGAAGAACTCCTGGAGACCCTCAACGTCTATTTCAAGACCGACCTGGACCGTCGGCAAACCTCAGAAGCTCTGCACGTGCACCCGAACACCATCGACAACCGGTTGGCGAAGATCCGGCAACTGACGGGACTGGATTCCCGACACCTTCCTGACCTCATGATTCTCGCTGTGGGCGTGAAGTATGCGGTGCCCTGACGAGTCGGGACGGCGACAGCCGGACCTGCCGCGTGTTTAGAATGTTTCACTGTGAATGAAAATGCGGAAGAACCTTCGGGCCACGGCGATGATGGTCGCTCGACGCTGTCGAAGGCCCTGTTTCCCACCGGAACCGAACCGGACCCACGGTTTACATTGGCCAATGAGCGGACTTTTCTGGCGTGGATGCGCACCGCGCTGGCGTTCATCGCTGGCGGCGTGGCACTCGAGGCACTGCCGATCGACACCGTTCCGGAGAACCTCCGCAATACCGGTGCGCTGGTGGCGCTGTGCCTCGGCATAGTGCTGGCCGCCGGTGCGGCGTTCCGGTGGCTGCGGGTTGAACGTGCGATGCGCGAACAGCGGCCCCTTCCCGCGCCGGCGATCGTTCCGGCCCTGTCGGTCGGAGCCATCGTCGTCGCCGTCGTGCTCCTGCTCCTGGTTCTGCTGTGACTGAGCGTTCGACGTCGCGGTCGCCGTCACCGATCCCGGTGGCGGATCCTGGTCTGCAGCCCGAACGGACCAGTATGGCCTGGGGGCGCACATCGATGGCCTACCTGGTGGCCGCCGCGGTAACGCTGCGATGGGTCCCGCACTACGGAGCGACGGTCGTCATCGTTACGGGGGGACTGGTGCTTGTCGCTCTCGGTATCTATGCAGGTCAGCGACGTCGGTATCGGCGTGCTGCCCTCGGTGTCGTCAATGACAGACTGCACAACTCCGTGGGTGCGGTCATCACGTTGGCTTTCTGCACCGTGGCGTTGGGCCTGTTCAGTGTGTACTTTGTCGTCACGGAATCCTTGTAGAAGGGCAGGGGTGCGTGGCCAGGTGTGCGGGGATCCGTGACAATCCCGTGGTGCAGCGGGGGACGGTGGCGCTTGTCCAGGTGTTGTGCCTGGCCACGTGGTTCTCTGCATCGGCCGTGGTTCCGTCGCTGCAGGATGAGTGGGGTATCAGTCTCAGTGCCTCGGTGTGGTTGACGGCTTCGACACAGGTCGGTTTCGTGGTCGGGGCAGTCGTCTCCGCCCTGGCGAACCTTGCTGACCGGATACCTGCCCCACTGCAGTTGTCGGCGAGTGCGGTGGGGGCGGCGGCGACAACAATGGCCTTCACACTCATCGCTGACGGCCTCGCGGTCGCGGTGCCGTTGCGGTTGCTGACCGGGGTGTTCCTCGCCGGCGTCTACCCGGTGGGGATGAAGATCATGACCTCGTGGTCGCCCGGGGCACGTCGCGGGCGGTCGCTGGGGATTCTCATCGGTGCACTGACGCTCGGCTCCACCCTGCCTCACCTGATCGGCACCGTGGACGTGGACTGGCGTGTGCTCATGGCCGCCGCTGCCGGTGTGACCACGGCCGGAGCGGTCCTTGCGTTGCTGGTCCTGACCACCGGACCGTACCTGTCGTCCGGCACGACCGTCCCGGATCCGCACTACCTGACCACGTTGATCACCCGGCGGCGTCCCCGGCTGATCAACATCGGGTACCTCGGGCATATGTGGGAGCTCTACGCCCTGTGGACGTGGTTCCCGCTCTTCGCGGCTGCCGCCGTCGCTGCTCGCGGTGCCGCAGACCAGACCCTCAGCTTATGGACGTTCGTCGTCATCGGCGGGGCAGGTGTCATCGGTTGTCTCCTCGGTGGGTGGGCGGCCGACCGGTTCGGGCGAAGGGGCACCGCTGCCGTCGCACTCACAGTCAGTGGGCTGTGCTGTCTGTTGTCTCCGTTGATGTACACCGCCGGGCCGGTGTTGCTGACCGTGCTGGCGGCGGTGTGGGGAGCGTCGGTGATCGCTGATTCGGGGGTGTTCTCCACGATGCTCAGTGAGAATGTCGACGGAAACGTCGCCGGGACGGCGCTGACTGCACAGACGGCGGCGGGCTTCCTGGTGACTGTCGCCAGCATTCAACTGGTCGGGGTGCTGGTACCTGTGGTGACGTGGCAGTATGCCCTGGTTCCCCTGGTGGTGGGGCCCGTGGCGGGGGTTGTGGCGATGCTGCGTTTCCGGTCGGTGTGATGACCAGAAGACTGTGGGGATCATCATTGGACACGGTATGTTCCTTGAACGTAATACTGCGAAGTATGTATGGTAAGTGCGTTGCTGCACCTGGAACCCCTCTCGAGGAGAGAGCTGTGAATGCTCACCGACCTACTGTCCAGGCCCGACCTTCCGGGCTGACCCGCAGAGGGGATGCCGTGTCGGATGGCGCCGCGCCGTCCGCAGCGTCCCCGCAGTACGGTTGCGACCCTGATGCCGAAAGAACGGAGGGCACCATGACCGTCACCTTCGTACGGCACGGGCAGTCGACGGGTAATGCCTCCGGGCTCATCGTCGGTACAGAGCCCGGACCTCCCCTGACCGACCTCGGTCATGAGCAGGCGGACGCTGCGGCTGAGCGGCTCTCCGACGAGTCGTTCGACGGTGTCTACGCGTCATCGTTGTACCGGACCCAGCAGACGGCCGAGCCGACCGCGAAGGCCCGTGGCCTGACGGTTCAGATCCTTCCGGGTGTGGCGGAGATTCCCGCCGGTACGTGGAAGGGGACCCCGGAGAGCGATGCCTTCGAGACCTACCTTGTCGCTCCCCAACAGTGGATCGACGGAGACACCTCCGCCCGTATCCCGGGATCGATCAGCGGTGACGAGTTCAAGGCGCGGTTCGACGGTGCGTTGGAGTCCGTCGAGAGGAACGGGGACAGGAACCCGGTGATCTTCGCCCACGTTGCCTCGATCATGACCTGGGTCCTGATGAGTACCGACGGTGACAACAATCTGTTCCGTGATCAACCATTGCGCAACACGGGAACCGTCGTGGTGAAGGGTTCGCCGACAGACGGGTGGGAGTTGGTGAAGTGGGATGCGGCGCCTGCCGGCCTGCCGGCGGAAGAGCCCGCGACGTAGTCGGCACCAGCTCTTGAGCCCGAAAGTAACTTTGCAGCGCACCATGTAATCTGGAGAAATGGTAAAACGGCTCATCGCCAGTGCGTACTGGTTCGTCAGTAGATGGCACCTGGTCTCCGAGCCTGCGCCGCGACGCCCCACGATTCTTCTCGGTGCCCCGCACACGTCCAACTGGGACTTCATCCTCATGCTCGGCATCGCCTGGAAGCTGGGCATCAGGATCCGGTGGCTGGGCAAGGACAGTCTCTTCGACGGCTGGCGGGGTCCGGTGATGCGCGGTCTCGGGGGAATCGCTGTCGACCGGGAATCGCCGGAGGATGTGGTGGGCGACCTTGTGCACCACGTCAACGAGGACAGGGCTACCGCGATCGTCATCACGCCGGACGGGACCCGCGGCCCGCACACGCACTGGAAGTCCGGCTTCTACCGGCTCGCCGAGCAGACAGGGTTGCCGGTGACCCTCGGCTATGTCGACCGCCCGACGATGACGACCGGCCTCGGGCCGACCATCGACATCACCGGTGACGTCGCGGACGACATGGAACGCATCCGTGACTTCTACCGGGACAAGTCGGGCTTACGGCCGGACGCCCGTGTCGAGCCGCGCCTACGGAGTGAACCGGGCACTGACTGAGAGGACCCCATGCCGTCTGCACGTCGCACCGTCTTCTACCGCGGTCCCCGCCCCGTACTGCGGGGATACCTGCACCTGTTCGCGTTCTGGTTCTTCCTCGGTACAGGGACGAGCCTGACGGTCCTGGCGTTCTCCAACACCGGATTCTCCACGCTGGCGGTGTCGACGGCCGTCTACGCGCTGTGTCTGGCCGGGATGCTGGGGGTCTCGGCACTGTATCACCGGGTTCCCTGGAAAAGTGAGGGGTCCGTGCAGTGGTGGCGGAGGGCCGACCACGCCATGATCGCGATATTCATTGCCGGGACCTACGGGCCCGTCTTCATCGGTGCGGATGCGCCGGGAAACAGGACGCCGATCCTCGTCCTGTGTTGGGTCACCGCGCTTGCCGCGGTTGCGGTCAACATCCTGTGGATCAACCACCCGCGGTGGCTGTCCGTGTCGATCTACCTCTGCCTGGGATGGATCGCCCTGCTGGGCATGAAGATCCTGTGGGCCGGGCTGACAGTGCCGGAACTCGTCCTCATCATCACCGGCGGGGCGATCTACAGTCTCGGTGCGCTGGTGTACGCACTGAAGTGGCCGACAATCAGTGAACACTGGTTCGGCTTCCACGAGGTCTTCCATGCGGGGACCATCATCGCCGCGGGTCTGCACCACATCGCCATCTGGATGATCGTCCTGGGGGCGGGGTGACGGCAGAGGAAAACCCCGGCTCTGTCGTGTTCGACAGTGCCGGGGTCGGAGAAACCTCGTTTAGACGACGGTCACGCCGACCGCTGCCAGGCCCTTGCGGCCGTCCTCGGTCTCGAAGGTGACCTTCTGGTTCTCCTCCAGGCTGCGGAAACCGCCGCCCTGGATCTCGGAGTAGTGGACGAAGACGTCGGAGGAGCCGTCCTCGGGAGAAATGAAACCGAAACCCTTTTCGGCGTTGAACCATTTGACAGTGCCGTTGATCATGCGATCTTCCCTTCTTCAGTGTCAGTGTCCGGAGTCTTCCGTCCACTGGGTTGACCGAATGTTCCTTGAGGAATCAGTTCGCGTCCTAAAGACAACTTCCGTGAACTTGATTCCTCCCGGTACTCGGAAGGGAAAAACAACTCAGAAACTGTAACCAGCGCTCACATTACACACCGTCTGCGCCGTTTTCCAGCTCCAGCAACGTCGTCTTCGCTTCCAGCCCGCCGAGGTATCCACCGAGCCCGCCGTCGCTCCGCAGGACCCGGTGGCACGGGACCACGATAGGTAGCGGATTCGTCGCACAGGCTGTGCCGACGGCGCGTACTGCCTTCGGATTCCCGACGTTCTCGGCGACCTGTTTGTACGACTGCGTGTGCCCGTAACCGATGTGGGGAAGATAGCGCTGGACCGTGCGACGGAACCCGGCGGACATCGCGTAGTCCAGGTCGACATCGAAGGATCGCCGTCGACCGGCGAAGTACTCGTCCAGTTCCGAAGCCACCGTGTCGAGACGCCGTGGGAACTCCAGTACCCGCGGGCTGACCTTGTCAGCCAGCGATGACAGGACGCGGCCGAAATCCTCCACGTCGAACCCCACACGTACCAGGCCTTTCTGTGTCGCAGCCAGCAACAGAGGTCCGACCGGTGAATCGACGGTCCGGTACGCAACGTCGAGAAGGCCGTCGGTGTCCGAGTCTGCGCTGAGTCGGGCGCGGAGACGTGACAGGTCGTCCTCCCCGACGGGGAAGGAGGCGGGGGAGAAGCTGTCTGCGGTCATCGTGGTTCTCCTTCAGCGGGATCGGTGTGGCCGGTGAGGTAGATGCGGCGTAGTGTCCTGAGCCCGTCGGCGCAGGCACGGCGCACGGCGTCGGGGCTGCCGCCGATGAGGGCGGCGGTCTCCGCATGGGGGAGCCCGCCGAAATAGTGGTAGGCCACGGACAGACGTTGGCGTTCCGGGAGGCGGGCCACCGTGTCCCACAGTGCGTAGTCATCGGCGCCGGGCGTCCCGAGGCCGGAGGTCTGTTCAGGCAGCGCGTCGGTGGGGATGGCATGGCGCTGCCGTCGGCGGGTGACGTCGATGGCTTTGCGGTGGGCGACGCGAACCAACCACGCCTCCACGTTCGTGCCGTCCTCCAGTGAGGGCCAGGAGCGAAGCAATGCGAGGAACGCCTCTGACCAGGCGTCGTCGGCATCGGCTCCCGGACCGAGGACGGCACGGCAGACCCGCAGCACGGTGGCCCCGTGCTGTCTGACTGCCTGCTCGAACGGTGTTGTCATCGTCATCACACGGTAGTCGCACTGGGCGGGCCGAACGTGAGATCCGGACCGGGGAAAGTTACCGACGTCCGTCCCGCAACTGTTCCCAGCGCAGGATCCGGTCCCGGATCGTCTTCTCGTGCCCGTGTCCGGACGGTTCATACAGTGTCTGTCGGTCGACGCCATCCGGGAAGTAGTCCGCTCCGGAGAACCCGTCATTGGTGTCCGGGTCATACCGGTAGCCCTCGCCGTACCCGAGATCCTTCATCAGCCGGGTCGGCGCGTTGAGGATGTGTGCCGGTGGCATCAGTGAGCCGGTCTTCTCCGCCAGGCGGGTGGCGGCGGTGAATCCGCGGTAGACGGCGACTGATTTCGGTGCCGTCGCCAGGTACACCACCGCCTGGGCGATGGCGAGTTCACCTTCCGGCGAGCCGAGCCGTTCGTACACGTCCCAGGCCGCGAGTGACTGGTGGACGGCCTCCGGATCAGCGAGCGCGACGTCCTCGGTGGCGAACCTGACCAGACGCCGGGCGATGAACAACGGGTCCTCACCGCCGACGAGCATGCGTGCGAGCCAGTACAGCGCCGCGTCCGGGTCGGAACCGCGCATGGACTTGTGGAGGGCCGAGATGAGGTTGTAGTGGCCCTCCTGCGACTTGTCGTAGACCGGGGCACGCTGCTGCACCAGCTGCAGGAGCCCGTCCACGTCCAGCGGACCGGGCACGGCCTGCACCTGTTCGACGAGGTTGAGCAGGTAGCGCCCGTCGCCGTCGGCCAGGGCCAGCAGCGTCTGCCGGGCCTGGTCATCCAACGGAAGCGACCGTCCCGAGAGCTCCTCGGCTTTCGTGAGCAGTGACTCCAGGGCCGTGATGTCCAGGCGGTGGAGGACATACACCTGGCAGCGTGACAACAGTGCGGCGTTGAGTTCGAAGCTGGGATTCTCTGTCGTCGCGCCCACCAGCACGATGGTCCCGTCCTCGACGTAGGGGAGGAACGAATCCTGCTGGGCGCGGTTGAAGCGGTGGATCTCGTCGACGAACAACAGTGTGCCTTGGCCGACCTCCCGGCGCTTCTGCGCGGCCTGGAACACCTTGCGCAGTTCGGCGACACCGGAGAATGTCGCGGAGAGGGGAGCGAAGTGAAGGCCCGTCGCGTCGGCCAGCAGGCGGGCGATGGTCGTCTTGCCGCACCCCGGTGGACCCCAGAGCACCATCGAGGTCAGGTGATGCGCCGACACCATCCTCCCGATCGGCCCGTCGGGTCCCAGGAGGTGCTCCTGGCCGACGACGTCGGTGAGAACCCGGGGACGCAGACGGTCGGCGAGAGGACGTGAGACGTCGTCTGGCCCGGACGGTTCGAACAGGGACGGCGGCTCCTGCGCGGGGTCTTGTGTCACGGCACCAGGACGATGCGTCCGCTGACCTTGCCGTCCCGCAGGTCATCGAAGGCCTGTACCGCGTCGTCGAGGGAGTACTTCGTGGTCTCCACGTGGAGCTTCCCCTGCTGTACGAGGGCGACGGCCTCGCGCATGTCGGAACGGGTGCCGCCGTAGGAGCGTTCAATGTTCACGCCCCACGGGAGGGCGGAGTTGTTCGCGTCGTAGGTGAACTTCCCTCCACCGAGGCCGACGAACCGGATGGCGCCACCGACTCCGATCACGGACAGCGCCAGATCGACGGTCGGTTGCACACCGACGAAGTCGAGGACGACGTCTGCACCGCGACCACCGGTCTCCTCCATGATGCGGGAGGCGGCGTTGGCGTCACTGAGCAGTGCGACGTCCGCACCGTGGTCGGCGGCGTAGTCGACCTTGTTCTGGTCGGTGTCCAGGGCGATGATGCGCGCACCGGTGGTGGCGGACAGGATCTGCAGGCCGACGTGGCCGAGTCCGCCGATACCGATGGTCACCACGGTTGCGCCGCCGACCAGTCGGTCACGGACGCTGTTGACCGCGTGCATCGGCGTCAGCGCAGCATCCGCCAACGGTGCGGATGTGGCAGGGTCCAGCTCACCGAGAGGATCGAGGTGATGGGTCTTCACCGCCAGGTACTCAGCCATGCCACCGGGGGAACCGATACCGGGTGACAACGGTGCGAGGGAACCCCGCGGGCTGGCGACCTCACACTCATTGTCGCGACCGGCCAGACACTTGTCGCATTCGCCGCAGCTGAGGACGAGAGCCACCAAGGCGCTGTCACCGACATCCCAGCCGGTCACAGCATCGCCGGTCTTCTCGACGACACCGGCGACCTCGTGGCCCAACGTTTCGCCGATCAGTGGGTTGTCGTCGCCCCCGGCGATGATGTGCAGGTCAGAGTGGCACAGGCCGGCGCCGGACACCTTCAGCAGAACCTCATCGGCCTCAATCTCCGGAACGGGCTTCTCCTGCACCTCAACGGTGTTGTTCCGGACGTAGGACACTGCTCGCATGACTGCTCCTTCTTCGAGAACTGAGCGCGGGGTCATCACCCCGTTCATCTCTCTACGCTACGCCTTATTCACGGCCAGCTTCAGAACAGTCGCGACGAGGATATTTCCACAGGTTCCTCCAGTTCCAGCAGCCGGCGCTTCCGCGTCAGACCACCGGCGTACCCGGTGAGGGAACCGTCGGCGCCGACCACCCGGTGACACGGGATGATGATGCTGACCGGGTTGCGGCCGACCACCTGCCCGACGCGCTGGGCGAGCCTGGGGTTCCCGAGCTTCGTGGCGAGCGTCCCGTAGGTGGTGGTCTCTCCGTAGGGGATCTGTCTGAGCAGTGCCCACACCTTCTCCGAGAAGCCGTCCCCGTGGGTCGCGACGGTGACGTCGAAGGTCTGACGCTGTCCGGTGAGGTACTCCGACAGTTCGGTGGTGGCCTGGGCGAGGACGCCGTCGGACGCTACGTCCTGTCGCGCGACCCGGTCGCCGAAGGGAGTATCGTCGGGAAGGGGAGAGTGGTCGGGGAAGTACAGCCCGGTCACTGCGTCACCGTCGGCGACCAGGGTCAACGGCCCGACCGGTGTGTCAATCAGGGTGTGCCGGACAGCCATCATAGCCACCGCCTTTCCGTGCTTATCGTGTTGTCTCACCGGGTAGACGCGCCGGGTCAGCGGTCTGTGAGGTCGGTGGTCCGGAGGTAGAAACGTGCGGCGTTGTTCCAGAAGACGTCCTCGACGTGATCGGCACCGACGGTGTCGGTGACGATCTCGGTGATGAGGTCCAGGTCGGTGTCGGTGAACGGACGCGCCGCCCTGGTGGACGGGAGGTCGGTGCCGACCATCAGGGCCGACGGATCAATCTCCATGATCTGCCGGATCACGGTCGCGGGGTCAAGATCGACGCGTCCGAACCCGGTCGCCTTCACCTTGACCCCTTTCTCCACCAGCCGTAGCAGCCCCGGGACACCGTCGCGGTGCATGCCGAGGTGGTCGATACTCACCGCGGGCAGACCGGTCAGGACGTCCTCCAGCCCGTCGAGTTCGCGGGCGTCGACGTAGAGCTCGGTGTGCCAGCCGACGAGGTCGTGGACTCGTCGTGCGAGTGCGGCGAGGTCACCGGTCCCGGCGGAGCCGCCGCGTTTCAGGTTGAACCGTACTGCCCGGATGCCGGCCCGGTCGAGGTCCCGGATCGTCTCGTCGGTGGTGTCGGCGGGGATCTGGGTCACGCCGACGAAGCCGGGTCCCAGCACGCTCAACGCGTCGCGGAGGTACCCCTGGTCGAACGCCTGGAAGGACCCGGAGACGACGGCACCTCCGGCGACGTTCAGCTCAGCGACGCGCTGCAGGTAGTCCTGTGCGGTGAACGGGTCGGGCAGGTAGCCGTTGTTCTCCACGAGCGGGTGCGCGGGGTCGATGACGTGGAAGTGGGCGTCGAACAGGCGGGGGCGGGTCACTGCTGTGCTCCTGTGGCTGGTGGATGGGTCCGCCTGCAACGATATCCGCCCGGTGGGCAGTCTTGAATCCAGGTACTATAGCGGCCCCGCACACCCCTCGCGCTCCCCGTTCCCCATACCGAAAGCTCTCCACATGCCCCCACAGCATCCTGCCCTCGGCCCGTACTACGACCGCCGCGAGATGAATCTCGGCATCGTCCTCGCCGGACTCGCCGGGGCGATGGGAGCGGCCGCCTGGCTGCACACCTCCGGCTGGTACGTGACGTTCATGACCGGCAACACCGAACGGATGATCCTCGAGCACTTCAAGGGCAACCACGTTCTCGGACTCGGCGCCCTGGCCACTGTGCTCGCGTTCCTGGTGGGCGTGATGGTCGCCACCCTGGCCCGTATCCACTGGTGGAAGAAGTCCCGGCACGGTGCCACGCTGGTCACCATGGCCGCCGCCTACGTCGCCTGGCTGGTCGACGTGCTCACGAACGATTCCGACGCGCCTCTCGGCGTCGTCCCGATCCTGTCACTGGCCTTCGGCCTCGGGGCGTTGAACACCTCGATCAGCCGTCAGAACCAGGTCGCCATGCCGCTGTCGTATGTCACCGGCACCCTGGTGAAGATGGGGCAGGGGTTCGCCCTGCACCTGTCCGGTGTCCGCCGGTGGGTGTGGGTCGCCCAGGTCGTGACCTACGCCGGATTCCTCGCCGGGATCGTGCTCGGCGGCACGGTGTTCCACTCCATCGGGACACATAATTCGCTGGCGGCCCTGGCCCTGATGTCCACCGTGATCGCCGTGATCACCTGGAAGCTCGACCATCCGCGCTTCGCGGACAAGGACGCGGGTGAATAGACCCCTCCGCGGACGGCGGCTGTGTCATCGGTCACGAAGCGGTGTTCACCTGCTGCGCTGCGTGCTCCAGCGTGTTATCACAGAGCCCTGACGTTCCCCGTCCTTCCCATACTCCCCGCCCTTTCACGCTTCACCTCACCCCTGACCCTGGAAAGGACCCTTTGTCATGGAATACACCGAACTCTCGGCGTACCGGCTGCACCCCGGGCACGTCACCACCTGGACCCCCACCGCCGCCGATGCCTGGGCTGTTGATCCGCGCCCGCTGTCCAGCAACCACGAAGCACACGTCCGGGAGTCGCTCGCCTCCCCGTCGGCGGATACTCGGACGGACCCCCGGACGGACTCCCGGACCGAGCCGCGGGGCGACAACTGGATCGGCACGGCGTTCCGCATCCACCACCCGTTCGACGCCGAGGCGTTCAGCGCCACCCTGCGGCTGTGGATGGTGCGGCACGAGGCCTACCGCACGACCGCGGTCGCCGGGACGGTCGGCGACACGGGGGTAGAGGGCGACGCCCTGCACCGCGAGACCCTGCCGGCCGACGCCGTCGACGTCTCCTCCCACACCGTCGGCGACCTGCCGGACGCCGGAAGCGTCCATGCGTTCCTGGAACACCATTTCGCCACCGAGGTCTCCGCACTACGCTGGCCGCACCTCACCGTCGCCACCGTCGGGCCGGACGACGCGTCCGCCGGCGATCCCGCCGTCTCCCTCGGTAGCCAGGACGGCCCGTGGTTCACCGTGGTCTTCGCCGCCGACCATGCGGTGATGGACGCCTACACCCAGATCGTCTCCATCGCGGAGCTGCGGGAGATCTACGCCGCACAGCTGGCCGACCGCACCCCGGAACTTCCGTTGGCCGGGTCCCACGTGGACTACAGCCGGGTCGAGCGTGACCTCGCCGACAGCCTCACCGCGGACCATCCGGTGGTGCAGCGGTGGCGCACCTTCCTCACCGGTGCCGGCGTCACCGGCGGGGACGCCGGGACGTCCGCCACGCCGCGTCTTCCGCTGGCCGGTGCCCATGCCGACGAGGAGCGGGACGTCCAGCAGGTCAGCACGTCGATGTGGCTGCTCGGCGAGGTGGACGCCACCGTCTTCGGTCAGCTCAGCAAGCGCTACGGCGGCAGCCAGGTCACCGGACTGCTGGCGGCACTGAAGGTCGCCGCCGCGCGCGCCGACCGCGCCGGACTGTGCGGTGACACCTTCCGTTACGTCATGCCGATGCACACCCGCACCTCCCCGGAGTTCGCGTTGTCGGCCGGGTGGTTCGTCGGGCTGATGCCGGTGGAGGACCCCATGCCCCGCGGTGCAGCGTTCTCCGAGGCGGTGTCGGCGACGACGGCGGCGGTGAAGGAGAACCGCGACCTGGTGGCCTACCCGTACCCGAAGGTGGCCGAACTGCTCCAGGTCGCCGAGCCGCCGCGGTTCGTGGTGTCGTACGTGGACACCCGGTTCATCCCCGGTGCGGAGGACTGGACCCCCCACGACCGGACGCTGCGCGGTGTCGCCTACAGCTCCACCGACGTCTACATCTGGGTCGTCCGGACGAAGGGCGGGGTGAACATCTCGATGCGCTACCCCGACGCTCCCTGCACCCGCGATTCCGTGCGGGCGCTGGTCGCCGAGTACTTCGCCGTCCTGCACAGCGTGGTCGACACCGGGGACGCCGCCTCGTTGCCGTTCGGCGCGGCTGAGGCTGGCGAGACGGCTGGCACGACGGTCAGCGAACCGGTGTACGAGGGCTGAGTCGGTGACCCACCTGCCGGACGGTGAACGCCTGACCGCCGACGACCACCTGTTCGTCGTCATGGAACAGGTGATGGGCGTCCCCGTCATCCCCCAGGTGATCTGGCGGGTGGATGCGTCCGGACCTGTACTCGACCACGTGGCGGAGGTTGGACGACGGCTCACTGCAGGACGGCTGTCCCGGCTCGTCCGACGTACACGCGGGCCCGTCCGCGACCGCTGGGTGTACACCGCACGCGCCGGACACGTCCGGATCGACCCGGACCCGGTGGCCCCGGATGAGGTGACCGGGTGGCTGCACGACCGGCTCGAGACCGACATCGACAGCGTCCACGGGCCGGCCTGGGAACTCAGCGCCGTGCCCACCACCGACGGTCACGTCATCGTCTCCCTGGTGCGCAGTCATGTCGTCGCCGACGGTGCGGCGATGATCCGGGCGGTCACCGAGGCCGTCACCGGGCAGGCCAGGACGCCCCACCACCGGGTGCGCCGCCGCGACAGCGTGCGCGACGCCCTGTCACTGCTCACTGCGGCAGGCCGGGCGGCAGCATCGATGCGGAACTCAGCGGCAGGGGGAGCGTCCGTCCCGGAGAACCACGGAGAGGTGCCGGCAGGACCGGCGGTGGTGCCGACCGTGGCAGTGCGGGTCGACGCCGCACGGTTCGATGCCGTGGCGTCCTCCCGCGGTGGAACAGCAAACACCCTCTTCCAGGCCGTCACGCTGGGTGTCCTGGCCGGCTCGGGGCGCGTCAGCGAGGGAGACACCGTACCCCTCGCGGTGCCCATGTCCGTCAGGGACAGGGACAGGGACAGGGACAGGGACGGGACGGACGACGAGGGCGAGCTGGACCTGCGCGCCAATGCGACCACCGGTGCCACGGTCACCGTCCGTCTGGATGCCGGGCGGTATGACGACCTCGGAGAGATCCGTGCCGCGGCGAAGGCGGCCTACCGGGACGTCGCCACCCGTACGGGCCCCGACAAGGTCGCTGCCATGGCGCAGGTCGCGCAGGCCCTGCCCGATGCCGTGGTCCGCCGTGCCGCCGCCGGATCCACCACACCGCTGTGCCTGGCCTCGAACCTGGGGGAACCGTCGGGTGCGTTCACCGGGCTGGGGCTGGACCACGGGCGCGAACACGGGCTGGACCACACCGCCTGCGATGTCGCCCTGCGCTCGGTGATCCGCGCCGGGTCCGCACGCGAGCTGGCTGCCCGACAAGGCGGGGTGAGTGCGTGGGCGGTCCAGACCGGGTCAACGCTGTCACTGTCCTTCACGTCCCTGGATCCGGTCCACGTGCGCGATGCTGCTCACCTGCTGGACCTGGTCCGACAGGAGATGGCCCGGTGGGGTCTGGAGTGGGGCGGCGACGTCACCCGGTGGCTGTAGGGCGGTGCAGGGTGCCGGTATGCGACGATGTTGCACACCACTGGCGAGAGGAACACCTATGAGCGCAACCGCGCGCCACATCGTATGGATCAACGGCGCATTCGGTGCGGGGAAGACGACTGCCGCGCGGATACTCGCGGATGAGATTCCGGGTGCTGTCATCATCGATCCCGAGGAGATCGGTGCCCTGCTGCGGCCGGTTCTCCAGCCGGTGGCCCCGGTGCGGGACTTCCAGGAGTGGCCCGCGTGGCGACAACTCGTTGCCGCCACGCTCAACGCTGTTCTGCGGGAGTTGCCAGAGGACGGGCCGGCGCTGGTCATTGTTCCTCAGACCGTCCTCGTCGAGCAATACTGGTCAGAGATCATTTCTGACCTTGATCCGTCGGCGCGACTCACACCTGTGGCGTTGCACGTCGATCAGGAGGAGCACCGCCGTCGTGCGACCGAAGACACCGAGGAGCCTGGTGCGCTCCGGTGGCGACTCAGTCGGTTCGCGTCCTTCCGCGAGGCCGGGTGGATCCGGCGTGAATTCATCGGCGTCGATGTCTCCGAGCTCAGCCGGGATGCGACGGTCGCGGCGATCCGCGGCGTGACCGTGCCTCTGTGGGACGGTCGAGCAGACCACGAGTGACCTGCTGTGGCAGAGGCAATGGCCCCGTGGCAGAGGTACCGGGCGGTTTCAGGGTCCAGAACGACCGTCGCCTCTGCCGCCGGACCGTTTGCTCTGCCACCCTCTCCGGCGCACATATGCCACCCTTCGTGGGGCACGGATGCCAGCGCGCCCCGGCCTACCTCAGCGCCGCCGACAGTCGGTCCAGCACCCCGCCCATGACCTGACGTGCCTCCGGTGTATCCGGGTACTTTGCGCGGACGGCCAGACCGTCGCGGGTGCGCGAGAACCACAGCTGGGCGGTGTCGGTGGGAGAGGTCGACGAGATGTAGCGCGCCTGCGGCAGCGGGTCGCCACGGTGGCGGAAGTCCATGTAGGACACCATCGGCACCACACCGGCAGGCAGCGCCGGTCGGCATTCCCGGATCATCGTCTCCAACGGGAGACCTGCCACGGTCACCGCGTCGCGTAGCCAGCGTGCCGTCGATACGGGGTCACCGGCACGGGCGACGACGGGAGCGTTGCTGACCATCCAACCGATGACATCGTGGCGCGGGTCATCCCGCCGTCCCCGGGTGTGTACCGGGATGACCGTGGCGAACTCCGGGGAGCCGGTCACGGGTTCCATCGCCTCGGCCAACGCGGTGAGGATGACGGCGAACGTGCGATGGTCGAGGTCCCCGTCGAGCGCCGCCGCAGGTGTGAGGCTCCGGACGTCGTGGACCGGCTCGGTCATGCCCGTGCTGAGCTGCACCGGGAAGGCAGGGACATGACCCTCGGTGACCGTGAAGAACCGTTTCCACACGTCCAGCGCCGCCCCGGTGGTTGCGGAGGTGTCTGAAGCGGGGGTCGGTTCTGTGTCGGCGTCGGTGACAGGACGGCCGTGCAACGCGTCCCACAGCCGTCGCAGCGCCAGGTCGATGCTGAGCATGTCGCCGTGGACATGGTCGACGGCGAAGAGCAGTGTGGTCCCGGCCCGTGCAGCGTAGACACCCGGCACCGCACCAGGCAGACATGCTGCAGCGATCCGGTCGGCCAACTCAACCTCCGTCGGCACCGGACGGACCTGGCCGACCGAGACCGTCAGTGCGTCGGGGGAGAACGTCGCATGGACGTCATCCGAGGCGACGCGGCGCAGGGATGGTGCACCGACGACGACGGTGTGCACTGCGTCGGCCAGCTCCGCGTCCGACCATGCCGGTGCGTCGTCGGGACCGCTGATGTCCACCGTGCCCCCGATCCACGTCGACCGTCCTGACGCGGCGACGGCGGCGAGATGGTTGCGCTGGTTGAACGTGAGGGGGACGCGGGGCCCCGACGGTGCGCCCGCCCACTGCAACTCCAGCTCCACGAAAGACCCGGCCAGGGGAACGTGATCGAGGTAGGTGACGTCCATCCGAGGTCTCAGACAGCGGCGAGAATGTCGTGGACCGTGGCGACGTAGGTCTCCACCGATTGCCGGGCGGTCGGGTTGTCCGGCGCCTGGGAGCCGATGCCGAGTCCGTCGGCGTTGCGGTAGACCCACAGGTTGGCGTTGCTGGTCCTGCCGAAACCGGTGAACAGGCGGATGTCCGCGCCGTCGGGTTCCTCGAACCACCCGAGGTCGAGGTAGGTCACCATCTGCGGGCTCCCCATCACTGACGGGTCCACCTGTCCGCTGAGGATCAGGTGTCCCAGCGAGGCGTGCACCGGCTCGTCCAGCGCCGCCTTCAGGCGCGCCTGGGCGGTCACGACGTCGGGCAGGACGTCCTCCACCGTCGTGCCGCTGACGGGGAAGTACAGCGGGGTGAAGTTGCAGAACCAGCCCTGGGAGACGGCGTAGCGGCGACCACGGGTCGCGGAGACCACCACCGTGGCGTAGTGGTCCTCGCCGGTGAGCCGCGCGTGCGCCAGGCCGAGCGCGGCGTACACCACGGTGCTGAAACTGACCTGGTGTTCGCGGGCGAGTGCACGCAGGCGGCCGGTCAGGTCCGGGTCCGCCAGAACGCCGTCGATGCCGACGACCGGTTGCGGTTCGCCGTCGACGATGCCGGTGGGCAGCGGAAAGTCCGGGACGCGGCCACCGGTGATCTCGAACAGGCCACGCCAGGCACGGACACCGGGGGAGTCGTCCCCCACCGCGGCGGCCCGCTCATGCTCGTCCCGGATGTAGTCGAGGAAGCTCGGACGCGTCTGCGCGGCCAGTGCCTGCGCAGCGGGCCCCGTGTCGCCGGTGTAGCGGGCCATGAGTTCCAGTAGCCCGGTCATCTGGGAGATCCCGTCGCCGGAGGCGTGGTCCAGGGCGAGCAGCAGGTCGAAGGACCGGCCGTCCTCCCGGGCCGCCGTGACGACCGCGAGAGCAGGCGCGTGATCGAAGACGGCGGTGGTGGCGAGCAGGTCGGTGACGGTGCCGGTGACCGGTGCAGGCACAAGGTCGACGGCGTCGGCGGGCACCGTCCGACGACGGATCGAACCGTCCGGTGCGTCGCCGTCCACCGACAGCGTGGACCGGAGCCCCTCGTGCGCGGCGACGAAGTCGTTGACCGCGCGGGTGAGTCGCTCCCGGTCCGGGACGCCGGGCAGTGTCGCCACCGAACAGGTGTAGGCGTGGTGCCGTCGTCCCTGTGCCCGTCCCGCCAGCACGCCGCGGACATGGTCGGTCTGCAGGAAGGATGCCGGGGTGGGGTCGTCGGCGGTGGCGGCGTAGGCGGCGGTCATGGTCTCGGAAGGCAGCCACGTGGTCACCGTGCCCTGGGGCGACCAGTCGTGTCCGTCGATGATTCTCATTCGTACATCCGCTCGTGAGGGGTGGAAGAGGACATGTCAGCCCCTGACTATAGGTCGGCTGCGCGGCCGCCGCAGCACAGTGCCGCATCAGAGGGACAGCTTGAACCCCTGGTGGCTGGCGGTGTATCCCAGCCGCTCGTAGAAACGGTGGGCGTCCGTCCTCGTGACGTCGGAGGTCAGCTGGGCCAGTGTCGCCCCGCGGGAGCGACCGTAGGCGTGGACCCGGTCGAACAGGGCCGAGCCCAGCCCGCTGCCACGTGTCCCGGCGGCGACCCGGACCGCCTCGATCTGCAGGCGGGTCGCTCCGCCGCGGGAGAGTCCGGGGAGCAGGGTCAGTTGCATGGTCGCCACCGCGGGACCGGAGGTCGGCGAGTTCTCGCGCACGATGAGGAGAAGATGGTTCGGGTCCGCGTCGATCCGGCGGAACGCCTCCATGTAGGGCGCCAGGGACGACGACTCCCGTGTCCGTCCCAACGGATCGTCGGTGAGCAGCGCGACGATGTCGGCGACGTCGACGTCCCGGGCGCGGGACAGGTGGAACGTGCGGCCGTCGAGGGTGAGGGTCTCCGGGTCCGTGTCGTCCGTGTCGTGGTCGTCCATGATGGTCATGCTACGTGCGTACGATCGCCCAACCATGCGGCGTAGCGGCGTCGGGCGAGCGTGTCCCGGACCTGTTCGACCCCGAAGGCCCACAGGGCGCTGGTGCGGACGCTCGCCGGGCGGCCCCTGCCCAACCGACGCAGCTGGTAGCGGACCCGGGCCATGGACGCCGCCGACGCCAGCGCCTTGTCCCGGATGCGGACGCGGGGGACGGTGACAGCGGCGTCCTGTCCGCTCTTCCAGGCGTTCGGGAGACCGGGGTCGACGGCCAGGGCGGTTCCGATGCCGACAACGGCGACGCCGCTGTCGATGACCTGCTCCGCGACGGGACGGCGGGTCACTCCACCGGTGACCATCAGCGGGACGGGACTGTCGGCGACGAGTTCCTCGGCGAGTTCCAGGAAGTAGGCCTCGCGTGCCGCGGTACGGGCGTCCTGCCCTCCGACGGGGTTGCCGGTCATCGCGGGACTCTCGTAGCTGCCGCCTGACAGTTCCACCAGGTCCACGCCCAGTGGGGCGAGCCAGTCGATGACCTGCCGGGCGTCGTCCTTGTCGAAGCCGCCACGTTGGAAGTCCGCCGAGTTCAACTTCACGGCCACCGCGAAATCCGGGTTGACCGCCGTACGGGTGCGTCGGGTGATCTCGAGCAGCAGGCGTGCACGGTTGTGCAGGCTGCCGCCCCAGTCATCGGTCCGGGTGTTCGACAACGGTGACAGGAACTGGGACAACAGGTAGCCGTGCGCGGCGTGGATCTCGACGCCGTCGAAGCCGGCGCGTTCTGCCTGGCGGGCGGTGTCGACGAACCGGTCGACGGTGGCGGTGATCTGTGCCTCCGTCATCTCCTCGGGGACGTCGAACAGGGCGCTGGTGCGACCGGTGTCCACCTTGGTGGCGGACGGGCCCCACGTCACCCCCGGCATGTTCTTCTGGATCTGCCGGCCGGGATGGTTGATCTGCATCCAGACCTTCCCGCCGCCGCCGTGTGCGGCGGCGGCCCACCGCCGGTAGGGCTCCAGGGGCGTGTCCTTGTCGAGCACGACACCGGCGGGCCCGGTCAGTGCGGCGTCGTGGACCATGACGTTTCCGGTGATCAGCAGGCCCGCGCCACCGCGTGCCCAGGTGCGGTAGAGGCTGGTCAGCATGGGGCCGGGGAGCTGGCCGGCGGTGGCCATGCTTTCCTCCATGGCTGCCTTGGCGATGCGGTTGGGAAGAATCTGGCCGTTGGGGAGGTTGACCGGAGTGAACAGCGGGTGTGACATGATTTCCCTAGTCATAGGTGTATGTGTACGGTGCTTACATGAAGATAGGAGAGGATGTTATCGATGTCAACATCGGGGTCAGTGACAACACAGAGTTACCACCACGGAAATCTCCGGCAGGCGTTGATCGACGCTGCCGTCGAGATGCTCGAGCAAGGGGAAAACTTCTCGCTACGGGCCGTCGCACGCTGGGCGGGCGTGTCGCAGACGGCACCGTACCGGCACTTCTCGGACCGGTCGAAGCTGGAGTCCGCCGTCGCTGCGCAGGGGTTCCGTGCGCTCGGTGAAGAGCTTTCCGTGAGCGGGGAAGGGTCGTCGTCACCTGAGGGCCTCGCGGACTTCGCGGTCGCCTACGTCCGCTTCGCGGTGGAACGTCCTCGGATGTTCCGGCTGATGTTCGGGAGTGAGTGTGACGACGAGAACGATGAACGTGTGCAGGCTGCCGGCATCCTGCAGGCGGCCCTGACGGAGAGTCTCCGGGCCGTCTACCCGGACAGGGCGGTCGACGACCTCGCCGTCGGGCTGTGGAGCACCGCCCACGGCCTGGCGTTTCTCCACCTGGACGGTAAATTCCCGGCGGAGCCTGCCGGGGAGATGTACGACCGGGTCCGCTCTGCGTTCCTGGCGGTGCTCGGGCTGGCGGGGTAGAGGGGCCGAGGGGGGCATCTCGCGAATTGTTCTAGCTCCGTGCACACTTTCGGGAGTCTGGCGTACACGAGGCTAGAACCTTTTCGTCGCTCGGGGGTGTTGACAGCGTTCACATCTGGTTTTACTCTGGGGCGCGTGTCCGGTGCACCGCCGGAACACGCAGTACACACTGACCACCGTTCTGCGGCAGGGTCACCTGCCCCGCGTGAGACCACGAGAGGTACATCTCCATGATCAACGTCCTGATGGCAGTCACCGCCGCACGGCACTGGACCCTCACCGACGGAACCGAACACCCCACCGGCTTCTGGGCCGAAGAATTCCTCGTCCCCTACGAGATCTTCACCAGCGCCGGATTCGACGTCACCGTCGCGACCCCCGGGGCCGCTACTCCGGTCGTCGATGAACTCAGCCTGGGGCTCACCGGCGGCGTTCTTCCTCACACGGTCAAGAAGTTCCGTGCGAAGCTCGGGGAACTCGCCCCGGTCCTCGAGAACACCGCCGACCTGCACGCGATCACCGAGGATGACGTCGACGGCTACGACCTGGTGTTCTACCCCGGCGGGCACGGGCCGATGGAGGATCTCGCCGTCGACAAACTCTCCGGCAGGATCCTCACCCACCGACTGGCCTCGGGTCGCCCGCTGGCACTGCTGTGCCACGCCCCGGCAGCCCTGCTCGCCACCGTCGACGACGACGGCACCACGCCGTTCGCCGGTCGACACGTCACCGGACTCTCCAACCGTGAGGAGCTCGTCAACTCCTTCGCGAAGAAGGCTCCCTGGCTGCTCGAGGACAAGCTCAAGGAGATCGGCACCGACTACGACAAGGCGCTGATCCCCTTCCGTCCCCATGTGGTCCAGGACGGCAACCTCTTCACCGGCCAGAACCCGCAGTCATCGAAGAAGCTCGCAGAAACGCTCGTCTCCACCCTCAGCTAGAACCTCTCTAGAAAGGACGACCCATGAACGCGAACCCGAAGAACATCTCCCTCGAGCCTGCCGCCCAGGCTTTCGCCGAAGCCACCTCCGAGCCCCCGTTCCTCTACCAGCTCCCTCCGGAGGAAGGCCGCAAGGCCGTCGACGAGGTGCAGGACGAGGAGATCCACAAGCCTGAGATCGACGAAGAGTGGATCACCGTCACCGGTGGCCCCACCGGTGAGGTGCCGACCCGCATCGTGCGCCCCGCGGGCTCCACCGGCGTCCTGCCGGTCGTGCTGTACACCCACGGGGCCGGCTGGGTCTTCGGCGACGCCCACACCCACGACCGGCTCGTCCGTGACCTCGCCGTCGGAACCGGTGCGGCAGTCGTTTTTCCGGAGTACGTCCGAGCACCGGACGCACAGTACCCGTCGCAGAACGAACAGTCCTACGCCGTCGCCCAGTGGATTGTCCAGCACGGTGCCGAGCACAACCTGGACCCCGAGCGCGTGGCGATCTCGGGTGACTCCGTCGGCGGCAACATGGCCATCGCCCTGAACATCATGGGCAATGAACGCGGCGACGTGTCCTTCAAGGGAGCTGCGCTGTTCTACCCGGTCACCGACGCGAACTTCGACACGGAGTCCTACCGGGAGTTCGCCGAGGGGTACTTCCTCGCCCGCGACGGGATGAAGTGGTTCTGGGACCAGTACACCACTGACGAGGACGCCCGGAACGAGATCACCGCCTCCCCGCTGCGTGCCTCCGAGGAGGAACTGGCATTTTTCCCGCCGACGCTGGTGATCACCGCCGAGGCCGACGTGCTGCGCGACGAGGGGGAGGCCTTTGCCGCGAAGTTGCGCCGCGCCGGGGTGCAGGTCACCCAGGTCCGCTACGGCGGAATCATCCACGACTTCGTGATGGTCAACTCCATGCATGACACCCCACAGGCTGTCGCTGCCGTCGCCCAGGCCGTCGCACACCTGAAGGACGTGCTCGGTATCGAAGGGTAGGGTCCACGCCGGGCGGCTCGGCCATCGCCGTACGTCTGGAGCTATGGCCTCTGTCACACTTTGCTGCTAGCGTCGCGTTCACACATAACCGATGACTTTCAGGGTTCGTGAGTGGTATGAAGAGCTTCTACGTGCAGGTAGAGTGCGACCAGTTCGACAGTACAGAATTTACCGCCGGACCTTGGGGGCCGGATACGCAGCACGCGGGGCCGCCCTCGGCTTTGCTCACTAGAGCATTTGAGATGTATGAGCCGCGGGAGTCGACCCGCCTGGCTAGGGTTGCTGTTGATATTCTCTCGCCTGTCCCCGTCGATCGCCTGAGTGTGCAGACTGCATCGGTGATCTCGAGGAGGAATGTCGAGCTTCTCGAGGGAACAGTGTGCGCCGGTGGCACGACGGTTTTGCGGGGTCGCGCATGGAGATTCTCGAAAGCTCCGACAGGTATACCGGCAGTGGGTGCCCAAAGAACCATTTCACCGGTCCCAGACCAGGGAACAGCCAAGCTTCCCGGAGCGCACATGGACGGATATATGTCAGTCGTCGACTGGCGGTTCGCCAGTGGGGGTTTTATGCAACGGGAACCGTCGAGTGCGTGGTTGCGGCCCCGGATCCCCTTGTTGACGCAGGAAGAACTGACGCCGTGGCAACGGACGATGATCGTCGCAGACTCAGGGAGCGGCGTTCATATGCCACTGAATCCAATGGAAACGCCGACGGTCAACTGTGATCTCGTCGTCACACTTGACCGGGATCCTGTCGGTGACTGGATCGGGTTGGAGGCTGCTACAACAATTGTCCCGGACGCGGGGGGAACGACGAACGTGCGTATCAATGACGAAGATGGAGTAGTGGGCTCGTCAAGTCAAGTTCTCTTTATCCGCTCACGCACCGAGACATAGTGGCGGGGAATACAATAGCGCTGGCTGGAATATGCGGGCTGCACCACCGGGAAAAGACGGAGTCCACTGTGTGATTCCTCTGACCAGTTAATGTGATGATGCCGTCGAGTCGCCGCACAGGGCAATCCAGAGGGGATTCGTGCCCTGTGCGGCGGCTCAGGTGTCTGCGGTGCGGTGGCAGTGAACGGAACAGAGGTGTTCCGCTGTCCCGTCTCCTCGTCACTCAGGGCAGGAGCAGCACCTTGCCCACCGAATCAGCGGAGTCGAGCATCTCGTGCGCGGCGCGGGCCTCCGAGAGGGGCAGCGTCGCCGAGATCACCGGTTTCACCGTCCCGTCCGCCACCAACGGCCACACGTTCCTGACGACTTCCGCGGTGATGTCTGCCTTGGAGCCGGGGCCGGTCAGCGGGCGCCGACGCACATTCGTGCCGATCACGCGGGCCCGTTTGTTGATCAACGCACCGATGTCGAGGTCGCCGTGGGTGCCGCTCATCATGCCGATGATCACCAGCTTCCCGCCCGGGGCGAGCACCCGGACATTGCCCGGCAGGTACTTCGCGGCGATGATGTCGAGGACCACGTCCACCGAGCCCTCGAGCTCTTCGGCGAAGTCCTGCTCGCGGTAGTTGATCACCCGGTCCGCACCGAGTTCGCGTGCCCGTTCGGCCTTGCCCTCGGACCCTACGGTGACGATCACCGTGGCGCCGATGGCTTTCGCGACCTGAATGGCGTGGGTGCCGATTCCGCTGCCGCCACCGTGGATCAGCACGGTCTGACCGGCGGTCAGGCCCGCCTCCATCACCAGGTTCGACCACACCGTGGCCGCGGTCTCCGGCAGTGCGGCAGCGTCCACCAGGGACATGCCTGCGGGGATCGGCATCAGTTGTCCGACGGGGACCACGGCGTACTCGGCGTAGCCACCGCCGGAGATGATCGCGGCGATCTCGTCGCCGGGGGCCCATTGTCCGTCCCGTGCGACATTGTCCCCGACCTCGGTGATCACCCCGGACAGTTCCATGCCGATGATGTCGGTGATGCCGGGCGGCGGCGGGTAGTTGCCTTCCCGCTGCATCACGTCGGCGCGGTTCACGCCGGCGGCGACGACTTTCACCAGGACCTCGTCGGGTCCGGGGGTCGGCACCGCGGTGTCTTCGAGGTCCAGGTTGTTGTTCCGGATTGCTTTCATTGTCGTGTCTGTCATTGCGAGATCCTTCCGGAGAGCGCCAGGGTGAGGCGCCGGGGAGCCAGTCGCGCGATGGTGGCGACGACGGCATTTCTGCGTCCCGAGACGATGCTGGGACGGGGTTTCTTTCGGTCGAGTTCCTGCAGCGCCAGCGAGACGACCTGGCCGGCGGTCTGGAAGGCGCCGACAGCAGCGTCTGTACCGTCGGTACCGTCCGTGACACTGCCGAGGACGTCGAAGAACTCGGTCTTCGTCGGCCCGGGACTCAGGGCCACGACGCGTAACGGTGATGTCCTCGTCTCGAAGGCGAGCGCCTCGGTGAGGGAGAGGACGTAGGCCTTCGTCGCGCCGTAGGCCGCCATGCCCGGCGTGGGCTGGTAGGCGGCGGTACTGGCGACGTTGAGCAGGACGCCCGGTCCACCGGTGCGTCGTGAGCGGTCCACCAGGCGGGGCAGCAGGAGACGGGTGAGGTCCGTGAGGAGCCCGACGTTCAGGTCGATCATCCCGGACAGATGCCCGGGGTCTTCATCGGTGAACTGACCACCCATGCCGAAGCCCGCGTTGTTGATGAGGGAATCCACCTGCAGGTTGCGTTCGTCCAGCGTCTCCACCAGGGACGCTGCCGCACCCGGGGCGGCCAGGTCCGCGGCGATCACGGAGACGGTGACTCCGTGGTTCTTCTCGAGACGGGCCGCGAGGTCGGCGAGGCGGTCCTCCCGGCGGGCGACGAGCACCAGGTCGGCACCGCGGGCGGCGAGCTGGGAGGCGAACTCCGCTCCCAGGCCCGAGCTCGCCCCGGTGATCAGCACGGTCGTTCCGTTGTAGTCCGCCACAGCTACTTCACCCCCGGCAGTTTCTTGGCCAGGCGCAGGGCGCCCGTCATGACCTTCGCGTAGCGTCCGGCGTCCAGCCAGTCCGGTGCGCCGACCGGCAGCAGCCGTTCCACGGCGATGGTCTGCGACTCCGTGTACTTCATGATGCCGTGTTCTCCGTGACGACGTCCCACTCCGGACGCCTTCATCCCGCCCATCGGAGCGTCGACGGAACCCCAGGTGGGGGCGTAGGCGTCGTTGACGTTGACGGTGCCGGCCTCGAGTTGCTCGGCGACCCGGCGTCCGCGGGCGGTATCGCTGGTCCACACGCTGAAGTTGAGCCCGTACTCGCTGTCGTTGGCCAGTCGGATCGCCTCCTCTTCACTGCTCACACGGTAGAGGGAGACGACCGGACCGAAGGTCTCGTGGTCGAAGACGGTCATGTCCGCGGTGACGTCGGTGAGGATCGTCGGCTCGTAGAACAGGGGACCGAGGTCGGGACGTGCCTGTCCGCCGGCCAGCACCGTCGCGCCCTTGTTCCGGGCGTCCTCCACGTGGTCGCTGACGGTGGTGAGCTGCTTCTGGGACACCAGGGACCCCATGTCCGCGGAGTAGTCCAGGTCGGGGGAGAGCGTCATGTTCTTCGCCGCGGCGGCGAAACGGGAGGTGAACGAGTCCCACATCGAGTCCGGGACGTAGATCCGTTCGATCGAGATGCACAGTTGACCGGTGTTGGAGAACGATGCCCTCACCGCGCCTGTGACGGCCTTGCCGATGTCGGCGTCGTCGAGGACGAGCAGGGCGTTCTTGCCGCCGAGTTCCATGGAGTAGTCGATGAGGTGCTCACCGGCCTGGGCGGCGACGGTGCGGCCGACCGCGGTGGAGCCGGTGAACATCAGGAAGTCGGAGTGCTCGATGATCGGGGTGCCCAGCTCCGATCCGCGACCCGTCACGACCTGCACCAGTCCTTCCGGCATGCCCGCCTCCTCCAGGAGTTGGACCGCCCACAGGGTGGCGTAGGGGGTCTGCTGGTCCGGTTTGGTGAGGATCGCGTTGCCGGCGATGATCGCCGGCAGGGAGTCGCTGATCCCCAACGTCAGCGGGTAGTTCCACGGGGAGATGACCCCGACCAGGCCCTTGGGGTGGTGGACCTCCACGACCTTGGTCAGCGAGAGCTGGATCCCCTGGCGACGTTTCGGTTTCAGGTAGTCGGCGGCGGTGTGGGCGTAGTAGCGGGCGTTCACGGCGACATCCATGATCTCCTCGTAGGCGTGACGGCGGGCTTTGCCGTTCTCCCGCTGAATGAGATCGAGGACCTCGTCCTGACGCTCCAGGACGAGGTCGTGGAAGCGCATCAGGACGTTCGCCCGTTCCTCGACGGGGCGTGCGGCCCAGGCACGCTGGAGACGGCGGGCGCGCGTCGCGGCGGCGGCGACGTCCTCCGCGGTGGAGGCGGGGACGGTGCCCATCACCTCTCCGGTCATGGCGTTGGTGATCTCCAGGACGCGGTCGGGGTCGGCGACCTGCACGCGTCGGGCGAGCCTGTCGAGGAATTCGGTGGTGGAGGGGTCGATGCCGGGGAAGGTGGCGGAAGAGGTGCGTGACATGGTGGTTGTTCTTTCTCGCGCGATGCGGGGGTTATCGGCTGGCGACGGAGATCGGTGCGGGCATGTGCAGGGCGATCTGTGATTCGGTGGCGACGTCGAGCTGCATCGGCCGGATGAACTCCAGCGAGCGGACATCGTCGGAGACCCGGCCGGAGCCGAGGGTGAGGTCAATGCCACGGGGGAACATCGTGACCCCGCCGGAGAGCACGTTGGTCTGGGTGAGCGTGGAGTGCCAGTTCTCGCCGATCTGCGTGTACGAGGTGAGGGAGCCGACCTTCTCGCCGCTGCGGTAGCGCTTCTGCTTCGGGGTGGACGCGGTGAGGGAGATGTCGTTGGTGCCGTTGTCGTTGAAGACCTGGGCGGAGACACGCCTGTCGTCGATGTTCACGTCGATGTCGGTCCGCCACTTCGGGAAGCCGTATCCGTCGTGACCGCGGACCTGCGCGATGTCGGTGTTGACCGGCAGTGACAGGACGTAGGCGTGGAGGTGGTTGTTGCCGAGTCCGGTGACGAGATCGGCGACACCGACCTTGCCGTGGCGGGCGGGGCGTACGGCCACGCCGACGGCGGTCTCGGTGTAGAAGTCGATGTCGGCGACGTCGTAGCGGAAGAACATGACGAATCCGAGGGCGATGCCGGGGGCGACTTCCAGCGGGTCGAGTTCGGCGGGCAGACGCTTGCGTGCGGCGCTGGACTTGGCGAGGAAGGCGACGCGGGCGGTGGAGTTACGGTAGTAGAAGTTCGGCGTCAGGGTCTCGCCGATGGGGGAGTCGACCTTGGTCTTGGTGAGTGTGCGGAAGAAGTCGACGCTGCTGACCCGTGGGTCCTCCGCGATGGCGTCGAGGTCGGGGTCCATCCGGTAGCGGTCGTAGAGGCCACCCTTGGGGACTTCGACGGTGCGGTTCCCGAGGGTGACGGAGACGGTTCCGGTGGAGTGGGATGCAGAGGAGGTGTTGGACGAGGAAGACATGGCGTGGAGCCCTTTCGCGAGTTGACGGTGCTTACATCGACGAACCGTAGTCCGGTGCGTGAGCAGTGTCAACATCTGCGCGGAAAATGTTCAGTCCAGTGAGAACTGCCGGGCGGTGGAGGTCGCCCAACGGTCGAGGAACTCCGGGCCGAATGTGGTGAAGTCGCTGCCGAGCTGGTTGAACACCTCGGCGCTGACCGTGCCGATGAGGCTGATCCAGGCGTCGACACCGGCGGCGAGGAGTTGCGGAGGGAGCTGCGCCATTCCGAGTTCGCCGGCGGAGGACTGGAGCTCCGCCGCAAGCGCTGTGGACGGTGGTGGCGTGGGGGCCTGGTCACTGAGTGTCCCACGGGAGAGGATCTCCAGGAGGGCGACCATCACCCGGGTGCCCGCGGGGGTGGTCTCGTCCGGCGGGGCTGCGTAGCCCGGCACCGGCGTGCCGTAGATCAACGCCCACCGCGAGGGGTTGGCGACGGCCCACGAGCGGACCCGGTGTGCCAGCGAACTGAGCCGGGAAAACTGTCCTGCGTCATCGCTGTGGGGCAGGGGGACGGTGGCGTCGGCCAGGTCGTTGTAGGCGTCGATGACGAGCAGCGTCACCAGCTCGTCCCGGTTCTTCACGTGGCGGTACACGGCCGAGGATGCGACGCCGAGCCCGCGGGCGATCTCCCGGACCGAGAGGTCGGCCGCGCTACGGGTGGCCAGTTGTTCGCGTCCGAGCCGGAGGATGCCGTCGCGCATCTCGGCGCGTGCCTGGGCGTGGGTGCGGCGTGGCTGGTTCATGTCGTCGAGTGTTCCACGGGATCCCGGCGGCGACAAGAAAGTGAGCACTGCTCTTGATATTGGCGGCACCAGGCAGTAGCGTCAGGGTTCAAATAGAGAGCGCTGATCACAATATGGAGGACTCATCATGCGGTACGTCATCACCGGAGCAGGTCAGATCGGTCGCCAGCTCGCTCGGGACCTGCTCGACGCCGGGCACCATGTCACCGTGATTCGTCGAGGAACCGAGGTCGAGGACGGGGCGGAACTCATGCAGGGGGACGCCGGCGACCGCACCCTGATGGAACGTGCCGTCGCCGGTGACGGCGACACCGCGTCCGCGATCTTCCACTGCATTCACACGGCCTACGATTCGACCGCGTGGCGCCGGGACCTCCCGCACCGCGAGCAGGTGGTGATGGACGTGGCGGCGGACGTCGGCATCCCCGTCGTGTTCCCGGAGTCCGTCTACGCCTTCGGCACCCGCGCCCGGGATCTCAGCGAACCACTGACGTCGGACGCCGTAGCCCCCGTCTCGCCCCTGGGTGCGGTGCGCGCGGAACTCCTTGCTGCCCGGCGGTCACACCCCGCCCGGACGGTGTCTGTGGTGGCGGCGGATCTCGTCGGCCCCACCGCAGAGTCGAGCTCCTCAGTCTTCCATCTTCTGGTGTTCGGCCCGGCAGGTGCCGGACGGACAGCCTGGGTGCTGGGCGACCCGGATGTGGAACGGTCGATGACGACGATCCCGGACCTCACGTCGGCGATGGCCACCGCCGCCGAGGAGGCGGGCGCCCTCGCCACGGACGGTGACGCCGTCCTGACGGCACCGTCCACCGGTCCGTTGCCGCAGCGGACGATGGCCGAGGACATCGCGCGGGCTGCCGGCGTCCGACGTCGACCGGTACGGAAGACGCCGTGGTGGGTGGTGCGGCTGGCGGGGTTCTTCTCCGCGACGATGCGCGAGCTCCACGGCAACCGCGACCTGTGGGATGCTCCGGCGGTGATCCGCCCCGGCATCCTGCAGACCGGCTACGGAATCACGCCGGCAACCTGGGATGACGTGGCCCGCGACACCGTCGGCAGGGCACCGTCCGCAGATTAGGCGGAGTCGTCGGCGGAGAGATCCTTCCAGTCACCGAGCAGCTCACGGGTCGTGTCCGCCAGTGCCGCCTGCAACAACGGGCCGAAGGAGATCCGGCCGACCCCTGCGCGGGCGGCGTCGGCGAAGCTCATCGAGCCGGGAATCGCACCTGTGCGTGGGTGGGCCGTGACGTTCACGGGGGTGGAGACCTCGTCGAGGATGCGCTGCAGTGCGTCGGTGGAGGGGATCAGCACCGGGTACAGGGAGTCCGCGCCCGCGTCCTCCAGGAGCCGGAGGCGGGTCAGGGCGTCGTCGAGCTTGGCCTCGTCGTCACCGTCCTTGGTGAACGCGTCCGTCCGGCCGTTGATGACCAGGTGCACGTCCTGCGCCTCGGCGGATGCGCGTACCGCGCCGATGTAGGCGGCGTGCTCCTCGGGGCTGCGGTAACGGTCGTCGGAGTGGACCGTGTCCTCGATGTTCACGCCGACGGCACCGGCGTCCAGCACCTGCTGGACGAGTTCGGCGGGCTGAAGACCGAGCCCGGACTCGACGTCCACCGACACCGGGACACTGACGGCGGCGGTGATCCGTCCGACGACCTGGAAGTACAGGTCAACCGGGGTGTTCTCTCCGTCGGGATAGCCGAGGGAGTCGGCCACGGGGTGCGAACCCACGGTGAGGCCGTCGAAGCCGGCGTCTTCGGCGAGACGAGCGCTCCACACGTCCCACACGGTGGGGAGGACGAGGGGTGCGCTGCGGTGATGGAGGTCGAGGAGGAGTTGGGCCTTCTGGCTGAGTTCAGCGGTGGTGTGCGACATGACGCCACGGTACGCCGATACGGGGTGAGGGTTGAGCCTGACGGTGTTCCGCCCGTGTCACGGAGATTCGGTGCACGGTGGTCTCAATTGCTCGATCCTGGCGTGGAACGCCCGGGCAGCGTTCACCGGCGGTGCCTGCAGTGCCGTCGCCACCTTGACTCGGGCGGCGTCAGTTCGTACGCGCTGCTTCTCCTCCCACTCCCTCTTCGTCTGTTCCGAACGACGGTGGTTCCGGATCGCGACGATGCCGATACCGATGCCGATGAGCACGGGCACCCACACCTTGGAGTACTCGGCCAGGAACCCCACCCACCACGGAGCGTCCCAGCTCGGCAGGTTGATGTCGGGCCAGGGGATCGACGGGAGATTGACGGACGGCAGGTTGATGTCCGGCCACGGAATCGAGGGGAGGTTGATCTCCCAGTCGGGGAGGTACTGGGAGAGCCACTGCCACAACCGGCGTAGCAGTCCTACGATCAGTGGCCCCAGGACGATGACCCCCAGCGCCCACCCACCCTTGCCGATCCCACCGAGGAGCGGGTAGAGCCACCGCTTGAACGCGGAGCGCTCCATGGCCTGCTGTCGTTTGGCTGCGCGCGAGCCGGCAGGGGCGTCGAGGAGGACGGCAGTGTCCCGGACGCGGACGGTGATGCTGCGGATCCAGGAGTCCGCCCAGTTGGACTCGATCTCCAGGAAAGGCTTGAGGACGGCCTCCTGGTGGCCGTACTCACCGGCGTCGGGCCGCTTCCCGGAGTCGTCGAGTGTCTTCTCCGAGAGGTCGATCTTGGTGTTGCTCAGCGACTTCTTCCGTGCGATGACGGTGCCCCCGATCCGGACGAGGAGGCGGGGTGAGTCCGAGGTGCTCTTCCCCTGCGGGAAGTGCGGGTCCAGTGCGCGCAGCTCCCGTCCGGTCCCGGTGGACACCTCGATCCGCCCGAGGGACGGGTGTGTGATGCTCCAGGTCTCTGCGGTCATCGGCGTGCACGAATCAGTCGAGACAGAACTCGTTGCCTTCGACGTCCTGCATGACCAGGCAGGACTCGTTCACACCGTCGGCTGGTAACAGCCGCAGACGCCGCGCACCGAGCGCCTCGAGTCGGGTGGCCTCCGTCTCAAGTGCGGTGACGCGTTCGTCACCGCGCAGCCCCGTCCCCACACGGACGTCGAGGTGCACGCGATTCTTCACGGTTTTGGGCTCGGGAACGCGCTGGAAGAAGAGTCGCGGCCCGGTCCCCTCGGGATCCTGGCACGCCCAGGCGGAACCCTGGTCCTCCTCGGGGAGGGAGGCGTTGAAGGCGTCCCAGGAGTCGAAGCCTGATGGCACCGGAGGATCCACGTATCCGAGGGTCGCTTTCCAGAACTCGGCCACTACCATCGGCTCCCGGCAGTCGAAGGTGATCTGCACCTGCCTTGTCGCACTCATGTTGACCAGCGTAGCCGTCATTGTGGCGTGCAGGGGCGATGGTCGGATGATCGAGGGCGGGCGCCTGGTTACGGTTGGCAGTTTGCCTGGTTTCGCCTTGGCAGATCGCCTAGTAGGATGATGGCAGATTGCCTAGTTTCCGGAATACCCCGTGGTAGAATCCTCATATGCCGTATAGGACCCGGGGCTTGATGGAACCCTCGGTCTCACTTCGAGAGCTTCTTACGGGTGACCGGCCCGACATCACCGGGAGGTCCGGGTTCGGATTGTCGGACTACACGGATGAGATCCTACGTTCGGTATTCCCCGGTATTCGCCACCTGCCGGAACGGGCCAGGGATATCCAGCTCGACAGCTACCTCTCCAGAATCGTGGAGCGGGAGATGCCGGAGAACGGCATCTCTATCCGCCGTCCGTCAGCTCTTCGGGCGTGGTTGGCCGCATACGGTGCAGCGGTATCTTCAGACGCGTCCTATTCGAAGATCCTTGATGCGGCTACCCCTGGAGATGATGAGAAACCTGCCCGCGCCACGGTAGACGCCTACCGTGAGCATCTCACCCGGTTGTTCATACTCGATCCGATTCCAGCTTGGGCCCCTGCATTCAATCCTCTGAAGCGGCTCACCCTCGCACCGAAACACCAGTTGGTCGACCCTGCGCTTGCTGCTCGACTGGTCAGAGTCGGCAGGGACGGATTGCTTCGCGGTGAGGGAGTCCGTGTGGCGGCGGGTGTCGGAACGTGGCTGGGTGCGCTTTTCGAGTCATCCGTTGCACAGAGCGTTCGTGTGTATGCCGATGCGACTGAGGCAACGACCTCGCATCTCCGAACCCGGGACACCACGCATGAAGTCGACTTGATCGTGGAAGGAGGCGATCGCCGTATCGTTGCCGTAGAAGTTAAGTTGGCGGCCAGCGTCAGTGATAAGGACGTGAGGCACCTCAACTGGATCGAAGATCAACTCGGTGACTAGGTGGCAGATAAAGTACTGGTCACTACGGGAGAGTATGCGTACCGGCGCCCTGACGGAGTTGCCGTGGTTCCGTTCGCCCTGCTTGGTCCGTGAGTCACTGGACACTGGGGTTATCGGTACGCACAGCCCCTAGCGGAAGTTCCCGGCGTGCAGTGCGCCGGCCAGCGGTGCGAGCTCCGGGACGGTGGACGCCTCGTCCAGCGCGTCCTCGAGCGTGCGGTCGTGGGTGGGACGGGCGGCGTTGAGCAGGTCGCGGCCGTCGTCGGTGAGTTCGGTGTAGATGCCGCGGCGGTCGTCGTCACAGAGGATGCGGCGCAGCAGTCCACGGTTCTCCAGGCGGCTGACCAGCCGCGTCGTGGCGCTGGGGGAGAGTGCCGCGGCGCGGGCGAGTTGTGCCATGCGCATGTGCCAGCCGTCCTGGCGGTCCAGGGAGTCCATGACGGCGAACTCGACGACGGACAGGTCGTGGCCGTCCTTCAGCGCCCGTTCCAGGGCGGTGTCGATCGCGCCGTGCAGGGCGGCGAGCGTGCGCCATCCGCGGGTGCGGACTTCGACGGCGTCGTCGGAGATGCTCATGCGGACCACTATAGCCGACTTGCGCGCATATCCCGCGTGTGCAACTATCTTCAACGTTGCGCGTGCAACTAATGCACATGCAACTGATGCATACGCAAGGAAAGGACGCTCCCCACCATGCCCGCTGCGCTCTACGCACTGGCCCTCGGCGGATTCGGCATCGGTCTCACCGAATTCGTGATCATGGGCCTGTTGCCCGAGGTCGCCGTCGACTTCGGTGTCACCGACACCGCCGCCGGATACCTGATCTCCGGCTACGCACTCTCCGTCGCCGTCGGCGGCATCATCCTGACCGTCGCCCTGCGGGGCCTGGAACGACGCAAGGCCCTGCTCAGCCTCCTCGTCCTGTTCATCATCGGCAACATGATGTCCGCGCTCGCGCCCACCTATGAATTCATGCTCGCCGGACGCGTCGTCGCCGCGCTGTGCCACGGTGCCTTCTTCGGTATCGGGGCCGTCGTCGCCGCCGATCTCGTCGCCCCCGCCCGCCGCGCCGGCGCGATCTCCGTCATGTTCGCGGGGCTGACCATCGCCAACGTCGCCGGTGTCCCGTTGGGGACATTCATCGGTCAGGCCTTCGGCTGGCGCGCGACCTTCTGGGCCATCACCGCGATCGGCCTGGTCGCGTTCGCCGCGCTTGCCGCTCTCGTCCCCGCCACGCCGGCGACGGGTGGTTCGGTGCGTCAGGAGTTCGCGTTGTTCCGGTCCCGGCAGGTCTGGCTGTCGATGGCAGTGACCGTGCTCGGTTACGGCGGCATGTTCGGTGCCTTCACCTACATCGCCTTCACCCTGACCGAGGTCTCCGGGTTCTCGTCCTCGACGGTGCCGTGGCTGCTCGTCATCTTCGGTGTCGGCCTGTTCGTCGGCAACCTCGCCGGAGGACGTGCCGCCGACCGTAACCTCGGCGCCACCCTGATCGTCCTGCTCAGCGTACTCACCGTGATCCTCGTCGTCTTCGCGGCGACGGCGACCAACCAGGTCGCGACCGTGATCGCCCTGGGGTTGATGGGAGGTGTCGGCTTCGCGACGGTTCCAGGACTGCAGATGCGCATCATGAACTACGCGTCGGACGCCCCGACGTTGGCCTCGGGGGCGAACATCGCCGCCTTCAACGTCGGCAACGCCGTCGGTGCGTGGATCTCCGGCCTGGCCCTCGCCGCCGGCCTCGGCTACACCTCCCCGCTCTGGGTCGGCGCGGCTGTCACCGTCCTCGGCCTCGTCCTGCTCATCGTCGCGACACGCCTCCGCGGCGGCGAATTCTCCGGGACGACGGCGGCCTCGACATCGACGACGACGGCTGCCGCCACCCCCTCCGTCCAGGCACCCGCCTGATTCACGAAAGAAGACAACCATGATCCCCACCGTCACCCTCAACGACAGCACGACCATGCCGCAGCTCGGCTTCGGCGTCTTCCAGGTTCCCGACGACGACGCCCACCGCGCCGTCGCCACCGCCCTGGAGACCGGGTACCGCAGCATCGACACCGCCGCGGTCTACGGCAACGAAGCCGGTGTCGGCCGCGCGGTCGCCGAATCCGGCCTGCACCGCGACGACCTGTTCATCACCACCAAACTCTGGGTGGACGGACTGTCGCGGGACGGCGTCCGTCCCGGCCTTGAGGCGAGCCTCGAGCGACTCGGCCTCGACTCCGTCGACCTCTACCTCATTCACTGGCCTGCTCCGGCGACGGACGGCTACCTTCGTGCCTGGGAGGGCATGGAGGAGGTCCGGGAGCTGGGGCTGGTCCGCTCGATCGGTGTATCCAACTTCCTCCCGGAGCACCTGCAGCGGCTGGTGGACCTCGGTGGAACCGTCCCGGCGGTCAACCAGGTCGAGCTGCACCCGGCTCTGCAGAACCGGGAGACCGTCGCCGCGAACGCCAGCCACGGTACCGCCACTGAGGCGTGGAGTCCGCTGGGACAGGGAGCTGCACTCTCTGACCCCGTGGTCGCGGAGATTGCCGCGACACACAGCGCGACGCCGGCGCAGGTCGTCCTGGCCTGGCACCTGCAGCAGGGTCGGATCGTGATCCCCAAGTCCGTCACCCCGGCACGGATGGCCGAAAACCTCGACGCCACCCGACTCGTCCTGCGGGAGGAGGACCTC
Source organism: Corynebacterium sp. CNJ-954 (assembly GCF_001942345.1). Classification (GTDB taxonomy): domain Bacteria; phylum Actinomycetota; class Actinomycetes; order Mycobacteriales; family Mycobacteriaceae; genus Corynebacterium. The sequence continues at coordinate 150,798 of NZ_MKKI01000045.1, forward strand.
GAGGCACTCGACGGGCTCGACCGGGACGCCCGCACGGGCCCGGATCCGAAAAACTTCAACGGATAAGCGGTATCGTTCCGGAGACATAACTATGGTGTAGCCATGACTACAGAAACTGGCACGGTGGACCAGCCCCTCGATCTGTTGATCGTGGGCGCGGGACTCTCCGGAATCGACCTCGCCCACCACGTGGCCCAGAATTTCCCTCACTGGTCGTGGGAGATCCACGACACCCACGACGACCTCGGCGGAACCTGGCACACCTTCACCTACCCGGGCATCCGCTCCGACTCGGACATGGCCACCTTCGGATTCCCCTTCCGCCCCTGGCCGCACAAGGGCACCCTGGGGCAGGGGGCGGACATCAAGGAGTACATCCGGGACGTCGCCCGCGACTGTGGTGCCCTGGAGCGCCTGCGTACAGGCTCCTGGATCAAGGACGCCGACTGGCAGACCGACAAGGACCTCTACGCCGTCACCGCCGTGACAGGGTCCGGAGAGCGCACGATCTACGCCCGCCGCGTGCACTACGCGTCCGGCTACTACTCCCACGACAAGGGCTTCCGTCCCACCTTCCCCGGGGAGGAGGACTTCACCGGACAGATCATCCACCCGCAGCAGTGGCCGGACGACCTGAACTACAAGGGCACCAGGATCGTGGTCATCGGGTCCGGTGCCACCGCGATCACCCTGATCCCGGCCCTGGAGAAGGCAGGCGCAGAAGTCACCATGCTGCAGCGCAGCCCCAGCTACGTCGCCCCCTTGCCGGAGGTGGACATCATCAGCAGCATCTGGAGGAAGCTCCTGCCCGCCGGCCCCGCCTACCGGGTGGCACGCTTCAACCATGCCGCCCGCGACATGGCGCAGTACGTCGTCGCCCAGCGCACCCCCTGGCTGTTCAAGAACGCCCTGCGCCTGATGCAGCGGCCGTACCTTTCCGCGGACCAGATCAACGAGCACTTCACGCCCCGGTACAACCCCTGGGACCAGCGCGTCTGCAAGGCGCCCAACGGCGACATCTTCTCCGCGTTGCAGCGCAACGCCGACGTCGTCACCGACACCATCGACCGGTTCACCACCGACGGGGTCCGCCTGGCGTCGGGCAGGGAACTGCGTGCCGACATCATCGTCACCGCCACCGGCCTGGAACTCGAGGCTTTCGGCGGCGGCACGCTGAGTATCGACGGCGAAGAACTGCAGCTCAGCGACCAGGTCTTCTACCGGGGAATCATGCTCGCGAGCCTGCCGAACTTCAGTTTCACCGTCGGGTACGTGAACGCGTCCTGGACGCTACGGTCCGACATGGTGTCCCGCTACATGGTCAAGCTGTGGAAGACGGGTGAGGAGTTCTACAGCCCGGCACTGCCACCGGGACGCAGCGACCGGCCCCTGCTCGACTTCGAGGCCGGCTACGTCCAACGTGGCGTGCACCGGTTCCCCACCCAGGGCGACGGCTCACCCTGGCAGTACACCCAGAACTACCTCACCGAACTCCCCGAGCTCGCCTACGGCGATCAACGCCGCGACATGGTCTTCGGCGACCGCTGCCTCCGACTCGCCGGCAGTTCACGGCCGGGGCCGGACGTCCAGACCGTCAGCACCGGTGGCGACTTCACCGAGACCTCGATGCGTGCGCTGCCTCCCACCGAGACCGTCACCGTGGACGGGCGCACCGTTCGGGTGCGTCGTGGCGGCCCGGCGGCACGGCAGGAGGGCCGTGAGAGTGACGGCGCCGTGGTGATGATCCACGGCATCGGACGTTCCCTGGAGGACTGGGACGACCAGGCGATACTCATCGGTGAGAACAGCCGCTACATCGCCCTGGACATTCCCGGCTTCGGCTTCAGCGATCCCGCGGCGGACGTCACCCTCGCCGACACCGCCGGTCTGCTGTGGAAGGTGCTCGACGCCCTCGGGGAAACCCGGGTGAACCTGGTCGGGAACTCTCTGGGTGGAGCGCTGTCCATGGAGATGACCGCGCAACGTCCCGATGACGTCTCCAGTGTGTCGCTCGTCGACCCGGTGGGTTTCGGCGACCGAACCACGCCCCTGATCCGGCTGATCACTGTTCCCGTCCTCGGACGGCTCAACGCCGCGACGACGCGCCTGCGGGCCATCTACCAGCCGGTGGAGCATGTCGTCCTGCGCCGTCGTGGTGCCGTGACCCGCCGCCGGCTGGACGTCCAGAAGCGGATCGCAGCGCACCCGCACCGCACCCCGACGTTCTACTCCTTCGCCCGGCACCTCGGGACCCCGTTCGGTATCCGTGAGGGATGGCGCCGGGACCTGCTGGCCCGCTTCAACCGCGCCACGGCCGAGCGTATCCCGGTGATGCTGGCCTGGGGCAGGAAGGACGCGATCCTGCCGTACGCGGACTTCCGCGCGGGCCTCGAGCAGATCACCGTCCGCGACGCCGTGGTCTTCGACGACTGCGGGCACATGCCCCAGCTCGAGTACCCGCAGGAATTCGCGGAACAGTACCAGCGCTTCCTGTTCGGCGTCTGGGCCACGCCCGAAGACGCTGCACACCACAATGACCACAATGACCACAATGACCACAATGAGCACGATGAGAAGGAAACGGTGACGGGGAAATGATCAGGACGAAGCACACCGGCCCCCGTACCGTGCTTGTCACGGGTGCGGCTTCCGGCCTGGGCCTGGAAATCTCCAGGCAGTTCCTGGACAAGGGCGACCGGGTGATCCTGACCGACCTCCACGACGACGCCCCGCCGAGTGTCCGGGCGTTGACCGGGGACTGGAGCTACCGGACACTCAACGTGACCAGCGACGAAGACTGGCAGGTCGCCGCCGACGAGGTCGGTTCACTGGACATCCTCGTCAGCAACGCCGGCATCGCCATCGGCGGGCGTGTCACCGAGACCAGGATCGACACCTGGCAGAAGGCACTCGACATCAACGTCCTCGGCTCCGTCCGTGGTGCCCGGGCGTTCGTTCCCTCGATGCGTGAAGGCGGCCGGGTCGTGCTCACCGCCTCCGCCGCGGGCCTCGTCCACGCGCCGGCAATGTCCACCTACAACGCCACGAAGGCTGCGGTCGTGGCGCTGGGGGAGACCCTGGACGCCGAGCTACGGCACCGGAAGATCAGCACCACGGTGATCTGTCCGCAGTTCTTCAAGTCCGGTCTCGCCGACTCCCTCGTCGGTGACGACGACGCGATGGACGCCGTGGCACGCGTCCTGCTCAGCGGGACCTGGCTCACCTCGGAGATCATCGCGCGCCGGGCGGTGAAAGGCATCGAGGCCCGGCGCACGGTCGTCACCCCTGACGGCTTCGCCACATTCTCGTGGTACTCCAAGCGCTTCACTCGGATCCCCTACCTCTTCCTGCTCCGCACCATCGGGTGGGGAGTGGCGCGTCAGGTCCGGCGCTCGGAAGGGCAGGCCAAGCGCTGACCGAGACACCGGTCAGTGCACCCCGAGTTTCTCCTTCTCCTCAGCCACGATGCCGCGAACATCATCGCGGAGCTGTTCGGCGTCGAAGAGTGACCCGCCCTTGACCGTGTACCTGATCGCGGAGTGCCGACGTGCGACACCGTCGGTGTACCGGAGGGCACCGTGCCCGTACATGACCTTGAGGTTCGACAGCGGGTTCTCGTCCAGCACGATCAGATCGGCGTCCTTGCCGACCTCCACGGAGCCGGTCTGCGCATCCAGGCCCATGAGGCTCGCGGTGTCGAGGGTCGCCGCCCTCACGATGTCGAGGGGGTGGAAGCCGGCTTCACGAAGCAGCTCAAGTTCTTCGATGATCCCGAATCCGAAGGTCTTGTAGATGAACCCGGAATCGGAACCTGCAGTTACCCGGCCCCCTCGGTTCTTGAAGTCGAGGGTGAACTTCATCCAGCGGGTGTACGCCTGACGCCACGGTGCCTCCTGTTCCGAGCCCCAGTCGCCGTAAACGGAGCCGTGGCTGTCCGGGTCCGGTTCGAAGAAGTCCCAGAGCTGTGGGGCGGTGAAGTCTGTGTGCCATTCCGAGTTCCTGACCCGGGCGGCATCGCGGTGACCGATGTAGATGTTGAAGGTCGGACTCAAGGTGACGCCGAGTGACAGGAATTCGTCGAGAGTCTCATCCCATGCGGCGGAACCCGGCTCCGCGGACTGCATCCAGAGCGGACCGCCACTGGCGTATCGCGCGGGTTCGTCACTGTAGTTGTAGCCGGCCGGGAAGTTCTGCACCGTTCTGTCACGGAACATCGCCTCCGGAAGGCCGTACCAGTGTTCGATGCTGCGGAGCCCCCACCGTGCCGTGGTCATGGCGTTGATCTGGCGGACCCTGCGCTGTTCATGGTGGCATGCGCTGTCCAGTCCGAGTGCCGTCGTCTCCTTGAGGGCGCCCTCGAACGCCTCCGGGGCGGCCCCCATGAACTTCACTCCCCGCGCACCACGGTCCGCCATCTTCTGCACCCACTGCGCCGCGGTCCGGGCATCGGTGATCGGACCGCCGTGTTCCGTGCCGAAAAAGGGGTAGGGGACGATACGCGGGGCCGCGATGTCGTGCTCGGCGCTCCGAGCGGACTCGCTGAGGCTGAAGTCCAGACCATTGAGGCAACCGACCTCGCGCACTGTGGTGACACCGTGGGCGAGCCACAACTTGTAGACGTAGTCGGCGCTGGGAGCCTGGTCGGGGTTCCCGATATGGACGTGCGAATCGACGAGGCCAGGCATGACGAAATGCCCGTCGAGGGCGATGACACGGGCATCGGGATGGGCCGTCGGAAGGTCGATGTCGCCGACGATGGCTTTCGCGATCGGATCGGTCTTGTCCATGATGCTCTCGATACGTCCGTCCCGGAGGAGGATGTCCGCCGGACCGTAGGGAGGGGCACCCGTACCGTCGATGATGAAGACCGACTGCAGAATGACCGGCTCGCCGGGGGACGTCCCCCGGTTCCTGGGAGAGCCGGGCACCTGGAGCGCTGCCCCAGGGTTGTCGGATGGACCGGGCAGTCCGTTCTCGTGGTTCTGGCACATGGCGATCTGGGCCTTTCCTGTCAGTGGTGGGGCAGTGCGTACATCGGGTCAGGCCTCGTCGTCCATGAGGTCGAGGTCGTTCCAGGCACGTTCAATGGCGGAACTCGTCCGGTAGTCCGACGCCGACACGAGCTCCGAGAGAATGGCCTGGACCACCGCCATGGGAGCGGTGACCGACGGCATCCGGTCGATGCTCTCGACGGGGGCGACGATGAGGTGGTCGGCGTCCTTCCCGAGGGGGGAGGACGCGAGATCGGTGAGCACGGCCACGGTGGCACCTCGTTCGCGTGCGAGATGCGTGACGGTGCGGAGCGACCTGGTGAGACGCCAGATGTTGATCGTGAGGACGCAGTCCCCGTGCCGTAGCTGCGAGACCTCGACGACCTGGCTCGTCGCCGGGCCATCGGCGACGTGTACATCGAACCCGGCTATTCTCGCCTGGTACCCGAGCACACGGGCGGGGCCGGACCCTGTTCCTGTGGCGACCACGACCGTCCGGTTGGCCGCCCGAATGGATGCTGCGGTCGCGCGGATGGCGGCGACGTTCTCCGGGGTCTCCAGAGAGGCAAGATTCGACGCGTCCTTGTGGATCGTCAACATCGCGGCGTTGCCCGTGGAGAGTGACACGCCGGGGCCGGGGAGCGAGGAACCGTGGTAGACGTTGCGTAGAGCCAGGCGCAGATCGGGCCAACCGTTGAACCCGACCTGCTGCGCGGTGCGCACGACCGTGGAGACGTTGGCGCCGGCACGCTCGGCGACCTCGCGGCCGGAGGCGTACGAGGCGAACTGCGGGGAGTGGGCGAGTACGCTGACCACACGCTCGGCCTGGCTGCCCAGTGAAATGTCCCGTGTGAGCTCTGCGAGCCATTGGTCGGGTGCTGTCATCGGTGTCTCCTCACGATGTCTGTCCGTCTGTATGAGTGGCGTGGGCGACGCGGAACTCATGGTTCGAGGCGGTGAGGTCCGGGCCAGCGGCCTCGGCGATGCCCGCGCTGAATTCGGTACGCACGGGGGAGTGCAGCCAGTTGTCGTAGCCGGCCTGGTCCTCCCACCATGCGGTCACCAGGATCCTGGTGGGATCCGCCGGATCCACGAGGAGCTGCGCGGAGACGGCCCCTGAGCTCTCCAGAACCTGCGCCTCCCGGTAGTAGGCGACCACGGCGTCGACGTTCTCGGCAGGGACGCGGAGTTCAAGGAGACTCATCGAGTGCATGCAATGAGTATTGCATAACGTAATGACGTGCACTAGCGCCGAGTGGTGGTCCGTAGAGGAGGAGGCAGGAGAAAGACCTGCAAGAGACGTGTTTATGTGCTGATTTCACATCTTTGTGCGGGTGGCCGGACAGGGAGGAGTGTGTTGCATCAGTGCATCGCCTCGCTGTGGTCCGAGTTCTTGGACAGTGCCCTGAGGGGTGCTGCTTCTCTGGACGGAGTGCTGTGACCTGCCCTGATGTAGGAGTGTCGGGTGACGTGACGGACGGAACAAACATTGCAGAAAAAGAAAATCTGCAAAAAGTGTTGCAAGACACACTCCGCACCTCTACTGTTTCATTTCACATCGAAAGTGAATGGAGGTCGTGATGACCACATCAACAGGCGCAACGGGCGCACAGCAGGAAGAACTACTCGCACGTCTCGACAGGCTGGAGCCGGGGAAGCCGCACCGTCGGCTGATGGTGATGGGTGGTCTCGGCTACACCTTCGACTCATTCGACGGCCAGTTGATGGGCTACGCCCTCTCTGCCCTCATCGTCGTCTGGGCCATCCCGTCGTCCGTCTCCGGATGGCTCCTGTCGTCGATCTTCTTCGGCTACCTCGTCGGGGCACTGATCTCCGGTGTGCTCGCCGACAGGTTCGGTCGCCGGAAACTCATGATGACGGCGCTCCTGATCTTCTCCGCGTGCAGCCTGCTGATGGGCACAGCGAACTCGGTGCCGGAGCTGTTCATCTGGCGTGCGCTCGCCGGCATCGGTATCGGTGCCGAGACGGCGCTGATCGCTCCCTACATCTCCGAATTCCTGCCGGCACGTGTCCGCGGAAAGTTCGTCTCCCGGACCGTCGGATTCCTGGCATTCGGGTACATCATCGCCGGTGTCCTCGCCCCGGTGATCATCTCCCCGAATCCGGAGACCGGCTGGCGGATCGCCGCAGTCGTCGCTGCCCTGCCTGTGGTGCTGCTGCTCTGGTGGCGGCGGTCGCTGCCTGAATCCCCCCGTTTCCTGCTGTCCAAGGGGCGTATCGACGAAGCCACCGCCGTCATCGAGGAGTTTGAACGCCGCAGTGGTGTCGATCCCGCCGAGAATGCCGCGGTCGCTGCCGAAACGCCGGCACCGAAGGCTGTCGGAGGGGACAACCTGGAGTCTGAAGCCACCGTGTCCAAGCGGGGACCGTTCTCCACCCTCGCCGCCCTGTGGCGGGGACCGCTGTTCCGGACGACGATGGTCATCTGGGTCCTCTGGTTCATCCTCACCGGCGTGAACTACGGGTTCGCCAGCTGGCTGCCCGCACTGCTCGTCACGGCAAAGGGATTCACGCTGACAGGCTCCTTCCTGTTCGCCTTCGTGACGGCGTTGGCGCAGCTCCCCGGCTACTACGTGGCCAGCCTGCTGATCGACAGGATGGAACGCAAGTGGTTGATCGCGATCTACGCCACCGGTGCCACGGTCTCCGCCGTGATCGTCGCCCTAGCCGGCAACGTCGGAGTCCTCCTGCTGGGATCGTCCTTGCTCGCCGCCTTCACCAACGGTGTCGCCGCCGTCTACTACACCTACACCTCCGAGCTCTACCCGACGTCTATCCGTGCGACCGGTATGGGGGTCGCCTCCGCCGTCGGTCGCGTCGGGGCGATCACCGCACCCATCGCCATCGGCTACATGTACGCCTCGATCGGATTCACCAACGTCTTCCTCGTCCTGGTGGGTGCCCTGGTCGTGGCAGTCATCTTCATCGTGATCTTCGGTGAGAAGACGTCTGGTCGTGCTCTCAACGAGGACGTTCCGGACCACGCCTAGCGACAACGTCCCTGACAACGTCCCTGAAAACGTCCCTGAAAAGGAGCTGCCATGCTTACCCGCATCATCAACGCACACACTCTGGAACCTGCGACAGGTGAACGTCAGCAGGGCGCCTGGATCGAGATCGAGGACGGGCGGATCACCGCCAGCGGTACAGGAGAACCGCCGAGTTCCGGGAACCGGGACGACGGTATCTCCGTGATCGATGCCGCCGGAGCCACGGTGATGCCGGGCCTGGTCGACGCCCATGTACACATCATGGTGACCAGCACTGACAACGCGGAGCGGGCGAACTGGTCCCCGGGGTACACCACCGTGCGCGCGTTGACGTCCGCCGGAGCTATGCTGCGACGCGGTTTCACCACCGTCCGGGACGTGGGAGGCGCCGACTACGGCATGGCCCGGGCACTGGACGAGGGGCTCATGCCCGGTCCGCGACTGATCTTCGGTGGTAAAGCCCTCTCCCAGACGGGTGGGCACGGCGACTTCAGTCCCCTGACCGATGATTCCTGCGGGTGCTGCCAGCTCAAACCAGATTTCGCCCGGGTGGTCGACGGGGTAGATGCCGTCCGACATGCTGCCCGCGATGAGTTCCGCAAGGGCGCCCACCACCTGAAGGTTCTGGTGTCCGGCGGCGTCGCCTCGCCCTCCGACGAGATCTCGGCTGTCCAGTACACCAGGGAGGAGGTTCGGGCCGCGGTCGTCGAGGCGGAGAACCACAACCGCTACGTCACCGTGCACGCCTACCATCCGCGGGCGGTGAATCAGGCGCTCGAAGAGGGTGTGCGCTGTGTGGAGCACGGCAACCTCATCGACGACGAGTCGATTCGCCTGCTCGTGGAGAACGACGCCTACCTGGTGCCCACCATCATCACCTATCAGGCGATGTACGAGGCAGGCGACGCATCCGGACTGTCACCGGTATCGCTGAAGAAGCTTGATGAAGTCCGTGAGGCGGCAGTCGACAACCTCGAGAAGGCCTACCGGGCCGGCGTCAACATCGTCTACGGCAGTGACCTTCTCGGTGACCTCCAGTACCGTCAGCTCGACGAGTTCAGCATCCGTGCCCAAGTTATCCCGACGATCGACGTCATCCGTAGCGCGACCAGCACAGCGGCCCGGCTGTTGAAGCTGGACGGCGAGATCGGCACACTCGCGGACGGTGCGCACGCCGACCTGCTCATCGTCGACGGTGACCCGGTCCAGGACATCTCCGTCCTGACCAACCCGGACCGCCATCTACGTCATGTCATCAAGGGTGGTGCCGTCGTCGAGGGTGGCCGCTGAGGATCAGGACACATCTCAGGGTCTTCCCGGAGGTGCCACCGGGGTCCAGGCTCTACCCTCAGGAGGTAGAGATTGGGGAGAACCGTTCTCCCCACCGTGAGAGAGGACCAGACCAGTGGATTCCCGGCCGTCCCCGACAACAGCACACTCCGCCGCCCGTGCCGAGGGCCTGACCAAGACCTACGGCGCGGGTGACACCCGCGTCACCGCGCTCGACGACGTGACCGTCGACTTCACCGCAGGTGAGTTCACCGCCATCATGGGACCGTCGGGTTCCGGCAAGTCCACCCTGATGCACTGCATGGCCGGCCTGGACAGTCCGACGTCCGGCTCCGCCTTCCTCGGTGACACCGACATCTCCGGTCTCGGCGACAAGGCGCTGACGACGCTGCGCCGCGACCGGCTCGGCTTCATCTTCCAGTCCTTCAACCTGGTACCCACCCTCACCGCCGCGGAGAACATCACCCTGCCCATCGACATCGCCGGGGACAACGTCGACAAGGAATGGTTCGGGGAGATCACCTCCCGACTGGGTCTCACTGACCGTCTGGGCCACCGGCCCTCCGAACTCTCCGGTGGACAGCAGCAGCGCGTCGCCTGTGCCCGGGCCCTGGTGGCACGTCCCGAGATCATCGTCGGTGACGAGCCCACCGGCAACCTGGACTCCAACTCCTCGGCGGAGGTCCTGGACATCCTGCGTACCGCGGTCGACCGGGACAACCAGACCGTCGTCATCGTCACCCACGACGCCAAGGCCGCCGCCTACGCCGACCGTGTCGTCTTCCTCGCTGACGGGCGGATCGTCCACGAACTCCGTGACCCGGACGTGGAACAGATCCTCACCACGATGACCGGCATCGAAGGGCTGTAGGAACCATGTCCGCTGCATCCTCCGCATCCACCATGCGGCGCGTGTCGCTCCGCAATCTCGCCGCACACAAGATCCGCCTTGTACTGACCGTCCTGGCCGTTGTCCTGGGCACCGCCTTCATCGCCGGGTCACTGATGTTCACCTCATCGCTGCAGAAGACCTTCGACACGCTCACCGAGTCCACCACCAGGGGCATCGACGTCGTCGTGTCCGCCCCGCAGTCCGGCTCGTCCCTGCCACTTGATCTCGGCGACGACCTTGCCGAGATCCCCGGTGTGGAGAGGGTCAACCTCAGTGACCAGGTGACCGTCGTCGTGGCCACCGAGAAGGACGGCACCCGGGAGACCCTGCAGACCGGCGGGGCACCCGCTTTCGCCATGCCCTGGTACGAGCCGGGCGACGCCGTCGGTCCCGACACCGGCATCGTCGACGGCACATCGCCCCGTGGTCCCGACGAAGTCGCCGTCAACAGCACCGCCGCGGAGTCCCATGACCTCGCCGTCGGGCAGAAACTCACCGTCGTGGACACCTCGGGCAGCCACCCCGTCACCATCTCCGGCATCTACGACATCGACATCGACGGTGGTGGATTCCTCGGCGTGATGATGGATGAACCCGCTTTCGTCGACACCTTCACCGACGGCACCACGGGCAACGAGTTCTCCCTGGCTGCAGCTCCGGGGACCAGCCCCGAGGCTCTCGCATCCCAGGTCAGTGACAGTCTCGCCGCCGACCATCCCGAGTTGGGGGACGTTGACGTCAAGACCGGTGCCCAGGTCGGTGAGGAGCAGGCGGCGCAGATCGACGAGGCACTCAGCTTCGTCAACTACTTCCTCATCGCCTTCGGCCTCATCGCGCTGGTTGTCGGCACGTTCATCATCGCCAACACCTTCTCCATGATCGTCGCCCAGCGGATGCGTGAGTTCGCCCTGCTGCGCTCGCTGGGGGTCGCCTCGAACCAACTCACCGTCTCGGTGGTCTTCGAGGCGGTCATCGTCGGCATCGTCGGCTCACTGCTCGGCGTCCTCGCCGGCATCGGGTTGACCCAGGTGATCTACGCCGTCATCGGGTCGACCGGTGCCGGCCTGCCGAACACCGGTGTCGAGGTGACCGTCGGCTCCGTCCTGCTGCCATTGGTCCTCGGCGTGATCGTCACCGTCGTGTCGGCGTGGGCCCCGGCCCGACGTGCCGGAGCGGTCCGTCCGGTCGAGGCGATGCGCTCGGGTGACCAGTCGTCCGGTTCCCCGCTGCGTGGACGCACCACCGCCGGCGTCGTCCTCTTCCTCGCCGGCGTGGCGGCCGCGTTGGTCGGGGTCCTGCTCAGTGGGTCCGACACCGGACCACGGGCGGCACTGGTCGGGATCGGCGCACTCGGGGTCATCCTGGGCACGTTCCTGCTGTCCCCGGCGTTGTCGATTCCGGTGGTCCGCGGGATCGGGGGCGCGGTCGGCGCGCCCTTCGGACAGGTCGGACGGCTGGCCGCGACCAACTCCGGACGCAACCCCCGTCGGACGGCGACCACCGCATTCGCCCTGACGCTGGGCGTGGCACTGGTGGCGTGCATCGGGATGCTCGGCGCCTCGATGAAGGCGTCCATCGGCGGATTCATCGGCGATTCCGTCCAGTCTGACTACGTCCTCTCCGGGCCGTCCAACGGCGCCTTCCCGGTTCCTCAGTCGGCGCTGGACGCCGTCCGGAACACCGACGGTGTGGAGGCGGCCACCGGCTTCGGCTTCCTGCCCGTCACGGTCGGGGGCTTCAGCGGCGGCACCGGTGTCATCGAGGGTGACCCGACGGTGTCCGGGGGCCTGGTGGCCGCCGAGGGCGACCTGTCGCTGGACACCCCCGGTGTCATCGCAGACGAAGAGGTCGCTGCGTCGGAGGGCTGGGCGGTCGGCGATGAACTGCCACTGACTGTCCGTATGCCGGACGGGCCCGAGCGCGAGATCGGTGAGGTGACACTGCAGGGCACCTATGAACCCAATGAGCTCTTCGGTCAGCACCTGGTGTCCTGGTCGGCTCTCGAGCCACTGGCCGCCCAGTTCGGCGCCGGGGCCTCGGCGAACATCTACGCCGTCTTCGTCAACGGCGACGGGTCGGTCGACACCGACACGCTGCGCGACCGGCTCGAGGATGCCACGGCCGACCAGATCGTGGTCCAGGTGCTCACCCCGGAGGAGTACGCCGGTGAACAGGCCGTCCTCATCGACCAGATGCTCAACGTCCTCTACGCGCTGCTGGCCCTGGCGGTCATCGTGGCGGTGCTCGGCATCATCAACACCCTCGCGCTGAATGTCATCGAGAGGCGTCAGGAGATCGGCATGTTGCGTGCCGTGGGCACGTTGCGTGGCCAGGTGCGGCGCATGATCACCCTGGAAGCGGTTCAGATCTCGCTCTACGGTGCCCTCGTCGGTGTCGTGATCGGCCTGGGACTGGGATGGGCGTTCCTTGAAGTGCTGGCAGGTGAGGGACTCACCGAAACCGCCGTGCCCTGGGGCCAGGTTGTCGGCATGGTCGTCGCCTCGGGTGTCGTCGGCGTCGTCGCCGCGGCATGGCCCGCGGTGAAGGCGTCGCGAGTCCGGCCGCTGGAGGCGATCGCTGACTGACCGCCGGCAGAACGACCGGAATATTTCGCGCTACTCTCGGGTTAAGCATTAGTTCCTAATTCTTATTCGACGGAGGAGTACTCCAGCGTGAACGACAGCAGCGAGCGACAATCCCGGCGGGATGCCCGCCGGGACGCCAGACAGACCCGGAGCGCTGAACGGAAGGCGCTCCGGGCAGGTCCGCCGCCACCGAAGGCAGGCCCGCCGAACCGTCGCTTCTGGGCGGCAGTGACCGTCCTGACCCTGGGTGGACTGCTTTTCGGCTACGACACCGGGGTGATCAACGGCGCGCTCCCGTCGATGACCGCCGACCTGGGCCTCGAGGAACGCTACGAGGGGATCGTCACCTCCGCACTCCAGTTCGGTGCGATCTTCGGTGCGATCTTCGGCGGCCGGGTCGCCGACCGGATCGGTCGTCACCGCACCATCGCGATCGTCGCGGTGATCTTCATCCTCGGCTCCCTGGCTCGGTCCTCTCGCCGACCTGGGTCGTGCTGATGCTGTGCCGCATCGTCCTGGGCATCGCCGTGGGGTCCGCCTCCGGCATCATCCCGATCTACCTCGCCGAGCTCGCCCCCACCCACCTGCGGGGGCGGGTGGTCAACCAGAACGAGTTCATGGTCGTCTTCGGCCAGTTCCTCGCCTTCAGCTTCAATGCGCTCATCGCCCGCGTCGGTGGTGCCGAAGAAGGTGGGACGTGGCGTTGGATGCTGGCACTCTGCCTGGTCCCGGCCATTGCGCTGTGGGTCGGTATGACGATCGTCCCGGAGTCCCCGCGGTGGCTCGCCGGCCACGGCCGTATCGAGGACATGCTCAACGCGCTGCGCACCATCCGCGAGAAGGTGTACGGGTCACCGGACTACGAGACCTCCCGCTACGGCGGAGAGAACGCACCGCACCCCGACAGTGACGAGATCACCCACCCGGTGTCCGGCGACGTCGAAGGCGTCCGTACCCTCGCCGACCACGACAGTCAGGCGTCCCGGCGTCGGTTCCGTGACCTCTTCGCCGAACCGTGGATCCGCCGCATCATGCTCATCGGTTTCGGCATGGCCGTGATCAACCAGATCTCCGGCATCAACGTCATCCAGTACTACGGCGTGACGATCCTGACCCAGGCGGGATTCGAAGGCAACACCGCCTTCACCGTCAACCTGTTGATCGGTATCGCCGGGGTGATCGGCATGGTGCTGTCGATGTTCCTGAACTCGCGTGTCCGGCGTCGCCGCATGCTGATGAGTGGTCTGACCGGTACCGTCGTCACACTGACCCTGATGGGGTTGGTGTCGATGATGATGCCGGACGAGGTCGAGGCGAAGAAGTGGATCATCCTGGCCGCCATCGTCGCCTTCGTCGGCATCATGCAGTGTGCTGTCGGTGCCATGACCTGGTTGTTCATGTCGGAGATCTTCCCGATGCGGGTCCGTGGCGAGGCCATGGGCCTGGCGGCGGGAGTGCAGTGGTCGGTGAACTTCTGTGTCGCGCTGTTCTTCCCGTACCTCATGGACGCCATCGGATTCGGTCCCACCGTGTTCATCTTCGTCGGTCTGCAGCTCATCGCCCTGGTGTGGGTCTACCGCCTGGTGCCGGAAACCAAGGACAAGACCCTCGAGACCATCGAGCAGGAGTTCCGCGACGCGGTGTCGGCTTAGGGCGGCGAACGTATGTATAGCCCGCTGTTGTAACCGCCGGGACGACGACTAGAGTTTCACGGGTCCCACAACTGAACCGATGACGTCCACGGCGTCCGTGAAAGCGAGCCAACGACATGGCCGACAACAGAACTGCCTCCCCGATCCGGGAACTCACCGTCCGCGCGGTCATCCTCGGTGGACTGATCACCCTGGTGTTCACCGCCGCGAACGTGTACCTGGGTCTGAAGGTCGGTCTGACCTTCGCCACCTCGATCCCGGCCGCGGTGATCTCCATGGCGGTGTTGCGACGACTGCAGAACCACAGCATCACCGAGAACAACATCGTGCAGACCATCGCGTCCGCCGCCGGCACCCTGTCGGCGATCATCTTCGTCCTGCCCGGCCTGATCATGATCGGCTGGTGGACGGGGTTCCCGTACTGGACGACCATGCTGGTCTGCCTCATCGGTGGCATCCTCGGCGTGCTGTACTCCATCCCGTTGCGTCGGGCGTTGGTGACGGGATCGGATCTGCCGTTCCCCGAGGGAGTGGCGGCCGCTGAGGTGCTCAAGGTCGGTGAGGATGACTCCTCCGACCCCGACAACCGCAGCAACCGGGACGGTCTGCGCGCCATCGTAGTCGGGGGCCTCGCCTCGGCGGGAATGTCGCTGTTGTCCGCGTTGAAGGTCACCGCCGCCGAGTTGTCGGCCACGTTCCGTGTCGGTGCCGGTGGCACCATGGTCGGTTCCAGCCTGTCGCTGGCGCTGATCGGCGTCGGCCACCTCGTCGGTCCGACGGTGGGTATCGCGATGATCGTCGGCCTGCTGATCTCCTTCGGCGTGCTGCTGCCGGTCTTCACCGGCGGAGAGCTGCCTGCCGTCGGCGACATCTCCGACGTCGTCTCCGAGACCTTCGCCGGTGACGTGCGTTTCGTCGGTGCCGGGGCGATGGCGATCGCCGCGGTCTGGACGCTGCTGAAGATCATCGGCCCGGTGGTCCGCGGGATCGCCGCATCCCTGGCGGCGTCACGTGCCCGGAAGCAGGGCGAACAAGTGGCGCTCACGGAGCGCGACATCCCGGTGAAGGTTCTCGTGGCCGGGGTCCTGGTGCTGATGCTCCCGATCGGATGGCTGCTGTGGTCCTTCCTCAGCGGGACGGGGGTCAGCCACCACACAGGCTCGCTGATCACGCTGAGCATCCTGTTCGTCCTGCTGCTCGGCCTGATCATCGCCGCGGTGTGCGGCTACATGGCCGGCCTGATCGGTTCCTCCAACAGTCCGATCTCCGGCGTCGGCGTGATCGTGGTGCTGCTGGCCGCCCTGCTGATCAAGCTGGTGACCGGTAACGACGACGGCGGCCACCCCACCGCCCTGGTGGCCTACACCCTGTTCACGGCGACCGTGGTCTTCGGCGTCGCCACGATCTCGAACGACAATCTGCAGGACCTCAAGACCGGACAGCTGGTCGGGGCGACCCCGTGGAAGCAGCAGGCGGCCCTGATCATCGGTGTGGTCTTCGGTTCGCTGATCATCCCGCCGGTGATGGGGCTGATGGCCACCGCGTTCGGTTTCGCCGGTGCCCCCGGTGCGGGGCCGGACGCTCTCGCCGCACCGCAGGCGGGCCTGCTGTCGTCGGTGGCCGAGGGTATCTTCGGCGACTCGCTCGACTGGGGCCTGATCGGGCTGGGTGCGCTGATCGGTGTCGGCGTGATCATCGTGGACGAGGTTGTCCGACAGGCGTCCGGAAAGCGCTTCGGGCTGCCGCCGCTCGCGGTGGGTATGGGCATGTACCTCCCGATCAGCCTCACCCTCATCATCCGTTGGGTGCGTTCCTGGGCTGGTTCTACAACCGGTGGGCCGACGGACGCGCGAATGCCTCGACGGCCAAGCGGCTGGGAGTGCTCGGTGCGACGGGTCTGATCGTCGGTGAGAGCCTCTTCGGTGTGCTGAACGCCGGCATCATCGCCGGTACCGGCGATTCGGATGTGATGGGGATCATGCCGGACGGCTGGGCGGGACCGTCCCAGTGGGTCGGTGCGCTGGTGTTCGTGGGCATCATCCTGGGCGTGTACCGCTGGGTGCAGGCGCGCTCGTCCCGGTCGGTGGTGGAGGAGGAGCAGACGACAATATAGTTGACGTGTCAACTATGGTAACGTCGTGGCGGTAGAATAACCGCGACTCCATCCCTCACCAAGGAGGACAACAATGACCAGCATCGGCATCATCGCAGGTTCCACCCGCCCCGGCGCCTTCAACCCTCAGGTGGTCAGCTGGGTCAAGGAGCAGCTCGACGCCGCAGACGTCGACAGCACCGTGATCAACTTCGCCGACTACAACCTCCCCGTCCTCGACGAGGAGATCCCCGGCGGCGCCCACAAGTACGCCAACGAGCACACCAAGGCGTGGGGTGCGGCACTGGAGCCTTTCGACGGCTACATCGTGGTGACCCCGGAGTACAACCACAGCGTGCCGGGCCCGCTGAAGAACGCGATCGACTTCGTCGGTTCCGAGTTCGCCCACAAGCCGGTGGCCTTCGTCTCCTACGGCGCCGACAAGGGCGTCCGCGCCGTTGAGGCATGGCGCTCAGTGTTCGCCAACTTCCGTGCCGCGACCGTCCGCGATGTCGCCGCGTTCTCGATCTTCACCGACGCCGTCGACGGCACCTTCGCTCCGCAGGAGGTGTCCACCGCACCTTTCGCCGGGCTGCTCAAGGACCTGCTCGCCTGGGCCGAGGGCTTCGCCGTCGTCCGCGACCGCCTCTCCGCACAGGTGGTCAGCTGAGGCCTGACGCCTACATGGCGCAGCTGATCGAGGAATCCTTCTTTCCGTCGACGGCCTGCTGCAGGCCCTTCTCCACCGCATCGGTGTAGTACTCCTGCCCGGCGTCGTTGGGGTGGACACCGTCGCCGATGAGGGAATCCGGGTGGTCGAGCGCCATCTGGCACCAGGGGGCGAGGTACACGTCCGGGTGGACCGCGGCGTAGTCGAGGGTCTGCTGGGCGGCCGGGGCGATACCGTCGACATAGCCGTAGGGCACCACGAGGATGATCTTGTGGCCCGGCCCGATGGTCTCGACGATGCGGTCGAGCTGACCGTCGAAGGCCTGCCCGTTGGTGCCGAAACCCAGGACGACGTACCTGCCGAGTTCCCCGTTCGCGGCCATCGCGCCGATCGGGCCTTCACCGCCGGTGTAGTGGCGCGACGTCTCCGCGTCGACGGTGATTCCCGGGAACCGCTGCTGCAGGGACAGGGTCGACGCCAGCATTACCGAGTCGCCGATCGCCGTGATGTCTTTCCCCGAGGGGATGCCCGGTGCGGGCGGTGCGACAGGGGCGTCCGGCGCCGCGGACGTCTCGGCGGGGTTGTCCTGCAGGTCCGCCATCTCCTCCAGCTGGGTCTCCAGTTCCGACTTCGCCGGGCTCTGCCCCAGGGCGGAACCGGCGAGGAGGGTCACCACCAGGACTGCGCCCGGGACGGCCAGCAGTTTCGTGGTCCCCAGGGACTGCAGCGTCCTGCGGTAGCCGTTGCGGCGCAGCGGCGTCTCCACCCACCGGTAGGACGCCTCGGTCAGCACCAGGCTCACCACGACGGCCACGACGCCGACGGCCCAGTCCGGGACGTCCGACCCCGGTTCCTGCATCAGTGCGCGGGCGAAGACGACGACCGGCCAGTGCCACAGGTACAGGCTGAAGGACCGCTCACCGAACCAGCGCAGCGGGCGCCACCGCAGCAGCCCCGCGACCGGCCCGGCCTCCCGCAGGGACGTGGCGATCAGGGCGACGGACAGCAGCGACGCCAGGAATAGTCCGCCCCGGTAGGTCAGGGGATCGGTGTCAGGCAGCGTCAGGAACATGGCGGCCAGCGCGACCAGGGCCAGCGACCCACCGGCCCAGGCCAGTGCCGCGGACCGACGTGACGCGGTCGCAGGGGAGAACGCCGGCCAGGAGTCCGTCGACGACTGCCCGGCCGATGTCGTCACCAGGGCCAGGACCACGCCGGCGAGCATGCCGAATGCGTGGGTGTCCGTCCCGAAGTACACGCGGGACGGGTCGGCGTCCGGGTCGTGGAGGATGATCATCGCGATCAACGAGGCGATGCCCAGCACCGTCGCCACCACGGTGGCGACGCGGAACGGACCGGCGGACCGTCCGATCCGGTTCCGGCGCAGGACACGCCGCGAGAACCACAGGCACGCCAGCAGCAGCAACGGCCACAGTACGTAGAACTGCTCCTCGATGGCCAAGGACCAGTAGTGCATGAAGATCTGCGGCGTGGTGTCAGCGAAGTAGCTGTTCGACTGGGCGATCTGCACCCAGTTGTTCACGGAGAACAGCGACCCGAGGAACTGCGGCACCAGGGCGACGGCCACGTCACCGCCGATGATCCCGGCCACCGCGGTCGAGACCAGCAGGACGGTGACCGCTGCCGGGAGGATACGTCGGGCCCGACGGCGCCAGAACTCCTTGAGGTTGATCCGGCCGGTCGCCCCGATTTCGCGCACCAGCAGCGAGGTGATGAGGAACCCGGAGAGGACGAAGAAGACGTCCACCCCGAGGAAACCGCCGGGCAGCACGTCGCCGAAGAAGTGGTAGACCACCACAGCGAGGACCGCGATGCCGCGCAGGCCGTCGAGTCCGGAGACGCGACGGATCCTCCCCGGCTTCAGGGGAGCGGCGACGGGGACCGTGGTGGTCGGTGGGGGCGGGGCGATTGTCGGCGTCGACGCCACCACCGGCGGCTCCGGGGCAGGTTCTGTCGTCGGCTCAGGCGCGGGAGCGACCTCCACCTCCGCTGCCTCCACCGGTGCGCCCCCGGGTGGTGGCGGACACGTCGGGGCGGAGAGAACGATGGGCTCGACCAGTGGCAGTGCCCGTGGCGAACGGACCGATGACCGTGAGCACGCGGGTGCCGGTGGTGCACCGCCCGGGGCAGTGAGGACGATGGACGGGCGGGAACTGGTGGCCATTACGTAAGCAGGGGTCTTTCAGGGGACGACGGTGGTGATGCCATAACGGTAGTCGGCGCTACAGTGCGACCCAAAGCCTGTGGGGAGTTCTCCCGATACCCCCGCCTGTATTTGTCGCGACCTGCGGATTGTTAATCTAGAGACCCTCTAATCTCACAAGGTTTCGTCAGAAGCGGGGATCCTTGTGAGATTAGGGAGAGTCGATGAACGCTAAACTGCACACCATGCAGCGCACCGAACTCGCCCGCCTGATCGACCACACCCTGCTCAAGCCGGAGTCCACGTCAGCGGACGTGGCAGGCCTCGCCGCGGAGGCAGGTGAACTGGGCGTCTACGCGATCTGCGTGTCGCCGTCGCAGTTGCCGGTGGATGCGCCGTCGGGGGTGCACGTCGCGACGGTGGTCGGTTTCCCGTCCGGCGCGGTGAAACCCGATGTGAAGGCGACCGAGGCGGCCCGCGCGGTGGCGGACGGTGCCGACGAGGTGGACATGGTCATCAATCTGGCCCTGGTGAAGGAAGGCCGGTTCGATGAACTGACCAGGGAGATTGCAGTTGTCCGTGCCGCGGTTCCGGCGCCGGGGGTGCTCAAGGTGATCATCGAGTCTGCCGCGCTTGATGACGAGGAGATCGTCGCGGCCTGCCGCTGTGCGGAAGAGGCGGGCGCCGACTTCGTGAAGACCTCCACCGGATTCCACCCGGCCGGAGGGGCGTCGGTGGAGGCGGTACGGGTGATGCACGAAACCGTCGGCGGGCGTCTCGGCATCAAGGCGTCCGGTGGGATCCGTTCGCTCGAGGCAGCGGAGGCGATGGTCGCCGCCGGGGCCACGCGCCTGGGACTGTCGGCCTCGGCGGCGGTGCTGGACGAGGCAGGACTGTTCTGACCGGACCGGCGTGGTGGAGTTGTCGGTCTCCTCGGTGACGGCGCTGGACACCTCGAGTGCCCAGGTCAGTGAACGCATGGTTCCGTGACCTGTGCCCTCGGGCCGTGGCCGTTACTAAACCCATACTTCCTGGCAGGTCAGCCATATAATCGCCTACACTGTCCGGGTGCAACTACTCCGGCTCGTGGGCAGATACGCCCGACAGTATCCGGGGCTGCTGGTGGCAGTCCTCATCCTCCAGACCGTTTCCACCTTCGCAACGCTCTATCTTCCCCGACTCAACGCGGACATCATCGACAAGGGCGTGTCCCTCGGTGACATCGGCTACATCTGGTCGACCGGCGGCGTGATGATCGCCGTCGCGTTCGTCCAGGTCATCACCGCTGTCGCCGCGACATGGTGCGCCGCCCGCCTGGCGATGTCGGTGGGCCGTGACGTCCGCCGCGACGTGTACCGCAGCGTCGACCGGTTCAGCTCGCAGGACATGGGCACCTTCGGCGTACCGACGCTGATTACCAGGGGCACCAATGACGTGCAGCAGGTGCAGATGGTGTTCGTCATGTTCCTCAGCTTCATGGTGACCATGCCGATCATGTGCATCGGTGGCATCGTCATGGCGTTGCGGGAGGACGCCGGCCTGTCGTGGCTGGTGTGGGTGTCCGTGGCGGTGCTGCTGGTCATCGTCGGCGTGATGGTCGCCCGTCTGGTGCCGCTGTTCGGGTCGATGCAGGAGCGGATCGACGCGATCAACGGTGTGATGCGTGAACAGATCACCGGCATCCGCGTGATCCGTGCGTTCGTCCGGGAGAAGTTCGAGACGAAGCGTTTCGAGGACGCCAACCAGGCGGTTGCCTGGGTGTCTGAACGTGTCGGACGGGTGTTCGTGCTGATGGGGCCGGTGATCATGCTGGTGCTGCACGCCGCCACGGCGGCGGTGCTGTGGTTCGGCGGTCACCGGGTGGCGGACGGTGCGATCGAGGTCGGCTCCCTCACCGCGTTCATGCAGTACCTGCTGCAGATTCTCGTGGCGGTGATGATGGGTTCGTTCATGGCGATGATGCTGCCGCGCGCGATCGTGTGTGCCGGACGTATCCAGGACGTGCTCGGCCACGAGCCGTCCATCGTCGAGCCGGAGTCCGATCCGTCGGCGGAGACGGTGTCGCCGGACGGGGTGCGAGGCGAGTTGGAGTTCCGCGACGTGTCCTTCACCTACCCGGGTGCGGACGCCCCGGTGCTCACCGACATCAGTTTCACCGTGCGCCCCGGGGAGACCACCGCGGTGATCGGTGCGACGGGGTCGGGCAAGACCACGCTGGTCAACCTGATTCCGCGGCTGTTCGCGCCGACGTCGGGGGAGGTGGTCGTCGACGGTGTGCCGGTCGCGTCGATGCCGCGCAAGGACCTGGCCCGGTACGTCGGGTTGGTGCCGCAGAAGGCGTACCTGTTCTCCGGGACGGTGGCGTCCAACCTGCGTTTCGGACGCACCGACGCCACCGACGACGAGCTGTGGGAGGCGTTGCGCGTGGCCCAGGCTGACGGTTTCGTCCGCAGCCGTGGTGACGGGGAGGCCGCAGGGTTGGCCTCACCGATCGCGCAGGGAGGTACCGACGTGTCCGGCGGTCAGCGCCAACGGTTGTGCATCGCCCGCGCCCTGGTGGCGGCGCCGAAGGTGTATGTCTTCGACGACTCCTTCTCGGCACTGGACGTGCGCACCGATGCTGCGCTGCGCTCGGCGCTGTACCCGAAGACCCGGGATGCGGCCGTGGTGACGGTGGCCCAGCGGGTGTCGACGGTGCGTGACGCCGACCAGATCCTGGTGCTGGAGAAGGGGCGCATCGTCGCCCGGGGAACCCATGATGACCTGCTGGAGTCGAGTGCGACCTACCGGGAGATCGTCGAGTCGCAGATGGAGGCGCAGCGATGAGTGACACAGAGGTTGCTGACCGGGGTGCGGAGTCCGCACCGCGCTCGGCGAAGGCGTTCTGGCCGTCCGCGCTGCGGATGGTGGCGCTCATGGCGCCGCGCAAGATCGCACTGACATGGGTTTTCGTCCTGCTGGTGGTCTGTGTGGTGCTGACCGTCTACGCACCGAAGGTTCTCGGCGACGCGGTCGACGTGATCTACAACGGTGTGCTGTCGGTGTGGAACAACGAGCCGGGTGCCGGCATCGACTTCACCGAACTCGGGCGGTTGATCGGCATCGTGCTGGGGATGTACCTCGTCGCCGGGGTGTTCAACTGGGCGCAGGGGTACATCCTCAACAAGATCGTCGTCGCGGTGATCGTGGAGCTGCGTACCGACGTGGAGCGTAAGGTCCACCGCCTGCCGTTGAGTTTCTACGACTCCCGGCAGACCGGTGACCTGCTGTCGCGGACGACCAATGACGTCGACAACGTCCAGCAGGCACTGCAGCAGGCGCTCAGCCAGTTCGCCTACTCGGCGATGATGATCATCGGTGTGACGGTGATGATGTTCCGGGTGTCCTGGCAGCTGGCGATCATCGCCCTGCTGGCCCTGCCGTTGACCGCCATCGTGGTGGGTATCGTCGGTACCCGGGCTCAGAAGCAGTACGGTGCACAGTGGGCCGGGACCGGCAAGGTCAACGGCCATGTCGAGGAGTCCTTCACCGGCCACGACCTGGTTGTCGCCTACGGCCGTCAGGACGAGATGTCGGTGACCTACGATGAGCGGAACGAGGAGCTCTACCAGGCCAGTGCGAAGGCCCAGTTCCTGTCGGGCATGATGATGCCGCTGATGCAGTTCCTGAACTACCTCAGCTACGTGGTCATCGCCGTGTTCGGTGGCCTCCGGGTGGCTAACGGGCAGATGACCCTGGGTGCTGCGACAGCGTTCATCCAGTACTCCCGTGAGTTCAACCAGCCGCTCGGCGAGCTCGCCGGCATGATGACGATGGTCCAGTCCGGTGTCGCATCGGCCGAGCGGGTCTTCGAGCTCCTCGACGCCGAGGAGCAGGATCCTGATCCTGAGGCGACGGTCGAGCCAGCCACCGGTGTGCGTCGGGGTCGGGTCGAGTTCCGTGACGTCTCCTTCGGTTATTCACCGGAGACTCCGTTGATCGAGAACCTCGATCTGGAGGTGGATCCGGGGCAGACCATCGCGATCGTGGGCCCCACCGGCGCGGGCAAGACCACGATGGTGAACCTGATCATGCGGTTCTACGAGGTCACCTCGGGTGCGATCCTTGTTGACGGGGTGGACACCCGCACGATGAGCAGGGCCGAGCTGCGGTCGCGCACCGGCATGGTGCTGCAGGACGCGGTGCTGTTCGACGGCACGATCCTGGAGAACATCCGTTACGGGCGTCTGGACGCCACCGATGACGAGGTCAAGGCCGCGGCGAAGGCCGCGTACGTCGACCGGTTCGTCCATGCGTTGCCGGAGGGGTACGACACGGTCATCGACCAGGACGGCGGGTCGGTGTCCGCCGGTGAGCGCCAGCTGATCACGATTGCGCGTGCGTTCCTCGCGGAGCCGGAGATCCTGATCCTGGACGAGGCCACCTCGTCGGTGGACACCCGCACCGAGGTGCTGGTCCAGAAGGCGATGAATGCGATTCGTGCGCAGCGCACGTCCTTCGTGATCGCGCACCGGTTGTCGACGATCCGCGACGCCGACCGCATCCTGGTGATGGTCGACGGGTCGATCGTGGAACAGGGGTCGCACGACGAGTTGCTGGAGGCGGACGGCTCCTACGCCGAGCTGTACCGGAGCCAGTTCGCCGCCGGTGGGGCGGTGTAGGTCGTCACCTGCCCGTGACGTCGGTCTCCCAGTAGTGGAAGTCGACGATGTCCTCGGGCAAGGCAGCGACGACCCGCTCGTGCAGGCGCCGTCCTTCCTCTTCGTGGGCGCGGGCCATGTCGCCGGACGGCCAGCCGGTCTCCCAGCTGAAGTGGTCATTGAACTGACGCGCCCATCGGCGGATGTCCTGCGACAGTTCGTCCGGAAGACAGGGGAGAGGCGGGTCCTCCTCCGCGCACAGGTAGGGGTGCTCGCTCGTCGTGGCCCAGACGTTCCAGAACGGCCAGTCGACCGTGTACTCGTTCATCATCTTGAAATGCATCGCGGGCATCCTCCTGTCGTCAGATTCCGTGTGTAGCCGTACTTCAGCCCTACCGTGCTGCAGTGAGTGACACAATCCGGCACGTCGTGGCACGAAGACCCGGATTGTGTCACGCACACCAGGACTCCGGTAGCAGATGTGGCCGGGAGGGCTACGCTGAGACCCATGGCCTATGAGATCAGCGACTCCGTCACCGTCCACGCCGCCCCGTCGGAGGTCTTCGACCTCGTCAGTGACATCACGCGCACCGGCGAGTGGAGCGCCCAGTGCTACCGCGCGGAATGGGACGCGGACGACAGAGGCGACGGGGCGAGGTTCACCGGGCACAACCGCAGAGGGGAGCGGGAATGGTCGACGGTCTCCGAAGTTGTCTCCTCCCGTCCGGGACAGGAATTCACCTGGCGGGTCACCTCCAGTGGAACACGGTGGGGCTTCCGGATGGAGCCGGTGAACCGTCGGGAGGATGCCACGGTGCTCACGGAATTCACCGCCTTCACAGAGGAGGGTGAAGCGTACTTCCGGCAGAAGTTCGGTGATGACGCAGCTGCCCAGGAAGCGGACCGCCGCGACGCCGCCACCTACGGAATCACTGAGACCCTGCAGAACATCAAGGAGATCCTCGAGGGGTAACCACTTTCCACACCCTGTGAGTTGTCCCCAGGCTCCTGCGGCTTCCCGCGAGAACCCTCCGCTTCACGACGTGGAGCGCATAGTGTTTCGTGCGATCAGCGGAAGCGAGAGCTATCCAGAAAAGATGCAGGACAGGGTAGGGTATGGGTCATGACTCGAAAGAACCCCAGGAAGACGCGGCGTGGGCTGCTGACCGGAGTGGGCAGTCTTTTCGACCTGGAGGGCTCGACGACTTACCGGCGAATGCAGGAGATGATGCCACCGCCTCCACCACGCAGGAGCATCAACCAGATTCTGGTGGACGCGAGCATAGTCGCTTTCTCGGAGACCAACTCGCAGAGGAGCTCAGCGACAATCCCGTCCTCTTCACGCAGGTAACTGCTCATCTGCAGGAGAATCACCTACATCTACCATTGCTTAGTCCGGATCATGAGCGGATGGTGCGAATGCGGGCGGACACACCGGAGTTGTATGAGGTCTATGTTCAAGCGATTGCTTCACAACTTCACGCTGATGAGGTGGCACGGACGTTACCGTATATCGCGCCTCCCCGAGCCGTGTTCAGGGGGCAGGTCCTCGGCTTAATCGCAGTCGTGGCGGTGCTGTTCTTCGCGGGTTACCTGGCATATTTGAACCACCCCTGGACAGCTGGGCTTGTTGCAGGTGTTGACATTGTTGCCCTGGCCTCGGTGTTCGTCGCGAGGGGAAGGGACGGATAGTGCGCCAGCCTAGGCAGGGACGTGGCAACTGCGCCGGGGCCCTTGCGGCCGGTTGTTGCCGCTGCTAGGTTCTTAAGACATGCGGAAGTAGAACCCCTGAATCGTCCTGCGCCTGAGGCGTTGCCATCTGCCCGGCGGGACACACCTTTTCTCCACTCAGGGAGTTCCCCCATGTTTACGCCATCCCCCATGTCAACGGTGTCCCCGCTCTGCGTGGACGGCCTGTCCGTCCAGATCGCCGGAAACCGGGTCCTCACCGATGTCTCCTTCACTGTGTCGCCTGGTCAACGTGTCGGTCTGATCGGTGAGAACGGTTCGGGGAAGTCCACCGTGCTGCACGCGATCCACGGCTCCCTGCCGGTCGGCGCGACGACTGCAGGGACGGTGGATGTCGGGCAGTCGCGTGTCGGACTCCTGCACCAGCAGGCCCCGTTCCGGGACGACGAGAGCGTCCACGATGCCCTCGAGACCGCCGTCGCAGCGGAGAGGCAGGCCGCGGTCGATCTGGAGCTGGCGGCGGACCCCTACGATGCGGAGGCTTATACGGCTGCCCTCGACGTCGCCGAACGTCTCGACGTGTGGGAGACGGACGCGCGCATCTCGGCGACCCTCGCCGGCCTCGGCCTGGCCGCGGTACCGCAGGAGCGACGGACCGGGGAGTTGTCCGGTGGTCAGCGTGCCCGCCTGTCGTTGGCGTGGCTGCTGCTGAACCGTCCGGACATCCTACTGTTGGACGAACCGACGAACCACCTGGATGATGCCGCGACACAGTACCTTGCTGGCGTACTGAACACCTGGAAAGGTGCGGTGCTGTTCGCCAGCCACGACCGTGCGTTCCTCGACCGTGCGGCATCCTCGTTGATCGACCTGGATCCCGCGCCCTCGCAGGTCGGTGTGACCGGCGGGGTCACCCGGTACACCGGCAACTACACCGACTACCTGACGGCCCGGCAGGACGTCCGGGCACGGTGGGAGCGCCAGTACCGCGACGAGCAGGCCGAGCTGAAGCGACTGCGTGCCGGAGTGCGGGACAACCACCAGGTCGGGCACGTGAACTTCAAGCCGCGAACGGAAACACGCATGGCACAGAAGTTCTACGGCGACCGGAATGCGAAAGTTGTGTCACGACGGGTCAACGATTCTCGTTCGCGACTGGAGAAGCTGGAGGAGTCGCAGGTCCGCAAACCACCGGAGGAGCTGACCTTCACCGGGCTCACGGCGGCGGGTCGCAAGGACACCGAGGGGCAGACCGGGCCCGTTCTCGTTGCGTCGGAGGTGAGTGTCGCCGGTCGGCTGGGACGGATGTCCCTGACTGTCAACGGTGACGAGAAATTGCTGGTGACTGGTCCGAACGGCTCCGGTAAATCGACGTTGCTGGAGGTGCTGGCAGGAGTGCTGCCCCCGTCTTCCGGAACGGTGACCGTGGCCGGGGTGAGCGTGGGCCACCTGACACAGGAGGTGGAACTGCCGGATCCTGTCGGACGTGGCCCGGACAGGACGGTGGAGCGCACCTACCGTGACCTGCTCGGCGACGATCTCGCGGAGACGGTGCCGTTGTCGACGTTCGGATTGATCCATCCGAGGGATGAGTCCCGGGTGCTCGGAGAACTCAGCCTGGGGCAGCAGCGCCGCGTCGCGCTGGCAGTGCTCCTCGCCGCACCGCCGGACGTCCTGCTGCTGGACGAGCCCGACAATCACCTGTCGTTGTCACTGGTCACCGCTCTGGAGGAAGCGATCCCGACCTATCCCGGCGCTGTGGTCGTCGCCTCCCACGACGCGTGGCTACGGCGACGGTGGCGCGGCGAGCGGCTGGAGTTGTAGTTCAGCTGATCGGTGGGAAGTTCGGCTCAGGGACCCAGTCAGGGCGGGGTGTCCAGAATCTGGTGACGTGTTGAATCGCAACGAAGAAGTCGCCTCCGGCCTTGCCGCCGAAGCCGTACTCATCCTCGGTTTCTACGGTGATCTGGTAGTCGCCGACGGTGAGCTCGGACTGCGGGCCGAGAGCTTCAGCGTCAGAATCAGAGAACTTCTTCTGGAGCTGCGGATCCGCCAATGCGGCACTCGGAGTGAACATGTTGTCCCGGTACTCGAGGCCCGTTGTGGGTTCGTCGTCCTCAGACGTCATCGGTTCGTCGAGCGTGAGCAGGCAGGCGAAGTCGGAGCCGACCTCGTCGTTGAGCGCACCGTCGATGGAGCAGATCCCGCCGTCGGGAAGCGTGAACATGTAGCCGCCGTCGTCGACGGCATAGTGCTCCGGATCCTCCGTCGTGGGGTGAGCGGGCGGTTGCGAGGCGGCAGCGGCGGATTCCGAGGCGGGGGCTCCCCTCAACTCCGTCGGCGCGGCCGCGGACTCCGTCGACGGGGCGGCGTCCCCCTCGCCGCCGCACGCGCTCAGCACCAGTGCCGCACCGGTGGCCAGCGCCAGGCCAGTAGATTTCCTTCCGACTTTCACAGGGCACTCTCCAGTGTCGTGGAATCATGCAGAATATGTTTCCTCAGCAACACTACTCCAGATCGTAGGGCTACCCCTACCGCTAATAGACAGTGTCAGTGGATGGTGACTCGTGGCCAGGCACGATGAACTGTGAAGCATGAAGAAAACACTCTGCACAGCTCTCACCCTCGTCCCCTTAGTCGGCTCACTCGCCCTGGTGGGGTGCGGAACGTCCGAACACTCGGAGCAGGAATCATTCGCTTTCACCGGTTCAGAGCTGTGGGTAACCCACGGCAACAAGAACCAGCCCGTCAACGTCGTCGAATCGACGGATGCGCACGATGAAGTCACCGTCAACGTCAGCAGCCGGACGATGGGGCAGAAACCGGAGACCCCGGCATGGTCGCTGTCCGATGACGAGCTGACGCTGGACACCCCCTGCGGTGGGAGCGTCATCGGCTACTGCGAGGCCAACTGGTCAATCACCGTGCCGGACGGCGTCGAGGTCATGGTCGACGGTCAGCGGACCGCTCCCTGAAGGTAGGCGAGAACCGCCGCCACGCGGCGGTTACGACCGTCGTCCGGCGGAAGATCAAGTTTCATCAGGATATTGCCGATATGTTTGACCACTGCAGCGTCCGAGATGAACAGGCGCTGCGCGATCGAGGCGTTGGAGTGTCCTTCCGCCATCACACCGAGGACCTCACGCTCCCGGGGCGTCAGCCGCTCCAGGGGATCCTGTCGTCGATTGATCAACTGACTGATGACGGCCGGGTCGACGGCCGTACCCCCGGTCGCGACACGGCGCACGGTGTCGGCGAACTCCGCGACGTCACTGACCCGGTCCTTCAGGAGATACCCGATGCCGGCACCGCGACTGCCACCCAGGCCTCCTGCTCCGCGCGGGCCTCCGGGACTGTCCAGGAGTTCGGCGACGTAACTCTGTTCGATGTACTGACTCAACACGACGACCGGCAGACCCGGCTGTTCTTCGCGCAGCTGTACCGCCGCGGTGAGTCCTTCGCACCGGAAGTCCGGTGGCATACGGACATCCGTGATGACCACGTCAGGTGGACCCCGGTGGACGGCTCGGAGGAGCTCCTCGGCATCGCCCACTGCGTCGGTCACCGTGAACCCGTTGCGCTCCAGCAGAATCTGGAGTCCTTCCCGCAGCAGGGTGTTGTCTTCTGCGACAACGACCCGGTACAGCGCGGTGTCAGGCATGGTCTTCTCCCTCCGTGGTCACGGTGACGGTGATGAGTGTGGGGCCTCCCGGGGGCGAGTCGATGACGACGTCCCCGTCGAATGCGGCGGCTCGGTCGGCGATGCCGTCGAGCCCGCTGCCGCCACGGTGCCGCGCGCCGGCGCCACCCTTTCCGTTGTCCCGGACGCTGACCTGGATGTGGCCTGCATCCGGACGGAGGAGCCTGACGAGCACCCGGTCGGCACCACTGTGTTTGGCGACGTTGGCCAGCAGTTCTGCGGCACAGAAGTACAGGTTCGATTCCACGTCCGCCGACGGTCGCGGGCCGAGTTCCTCCTCGGTGGTGACCTCCAGTGTGAAGGCGTCCGCGAGCTCTCTGACCGCGGCACCGAGGCCGTGGTCGGTGAGTACCTGGGGGTGGATGTTCCTCACGAAACCTCTCATCGTCTCCAGCGTCCGGCCCGCCTGCTCCTTGGCGCGCAGCACATCCTCCCGCCCCGGTGTGTCGGGCGGCATCTCGTCCAAGGCGAGCCCGAGGGCCATGCTCACCGACATGAGTTCCGGCTGTACCCCGTCGTGGAGGTCCCGCTCGATACGTCGGCGTTCGACGTCGAAGGCGCGCACCAGCCGTGAGCGTGACCTGCTCGTGGTGGAGAGGTCACGGTGCAGACGTTGCTCGGGCCGGGTCAGGATCTGGACGGCGAAGGACGCGTGGGCGTGCGCGAGTCGTGGCGCAGCTGTGCCGAGCGCGAAGAACAACACCGCCGCGAGCGCGGCGGCCGTGAGTGACTGGGGGATCGTCGTCACCGTGAACGGCCCGATGACGGCCTGGTCGCCGGTCCCGACGATCAGCGGAGTCACCAGAGCTACGGCTGCGCCCACCACGAGTAATGAGACCAGGACAGCGACGGCACCACCAAGGGTGAGCATGACGGCGGTGTAGGCGAGCGGCCTGACCAGCGTCCGCGGTTCCGTGACCCGGGGTGCGGGGCCGTCGTCACCGGGGCGGTCCAGGAGTGCGTTGGCTCCCGTCCAGTCGGTGCGGGTGAGTACAAGGGCGACAACGGGCAACCCGCTTCCGAGGAACGCCAGGCCTGCCACGATGAGCAGCCCCGTCCCCGCCGCCGTCCCCGCCGCAGACCACTGTGAGCTCCACGCCGTATCCGCGAGACCGAACCCGAGAGGCACCAGCAGGACGCAGACAGCGGCCATCGCGACGAGGGTGCGCACGCAGACTGCGGCCGTGTAGAAGGAGGCGCGCCATCGTCCGGTCATGTTGTCATCGTATCGGCGGAGGTGAGGCGCCGGAGTAGGGCCAGCCCTACCATGAACCAGCTGTCACGCCCCACTGTGGTGACGCAGTCGGGCTGGTGGTCTGGTGTGCATGGACACATCCACTTCTCCCACTTCCCCCACGTCTCCCACTGCTTCGGCGGCCAACTCCGACACCGTGCTCAGCCTCCGGGACGTCACGCGGACCTACCGTGCCGGATCAACCACCCTGACCGCCCTCGACAGGGTCACGCTCAGCTGCCGGCGAGGCTCGTGGACGGCGGTGATGGGGCCGTCCGGCTCCGGAAAGTCCACCCTGCTGAACTGCGCGGCCGGACTCGACCGTCCGGACACGGGACAGGTCTCCCTCGACGGGCAGGACATTGCCACGCTCGGAGAGGACGCGCTGACCAGAATGCGGCGCACGGACGTCGGCTTCATCTTCCAGAGGTTCAACCTGGTGGCGGCGTTGACTGCGGAGCAGAATGTGTCGCTTCCGTTGCGGCTGGCGGGTGGCGCTCGTGCACGCACAGCGGGATCCGTGGCAGCAGAAACCCTGGAGGTTCTCGGGCTGGGAGACCATCTGCACCATAAACCGCGTGAGCTGTCCGGTGGACAGCAACAGCGGGTCGCCGTCGCCCGCGCACTCGCGACCCGTCCGAGGATCCTCTTCGCGGACGAGCCCACCGGTGCCTTGGACAGTGCGTCGGCACGGACGGTGCTTCAGCTGCTCCGGCAGCTGGTGGACCGCTACGCCCAGACGGTCATGATGGTCACGCATGACCCGCAGGCCGCCGCGCAGGCCGATCACGTCACCTTCCTCCGCGACGGCCGCATCGTCAGCACCCTGAGCGGTGCCGACGCCGGTCAGATCGCCGCCGCACTCGCAGATCTGGAGACGGGACGATGACCGGGCTCGCGGCACGGACATTCGCCGACCGGTGGCAGCTCTTCATCGGAACGGTGCTCGCGGTGACGATCGGTGTGGCGATCATCCACGCAGGGATGACGATCATTCTCGGGGTCGAGGGTGCAGCCGTCCCGGAGACCGTTCCTGCGGAGCAGGTGGAGGACTTTCACCAGGCCGCGGAAGGCGCGAGCACGCTGACCGGGATGACGGTCATGCTCGGCGCCTTCCTGACGGTCTTCGTCGTCGGCTCCACCGTGACCTTCGCCGTCGACCAGAGACGGGGAGACCTTGCCCTCCTGCGGCTCGGGGGAGTCACCGGCCGGCAGGTCCGACGACTCCTCCTGGTCGAGGCGCTGCTCACCGCCGTACCGGGTGCCGTCCTCGGTGCGGCCGTCGGGCTCGGGCTGACGGTGGTCCAGAGCAGGATCCTTTCCGGCCTGGGCACCTTCCCCGAGGGGCTGGAGACGCCCGTACGGCCGGCGGTACTGGTACTCGACCTCCTCGCCGCTGTCACCGTCTGTCTGGTCGGCGCATGGGGTGCCGCGCGCCGGGCGACACGGATCAGCCCGCTGGACGCCCTTCGCCGTAGTCCTGTTGACCAGCGGGTCATGACGCCCCGGCGATGGGTGGTCGCCGGCCTCGCTGTCGTGGTGACGGGTGTCCAGGTCGCTTTCTCCGTCGTTGTCGGTGGGGTGCTGATCCCGCTGCTCCTGGGGCTGGGAATCGTGGTGTCCGCATCCGTCGCCATGAGTCAGCTGGCTCCGCTGCTCGTCCCGGCGGTCGCGCGTGTACTTCTCCTGCTGCCGGGTGTGAAGGCTTCGGTGGTCGCGGGGCTCGCCGTGGCGAATCTCCGTGACGCCGTCCGCCGGACAGCGTCCTGTGCTGCCCCGATGATCGTGCTTGTCAGCCTCGTGATGGGCCTCCAGGGCATCCTGGACACGCAGACGGAGGCCGCAGAGACGGAGGCTTCCCGACTGCTCGACGCCGACCTCCTGGGTACCGTGCCCGGGGGCGAGGGCAGCCGAGACGTCGTCAATGAGGTGAGGGACGTTGACGGCGTGTCACTGGTCGCGCCGGAGACGGTGGTTCCCCTCAGAATCCAGTTGACCGACGGCGGTGTGACGTCGAATGGCCCCGGCACCGTCGTCGCCGTCGATCCGGACGCTTTCCGGGAAACCCACAGCCAGCACCCCGACACCGGTGACATCGCCGATTTCGGGCCCGACAGTGTGGTTCTCGGGCCGGGACTGGAAGGAATCGCCGTCCGTGGCCACCCGGACCAGATCACCGTCGATATCGCGGGCGAACCGATCGTCCTGAACGAGGCGGCCCGCATGGCGGAGACCCTGGCAGGGGAGGACGGCTTCTACATCGACCGCGCGTTGCTGTCGCTCACAGAACCAGAACTCCTGGACAGGGAGACGTCCCTGCTCATCCAGTTGGAGCAGGGAGCGGATGCTGGCGCGGTCACGACGGCGTTGGAGAATGCAGGGGTTTCCGGGGTGCAGGCGCCGACCGACATGGCCTCGGACGAAGGGAGTACGGCGGACAGTGAGAACCGGGCAGTGATGCTCGCGATCGTGGGGCTCGGCAGTATCTATGCTCTGATCAGCGTGTTGAGCACCCTCGCGATCTCGATCAGTCAGCGGCGACCGGAACTCGCGGCATTGAGACTCTCCGGATTCACCCGTGCGCAGGTTCAGGGCGTCACGGTGGTGGAGGCGTTGGCGGCGACGACGATCGGGCTCTTCCTGGGTGCGGTCGCTGCAGTGTTGTCGCTGGTCGGCCTGTGGGGTGCGACCGCCCGGATATACGGGACGCCCGTCATCGCGATCCCCTGGACACTGTTGGCGGGCATTACCGTGCTGGCCTTCGTCCTGACGACGGTTACCGCTGTGGTGGCGACGCGACGGGCGCTGGCGTCGCCTCCGGTGCAGGCGGTCGGTAACGACTGACGGACGGGTTTCACGGTTCGACCCCGGAGGTGTGACGCAGGCTACACTGTGGGTATGTCTGCATTCCAGGATCGCCCCAACACAGCGCTGCTGGTCATCGACCTGCAGAACCTTGTCGTCGACGGTGCGTTCCGCCGGGACGAGGTTGTCGGCGCTGTGAAGGGCCTGGTCGACAGGGCGCACGAGGGGAATGTCCCGGTCGTCTGGGTTCAGCACGAGGCCGAGCATCTCCCACCGAACACCCACGAGTGGGAATT
Source organism: Corynebacterium sp. CNJ-954 (assembly GCF_001942345.1). Classification (GTDB taxonomy): domain Bacteria; phylum Actinomycetota; class Actinomycetes; order Mycobacteriales; family Mycobacteriaceae; genus Corynebacterium. The sequence goes on from NZ_MKKI01000045.1 coordinate 184,509, forward strand.
CGTCCCCGAACTGCAGCAGCAGCAGCAGGAGGGGGACCGTCTGGTCCCGAAGACCTACGGGGATGCGTTTGAGGGGACGATCCTGGACGAGGTTCTGGAGGATTTCGGCGTCGGGCGCATCGTCGTCACCGGTGCGGAGACCGATGCCTGCATCCGCTCCACCATCCACGGCGGTTTCACCCGCGGCTATGACGTCACGCTTGTCGCGGACGCGCACACCGCCGGCGACAAGACGGAGTGGGGCGCGCCGCCGGTGGCGCAGGTCATCGAGCACACGAACCTCTACTGGCAGTTCCAGGGTGGCGTGGGGAAGACCGCCTCCGTCGAGACCGCCGACCAGGTGTCCTTCGCGACCGACTGATCTAGGCGCGGTGTCCGCCGGTCGACGCCACATGCATGACCTGCTCCAGGGGGCCGCGTCGGAAGAGACGTTTCCACACCATGCAGAACACCAGCGAGATGCCGAGGTAGCAGGCCAGCGGCAGCAGTGAGACGCCCGGTTCGTCGTGGACGTCGGGGAGCCAGTGGTTGATCGCGGCCGACGCCAGTGCCTGGCTGACGTACACGGTGAATGCGCACGATCCCAGCGCTGCCAGCGGGAATGTCCACCGCCCGAGGACATCACCGGCCCACAGGCACGCGGACACGAGAACGAGACTGATGCCAGTGTTGAGCAGCAGGTCCGGCGTGGAGCCCGAATGTGCGCCGTTGAGCAGAAGCTCGCCCGTGGAGGAGGTTGTTCCCATCGAGGCGCTGTACATCCGCCACGCCCCGAACACGCTGGTGTCCGTCGCGTCGGCGAGGTCGCGCAGCGGCATGCCCATGAACTGCATCATCAGGGGCTGGATATCGAAACAGGCGACCGCAACCCAGGTGACGACGCTGGAGACCACCGCGGCGACGACCCCGACGACCAGCCACAGGACGCGCTTCAGGCCGTCCACGCCGACCGTCATCACTCCCATGCCGAGCACGATCACCGGTAGCCAGGTCAGTGTGGGATACATACCGTCGAGCAGCAGGGCCCGCAGCGCCACGCCCGCACCTTCCAGTGAGGTGAAATGGCCCAGGCGGGGGACCACGGCGAGTTCGTCCCCGGTCATGGGGAAGACGTCGCGACGTAGCCAGTAGGACAGTTGCGGCAGGATGAACATGCCCGCGGTGCCGAGGGCGAGCAGGGTCGGTCCGCTCAGGGAGACCAGCGCGGTACACAGCAGGAAGGACGCACCGAGCGTCGCCAGGACGATGATCATGTCCGGTCCGGCGGAGGCGAGCAGGATGCCGATGACCAGGAGGATCAGGCCGCGGACGGCGATGCGTCGACGGATTCCGGAGGTCGGCACCCCGGTCGCGAGACCATGGCTGGTCATCAGGGCCATGGACATGCCGGAGAGGAAGGCGAAGAGGATTGACGGCCACCCCATCACCCAGGGTGCCCAGGACGCGGGGCCGAAGTGGTCGGCGGTCATGCCGATGATGGCGACAGCTCGGGCGACGTCCAGACCGATGATGCGGTTCTTCCGTGTGTTCGTGGTGGTCACGGATTCCGAGAATGCCATCTGTGGTGGTGGCGGTCGTCAGCCCCGGGTATGATTCCGGGCCGGCCCCGGTACCCTGAACCCCATGAGTGACAAGCGGGAGGCCCCGAGCAGCAACTGGTTCACCGGCGGTGCGGAGTATGCGACGTTCCGTCCGTCCTATCCCACACAGGTGTCCGGGTTCCTCGCGGACCACACCTCCGCGACGGGTGTGGCAGTGGACGTCGGCTGTGGGACGGGGCAGCTCTCGACACAGTTGGCCGACTACTTCGACCGTGTCCTGGCCTTCGACCCGAGTGAGTCGCAGATCGCTGCGGCGTCAGACCATCCGAATGTCACCTATGAGGTGGCTTCAGCGGAGGCGCTGCCGGTGCCGGATTCGTCGGCCGACCTGGTCACCGCAGCGCAGGCGGCGCACTGGTTCGCGTTGCCGGACTTCTATGCCGAAGCCCGGCGTATCGGGCGCCCTGGCGCGCTGATCGCCTGGTGAGTTACGGGATCCTCCGGATCTCCGACCAGGACGTCCAGGAACGTTTCGGACGATTCTATTACGACGAGATCGGCCCGTACTGGGATCCGGAGCGCCGGTACGTCGACGACGGGTACCGGACGATGCCGTTTCCGTTCGAGGAACTGGAGGCACCGGAGCTCAGCATTGACGCCGACCTGGACCGTGAGGCGTTCCTGGGGTACATCGGGACGTGGTCGGCTGTGCGGAAGGCGGAGCGCCAGGGAAGGTCGGACCTGTTCCAGGGCTTCTCGTCGGACATTGTGGACATCTGGGGTGACAACGGACGCCCGCGTCAGGTCTCCTGGCCGGTGGCGGTGCGTGTCGGACGACTCTGACGAGGGTGAGTGCTGCGTCACAAAGAGGTTGACACGTCAACCATCGACTATATGGTTGACACGTCAACTACTCTCCCCTGGAAAGGCCGCGAGGTTCCGCTATGTCCACGACCGTCAGTAACGTCAGTAACGTCGTCATTCTTCTTGCCCGTATCGCCCTGGGCGTCACGCTCTTCGCCCACGGATGGCAGAAGTTCTTCACCAACGGAATCGACGCCACAGCTCAGGGGTTCGACTCCATGGGCGTTCCCCTCGCCACCGCGTCGGCGATCTTCGCCGCCGTCGTCGAACTGGTCGGTGGTGCCCTCTTGATTATCGGCCTGCTGACCCCACTGGTCGCGGTGCTGGTCGTCGTCGACATGGCAGGGGCCTTCTGGTTCGCACACCGGGCCGCCGGAACGATCTTCGTCGGCGAGGGCGGTTACGAACTGGTCCTGGTCCTGGCTGCGGGAGCGGCCCTCGTCGGGGCCGTCGCCGGTGGGCGGTACGGTGTGGACGGGCTGCTGCGCCGGCGGCGGGGCAACCTCGCACGCTGAGTATCGTGATCGGCACAACACTATGAATAAATAGTGGTCGTCATCACGGAGGAAAAGGGTTACGTTAGTCGGTGGCACCACGAGCGCTGAGCGCGCCAACGGCACCGACCGGTACACGCCGGAACAGGCCGGCACCGACGAACCCTGCATGGGAGGCACCACACCATGACCACCACAGCAACCGCCAGCAACGCCTACGCCGCCCCGGGAACCGAAGGTTCCCTCGTATCCTTCAAACCCCGCTACGAGAACTTCATCGGTGGGCAGTGGGTGCCCCCGGTGGGCGGACAGTACATCGAGAACATCAGCCCGGTGGACGGCAAGGTCTTCACCGAGGTCGCCCGCTCACAGGCCGAAGACATCGACAAGGCCGTCGACGCCGCGCACGCCGCAGCTCCCGCCTGGGGTAGGACCAGCGTCCAGGAACGCTCGCGGGTCCTGCTGAAGATCGCCGACGTGCTCGAGGAGAACCTCGAGATGCTCGCCGTCGCCGAGACCTGGGACAACGGTAAATCGGTGCGCGAGACCCTCGCGGCAGACATGCCCCTGGCCGTCGACCATTTCCGCTACTACGCCGGAGCGCTGCGTGCCCAGGAGGGCACACTGTCGCAGATCGACGAGAACACCGTCGCCTACCACTTCCACGAGCCGCTGGGCGTGGTCGGCCAGATCATCCCGTGGAACTTCCCGATCCTCATGGCCGCGTGGAAGATCTGCCCGGCCCTCGCCGCCGGCAACGCCATCGTGCTCAAGCCCGCCGAACAGACGCCTGCATCGATCCTGCTGGTCGCCGAACTCATCGCTGACCTGCTGCCCGACGGCGTGCTCAACATCGTCAACGGTCTCGGTGAGGAAGCCGGCGCCGCGCTGACCGCCAATGACCGGATCGCCAAGATCGCCTTCACCGGCTCCACCGAGGTCGGCAAGATCATCAACAAGTCGGTGGCGGACAAGCTCATCCCGGTCACCCTGGAGCTCGGCGGCAAGTCCCCGAACGTCTTCTTCGGCGACATCATGGACGCCGACGACTCTTTCCGGGAGAAGACCCTGGAGGGACTGGCGATGTTCGCCCTGAACCAGGGCGAGGTGTGCACCTGTCCGTCGCGTGCGCTGATCCAGGAGGACATCGCCGACGAGTTTCTCGATCTCGCTGTCGAGCGGGTCCGCTCCATCAAGGCCGGAAACCCGCTGGACCCGGCGACGATGATCGGTGCCCAGGCGTCCCTGGAGCAGATGGACAAGATCACCGGCTACCTCAAGTCCGGCCCTGAAGAGGGCGCCGAGGTGCTCATCGGTGGCGGGGTCCGCACCGTCGACGGCCTGGAGAACGGTCTGTACGTTGAACCGACGATCCTCAAGGGCAACAACGCCATGCGGTGTTTCCAGGAGGAGATCTTCGGTCCGGTGCTGGCCGTGACCACGTTCAAGGACTTCGACGAGGCCATCCAGATCGCCAACGACACCGACTACGGTCTCGGTGCCGGTGTGTGGGCCCGCGACGGCCGCACCGCCTACCGTGCCGGGCGCGCCATCGAGTCCGGCCGGGTGTGGGTGAACAACTACCACTCCTACCCGGCGCATGCGGCGTTCGGCGGCTACAAGAAGTCCGGCATCGGACGGGAGACCCACCTGATGATGCTGGACCACTACCAGCAGACGAAGAACCTGCTGTGGTCCTACGACGAGAACCCCAACGGCTTGTTCTGATCCGTTCCGGTCATGGCGCGTACCCTTGTGGGCGGACGAGTAATCGACCCCACAGGAGGTACCACCCATGTCTGACCCGAAGAAGCTCACCGGACGCACGGTCGTCGTCCTGGCGACGGACGGCTTCGAAGACTCTGAACTGACCTCCCCGCGTGACGCGGTGTCCGACGCGGGCGCCACCGTCGTCATCGCCACGCCCGGTGGTGAGACGATCACCGGAAAGAACGGCACCGACGTCCCCGCTGACGCCAGGACCGCAGACATCGAGGCCGCGACGGTCGACGCCATTCTGTTGCCGGGTGGGACGTCGAATGCGGACGCACTGCGGCTCGACGCGGACGCGGTGTCACTGGTGCGCAAGGTCGTCACCGGGGGCAAGCCGGTCGGCGTGATCTGCCACGGCGGCTGGATCCTCACCGACGCCGACGTGCTGAAGGGCAGGACGTTGACCTCCTTCCCGAGCCTGAAAACCGACCTGATCAACGCAGGTGCCACCTGGGTCGACGAAGAGGCGCACACCTGTGAGGGAACCGGGGGCGCCGGCACCATCGTCTCGTCCCGTACCCCGGATGACCTGCCGGCGTTCAACGACGCCGTGGTCGCGGCGTTCGCCACCTCCTGACAGCCGGGGCCGTTCCGCGGTCCTTCCCGAATTCTCCTTTTCCGGGGCTACACACCCGCGGCTGGCGTCGCTAGGATCGGGGAATGAGTGGAATGCGACGCAGCAGACGCAGTACGTGGAATCCGGTCCTCGCCCTCGGTGCCTCGGCCGCACTTCTCCTGGCGGGATGCCAGATGCCGGAGGACGACGCCGGTGGGGGCGGAGAATCGGCCACCGGCGCAGCAGGGGGCACAGGTTCCACGGGTGCTGCCGAGCCCTCACCTACCTCCGCTGTACCGGCGACGCCGGACACCTGCGAAGAAGCAGAATCTGCGTCCGGGGACACCGGTGGCGGGACCACGACGGAACCGACCACATCGTCCGCAACGGCGTCCGCAGACGCGGAACGTGACATCTCCACCAACCCGGAGATCGCCACAGGATTCCGTGAGGGCATGACTCCGGTCCAGACCGACAACTTCTCCGTGGTCACCGCCAACCCCCTCGCCACAGAGGCAGCGTGCGAGGTGCTGCGTGACGGTGGTGACGCGGCGGACGCACTGGTCACAGCCCAGTTCGTCCTCGGACTCGTCGAGCCCCAGGCTTCTGGTGTCGGTGGTGGCGGCTACATTCTCTACAACGACGCCGAGTCGGGGGACCTGACCGCCATCGACGGGCGTGAAACCGCGCCCATCGCCGCCACCGGTACCTACCTCAGTCAGGTGTCCCGGGAGGACACCAGCTCCCCCACTCCGGATGCCCGACGGTCCGGACGGTCCATCGGAGTCCCCGGTGTTGTCGCCGCACTCGGCGAGCTGCATGAGAAACACGGCTCTGTCGACTGGGCCGGCCTGCTGGCACCGGCAGAAAGCATGGCCACTGACGGCTTCCGGATCAGCGAGAGGCTTTCATCGTCCATCGCGGACTCCGCCGAGGACCTCGCTCGAGACAAGGACGCCAGGGCCTACTTCCTGGACAACGGCGGGGACGCCAAGAAAGCAGGGGACCTGCTGAAGAACCCCGAGTACGCCGCCACCCTCTCGACCCTCGCCGACGGTGGCGCCGACGCTCTCTACACCGGCGATCTCGCCCGCCGTATCGTCGAACGCGTCAACAGCCGTGAGGGCGGGACCACGCCCGGCAGAATGAGTACCGCCGATCTCGCCGCCTATTCACCGGAGACCCACGACGCCGTGTGCGGCCCCTACCGTGACACGGTCGTCTGCGGGATGCCGCCGTCGAGCTCGGGAGGGATCACCGTCCTCAGCGCCCTGGGGATCCTCGAGAACGCCGACCTGGGGCAGTACACGCCGTCAGACGTCACCGCTGACGGCGCGGTCCCCGACGCCGAGGCGGTCCACCTCGTCAGCGAGGCAGAACGGCTGGCCTACGCCGACCGTGACGCCTATGTCGCAGACACCGCGTTCACACCGCTGCCCGGTGACTCACCGGATGCCCTCCTCGACGAGGATTACCTGCGTAGCCGGTACGAGAGCATCGACCCGGAGACCTCGATGGGCGAGGCCGACCCGGGGGAACTCGAGATGTCTGCCGCCCGGGGCGCGGACCAGCCCGAACACGGCACCAGCCACATCAGCGTCATCGACGGTGACGGCAATGCCGCATCGATGACCACCAGCGTGGAAGCAGCGTTCGGCTCATTCCACATGGTCGGTGGGTTCTTGCTGAACAACCAGCTCACGGACTTCTCCGAGGACGCCGTCGACGAGGACGGCAACCCTGTGGCCAACCGGGTGGAGGGGGCCAAACGGCCCCGGTCCTCGATGGCGCCGATGATCATCTTCGACCGCAAGGACGGCAGTGACGGTACCGACGGCAGCCGTGGTGACGTCCGGATGGTGCTCGGCTCCCCGGGAGGCGCCGTCATCCCCCAGTTCGTGGTCAAGACGATCGTCGCCCTCGTCGACTGGGAAATGGACCCACAGCAGGCCGTGGGGTCTCCCAACTTCGGTGCACGCAATACCGCAGAGACCGGTGTCGGCGGTGAGAACCCGCTGATCGGGGGCGGTGGGGAAGCCGTCGACCGGCTCACCTCCGGACTGGAGGACCGCGGTCACGACGTCAGCACCGAGGACCAGTCCAGTGGATTGTCCGCCATCGTCCGTCAGGACGACGGCACCCTCGTCGGCGGTGCGGACCCGCGCCGTGAGGGAGTCGTCTTGGGCGGCTGAGTGGAGCGGCTGAGTGCACCGGTCAGACCCGGATCAGTCCGTCGACTCCGTGGCACCGGCCCACTGGTTGATGCCGCGGTCCACCGCCCACCGGTCGATCTCGGCGAGTTCCCCGTCGGTGAAGTCCAGGTTCTCCAGTGCATCGAGGGAATCGTCGAGCTGATTCACCGACGACGCTCCGATCAGCGCGCTGGTGACCTCCGGACGTCGCAGTACCCAGGCGATCGCCATCTGCGCCAGTGACTGCCCGCGTCGCGCGGCGATCGCGTTCAGCGCACGGATCGCCTCGAGCGTCTCGTCGGTGAGGAAGGACTCCGACATCTTGTGGTCGCCCAGACGCGACCCCTCCGGGACCCCGTCGAGGTACTTCCCGGTCAGCAGTCCCTGCGCCAGGGCGGAGAAGGCGATCACTCCCAGTCCGTTGTCGGAGCAGGTGGACAGCAGCTCGTCCTCGACCCACCGGTTGAACATGGAGTAGGACGGCTGGTGGATCGTCAGCGGTGTCCCCAGGTCACGTGCCACCTCCGAAGCCTGCCGGGTGAGGGCGGGGGAGTAGGAGCTGATACCCACGTAGAGTGCCCGACCTGAGCGCACCAGATGGTCCAGGGCGCTGACCGTCTCCTCGACGGGTGTCTCGGGGTCCGGACGGTGGTGGTAGAAGATGTCGACGTAATCCAGGCCCATTCGCTTCAGGGAGGCGTCGCAGCTGGCCACCAGGTATTTTCGGGAGCCGCCGAAGCCGTAGGGGCCGTCCTGCATGTACCACCCGGCCTTGGAGCTGACGACCAGTTCATCCCGGTAGGGACGGAAGTCGGAGGCGAGGATCCGGCCGAAGTTCTCCTCGGCCGACCCCGGCGGCGGCCCGTAGTTGTTCGCCAGGTCGAAGTGGGTCACGCCCCGGTCGAAGGCGCGCCGGAGGATCGCCCGCTGGGTGTCGAGGGTGCGGTCGGCTCCGAAGTTGTGCCACAGGCCGAGCGTGATCGCCGGGAGCTTCAGCCCGGAAGCCCCACTGCGGTTGTAGGGCATGCTGCCGTAGCGGTCGTCGGCGGCACGGTAGATGTCGGGGAAGGTGTCACTCATGCACGCCGAGGGTACGCGTGATCGTGTATCCTGCGTATCACTTACATTCACTACCTGAAGGAGTTGAGCGTCCATCATGGACGATGGTCCTTGTCCGAGTATGAAGGGCGGCCACAGCCGCCCGCCCCGTGCAACGTCTGCACCGGCCTCAGGGGGTGACCGGTGAGCCCGTTGCTGATGCTGCTGCTCGGCATCGTCCTCATCCTGGCTCTCATCGTCGCCAACGGTTACTTCGTGGCCCAGGAATTCGCCTATATGTCGGTCGACCGGGCACGGCTGCGTGCACTGTCCGCAGACGGTGACGCGGCAGCCGGACGTGCCCTCGCGGTCACCAGGCGCACAAGCTTCATGCTCTCCGGTGCGCAGTTGGGTATCACCGTCACCGGCCTGCTGGTCGGTGAATTCGCCGAACCGATGATCGGTGGTTCAGCGGGGGAGATGATCGGCGGTGCGGGGACGGCCGCGGTCGCCGCCACCGTCACCCTGCTCGTGGCCACCGTCGTGCAGATGATCTTCGCCGAGTTGTACCCGAAGAACCTCGCCATCGCGGCACCGGAACCGTTGGCCCGTGCACTCGCCCGGTCGACCCAGGTCTACCTGTTCCTCTTCGGCTGGATCATCGCCTTCTTCGACTGGTCGAGCAACGCGCTGCTGCGGTTGGTCGGCGTCACCCCGGTCGAGGACGTGGACTCCACTGCGGACCGCAAGGACCTGGGGCGCATCGTCGCCGATTCCAGGGCCTCCGGTGACCTCCCCCGGGACCTGTCGATGCTCATCGACCGCATCCTGGACTTCCCGGAACGCACCGTCGAGCATGCGATGGTCCCGCGTGCACGGCTGGGCGAGATGGACCCCCGCACCACCGTGGCCGAGGCCCGTACCCGTATGGCGGCTGGGCACACGCGCTACCCCGTGCTGGGCTCGGTCGAGGACGAGGAGACGCATGAGGAAGAGGAGAGACTCTACGGTGTCCTGCACCTGGACGACGTCCTCGACCCGGACCTCGACCCGCAGACCACGGTCGACACACTGGTCCGCGAGTCTGTGGTGGTACCCGAGGTGATGGCACTCCCGGACGCCTGATGGCGCTCGAGGAGTCCGACAACCGCCTGGCCTGCGTCGTCGACGAGTACGGCGGTGTGTCCGGTGTCCTCACCGCCGAAGACCTGGCGGAGGAACTCGTCGGTGAACTCACCGACGAACACGATGCCCCGGAACACCACATCAGTCGTGAGGACGACGTCGTCGGCGACGTCGAGAGATGGCGGATCGCCGGGGACGAGCACCTCGACGAGGTCTCGCGCGTCCTTGACGTACGACTGCCCGACGGTGAATTCGAGACGCTCGCCGGTCTCGTCATCGAGGAACTCGGCTCACTGCCGGAGGTCGGCGAGGTCATCCCGGTGCCGTTGCCGAGGGATCCCCGCGAGGTGGTCGATGACCGGCCGCAGAGCCGGGTTCTGGTCGCCGAGGTAACCGAGATCGGCAACCACGTGCCCACTGAACTCCTCGTCCACCTGGAGGTGACCGAGTATGAATGACCTGACCGTGATCCTGGTGACGCTGCTGCTCCTGGTGGGGAGCGCGTTCTTCGTGATGGTGGAGTTCGCGCTGCTCGGCGCCCGACGTCACCGTCTCGAGGAGATCGCCGACAAGAGCCCGTCGGCCCGTGCGGCCCTGCGCGGTGTCAATGAACTGACCGTGATGCTCGCGGTCGCCCAGTTGGGTATCACCGTCTCCACCTTCGCCCTCGGCGCGGTGACCAAGCCGGCGGTGTCGGGCTGGCTGAACCCGCTGTTCACCGCCTGGGGAATCCCGGACGGGGCGGCGTACACCGTGTCCTTCCTCGTCGCCCTGCTGATCGTCACCTTCCTGCACCTGGTGATCGGGGAGATGGCCCCGAAGTCGTGGGCCATCGCCTTCCCGGAGCGTGCGGCACGGCTGGTGTCGCTGCCGGCACGCGGGCTGGCGTGGCTCCTGCGACCGCTGCTGCTGTGGATGAACCGGGTGGCGAACCGGCTGGTGAAGCTTTCTGGTGTGGAGCCGGTCGACCGCGCGGCGGCCGCGGGCCATGACGCCGCCACACTGCGTCACCTCGTCGCGCACTCTGCGGAGGAAGGTGCGCTGGAGGCGGAGTTCCAGTCGCAGATCGCCGGTGCCCTGGACCTGCAGCAGCGGACCCTCGGCGAGCTTCCGGGGACGAGGGTTCCCCACCTGTCGTCGTCGGCGACCGTGGCTGAGGTGCAGGACGCGGCCCGCGAGACCGCGCAGATGCGCGTCCTTCTGGAGTCACCGCGGCACGGCGAGGGGATGCGTGTGCTGCACGTGCGTGACACCCTGCCGGAGGACCGGACGTCCCCGGCTGCGCCGCTGACCCGTGAGCTGCTGGTGCTGCCGGCGTCGATACCGGTTTACGAGGCGTTCCACCGGATGCGTGAGGAGAGTGAGCAGCTTGTCGGTGTCCGCAATGACGTCGACAGCGGGCAGGTGGCGGATGATGCGCTGCTGCCGCGGGTGGTCACCCTGCCGGAGATCCTGGCGTTCGTTCTGCCCCGGGAGCCGGGGGCCAGTCAGGGGACGGGCCCGCAACCGGTGGCCTGACCGCCGGCACCCGTCCTCCCGGTGAAATAACCACCATCCTGTGCCCGGGGTCAGCATGGAACCCGTGCACAGGACGGTGCCTTTCCTGCGGTGCCTTTCCTGCGGTGCTGCAGACGCGGTGCTACGACGAGGTACAGCTATACGGCTATGCGTCGGGGAGCAGATGCTCCGGGATCCGCATACCGATGATCTCGTCGCGGGTCAGTGCCCCGTCCGCCAGTACTTCAGCGCTCACGTACCGGGCGCGGTCCTCCGGCAGGGGGATCCTGCGGGCATGGCTGAGCACGGAGTTCAACCGCCCCGCGGCGGTGGGGTGGTCAGGGCCGCCCCAGGCCCGCCACGCCACCGCGGTGGTCAGGGAGACCAGGGTGATGCCGGCGGGCTCGTACGGCGGGGCCGCCTCGGACTCGGACCGCGGTGTCGTGGAACCGTCGGGGGAGAAAGCACGGCTGGCTTCACGTCCCTTCCGCGGGCGGACGTGCAGGTCCTGCTGTCCAATCCCCACGACGGTGCCGTCCGGGTTGCTGATCACAGAGGTGTAGCTGACGTTGTCGTATCCGTCAGCGGCGACACGTTGGCGGATACGGGCGACCATGTCGTCGTCCACGTCGACCATCAGGGTGGCGCCGTCCTGGCCCGGGTTGAGGAACTGGAAGGTGCCCGTGCGGGTCCATGCCTCGTAGTCCGAGCCCAGACGTCGCATCACCAGGGTGCCGAACAGGATGTCGGTCATGGCGAACAGCGTGCCGCCGAACGCGGCGTTGTTGGGGGTGCGGTTCATCGGGCTGAGCCGCAGGACGACCTCTCCGTGGGACCAGTCCTCGGCGATGTTGCGGAACTTCACCCCGGAGCCTGCCAGTGGTGGCCAGAAGCGGGTGACCTGCTGCAGGCCGCGTGGCGTCGAGAAGACGTATCGGGTGATGTAGCTTTCCACCGACCGGTAGATCCGGACCGGCAGCGGTCGACGACGTCCCCGGCCGGGTCGGGTGTGCTGCACGGTCACGACTGGCCTTCCCGGGTGTCCGCCGGATCCTCCGACGGCAGGAGCCGTTCGGGGATGTGCAGTTCCAGGATCTGTTCCCGGGTCAGCGCACCGGTGTCGAGGGCCTCGGCGGCGACGTAGCGGGCCTGGTCCTCGGGCTGGGGGATGCGCCGTGCGTGGCTGAGGACGGAGTTGAGCTGACCACCGCGGTCCGAGGCGTCGTCGGCGCTGCCCCAGGCACGCCAGGCCACGGCGGTGACCAGGGAGGCCAGGGTGATGCCGCGTGGCTCCAGCGGTGGCGCGGACTCCCCGACGCCACGGGCGGTGGTGGAGCCGTCCTTCGAGGTTGGGCGACTGGCCTCCCGCCCCTTACGGGGGCGGACGTGCAGGTCCTGCTGTCCGATCCCCACGACGGTGCCGTCGGGGTTACGGATCACCGAGGTGAAGGCCACGTTGTAGTAGCCGTGGGCGTCGACCTTGTCGACGATGTCGGTGATCAGCACGTCATCGACATCCACGACCAGCTTCGCGCCGTTGCGGCCCGGATTCAGGTACTGGAAGCTCCCCGTCCTGGTCCATGCCTCGTAGTCCTTGCCGAGACGCTTCATCACCAGGGTGCCGAACAGGATGTCGGTCATGGCGAACAGGGTGCCTCCGAAAGCGGCTCCGTGCATGTTGCGGTTCAGCGGGCCGAGGCGCAGGATCACGTCTCCCCGGGACCAGTCGTCGGCGATGTTGCGGATCTTCACCCCGGCACCGGCCAGTGGCGGCCAGACGTCGAGGGAACGCTCGAAGGCCTGCGGGCCCGAGAACACACGCTTCATGACCTGCCGCTGGGCCTTGCGGGCCAGCTGGCGGGTACGGGAGGGGTTTGTTCGCGAAGTCATAATATCTGTAACACTACATTCTGTCTCCTGCCCACGAGAACAATTATGTGAACATGGCAGGCTCCGCGCGGGCAGCGTACTCTGAGACAGTGAAAGGAGCGATTCACACCATGAGTAACTTCACTGTCCCGGGCCTTCCTGAAGGCGACGCCAAGCAGGTCATCGACATTCTGCAGGAGAGGCTCACCGCCTACAACGACCTGCACCTGATCCTCAAGCACGCACACTGGAACGTTGTCGGACCGACGTTCATCGGTGTCCATGAAATGCTCGATCCGGAGGTCGAGCGCGTCCGCGGGGACGCCGACGACGTCGCCGAGCGTATCGCCGCCCTCGGTGGCGAGCCGGTCGGTACTCCGGACTCCCACGCACCGGGTCGCGACCCGCTGCAGTACCCGATCAACAAGGGCACCGTCCAGCAGCATCTCGCCGCTCTGAACGAAGTCTACGACAAGGTCATCGTGGACACCCGTGAGGCGGATTCCGCCGTCGACCAGCTTGATCCGGTCACCGAGGATCTCATCGTGGGCCAGGTCCGCGAAATGGAGAAGTTCCAGTGGTTCATCCGCGCCCACCTCGAGGACGGTAACGGCAACATCTCCGGTGGCGCATAGTCGCGCCCGTCCGTTCTCCCGGCCAGTCTCTGGTTGGCCACCAGTAAGCCGCTGTCAGCCCTGTAGGGTTGTCAGCGGCTTCCCGGCGTTTCGGGGAGGTCCGCTCAGCGGGTGACCCTACGCTGGCCTCCCGTTCCCTGCCCTGACCCCTTCGCCACTCACTGTGCCAACCTCTGGCCCGGCACCTTACGGAGTTGATCCCACCCATGACCATTGCCGCACCGTCGCGTTCTGACGCCTCCAGAGACTCTGCGGATCTGCCGCGGCGTAGGCCGCGGACCCGGAGGGGGCAGATCATCGCCGGTGCCGTGGCGCTGCTGGGGATGGTGTTGCTGGTCTGGCAGGTGGTGGGGGTGGTCGGACACTTCCGGGAGAATTTCCTCCTGGATGTCGGTGTCTTCCGTGACGCAGGACGGGCCATTGTCGAAGGTGGCGGGCTCTACGGCGACGACTTTGACTCACGCAGCGGTTTCGCTTTCATCTACCCGCCGTTGGCGGCCGCGCTGTTCGTCCCGCTGACCTGGTTCGACGAAGGCCTGATGGAGTCCCTCTGGACGATGGCCTCCCTGTTGGCGGCCTGGGGTGTATTGGCGATGGTGGCCGATCGGCTGCGGCTGCGGTGGGCGCCACTGGTGGCGGTGCCCATGCTGGGTTTCGCCCTCTGCCTGGAACCGCTGCAGACTCACCTGATGTACGGCCAGATCAACGTCTTCCTCGTGTTGATGGTCACCGCTGACCTGCTGGGGTACACGCCACGGTGGCTGCGCGGAGCCGGTGTGGGACTAGCGGCCGGCATCAAGATCACCCCAGCGGCTTATGCGCTGGTGTTCCTGGTCTCGCGGCGATGGGGTGACCTGGCACGGTCGGCGGGGACGTTCCTGCTCACCGTCGTTCTCGGCTGGGTGATGCGACCGACGGAATCCCTGTTCTACTGGACCGAAGAGTTCTTCAACGGCGACCGCGGTGGCCCGCCGGAATTCAACGCCAACCAGGCGATCACCGGGCTGCTGGCCAAGGCGGGCATGGACGGCGAACTGGCGCAGACCGTGATGATTCCGGGACTGCTGGTCATCGCCGTGCTGTCTGGCTGGGCCGCGTGGCGGCTGGTGCGGGCCGGGCGCCCTGTCACCACGCTGTTGCTGCTCATCCTGGCGGTCAGCATCTCTGCCCCGGTGGCGGTCACACACCACTGGACCGGCATTATCGTCGCGGTCGGTCTGCTGGTGTCGCTGGTGCTGGGGGTCGAGGGACAGTCGAGGGACCGGCTGACACTGGTGGCCGTTTCGGTACTACTTGCAGCGAACCTGTTGCTCGACAACAGCGTGGGTACGAGGGAACCGCTCTACCGGATGTTCGAGGGTAACTGGCTGTTGGAGAACGTACAGGGGATCGCCGGCATCATCTGCTTCGTCCTGCTGCTCGTGGTCGCGCGACGGAGCACTCCGGTGGCCGAATAACACCGCTGTCGTTCCGCCCCTTAGTATGTGAGTCGTAACAACCACACCAGACTCAGGGGTCACATGAGGTTCATCGGGCGACCGGTCGCCGTCGTACTCGCCACCGCAGCTGCGCTTGTCCTGTCGTCCTGCGGGGGCAGCGGTGGAACCGGGAACACGGGGGCGTCCAGCGACGCGACGGCGGCCCCGCAGCCGACCGGACAGGAAGCTGTGGCCACCGGTGAGGACGGCGAGGACGGGGAGGACAGGGACCCGCAGGTCGCGTCCGGGCACACAGATCCGGCGGTGCAGGACGCGGTCACTACCCTGGCGACGCTGGAGGTCAAGGGGCGGGCGCCGAAGACCGGCTACAGCCGTGATGAATTCGGTCAGCGGTGGAAGGACACCGACCGCAACGGGTGCGACCAGCGCAACGACGTGCTGGCTAGGGACATGTCCGACGTGCACCGTGAGGGGCCGTGCAAGGTCCTCACCGGGACCCTGGAGGACCCCTACACCGCCACGACGATCAACTTCGTTCGAGGGCAGGACACCAGCACAGACGTGCACATCGACCATGTCGTCGCAATGTCTGACGCCTGGCAGAAGGGCGCCCAGCAGCTCAGCGCCGAGCGACGAGAGGAGTTCGCCAACGACCACCTCAACCTCCTCGCCGTCGACGGTCCGGCGAACATGCAGAAAGGCGACGGGGACGCCGCCACGTGGTTGCCGGCGAACCGGCCGTTCCGCTGCAGCTACGTGTCCACCCAGGTGCAGGTCAAGGCGAAGTATGAGTTGTGGGTGACGGCGGCTGAGCGGGACGCCATCGCCCGTGAGCTGGAGAAGTGCGGGGCCGACGGGATCGCCCCAGTCGATGAGGTGCCGGCGCCGGTGGTTGAGCCTGAACCGGCTCCCGAACCAGAACCTGAGCCGGTTGTCCCCGCCGCGGAGCAGGGTGGGGACGTCTACTACGAGAACTGCACCGCGGCCCGCGCGGCTGGTACGGCACCGCTGCTGCGAGGCGAGCCCGGGTACCGGGCGCAGATGGACGGCGACAGTGACGGTGTCGCCTGCGAGTGAGGGCTCCGACTCTCGTCAGGGGGGCGAGAGCAGGAGAGTTTTTACAGCAGCTGCCAGGCGGCCGCTGCGGCGAGCGCGCCGACGGCATTGAGAGCCCAGTGCAGTCCGATCGGTGCGATCACACTGCCGGTGTGGTGACGCAGCCAGGTCAGACCGGCACCCGCGGCGGCGGTAGCGACCACCGCGGCGCCCACGCCCGTCCACTGGGCCGCCGTCCCGGACCCCAGGAATGCGGTGAGCCCGGCGTTGCTCGCCGTCAGATTCAGCGAACTGGCGATGTGCCACAGGCCGAAGAGCAGGGAACTGCCGATGAACACCAGCTTCGTCCCACCCATACGCGCCAGGGTGCCGTGCAGCACACCGCGGAACGCCAGCTCCTCCGGTAAGACGGTCTGCAGGGGGATGATGACCAGGGCGGCGATGAGGGCGGTGCGCAGGCTCGCGTAGGACTCGTTGAAGAAGAACTCCCTGGTGAAAGGCAGAGCGACCGCAATGCCGACCCCCACGACGACCAGGGCGGCCGCGCCGAGGCCGTAGAGGAGGCCACGCCCGTGCGTGTGACGCCCCAGTCCGAGATCACGCCAGGTCATACCGTTCGCACGCGCGATGACCAGGAGGATTGCGACGCCGACGGGCACGGTCGTGGCAACGGCGGCCAGTTGCGAGAAGTGCGCGGTGACGTTGATCACCGCCAGGGCAGTGATGACCGCGATGACATTGAGGACGTCGCGTGTGCGGATGCGCCCGGGCGAGACCGCAGCAGCAGCGGTGGCGGTGGTGGCGGTGCGACGCCGGCGCAGGAAGGAAGACGGGGTGAAACGTGTGGTGGTCAGGCTCATTGCTGCTCCACGTTAGACGGGCGGCGGCCCCGATCGCGAGTTCTCGGACGGAACACGGCACGATCAACATGGACTCCAGACGCGACTGCCAGCAAACCTCCAGGAATGCTGTGATCTGTTCAACGTGACGGGGTGGGAATGGATGTCGGGACCCGTGGCGTTAAGGTATGGACACAATAGATAGACAGATAAGTCTGTCCGGCTCCGTTCACCGACGAGGCCGGTACAGAACCCAGGGTGCTCACCATGCAGGGGCCCAGAGAGTCAGGTACACGCGTATGTCGACAACACAGGAACACCGGACCAGCCGTATCCCCGGCTGGCTCACCGGGTTCGGGGCGCAGGTCATCGCCGGCCTCGTCATCGGGCTGATCCTCGGGTTCATCGCCCGCGCCCAGGGGGCAGACCTCCCCGAGGACGACCAGAGCTGGCTCGGCACACTCCTCGACGAGGTCGGTTCCACCTACGTCACACTGCTGAAGCTGATGATCCCACCGTTGATCATCGCCGCGGTGATCACGTCGGTGGCGAACCTGCGCAAGGTCGCCAATGCCGCACGGCTGGCCGCCAGCACACTGATCTGGTTCGCGATCACCGCGTTCTTCTCCGTGCTCGTCGGCATCGGCGTCGGGCTCGTGATGAAGCCCGGCGAGGGCACCTCGGTGGACGCCGCCAGCGCCGCCGAGCCGTCCAGCTCCGGCTCGTGGCTCGGGTTCCTCGAGTCCATCGTCCCGGACAACATCCTGGGGCTCGCCGCCTCCGCCAACTCGGACGGCGACATCGGACTGAGCTTCAACGTGCTGCAGCTGCTGGTCATCTCCATCGTGCTGGGTGTGGCCGCGGTGAAGGCCGGCAAGTCCGCGGAGCCGTTCCTGGCCGTCACGGAGTCGCTGCTCACCGTGGTGCAGAAGGTCCTGTGGTGGATCATCCGCCTCGCCCCGATCGGCACCGGCGCACTGATCGGCCACGCCGTCTCCGACTACGGGTGGGACGCCCTGGGCTCCCTCGGCAAGTTCGTGCTCGCCATCTACATCGGCCTGGCGATCGTCATGCTGGTCATCTACCCGGCCGTCCTCGCGTTCAATGGTCTGCCTGTGGTCGGCTTCTTCCGCCGGGTGTGGCCGGTGACGTCACTCGGGTTCATCACCCGCTCCTCGATGGGTGTGATGCCGGTGACCCAGCGCGTCACGGAACGCTCCATGGGAGTTCCCACCGAGTACGCGTCCTTCGCCGTGCCGTTGGGTGCGACGACGAAGATGGACGGGTGCGCCGCGGTCTACCCGGCGATCGCCGCCCTGTTCGTCGCCCAGTTCTACGGCATCAACCTCGGCTTCACCGACTACCTGCTGATCATCTTCGTGTCCGTGATCGGTTCGGCTGCCACGGCAGGTACCACCGGTGCCACCGTGATGCTCACCTTGACGCTGTCGACGCTGGGCCTGCCACTCGCCGGTGTGGGACTGCTGCTCGCCATCGAGCCGATCATCGACATGGGGCGCACCGCCGTGAACGTCACCGGCCAGTCGTTGGCGGCGACGGTCGTCGCCAAGCGGGCCGGGATCTGGGACCGGGAGATCTGGGACGCCGCGCAGGAAGGCGGATTCGAAAGTGCCGCCGGGGAGGACAGCCACCGGGCGCATGCCCGCGTCTGAGTCGCCAACATCGCCTGTCTCCCGGTGAAGACTTGAGGATGACGCCGCGTCACCTTCTAGAGTCGGAGACATGGACCCGCAGTCACAGCCCACCGCCTCGGACAGCGACGGCACGGAGAAGTGGAGAACAGGCCAGCTTGCCGCGCTGACCGGGGTCACGGTGCGCACGTTGCGCTACTACGATCAGACCCACCTTCTACAGCCCTCGGGACAGACCAGTGGCGGACATCGGGTGTACGACCGGGACAATGTCGCACGGCTGTACCGGATTCTGGCCCTGCGCCGTCTCGGCTTCGGGTTGTCCGAGATCCGCTCGCTGCTCGACGATCCGCATTGGGATCTCCGGGACATGGTCACACGACATATCGAGGACACCGAGCGCACGGCCGCCACGATCTCACGACTGACGGCACATTTGCGGATGATCAGCAGTGAACTCGAGGGCACCCGACGGGTCCGGCCTGAAACACTGTTCACGATCATGGAGGAGATGACGATGTTGGAGTCCCCGGTTCTGGGTACGACGACCCTGCTGGTCTACCGCGACCTCGCGGCCGCACACGCCCACCTGAGTAAGAACTTCGGTCTGGTTCCCGGCCCGCTGGTACACGATGCCGACGGTAATGCTGTGCACGGTGAGCTGTTCGCGGGTGACCACACCATCTGGCTCCACCCCACAGGTGAGGAATACCGCTCGCCCCGCGAGCTGGGCGGGGTGAGCAGTATGACCGTGCTCGCCGTTGACAACGCCGATGACCATCATGCCCACGCCGTCGAGCACGGGGCGGAGATCATCCAGGCGCCCGTCAGTCAGCCCTACGGCGTCCGTGAATACGGCGCACGTGACCTTGAAGGGCACCTGTGGTTCTTCCACAGCCCCCTGGACTGATACCGATGACGACTGAACGTACCGTCCGTGGACTGGCACTGGAACTGTCGGGCGCCATCGAACAGGACCACCACGGTTTTCCGTCCTTCCGCGTGAACGGCAGGATCTTCGCGACCCTGCCCCGGCCGGACCGTCTCCGGGCGATGCTCGATGAACCCGGCATCCGGACCGCAGCCGCACGGCACCCCGAAATCTGCAGGGAGTACTACTGGGGTAAACGGCTGGCCTGCATCGAGATCGACCTCACCGCCGCCGACGCAGAACTCGTCCGGGACCTGCTCACCGACGCCTGGGAGTATCAGGCGCACAGATGATGAGTGGCTGACAACCGGGCGGAACCCTCCGGGAGGTGAGCGCCGGGGCCGGTACCTGTCAGGCCCACAGCGGCGCGGGCTTATGCCACAGCCGGATCAGGACCGGTCAGCCGTACCCGCGACCAGGCTTCACGGAGTTCCGGGACCGGGTCGACGACCGTCTGCTCCCCGGCGTCGAAGATCTGCGTGGCGAAACCGTCCTGGTAGGGAGTCCACCCCGGATCACCACGGTGGATGAACTCACGCCACCGCTGCTGCATCACCGTGGTCGTCGCCGCCATCCGGTCCCGCCCGCCCAGCGCCAGCGCGCCGGGACCGCGTCCCGAGTCGTAGCGTCCGAAGAGGATCGGCAGGTCCAGGGCGTGCGTCGCGCCGATCCCGGAGACATTCAGGGACGGGGTGGACAGGTCCAGCCGGTACATCCACGCGCGGCCCGACGGGTGCTGGTCGGCCAGCCGCATCGACGGTGCAGTGAACAGGGCATCGCCGATGAAACGTCCGGCGTCCCCGCGGCGTCGGCCGTCGGAGTAGAACGTCGACAGGATGTCCGGGGCGCGGTCGTTGTCGATGAGGGAGGCGAAACCCTGCGTCTGCCCCTGCAGGGTGCGTCGGGACACGCGGTTCCAGCGCATCAGCACATACTCGTCGAGATTGGTGCCGATGAGCAAGGGGACGTCCAGTTGCGACCCCGGTTCGAGCGGGTGTCGCGGCAGCAGGTCGTCGATCACCGGGGCGAAGGCGCCGGAGATCCCTGCTGCACCCCAGGAGGCGGCGTTGAGCTTCTCGGTCAGCCAGGCAAGATCCTGGTGTGGGGCGCTCAGCGGATCCGTGTCGGTGCGTTCGGCGAGAAGCTCCAGCGCAGTGTTGCCGAGTTGCCGGGCCTGGTCGGGGGAGTGGACCATGGCGCCAGCCGGGGACTGGGCGATGAAACCCGCGACCAGCCCGTCCATACGTGGTGACGCGCTCAGTGCGGTCACCATGGCACCGCCGCTGGACTCCCCCATGACAGTGATACGGGACGGGTCCCCGCCGAAAGCGCGGGCATTGGCGTGCACCCACTCGACGGCCGCGATGATGTCCGAGAGCCCGGTATTGGTGTCGAACCGGTCGGCGTCGAGGGCGTCGGCGTGTCCCAGGGCGAGCTGGCCGAGGACGCCGACGCGGTAGTTCACGGCGACGTAGACGGCGTCGGTGGCGGCGGCGAAGTACTCGCCGGAGAGCAGGGGCTCCCGGGCGGACCCGTGGATGTTGGAGCCCCCGTGCAGGTACACGACGACGGGCCGGTTCGCCTGCTCGTCGATGACTCCGCCGGGGCGCGGCGTGGTTCCGCTGCGGGGGACGACCACGTTGAGCCAGAGACAGTCCTCGGAGCCGATCCACCCGTGACGTGCATCGCGCCATTGACTGCAATACTCGCCGGGACGGTCGGCGACGAGGGTGCCGTCCCAGGGGTTCTTCGGGACGGCCCGGCGGAAGCGTCGTGGGCCGACCGGGGGTTCGGCGTAGGGAACACCACGAAAGGCCACGCCGTGGTTGACGGCGTGGCCTCGGAGGTCACCGGTGGTCGTGGTCACGGTCCACCGGTCGGCGACGGATGTGCGGAGCGTGTGCGGTCCCAGTTGCATGGGGACCAGCTTATCCCTCAGGTAGACGGGATGAGCGCCCCGTCGGTGAAGAACTCCGACTCGACCTCGGTCAAGGTCATCCCCAGTGCGTTCTTGGCTTTCCGGACGACGGGGCTGCGTCCCACCGTGGTGACACCGGAGACGACGGACTCACCGCCGGAGCGGGACTCGAGACTGAAGACAACCAGCTCGTCCTCATCGCTGGTCAGCACCAGTTCATGGTCGGACGGGTGGCTGGAGGGGCCGGGCTGGCCACTCTGCACCGGTCGGCCGGTCGCACCGGCCAGGTTCAGCATGAGCCCGTACTGGCGGGACCAGCCTTTCGGTGGGCTGAGCAGGAAGCGGTCCGTCTCCTGGCCGGCCATCGTCAGCCCGACGATGCCACCCAGCAGGCGGGCGGAACCTTCGTCCTCGGGGAGGGTGACTGTCCCGTCCTCCGCCCGGATCTCGACGCAGTCGCCTGCGGCCCAGACACCGGGGACGGAGGTGCGGCCGTACTCGTCGGTGACGATCCCGCGACCGACGTCCAGCCCGGCGGAGCGGGCCAGCGAGATGTCGCGGTCGAGACCGACGGAGACGACCATGACTGCCGGGTCGAGTTCGGCGACGGCGGAGCTGATGTCCTCATCAGACAGGCCGCACCGGATGTCGATGCCGTGGGCGGTGTGCTTGCCACGCAACCACCCGGCCGCGGCGGCGGGCAGGATACGACGGCAGATGTCGTCCTGCGCCTCCAGCACGGTGATGGTGGCCTCGGTCAGCGCCGACGCCCCTGCTGCGGCCTCGAGTCCCAGGATGCCTGCACCGATGATGACGACGTTGTCGTCGGCGCTCAGCGCGGTGAGCGAGTCACGCAGGGATGTCGAGTGCTCGGGGGTGCGGATGTAGTGGACGTCGCGGCCCTCGAGCCATGGAGCGTCGAGGTGACGCGGCGACGCCCCGGTCGCGAAGATCAACTGGTCCCAGGAGTGCTGCTCACCGTTGACCGTGATGGTGCGATCGGCGGTGTCCACCGCGGTGACCTCACTGGACAGGTGCAGCTCAACATCCACATTCTCGGACCCGTCGAACACGGCGCCCGGGAGGGAGACGTCTTCGGGGCCCTTGCCGTCGATGAGGATGTCCTTGTTCACGGACGGGCGACGGTACGGGCGGTGGGATTCCCGTGTGAAGAGGTCCACGGTGGTGGGACCGACGGTGTCCCCGGCCGCAGCGAGGAAGGCCTTGAGTGCCGAATGGGCGGCCACACCACCGCCGATGACGGCGATACGCTGGTGGTCGGGTTGAGTCATGTGCTGATCCTGTCTGTTCTTGTCTGTGGAGGTCGGACGCGGCATCTACTTGCGGCTGATCTGGACCATCTCGAAGTCGGCCTTCGCCGCTCCGCAGTCCGGGCACTCCCAGTCATCGGGGATGTCGTCCCAGAGTGTGCCCGGGGGGAAGCCCTCCGCCGGGTCGCCTTCCGCTTCGTCGTAGATGTACCCGCACTGCAGGCATTCGTAGACTTTGTAGTCGTCCATGGTGAGCTCCTCTCCTGAGCTGGTTGACGGTGACGCCGTTGCTGCGGTCATCTAGCTGACTTTCTCGAAGTCGACCTTGTCGCGGACGCCGCAGTCCGGGCAGAACCAGTCTTCGGGGACTTCGGCGTCCCAGTCGAAACCGGCGGTGAATCCTTCAGCGTCGTCGCCTTTGTCAGTGTCGACTCGGTAGTCACACAGGGGGCACTGGTACACAGCCACAGTGGTCACCTGTCCTTTCTCTTCTCAGTGTTCGTCGTAGTGGTGCAGTCGGGATCGGCGACGAGTGTGCGCCGGGAGTGGCCGTCAGGCCGTGGGGGCGGGGCCGGCGGCTCCGCCTGCTCCGGCGGCGTAGTCGATGGGCTTGCGGTTCTTCGGGCGCGGGATGACGTGGGTCGAGGGGACCCCGGGGCCGCGGTAGATGCCCACGATGCCCGGGA
>NZ_MKKI01000046.1 GCF_001942345.1 Corynebacterium sp. CNJ-954
CGACGTCTCGGCGCGATCGAGCTGTCCTCCACTCCGGTGCCGGTGAAAGACATCAGCGCCGACGACCGGGCCACTGCGGTGCGGTCCGGCCTGCAGACCCACGGCCTGGACGTCCTGGAGTGGTCCATCCCCGACGGTACGGAGGACGCGGGCGGGCGACCGGATCCCGTGTCGGGTGAACCGACAGACTTCCCAGCCGTCGTTCATCATCGCCTGCGTGAGCTGCAGGTCGGTCTCGCGCTGCTGGAGGCTGTCGTGGTGGCCGCCGTCGTAGTAGAGGGCCACCCGCAGCTCACGACAGGCCAGGTCGGGAACTGTGCCACCGGGGAGCATCCGGCCCTCGGCGTCCTCCCTGACCTGCGACTCCCAGGCGAGTCCAGCCGGCAACAGCGGGGCGACGATGAGCCGTAGTGCGGTCTCCATCGGCGACTGTGCACCGTAGTCGCACATGCCGACCACCTCTCCGACCGTCCTCGCATCGACGCGGTCGGCGGAGGCTGCGCAGATGTCCTCGTGGGTCAGGCGCGTGCACTGGGTGAATGCGTCCACGAACTGCACCGCGCGGTAGATCCGGTCGTCGATTCCCGGCAGACGCAGGTGAGACCAGGAGTGTCTCCCGTGCAGGATCGACCAGAGACACTGTGCGGCCGTCGTTGCCGGATCCACGACGCGCAGCGCCGGGAGACGCCGGTCGGGATGGGTGACCGGGAGTCCGTGCGGCAACCGACGGAACACCGGGCGGAGGGGGAGACGGGCAGCGGCCCGGGAGTTCGAGCTGCCCTTGGACCCACGGTCGGCGAGCAGGACGGTGGCCGCGGAGTCCGGCCAGTCCGTCCAGAGACCGTGGAGCGCTGCGGCTCCCCACTCACCGACGACCGCACCCGGATTGTTCATCGAGTGGGCGCGGGCGCGGGTGACGGCGTCCGCCGGGAAACTCCCGAAGAGCCGGGCGTCCTCCGGAAGTGACGAACGCGGGACGACCAACCCCGAGGCGACGGTGACGTAGGACCGGTCGAGCCTCCACCGGGTCACGGCACCGGAGGCCAACAGGTCACGGCGACGCTGCGGAAGAGTCCGGGGGAAGGCTCGGCGGGTATGCGCGGGGCCACGATGCGTCGGGAGGGAACGGTCCATGGTGGAGAGAGACTCGGCACAGGTGTGCCGGGGTTCCCTCGCGCCGGGACCTGGCACGCAGCAACCCCGGAGGTTGGTCGCACCGACCTCCGGGGTTGCTGCGTCGGGTGGTGTGGGCAGGACGGTGTGGGCCGGACGCTAGCCCGCGATAATCACGTCCAGGGTGCGGGGCCCGTGCACGCCCTGTACTCGGATCAGCTCGATGTCCACCGTCGCGCTCGGCCCGGAGACCATCGTCACCGGCAGTTCGTTCAGGCCGTCGCCGGTCAGTTTCGAGATGGCCTCGGGCACGATCTCCACGATGTCCTCGACCTTCACCACCACGATGTGGTGGTCGGGTACCAGCGTCGTCGCCCGGCGTCCCGAGTCCGGTCCGACAAGCATGATGGTGCCCGTGTCCGCCACCGCCACGGCCGACGCCGTCACCACGGCATCGACACCGTCCAGCGCATCAAGGTCCACCGGGGAATCCGCAGAATCATCGAGAACCTCCGCCTCCACGGCATCGACCCACGCATGATCCAGCGACGCGGGAATCACAATGCGTGACTCGGCGGAATCCTCACCGGACTTCTCGAGGAAATGCCGGACTGCGGCAGCGATCTCCTCGGACGTCCCGCCCGTGCGCTCGACGGTGGCATCGTAGTCCTCCAACCGGTCGACGAGCAGGTCAACGAGGGCACTGGTGTCCAGCGAGCCGGTCGAACGGTACTGACGGGGTACCTCCACGGCCCCGGCACTGTCCTGCCCGTCGCGTAGTCCCAACGAGGAGCGCACCCGAGCCAGGATCTCCGTCCGGGCATCACTACGTGAGTCCGTCATTCGTCCTCTCCCTTCCGGTGTTTACGGAACCAGCTGCGGAAGGACTCCGGAGGCGGTTGGGGAACGTCCCGCGAGCTCGTCCATTTTCCGGCGAGTCCGGGCAGGGACGTCATCCCCCTGGAGGGGCTGACCTTGTGGACCAGGGGCAGGGCGCGTTCGGCGGCGCCCATACGTCGCCCGTCGCTCATCAGCCACTTCGCACCGTCCAGGGCAGCATCCAACTGCGTCTCAGGGACGCGGCGGCGGTGGTTGACCTCCTGGTCCTCGTTGCGCAACCGGGTGAGCATCTCCGGGATGTTGATCTTCACCGGGCAGGCGTCGTAACAGGAGCCGCACAGCGAGGAGGCGTAGGGCAGTGAGCCGTTCTCGGACTCGTCCACACCCGTCATCAACGGCGTGAGGATCGCACCGATGGGCCCGGGGTAGACCGAGCCGTAGGCGTGGCCACCGGTGCGTTCGTAGACCGGGCAGACGTTCATGCACGCCGAACACCGGATGCAGTGCAGCGCCTGGCGTCCGTGCTCGTCGGCCAGTGCCCGGGTGCGCCCGTTGTCCAGCAGGATCACGTGGGCGTTCTGGGGGCCGTCGCCGGGAGTCACCCCCGTCCAGAAGGAACTGTAGGGGTTCATTCTTTCGCCGGTGGACGAGCGGGGCAGCAGCTGCATGAAGACCTCCAGGTCCTGGAAGGTCGGGAGCAGCTTCTCGATGCCCATCACGGTGATCAGTGTCTCGGGCAGGGTGACGCACATCCGCCCGTTGCCCTCGGACTCCACCACCGAGAGTGTGCCCGTGTCCGCGATACCGAAGTTCGCGCCGGAGATGGCGACCTTGGTCTCCATGAACTTGCGGCGCAGGTGCCGGCGGCTGGCTTCGGCAAGGTGCTCGGGGTTGTTGTCCAGGTCGGGGTCGACGTCCTCCATGCCGTTGAGGAAGATGCGGCGGATCTCGTCACGGTTGCGGTGGATCGCGGGAACGAGGATGTGACTGGGTTTGTCGCCGCCGAGCTGCACGATGAGTTCGGCGAGGTCGGTCTCGAAGGCGTAGATGCCGCGGGGTTCGAGGTACTCGTTGAGCCCGATTTCCTGGGTGGCCATCGACTTGACCTTGATGACCTCGCGGACACCGTCGTCAGTGAGGGGAGCGTGGGTGGTCACGAGATCCTCGACGATGCGGTTTGCCTCGTCGGCGTCCCGCGCCCAGTGGACGTGTCCGCCGCGGGCGGTGAACGCCTCCTCGAACTGCTGGAGCAGCTCCGGCAAACGGGCCATCACGTCCTGTTTGACCGCGGAACCGGCGTCCCGCAGTGCTTCCCAGTCGGGCATCTCGCCGACCCGGGCGGCGCGTTTTCCGCGGATGGTCTGGGTGGCGTGCTGCAGGTTGCTGCGCATCTGGACGTTACCGAGCTCGTGCTCGGCGACCTCGGGGAAGGGGTGGGTCTCGAGCAGGTTGCCGCTGCCCGGGACGGTCGGCATGCCGAGGACGGTGCGGGAGCTCATCGCAGTGCACCCCCGGTGACCGTGGCGCCTTCGTCCGCCAGCAGGAGGGGGTTGTCCTTCGTGGACGCCAGGATCCGGGCGAGGTGCACCGAGGTGGGGACGGCCCTTCGCCGGGGACGAGTCGCCCGGTGCGTGACAGACCGCCGCCGATGTGCATCAGGCAGGACACGTCGCCGCCGGTGCACACCGATGCGCCGCTGGAGATGACCGCCTCGACCTTGTCGCCGAGCATGGCGCCGGAGACCTGCGGGTTCTTCACCGAGAACGTGCCGCCGAAGCCGCAGCAGATGTCCTCGTTCTGGATGGTGCGCAACTCCAGCCCCTCCACCGAGGCGAGGAGGTCACGCTGCCGGTCGCCGAGCCGCAGCAGTCGCATACCGTGGCAGGACGGGTGGTAGGCAACCGTGTGGGGAAACCAGCTCCCCAGGTCGGCGGCGGCATCGGTCATGCCCTGGATGTCGGTGAGGAACTGGCACAGCTCGTAGGTGCGGTCGGCGATGTCCGTGGCACGGGACGCCAGTGCGGCGTCCCCGTTGTAGTCGGCGATCATCGGGTGCTGGTGGCCCAGGGATGCCACGCAGGAGCCGCTGGGAGCGATGGCGTAGTCCCAGTCCGATTCCTCGAACGCCCGGACGTGGTTACGGACCACGGGGTAGGCGTCGGTGAATTTTCCCGAGTTGATGTGCATCTGACCGCAGCACGCCTGACGCTCGGGGAACACCACCTGGTGCCCCAACCGCTCGAGGATGGTGACGGTCGCTTTCGCCACTTCGGGGTACATGGCGTCGACGATGCATGTCGCGAACAACGCGATCTTCATGGGAATCGTCCCTCGTCTCAAGTTGTGGAATACAGCAGCTCTTCTCCAGCTCTGCTTCTGCCGGGGACGTCCGGGGCGCGTGCGGTAGTCAGCCGACGTTGAAAGAGGCCTTCGGGGCGTCCTGATGTTCCACTGTAGACCCGTCGACCAGAGGTGTGCGACGATGCGATGAGGCGGGGGAGGGCATGTTTATGCAGATAACACAGTGTGGTCCGACCACAGCTGGTCACGGCGTGGAAGGGAGAGGACCGGGGCGAGCGTGCATGGGGGAGATGCCTGCTACGCAGAAGCAACCCCACAGGCCGTGGTTACCAGCCTCTGGGGTTGCTTGTGGAGACGGTCGTGTTACTGGGTACGCACCACGGTGAGGTTGCCCAGCTTGTCGAACCAGGACCGCTTCTCCGGGTCATTCGCGATGCCGACGCCGATGAAGATCTGCAGGGCGATCTGGACCAGACCACCGATGAAAGGAATGATCTGACTGATGATCCAGCTGTTGCGCTTCAGGGAAGCCACGGCGTCAGGGGTGGAGCCGTCCGCGGTGACCACCTTCATGCCGAGGATCCGCTTACCGGGCTGGCGCCCCAGGCGACCTCGCTGCCGACACGGGCGATGAGCCACACGATGATCATGACGAGGCTCGTGGTGAACATCGATCCGGCGCTGATGTCAGCGCTGTCCACGCCGACCAGTGAGGTGATCGCCGTCGAGATGAGCGCGATGATCACTCCGTCGATGAGTGTCGCTCCCAGGCGGCGGCCCGCGCCGGGACGGTTGTTCGGGACCAGACGGTTCGGGTCCTGCCCGTACGGGTCGTTGTTGTAGGCCCCGTAGGAGGGGACGCCGTCATAGGGGTTGGAATTGTTGGTCATGGCGTTCTTGCGTCCTTCGGTACATCGGGTAAATGCGGGTCTTCAGCATAGAGCAGCAACCCCAGAGGCTGGACAGACCAGCCTCTGGGGTTGCTGTGTGAGCTCAGAGAGAACCTATGCGTTGACGCTGGCGCGGGCCTTCTCGGCGGCAGCGACGAGCACCTTGATGGAGGCGGTGGTCTCGTCCCAGCCACGGGTCTTCAGACCGCAGTCCGGGTTGACCCACAGCTGGCGGGCCGGGACGGCCTCGAGAGCCTCGGCGAGCAGGGTGTCGACCTCGTCCTGCTCCGGGACACGCGGCGAGTGGATGTCCCACACACCCGGCCCCACACCCAGCTCGAAGCCGGAGTCGCGCAGGGCGTGCAGCACACGCATGCCGTTACGGGACGCCTCGATGGAGGTGACGTCGGCGTCCAGGTCGCCCACGGTGCCGATGAGTTCGTTGAACTCGGAGTAGCACATGTGGGTGTGGATCTGCGTCGCGTCCTCCGCGCCGGCGGTCGCCAGGCGGAAGGATCCCACGGCCCAGGCCAGGTAGGCGGGCTGCTGGGATGCACGCAGCGGCAGCAGCTCACGGATGGCGGGCTCGTCGACCTGGACGATCTTCGCACCGGCGTCGGCCAGGTCCGAGATCTCGTCACGCAGGGCGAGGGCTACCTGGTCTGCGGTGGCACCCAGCGGCTGGTCGTCGCGGACGAAGGACCAGGCGAGCATGGTGACCGGACCGGTGAGCATGCCCTTGACCGGCTTGTCGGTGAAGGACTGCGCGACCTTGAACCACTCGACGGTCATGGCCTCCGGGCGGGTGACGTCACCGAAGAGGATCGGCGGACGCACGCAGCGGGAACCGTAGGACTGGACCCAGGCCAGGTCGGTGGAGTGGTAGCCCTCGAGCTGCTCGGAGAAGTACTGAACCATGTCGTTACGCTCGGGCTCACCGTGGACCAGCACGTCCAGACCGAGAGCCTCCTGGCGGTCGATGACGTCCTTGACCTCGTTGACCATGGCCTCGTGGTACTGCTCAGGGTGAGCTCACCCTTGCGCAGCTTGGCGCGGGCCTGGCGGATCTCCGTGGTCTGGGGGAAGGAGCCGATCGTGGTCGTCGGCAGCGGCGGCAGACCGAGTTCTTCGTCCTGCACCTCGCGGCGCTGGTCGAAGGGGTTACGGCTGCGGTCGGCGTCGGTGACGGCGTCGGTCCGGGTACGCAGTGCGCTGTTGCGCGTGCGCTCCGAGTTGCGGCGGGATGCGACGGCCTCATGGGCCTCGGCGACGGCGGCCTTGTCGTCCTCGGTCTCGGTTCCGTTGAGCAGACGGGACAGGACGGCGACCTCGGCGACCTTCTCGGCACCGAAGGCGAGCCAGCTGCGCAGCTCGGCGTCGTCGTCGAGGCTGGTCTCCTGGGCGAGGGAGTAGGGGACGTGCAGCAGGGAGGACGAGGTGGAGACGCCGACGGGGCCGCGCTTCGCGAGAGCCTTCAGGGTCTCCAGGGCGCGGGCCAGGTCGGTGCGCCAGATGTTGCGGCCGTCGACCACACCGGCGAGGATTTCCTCGGTACCGGTCCAGGAGGGGAGCAGGTCGCGTCGGCGACGTTGGTGTCGTCGGCCTGACGCTCATCCGTGCGGCCCGTGACCAGGTCGACACCGAAAGCGGCGATGCCGATACCCGACAGGGTCTTGACGGCCAGGTCGCCGTCGCCGAAGTAGGTCTGGACCAGCAGGTTCGTGTCGCCTGCGGCGCCGACGAGCTTCTCGTAGCCGGCACGGGTGCGGGCCAGGAGGTCGGCCTTGCGGGCGTCGTCCTTGTCGACGTCGGTGACGAGGTAGGGCTCGTCGAACTGGACCCAGGTCGCGCCGCGCTCGGCGAGACGCGGCAGCAGGCGGGCGTAGGCCTCGAAGATCTCCTCGAGGTGGGTCAGCGCGTCCGAACCGTCGGTGGTGCGGGCCAGTGCCAGGTAGGTCAGCGGGCCGATGATGACCGGACGGGCGGCAGTGCCGCGGGTGATCTGGTCACCCAGGTCGGCGAGCAGCGCGGCGTCGTCGAGACGGAACTCGGTGTCGGCGGCGAGTTCCGGCACGATGTAGTGGTAGTTCGTGTCGAACCACTTGGTCATCGCGCTGGCGGGCAGATCCGCGGTGCCGCGGGCGGCCGCGAAGAGGCGGTCGATGAAGGCGGGGAGGCCGTCGTTGCCGTGGTCGTCGATGTCGGCGACACGGGTGGGCAGAGCACCGAGCAGGGCGGAGGTGTCCAGCATCGAGTCGTAGAAGCTACGGCCGATGGTGGGGACGGAGTCCAGGCCGGCCTCGGTGAGGTTGTCGGCCTGCTGGTTGACCAGCTGGGTGGCGACGGTGGCCAGGTTGCGGCCGGTGGAGTCGTCCTTCCAGTAGGTCTCGAGGGCCTTCTTCAGCTCGCGCTTCGGGCCGATGCGCGGAACCCCGGCGACGGTGGCGTTGATCTGTGCGGTCACAAATGATCCTTCACATGTGGATGTACGGTTCTCGCCGTCGACCGGTGAGTCACATGTGGCACAGGGCGGTGCCCCGGTGCTGCCGCGACCGCACTCCGAAAGGGGCGGTTCACGATAGACCACATGCTGCAGAACGCACACGTCCCGACTGGGTCAGGACGTCATGTTTCCGCAGGTTCCGCCTCGTCCGGGGCTCCAGGAGGGGAACTCGACTCTCGTCGACTGCTTCGCGACCAAGGTAACCAGTAGACCGCTTAGTCTGTCAAGTCCGTCACGTCATTCGCCTCGTGTCGCCTGTTGCATCGCCTGTTCTGCCCCTGGCCATCTGAGTCACTGCTCAGGTCAGTAATCGACGATTTCGTGATCCCAGGGGTGACTCAGCTGACAAGAACCGGGCTCGACCGGGTTCTGGGCGCAGCGCACCTCGCGTAGCGTCGGAAGAATGTGGAGTGTTTACACGGGAGAGCAGTACCGCGCGGCACTGGAGGAGTGGGCCGACGGTGCACCCGAGCCAGAGGACTGGCGTACCCGACGCGATCGTGAGGAACGTTACGACCAGGAAGCTCAGGCAGTCGCGGCCTGTGTCGAGGTCGAACAACAGCGTCGTGACCACCCTGTTCCCGTGTTCATACTGGTTGGGGCGGGCGGTAACGGTCGCGCCGGCCTGCGGGCGGCGTCGTTGCTGGTGAACCGTGGCTACCGGGGGGAGGTCGAGTTGCTTCCTGTCCCCCGGGACGGGGACAACCCGGACCTGTACCCGGGCTTCTACGACGACCAGCGGGTTCTGTGGCGAGACGACGCTACACCTGAAGCACACGAGCTGCTGGAGAGGTTCTTGGCGTACGGAGGGCAACTCACTTCCCGACGGTTTAACGATGAGGGCGGGGAGCTCTGCATCACTGTCGACGCGATCTGCGGCAGGGGAATTGACGGACGTCTCTGCGGCCCGGCGACAGCCTGGGCTTGTCACGTGGATGTGGCTATTGATTCCCCCACAGGAATGCTCCCGGACAGCGGGCGTACTGTTCCGGCGTCTGAACGTGCTCAACCTGCCCAGGGAGGATTCACGGCAGCGACGACGGTCGTCCTTGGCGGCCTACGTGCAGCACATCTGCTGAGGGAGGACTGTGGTCGCCTCGTTTACGTCCCCGGTGGGCTCGGCAGGCTGCTCCGGCGTGCGGAGGATGAGCGTCTCCGTGCCGCCGATGCTGCTGACATGGACTCTTCGACACGCACAAGTATTTCTCCGTCCGGACGCGTAGTGGAGTGATCGTCCGGGACCCCTCGCCGGAGAAGGCTGTTCCAGCGTACCCGGACAGCGGCGGTCACGGCGCTGTCTATCATCCGGAGGTGATGGGAAACCTGGATCTGTTGTTCGACGTCCGGCGTCGACTGCAGTCGGCGTCTCATGTATGTATCCTCGGCGCTCCTCCCCGTCGGCCGGGCGCGCCGTTACTTGTCGCCGCGGGGGCGACCGGAGTCCGTCCGGTGGATCTTCTCGCAGATGAAGACGCGGTACACAGGCTCGGCAACACATATCCGGAGACTGAGGTGAGTGACGGGGACGTACGGGAAACTGCCCTACCTCACGTGCTCTGTTCCGGAAGATTGACGGCACGGGTGGAGATGGCATACAAGCTCGTGGTGACCCGTGATGCCGTCCGAGACTGGTTGGATCAGGGACGTCGGCCACCGGAGCGGCTGGACGGCCAGCGGTCTGTCCTGGTTGTGGACCGTCCCACGGCTGACGCAGCGTTGGACGCTTGGTGCGGTGAGCGCGATGATGAGGTGCAGCCCAACCGGTGGGATCCGGTCACCGCTGCAGAAGAGCTGACTGCCTGCACCGGATACGGAGTCATTCTCACCGGCACCGCGGTTGTCTACTGCCGTGGCAACAAGACATTCCTGGTGCGGACAACGACGGAGGCGTCGCGAGTCCAAGGTATGCCCGAGGTGATTGCAGGGGCAGTCGCTGCCACCGGGTTGCAGGACGACCTGCCGATAGAGGCGGCATTGACTCTGCTGGCATGTACCGCGGTCGTCGTAGGCCAGGATCCTGTCAACGTACCGACAGCACGATGTATCGCCCAGGGACAACGACGTACTTTGCGCGACCTACAGGCTCCGAGCCGCGAAGCAGCCAACGCGCTTCCCTGAGGCGATGGGTGACCTGGGTTACACTGAATGCATGTGAACTGAACCTGGCGCTGCGAACCACGGACTTACGGAAGGAAAATGGCTCGCCTGACCCGCCTGAAATGTCTATCGGGCCTGCTGGTCCCGTTGGTGCTCGTCGGATGTTCCGTAGAAAACCGCGGTGACCCAGGGGACCAGGGCTACGCAGAGCCGTCTGTGACGGGGCCCGATGGAGTGAGGCCACCCGACGACGTGCCGCGCGATGACATGACCGACGAAAGCATCGCCCCGTGGACGTCCTTCGAGCAGGTCGGTCCAGCGGCCCTGCGGGTGAGTTTCACGGCGGGAACCACCAGTTGTTACGGAACGCGCGCAGCCGTCCGGGAAGAGGCCGATGAGATCCTCATCGCGACGATTGTGGGCACTATTCCTGAAGCACATTCGGCCTGTCCCGACGTCGGGAGGGCCGCGACGCTGCTCGTCGAACTGGAAGACGACGTGGGCGACCGCGAGGTCCGGCACCTGGATGGTGATGGTCTCCTCCGACGGTGAGTCGGATTCCTGCCTTGCTCTCTCCGCCGCGACTCGGCAAGATGTGAACAGTCACGGCCCGCTCCCCGAGGTGACATAGGGGAGCAGCCACGGCGCCGCACCCCCGCGCGCCCACGTCCGCCCCACCCAGGAGCCAACCAGTGCGTCCCCTGTCACGAACCCTGCGCATCACACTGATCTCGATCGCCGTCGTCATCTACGCGGTGACGTGGCTCTACCTCGTGCTCAACCAGCCGGAGGACTCCGACTTCTCCTCCATGGCGGACTCCGCATCCACCACGATCGCGTTGGTCGGCTTCCTGGTGCCCACCGTCATCGCCCTCATCGCGGTGATCTCCACGCTTCCGGTGCGCACCCTGGCGTTGATGCCCGTCGCTCTGGTGCTCA
The DNA here is from genome assembly GCF_001942345.1 of Corynebacterium sp. CNJ-954. Taxonomy (GTDB): domain Bacteria; phylum Actinomycetota; class Actinomycetes; order Mycobacteriales; family Mycobacteriaceae; genus Corynebacterium. The sequence goes on from NZ_MKKI01000046.1 coordinate 10,684, forward strand.
ATATCGTCGTCGGACAGGTCGTGGGCACCATGGGGCTGCCGATCCCGCTGTACCTCGACTCCTTCGGCACCGTGCTCGTCGGTGTACTTGCGGGTCCGGCTGCGGGGCTGGCGACGGGTGGTCTCTCGGCGCTCGTGTGGGGGACGTTCAACCCCACGATCGTGCCGTTCGCCGCGGGCTACGCGCTGATGGGTCTGGCGGCTGGGTTGGTCAGGAAGCTGTTCCGCTCGTCCTGGTGGAAGGTCGTCGTCGCCGGACTCGTCCTGGGGTTCCTGTCCGCCCTGGTGTCCGCACCGGTCGCGTCCTTCATCTTCGGCGGTACTGCCGGAACGGGAACGGGCCTGCTCGTGAGCTTCTACCAGTCGCTCGGTGCGTCGCAGACCACGGCGGTGTTCCTGCAGTCGTGGACGTCCGACCCGTTGGACAAGGTCATCGTCTTCCTCGTGGTCTGGGTGGTGGTGCGGTCCCTGCCGGAACGGTCCCGCAGGACGTTCGACCCCGATCCTGCGCCGACACAGCCGACACAGACATCGCCCGCGACCCTATGAGTCCGCTGACTCCGCTGACCGCAGCGGCCTGCGCCATCGTCACGGTCATGGTGCTGCATAATCCGTGGGTGTCGGGCGCCTTTCTGCTGCTTGCGGTAGTGCTCTCGTTCGCAGGACGTCGCCAGCGTCGCGCACTCACCACCGGTCTGGTGCTGTCGGTGCCGGCGTTCCTGTCGTACGCGCTGATCTACGTGCCTTTCGGTGATGTCGAGGTCGCCAGGGTGTTGATTCCTGTCACGTCGGACGGGGCGTGGATCGCCTGGGACCTGGGTCTGCGGTTCGCTGCGATGACGTGTTCGGGGCTGGTGATCGGCAGCTTCGTGGACGCCGACGCGTTGATGCGACGCCTGCAGCTCAGCGTCCCCGCGCCGTTGGTCTACATGGTGGGGACGGTGGTGCGGCTGTTGCCTATGGCGCAGCAGCGCTGGAGGACGATCCGGCAGGTCCAGGCGTCCCGGGGCGTTGAGGTGGACACATGGCGCGCCCGGGGCGCCACGGTCCTTCCCCTGGTGGTCGGTTTGATCGACGATGCGTCGCAGCGTGCCCGCCCGCTGCAGCGGACGGGCATCGGTGAGCCGGGGCCGAGGACGCTCCTGATGCCGGTGGCGGACTCCACGGCTCAGCAGGTGTGCCGGTGGTTGATGGTGGTTGCCGTCGCTGTGGTGATTGTTGTCGGGGTGCTCATGTAGCCGATGGCGGGTGTGTGAGTAGCAGCGAGGAGAGTGGTATCCAGTCATCTCCGTCGACCACGTGGCGGGCCCAGCTGTACACAGGGGCGAAAGAGCTGTGTTCGGCGTTGTAGACGCCAAACAGGATGCGGGTTGACGGCCATCCCTCTGGCGAAATCTTCATCACACCCCAGGTTCCTCCGGTCTGTTCGACCAGGTACTTCCCGAGGTAGAGGGTGAGTGCCTCGACGGATACCCCGGCTTGGCCGGAGCGTACGGAGGCCTCGACCTTGTCGAAGGCTTCTGCACTCCAGATCTCTTCGGGTTTCTGGGGTGCCTTAGATGCATCGAGGATGGCGAGAATCGTCGGGTCGACGGGGCCTGCGGATGATTCCTCGAGTGTTGCGATCTCGGAGGAGAACGCGGCCTCCAGAGGATTGCGCCCCTCATCTGTGGATGGGTTCGTCATGAAATCCTGTGCTCCTTGAGTGTCTCCACATCCCCGCCGAGCATCCATGTGTAATGCTCGGCGAGGAGCGCATCGTAGTGTTCACGGGGATTGACCATATAATGTAATGCTCCTTACTAGACTCTCATCATGACAATTATGCATCCGGTTGAACTCTCCGGTGAGAGAGTCCGTTTGGAGCCGTTGTCCTTCGAGCATGAGGAAGGCCTTTCAACTGCGGTGAAGAACGGGGACGAACGCGGAGTCAAAGCTTCTCATGCTCATACAGGCCTTCGAAGTCTGGGAATGTTCCGCTGTGGAGTTCCGGACATCCTGGCACAACCACCAGTCCAGGACCGCTATCGAGCGACTCGGGGCCAAGCTCGACGGTGTGCTGAGGCAGAACGTGAGAACGTCGGATGGATCGCTTCGCGACACCTGCGTGTACTCCATCATCGCAGCGGAGTGGCCACAGACCCGTAGTTCGCTGCGATTCCGGCTGGGGCGCACTCTCTGAGGCCTGCTGTCCGCTCAGGGAGGTTCATTCTTCGATCCCCAACCGCACTAGCAGCCCCAGCAACCGGCGGATCAGCGAGCAGACCCCGGAAAACACCAGGCACATGCCGACGATCCACAGAAGACCGCCACCAATGTTGGGCCCGGTGGGGGCCACCCAGAGTGGAATCCACAGCACAATCCCCGCGACGAGGGAGATGAATGGCGGCCATCCCTGCCGCGGAAACATATTGTCACTGACGACTGAGATGAATACCGCAGTACGGGGCGCCCAGGTCATCAGATCGCTGATCCACTCAGCGGTGTAGTCTCCGCTGGATCGTCCGACCGGGCCAAACACCCCGACCCATGCGGCACCGGCTGCACCGGTGACACCCAGGACGAGGAGTCCCAGCTCGAGGAGAGGCAGGCGCTCCAGAACAAGCGCCAACAGAACCCGGGGCCGGGGGACTCTGCGAAGATGTTCCGTCTGGGCAGACATTGCAGCTCCTCATATCGTGTCCCCGCGACACTACCCACGTAGATGCCGGAGCGGTGTCTGTCATCTTGAGGGCCCAAGGTCACGATGGAGCCGAAAAACTGACCTGAGCACTCAAGACCAGCATCCAGTCTGTCCGACTGCACGACGGGCTACTGCATGATCTTCGTCGACTCGATCGCTTCCGTCGTCTTGCGGTTGTAGCCGTCCAGGAGTCTCCGCAGCAGGAGTCCGAGAATGAGCATCGGAATCGTGAACAGCAGCAGCAGGCCCAGTTCGATCCACAGGTCACCCCGGTAGACACCGGCGATGGCCGCACGCATCGCGTCGATCGCGTGGGTGGCGGGCAGCCATGGGCCGATGTTCTGGAACCACTGGGGAAGCAGCTCCAGGGGATAGGCGCCACCGGCGCCGGACACCTGGAACACCAGAAGGAGGACGGAAATCGCCTTGCCTGCACTGCCGAACGACAGCACCAGGGTGTAGACGATCAGCATGAAGACCAGCGACGTGACCCAGCCGCACACCAGCAGGAGAAGCGGATGGGCGGCATCGATCTGGACGAAGAAGATCAGTCCGAGCACCGCGAGCGTACTCTGCGCCAGACCGATGCAGGCGAAAATGCCGAAGCGTCCGAAGTAGGCCTGTGTCCTCGAGTACTCCGTCACCTCGTCGTTCTGCTCTGACGCCTCGACGGCCGAGTCCGCCGAGGCCGCTGAGTCGTCTGAACCCTCCGAGTCGCCCGATACCTCGTCGCCGTCGCTGCCCTTCTTCGCCGTCCTCTTCTCCGGAACGCCGGTGCGGACGAGCACCGAGGTGAGAACCGCACCGATCCACAACGCGAGTGTCAGGTACAGCGGAGTCATACCGACACCGAAGCTTGCGACCGGGAACACCGCTTGGCGGTCAACGTCGATCGGCGCGGCCAGTTGTGACGCCAGTGCCTCCGGGTCGGAACCCACGATGTCGGCGAGCCGGGAGAAGTCACCGGTGTCGCCGGCGGTCGACAAGGCTTCCTCCAGGTCGGAGAAGCGCTGCGCATGCTCGTCGAGCCGGTCGGCGAGTCCGGCCGTGGCGTCACGGGTCCGTCCGAGGACGTCCTGTACGGAGCCGGGGGAGTCGGAGATGGACGACCTGATGTTCCCGAGATCCTCCCGGACGCTGGCAATGTTGTTGCCGAGGGAATCGAGTGTGTTCCCGAGCTCCGAGAGCTGCGGTTTCAGGTCTTCCCGGTAGGACGTCACCGCGTCGCTCACCGCCGCCCGGGCCTGCGAGATCGCGTCCCGGCTCTCCTGCCGGGACGACTGCGCCGATCCGTTCCCACTGGAGATGTTCTCCGCGGTCTGCGCGAAGCTGTCGTGCAGGTCCGTGCTCCGGTCGATTGCCGCGTCGAGGCGGGCGAGCACGCGCTCATACCCGGGTTGGGCGACGTCGGGAATAGCCCCGGCGACATTGCTGTCCAGGGAGTCCCGCAGCGACTGGAAGAAGTCCACCTGCTGCTGGACGCGCTCGGCGAGGGTGTTGAACGTTGACGCGGCACCGTCGCTGGTGGCGTTCGCGCTGTCGAACAACTCCTCCAGACGGTCACTCACGGCACCGTAGCTGTCGCCGGTGGCCTGCAGTGCGGTCTCCAGGGAGTCCGTCGCAGTGCGGAGCGTGGAATCCAGGTCGGTGGCCGCACCGGATCCGCCGCCGATGCGGGTGGACGGGTCGTCGAACTGGTCGCCTGCGGCACTGATGATGCTGTCCGCGCCCTCCACCAGTGGGATGGAGGACTCCACCAGACCGGACAGGGAACGTACCGTCTGGGCGCCGGAATGCAGACGCGTGCTGACGTTCGCGACCCGCGACTCGACGCGTTCGATGGCCGCCTGCGTGTCGTCCTGCTCGAGGTAGTCGTCGAGTGAGGACACCAGTCCCAGACCCACACTGCTGAGGGTCCGGGTGAAGGTCTCGTTGATTTGCGAGATCATCCCCTCGGCACCCTGCGAGGTGATCACGGTGGAGAGCGCGTTCTTCTTCTCGTTCGTGTAGAGGTCGAGCTTCGTCGGCTCGGTACCTTCCACGTAGAACGTCAGCATGTCCGTGCTGAACGACGGGGGCAGGACGATGGCCGCGTAGTAGTCTCCGGCCTTGGTCCCCTCGATCGCCTTGTCTTCGCCGGTGATGACCCAGTCGATCTGGTCGTTCCTGCTCAACTGGGACAGCACCTGGTCACCGAGGTTGATGCGCAGGGACGCCAGGTCACTCTCGTGGCCCTCATCGGCGCTGGCGACGGCGATCTTCAACTGGTCGGTGTTCCCGAAAGGATTCCAGCTGGCGAGCACGTTGAAGGTGGAGAACAGCAGCGGGATGATGACGAGTCCGAAGACCACGATGGAGGTCATCACGTTGTTCTTGATGCCGCGCAGGTCGTTGCGCAGGATGCTCAGAGCGTTCTTCATGCGTTGTCTCCGTCCAGGGAGTACGTCTTCGGACGCGCGCTCTGCGTGTCGGCGGCTTCCTGGAGTTGCTCCTCAGAGAGGTCGGACAGTTCCTGGACGTGGGCGAAACTCTGCTTGATGTACTCGAGAGCGGCGATGACCCCGATGATCAGCAGGCACCAGAGACAGACCAGGCCGAAGATGACGGCTTTTTCGTCGGTGTAGATCCGGGCGAGGACACAGAGGATGACGATCCCGACGACTCCGGTGATGATCGCGGCGCGCAGCAGCGTCGGGTAGTTCTCCCTGAGTGGCTTCCACCGGTTGTCGATCTCGTTCCGGAAGGCGTCGCGGTCGCGCATGGCGTGGATGACGTCCGTCAGACGGTAGCTGCTGCCCACGACCTCCACCTGGTCGTTGACGATGAGACCCGACGCCGCATGTTGTCGGTTGACCATCCCCTTCACATTCGACAGCCCCCTCCGCAGGAGCGTGCCGAGGACGAACGAGAGCACCGCCATGACCAGGAGGGTCCCCATGGCCTTCCAGTAGTGGTTGCCGTAGAACCCGCCGATGGTCTCGCGCAGGGCGTCGATACCGTAGGTCAGCGGGAGTATCGGGTGCAGGGCCTGGAAGAAGTCCGGCGTCATCTCGATGGGGTACATCCCCGACGCACCCGGAATCTGCAGGAAGGCCAGCACCACCGCGATCACTCGCCCGATATTGCCCAGCGCGGATATCAGGGCGTAGACGATGCTCAGGTAGCAGAGACCGATGGCGACACAGGTCGCGATGAAGGCGACCGGGTTCACGGTCTGAACCCCGATCACGAGGTTGCCGACCGAGACGACCACACCCTGGCAGGTGCTCAGGACGGCGAGGAGGATGAACCGGCCGCGGTAGGCCTGGGCAACGGTGAGCTTCTTGAGCCGTGCCGTGTCCACCTCTGTCCGGAAGATCACCATGAGCATGAAGGCGCCGATCCACAGGGACAGGTTGGTGAACAGTCCCGCCATACCGGAACCGTAGTTCGCCACGGGGTAGACGGCGTGGCTCTCCACCTCGGCAGGGGTGGCCATGAACTCCGAGATCCCGACGGAGTCCAGGTTGGACACCGTGCCCAGGATGCCGTCCCCCGATGCGGCACTCAGCGCCAGCACGTCCGCCCGGGCGGTCTTCAAACCGTCCTCGATGCCGGACAGGTCGTTCCTGAAGCTACCGAGGACGTCCTGCGACGTGCCGATCTGCCGGTCGACACCGTCGAGGAGGGTGATGGACTCACCCAGGAGCGTCCGTTGCGAACTCAGCGCCGAGGAGAATGCGCCGGCGGTCGAGTTGACCTGGTTGATGGCCGAGTTCAGGGCCGGCAGTGAGTCACTGACCGAGGTACGAAGCCCCTGGGCCCGGTCGCGGGTGTCGCTGGTGGCCGCCGCCAGCGCATCCGCCGCCGCGTTCACGGAGGACACCGTGTCGGACGCGTTGCCCTGCAGACCGGAGAGGTCGTCGAGCAGTTCCTGATTCGTGGTGTTACGTTCCTGCAGCTCGTTGAGGGTGTCCTTCAGTGGCCCGGAGATCCCCGGGGTCACGGCGGCGTTGTCCAGGAGAGTCTGCAGCTGGCTGATCGCCTGGTCTGCCTGGCGGACGACGCCGGAGGCCTCACGGGTCGCGGTGTCGAGACCGGAACCGGCCCGTTCGAGTTCCCCGGTGACCGAGGAGATCGCGGCGTTCGCCGAGGCCGTCCCGTCCGCAAGCGCGGTGGTGCCCTCGATGTACGCCGACGTCGCGGCGTCGGAGAAGGACGACACCTGTTCCTGGACCTCGGTCATGATGGACTGCACCTGGTCGAGTGCGGTCGTGGCGTCGCCGAGGGTCGCGTCGACGGAGCGCAGGGCGTCCTGCGTGGCGGCGATGGTCGGACGCGCGCCGTCGAGCCGTTCCTGGACCCGGGCCACCTCGTCCTGGGCGGACGCCATTGTCCCGGCGGTTTCGTCGAAGGCGTTGGCCGTGCGGTCGCCCGCGTCGCTGAGGCGGTCACCGAGTGATCCGCCGGCGTCGCGGAGTTCCGTTGTCACGGCCTCGGAGACCGTCTCCTTGAACACCGAGGTGATCGTCGAGTCGAGTGTCGTCGCCCCTTGATCGGTGATCTTCGGGGAGATGGCGCTCTTCTTCTCGTTGACCTGGTACTGGATTGTCGGTTGGGAGTAGGTCCCCTCGAACATGCTGAGGATGTCGGAGGAGAAGCTGGCGGGGACGGTGATGCTGGCGGACACGTCCCCCTTCTTGAGGGCGTCCTCCGCCTCGTCCTCGTCCATGAACTGCCACCCCAACTGGTCGTTCTGTTCCAGTTGGTCCATCATCTGACCGCCCACGTCGATCGGACCGGTGATGTCGGAGGTGCCACCCTCGTCCTCGTTCACGACGGCGACGCCGACGTTCTGGGTATTGCCGTACGGATCCCAGAAGGCGGCGACGTTGACCCAGGAGTAGAGCGCAGGGGTGATCAGCACGCCGATGACGATCACCCAGACTTTGGGGGTGCGCAGGATGCGTCCGACGTCACGTGTGAAGATATTCCAGCTTACGGCCACTCGGTGACCGTAGCACTTGGCCGGGTCCCGTACGGTAGCTGTGCAATTTTCCGGGCTAATTGTTACCGCCGTCTACTACCCTCGGTCGCATGACGTCTCCGGAGACACGACCCCTCGTCCTGGCGATCACCGCGTGCCCGACCGGCATCGCCCACACCTACATGGCGGCTGAGAACCTCGAGGCGGCCGCAGATGCAGCCGGTGTCCGCGTCCGGGTGGAGACCCACGGCTCGATCGGCGTGGAGAACGCCTTCACCGCCGACGAGATTCGTGACGCGGCGGCCGTGGTAGTCGCTGCGGACATGAAGATCGACACCGCCCGGTTCGCCGGCAAGCCGCTGGTGTCGACCGGCGTGGACGACGGGATCAAGAAACCGGCGGAGCTGCTGCGGTCAGCGCTGGACGCGCCGAAGAGCAGTGGTGACGATGCCGCGGGTGTGGACGGCAGCGGCTCCGACGATGCTGCCGGTGACCGGTCCTGGATCCGCCGGTTCGGCGACGACCTCTACCGGGCCCTGATGAACGGCGTCTCCCACATGATCCCGTTCGTCGTCACCGGCGGCCTGATGCTTGCCGTGGCGCTCTCGCTCGGCGGTGAGACTACGGCCGAGGGCCTCGTGATCCCGGAGGGGACGTTCTGGGACACCCTCAACCAGCTCGGTGGTCTGGCGTTCTCACTCATGGTCCCGGTGCTGTCCGGGTACATCGCGATGGCCATCGCCGACCGTCCCGGCCTGGCACCCGGGTTCGTGACCGGACTGGTGGCGGTGACCGGGGATCTGTACGGCTCCGAGGCGGACGCCGGGTTCCTCGGCGGGATCGTGACCGGCGTGCTGTCCGGCTACGTGGCGCTGGCGATCCGCAAGATCCCGGTCCACAAGTACATTCAGCCGATCTGGCCGATCATCGTGATTCCGGTGGTGACCACACTGGTGGTCGGTGGCCTGTTCATCTACCTGCTCGGCAAACCCATCGCCACGTTGTTCGAGGTGATGACGGAGAGTCTGGAGGGCATGCAGGGCTCCTCGGTGCTGCTGCTCGGTGCGATCATCGGTGCGATGATCGCGTTCGACATGGGAGGTCCACTGAACAAGACGGCGTTCCTCTTCGCCGGTGGTCTCATCGCGACCGGCAATGCCGCACCGATGGGGATGGCCGCGGTCGCCATCGCCGTCCCGCCGATCGCCGCTGGGGTGACGACGTTGCTGGCACGCAGCCGGTTCAACAAGGCGGAGCGGGACGCCGGGGTGGCGGGCCTCTTCATGGGCTTCTTCGGTATCTCGGAGGGGGCGATCCCCCTCGCCGTCGCCCGCCCTCTGCAGATCATTCCCGCCAATGTCATCGGTGGTGCAGTGGCAGGTGCGCTGGCCGGCATGTTCGGTGTGAAGGACAATGTGATGCACGGTGGTCCGATTGTCGCGGTGCTCGGAGCGGTGGAGGGCATCGCCTGGTTCTTCCTGTGTCTGGTCATCGGCATCGTGGTGACCTCTGCGGTGTCTCTGCTGCTCATGGCCCTCACCACGGGCGCTCCGGAGGAGGGGCGGGGCGGGGAGGCCGACACGGAGTCGGACGTGGAACCGACCTCGACGGACCTGATCGACGCAGGCACCGTCGTTCTCGACCTCGTTCCCGCGACCGGTCAGACCGGGGGCTCGGGGACGTCAGCGGACGCCGCCGCCGTGATCCGTGCCCTCGCCGGGCAGTCGGAGGAGCAGGGACGTCTCTCGGAGACGGAGGTTGTGGAGGCCGCACTGGCACGCGAGGCACAGTCCACCACCGCCGTCGGCAACGGTGTGGCCATCCCGCATGCCCGGAGCGCGGCAGTGAGCGTCCCGACGCTGGCGTTCGGACGGCTGCAGACACCGGTGGAATGGGACGCCCCGGATCGTGAGCCGGTTGACCTGGTGTTCCTCATCGCGGTGCCGGACGACGCCGGTAAACAGCACCTCAAGGTCCTCGCGAAGCTCGCCCGAGCCCTGATGAAGGAGGACTTCCGTGAATCGCTGCGGTCTGCACCGTCCTCGGGTGACGTGGTCAACCTGGTGAAAGGCCTCGGCGTGGAGGAGGTACAGGGGTCGGTGACCGCGTAGTTTCTCCGTCTGATTGCTCCTACCACGGTGTCAGGATGTGCACTAGACCCATGGAACGCCATGACAACCTTCTTGCGATCGGGACGTTCTCCCGGTTGACGAGCATCAGCATAAGAATGCTCCGGTACTACCAGGAGCACGATGTACTTACTCCTGCCCACGTCGACCCTTACAGCGGGCGACGTTTCTACAGTGCAGACCAGTTGAGGACTGCAAATCTCATCGTCGCACTCAGGGATGCAGGATTCTCCATCGATGCGATCGTAAGGATGCTGTCGGCGGCTACGGATCCAGTGAAACTCGACGATGAGCTCGAACAACATCACGTGCTTCTCGCCGAACGGTCACGCGAACTGCATACACAGCTTGCGCAGTTCGACCGGTTACGCACACAGCTGAAAGGACATCCTGACATGACTGACGTCACGATCGAACACATGCAAGCCATGGTTCTCGCCGGATTGCGTCGCGTCGTCTCCAACTATTCGGAGGAAACACAGCTCTGGCAGGAGATCATGGCTCTCCTTCAGGAAACAGATGCAGCGTTCCCGGCGGGAGGGTTGTCCGGTGCCACCTTCCACGACCCCGATTTCAAGGAGAATGACGCCGATATCGAGGTGTGGGTTCAGGTCACGGAGTCTTTCACTCCGCCGGATGGACTGGAATGCCGCCATGTGGGGGAGTGCGACGTCGTCACCGCGACACTGCACGGTGACTATGCACAAGTCCCTGCGGTGACAGAGCAGGTGGGGCGTTTCTTGGCTGCCCATGACCTGACCGTGGGCCCGATGTTCAACATCTATCACGTCAGCCCGGCACAGAACCCCGATCCTACGGCGTGGGTCACCCAACTGTGCTTCCCGATCGTGGATACGCCCACTGGTACGGTCACCTCATGATCGACCGTTTCATCTGGGCAGCCTCCGGTGCCGGGCTGTCCGAACATGCATGGGCTGCCGCGGAAGAATCCGGGGCGGCCTGGGTGGGCAACGATGCCGCGGCCCACGTCTCACTGCTGCGCTCCACCGTCCGCGAGGAACTCGCTTTCGGTATGGAGCAGCAGGGTATCGCACCGGAGATCATGGCTGCCCGGATTGATGCGGCGATGGACACCTGGGGTCTGCGACATATCGCCGAACGGGAGCCGTCGAGGCTCTCCACCGGGCAGACCCGACGGCTCGCGGTCGCTGCGGCCCTCCTCCGTGACCCCGGTTCACTGGTGCTCGACTGTCCGACCGACGGGCTCGACGCCGCAGCTGTGGAGACGCTTCGCGTCACCCTCGCCGAGTTCGACGGGGCGGTCACCGTCTATGACCGGGTGCGCACCGTCCTGGCGGACGATGCCAGGACGGAGATGCGGCTGGACGGGACGGAGGAGGATGCGCCGGATCCCGTTCCCTCCTCCTCACCGTCGGCCGCCCCCGGAGAACCTGTGCTGACCATGGCGAATGTGGGTGTGACCCGTGGATCCTTCGCGCTCGGGCCGGTGAACCTGAACGTCCTCGGCGGCCAGGTGACCCACCTCGGCGGGCCGAACGGCTCGGGCAAGACCACGTTGATGCTCGCCGTCCTCGGTCTCCTGCCACATGAGGGAACCCTCGACACACCAGTCGCAGGGTGGGCCCCGACGGGAATGGACGCCGCATTCTCCCGGCGGACCGTCCTCAAGGAGCTGGCTGTCGGTACCGACGAGGCCCACGCCGAGGCGGCGCTGCGGTGGGTAGGCCTGGAGCGCTGGCGTGACGTCCACCCTCTGGACGTTCCGAGCTCTCCGCGGCGCATGCTCGCCGTTGCTGCTGCCCTGGTACGGGGACCTGGCCTGCTGATTCTCGACGAACCGACGGTCGGTCTCGACGCCGAGGGGTACGCGTGGCTGGCCCGCGTGATGCGCGGGTACGCAACCGGGGAGTACCACGCGGAGCTCACCTCAGCAGGAGTAACGCCGTTGTGGTCCGGGGAACGTCCGGCGGTGTTGTGGTCCTGCCACAACGCGGCATTCGCCGACGCGGTCAGTGACCGGTCGGCGATGCTGGACAACCTCGCCTGATCAGGCGTCGATCTCCTTGGGGGTGTCGTCCCCGGAGCGTCCGACGGTGATCTTGCGGCTCTTGGACCGCTCCGCCACCGGGAGGGTGACAGTCAGGACGCCGTCGGTGTAGTCCGCGGTGACCCGCTCGGTGTCGACGCTGTCACTGACCGTGACCTGGCGACGGTAGGTGCCGGTGAAGCGCTCGTTGGCGATCCACTTGTGGTTGGCCTCGGTGTCTCGGGACTCTTGGGTAGCTTCCGTGTCTGCGCTCTGCATCGGCCCGGTGGTGCGCTGGGCCGTGATGGTGAGCACACCGTTGTCGATGTCGACGTCGATGCTGTCAGCGTCCACACCCGGAAGATCCGTGGTCAGGATGTAGTCGTCGTCCTTGCGGACCAGATCCATCGGCATGAACCGCGGTGCCTGGTTCCGGCTCGCGGCACCGAGTGCACCGGACTCGCCGAAGATCTCACGGGCGACGGAGTCGAGCTGTGCGAAAGGATCGAAACGGAAGGTGGCCATGGTGGGTACCTCACTCCTTCATCTGTCTGCTGAACTTGCGTACACCAGACTCAACTACACGTCCCCAGGGTTTATTCCATCAGGCTCAACTTTGGCGAGATTTTTTCGGTGGCCTGGGCCGGCAGTGGCAGAGCTGTCGGCGCAGTGGCAGGGACACCGGTCGGATTTCGGGTGCTCAGCGACCGGTACCTCTGCCATCCTGCCTTTGCCTCTGCCAGGTACTTGACTCTCACGTTGCGTCAGGGGCGATGATCACTGGCATGGAGAACAACACAGAATTCACCGTCAGTCAGGCCGCCGAGTACCTCGGTGTCACCGTGCGCACCCTGCATCACTGGGACGCCAAAGGGCTGCTGGTCCCGCAGGTGCGGACGTGGTCGGACTACCGCATCTACACCCCCGACGACCTGGCCCGTGGCCAGCGCATCCTCGTCTACCGGGAGTCCGGCGTCCCGCTCGCCGAGATCGCCGATCTGTTGGACGGTGGAGATGAACGCACTCACCTGCTGCGCCAGCGGGAGATGCTGCTGGAGCGTCGCGATGGGGTGGAACGCATGCTCACTGCGGTGGAGGAGCTGCTCACCGAGACGACGTCCGGGGTGTACACCGGCCCGGTGCCACCTGATCGGGTCCGGGAGATCCTCGGCCCGGACTGGGATCCGGACTACCAGCGCGAGGCCGAGGAGCGTTGGGGTGGCACCGCCGAGTGGACGCAGTCCCAGGAGGCCATGTCGCAGATGGGGGAGGAAGACTGGCGCGCAGTCCGTGAGGAGGGCGATGCTTTCGCCCGGGCTCTCGCCGAGGCCCATGAGCGTGGTGTCGCGCCGGGTTCGGAGGAGGGTAATGCGTTGGCGGAGCGCCAGCGGCGCTCGATCTCGCGGTGGTACGAGGTGTCGCACGACCGGCAGGTCATTCTGTCGACGATGTATGTCGGTGACGACAGGTTCCGGACGAACTGGACCGTGGACGGAGACGACCACACGGACTATCTCGTGGAACTGATCCGTGCGAACGCCGCCGGTCACGGGGTGGACCTGGACAGTCCCAGGTGGTGAGCCAGGCGGCCTTCCTATTCGGTTCATGCTGAAGAGAAGGGGTGCGGGGTGGTGTGTGGTGTGCGACGCTGTCGCCATGACACAGAAGCAGACAGATCAGTCTATTGAACTCAGCCGCCTCTCCCACAACGTCGGTGCGACGATCGAGGGCCTGCGTCTGGGCGGGGACCTGGCCCCGGAGACCGTCGAGTGGATCCGCACCGAGCTGGCGCTCCACAAGGTCCTCATCATCCGCGGACAGCAGCACCTCACCGATGACGACCAGTACGCTTTCGCCAGCCTGCTGGGTACACCGACACTCGCGCACCCCACCGTGGTCTCCCACGGCCAAGACAACCTGATTCTCGAGGGAGCGGCGAATGCGTGGCACACCGACGTGTCCTTCGTCGACCGTGTCCCGAAGATCTCGGTCCTGCGGGCCGTGGAACTCCCCGGCTACGGCGGGGCGACCGAATGGGCGAACACCGTCGCGGCCTATGAACGCCTCCCCGAGCCGTTGCGTGATTTGGCGGACGCCCTGTGGGCCGTCCACACCAACGACTACGACTACGCCTCGGCCAAGCAGCCGGAAGCCACCGACTCCAGCGGGTTCTCCTACGCGGAATTCACCCGAGTCCGGTTCGAGACCGAGCACCCCGTGGTCCACGTGCACCCCGCCACGGGCGAGCGTTCGTTGCTGCTCGGCCAGTTCGTGTCCCGGATCAGCGGGCTGCGTGACGACGAGTCACGGGACCTGATCCGACTGTTCCAGGCCAGAATCCTGTCCCCGGACAACACCGTACGGTGGCACTGGGAGGAGGGGGACGTCGCCATCTGGGACAACCTCGCCACCCAGCATTACGGTGTGGCGGATTTCGGCGACCAGCGTCGCAAGAACCACCGTGTCACGGTGGCCGGGCCGGTCCCTGTCAGTGTGTCCGGCCAGCGTTCGCGCGTCATCGCCGGGGACGCCTCGGCGTATTCGGTGGTCGATGACGGCGGTCGCCTGGCGAACTACGCGGGAAACCTGGCGGTTGCCTGACTGGACTGTCTGTCGGACGTGGGGAGGCTGGTAGCGTCTTGACCCATGTACACGCCTGACGTCATCGGTACACCCCTTGCCCCCAATGCCACGAAGGTCCTGTTGCTGGGATCCGGCGAGCTCGGCAGGGAGGTGACCATCGCCCTGCAGCGCTACGGGGTGGAGGTCCATGCCGCGGACCGTTACGAGGGGGCACCGGCGCACCATGTCGCCGATCTCCACCACACCATCGACATGACCGACCCCACCGCCGTGCGTGCCCTGGTTGACGAGGTCCGTCCGGATTTCGTCGTCCCGGAGATCGAGGCACTGGCCACCGACGCCCTGCAGGACGTGGAGGACGAAGGCCTGGCCACCGTCATCCCCACGGCGCGGGCCACACGGTTGACGATGAACCGCGAGGGCATCCGCACCCTGGCGGACCGTGATCTGGGACTGCCGAACTCCCGCCACGTCTTCGCCTCGTCCTACGACGAGTTCCTCGAGGGGGTCCGCCGGATCGGCATGCCCTGCGTGGTCAAACCGGTGATGAGCTCTTCGGGGAAGGGGCAGTCCTACGTGCGTTCCGAGGATGATCTCCGCCGCTCCTGGGAGTATGCGATGAGTGGCGCGCGGGTGTCGTCGGGGCGGGTGATCATCGAGCAGTTCGTGCCGTTCGACTACGAGATCACCCTGCTCACCGTGAGGTCGGTGGATCCGGATTCCGGTGAGGACGCGACCTGGTTCTGTGAGCCCATCGGACACCGGCAGGACCGGGGGGACTACGTGGAGTCCTGGCAGCCCGCGCAGATGACGACGGCGGCGCTCGAGTCCGCACGCTCGGTCGCCGCGCGTATCACCGGCGCCCTGGGAGGACGCGGTGTGTTCGGGGTGGAGCTCTTCGTGAAGGGCGACGACGTGTACTTCTCCGAGGTCAGTCCCCGGCCGCACGACACCGGCATGGTGACGATGGGTTCCCAGCGCTTCAGCGAGTTCGACCTGCACGCCCGCGCGATCCTCGGACTGCCGATCGACACCACACTGATTTCCCCGGGTGCGTCGGCGGTGATCTACGGCGGTGTGGACAGCGGTGAGTCCGCTGCGGCTCCGACCTACTCCGGACTAGCGGAGGCACTGACGGTGCCGGAGACCGAGGTCCGGATCTTCGGCAAACCGGTCAGTCGTGAACGCCGCAGGATGGGTGTGGCCTTCTCGACGGCCGAGACCGTGGACATCGCGAGGGAACGGGCCACTGAGGCGGCGTCCACCGTGACGGTCGGTGTCGACGACGCGGCCACCCCGACCGACGCGCCGGACAGCGGCAGGTGGGGGCGCTCCTGACGGGGCGTCACTCGTTGTCGAAGATGACTTCGGCCTCGACCTGCACCAGCCATCCGTCGACAGGCTGCTCGGCCACGCCCACCGTGACCACCGTCGGCTTGGTGGGGTTGGTTTCCCCGGAGTAGCGGGCGTCGTCCTCGGAATCCTCGCCGGGCCCGCCGGTCGTGTCGGTCGGCTCGCCGGACGGAGACGACGGAGGGGCGTCACTGTCCGAGGGGGCTGCGGATGATGCGGAGGATGAGGCGGATGAGGGCTCTGATGTCGTTGAGGTGGTGGAGGGGCTGGTCTCCGCAGTCAACGTCACCGCCGAGGTGCCGGTCAGAAGTGAGTCCCCGGTCAAGGGGTCGAGGTTGGCGAAGAACGTCCGGTAGGCCCGGTTCCAGCCGTCGAAATCGGCCCCGCCAGCCCCGTCAGGGTTACCGTCGGTGCCGTCCTCGGGGCTGAGGTAGACCCGCAGGGTCGCGACCTCGGAGATACGGCGACCCTCGTCCTGCACCATGTCGGCGAGTTTCTGGAGGACCTGGAGCGACTGGGCCTCGGTGACCGTCATACGTGCCGGCAGCTCCCCGTCCTCAAGCAGTGCGGGGTCGACGAACTCCATCGGGGTGCCGGGTTCGGCGTCGTCATTGAGGGAGTCCGGCCCGGTACCGGAGGTCCGCCACAGATCGGCGCTGCCCGGTGCGGAGAGTGCGAGAGCACGGTCAGCTGTGCCGTCGTC
The DNA here is from genome assembly GCF_001942345.1 of Corynebacterium sp. CNJ-954. GTDB lineage: Bacteria > Actinomycetota > Actinomycetes > Mycobacteriales > Mycobacteriaceae > Corynebacterium. Next base: position 27,108 of record NZ_MKKI01000046.1, read on the forward strand.
CTCGGTGGTGGTGAACACGGTCTCGAAGGAGCAGGCCGACGCTCCGAACAGGAGCGTGGTGCCGGCGCCGACGGCCAGCACGGCGCGGCTCGTCCGGCGTCGGGCACGTGCGGAAACGGGGATGCGGGTCATGGGGGATGCTCCTGCTGAAAAGTCACGATGTGTCGCGCACAAGTATTCTCGCACCGACTCTACGGTCCGGTCACTGTGAGAGGGCACACGCCCCGTCAGGAGACGACGGCGGCGCACGCCTGCTTCCCGCAGTGAGCGGTGGACGGTGTGTCCGCGCACGTCTCGCACAGCAGGACCATCTCCCGGCACTCGCCGTTGGCGCAGTTGTGGAAGGTACTGGTGGCGGTGCCGCAGTGCACGCAGGTTCCGAGCGTGGTGGCGTCCTCGCTGAACTCCATGTGCATCCTCTTGTCGAAGACGTACAGGGAACCCTCCCACAGCCCGGAGTCGCCGAACTGTTCGCCGTAACGGACGATGCCACCGTCGATCTGGTAGACGTCGGTGAACCCCCGGTTGCGCATCAACGAGCTCAGGACCTCGCACCGGATGCCGCCGGTGCAGTAGGTGACCACGGTACGGTCCTTGAGGTCGTCGTACTTGCCGGAATCCAGTTCACGCAGGAAGTCATGGGTGGTGTCGACGTCGGGGACCACCGCGCCCTTGAACCTGCCGATCTGGGCTTCCATGGCGTTGCGTCCGTCGAAGAAGACCACGTCGTCGCCGGTGGCGCGCTTCTGCTCGACAAGGTCGTTGACCTCGGTGGGGGAGAGGTGGGTGCCGCCGCCGACGACGCCGTGCTCATCGACGCGGAGTTCCTCTGTGGCGCCGAAGCTGACGATTTCGTCGCGGACCTTCACCGACAGTTTCGGGAAGTCCTCGGCTGAACCGGCGGACCACTTGAACTCCATGTCGTGGAATCCGGGGTACTCGCGGGTCCGGCGGATGTACTGCTTGACCGCGGTGAGTGATCCACCGACGGTGCCGTTGATCCCGTGGGAGCTGATGATGATCCGCCCCCGCAGGCCGAGGGACTCACACAGGGTGCGTTGCCACAGCATGACCGCCGTCGGGTCCGCCACCGGGGTGAAGCGGTAGTACAGGAGGATGCGTGTCTCTGAGTTCGTGCCTTTGGTGCTCTTGGTACCCACCCGGGACACTCTATCGGGCACCGGCGCCGACGCCGCCCTCCGTGCCCCTTTCCCCGGCCTCCGTGCTGACCTCAGTCGAGGGTGAGATGCATTTCCTGGTGCTCGATGCCTTCAACCATGAACGGCTCGTCGGTGGCCTCGAAGCCGTAGGACTTGTAGAAGGGCATCAGGTAGGTCTGCGCCTCGATCTTCACGGTGGTCTTCTGGACGTTGGGATCCAGCGCCGCAGCCCGTCCGCGGATGACCTCGAGGGCGTCATCCACCAGCTTCGAGGCGATGCCGAAACCACGGAAATCAGGGTGGACGCAGAGCCGCCCGATGTGCTGCTCCTCCGGCGGGCCGAAGACCCGGAGGGTACCGACCAGTCGCAGGGGTGACCCCGGGTCCGGTAGGCCCCAGGGGTAGTCCGGGCCGGAACCGGGGTGGACGTACGCCAGGAGCTGGTGGGTGCCCGGATCAATGTCGGTGTCGTCGATCTCGGCGAAGCTGGCGCGTTGCTCGTTGACGAAGACGTCCACCCTCAGTTTGTAGAGGGCGTGGACCTGCTGGGGCTGCATGTTCAACACCTGCTTGCCCGTGAGATGGACCTCGGGCGCTTCAGCGGCGGGGTTGCGGCCTGCGGTGTTCGTGGTGTCGCTCATGATCCTAAGGATAACGGTATGAGTGCAATGAATCACCAAAAAGCGAAGAAAATTCCGACTTTTATCCGGAAACATGAAAAACCCCGGCGACCTGCGGTTCTGCCGGGGTTTTCGAGAAAGTATCTCGCGAATTATAATTTCTCCGTGTGAATTACGGAGCTATTCGCGAGTTCGGTACTACGCTTTCACGCGTGCTTCTCCGGAGGAGTAGTGCACCATCTCCTCGTGGGAGCGCACCTTCTTGCGCTCGCGTCCTTCGGCTTCGCCCAGGCTGCGCTCGTGGGCGTCGAGGTTGTACCAACCTTCCCAGGTGGTGTAGTCGATCTCGCGGGAGTGCAGGAGTTCGATGACCTCGTCCTCGCCCGGGGCCTCGGGGCCGAAGCCGATGCCGGCGTCGTAGTCGGCCAACAGGTTGGCGACGGCCTCGTTCGCGTCGCCCTTGGTGTTGCCGATCAGGCCGACGGGGCCGCGACGGACCCACCCGGTGGCGTAGACCCCGGGCAGGGTCTCGCGCAGCTCGGCCTCCGGGTCTGCGGAGCCGGGGACACCGGCGATGCCGTCGGCGGTGGGGCCCTCGGTCAGGACGCGGCCTCCCACGTTGGGCAACACGTTCTCCTTGCCGTCCCAGGGAAGGTCGTTCTGCTCGTCGGACTTGTAGCCCACGGCGCGGTACACCTGACCGACGTTCCACTCGGTCAGTGCGCCGGTGGAGCGGACGCCGCCGTTGCCGTCGAGCTCGGTGCGCTCGGTGACCAGGGCGGTCACCTTTCCGTCGTCGTCGGTGCGGACCTCCACGGGTGACTCGAAGAAGTGCAGGTAGAGCTTGTGGGGAGCGTCCTTCGGCTCGGCGACGGCGTAGTTCTCCAGGATGGTGCAGACCTGGTCGGTGATCTTGGAGTTGTGCCGGGCGTTCTCGGACCCCTCGTCGTAGTCGATGTCCTCGGGGTTGACGACGACCTCGATGGTGTCGGAGTGGTTGAGCTCCTTGAGCTCCAGCGGGGTGAACTTCGCCTGGGCCGGGCCGCGGCGGCCGAAGACGTGCACTTCCTTGGCCTTGTTGTTCTTCAGGGACTCGTAGACGTTGTCCGGGATCTCGGTGACGAGCAGCTCGTCACCGGTCTTCGCCAGTACGCGGGCGATGTCCAGACCGACGTTGCCGACGCCGATGACGGCGACGGATTCGGCGTCGACGTTCCAGGAGTCCTCGAAATGCGGGTTGGCGTCGTAGAAGCCCACGAACTTGCCGGCGCCGAGGGTGTGCTCGCCGCCGGGGATGTTCAGGTCACGGTCGTCGGTGGCGCCGGTGGCGTAGATGACCGCGTCGTAGTGCTTCTTCAGGTCGTCGAGGGTGATGTCCTCGCCGACGTTGACGTTGCCGAGCAGACGGATCTGGGGCTTGTCCATGACCTTGTGGAGGGCCTTGATGATGCCCTTGATCCGCGGGTGGTCGGGGGCGACACCGTACCGGATGAGACCGAAGGGGGCTGCCATCTTCTCGTAGAGGTCGATGGAGACGTCCTTGCCGGACTTCATCAGTGCATCGGAGGCGTAGATTCCGGCCGGGCCGGATCCGATGACGGCGACGCGCAGCGGGCGGTTGTCAGACATGAATGCGTTGGTCCAATCCGTGGTTGGCGGTTTCGTGCGGCAGCTCGGCGGCCGGGCAGGGGTGGTCTCCTGTGTACGTTAGTCTGCCCTGGGTCGAACCGAAAGTGTCAGGACGGCGCAGGTGAGGACGGTCACGCACACGTGTGACCGAATGTCAGGGACAGACTATAGACCACTCGGTCTGGAAACTGCAAGGGGTCGACGGTGAAGCCCCTCGTCAACGTGGGTGAGTATCTCCTACGTTGTGTCCGCGGACAGACCGGTCTAGTCTGGGGCGACACCTTAGGACCAGACCAAGCGGTCTGTGCGGCCGGTGTCCTGACCGGCTCCAGCGTTCCTCGGTCCCGCGACAGCGGGCGCGGGACCATCGACGACAAGGAAGATCAGGAGAAGAGAAGGTATGACCACGGCGACCGACGAACTGCCCATCACTGCTGAAGCTGCAGGCACGCCCGCCGACGCGTTGGCACAGACCACAGAGACCACAGCGGCCGAGTCAGCCACCGGTGACCCGGTGGCTGACGCACAGGCCAGGGTCGACGAGACCACCGCGGACACCGAGGCTGCGGAGGCTGCCGCGGAGGCGGCACCCGACGACAAGAAACTCGCCGCCGCGGCACGTCGTGCACGTGCGGCGCAGAAGAAGGCCGCACGCGCCCTGAAGAAGGCCAGGGAAGCTGCCGAGTCGGCAGAGACGCAGGATGCCCAGGATGCTCAGGAGACGCAGGAGCGTCCGGGCACAGCCGACGCCACTGCCGACGCCGGCAGTGCGGAGGGCACCGCACCTGCGGCGGCTCCGACGTCACTGCAGGACGCCCTGTCGTTGATCCGCGCCGGCGCCTCCGTACTCGCGGTGGCCGCAGGTTCCGCGGAGGCGGTGGCTGCCGCCGAGCCCGGTGACACGAAGCTCGCCGACGCGGCGAAGGACACCCGCTCTGCTGAACAGCAGGCAGCCCGGGCGGTACGTTCTGTCGAGTCCGTCCTGGGCGTGGAGAGCACGGACGGGTCGGGCGCACCGGCCACGGAGGATGCCTCCGCGGCCGATGCAGCTGCCGCCACGCCTGCGGCCCCGGAGGACCCCGCCGTGACCGCCGCACGTGAGGAGCTGGCGCGTGTGGAGGCCGAGCAGGTGAAGCTCGCCGCAGCCACCAAGGAGGCTGAAGCGGCGGCCGACGCCGACCCCGACAACAAGGACCTGTTCTCGGCGGCGCGGAAGGCCCGTTGGAATGAGCTCAAGGCAGGCAAGGCCGTCCAGAAGGCGGCCAAGGCGCTGGAGGAGGCCGAGGCTGCCGCGCCACCGCCCCCACGGGAACTCACTGACGAGGAGAAGGCGGACCGCGCTGCCCCGAAGCCTCAGGGGCAGTGGCTCATCGACGGCAAAAAGCCGCTGAACAACGACGAGCGCATCAAGCAGGACGACGCCGGTCTCGCCGTCGCCGACCGCGTCCGCGAGATCTACGCCAAACAGGGCTTCGATTCGATCCCTGCCGAGGACCTCGCGCCGCGCTTCAAGTGGATCGGCATGTACACCCAGCGCCGCCAGGACATGGACGGCGAGCAGACCAGCCTGCTGTCCAACGCCGAACTCCAGGACCGCTACTTCATGATGCGCATCCGGTTGGACGGCGGCATGATGAGCAGCGAGCAGATGCGTGTCATCGGCGGCATCTCGTCCGACTTCGCCCGTGGCACCGCGGACTTCACCGACCGGCAGAACATCCAGCTCCACTGGATCCGGATCGAGGACGTCCCCGAGATCTGGGACCGGTTGGCCTCGGTCAACCTGGACACCTTCTTCGGCTGTGGTGACGTGCCGCGTGTCATCCTCGGCTCGCCGGTCGCCGGTATCGCCAAGGACGAGATCATCGACGCGTCCCCGGCGATCAAGGAGATCAAGGAGAACCGGCTCACCCGCGACGAGTTCGCGAACCTGCCGCGTAAGTTCAAGTCGGGCATCTCGGGGTCGGTCCGCCAGGACATCACCCACGAGATCCAGGACATCTCCTTCATCGGCTCGGAACACCCGGAGAAGGGCCCGGGCTTCGACGTCTGGGTCGGTGGGGGACTGTCCACCAACCCGATGCTCGCCCAGCGTCTCGGCGCCTGGGTGTCGATCGACGAGGTCCCTGAGGTCTGGTGCGGGGTGGTCCGCATCTTCCGTGACTACGGTTACCGCAAACTGCGCAACCGGGCACGGTTGAAGTTCCTCGTCGCCGACTGGGGCATCGAGAAGTTCCGCCGCATCCTGGAGGACGACTACCTCGGGCGCAAGCTCACCGACGGTCCGGAACCGGAGGTCTTCCCCGGGTACCGTGACCACGTCGGCGTGCACGAGCAGCGGGACGGACGGTTCTACGTCGGCGTGAAGCCCACCGTCGGGCACACCGAGGGCGACCAGCTGCAGCGGCTCGCCGACCTGGCAGAGGCCCACGGTGTCACCGACCTGCGTACCACCCCGGACAAGGAGCTGATCTTCCTCAACGTGGAACCCGACGCCGTCGACGGACTGCTCGACGCCCTCGACGCCGAGGGGATGTCCGCCCGGCCCTCGTCCTTCCGTCGCGACATCATCTCCTGCACCGGTCTGGAGTTCTGCAAGCTGGCCCTGGTGACCACCAAGCAGCGTGCGATCACCCTGACCGACCAGCTGGAGGAGCGTCTGGGTGACCTGGACGTCCCGTTGAAGATCAGTCTCAACGGGTGCCCGAACTCGTGCGCGCGGACCCAGGTGGCCGACATCGGGTTGAAGGGCCAGATCGTCACCGACGACGACGGCAACCGGGTGGAAGGCTTCCAGGTCCACCTCGGTGGGGCGGTCGGAATGCACCCGGACTTCGGTAAGAAGCTGCGCGGCCACAAGGTCACATCCGCCGAGCTGGACGACTACATCGTCCGCGTCGTGGAGAACTACAAGGACCAACGGGACGAAGGCGAGCAGTTCCGTGACTGGGTGCTGCGAGCCGACGAGGCCGTCCTGCAGTAGGCGGGGTACACCATGGATGACACGAATGGATGACACGAACTCCCGGATCCCCGGGAAGAGCGCACACCCCAACCCGAGGAGGGCCACCGTCATGAACTGTCCCTACTGCACGTCAGAGAACCTGTTCCCGGACAGTGAGACCGACAACGCCTGGCAGTGCCGTGACTGCTGCCGGGTGTTCTCGGTGAAGCTGCACGGGCACATCGACCGCGGGGTCTGAGCCGGTCGCGAGCGCACGCCGAGAGGATATAGGGCACCCTTGCCCGTCCTGTAGGCTCAACCGTCATGGCGGGAGATGCGGAGACAGACGGTACCGGGCGTGACACGATCAGATCCGGCCTCCTCCGCAGCTTCCCCTCGAAGCTCCCGGACCCCGCCGACCGTCGCTGGCTGCTGAAGCTCGCCGTCGCCCAGCGCCCGGTCCAGCTCATCGCCTCCGTCGGGATGTTGGTGGGGTTCATCTGCAACGCCACCACATCCATCGTGGTCGGACGTGCCATCGACGATGCCGTCGCCACCGGGCGGTGGAACCGGCTGGTGCTGTGGGTCGCCCTGCTGGCCGGACTGTTCCTGCTCAATGCGGTGGCGGTCTGGCTGGCGCGGCGGTACACGGAGATCACCCTCCAGCAGCTCAGCCATGACCTGCGCACCACGGTCACCGACCGGATCCAGGACCCGCGGGGGATCAGCAGCACCGACGGACGGGAACGTACCGCCGGCGGGCTGCTGTCGATCGCGAGCACGGACGCGAACAAGGCAGCGGAGATCGTGGTGATGACGGTCTTCCCGATCGCCGAACTCGGCTCGATCCTCTACGTCGCCGTCGTGGTGCTGTCGATCCACTGGCAGCTCGGTCTCGCTGTTCTGGTCGGGGCCCCGCTGGTGGTGGCCCTGTCGGTGCGCGCCGCCCGCCCGCTGCGTGGTCGGGCCCAGGCCCGCCAGCAGGCTCTGGCGCAGGCGGCGGCCGTCGCTGCGGACGCGGTCCAGGGGCTGCGGATCGTCAAAGGCCTCGGCGTGGTGCGCACCATGCGCCGCCGGTACCACGGCTACTCGTCCAGGGCCCTCGATGCGACGGTGCGGGCCAACGCCGCCGAAGCACGGTTGACGATGGTCACCGAGTCCGTGGGGGCGATCTACGTTGTCGCCATCGGTGTGACGGCCGGGTGGATCGCCCTGCATGACGGCTTGAGCGTGGGGCAGCTGATCACCGTCGTGGGCCTGTCGCAGTATGTCGTCGTGCCGATGACGATGCTGGGACGTAACTTCGCCACCCGTGTGGCGATCTCGTCGGCGTCGGGGCGCCGCGTGCAGGAGGTTCTCACCTCTCCGTACGCCACACCGGACGAGGCGTCGGACGCGACGACCGATGCAGTGTTGGCGGCGTTGCCTGCCGGGGTCACCGTCGTGCGGGGGACCGGCGGTGGGAGCCACCCGTCTGCGGTGACGTCGGTGGTGACGTCGGCACTGCTCCGGCTGCCGCGTCACCGCGTGACCGTGGCCCCGCACGGGGCGGATCTCTTCGACGGCCCGTTACGGGACAACGTCCACCCGGACCCGGCGGTGGCTGTGCGCGCCCTCGAGGTCGCCGACTGCTCCGACATCCCGGGGGGACCGGAACGGTCTGTGGGGGAGGGAGGACGGCGGTTGTCCGGTGGGCAGCGGCAACGCGTCGCCCTGGCACGCGCCATCGCGGCGGACCCGGAGCTGCTGGTGCTGAGCGATCCGACCACCGCGGTGGACTCGGTCACCGAACAGCACATCGCTGAGCGTGTCGCGGCGCTCTATGCCGGCGACGGTCGTCCCGGGCACCGGGTCCTGGTCATCAGCGATGCGCCTGCCTGGCATGTCGCCGCGGAGCATGAAATCACGCACGCCGAGTTCGCCGCCCTCGTCGGGCGCGCCGATCCCACACCTGCGTCGGTCGCGACCGGGGAGGAGCAGCGATGAGGGCCGCGTCCCTGACAAGTCCGAAGACCGACGGTGGGGACGGCCCCGTCCGGACCTTCCCTCTGGCCACCTGGGCTCAGGCCCGGCGGGAGGTTGCCGCCCAGGCGAGGAAGGTGCCACGGGCCCGTCGGCAGGCTCTCATCGCGTTCCTGCTGTTGGCGGTCGGTTCGACCTGCACCGTGACCGTCCCCCGCCTGCTGGGGCGCATCGTGGACATCGTGTCCTCGGCGGCCGGGTCGGCGGCGGGCCAGCTGGCGCAGGCGGAGACTGACCTGTGGCGTACCGCCGGACTGATGGTCGTCGTCGCCGTCAGTGCCGGAGTGTTCAACGGTGCCGGCTACTTCATCCTCGCCCGGCTCTCCGAGCGGCTGATCGCGAACCTGCGTGAGGAGATGGTCGGCACCGCGCTGGGGCTGCCCATGCACTCGGTCGAGGACGCCGGCACCGGCGATGTCGTCAGCCGGTCCACCGATGACGTCGCCCAGGTGTCGGCGGCGATCATGGAGCGTTGCCGATCCTGTCGGGTGCGGTGTTCGTCATCGGTGCCACGGCGGTCAGCCTGGTGACGGTGGACTGGCGTTTCCTGCTGATCATCCTGGTGGTCTCGCCCGTGTACTGGCTGGCGGCCCGGTCCTACCTGCGTCGCGCACCGGCACTGTACGCCGCGGAGCGTGCGTCGATGGGACTGCGGGCGCGGCGCGTCCTGGAGGCCATCCACGGCCGTGCCACGGTGCGGGCCTTCCGTATGGAGGACGAGATGCATGAACGCATCGCGGACTCCTCCCGCCAGGTCATGACCAATGCGGTGAACGCCAACCGGGTCATGGTCGTGCTGATGAACAAGATGCTCATCGCGGAGCTGGTGATGCTGGCGACGGCGATCGTCCTGGGATTCGTGCTCGTCGACAACGGTGTCCTGCGTGTCGGTGCGGTGACGGCGGCGACACTGATGCTCATCCGGGTGCGTGGACCGTTGCAGCAGATCATGCGGGTGCTCGACGTCGCACAGTCCGGTTACGCCTCCCTGGCCCGCATCGTGGGTGTCACGGTGGATCCGCCCCGTCCGGTGCCGGACGCCGGGGCGCCTGAGGCACGTGGCGAGGTACGTCTGGACGGGGTGGACTTCCGCTACGGGGACGACTCCTGGGCGGTGGAGGACGTCAGCTTCACCATCGAGCCGGGACGGACCGTCGCCCTCGTCGGGTCGTCCGGCGCGGGCAAGACCACGGTGGCGACGCTGCTCGCCGGGCTCCGGGAACCCACTGCCGGCTCGGTGACGGTGGACGGGGTCCCGGTGACCGCCCTGTCCGACGACGAGCGTGCAGCCCGGTTGGCCCTGGTGTCGCAGGAGGTGCACACGTTCTCCGGCACATTGAGGGATGACCTGGGGTTGGCCGTGGATTCTGAGCGGACCGACGACGGGCAGCTTGTCGACGCACTCGCCGCCGTCGGGGCGCTCGACTGGTTCCACCGGTTGCCGGCCGGCCTGGACACCGTGGTCGGTGCGCGGGGGTTGGTGCCTGACCCGGTGATTGCCCAGCAGATCGCGCTGGCCCGGGTCCTGCTGCGGGATCCGCGGGTCGTCGTCCTCGACGAGGCGACGGCCGAGGCGGGGTCGGCGGGGGCCCAGGCACTGGAGGCGGCGGCCCGTCGACTGACGGAGGGGAGGACGGCACTGACGGTGGCGCACCGTCTGGACCAGGCACGCCTTGCCGATGAGGTGCTGGTCATGGAGGACGGCAGGATCGTGGAGAACGGGACCCACGACGACCTCGTCGAGGCCGGGGGACGCTATGCGCGTCTGTGGGAGGTCTGGTCGCGCGGGAGGTAGCGGGAGGTAGCGGGAGGTAGTTGACCCGCTGCGGGGGCGAGGTGGGTCCGGATGCGTGCGCGCGTACCGGATCCGCGGCATCGGTGACGGCGGATCACTGATTCCGGTACGCGCGCGTGCACCGCGGCTTTCACCGCGAATGGAACCCGGCGTGGAGTGGCACCGAGGCGTCCCCGGAGGGTCGTTGCAGACCTCTCGGTCTAGAGAATAAACATGCTATCAGCAGCAAAGACAAACAGAGTTTGTGTCCATACACGAAATTCTGGTTGCTCAGGGGAGGTCTCTGCTCTAGTCTGGTGACTCATACCGCAGACCGACCGGTCTGTTGGGCGCCGGTCGGAACGTGACGACGACAGCCCGACACCGCAAACCCCGACTGAAGAAGAGCAGGAATGACGAACACAGGACCAGACGTCGGATTCGCGACGCTCACCGGCCTGATCGGCGCGTCCGGCGTTTCCGGCGTCTCGGGAACACAGGACGCCCGGGACCTCACCGACCCCGAGGTGAGCCCCCCCGACGCACCGACGACCACGACACCGCTCAGTGAAGAACAGACCGCGGCACACCGCGCCCTCGTCGACGAATGGAACGGCACGCTTGAAGGTGCCAGCGCCGAAGAGATCCTCGACTGGGTCAACGAGCACGTCACCGGCACTGTCGCGGTGACGATGTCCATGCAGGACACCGTCCTGGCGGAACTGACCGAAGGCCGTGTCCACGACGCCGAGATGGTCTTCCTCGACACCGGCTACCACTTCGACGAGACCCTCGACGTGGCCCGCGACGTCGACGAGCGGTACACCCTGCCGCTGCGCACCGTCGAACCGGTCTACCCGGTGAAGAAGCAGGACGAGGTCTACGGCCGCGACCTGTACAAGCGCAACCCCACAGCCTGCTGCCGTATGCGCAAGGTCGAGCCCCTCGCCCGGATGCTCAACCCCTACGAGGCATGGATCTCGGGTGTGAAGCGGGTCGACAGCGAGCTGCGCAGGGACACCCCGATCCTCGACGTCGACCGCACCGGCCGGCTGAAGATCAACCCCATCGCCGCATGGACCGAGCAGGACGTCGAGGACTACATCCACGACCACGACCTGATCATCCACCCGCTGACCACGCAGGGCTACCCCTCCATCGGCTGCGCCACCTGCACGATGCCGGTCGCCCCCGGCGAAGACCCCCGTTCCGGCCGTTGGGCCAACTCCTCCAAGACAGAATGCGGACTCCACCTGTGACTACTGCGACAGAACTCCCCACACTCAGCCCCCACCTGGCCAGCCTCGAGGCGGAGGCCATCGAGATCCTCCGTGAGGTCGCCGGCCAGTTTGAACGTCCTGCCCTGCTGTTCTCCGGTGGGAAGGACTCGGTCGTCGTCCTGGAACTGGCCAAGCGTGCCTTCGCGCCCGCGGCCGTGCCGTTCGAGCTGGTGCACGTCGACACGGGCCACAACTTCCCGGAGGTCATCGAGTTCCGTGACCGTGTCGCCGAGGATCCCCGCATCAGTCTGCACGTCGCCCACGTGCAGGACTGGATCGACTCCGGCGCGATCCAGGAGCGTCCCGACGGGACCCGTAACCCGCTGCAGACCGTCCCGCTGGTCGAGACGATCCAGAACCGCGGATACGACGCCGTCCTGGGCGGGGCCCGCCGCGACGAGGAGAAGGCCCGCGCCAAGGAGCGCGTCTTCTCCGTGCGCGACTCCTTCGGCGGATGGAACCCGCGGCGGCAGCGTCCGGAACTGTGGGGTCTCTACAACGGCCGTCACCAGGCGGGCGAGAACATCCGCGTGTTCCCGATCTCGAACTGGACCGAGGCAGACATCTGGGACTACCTGCGGGACCGTGACGTGGAGATCCCCGGGATCTACTACTCCCACGACCGTGAGGTCTTCAACCGCGGCGGCATGTGGCTGACCGCCGGTGAGTGGGGTGGGCCGGCCGAGGGCGAGACCGTCGAGACGAAGACGGTGCGCTACCGCACCGTCGGCGATATGTCCTGCACCGGTGCAGTCCTCTCGGACGCGGGCACCATCGACGAGGTCATCGACGAGATCCGCCTGTCCACCACCACCGAACGTGGCGCCACCCGTGCCGACGACAAACTCTCCGAGTCCTCGATGGAGGACCGCAAGAAGGAAGGCTACTTCTGATGACTGCACCGACTGCCACACTGGAGGCTCCCGTGAGCGACGCAGAAACTCCGGGCACCGTCCCCACCCTACGGCTGTGCACCGCCGGTTCCGTCGACGACGGAAAGTCCACGTTCGTCGGACGCCTGCTGTACGACACCAAGTCCATCCTCGCCGACCAGTACGAGGCCGTGGAACGGGTCTCGACCGCCAAAGGCCTGGAGAACCCGGACCTCTCCCTGCTGGTCGACGGGCTGCGTGCCGAACGGGAGCAGGGGATCACCATCGACGTGGCCTACCGCTACTTCGCCACGGACAAGCGGTCCTTCATCCTCGCCGACTGCCCGGGCCATGTCCAGTACACCCGGAACACCGTCACCGGCCTGTCGACCTCTGACCTGGTCATCGTGCTCATCGACGCCCGGAACGGCGTCATCGAACAGACCCGTCGTCACCTCACCGTCGCCGCGATGATGAAGACCTCGCACGTCGTCGTCGCCGTGAACAAGATCGACGCCGTCGACTTCGACGAGGGAGTCTTCCGCTCGATCACTTCCGAGGTCCGTGAACTCGCCGAGGACCTGAAGCTCCCGAAGATCGACGTGGTGCCGACCTCGGCGCTGCTCGGGGACAACGTCGTCTCCCCGTCGGAGAACACCCCCTGGTACGGCGGGCCGACCGTCCTCGACATCCTGGAGAACGCCCGTCCGGCCCGCATCAACGCCGGCAAGGTCCGCGGACTGCGTTTCCCCGTGCAGGTCGTCATCCGCGACCACGCCACGGACTACCGTGGCTACGCGGGACGGTTGACCTCCGGCTCGATCGCCGTCGGTGACGAGGTCACCGTCGGTGGCCGGGACGGTCGGACGACCACGGTCGTCGGAATCGACGGCCCGGCCGGTGACCAGGACCGTGCCGAGCGCGGCGAGTCCGTCACGCTGCGACTGGCCGACGACATCGACATCTCCCGTGGTGACCTCATCGCCTCCGAGGTGGAGGGCGATCCGGCTCCCACCCCGTCCACCTCGGCCACCGCACTGGTGTTCCAGCTTGCCGAGACCCCGGTGAAACTGCGGGGTAATGTGCTGCTGCGCTACGGGTCCGCCACCGTACGTGCACGGGTCGACGAGATCATCAGCCGTGTCCACATCCTCGATGAGAACGAGACCGGCGAGGACGGGGACCTGGGCACCGAGCTCGCACTCAACGACATCGCCGAGGTGCGCGTGACGGTCGCCGAGCCGCTCCCGTTCGAGGCGTACCGCCGTGGTGGACGCGTCGGGTCCTTCCTGCTGATCAACCCCGGTACCGGTGACACGCTCACCGCAGGCTGGTCACCGGGGAGACCCAGGCCTGAGCCCCGGAACACTGATGTCCACCACTGTCCGGTCCGGTTCCCTGTCTCCCGTCGTGTGCCTGGCGCACGGCTCCCGGCACCCGGAGGCGGACCGGACGGTGGTCGACATTGCCCGTGCCGTCGCCGACCTGACCGGACGCGACAGCAGGGCGGCGTACCTGGACTTCTCCCCGTTGACGCCGACGACGGTCGCCGGACTGCTCGCTGCGGAGGGGTGGTCAGAGGTCGTCGTCGTGCCACTCCTGTTCACCACGGCATTCCACATGACCACCGACGTCCCCGAGGCGTTGGCGCAGGCCACCGCCGAGACGGGGGTGGAACTGCGGCAGGCGGCGGGGATCGGCACCGGCGACGACCTCGCCGATCTGCTGGCCTCCCGCATCCGTGCCCGCGGAGACGGTGGTGCGGCCGACCATCTCGTCCTCTACTCGGTGGGGTCCAGTGTCGACGGCGCCAACGACCGCGTCGCCGACCTGGCGGACGCCGTCGGACGACGACTCGGCGTGGGGGCCCACGCACTGGTCGCCACCGGCGGGCCCGGAACCGGGCCGGATGCCCTGGTGACCCGCGTAGAGGATGCCGTCCGGCGGGGAGCCGACCGGATCGCGGTGGAACCCCTGTTCATCTGTCCCGGCACGCTCTGGGACAACGCGGTCCGGGCACTCCGCATCTCCTCCGTCGCCCGCTCCGTGGCGGTCGGGGAGCCGCTGGCGACCGATATCGCCCCCCTCATCGCCGCACGACTCAGTGACCACCCGCCACAGGACGAAGGGACGACCCGATGAAGCTGCTCTTGTTCGCCGTGGCCGGCCTGATGGCTCAGCTGGTCGACGGGGCCCTCGGCATGGCGTTCGGCGTGACGGCCACGACGATGCTGATTCTATCGGGCACCGCGCCGGCCCAGGCCAGCGCGGCGGTGCACTTCGCCGAGGTCGGGACGACGCTGTTCTCCGGGATCGCCCACTGGCGGCTCAACAACGTCCACTGGCCCACCGTGATCTTCCTCGGAATCCCCGGGGCGGTCGGTGCGTTCATCGGCGCGACGGTGCTCGCGGGCCTGTCCGCGGAATCTGCCGAGCCCGTTGTCTCGACGCTGCTGCTCCTGCTCGGGGCGTACGTCCTGATCCGCAGCATCCTCGTGCCGTGGAAGAAGACGGCGGCGGCGGACGGTGCGCCGGCGTCGGCCACCCGTCGGTCCCGTCTCGGCCTGGTCACCCTGGGGCTCGGGGGAGGTTTCCTCGACGCCTCCGGCGGCGGCGGGTGGGGCCCGGTCACCACCTCGACATTGATGAGTGTGGGGCGCAGCGAACCCCGAAAGATCATCGGCACGGTCAACACCGCCGAGTTCCTCGTCGCGGTGGCGGCCTCTGCCGGATTCATCGTCGGTCTCGACCGCGTGCACGAGTCCTGGCAACCCGTCCTCGGCCTGCTCATCGGTGGGTTGATCGGTGCACCGATCGCCGCCTGGATCGTGACCGTCATCAAACCCGACATTCTCGGCGGCATCGTCGGCGCCGTCCTGGTCGGGCTCAACGGTGCCCGGGTCAGCGTCTCACTCGGATGGTTCGGCGGTGTGCTGACCTCGGTGGTCGTGGTGGTGTGCCTGGTCGCCGTGGTCCGTGGACTCCGTGGACTCCGTGCCGCGGGACACCGGGCGGGGAACGACGACCCGCAGGACGAGACGTCCGACTCCTCCGACCCGGTAGTTATCGCCGTAGATGCACCCCGGTGAGGTGACGCCGGCAGAGAGCGCCGGTTTCACCCCCGCGTGAGTGGGATAAGACACAGCAATGGGGGTATTGAGACCATTAAGACAGTTCCACGTTGGTCGGTGTCAGTGATTCACGGCACAATGGGGGAGGAACATCCCCACGCTCCGGGAGCGTCACCAGGCACCGGACGTGACGGGGACCGTCAACCATGTAAGGAGACCCCGTGACCGTTCGAGCAGTGCTCAGCCCGATAGCCACCGCCGCAGGACGCCGAGACGAACTGATCACCAGCCTGGCAGGCCAGGTGACCGACATCTTCGAGACTCTCCGTCCCGCGGCGCCGGATTTCGGTGCCGCCCTCGAGACCGCACTGTCCAGCGACGTGGACGTCCTCATCGCCACCGGTGAGCCCATGTTCGACTCCCGGCTGGCAGCCGCCGCCGGAGTCGCCCACTTCCTCATCGCGGCAGGGGAGCAGGACCACCTCCAGCTCCAGCAGGTGTCCGGCCAGCTGGTGCGCTCGGGACGCGAACCGCGCGGTATCTCCCTGCTCGACCGGCCCCAGGCCTCGTCCTCCGCGCTGGAATCAGAGGGGACGGCGGTACCGTTCGTCGCCCTGGAGTCCGTCAGCTCCGCCGAACCCGGCACACCCGTCATCGGCCCGGAATCCTTCGAGCGCAACCTGATCATCCAGGCCCGGGCAGCCAAGGCGCACATCGTCCTGCCCGAGGGCGACGACGACCGCATCCTTGAGGCGGCGCACCAGCTGCTCGCACGCCGGGTGTGCGACCTGACGATCCTCGGTGACCCGAAGGCCATCGCCGCCCGCGCGCATGAACTCGGTTACGACCTGAGCTCCGCCACCCTCACCGACCCGACCAGCGGAGATGACCTGGAGCGGTTCGCCGAGGAATTCGCCGAGCTGCGCAAGTCCAAGGGGGTCAGCATCGACGACGCACGCGAGACGATGAAGGACATCTCCTACTACGCCACGATGATGATCCACCTCGGCATGGCCGACGGCATGGTCTCCGGTGCCGCCCACACCACCGCGCACACCATCAAGCCCAGCTTCCAGATCATCAAGACCTCCCCGGACGCCTCCATCGTCTCCTCGATCTTCCTCATGGTCATGGACGGGGTGCTCTGGGCGTTCGGCGACTGTGCGGTGAACCCCAACCCGACTCCGGAACAACTCGCCGAGATCGCGGTCGTCTCGGCCAAGACCGCCGGACAGTTCGGTATCGACGCCAAGGTCGCGATGCTGTCCTACTCCACCGGCACCTCCGGTGCAGGTGAGGACGTCGAGGCCGTGGCGGAGGCCGTCACCATCGCCCGGGAGCAGGCGCCCGAGCTGGGAATCGACGGCCCGTTGCAGTTCGACGCCGCCGTCGTCGAGTCTGTCGGTCAGAAGAAGATGCCCGGTTCCGATGTCGCGGGCAAGGCCACCGTCTTCGTCTTCCCCGACCTCAACGCCGGCAACATCACCTACAAGGCCGTCCAGCGTACGGCGGACGCCCTTGCCGTCGGCCCGATCCTGCAGGGACTGAACAAGCCGGTCAACGACCTGTCCCGTGGGGCGACCGTCCCCGACATCGTCAACACCGTCGCCATCACCGCCATCCAGGCCGGAAACTAACCGAAAGGCCACCACACATGACCAACTATGTCCTCGTCCTCAACTCCGGCTCCTCGTCCATCAAGTTCCAGGTCCTCGACCTGAACGCAGACCCGCAGGATCCTCCGTTCCTGTCCGGTCTCGTCGAACAGATCGGTGAGAACCGCGGACACATCAAGCTGGTCACCGAAGACCAGACCATCGAGGACCGCCGCTCGATCCTGAGCCACTCCGTCGGCCTGGAGCGTGCATTCGGCATGATGTCGCTGCTCGGCGCCGGCCCCCAGGACCTCGACATCTCCGCGGTCGGTCACCGTGTCGTGCACGGCGGCTCGAAGTTCTCCGAGCCGGTGGTGATCACCGACGAGATCGTCGACGACATCCGTTCGCTGATCCCGTTGGCACCCCTGCACAACCCCGCCAACATCGACGGTATCGAGAACGCCCGTACCCTGCTGCCCGACGTCAAGCACGTGGCCGTGTTCGACACGGCTTTCTTCCACAGCCTGCCGGAGGCGCGTCCCGGTACGGACTCAACCGTGAGGTCGCCGACCAGTACCACATCCGGCGCTACGGCTTCCACGGGACCAGCCACCAGTACGTCTCCCAGCTCGTCCCGAAGATTCTCGGGAAGGACGCCGACGACATCAACCAGATCACCCTGCACCTGGGCAACGGTGCCTCGATGGCCGCCATCCGTGGCGGCAACCCCGTCGACACGACCATGGGACTGACCCCGCTGGAGGGCCTGGTGATGGGCACGCGTACCGGTGACATCGACGCCGGCATCATCTTCCACCTTTACCGCGAGGGCAAGATGACCATCGACGAGATCGACACCCTGTTCAACAAGCGCTCCGGGCTCAAGGGTCTGGCGGGTGCGAACGACTTCCGTCTCCTCCAGGAACTGATCAACGAGGGCGACCAGAACGCCCAGGACGCCTACGACATCTACGTGCACCGCGTACGCCGCTACGTCGGCGCGTTCATGCTGCAGCTGGGGCGCCTCGATGCGGTGGTGTTCACCGCCGGTGTGGGTGAGAACCACACGGGTATCCGCCGTGACACCATGGCGGACCTGGAGAACTTCGGCATCGTCATCGACGAGTCACGCAACAACAACGACGAGGGTGTCGAAGGCCCGCGGGTGATCTCTTCCGACGATTCGGCAGTGAAGGTTCTCGTGGTGCCGACGAATGAGGAACTCGCGATCGCCCGTGCGGCGAAGGAACTGTCCGAGATGTAGTCGGTGGCGCCCGACGAGTGCCACCGATTGAACGGATCAGAACCAGGTCCGGGGCCGGATCCGGTTGGCCATGTCCACCAGCCGGAAGCGGTGGCGGGCGAAAGGGGACTGTCGGGCAATGTCGCGGAGGCCCTGTTCAATTCCGGCGCGCAGTCCCCGTTCGGTGAACTCCACGTCGAACAACGGCGCCTTTGCCACGCGGACGGGTCCGTCGGTTTTCTCCTGCTCCGCGCGCAACCATTCCAGGGCGGCGGCCAGGACAGCCAGTCTGACCTGGGGGATCCTCGGCTCGTTGGTGGGCAGTATTTCGAGGCGTCGTGCAGCGCGCCGCAGGCGTGCCTCGTTGAGTGACGACTGGTCGGTGATGAGCATCAGGACAGTCGTCAGCCGGGCGGTCCGGTGGTGCCGGGACGACTGGGGGAGCCGGTCGAGCGCGGCGACGGCGGCATCCACCAGACCTTCGGCGTGCAGTTGGCGGGCCAGTCCGAAGGCCGCGGACACTGTGGAGGCATTCGTGGCCCACACGAGTCCGTAGAGACGGATCGTGTGGAAACGCAGCGCGACGGGGTCCTGGGACAGGTGTGTCCATCCGGGGACCTCGCTGTAGTCGGGGGACTGCTGTGCACCCTGGGTGTACGTCAATGCCAGCGCCGCCTTCTGCACGTTGGAGTCCAGCAGTCGGGTGGTGTTCATCCCCTGGTGCTGCAGCATCAGTTCATCGGTCGCCGCCAGGGCGAGTTTTGGCGCCGGCTCACCGGGCAGGGTGTTGAGCACTTCATTGAAACATGCCTGCGCGGCGACATAGTCACTGGTCAGAAGGTTGGAAACGCCTGACAGCCACTGGTGGCGCCAATCCCGCTGCAGCCGGTCGTCCATCTCCCGCAGGGTCAGGACGGCTTCGGTGGTCATGCCGAGGTCGAGCTGTGCCCGGACGATGGTCAGCGGGATCTCGGTGGACGACGACATGTCCGGCTGTTTCAGCGCTGCCTTCAGGGTGTCGAGGACTTCACTGGGTTCGGTGAGACTGGCAGCGGAGAGCAGCGACGCGCCAGGATCGTTCGGATCCGTCAGGGGGGTCGGCAGCGCGGCGACCACCTCGGGGGCGGTGGTCTCCACAGACCGCTCGATACCGTCGATGAGCTGGTCCGTGCGGAAGAGCAGGTGCTTGGTCCCGAACGTGGACCGCTGGGCGGTGAAACGGGTGTCGAGGTGCGGGTACTGGCGGCCGTCGCGGATGGCCAGGACCTCACGGAGGACACCGATGATCTGGTTGGCCATCGCGCCGGCAGAACTGAAACGGCGCTCGGGATTCTCGTCGGTGGCGCGCAGCAGCAGCCGGTAGAGCGACAGGTACTTGCGGAACAGTGGCTCGTCGTTCGGCGTCGGTAGCCCGTGGTCGTAGACCCCGTCGGTGACGGGCAGTTTCACGATGAGACTGGCCAGCGTCCGTCCGACGGTGTAGATGTCGCTGGCGATCGTCGGCCCGGTGCGCGCGATCTCGGGTGCCTGGAAACCGCGGGTGCCGAAGATGTGGCCGAAGGCGCCGATGCCGGAGACCGCACCCAGGTCGATCAGCTTGACCTGGTCCTCGGTGATGATGATGTTGTCCGGCTTGAGGTCGTTGTAGACCACACCGCGGGAGTGCAGGTAGTCCAGTGCCGGCAGGACCTCGAGGATGTAGCCGATGGCGATATCGATCGGCAGTGTGTTGCCCGGTTGCCGACGACGGCGATGCCGCAGGGACGGGCCACCGACGTACTCCATGATGATGAATCCGCCCGGACTGCGCGGGTCATCGATGAAGTTGAAGATCTTCACGATCCCGGGGTGGGTGATGTCGGCGAGGAAGGCGCGCTCGGACTCCGCGACCGCCCGTTCATGGGCGGTGGTGGTGGCCATCATGCCCTTGAGGACGACCCACCGGTCGGACACGTTGTGGTCGACGGCGAGGTAGATCCAGCCCAAACCGCCGTGGGCGATCGGCCCCAGCACCTCGTACTGGGCGGCAACCATGTCACCCGGTTGCAGGACGGGCCGCTCCGTGCCCTCGGAGACGGCCTTCTCGACGGCATCGTCGCTGATGACCGCGTCCTGGGGATTCGTGGGAGGGATGAACGGAAGACGGACCATGCCGCCGGCGACTTCCGCACCGGCCCGGGATGTGCCCCGTCGGCGACGGAAGGTCGACAGAGCTTCACGACGACTGCGTTCACCGGAGTCGACGGTGGGCTGGCGTTCGGTGTCGCCTGCCTTCGGCATGCCGTCGGGGTCGGTGGCCGGACCGGTGACTGCGGTGTCGTCGTGGGTTTCCTCGCCGTCACTGTCGTCGGCGAACGGGTCGAAGGGTGTGGCCTGTGTCGACTGGCCTCCGGTGTCCTCGTCGTCGCCGTCAGAGCCGTCAGAGCCGTCGGAGCCGTCGGAGGCGCTGTCACCCTCATCGCCGTATGCGTCGCTGTCGGCGTCATCGTCGGCGAAGGGGTCGAAGAAAGTCGCTTCGGTCGCCTGACCGGTGTCGTTCGTGCCGTCCTGGCGGTCAGTGGTCTCGGAGCCGGGCTCGTCGGGGTTCGTCACTGGTCGTCCTCCCTCTCAGCGTTCCCGTTGTCCCGCGCGCGTTCACGTAGGGCGGTGAGCTCACGGTTGTCGTCAGCGGAACGGTATTCGGCGGGGGGTTGGCTGGCGGCACCGAGGTAGCCTTCCAGCCAGGTGTCGTAGATGTCGTCCCAGGTCCCGTCGGTGCGTATGCGGTCCATGGTCGAGTTGACCTGGCGTACGAGCCCGGCCGTGTCGCGGTCTTCAGGGAGCGCGGCGGCTACACCGTAGTCGGTCCCGTCGGTGCTGTCGCCGATGATCTCCGTGTAGGGGTCCTGTGCCTGGAGTCCCGAGAGGATCGCGGAGTCCGAGTAGATGGCGTCAGCCTGGCGGCGTTGAATCGCCATCAGGCAGTCCGACCAGGTCTGCGTGGCGAGAATGTCCTGGTGGGGTACCTCGTCGCGGAGTGCCTGGAGATTGGTGGAGTCGTGCGTGACACAGACCGTCTTGTCGCCGAGATCCTCCTCACCCGTGATGCCGGAGTCCCGCATGGCCAGGACGCGCGGGTAGGTCGTGAGATAGGGGACCGAGAACTCGACCTGTTCCTGTCGTGGCCTGGTGATGGTGAACGTGCGGATGACCAGATCGACCGTACCCACCGAAAGGACGTCCTCGAGATTGTTGCCTTCAACGTAGCGGTACTCGATACGGTTGGGGTCGCCGAAGATGTCACGGGCGATCTCCCGTGCCAGGTCGATCTCGAATCCGGCGAGTTCGCCGGTGACCGGGTCCCGGAAACCCAGCTGGTTGAGGGACTGTGCAACCCCCACCACCAGTCGGCCTCGCTCGACGATGGCCGGGACACGTCGCGCCGGGGGGACCTCCTCGCCGGTACGCGGGTCAGTGTCCGGGCGGAGCGAGCCGTAGGCGTCACGGGCACCGGCCGTGGTGTCGCTCGTGGTCTGGGATGTGAGGTCGTCGACATTGTCGGACAGTTTCGACCCGTTGGGCAGCGCGAGGCTGGGGTTCGGCGCGTCCGGCCACTGCTGCAGGCTCTGTTCGTTGGAGACGCAGGACGCCAGGGCCATGGCGCTGGCCGTCGCCACGACGGCGGCGGCGACAGGGGTGAGGATGCGGGCGCGGGTATTCACAGGTACTCCTGGAGCCGTGGGCGGGTTCCGTAGATGATGCACAGGGCCGAGATGACACCGAGCAGAATCACCAGAGCCGAGACCTGCTGCGCCGACACCCGGGAGTCGGCGAGGTAGGTCCGGAGTTGTTCCCGGGTGTCGTCGATCAGGGAGCGCAGGTTCTCGTCGAGTCGCTGGTAGGGGTGCAGGTCTGAGTCCCCGATCGTGGCGCCGATCGCCGCGGAGTAGTCACCCTGCTGAACGTAGGCGAGCATCTCGGCGTGGGCGTTGTCCCAGGCACGCAGGTTCTCCCGGGCGTCGTCCAGAACGCCGCGGTCGCCCACGGTGGAGCGGAGCGTCTCGAGCTCACTGTCGATGTTGGTCACCTGGTCAGAGAAGTCATTCTGCGTGTCGTCGGAGTACTCGCGTTCCACGAGGCTGAGCGCCTCGGTGGTGCGGGTCTGTTGCACGTTGATGCGCAGCGAAGTCAGGGTTTCCAGCGGCTGGGCGGTCCCGTCGAGTCCGCGGGTGCCGTCGGTCCAGGTGGACAGCGCCGATCCGCTGGCCCACAGCAGGGCCACGGTCATCAGGACCGTGGCGGTGGCGTAACCGCCGTTGATGCGGCGGTTGGTGTGGGCGGCCAACCAGAACTGCGCGACGACCAGCAGCACGACCGCGGCCACCAGTCCGGACAGGGCGAACCAGCCGGGTTTCGTCAACGCGAGCTGCTGTTCACCGACCTCGGAACTGGTGTTGGAGTACAGCTCGCCGGCCGCGGGGAGGATCTCGTCCTGCATCATCGTGCTGGCCTGCGTCACGTACGCCGCGCCGACGGGATGTCCCTGCCGGTTGTTCACCCCGGCCTCGGTGATCAGGCTGGTGTACATGGGCAGCTTCTCCTGGATCTCCAGGATGAGGGCCATTTCGCGGGTGGACGGGTCGTCGATGCCGTTGGCGGCCCGGATGATCGCGCGGGACGCGATGTCGACGGCCTCCCGGTAGGACGAGTCCGTGTCGGCGCCACCGGCGGCGTCCTCGACGAATCCGGTGGTGGCCACGGAGTCCGCCACGGACAGGGAGTTGTACAGTTCCTGTGCGGCGAAGGAGACCGGTTCGGTCCGGTTGACCAGGGTGTTGAGGTCGCCCTGTTGTTTGGAGGACTGTGCCGCCATCGCACCACCGGCGGCGAGGATGGCCAGGACCAGGATCACCGACACCACCGTGAGCAGACCCGGTGTGGTGGAGACGAACCGGCGGAACCGGCGGGGGACCTCGAGCGCCGGGGTGAAGACACTCAGCCGACGTGACCCGGGGCCGTCAGCGGGAGCATCGTCCATCCACCGGTCGGTGTCCTGGCGACGCCCCCCGGGACCGACAGCGGATCCCGTGGCGGCCGGGGAGTCCGTGTCGGGGGTCGTGAATGTGCCGGTCGAGGCCGGATCGGCGGCCCCGTCACTTGAATCTCGTGTCGGCACGGGCATGTAGGACATCCTACATTCGTCGAGGCAAGAAGTGGCAGTGCCCTGGCTGCAGGGCATATGGCACGATAGGGGAATGATTGAAGTCGAATCCCTGACCAAGCGGTACGGTTCCGCGACCGTCGTGGACGACCTGAACTTTTCTGTTCAGCCCGGAATCGTCACAGGATTCCTCGGGCCGAATGGTGCAGGTAAGTCCACGACCATGCGCATGATCGTCGGACTCGACCGTGCGTCGGCCGGTACCGCCACGATTGACGGTAAACGCTACGACCAGTACACGAAACCGCTGCACAAGGTGGGGACGCTGCTCGACGCGAAGTGGGTCCACCCCAACCGCACCGCGGCCAACCACCTGAAGTGGCTGGCCGCCGCCAACGGCATCTCCCGTAAACGTGTTGACGAGGTGCTTGACCTCGTCGGTCTCAGCGACGTCGCGGGTAAGAAGGCCGGAAACTTCTCGCTCGGTATGGGCCAGCGGCTCGGACTGGCGGTCGCGCTGCTGGGCGACCCCGAGGTCCTGATCCTGGATGAGCCGGTCAACGGCCTGGACCCGGAGGGAATCCGCTGGGTGCGTGACTTCGTCCGGCATCTCGCGACCGAGGGCCGCACGGTCATGATCAGCTCCCACCTGCTCAGCGAGATGGCACTCACCGCTGACCACCTGGTGGTCATCGGACGCGGGCGTCTCGTGGCGAATACCTCGACCCACGACTTCATCAAGAACGCCTCCACGGCGACGACGGTGGTGCGCACGGATCATCTCGAGGAGATGAAGAATGCGCTGACCGAGCAGTCCGTGAGTTTCAGCCAGAGTACTGACGACGACGGCCGGGACATCCTGGTCATGGAGGACACCGAACCCGACGACATCGGCGGGATCGCCTACACCTACGGGCTGCTGCTGCGCGAGCTCAGTGAGCGACGGGCCTCGTTGGAGGACGCTTTCATGCGGATGACCGGCCATGCGGTGGACTACCACGCGAACCTGGGCGGGGATCTCGGTGACATTCCGGATCTGGGCGAACTGCCGGACCAGCAGGCGCAGGCGCAGGCCGATGCCCAGCAGACCACCGAGGGGGAGAAGTAATGCTCGCACACGCTATCAACGCCGAGTGGATCAAGATCCGCACCACCAAGGCGGTCTACTGGACCTCGGCGCTCATCGTTGTGTTCTCCGTCGCTTTCGGCGCATTCATGGGATGGGCGAATGCCACCAGCTACCAGATGTTTGTCGACGACGGTGACCTGGAGACCGCCGCGATCAACGCGGGCGCGCTCGATGTTGCCGGTGCATTGACGGGGCTGCAGGTCTTCGGTGTGATGATCATCCTGATCCAGAGCGCGTTGCTGGTCACCGGTGAGTACGGCAACAACACCGCGAAGTCGAGCGTCCTGGCGGTGCCGAAACGCTGGCAGCTGCCGGTGGCTAAGTTCATCGTCTACGGCGTCATCGCCGCGGTCGTCACGTTGATCTCCGCGGTGCTCAGTGTGCTGGTGACAAAGTGGGTTGCCGGACTCCAGATCGACGATGAGGCAGTGCTCTCCAATATCTCACTGTCAGCCGACGACGCCTGGACAGTGATGCTGCGCATGGTGATCTACTCGCTCGGCGCAGTCGCTCTGGCGATCGGTATCGGATACCTGCTGCGGAAGACAGCCGGTGCCATGGCTGTCCTGTTGCTCTGGGTGCTGGTTCTCGAAGAGATCCCGGGGATGTTCCCGAGGGTCAAGGAATGGATCCCGCAGTACATGCCGTTCAAGAACATCGGGAATGCGGTCAACCTCAACGATACGGTCAACGCCCCGTGGGGTCAGACCGGTTCAGTGATCTACTTCGCTGTCATCTGCCTGGTGATCTTCATCCTCGGCACGGTCGTACTGCGTCGTCGTGATGCCTGACCGACCCTCCCGGGTCCAGGGCACGTCGACCGCGACAGTATCCCTCGCGATGCTCGCAGGCATCGCACTGCTCTCCACCGGTGGGCCGTTCGGTACAGACATGTACCTGCCGTCCCTGCCGGAGATCACCGACGATCTCGGCACCACGGCCTCGCTCACCCAGCTCACGATCACCGCCTTCATGGTCGGTATGGCCGTCGGACAGCTTGTCGTCGGCCCGCTCTCCGACCGTGCAGGACGCCACCGGCTGCTCGTCGCCGCGACCGTCGTCGGGCTGCTGGCATCCGTGATCTGCGCCCTCGCACCGTCAATCTGGCTCTTCATCGTCGTGCGCTTCTTCCAGGGCGCCGCCGGTGGTGCCGGAGTGACACTGGGACGCTCCATGATCGCCGACCGGCTCAACGGGGCAGCCGCGGCGGCAGCCCTGTCGACGATGATGATCTTCACCTCTGTCGCCCCCATCGTCGCACCCGTGGTCGGTGGCGCCGTCGCAGGACTCGCCGGATGGCGGGCGGTGTTCTGGACCCTGGCCGCCGTCGCCGTCGCCCAGGTGGTCGTCGCCCTCGCGCTCCCGGAGACCCACCCTGCAGAGAAGCGTACCGAGGGCGCGATGCTCGTGGTGTACCGACGCATGGCGGGCCTCTTCCGCGTCGGCCCCTATGTCGGACACCTCGTGGCATTCGCGATCGGATTCGGTGGATTCTTCGCCTTCGTCTCCGGCTCGTCCTTCGTGATGCAGGAACAGTTCGGCCTCACGGCGTCCCAGTTCAGCCTGGTGTTCGCCGGTAATGCGGTCGCACTCGTGCTGGCGAACATGGTGAACGCCCGCGTCGTCAAGAAAGTCGGTCCCGCGCGGATGCAGGCCATCGGCCAGGGGCTGCTCTTCGTCGGCGGGCTGGGGCTGCTGGTCATCGCCCTGACCGCGCACAGCCTGGTTCCGGTGATCCTGTTCACCTTCGTTGCGACGATCGGGACCGGACTGAACCTGGGCAACACCACGGCCTTGGCGATGGATCTCGCCCCCGGACGTGCCGGCGCGGCGTCGGCACTGCTCGGTGCCGGCCAGTTTCTCGCCGCCGGTATCGTCGCCCCGATCGTCGGCTTGGGGGAGGACGGTCTGCTGACCATGGCGACGGTGATGGCGTCATGTGCCGCCGTCGCCGTCCTCAGTGGCCTCTACGGCCGCCGTGGTGCCCGGCGCACCCGTTCCCCTGAAACACCGGGCAGTTGAGCAGAGCGGCAGATTAGTTGCGGCTCCGCTGGATGTCCTCGATGAGGCTTTCCGCGGCGATGGACAGGTTCCGCAACGCGGGTACGCCGCGGCGGAGCTTCGCCAGGTCGCGCCCGTCCATACGACGCGCCGCGCGGGCGATCAGCATCGCCCACTCGTCGGTGATCGAGTTCAGCATCTCGATTCCTTCGTCGGACAGGTACAGGTCCTGTGCGCGGCGGTCCTGGTCGTTGGCCTGTCGCAGCACCAGCCCGGAGTTGATCAGACGACGCACCGTGGCGGAGACGTTCGATGCACGCAGGAACCGCAGGCGGGCGATGTCCGACACGCCGCACCCCGGGTGCTGGGCGATGAAGTGCAGGACCTCGATCTCGGACTGGGAGATCGCCAGTTTGTGGTTCGGGCGGTCCATCAGACGACGCAGGGCGGAGAGGAAGTCGTAGACGGCGGTCGCGATCTCCGCGACATCGATTTCCGGCAGGATCTCCGGTGCACGGTGTCCGCGGATCTGGTCCTGGACTGTGTCGGAGCCCAGGTCATTGATGAAATCGGTGAAATCGTCGGCAGACTCTGTGGAGTCCGTGGTGTCCCGGATGTCTTTGGCCATGGTGGGCTCCTTGTCTGCTACTGACTAGCTTCTGACTGGTGTATCGGTCCCGTCAGCTATCACGGTAGCCGACCCGTGGTAGTTTCTGCGACCTATTGTTTATGTCATTGTAAGCCATTTACTGCAGTGCCGATGTAAGCCGGGCAACATTCTCGACATAACGTCGCATCAACGGCCGGTTCCCCCACTCCTCCTCGGTCAGTTCGGTGCAGGTCGCCCGGTACGTGTCGGTCAGTTCAGTCATCGAATCCAGGAGATCGCCGTGCCCGGAGAGCATGGTCACCTCGTAGTTCAGACCGAAAGACCGCATGTCCATGTTGGATGACCCGATGATCGCGACCTCGTCGTCGGCGATGACCAGTTTGGTGTGCAGGACGGCGGGGTAGGGGTACCGGTGGATCCTCACGCCGGCAGCAAGCATTTCCGCGTAGTAGGAGGACTGGGCGAAGTCGACGATGGTGTGGTCGGCTTTCTCCGAGACGAAGAGTTCGACCTCGACCCCACGGTAGGCAGCCGTGGTGACGGCGTCCAGGAGTGACTCGTCCGGCACGAAGTAGGGGCTGACCAGCACCAGGTGCTCTTTGGCGTGGTGGGCCACCGAGGTGAACAGGCGCAGGTTCGGCTCGGTGGTGAAGCCGGGGCCCGACGGGACCACCTGCAGGATCTCGTTCCCGGAGTCCGGGACCTGCGGGGCGGTGTCGGCATTGAGCCAGTGCGTCGCCTGCGACGGGGAGAGAAGGTCGAGCTCCTCCTTCGACTCGGTGAACCAGTCGACGGCGAAGACGGTGTCCAGACTCATCACGATCGGTCCGGTGACCTCGACCATGACGTCGATCCAGTGCCGCCCCTTCTTCTGGTTCTTGGAGAGCAGGTAGCTGGGGTCGATCATGTTCTGGCTGCCCATGAACGCGGTGTGACCGTCGACGACCACGATCTTTCGGTGGTTGCGCAGGTCCGGTCGTCGGAAGCGCCACTGCCACGGCTTCAGTGGCAGCATGACCATCCAGTCGACCCCGATCGCCGTCAACCTCTTTCCGAGTTTGAGGTAGCCGGGGTACTTCCAGCTGCCGACGTGGTCGAACATCAGGCGTACCGTGACCCCGCGCTTCACCGCGCGCTCCAGGGCGTCGAAGAAGACCCCGGTGGTGTCGTCCCAAGCGGTGATGTAGATCTGGACGTTGACGTAGTTCTCGGCGTGGTCGACCGCCTCCGCCATCGCCTGGATCGACTGCTCGTAGTCGGAGTGCAGCGCCACCAGGCGACCGGTCGCGGCAGGCATCGACGTCAGATGCCGGTTGAGGTGCATCATGCTGATGATCTCGTCGGTGACGTCGAATCCGACCGGGACGTCCGGTTCGTCCTCGCTGACGGTGCGGATGAGCTCATTGGCCTGGTTCTGGATGTTGTGGCGGCGCCGGTTGATGTACGGCGACCCCATGAACAGGAAGAGGATCACCCCTGCGAAGGGGATGAGGAAGATCGCCAGCAGCCAGGCCATGGCGCTGGTGGGCTTGCGCTGGGAGGGCACGTAACCCAGGGCGATGATCTTCAGCGTGTAGTCCAGCAGTACGAGCACCCACTGCCACCACTCGAGCCCGTCGCCGATGACGTTGCCGAACAGGGGGAAACCGAAGTTGTCGGGGGTGATGAACGACCAGAAATCCGATGCGGCCACCATGGCGGTCACAGTGCGTAATCCACGATGACAGGGGCGTGGTCGGACGCCCCCTTACCGGAGCGTTCCTCCCGGTCCACGACCGGGGAGGAGGGGGTGAGCCCCCGCGAGTACTGCAGGTCGATCCGGATTCCCTGGTTCTTCTGGAACCGCATCGCCTGGTAGTCCCAGTAGGTGTAGGTGCCCTCGAGCGGGGCGGTCGCCTCGGTCATGCCGCCCCGTTGCACGAGATCTTCCAGAGCCGCACGTTCCCGAGGGGTGACGTGCGTCTTACCCTCGAACCAGGAGCGGTCCCACAGGTCCTTGTCCGTGGGGATGATGTTGAAGTCACCGACGACAACGACCGGGTCGCCCACGTCCTTCCCCTTCTCCAGGTAGGACGCCATGCTGTCGAGAAAGTCGATCTTGTAGGTGAAGTGGCGGTCGGAGATCTCCCGCCCGTTGGGGACGTAGAGGCTCCACACCTCGACCCCGCCGCAGCGGGCACCGACTGCCCGGGGCTCCAGCGAGGGTTCCGCGGCCGGATCCTTGTCGAAGCGGGGCTGACCGAAATCCGAGCGCACGTCCTCGACACCCACCCGGGACAGGATCGCCACACCGTTCCAGGAGTTCTCGCCGACGTGGGCGTGCCGGTACCCGGTGTCGGAGAAATCCGGGAACTGGTCATCGGTGCATTTGGTCTCCTGAAGGCACAGGACGTCGACGTCCGAGCGTTCCAGGAAGTCCCGGACACGTTGTTCCCGGTTACGCACGGAGTTGATGTTCCAGCTGGCGATCCTCATGCCCTACACCATATCCACTCCGCGGCGATCGCACCTCAGCGAGATCACCGGTGAGACCACCGTCTCAGGCACCTGTCCCGGCGCCGTCGGTCAGCGTCAGGCAACGGTGTCGGTGATGCTCTGTGAAACCGAGGGAACGGTAAAGGCCGAGACCGGCCTCGTTCGTGGTGATGACCTGCAGGTAGCTGCGCGTCGCGCCATGCTGGCGTCCCCAGTGGAGCATCGCGGTGCCCATCAGTCGTCCGAGGCCCCGACGGCGCCATGCCGGTGCCACCTCGACGGCCGAGTACCCGAGGAACTGTTCCCGCCCGCCGGTGGTGACGGTGCCGCGCGTGACCGCGACGAGGACACCGTCGACGGTGAGGCGCGCGAAGCCGAGCGTGCCGTCGATCCGACCGGCGAGGAGCCGGAGCGCGTGTTCGGGCAGGGGTTCTCCGCGGAAATGGTAGAGACTCAGCCACTCGTCGTCGGGTTCATCCGAGACGGAGAACTCGACGTCCGGAGGCCCGTCGGGGACCGGTGGAAGTTCGCCCTCGAGCGTACGGGCCATCACGATGATCTCCGGGCCCGCCTGTGTCCCGGGCAGCCCGAGAAGATGCTCGGCAGGACGTGCCACCCGGTCGGGGAGCAGGATCCGGGTGGGGAGCTCATGCTGCCGGTAGAACGCGTGGATGGCCTCCAGCGGTACCGGGGTGGTGCCGGTCTCCGGGCCCAGCGGGACGGCGGAGTTCGACCGTTCGGTGATCCCGTCCCCCGCGCGCATCAGCCAGCCGGCGACCGTGTCGTTGGTGATGCCGGGGAACGCGGCGGCGGTGGCCTGTTCCACCGCGCGAATGTCGGAGGTGCGCACCGGACGGTCGGCGAGGGTCTTGAGGACGACGACGTCGTCGGCCGGAACCGTGTGCACGACCCCGTCAGTCGTGCGGATCTGCAGCGGTTCCACCGAGTCGATGACACCGATGAGGTCGGTGACTAGGGGACGTCCCGTCGACGGGTTCATCGCCGGGCGGGCGGAACTCTCGCCGTTGTCTTTCGTGACGAGACGGCGGACCGTCGCGCGCACTCCCGTCCGGACGCCGCGGGGGTCGGTGTGGCGGGACACCGGGAAAGGGAGGCCCGTGGTCCCCGGCGTCAGCGCGCCGGCATGCGCCGCCGACCACGACGTGTCGGGTGACGGTTCAGGTGAGACGTCACTCATCGTGGCCGAAGGGGTCAGGATCGACGCCGGGTGTCCAGGAGTTGCCTGCGACAGTCCAACCCTCACGCTTCACGGCCTTCTTCGCGGCACGTTTGTTGCGGCCGATGAGGGTGTCGATGTAGAGGTACCCGTCCAGGTGGCCGACCTCATGCTGAAGGCAGCGGGCGAAGAAACCGTAGCCTTCGACGGTGACGGGTTCGCCGTGCTCGTCGAGTCCGGAGACACGGGCCCAGTCGGCACGTCCGGTCGGGAAGTCGTAGCCGGGGACGGAGAGACAGCCTTCGACGTCATTCTCCTCGTCCGGCATGGTTTCCGGGATCTCGGAGGTCTCCAGGACAGGATTGATCAGGCATCCGCGACGCATGGGGCCGCCCTGGGCGTCGATGTCGGCGCCGGGTTTACGGGTGCCGTCCGGCCCGTCGATGTCGGGGCAGTTGTATACGAAGAGGCGCTTGGAGACGCCGACCTGGTTCGCCGCCAGGCCGACGCCGTGGGCCAGGTCGAGGGTCTCGTACATGTCGGTGATGAGCTCACCGAGCTGTCCGGTGCCGACCTCCGCCTCTGCGACGGGCTCGGTGGGGTGATGGAGGACGGGGTCGCCGCAGATGACGACGGGGAGAACTGACATGCCCTCCAGAATAACCGCCGGGTGCGGAACTAGACGTGGAGGTCGGACTTTTCCACGGACTTCGGCACCAGCCACACGGCGACGGCGGAGATGATCGCGACGGCGGCCAGGTAGAGGCCGATCGTCCAGGACTTTCCGGTGGAGTCCAACAGCAGCTGGGCGATCATCGGGGCGAAGGCGCCGCCGAGGATCGAACCGAGGGCGTAACCGATGGACGTACCGGAGTACCGGACCTCTGCGGGGAACATCTCGGCGTACAGGGCGGACTGCGGGGCGTAGGACGGGGCCAGTCCGATCGTGAGCACGACGATCACCAGGACCAGCCAGAGCAGCTCGCCCTTGTCGACGAAGAACCACATGGGCACGGCCCACACCGCGATGAGCAGGTAGCCGATGATGAACGTCTCGCGTCGTCCGATCTTGTCGGAGATACGCCCGGACCAGATGGTCAGCACCAGCCATGACACTCCGCCGATGAGGGTGGCGATGAGGGTCTGCGACTTGGCCATGCCCAGTTCGTTGGAACTGTAGGAGGAGAAGAAGGCGATGATCATGTAGCCGGCGGCATTGTTGCCGGCGAAGATCAGGCGGCGAGCAGCACGCGGCGCCAGTGGTTCTTGAACAGGCTGCCCAGCGGTGCCGAGGCCTCCTTGCGGCGTTTCTGCATCTCGAGGAACACGGGGGACTCGTCGACGGCGCGGCGGATCAGGTAGCCCACGGCGATGAGCACCACCGAGGAGATGAACGGGATGCGCCAGCCCCAGCTCTGGAAGGACTCGTCGGACATCCCGTTCGTGAGCAGGAACATGAAGGAGGACGCCAGGATCAGACCAAGCGGCACACCGATCTGCGGGTAGGAGCCGAACATGCCACGCTTGTCGCGGGGAGCGTGCTCCACGGCCATCAGGGCCGCGCCACCCCACTCGCCGCCGGCGGAGAGGCCCTGGAGGATGCGCAGCAGGATCAGCAGCAGCGGTGCCGCCACACCGATGGTCTCGTAGGTGGGCAGCAGACCGATGAGTGCGGTGGCGACCCCCATGCCGAACAACGTGACGACCAGGACCATCTTGCGTCCGTAGCGGTCACCGAGGTGGCCGGCGACCACGGCGCCGAGCGGACGGAAGAGGAAGCTGATGCCGATGGTCGCCCAGGAGATCACCTGGGCGAGGGGAGAGTCGCCCAACGGCGCGAAGAACAGGGGCGCGAAGACGAATGCGGCGGCCTGCGCGTAGATGAAGAAGTCGTACCACTCGATGGTCGTCCCGACGAGGGTGCCTGCCAGGACACGCCTCTGCTCAGGGGTCTGTTTCGGGGAGTCGGACGAGGCCGTCGAAGATGGCGGGTTCGGCGTCGATGTCGTGGACGGGGAGGTGCTCATGTGTGTCTCTCTGGGTCTCTCCGGGATGAGGGGACGATCCACCGGGGAAAGGGTGGGAAGGTGGAAAAAGTAAATCGTCCGGGCAGCAGTACTCTACGCAACGGTGGTGCCGTGATGGAGCGAAACTACCATCTTGGGTCGGCTAAACTGATTCACCGTGGATGAACTGACTGACGGGGCGGGTGCGGGCCTCTCCGAGCGCGACCGGGAGATGCTGGACTTCGAGGCCCTGTGGTGGCGCGACGAAGGAGCGAAGGGGGAGGAGATCCGACGTCGTTTCGGGGTGAGTCCGGTCCGGTACTACCAGCAACTCAATGCGTTGATCTCGCGACCGGAGGCGTTGGACGTTGCTCCGGTGGTGGTGGGGGCGTTGCTGCGGCGGCGGGAAGGCTGATTGATCGCGTTCCCCGGGGTGTCATGTGGACGTGACTGGTGTGACTGTAGTTAGTATTGGGGCGTGACTGATCAGAACGGACCCCGCCACGGAGACGACTCCGTCTACGACCCGAACCCGGACACGGCCTACGATGACGAGTACGCCATCGACCCCGCCATGGGCGCGGCCGCCGCAGGAGGAACCGCCGGAGCCGCCTCAGGGTCCGCTGCCGGGGCCGACGGGCAGGACGGCGCAAACGGCACCGGAGGTCCGCCTCTCCGGGGCCTGGCCATGGTGCTCACCGCCGTCGCGGTGGTGCTCATCGCCTGGGGTGTCTACTCCTTTGTCGGCGGCGACGGGGACGACACCGAGGACACCGCCCAGGACACCACCACCGGCCAGGGCGGTGCGGGTACCACGTCCCGGGACGGTGCTTCCCCTGCCTCACCGCAGGACGGTACCGACGCAGCCAAGGATGGCGCCGCTTCCCCGTCCGCCAGCGAGGGGGACACAGCCGCAGGTGATCCTGCCCGGGACGGGGAGGGCAGTCTCGACGACGAAGCCGGAGCAGGGGACACCGGGGGCGGCGAACCCGCGGCGCCCGGCGTCGACCGGGGGGCCACTGCGGTCACCGTCCTCAACAACAGTGGCGAGCCCGTCGCCCAGAGCACCGCAGACCGGCTGCGGGGCGAGCAGTGGACGAACATCGGCTACGGCAACCTCCGGGGCCGGATCGACGGCATCAGCGAGGAGTCGCGGGTGTACTACCCCGAGGGCAACGCGCAGTCCCAGGCAGCAGCCGAACAGGTCGCGAGCGACCTGGGGATCACCGCCGCCGCCGGCAACCCGGACTACTATGACCGCTTCGGCGAAGCGGATGTCCGCAACGGCCCCCGTGCCGACGGCGTGGTCGTCGTGCTGACCGGTCCACTGTGACACTGATGCAGTAACATCCTCCCCATGGAATTTCCGTCCTCCGCCCCGACGGTCGGTATCGAGTGGGAGGTGGCCCTTGTCGACCCGGAGACAAGGGACCTCGTTCCGCGTGCCCCCGAACTCGTCGACGCCCTCGACGAGCGTTTTCCGGGACACCGGGTCACCCGTGAGTTCCTCGCGAACACCGTCGAGATGGTCACGGGCGTCCACGAGACGATCCCGGACGCGGTGGAGGACCTGCGTGAACAGCTGACCCAGATCCTCGCCGTCGCCGATGACCTCGGCGTGAACGTCTTCTCCGCCGGGACGCATCCTTTCGCGCACTGGGGCGACCAGCTCCTCAGCGACAAGAGCAGCTACCAGGAGATCATCCAGCGGACCCAGTACTGGGGACGCCAGATGCTGATCTGGGGCATCCACGTCCACGTCGGCGTCGGCGGACGTGACCGCGTCTGGCCGATCATCAACGCCGTCATGACGCAGTACCCGCACGTCCTGGCACTGTCGGCGTCCTCCCCTGCCTGGGAAGGGCTCGACACCGGCTACGCCTCGAACAGGACACTGCTGTACCAGCAGCTGCCGACCGCCGGGATGCCCTACCAGTTCGCCGACTGGGACGAGTGGGAGGCGTTCAACAAGGACCAGGACCGTTCCGGGGTGATCAACCACACCGGGTCCATGCACTTCGACGTCCGGCCGTCGAAGTACGGCACCGTGGAGGTCCGGTTCGCCGACGCCACGATGGACATCCGCGAAGTCGCCGCCATCAGTGCCTTCATCCACTGCCTCGTCGTCCACTACGAACGCGAGTGGGAGGCGGGCCGGGAGCTGCCGACCCTGCAGCACTGGCACGTCGCCGAGAACAAGTGGCGGGCTGCGCGTTACGGCCTGGAAGCCCTGATCATCACCGACCGGGACACCACGGAACGGTGGGTCACCCAGGACATCTCCGACTGGCTGGACATCCTTGCACCGATCTCCGAGGAGTTCGGGTGTGCCGAGGCTCTGCAGGGCGTGCGCGACATCATGCAACGCGGTGGGGACTATGCACTGCAGCGGGCCGCGGCACGTGAAGCCGGGGCTGCGTTGGAGCCGGGGACCCGCACCCGGGGTGATGTCGGGGCCGAGCAGGGGTTCACCCAGCCCGAGTCGTGGATTGCGGCGGTGGATCTCACGGTGGACACCTTGAAAAGGTCCGTGTCCTAGTCGGCCAGCTGCCTTCCCGGGGCCGCTACCGGGCTGGGACGGACATCAGGGGGTGGAATATCCTCGTGCTGCCGCCCTGGAGTCTCCGTCCCAGCCGACGAGGTACAGGGAGCCGGGGTTGTCCACAGGCCCCGGGGACGGGATGGACAGAGCCGGAGCAGTTCTGGTGTACTTCGCGCAGGGGAATGCCGGAGTGGAGGGGGACATCATGGGGAAAAACACGAATGCGCGCGGCCGTGGGCCGTCATACACGTGGAGGCGGATGCCTGTGACAGCGCCAGTGGTCAGGAGGGAGCTCGCGGCAACGGGGACGGTGACCGACTGGAAACTCAGACGCGACTACACCCAGGTCGCGCTCGGCGTGGTTATCCCGACGCCGGAGGACCACGACACCGAGGCCTTCGGGGGATTCGGGGTGGACTGTGTGACAAGGGCGTGGGCGAATCATCTTCTGAGACCGGGCGCGGTGTTGGCCGGCTGGGCGGCGGCCGCTGTCTACGGACTGCGGCCCGACTGGTGCGATTCTGCTCCGGTGCTGCTGCTCTGCCAGGGGACGTCGAGCAGGTCGACCCGCTCGACGGTGGCGGCGAGGCACCCGTTGCGCCCGGTGATCAGGCCGCTGACCGTCACACCGGATATCCGGTACCCGAGTGGGCGGTTCCCGCGGCTGCGGGTCGTCGCACCAGAGGCGGCCGCGGCGCATTGCCTGTGGACGATACTCACCGGGCGCCACACCTGGTGGGTCCACGATGTTCCGGGAATGACCAGGGAGGAGGTGCGGGCCGTACAGTTCCTCGACGCGTTCTGCCAGTGCACGTGGGTGACGCGGGCACAGATCCTGGAGCAGACACGGGGAAAGGTCGACCGCGGTGTCATGGAACATCTTCTCGCGCTGGCGGACGACGGGGCGCAGTCACCGATGGAGACCGTCCTGCGGCTGATCGTCCGTGACCTGCTGCCGCAGCCGTTCCGGTGGCAGTCACAGATCAGGGTGGACCTCACACCCGGTGCTTCCTCGGAGTGGTCACCGCGCACACTGCCCGACCTGGGGCATGAAGAGCTGAAGCTCGCGATCTACTACGACGGTGCCTACCACGACGCCGCCGGGCAGACCGACGTCGATTTCGACCAGTTCCATGCGCTGCGGGACCTGGGCTGGGAGGTGCTCCGGTTCAACAAGGAGTCGATCCGGTCGCCCGGGGCCGTCCGGGAACGGGTGCTCAATGCGATTGTCCGGGCCCTGACGCGTGTGGCCTCTCCACAGTCGGGCTGACACGGACGTTCCAGGGTGGTGGCGACCGGAAATTCCACCCTGGAGTTGTCCTCCGGGCGCGGACACGTCCGGGGTTAACCGTGCAGGCGGCCCGCAGCAGAGGCAAGGGCGCTGGCGATGGAGAGATCACGGTCGGCGCCGAACCCGATGGCCCAGACCTTCTTCGTCTGGTGCTGGGCGAAGACGAAGGTGACGGTCGCCTCGAAGATGTCGTACTGGTGGAACTCGAGGATCTCGACGCGCCGTCCATGATCGGCGAGGATCTGCGTCATCGCCGATGCCGCGCCCATCGAGGTGATCGAGACCTGCGTGCCGGCGCCTCGCGGAGTCCGGAGATCGTCATGTCGAAGTCCCGCCGGCCGGCCGTGCGTCGCGTGGTGGACATCGACTCGACACGGTAGGTGGAGGGGGCGTAGGTGGTGATGAACTTCCGCCACTCCATGCCCCGTGCCTCCTGGCGCATCCCGGCGGGCAGACGGTGGCCGAAACGGGCGCGGAACGGGTCCTCGGCGAAGACCCGCGTGCGGCTGCGGCGCTTCTCGAGCCGGGACTGGTTGCCTTCCCGGTAGGTGACGGCCGTGGAGCGGCGCAGGCCGGGGCGGTCGGTGTAGACGGGGGCGAGTCGTTCGTCGCGGGCCTCGTCGGGGCGGGCGAAGCGAATCATCGTGGTGGTGGGCATCCGGTTGTCCTGTGACTCGAACATGAGTGGGTCTTCCCTTGTGCTGGTTACCGTCGGTGGGATGTGGACCGACGCAACCGCTTGCGAGTAGCGTGACTTCCCCGTGGTGGAGGGGTCAGTCCGCGCCTCCACCCGGGTGGGCTACTCGCTTAAGGGTGTTGATCATGCCGATGATGTTATCTGTATCACTGCAGACAGGCAACCTCGGGGTGAACTCTAGGTGGCCAGTGCCCCCGAGCGGGCGAGGAACAGCAGTTCAGCGGTGCCGATCGCGGCGATCTCCGTGGGGTCGACGGACTCGTCGGCGGAGTGGATCCGGCAGGACGGTTCCTCGATACCGAACAGGGCGAGCTCGGCGTCCGGGTACTTCTCGAGGAGTGCATTGCTCAGGGGGATTGACCCGCCGGAACCGATCTCGGCGGTCTCGTCCGCCCCGTAGGCGTCGGCGAGTGCCTGTGACAGCAGTTTCAGCGCGGGTCCGGAGGTCTCGGCGGAGAACGGGGATGCGAGCGACTCGCGTTCGATGCTGATCCGGGCGTTGTTCGGCACGTGGGTCTCCAGGTGCCGGACGAGGGCGTCCTGCCCGTCCTTCGGGTCCATTCCCGGCGGGATGCGGAGGCTGACCACGGCACCTGCTTCGGCGACGACCGCGTTGACGGAGTCGGCGACGGAGAGGGAGTCCAGGCCGGTGACGGTGATCGAGGGACGGGAGATGGTGAGGTCGTTGGGGCTGAGTCCCTGCGCGGATCCGAGGACGTCCACACCGTCGAGGACGCCGGCATCGGCGCGGAATGTGGCTTCGTCGGGCCCACGTCCCTCCCAGCGGGCCTCGGAGGTCAGTCCGTCGACGGCCACAAGCCCGTCATCGTCGTGCAGGGTGGACAGCAGTCGGATCAGGGACAGGAGTGCGTCCGGTGCCGCGCCACCGAACTGTCCGGAGTGCATGGGCTGCTCGAGAGTCTGCAGCCGGACGGTGACCGGCGCCGTGCCGCGCAGGGCGGTGCAGACGGCCGGGACGCCGAGGGCGTCGTTGCCGGAGTCGGCGATGAGGAAGGTGTCGGCGGCGAACAGTTCGGGGTTCGACGACAGCAGGTCCTCGAGGCCGTAGCCGCCGCGCTCCTCGGAGCCTTCGACGACGACGCGGATGCCGATGCTCGACAGGGCGGTCGCCGTCCCGTCGTCCAGGTTCCCGGAGTCGACGAGTGCGTTGAGCGCGCGCAGGACGGCGAGGTGCATCACCACGTGGCCCTTGCAGTCTGCGGCGCCGCGCCCGTACCAGCGCCCGTCGCGCTCGGTGAGCGACCACGGGGAAGACGTCCAGTTGTCGACGTCGCTGGCGGGCTGCACGTCGTAGTGGGAGTAGAGCAGCACGGTGGGCCAACCTTCGGCGGCCTCGCGGACGCCGATGACCGACACTGAGCCGTCGGTGGTCGTGTGCGGCTCCACGGGGATTCCCTCGGCGCGGAAGGCGTCGGTGACCCACTGGGCCGCGCCGGCGTTGTCCTGCTCCAGCCCCGGTGTCGAGTGCACGGAGCGGAAAGCGACGAGGTCGGTGAGCGCCTGCTGCAGCCACGGCATCTGTTCGGCGACCGCCGCGCGTGCGGATTCTGCGGTGAGAGTGTTGTTCTCGGTCATGTGCTCCAGCGTAGCCCTGTCCGGTACCTTGCACTCGGCGGGGGAGACTGCTAGAAACGGGGGTTAGCACTTGCTCTTGCGGAGTGCCAGAACGAACAACAGAAATGAAGTCTCACTCAGGTGCAGTGAGGGTGGACGTCGCGGCATGCGTCCATCCGTGCCGTCGCGGGCGCTGGATCTGATCCGAACGTGTCGCTCCTATCTCTACAACGGAGGATCAAGAGCCACATGGCAAAGATGATTGCATTCGACGAGGAAGCTCGCCGCGGTCTGGAGAAGGGTCTCAACACCCTCGCCGACGCGGTGAAGGTCACCCTCGGCCCGAAGGGCCGGAACGTTGTGCTCGAGCGCAAGTGGGGTGCCCCGATGATCACCAACGACGGCGTCACCATCGCCCGGGAGATCGACCTCGAGGACCCTTACGAGAAGATCGGTGCGGAGCTCGTCAAGGAGGTCGCCAAGAAGACCGACGACGTCGCGGGTGACGGCACCACCACCGCCACTGTCCTGGCACAGTCGCTGGTGAAGGAAGGCCTGCGCAATGTCGCGGCCGGTTCCAACCCCATGGGCATCAAGCGCGGCATCCAGGCCGGTGTCGAGAAGGTCACCGAGGCTCTGCTGGCCGGTGCCAAGGAGATCGAGACCCGTGAGCAGATCGCCGCGACCGCCGGCATCTCCGCCGCGGACGAGAAGATCGGCGAGCTGATCGCCGAGGCCATGTACGCCGTCGGCGACGGCGAGCTGAACAAGGACGGTGTCATCACCGTCGAGGAGTCCAACGCTTTCGGCGTCACCCTGGAGACGACCGAGGGTATGCGCTTCGACAAGGGCTACCTGTCGGCGTACTTCGCCACCGACGTCGAGCGCGGCGAGGCTGTCCTGGAGGATCCCTACATCCTCCTGGTCTCCTCCAAGATCTCCAACGTCAAGGACCTGCTGCCGCTGCTGGAGAAGATCATGCAGTCCGGCAAGCCGTTGCTGATCATCGCCGAGGACATCGAGGGTGAGGCCCTGTCCACCCTGGTGCTGAACAAGATCCGCGGCACCTTCAAGTCCGTCGCCGTCAAGGCTCCGGGCTTCGGTGACCGCCGTAAGGCCCAGCTGCAGGACATCGCCATCCTCACCGGTGGCCAGGTCATCGCCGAGGAGGTCGGCCTGTCCCTCGAGACCGCTGACCTGCCCCTGCTGGGTACCGCACGCAAGGTCGTCGTCACCAAGGACGACACCACCATCGTCGACGGTGCGGGTTCTTCCGAGCAGCTTTCCGGCCGGGTCCGCCAGATCCGTCAGGAGATCGACAACGCGGACTCCGACTACGACAAGGAGAAGCTGCAGGAGCGTCTGGCCAAGCTGGCCGGCGGCGTCGCAGTCCTCCAGGTCGGTGCCGCCACCGAGGTCGAGCTCAAGGAGCGCAAGCACCGCATCGAGGACGCCGTGCGCAACGCCAAGGCTGCCGCTGACGAGGGCATCGTCGCCGGTGGTGGCGCCTCGCTGTTGCAGGCCTCCCACGTGCTGGACGGCAACCTCGGACTCGAGGGCGACGAGGCCACGGGCGTGCAGATCGTCCAGGCCGCGCTGTCAGCACCGCTGAAGCAGATCGCCTTCAATGCCGGCCTCGAGCCCGGCGTCGTCGTCGACAAGGTCGCCGGCCTGGAAGCAGGCCACGGCCTGAACGC
This sequence comes from Corynebacterium sp. CNJ-954, assembly GCF_001942345.1. Lineage (GTDB taxonomy): Bacteria > Actinomycetota > Actinomycetes > Mycobacteriales > Mycobacteriaceae > Corynebacterium. The sequence continues at coordinate 67,661 of NZ_MKKI01000046.1, forward strand.
CGCCACCGGCGAGTACGTCGACCTGCTGTCCGCGGGCATCTCCGACCCGGTCAAGGTCACCCGTTCCGCACTGCAGAACGCCGCCTCCATCGCCAGCCTCTTCCTCACCACTGAGGCTGTCGTCGCCGACAAGCCGGAGCCTGAGGCTGCCGGCGCCGGTGCCGACGAGATGGCAGGCATGGGCGGTATGGGCGGATTCTGATCCGTCTCTGATCCGTCCGGTCGTCTGACCCCGGCTCCTCCCACGGTGACGTCCGTGGGGGAACCGGGGTCGACCTGTATCCACCCCCGCCCGTCTCGTCGTGGGCGGGGGTGACCCGTCCCAGGTGCCGTGTGGTGGCGTCGGAGAACCATTAACATGGGAGCATGACCAAGGACAGTAGCGATCAGGGCGCACCGGACGAGCAGGACTTCCACATCGTCGATCTGGCGGCGACTGAGGGCTACATCGTCGACGACTCGGATGAGGACGATCCGGTCCTGATCACGCCGGACGGACACCGCGTCGACACGTGGCGGGAGAACTACCCCTACGAGGAACGTCTCAGTCGCGAGGAATACGAGACGACGAAACGGTCTCTCCAGATCGAGTTGCTGAAGTGGCAGAACTGGACGAAAGACACCGGGCAGAAGCACATCATCCTCTTCGAGGGCCGCGACGCCGCCGGCAAAGGCGGGACGATCAAACGGTTCAATGAACACCTCAACCCCCGTGGTGCGAGGACCGTCGCCCTGGAGAAGCCGAGTCCGCGGGAGTCGACCTCCTGGTACTTCCAGCGCTACATCCAGAATTTCCCGTGCGCCGGCGAGATCGTCTTCTTCGACCGGTCCTGGTACAACCGCTCGGGTGTGGAGCGTGTGATGGGCTTCTGCACCGACGACCAGCACGCGGAGTTCCTGCGTGAGGTGCCGATGCTGGAGAACATGCTCATGGGCTCCGACATCAGCCTGACGAAGTTGTGGTTCTCGGTGACACAGAAGGAGCAGCGGACCCGGTTCGCCATCCGCCAGGTTGACCCGGTTCGGCAGTGGAAGCTCTCACCCATGGACCTGGCGTCCCTCGACAAATGGGACGACTACACCCGTGCCAAGGAGGAACAGTTCCGCTACACCGACACCAATGAGTCGCCGTGGATCACGATCAAGTCGAATGACAAGAAGCGTGCCAGGCTCAATGCGATGCGGTATGTGCTGAGCAAGTTCAACTACACGGGCAAGGACTACGACGTGGTCGGTCAGCCTGACCCGAAGATCGTGAAGCGCGGACGGGACCAGATCGGCGACTGATCAGCGTGGAGTGCCGCCTTATTCGGCGTCGTCTATCGGGTCGCTGCCGGGGCTCTCGTCACCATCCACCCCGTCGCCCTCTTCCTCGGCCGCGATGATCGACTTCGCCAGCTTCTTCAGGTGCTTCAGCTGCTTGGAGGTCGACTCGTCGAGTGCCTCGTCCTCCGCGCTCTGCACGATGGGGGACAGGACCAGCTGAGCTTTCCTGCCCTTCTTGGTGACGGAGATGATCTGCCGTCGCCGGTCGTTGGGGTCTTTGTCCCGCTTGGCCAGCTTGCGCTTCTCCAGGGAATCGACGAGCCGGACCATGTCAGAGCGGTCCACCCCGATGATCTCGCCGAGTTCGGCCTGGCTGGCGGCATCTCCGTCGACCAGGTAGGTCAACACCCAGTACTCCCGGAGATTGAACCCTTCCTGCATCAACGCGGTCTCCACGAAGACGCGGGTGCGACGGCGGAGCCGCTCAAGCTGGAACGACGGCGACTTTAGGAGCTCGCTGGGCAGATGCGCGGTTTCTGGCATGCCCCCACCCTATCGTCTATCGAATGGGATACACGAACTATGGGGGACCCCCGCTATCGCGGAGGCGATGTTTCTACCCCTCGGTGCCGACGATGGGCAGTCCGGCGTCGCGCCAACCGATGGTTCCGGACCCCACGTTGATGGTGTCGATGCCGTTCATCTCCAGCCACTGTGCAGCCTTGGCGGACCGGCCGCCGGAAAGGCAGATCAGGTAGACGTCGCGGTCGAGGTCGAATTCACCGTAGCGTGACTGCAGTTCGGAGAGCGGCAGGTTGGTGGCGCCCTTGGCGTGCCACTGGTTGAACTCGTCCGGCTCGCGGATGTCGATGAGCTGGGCCCCCTCCGGGACCTCGGTCGGTGTCACTGTCTCGAAATCACTCATGGTGCCGCATTTTACGCCGTTCCGGCTATGCAGGGCATCTGCCGTCGCCAGCGCGGTACTGTCGGAGCCATGGCGGATGAGAAGGATACGGACGCCGTTACGCGTGCGGCTGGAGTGTTTCAGGCGGAGATGGAGGAGCTGACCGTACCGCCCCCCGGGGCTATGCCAGCCGACCATCGGATTCTGCCGGTACAGATGCCGACCTCGGTCATGGAAGACACCGGTCGCCCACAGTTTTCGCTCGGTGACACCGCAGAATTCATTCTTGTTTTCATTGAGGACGGAGACGGTGACCACGGTGGTGCCGACGTCGTGACGCTGGATGCCTGGGCAGAGGAGGTCCGTTCACCGAGCTGGCACGTCGAGCAGTGTGGTTCGTCGTGGCAGTGGTGGACGATTCTGCGTGGTGACGGGTGGGCTGCACAGTGGGCTGCACCGCGTCCTGTTGTCGGCCGAGTGCGGGTGACCGGCAGCCTGCACCATGACCCGTACCGGATTGGTCTCCCTGACATACCCCCGACAAGGGGACGGATATGTCGGATCCGACTGGCCGGTGACGACGTGGAGGTCGATGCCGACAGCGTCCGACTTCCATTCCCGTCGATCAGAGCCGGACAACGTTCTTTCAGCGTACGGTCCGCACGGTGCACGATGGATCTCGACGAGGCGGCGGCCCCGGTTCCCTGGGAGGGGAGGCCGTCCTGGTCCGACGGTTTCGCCGCCATCCCGGGGCGAGGCCAGGGAGCCGTCGATGACACGTCGTTGACACTGTGGCGTACCGATACCCTGCTACCACAGATCTGGAAGACCGACCTGCACGGTGGAGAGTCGGAGACAGTGACTCTCCCGGTGAAGATCAGTGAATTCAGGCAGTCTCCGCGGGTGATTCTGGGTCCACAGGGAAACGGGTGTGTGGTGGCGCTCAAAGGTCACCGCCGACTTCTGCTCGAGGGCGGCGACGGTAGCGGTATTTCTGTGAGCGAGGTGCCGGTTCCGCCGGTCCTGACGGATGACATGGACCAGGTTGTCGCCGCGCCGGAGTCATGGGGTGGGTGGGTCGTCGGCAGGTACGAGGAGGCTGATCTAAAGGTGCCGGCTGCGGTGGACGGCACCTGGCACGGCCCGCCGCAACGGGGTGCCCTGCATCTCGGGCGGGTCAGCGATGAAGGGTCTCTGAACTGGCTGAACAAGGACGAATCCAACTGGTCGACCACGTGTGCGCGGATACTTGCCACGGACGACGCAGTCATGACCTGGAAGAACAACGTTCTGCAGTACCTCGACTCTGAACTGCAGGTCATCGGCGAGTCGCGGCTGCCCGAGGTCGTCTCGTCCGAGTACATGGAGGTCGATACCGCAGGTCCCTGGGTGACCGTGAGGTCGTTCATCATCGGAGGGGCTGGCGGTGGACCGGAAACACCGGGGCTGAGGTTGTCCCTGGTCGACCCGGTGACCCTGGAGGTCGTCTTCAGTGAACCCTGTGGCTCGCGCGCCCAGGTGCAGGCCGAGGGCAGGCACACGGTGTGGCTTGCCGATGACAGACTCCGGCGTTTCACCCGCGGTGACACGGGCGAGTGGCATGAACTGACTTATGACTCTTTATGAGTCGGCCAACTCATAAAGAGTCATAAAACGTACCGGTGTCCAGACCGGTCCTACTTGTGGCGCTCCACTGCCTCGGCGAGGATCCGCTCGGCCTCGGCCTTGTCGCCCCAGCCGGAGCCGTTGACTTCCTTGCCGGGCTCCAGGTCCTTGTAGTGGACGAAGAAGTGCTCGATCTCGTCCTTGACGTCCTGGGCGATGTCGTTGATGTCCTGGAACTTCTCGTAGCGCACGTCGTCGACGACGCAGAGCAGCTTGTCGTCGCCGCCGGCCTCGTCGGTCATCTTGAAGACACCGACCGGGCGGGCTTCGACGATGACACCCGGGAACACGGACTCCGGCAGGATCACCAGGGCGTCCAACGGGTCGCCGTCCTCGCCGAGGGTCTCGTCGATGAACCCGTAGTCCGCCGGGTAGGCCATCGGGGTGAAGAGGTAACGGTCGAGGTAGACCTTGCCGGTCTTGTGGTCGACCTCGTACTTGTTGCGGGAACCCTTGGGGATTTCGATGGTGACTTCGATGCTCATGGGTCGTGAGTTTACCCTGCCCGCTCAGCGGTGTCGGCGATTGCCGCCAGGGTCTGGTCCATCCCCATCTTCAACTCGGATTCGAAGGTCTCGTTTCCGCCCAGGGCGGTCGCGACCATGGCGCGCGAGATCAGGGAGGTGTCACCGTCGACGAGGCGCGACTCGGTGAGCTCGGTGGTGCCGTCACCGTTGTCGGCGAGTTCGAACCGCCACCTCGAGCCGTTGATGGGGACGCGCCACTCGAGACTGTCATTCGGCGACCACCGGGTGACCTTCGACCAGGTGGGCCAGAAGATCACGCCACGGCGGTTCAGGTTCAGAGTGGTCGTGCCGACCCCGGGCGTGCCACCCAGGACGAACATCTTCTTGCACTGGGGGCTGCGGTCACCCATGGCTGTGAGGTCGGAGACAACAGCCCAGACTTTCTCGGGCGTGGCATTGATCGTGCGTGTGGTGGTGATCAGCTGGGTCGTCATGGATCTGACACTACGGTCCGTCACCCGGACGGCGCAGGAGAATACCGGGAGAACTTCGGGGATGACTCGGGCGGTTCCACGGAGGTCCTGTGGTGGCGGGCCTGGTGCGCCGGTGGTCGTCGGATACCCTGGTGTGGTCCTACATGCATTCAGCTCCCTCGCAGGAAGGCATCGATGCCCCGATGAGCAAGTCCGCCTCGCGCCGTTGGTTGTACGGCATCCTGGCTTTCCTCGTGGCCGTCATCGTGGTGGTGGCTGCCGCACTGGTGATCCACCAGCGCAACGCCTACACCGTGGCGGATGCGCAACCTCTACCTGAGCCGTCGCCCGTCCTGGCTCCGGCACAGACGGACGGCCCCGCTCCGGACGTCAGCGACGAACTCGCGGGGCCCGCGTCCGATCCCGCACTGGGGAGGTTGTCCGGGCATGTCACAGACATCGCCTCGGGCGAGGAGGTGTGGTCGGAGAACCCGGACACCATGCTGGTGCCCGCCTCCGCCACGAAGCTGGCGACGGCGACCGCAGCTCTCGTCACTCTTGACGCGGATGAACGGGTCGGGACGACGGTGTACCCGGGGGCGAAGCCCGGCCAGATCGTCCTGAAGGGCGACGGTGACATCACCCTCGAACGGTCCGAGGGATCGGGGTTCTTCACCTCCCCTGCTTCCGTCGATGACCTTGCTTCGCAGGTCACCGATGCGTTGGACGGCAGCGGCAGCACCGACATCACCGAGATCGTCGTGGATAATTCGGCGCGCGCCGGGTCGTTGTTCAACAAGACCTGGTCGCGTGACGACATCGGTGCCGGCAACGTAGCCCCGCTGTCGGCGGTGATGCTGGACGCCGGGCGGTTGGACCCCACGGACTCCTACTCGCCGCGGTCGACGACCCCGGCCTCTGACGTGGGTGATGCTCTGGCGTCGGCACTGGGAGCCGACGGGGCGACGGTCTCGGTGACCGACAGCGCAGTCGACGTCAGCGACGAGTCTGCGCTGGCGACGGTGTACTCCGCACCACTGAGCACGCGGATCCGCGACATGCTCCTGCACAGCGACAACCTGCTCGCTGAGGCGGTCGGACGGGAGGTCGCGCAGGCGCGTGGCGAGGATCCGACGTTCGAGGGGGCGACGAAAGCGACCCTCGCGGCGCTGACGGAGGAAGGTCTGGACGTCAGCAAGGTGGTGCTGCGGGACAACTCCGGGATGAGTGAGAGCAACCGGCTCAACGCCCGCATTCTCGACGGCATCATCACCGCCGCCGGGACGGACGACGACCTGCGGGTGATGCTGGACGGACTGCCTGTCGCCGCGGGCAACGGAACCCTGCTCGACCGGTACGGGGACGGATCCGGTGCCACCGGTGGCGCCGGGTGGGTGCGGGCGAAGACCGGCACCCTGGACGGGGTGAACACGTTGGCGGGAACGGTGACCACCGAGGCGGGCCGAACCCTGAGTTTCGCGTTCCTGTCGAACGGCTCGGATGCCGACGAGGGTCGGGCGGCGTTGGACCGGCTCGCGGCCGCCCTGCGTTCGGCGGTGTGACCTGGAGTCAAACGCATGATTGACACGCCCCACACCCTCGAGGTCCGTCGCAGCCTGCGGCGTTTCCTCTCGGCACACGCTCCACGCCTGTCCCGGGGAGACGCCGTCGTCTGCGGAGTGTCCGGGGGAGGGGACTCGCTGGCGCTGGCCGCGGCGTGTGTGCATGCCGGGCTCGACGTGACCACCGTGACCGTCGACCACGGCCTGCAGGACGGTTCTGCCGAGGTCGCCCGGGAGGCGGCGCGGACCTGCAGGGAGCTGGGGGCGTCGGCACGGACAGTGCGGGTACAGGTCACGGGAGCGGGGGAGGCAGCTGCCCGGGACGCGCGATACCGAGCGTTGGGGGGGTGCGCGGCAGGACGTCCCGTCCTCGTCGCACACACCGCCGACGATGACGCTGAGGGGCTGCTGCTGGCCCTGGCGCGGGGATCGGGGACGGGAAGCCTCGCCGGGCTGCGGGAGATCACCGGTGACCACCCCGTCGTCTCGGCAGGGGCCGGATGGCTCGGACGTCCGCTCCTCCACGCGACCCGCGCCGACACCCTCGGCAGCTGTGCCGAGCTCGGGATCGATGTCTGGCACGACCCGCACAACACCAGTGCCACCGTGCTGCGTTCGCGCGTCCGCAACGAGCTCCTGCCCATGGCGCGGGAGATTCTCGGTGAGCATGTCGGTGACGCACTGGCGCGTTCGGCCCGGCTGCTCCGGGAGGACGCCGACCTGCTCGACGATCAGGCGCGACGGGTGCTGTCCGAGGTCGGGGCGAGAGGTTCGGCGACTCTTCCGGTCGGTGTCCTCGTCGGGCACCCCGCCGCCCTGCGTCGACGCGTCCTGCGCCGGTGGCTGGGGGCGCAGGTGGGGCCGTTGACCTCGCGGCATCTGGAGGCGATGGACGCTCTCGTGGCCGGCTGGCACGGGCAGGGACCGGTCGCGGTGCCGTATCCGGAGACCGGGTCGCCGTCCACACTGTCGCGGACCTCTACAATGGGGGGCACCCGTCGACTGGTGGTGCGTCGCCGTCGGACGACCACCGGCAGTCAGCTAGTACTAGAGCAAGAGGACAGGACCCCGTGATGATCGCCAAGAGCGCCGACGTACCCGACAACTGTTACCACGACGACGTCGAGGGTGTTCTCGTCGACGAAGCCACACTCCACGCCCGGATCGCCGAGATGGCGAAGGCCGCCAGCGACCGCTACCGGGGTGAGGACGAGGACACGATCCTGCTGTGTGTGCTCAAGGGGGCTACCTACTTCATCGCGGACTTCGCCCGGGCGATGGACATCCCTACGCAGATGGAGTTCATGGCCCTGTCCACCTACGGTCAGTCGGCGGAGTCCTCCGGCACCGTGGAGATCCGCATGGACCTGACGCGCGACATCGCCGGTCGGAACGTGATCATTCTCGAGGACATCATCGAGTCCGGCATCACCCTGCACTGGTTGGTGGACCACCTGAAGGGACGGGGCCCGAAGAGCCTCGAGGTTGTCACGCTGCTGCGTAAGCCCGAGGCGGTGGAGCGTGACGTGGAGACGACCGACATCGGGTTCGACATCCCCAGTGATTTCGTGGTCGGCTACGGCCTGGACTACGCGGAGCGTTACCGTGACCTGCCGTGGGTCGGGACGCTGCGCCCCAGCGTGTACAGCTAGGAACGGTGCGCACGGTCCTGCGATACGCTAGTGGGACTATGAACAAGAAGAGGGTTCTGAGGATCGCCGCCATCGCCGCCGCGGTTCTCGTCGTCATCTACGCTTTCGGTGTCCTCACCGACTCCACCCGCGGCTACGACGACGTCGACACATCGGTCGCCATGAAGCAGTTCGACGACAACAATGTCGCCGAGGTGCAGATCAACGACCGTGAGCAGCAGTTGCAGATGACGCTGCGCAACGACATCAGTGTCGACGGCAAGGACGGGATCGACCAGGTCACCGCGCAGTACCCTGCGCGGGCCGCCGACACCGTCTTCGACCGCGTCGAGGCCTCGGACGCCGACAGCTACACCACCAACGTCACCCAGGACAGCATCCTCGGCTCCCTGCTGGTCATGCTGCTGCCGATCCTGCTGATCGGTGCCCTGCTGCTGTTCTTCCTCACGAGGATGCAGGGCGGCCCGGGTGGGGCGTTCAACATCGGCAAGTCGAAGGCCAAGGAACTCAACGTCGACAACCCGGACACCACCTTCGACAATGTCGCGGGTGCGGACGAGGCGGTCGAGGAGCTCGACGAGATCCGTGACTTCCTGCAGAATCCGGAGCGCTACGAGCACCTCGGGGCGAAGATCCCCCGCGGTGTCCTGCTCTACGGGCCTCCCGGCACGGGCAAGACCCTTCTCGCCCGCGCGGTGGCCGGTGAGGCCGGTGTGCCCTTCTACACGATCTCCGGTTCGGACTTCGTCGAGATGTTCGTCGGCGTGGGCGCCTCCCGGGTGCGCGACCTGTTCAAGACCGCCAAGGAGAACAGCCCCTGCATCATCTTCGTGGACGAGATCGACGCGGTGGGCCGCCAACGTGGTGCCGGCATGGGTGGCGGCCATGACGAGCGCGAACAGACACTCAACCAGCTGCTCGTGGAGATGGACGGTTTCAGCGACCGGGAGAACGTCATCCTGATGGCCGCGACGAACCGTCCGGACATCCTCGACCCGGCGTTGCTGCGCCCGGGCCGGTTCGACCGTCAGATTCCCGTCAGCAACCCCGACATCGCCGGACGTGAGCAGATCCTGCGCGTGCACTCCGAGGGCAAGCCCCTGGCCCCGGACGTGGACCTGAACTCCCTGGCGAAGCGCACGGTGGGCATGTCCGGTGCGGACCTGGCCAACGTCCTGAACGAGGCGGCGCTGCTGACAGCCCGCGTGGACGGGAACGTCATCACCGGTGATGCACTTGAGGAGGCGACCGACCGGGTCATCGGCGGTCCGCGCCGCAGCACCAAGATCATCTCGGAGCATGAGAAGAAGGTCACCGCCTACCACGAGGGCGGTCACACTCTCGCCGCCTGGGGCATCAAGGACATCGAGCGGGTCTACAAGGTCACCATCCTCGCCCGCGGCGTACCGGCGGTCACGCGATGGCCGTCCCGGAGGACGACAAGGGAATGTACAACCGGTCGGAGCTTTTCGCGCGACTGGTCTTCGCCATGGGTGGCCGGTCCGCCGAGGAACTCGTCTTCGGATCGCCGACCACCGGTGCCTCCGCCGACATCGAGCAGGCGACGAAGATCGCCCGCTCCATGGTCACCGAGTACGGCATGAGCCCGGAACTCGGTGCCGTGAAGTACGGCGAGGAACAGGGCGACCCCTTCGTCGGAAGGGGCGGGCAAGGTTCCCTGGAGTACTCGCCTGCTGTGGCGGCGACCATTGACGACCAGGTCCGCATGCTCATCGAGAAGGCACACGGGGTGGCTTACCGGATCCTGCGGGACAACCGCGACTACCTCGACCGTCTCGCCGAGAAGCTGCTGGAGAAGGAGACGCTGCGCCGTCCGGACCTCGAGGCGATCTTCGAGGACATGGAACCGGTCGAGGTCAGCGACATCTTCCCCAACCAGGACATCGACCACCCGAAGGACTTCCGCGAGCCGGTGAAGACACCCACCGAGCTGGCGCGCGAGCGGGGCGAGGAACTCCCCGCCCGCAACGACTTCTTCTCCGAGGCACGTAAGGCCCGCATCGAGCGGCGCCGACGCCAGCAGGCGGATGAACTGGAGCAGAAGCAGGACCACCCGCAGGCACCACGCACCCCCGGGCGGTGGAGTGGGCAGTCGCACCCCGACCACCTGTGGGGTGGTCAGGACCGGGTGAATCCGGATGAACCGGGCCGGCATCCCGGCGAAAGCAGCTACGGAACGTCCGGCGACGCTGGAAGTACTGAGAGCGCCGGGGACGAGCCGTTGCGCGGCTTCCGGCTCCCGGACAGTGAACAACCGGACAACCCGTGGACGAGCGACGATGCTCCGACGCGTAACCTGAGGGCCCAGAACAGTGGCCAGCATGACGGTGGACGCCACCACCGCCCTGACGACTCCGACGAGAAAGACTGATCTGACACCGTGACCGACTCTGTGACCGACAGTGACAACAGCCGCGACGGCGGCCGGGTCTTCGACCAGGCGCGCGCCGAGGCTGCGGTGCGTGAACTCCTGCTCGCCGTGGGGGAGGACCCTGACCGGGAAGGACTGCTGGAGACTCCGGCGCGGGTCGCCCGTGCCTACCGTGAGTCCTTCGGCGGACTCTACGAGGATCCGGCGGAGGTGCTCGCCAAGACCTTCAACGAGGACCACCGCGAACTCGTCCTGGTCAAGGACATCCCGATCTACTCCACCTGCGAGCATCATCTGGTGCCGTTCTACGGACACGCCCACATCGGCTACATCCCCGGGGACTCGGGGACGGTCACCGGCCTGTCGAAGCTCGCGCGGCTGGCCGACGGATACGCCAAACGCCCCCAGGTTCAGGAGCGTCTGACCAGCCAGATCGCCGACGCTGTCTCAGAGCGGCTCCAGGCGCACGCCGTCATCGTCGTCATCGAGGCCGAGCACCTGTGCATGGCGATGCGGGGTATCCGGAAACCGGGCGCCTCCACCGTGACATCGGCGGTCCGTGGCGGTTTCCGCGAGGACGCCCGCTCCCGCGCCGAGGCACTCAGCCTCATCCGCGGTCACTGAGCGGCGGGTAGGACGGCATACCCGCGATGGCAGCCATGACAGATTCGACAGCGACGACGGCCACGACGGCGGTGATGGGGATCCTCAACGTCACCGAGGATTCCTTCTCCGACGGAGGGGAGTGGACGACCACCGGCAGGGCCCTCGCCCATGCCCGGGCCATGGTCGCCGACGGCGCGGACATCATCGACGTCGGTGGGGAGTCGACCCGGCCCGGCGCCACGCGTGTGCCAGCGGAACTCGAGGCTGAGCGGGTCGTGCCCGTCATTCGGGCACTCCACGCAGAGGGGGTGACCACCAGCGTGGACACGATGAGGGCGTCGACGGCCGCCGCGGCGATCGAGGCCGGGGTCGACATCGTCAACGACGTGTCCGGAGGGCTGGCCGACGAGGCGATGTACCGCACTGTCGCGGAGTCCGGGGTCGACTACTGCCTGATGCACTGGCGTGCGGAGCGTTTCGAGTCCGCGTCCGGACGTGCCGACCATGGAGAGGACGTCGTCGCTGACGTCAGTGACCTCCTGTCGTCCCTGGCGTCCCGCGCCGAGCACGCCGGCATCGACCCCGGGCGCATCATCCTGGACCCGGGGCTCGGCTTCGCCAAGAACGCCGACGACAACTGGGCGCTGCTGGCGGGTATGCGTTCCTACATGACCCTGGGATACCGTGTCCTCATCGGTGCGAGCAGGAAGAGATTCCTCACCGCACTGCGTCCGGGACCGGACGGCGCACCGGGCACACCCGAGTCGGCCGATGACGCGACCGCTGCGGTGAGCGCCCTTGCTGCAGCGTCCGGCGCCTGGGCCGTCCGCGTCCACAACGTCGCCGCGAACCGCGCCGCCGTGGACGTCGCACGGTCCGTGGCCACCGGCCGCGGTCCGGCATTACCTGAAGGATGGAGGGCCCGCCGTGGCTGACCGTATCGAACTGACCGGACTGGAGGTCTACGGCTACCACGGTGTCTACGACTTCGAGAAGGAGCAGGGGCAGAAGTTCATCGTCGACCTGGTGGTCTGGACGGACTTCACCGCCGCCGTCGCCGACGATGACATCGCCAGGACGATCTCCTACGTCGATCTCGCCGACATCGCCGTGGGGATTGTCTCCGGACCGAGCATGGACCTGATCGAGACGGTCTCCGCGTCGATCGCCGACCAGATCAACGACGTCGACGGAGTCCTCGCAGTGGAAGTCACGGTCCACAAACCGGATGCACCGATCCATCATCCGTTCTCTGATGTCCGCGTGGTCGCCCGCCGGTCACGTAAGACCCCCGGGACCAGGACATGACCGACCACACTCCCGAGGATCCTGCTGGCCGGGCTGTCCCGGCCGTCCTGGCTTTCGGCTCGAACCTGCCGGGTGCGCTGTCCGGCCCGGAGGAGCAGATCCGTCGCGCCGCGGGTGCTCTCGTGGCCGTTGAGGGTGTCGCCCCGGTCAGCGCCAGCGCGATGTTCGCCACCCCGCCGTGGGGGGTGACCGATCAGGACGAGTTCCGTAACTGCGTCCTCACCGTCCGCACGACACTCGACCCGATGGCCCTTCTTCGACACTGCCAGGACCTGGAGCAGGCGGCACGTCGGGTGCGGGACCGGCACTGGGGTCCGCGCACCCTCGACATCGACATCATCGACTACGCCGGCATCCGCAGTGACGGCCGGTGGGGTGAGGAACTCATCCTGCCGCACCCGTGGGCCCATCAGCGGCCGTTCGTCCTCGTGCCCTGGCTGGACGCTGATCCACACGCCGTGTTGGACGGTCGACCCGTCCGGGAATGGTTGACCGCCTGCGAGGGACCGGAGGCGGGGGCGTCCGGGACGGCGGAGGGAATCCGTGTGCTCCCCGACGTACGATGGGCCCCATGAACCAGACCAGTGTCGGGCTGCTCGTCACCTCGGCGGTGGCCGCGGGTGTCGTGTCCTTCGCCGGTGTGTGGGTCTTCTACGGCAGGTTCCCCTCGATGAGTGTCAGCGGATCCACCGCGTTGTGGATCTTCGCTGTGGTGGCCGGCGTGCTGGCGGTGACCGTGCGGCGCCGGATCGCCGAGGGGGAGGTGGGGCAGGACCGCTCGCAGATGTCGCCGGTGTTCATCTCCCGGTGCGCCGTGTTCGGCAAGGCCGCAGCATGGATCGGCTCTCTGGCGGGCGGCTTCTACGGCGGAGTGACGGTGTACGTGCTCCTGCGACACGGGGAGCTTCTCGCCGCCCAGCAGGACACCCCCGGAGCGGTCACGTCTCTGCTGGCAGCGGCGGCCATGGCGGTCGCCGGTGTCCTGCTGGAACGAAGTTGTCTCGTCCCTCCCGGCGATGCCGACGGTGAGGAAGGGCATGGAGATGTATTCTTGACGCCATGAGTTCCGCGTATTCGCCCGACGATTCGCACCGGCTTCCTGATCCGTCGAGCCGGAGCGGTTCCTCCACGCCCGGAAACGGTCTGAAGCTGCTGATGTACCTGGTGTTCGTCCTCGCCCTCGCGGCGACGATCATCATGTTCTTCGTCGACTCGGAGGTGTGGCTGAACGTCGCGGTCATCACCTCGCTGTGGGCCGCGTTCTTCGGAGCGATCCTGGTGTCGCGCTATTCCGGCGTGATCGGTGAGGAGCGTAGCCGCCGTCAGGAGCAGGAGCGCCGCCACCGGGCGGAGATGGATCGGGAACGCTCCGAGTCGCAGCGCCGTGAGGTCCAGCTGGAGAACGACTACCGCAGCCGTCTCGGCAGCGAGCACGACAAGACGCTCGACGCCATCCGTAAGGAGCTGGAGGCGATGCGTGAGCAGCTCTCCGACCTGTCCGGTGGTGACTGGAACAACGAGCAGGTGTCGCTGAAGGCGCGCGCTGAGCGCATCATCGAGTTGGAGCGCAACGTCTCCCGTGCCGGCGAGCAGGCCCGTCCGACAGCCGGGCAGGACACCCGTAGGGGGACGACGGCCACAGGCGTGGAGGGCACAGAAGGCGCAGAAGGCACAGAAGGCACCGGGAACGGTGCCGGTAAGCCGGGTGAGAACCGCTCCGGTGGACGCCGCGGTGGTTTCTCCACGGGTACATTCGCCGCTGTGCGGTGGTCTGGCGCGGACAGTGAGGACACCACGCAGATCCCCATGGTCGTCGACACCCGCTCGATGGATGCCGCTGAGCAGACGCAGACGGCACCTGCCGCCGACAGCACCGAGAGTGTGGAGGCGACCACCCCGGAGTCCCGGGAGACAGCCCAGACCCCCGAGGCCCGTCCTCGCTGGTCCGAGCAGCAGAACACGGCTGCCCCGGAACCGGAGAAGGCTGCGGAATCCGCTCCGGGACCCGTTCCGGAACAGGCCCCGGAACCGGTGTCCGAGCCCGCCCCCGGCCGTCGTCGCCGCGCCGAGGAAGCCGAGCCGCACGGTCGTCGTCGCGCCGACGAGAGTGACCAGGGCGTGACCGTCGCTGAGCTGATGGCGCAGATGAAGAAGAACGCCCGGTAGAACGACAGGTAGACTCATCGCCGTGAACGCCACGACCCCCGCCGACCGACAGGAACCCCGCCTGTCGGTCGGCGTCATTTCTGCCGGAGCCGTCGGTACCGCCGTCGCCGAGAGCCTGCTGCGGGCCGGACATCACGTGCACGGGGTCGTCGCCAGGTCAGAGCGGTCCCGCGAGAGGGCCCGGACGCGTCTACCCGGCGTACCCGTCCACGACGACGCCGGCATCGCGGATGTCGCTCAGGCTGCCCTGGTGGTACTCGCCGTCCCGGATCCGGAGCTTCCGGAAGTGGTGACGATGGTGGCGGATGTGGTTCGTTCCGGCCAGATCGTCGTCCACACGGCTGGTGCACTGGGGTGCGAGGTGTTGCAGCCGGTCACCGACACCGGAGCATTGCCGCTAGCACTTCACCCGGCGATGACGTTCCGCGGGCGACCGGAGGACGTCGACAACCTGGTGGGCTGTGCGTGGGGTGTGACCAGTGACTCCGAGACCGGCGCAGCCGTCGCCGAGCTCCTGGTGGCGACGATGGGCGGGATCCCCGTCCCGATCGCCGAGGAACAACGCACCGTCTACCACGCCGCGATGGCCCACGGGGCGAACCACCTGGTCACCCAGGTCGTCGAGTCCCTACGTATGCTCGACCACGCCCTGGGTGACGGGATCGAGGACCCGCGCTCCTCGCTGCTGTTGCGGCGGATCGTCCCTGCCGCTGTCGATGGCGCGCTCGAGAGCCGCATGGCGGCGCTCACCGGCCCCACCGCGAGGGACGATGCCGCCACGGTACTGCGACATCTCACGGCGTTGAGCCGGACCGGAACACCGGCAGGCGCGGAATCAGACCTCGCGGCGTCCTACCGGCAGGGCGCGGAACGGACAGCCAGGGCAGCCGGGTCACTGAATGTCGAACGGGCCCTGGACCAGACCTGAATGGGATCTGGCGGGGGAGGGCGACTATCGTGTCTTAGCGTCCAGTTTCCTGTGTCATCACAGCCGCCACACCTGTCAGGAGAATCACCGGTGAGTTTCACCCCGGGTCAGGCCACCGTCTACACCGAGATCGACAGCATCGGTGAACTCACCCGTGCCATGCGCAAGGCCGGACGTCCCGTCGTCCTCGTCCCGACCATGGGCGCGCTGCACGAAGGGCACCTGGCGCTGGTCCGCGCTGCACAGCAGCTGCCGAGGGCCCTGGTCGTGGTGTCGATCTTCGTCAATCCCCTCCAGTTCGCCGAGGGGGAGGACCTCGACGCGTACCCGCGCACACTGGACTCGGATGTCCAGAAGCTCGCCGCCGCCGGGGTAGACGCCGTGTTCGCCCCGAGTCCCCGGGAGATGTACCCCAACGGTCCGCGCAGCACCGTCCTGCCGGGGCCGGCAGGCGCCGTGCTGGAGGGAGAGAAGCGGCCGACACACTTCGCCGGTGTGCTCACCGTGGTGTCGAAGCTGTTCCAGATCACCAACTGCAGCCACGCTTTCTTCGGAGAGAAGGACTACCAGCAGCTCGTGCTGATCCAGCAGATGGTGACGGACCTCAACCTCGGAGTGCAGGTCCACGGTGTGCCCGTGGTGCGTGAGGCGGACGGGCTGGCCAAGTCCTCCCGCAATGTCTACCTGTCCGACGCTGAACGCGGGGCAGCCCTGTCGTTGTCTGCGGCACTGCTCGCCGGTGCCCACGTCGCCGAGGACGGTGCGGAGGCCGTCCTGGACACCGCGCGCCAGGTGCTGGAGACATCCCCGGATGTGGACGTCGATTACCTTGAACTGCGGGGCCTGGATCTCGGCGAGGCGCCAGAGAAAGGCGACGCCCGCCTACTCATCGCAGCACGGGTCGGCTCGACCCGGTTGATCGACAACGTGGGTGTACCGCTGGGGATCGGTTTCCGCAACATCGGCGAAGAAACTGAAGATCTGTCGTCCACGTCGGGCAGAGAGTAGGGTTTTCTACGTGATCCGCACCATGATGAAGTCCAAGATCCATCGGGCGACTGTCACCCAGGCCGACCTGCACTACGTCGGCTCCTGCACCATCGACGCTGACCTGATGGAGTCCGCCGACCTGCTCGAGGGTGAGCAGATCGATATCGTCGACATCGATAACGGCGCCCGCCTGACCACCTACGCCATCACCGGCGAGCGTGGTTCCGGCATGATCTCGATCAACGGCGCCGCAGCCCACCTCGTCCACCCCGGTGACCTGGTGATCATCATCGCCTACGGGCAGTACACCTCCGAGGAGCTCAAGGACTACAACCCACGGGTCGTCTTCGTCGACGACGCCAATGAACAGGTCACCTTGGGCACCGACCCTGCCGACGTGCCGGTGGGTTCGGGGCTGTTGAATCCGCGGTACCCCGCGTAGCGCTGCGCCGGGGGTCCGGGGGCTGGGGGATTGAAAGGACGACAATCGGTGGGACGGACGCCTCCGGTTGGTTTCTGTCGTCGGAACCACCCTGTGATTGCTGTACCGGCAACAGCTCACCGCCCGCGGGGGCATAACCCCCCTGAAAGTCACCGCGAGAAGAAAATGTGACGGAGATCAATCCCAGCGTGGATCCGCGGGAGGAATGGGCCGGTCTGCGGCAGGTAAACGTACCCTGACCTGGTGATCACCCGTTCTTTTATGGGGTATTTCAGATGTACCTTTGCACCTCTGGGGGCCTACCGTGGGGTCTATGCACCTCACGAAGTTCACTGACCTGGGTCTCCGGTCGCTGATGATCCTCGGTGACACCGGGGCTGCCGGCGCGACGGACCCGGCGCAGCGGCGCACCATCGGTGAACTCGCCGTCCAGACTGCAGCACCGGCATCACACGTGAAGAAGGTCATCGTCCGGCTGACCGGCGCGGGGATCCTCGGATCGGTACGGGGTCGTAGCGGTGGGGTGTATCTGGCGGACGGCGCGCGGACGGTTGACCTGGGCATGCTCCTGCGGGATCTGGAGGGACGTCACGAAGTCGTGGACTGCGAAGGCGACACCCCGTGCCCGCTGGCCCGTCGCGACTGTTCCCTCCGCCATCTGCTCGCTGATGCGCAGGAGAACTTCTTCGCCACCTTCGACGGCATCACGCTGGGTGACCTCATCGACCGGAATGCCGCAGGCCAGGACGCCGGGCCGGTTCGTGTGGGGATGCCGACGCTCCCCCTGCTATCCAACCATAACAACCACAACAACCACAACAACCACAACGCTGACGAGTAAGGAAGCATGATGTCCAGCACCACCACATCCGTATTGTCCGTATTGTCCGATTCCGTTCGGTCCCGCCGTCTCACCCCTGAGCACGAGGCGACCGTGAAAGCCACACTGCCGGTGATCGGTGCGCACATCAACGAGATCACCCCCATTTTCTACAGTCGCATGTTCGCTGCCCATCCGGAGCTCATCCGCGACACGTTCAACCGCGGAAACCAGCGCTCGGGCGGGCAGCAGAAGGCGCTGGCGGCCTCGGTCGCCACCTTCGCCTCGATGCTCGTCGACCCGTCTGCCCCGGACCCGGTGGCGATGCTCTCGCGGATCGCGCACAAGCATGTTTCGCTCGGAATCACCGCGGACCAGTACCAGATCGTGCACGATCACCTGTTCGCCGCCATCGTCGAGGTCCTCGGTGACGCGGTCACCGCAGACGTCGCCGAGGCGTGGGACGAGGTGTACTGGCTGATGGCCGACGTGCTTGTCGGTGCGGAGTCGGGACTGTACCGGGGAGCAGGCGTCGAACCGGGCGACGTCTTCCGTGATGCGGTCCTGGAAGGCCGCCGTGACCTCTCGGAGACGGTCACCGAGTTCACCTTCACCGCCCCTGAGGAGTTCGCCCACGCACGTGCCGGTCAGTATGTGTCGGTCGGGGTGGTGCTGCCGGACGGTGCCCGGCAGCTGCGTCAGTACTCGCTGGTTGACTGGGGTGTGGACGGGTTCACCATGCTGTGCAGCGGGACGGTGAGGTGTCGGGGGCGTTGCTGGACGGGCTCGCCGTCGGGGACCGGGTGGACGCCACGCTGCCCGCCGGCGACCTGGTCCTCGACGACCAGGTCCTGGCAGGCGCGGTTCCGGTGGTGCTGGTCAGCTCCGGGATCGGATCCACGCCGATGACGGGAATGCTCTCGTCGTTGGCCGCCGCCGGCACTGCTCCGACTGTGACGGTGATCCACGCCGACGAGGATGCGGCGGCCTACGCCCAGCGCGAGGTGACCGACAGTTACGTTGCGGCCCTCCGGGATGCCGGTGCGACGGTGCATGTGGTGACGTCCTACCGCGTGGACGGCGATACCGTCGATCTGGCCACGCTCGCCGCCCGCCCCGGGGAGTCCGTGCTTCCGGCGGGGGCATACTGGTACCTGTGCGGCGGTACGGGGTTCCTGCAGAGTATCCGGTCTCAGCTGGAAGGGGAGTCTGAGGTACTGCGTCCTGCGGCGGTGAACGTCGAGTTGTTCAGCCCCAATGACTGGCTGCTGGGAGAGTAGTCTCGGTCGGTATGACTGATCCCGATGCGCCGTTGAGCTGGCCACTGCCGTCCGCCGACATCGTCGGGGAACTCGGCGACGGGACGACGTTGCGGCTGCGGGCACCGGTGGACAGTGACCTGCCGGGACTGGTGACCTCCAGCAGGCATGCGGATTCGCGGCGGTTCACCCACCTGGAGGAGAACTACTCCCGCGGCGATGCCGAAGCTTTCCTACGCACGATGGCCCGTTCCCCGACGGCGATGCTGTGGATCGTCGATGATCCAGACGCGCCGGGACAGTTCGGGGGAACACTCGAGGTGCGGTTGGTCAGCAGGGAGGCCCGGTGCGTGGAACTGGGGTACACCACGGCGCCCCACCTGCGAGGACGTGGCCTGATGACCGCGGTGGTGCGGTCAGTCACGGAGTTCCTCTTCGACTACCGTGTGCACCGGGTCCAGATCAAGGCGAACCCCGAGAACGCCCCGTCCTGCGCAGTGGCGGTCAACGCCGGATTCTTCCGTGAGGGGACGGCCCGGGACGCCGAGATGCTGCGGGGCCGGTTCAACGACCTCGACACTTTCGCCCGCCTGGCTACGGACGGGTGAGTGCCCGGGCTGTCAGCGCGACGGTGCGGTCGGGGTCGGTGGTGAAGGCCGACAGGGCGGTCACGGCAACTGTTCCGGCTGGTCCGGCGGCGCCGACGAGTTCGGCGAGAGCCTGGACCGTGCGCAGTCGGGCGTCCCGCGGCGCGGTGGCGCCGGACGACGCGAGTTGTGAGACGACCTCTTCCGCCGTGTGCGGGTGTCGACGGCACAGGGACGCCAGAGCCTCGGAGGCCTCGACGTCGTGGTCACCGTCGACAACCATGGACACCAGGCGCCCGGTGAGACCGTCGTCGGCCTCCCGGTGGGCGAGTGACAGGACGGCGCGTGAGCGTACGGCGCGGTCTTTGTCGTCGGCCAGGATCTTCAGGGCTGCCGTGGAGGTTTTCCCGGCGATGTCGTCGAGGGCTTCGACGATGCGCAGGCGTGCCGTCGAATCTGCTGACGCTCTCCGGGCGGTGAGTGCGCGGACGGCCTTCTCGCCGGCGTGCGCCAGCGACCAGCGTAGTGTCCCGGCGACGTTGGGATCTACTTCGTCCAGGTAAGACGTGACGAGCGCGGTGGTCGCCCGGCCCGGCGCAGTGCGCAGGACGGCGGACTGCCGGGCACCGGAATGCCGTGACCGCAGGGCGCTGAGCAGTGACGTGACAGCCAGGACATCGTCCCAGCTGTCCGGCGGATCGCCGTGGTGGTCCCGGAGGGAATCCAGCTGGTCAAGGAGAGCCTCCTCATCGCGGATCCTCTCCCGGGTCTCCTCGCGCAACCGGTCGACGACAGCGGCGACGTCGAGGGCAGGGTCGTCGAGTGCGGTACGGACCTCCTCGACGCCCAAGCCCAGGGACCGCAGCGACTCCACCTTCATCAGGCGTCCGAGGTCCCCACGGGAGTATTCCCGGTAGCCACCACTGGTGCGGTGCGACGGAGTGACCAGACCGTGTGCGTCGTAGTACCGCAGCATCCGCGTACTGACCCCCGTCCTGCGCGACACCTCACCGATGAGCATGCTCTGATCCTAATCCGTGCTGTTACCCGGGGTGGGTGACCGCGTATTCGGCCGCGTCGAAACCGTAGTCGGGGTCGTCGAGGAGGATCAGGGTGGCCGCGGCATGGGATGCGGCCACGCCGTCAGTCTTGCTGGCATCGTCGAGGACAAGCCGGCCGGCCTCCCCGAGCTGGAGGAACGCCCGGGAGAGACTGCGGCGCAGTTCCCGGGGACCCCGACCAAGTTGGGTGGTGAGACGGGTCGCGAGCTGTCGTGCGTCTCTCGTCGGGACAAGACCGGCAGCGGCACGCCATGCCGTGCGGGCGACGTCATCGTCGGCGTCGCCGAGCAGATCATCGGTGATGTGCCGATAGGCGGAGTCCTCACCGATCTTGGACAGGGTGTGCAGTGCCTGTGCCCGCGCCTGCGGAGTGGGCGAGAGCAGTTCGGTGAGCAGCGCCGGCAGGGTGACCGACGCAGGGTGCCTGGTGAGTGCCCAGGTCAGCATGTCGCGGACGAAGAAGTCCGGCTCGACTGCGCACCGGGCGACGAGTTCGTGGACGGTGGCGGTGTCCGCAGGGTCCGGGCTGGTGCCTGCGTCCAGTGCGGCGCGGAGGCGGGCGGAGGGGTCCGTGGCGTTGAGATTCATGACCTCAGTCGACACCCTGACACGCTGTGAAGGTCAAGCGTGAAAATAACTAGACAGCTCGGTCTACATTTGTGTTAGGCTCGGGGTCACGATCAAGAAGTTCATCCCGTGGTCGCAATGCACCTTTCAGGATGCGGCGGCCACCCGGACCCCGGCTGGCGTGGATGACTGGCAACCGTGTCGCGGACACCGGTGCCCCCGGAGGACGATCGGCCTCGTCGCGCACCGATGACACGACGGGGAAACGCGAACTCATAGGAGCATCATGCGTCATCCACAATGCCGACTGTTCCATCCGGGACATCAGGTCCACCACATCCAGGCACGGAAAGTCGCCGAGGTACTCCACCCGGCGTCAGGAGGACTCGAACGCTTCACAGCGGCGGAACTGACCGATCTCGGCGGGGGATGGTTTGAGGCTGACATCGGCGGTGAGACACGGCTCGGCTGGAACCACAGTCTCGACGACGTGGCTGCATTCTCCCGCGACTCCATCCTGGGAGAGGTGCTCTTCATCCCTGAGTACTCCGCCCTGGTGTGCGTGCGGGGACAGTTCGACTCCGTCGCTTCGCAGCGACGGCTCCTGTACCCGGCCTGGGGGAGGAGGCAGGACTGCATCCCGGTGAGCGCCGTGATCTGACCGCGGTGCGGCTACGGGCGACTCAGGCGTCGTCTCGACGGTCCTCGGAACCGCCGTCATCGTCGCCGTCATCGTCGCCGTCCTCACCGGTGACTTCGCTGGTGACCTGCTCGGCCAGCGCGTCGGAGTCGGCGTCGGACTCCTCGAGTTCATCCGACAGTTCGGTCTCATCGTCGCTGCTGAAGTCGGCGTCGTCGTCCTCACGCTGTTCGGTGAGGTCGCGGATGGTGTCACGGTGGCCGCTCTCCTCGGAGAGACGCCTGCGGGCGTAGATCCACCAGCCCACCAGGAGCGCCACCATCGCCATGCCGAGGTACCCCAGAACCGGGTAGACGTAGGTCATCAGGGTGTCGAAGCCGATGAAGCTCACGGCGTACCCTGCGGCGCACAACGCGAGGAACACCGGGGTGTACCAGGAGGGACGGGAGGACGTGACCCGCTTGCCCAATGCATAGAACATGCCGATGGCGGTGTTGTAGATCATCGCGAAGATGATGAACACCATCACGTAGGCCATCGCCGGGTGCATCGAGTCGAACAGGGTCAGCATCGGCACATCGTCGCCGGCGACAGTCTCGATGTTGGCCAGCAGCGTGAACACGGCCAAGGCAAGCAGGACGGTGTAGATGATTCCGCCGAGCAGCCCGCCGCGTCCGGCGTCGCGCATGCTCGCGTGGTTGCCTCCGATCACGAGCGACATCGACACGCCCAGGAGAAGAGCGAGCCCGTTGTAGTTCACCGCTGAGAGCCACCAGGGGCTCACCGGTGACTCTTCCTGGGTCGCCAGGTCGTTGACGACGCCGAAATCGTCGGGCAGGTTGAACAGCGTGTAGACGAACCCGATGACGACCGCGATGATCAGGAGTGGGGTCAGCCCGCCGATGATGTCGCTGACCTTGTCGACGTCGAGCAGACCAGTGACCATGACCAGGGCTGTCATGATCAGCGCGCCGATCCACGCCGGGAGGCCGAACTGCTGCTCCAGGTTCGACCCGGCACCGGCGAGCATCACGAAACCGATACAGAACAACGTCAGGGTGACCACGATGTCCAGTGCCCATGACACTGCCGGATGGGTGATGCTGCGGAACACCGCCTTGTGTTCGTCCGCGAGGAAGTAGCTGCCGAGCTGCAGGATCACTGCACCAGCCACGGACATCACCACACCGGCGAGAATTGCCCCCCACAGCCCGTTGATGCCGAAGGACGCGAAGTACTGGATGACCTCGAGTCCGGTGGCGAAACCGGCGCCCACGAGCAGTCCGAGGAATGCCATCGATATCTTGAGTTGTTCTTTCACAGTGCCGTCCTCTTGGAGTCGTCGTCTCGTGGCTGTCTCGCCGTCGCCTGCGGCTGGACTGCTGGACTGTACCGCATATCGTCCTGGTCCGTTGGACGTCGGCACTGTCGCTCCCGTCCTGCATGGGCTACTGTTACTGGCCATATGTGGATCGGAACTCTTGAACTTGACGTTCTCCTCGGCGACGTACACTCGCTCAAACAGAAACGCTCCGTGGTCCGGCCGGTGATCGCGGAAGTGCACCGGAAGTTCGGTATTTCCGTGGCGGAGGTCGATCACCGTGACCTCCACCGACGGACGGCGATCGGCGCGTCGGTGGTCAGTGGGGACCGGGAGCACGTCGTCGAGATCCTGGAGGCGGTGGAACGTCTCGTCGCTGCGCGGCCCGAGATCCAGGTGTTGTCCGCGCGGCTCCGGTACCTTTCCTCCGGGGATCTTGAAGACCTCTAGTTCACTTCTAGGCGGTCGTGTCGGGGGCAGGGCCGGAACGACGCGGTGGGCGTCCACGTCTGGGTAGTTCGCCGGTCGTTTTCGGTAACCGCCCGGCCCGGCGCAGCTGATCGCGCAGCATCACCTCGATCTGGGCGTTCACGCTGCGCAGGTCATCGTGGGCCCAGCGGGCGATCGCGTCGTAGACCGCCGGGTCGATGCGAAGTGGGACGTTCTTACGCGCCATGGAGACCACCGGTGTTGATCACCGGTTGGGTCGACGAGTCGGAGCACAGGACGACGAGCAGGCTGGAGACCATGGACGCGCGGCGTTCCGGATCCAGGTCGACGATGTCGCGTTCCTCCAGCTGGTCGAGAGCTGTCTGGACCATCGACACCGCACCGTCGACGATCTGCTCCCGGGCGTCGACGACCGCCTGGGCCTGCTGACGCTGCAGCATCGCGCCGGCGATCTCCGGGGCGTAGGACAGCGCGGAGATGCGGGCCTCGACGATCTCGAGCCCAGCGACGGCGACACGGGCGGCGACCTCGTCGGCCAACTCCTGCGAGACCACGTCGGTGGAACCGGCGAGGCTGGTGGCGGCGTCCCCGGACGTCCCGTCGGCGTTGATGCGTCCCGGCACGGAGTCATAGGGGTGGGTGGTCGCCACGTGGCGCAGTGCGGACTCGGACTGGGAGTGGATGAACTCCTCGACGTCCTCGACGGAGAAGGTGGCCTTCGCGGTGTCGGACACCTGCCAGACGACGATCGCGCCGATCTTCACCGGGTTGCCGTTGAGGTCGTTGACCTTGATTTCGTTGGTCTCGAAGTTCCGGACCCGGACACTGACCTTCTTCGACGTCGCCAACGGGGGCACGAGGGTGAGACCGGTGGTCCGGTTGGTGCCGAGGTACCGGCCGAAGAACTGGACGACCTGGGTGTGGCCGGGGTTGATGACACGCAGCATCGTCAGGATGACCACGGACAGGAGGATGAGGACCACGCCGACGCCGATGAGTGTACCGCCGAGTGCCTCACCGACGCTCCCGGAACTCATGCCCACCCCGGCCCAGACGATCAGGGCGATGGGGGCGAGGAAGAGAACGATACCGCCGAGGAGGGCGAAGACGGCCAGTCCGGTGGAACCGGACCACGCACGGTGCTCGCTGATGCTCACGTTGGTGCCGTCGTGTCCGACGGGGGTGCCCGCGACGCCGTCGGGGGCCGCGGTGGGGGTCTCGGGTGTCATGGTGTCCTTTCTGCGCCCGGAATCTCCGGAAACTGATATCACTTAACGTTAAAGTGATATCAGTTTGATGTCAACAGACTGCTCATCCGCTCAGCCACCAGACCGTTCGCCCGTCAGCCTCAGGGCAGGTCCACGTGACACCATGCAGTAGGCTGGAGCACCGTGACTGACGCGAAGAACTCCCCCCAGAACGCATCGCAGGTCTCCCCGGAGATTGACGGCGGTGACCTCCCCGAGCAGGTGAAGGTCCGACGTGGCAAGCGTGACCGCCTCATCGCCGACGGCCGTGACCCGTACCCGGTGGAGGTCGCCCGCACCCATGCGCTCAAGGACATCGTCGCGTCCTACACTGTTCTGCCGAAGGACGAGGAAGAGGCGGTGGCGATCGAACGGGTCGCAGGGGTCACCTACCTGGAGGCCGGCGACGAGACCCAGGAAGAGGTGGGAATCGCCGGCCGGGTCATCTTCGTACGTAACACCGGCAAGCTGGCGTTCGCCCGGATCCAGGACGGGGACGGTACCCAGCTGCAGGCGATGCTGTCGCTGGCCGAGGTGGGGGAGGACGCCCTGGCGTCCTGGAAGTCCGACGTCGACCTCGGCGACATCGTCTTCATCCACGGCCGTGTGGTCGCCTCGAAGCGCGGCGAACTCTCCGTCATGGCGGACTCCTGGTCGATGGCCTCGAAGTCGCTGCGCCCGTTGCCGGTGGCACACAAGGAACTCAGCGAAGACACCCGCATCCGCCACCGCTACACGGATCTGATCATGCGTGAACAGGCCAGGACCAACGCGGTGACACGTATCAAGGTCATGCGTGCCCTGCGCCACGCGCTGGAGCGTCGTGACTTCCTCGAGGTCGAGACTCCGATGCTGCAGACCCTCCACGGTGGTGCCGCCGCGCGACCGTTCGAGACCCACTCCAATGCGCTGGACATCGATCTCTACCTCCGGATCGCGCCGGAGCTCTACCTCAAGCGCTGTGTCGTGGGTGGCATCGACAAGGTCTTCGAGGTCAACCGTAACTTCCGTAACGAGGGGGTGGACTCGTCCCACTCACCGGAGTTCGCGATGCTCGAGACCTACCAGGCCTACGGGACCTATGACACCGGCGCGACACTGATCCGTGAGGTCATCCAGGAAATCGCCGAGGAGGTCTTCGGCTCCACCACCGTGACGCTCGTGGACGGTACCGAGTACGACTTCGGCGGTGAGTGGAAGACCATGGAGATGTACCCCTCCCTGAACGAGGCGCTCAACCGTAAGTTCCCCGACCAGGAGGTTGTCGACGAGGTTACCGTGGACACCTCTGTCGAGCAGCTCAAGACACTGGCGGCGGTGATCGGTCTGCCGGTCCCCGCGAAGGGGGGATGGGGCCACGGCAAGCTCGTCGAGGAGATCTGGGAGCTCCTGTGCGAGGATCAGCTCTACGGGCCGGTCTTCGTCCGTGACTTCCCGGTCGAGACGTCCCCGTTGACCCGCCAGCACCGTAGCAAGCGCGGGGTGACGGAGAAGTGGGACCTGTACGTGCGGGGATTCGAGCTGGCGACCGGCTACTCCGAGCTGGTGGACCCGGTGATCCAGCGTGAACGCTTCGAGGACCAGGCGCGTCTGGCCGCCGGCGGAGACGACGAGGCGATGGTGCTGGACGAGGATTTCCTGGCGGCTATGGAGCAGGGCATGCCGCCGACTTCCGGAAACGGTATGGGCATCGACCGTCTGCTGATGGCGCTGACGGGACTGGGTATCCGTGAGACGGTGCTGTTCCCGATGGTGAAGCCGGAAAGGGACAGCTGAGGCGGAGCTGTCAGTGGCGTGTGTCACAATGTGTGAGTAACGGCCGTCGGGTCTTCCGGTGGCCGTTTTTGTGACTCACAACTGGAGATACCGTGATAGAGAAGCAAGCTACAGCGGGCGACCGCACGACCAACCGTAGGGTGTTCATCGGCAGCCTCAGCGGCAGCGCCATCGAATGGTTCGACTTCTTCCTGTACGCCACGGCTGCGGCGATCATCTTCGACAAGCAGTTCTTCCCGTCGGACGATCCGCTCGTCTCGCAGATGCTGGCGTACCTGACCCTGTCGCTGACCTTCTTCATCCGTCCGTTGGGTGGGGTGGTCTTCTCCCATATCGGGGACCGTATCGGACGCAAGAAGACACTGGTGATCACACTGTCGTTGATGGGTGGGGCCACAGTGGCCATCGGCCTGTTGCCGACCTATGAGCAGGTGGGGGTCCTTGCCCGATCCTGTTGATCCTGTGCCGGATCATCCAGGGGATGGCCATCGGGGGAGAGTGGGGCGGAGCGCTTCTGCTGGCATTCGAGTATGCGCCGGAGAACCGACGTGGATTCTTCGGTTCTGTGCCGCAGACCGGGATCACCATCGGCATGCTCCTGTCGACCATCGCATTCTCCATCGTGACCATGCTCCCGGACGACCAGTTCGAATCCTGGGGATGGCGACTGCCCTTCATCGCCAGCATCATCCTGGTGATCGTCGGCCTCTGGATCCGCAGTGGCCTGGCGGACACCCCGGCATTCCGCGAGAACAAGGCGTCCGGGAACGTGGCGAAACTGCCGATCAAGGACACCCTGCGCGACCACTGGCGTTCTGTTCTTGTCGCCACCGGCGCAAAGGTTGTCGAGACCGGTCCGTTCTACGTGTTTGCGACGTTCGTCGTCAGTTACGCCACCGGTGTGCTGGACTTTGAGCGGTCCACGGCGCTGAACGCCGTCAGTGCA
Organism: Corynebacterium sp. CNJ-954; assembly: GCF_001942345.1. Taxonomy (GTDB): domain Bacteria; phylum Actinomycetota; class Actinomycetes; order Mycobacteriales; family Mycobacteriaceae; genus Corynebacterium. The sequence continues at coordinate 95,156 of NZ_MKKI01000046.1, forward strand.
GCGGCTTTCATCAGCACCATCGTCATTCTGCTGATGGGGAGGTTGTCGGACCGGACGGGACGGCAGGCCATGTTCATGACGGGCACGGTGCTGATCGCCCTGTTCTCCATTCCCTTCTTCCTGCTCCTGGATCTCCGGATGAACTGGGCTCTGTTTGTGGCGGTGATCATCGGGCTGGGTGTCGTCTGGCCGCCGGTCACGGCGACTCTCGGAACCTTCACGTCCGAGATCTTCAGCACCCGGGTGCGTTATACGGGAGTGACCCTGGGGTACCAGCTCGGCGCGGCGATCTTCGGCGGAACGGCGCCGCTCATCGCGACGTGGATGCTCTCCGAGTTCGACGACGCCTGGTGGCCTATCGCGGCATACATGATCGCCCTGGCGCTGCTCTCGTTCATTGCGGTGGCGTGTGCCGGGCCGGTGCGGAAGAAGGAGGCGGAACTCCTGCGGCGGCGTGGGCTTGTCGAGGCGGCGGACACCATCGGCTGATCTCTGGAACGGTCACTCCACCCGCGGGGGTGGTTCATGGGGGGATATTGAGTCGCTCGCCCGGGCGTGACCTCGAATAATGCGGCCGTGCTGTGCCGTGGGCGGAGAATCGGGACATTTGTGACGCGGATCATGGTTCGTGGTTATGATGTAATCATTATCTATCCGACCCAACTCCATGACTGTCTAAGACTGTCCGTCCCCCGGTGACCGCCGGGGCGACACTCGAGTACAGCGAAAGGTAGCTGCCTCACCATGAGTGACCGAAGCAAGCGGAACGATTCCACACCGGGCCTCAACACGATCAAGCGTGACGCCATCGGTACCGCAATGCGTGTCCTGACCCGCTTCACCGGCTCCGACCTGGCCACCAAGTACGGTCTGAGCGAGAAGGTGGACCGGGTGGCCTATGAGTCCACCAAGGGCGGAATGCGTACCCTCGGTGCGATCAACCGCCAGTTCAAGAAGTCCAAGGGCTCCGGCAAGCCGGTGCGCCTGGAGAACCAGGGTAGCGAGGGTGACGGCACCACCGAGCCGAAGAAGCCCGCGAAGGCCCTCTTCGACCTAACCCCCTCCGAAGACCAGGAGATGCTGACCTCCGCCGTGCGTGAATTCGCCGAGGAGCAGCTCCGCCCCGGTGCGCACGACGCCGATGAGGCCGCAGAAACCTCCCAGGAGATCCTGAACACCGCAGCTGAACTGGGAATCTCCCTGGTCAGCCTGCCGGAGGAGTTCGAGGGTCTGGCCTCCGAGTCCGCCTCCACGACCTCCGCTCTCGTTGCAGAGGCACTGGCATTCGGCGATATGGGACAGGCCGTCGCCATCCTGGCGCCCGCCGGTGTCGCCACCACCATCACCAACTACGGTGATGATGCACAGCAGAAGACCTACCTGCCGGAGTTCGCCGGCGAGTCGGTTCCCCAGGCTGCCGTGATCGTCAACGAGTCCCGTGCCCTGTTCGACCCTTTCGTCCTGCAGACCACCGCCAAGCGTGAGGGCGACAATATCGTCATCAACGGTGTGAAGACCATGGTCCCCAGCGCCGGCTCCGCCGAGCTGTTCGTCGTCGCCGTGGACCTCGACGGCGTCAACACCTTCGCCATCGTCGAGTCCTCCACCGAGGGCGTCGTGGTCGAGGCCGACCCGTCCATGGGTGTCCGTGCCGCAGGCCTGGGCCGCGTCCTGCTCAAGGACGTGAAGGTTCCGGCCTCCAACCTGCTCGGTGGTGCAGAGCTCGACAACGAGACCCGCACCGAGAACTACGCCGAGATCATCCGCCGCGCCCGACTGGGCTGGGCCGCACTCGCTGCCGGTACCTCCGAGGCCGTGCTCGAGTACGTCAAGCCCTACGTCAAGGAACGCCAGGCCTTCGGTGAGCCCATCGCACACCGTCAGTCCGTCGCCTTCATGGTCGCCAACATCCGCATCGAGCTCGACGGACTGCGCATGATCCTGCTCCGCGGTGTCTCCCGGATCGACCAGGGACTCTCCTACAACCGCGAGGCCGGTCTCGCCCGTCGCTTCGCCGCGGACCGTGGCATGCAGATCGGTCTCGACGGCGTCCAGCTGCTCGGTGGCCACGGTTACACCAAGGAGCACCCGGTGGAGCGGTGGTACCGCGACCTGCGTGCCATCGGTGTCGCCGAAGGCGTCGTGGTCCTGTAAGTCCCCGTCAGTAACAACCTCGAAGGAGCACTGTAATGATCAACCTGGAACTCCCGAAGAAGCTGCGCGGGACCATCAACCAGGCCCACCAGGCCGCCGCGGAGATCTTCCGTCCCATCGCACGCAAGTACGATCTCGCCGAGCACGAGCGTCCCATCGAGCTCGACACCATGGCATCCCTGGTCGAAGGAATGACCGACGGCGGCGGCAACCTCGCCGGAGCATCCGGCGGCCGCGGTGACAAGAAGAAGGACGACGGATCCGTCCGCAACGGCGGCAACATGTCTTCCCTGGTCAACGTCATCGAGACCTGCTGGGGCGACGTCGGGCTCACCCTGTCGATCCCCTACCAGGGTCTCGGCAACTCGGCCATCGCCGCTGTGGCCACCGATGAGCAGCTCGAGCGGTTCGGCAAGGTGTGGGCATCCATGGCCATCACCGAGCCGCAGTTCGGTTCCGACTCCGCAGCGGTCGCCACCACCGCGAAGTTGGACGGCGACGAGTACGTCCTGAACGGTGAGAAGATCTTCGTCACCGCCGGCGACCGGTGCACCCACGTCGTCGTCTGGGCCTCTGTCGACAAGTCCGCCGGCCGCGCCGCCATCAAGTCCTTCGTCGTCCCCCGCGACACCCCGGGCTTTGAGCTGGCCCGACTGGAGCACAAGCTCGGCATCCGTGCCTCTGACACCGCCCACTTCATCCTGGACAACGTGCGCGTCCCGAAGGAGAACCTGCTGGGTTCCCCGGAGGTCGACACGAAGAAGGGCTTCGGCGGCGTCATGGCGACGTTCGACAACACCCGTCCGCTGGTGGCAGGCATGGCCGTCGGTGTCGCCCGCGCCTCGCTGGAGAAGCTGCGCAAGATCCTGACGAAGGCCGGTCTGGAGATCGACTACGATGCTCCGAGCTGGAACCAGCCCGCTGCCGTGGCCGAGTACATCCGCCTCGAATCCGACTGGGAGGCTGCGTACCTGTTGACTCTGCGTGCCGCCTGGATGGCGGACAACAAGCAGCCGAACAACAAGGAAGCCTCCGAGTGCAAGGCGAAGGCCGGTCGCATGGCCACCGACCTGACCCTGCGCGCCGTCGAGCTTGCCGGCACTTACGGCTACTCCGAGCGCTCCCTGCTCGAGAAGTGGTCCCGCGACTCGAAGATCCTCGACATCTTCGAGGGCACCCAGCAGATCCAGCAGCTGGTTGTCGCCCGCCGTGAGCTGGAGCTGACCTCAGCACAGCTGAAGTAGCAGTTCACAGGACCAAGAGCGGCCTCCAGTCACACCGACTGGAGGCCGCTCTTTGCGGTTCGGTCATCCTCGGACGCTCCGTCCGTCCTCCCCCGCGCATCCCGCGGCAGTACCGTCAGACGACCGCAGGCAGCCTGGCGATGTGGCTGCTGGTGGGCGCATCGTGCCCAGTCACCCGGGGATACGTCACTCTTCGCACCCCATAACCGAGCGATTCAATTGTGACCTGCAGGTTCGCGAGGATCAGAAGCTTATAAAGTGCGATAGTCCACGTCGAAGACTGCACAGGGGTCCGGGAACCGCGACTAGATCCGGAGCACCAGGGAGATGATGAGTAGTGCGATAACGGCCCCGCCAGGAATGGCGAGGACGGTGAGCGCGATGCCGGTGACGACGATCAACACGCGCGGTGGGGGCTTCCGGTGATCTGGCGTCATCATGTACTCCGGCGGTCAGACGGACTGTAGGTTGTGTGCTTCGCAGATTACCCGCTCAGAGGCCCGTCAGCTGCGTGAACGATAGCAGTCCGGCACAGGGAAGAGCGGCCCGCAGACTCTATCTGCGGGCCGCTCTCGGTCGCTCGGGATGACCGCGTGCGTTCAGTGCGTCATCGCGGTTCTATGCGGCGTCGTCGTCATCCATCCCGTTGTCGACGGCGGGGAGTTCACGCGGGACGATCTTGCCCACGGCGTTGCGCGGGAGCACGTCCATGAACACGTAGTACCGGGGGACGTTGTGGCGGGCGAGTTTCGCCTTCACGGCCGCCTTCGCGCGTTCCTCGAAGCCTTCCTTGTCCTTTTCGTCGTTGACGACGACATAGGCTGCGAGGGCCTGACCGAAGTCAGGGTCGGCGACACCGTGGACGGCGACCTCGTAGACCTCGGGCATGTCGGAGATGACATCCTCGGCTTCCTGCGGGTACACGTTCTCGCCGCCGGAGACGATCATGTCGTCGCTGCGTCCGGCCAGGTAGAACAGGCCGTCCTCGTAGTAGCCGAGGTCACCGGTGGAGACCAGGCCGTTGAGGTTCTCCTTGTCCACCCCGGGACGGGTGTAGCCCTCGAAGAGCAGGTCATTGCCCACGAAGACCCGTCCGACGACACCCTCAGGAACCTCTTCGCCGTCGTCGTCGACGATTTTCAGAACCGTGGCCATCGGCGGCTTGCCCGCCGTCGTCGGGTGCTCGTCAAGTTCGTGCGGCTGAGCGATCGAGGCCCAGCTGATCTCGGTGGAACCGTAGAGGTTGTAGAGAATCTTCCCGAACTTCTCATGAGTGTCACGGATGACCCGCGGCGGAAGCGCCTCACCGCAGGCGACGATCGATTTCACACCGGGGTTGAAGTTCTCCGGGACCGCTTCGAGGAGGCGACGGAGCTGGGTGGGGACGATCGCGATATTCGCCGGACGGTTCGCTTCGATGAGCTTCACCGCTGCGCGCGGGGAGAACTTGCGCTGCAGGATGAACGTCGCGCGCAGTGCCAGTCCCAGCTGGATCTGGCAGAAGCCCCACAGGTGGAACATCGGCGCAGGCACGTAGTAGCCGCGGTGGTGCTTGAGCGGGATCCGGGACATGATCGACGACGCCGGAAGGTAGGTCTTCGGCTCCGGGCGGCGGGCACCCTTCGGAGTGCCGGTCGTTCCGGAGGTCAGGATGATCGTCCGGCCGCGACGGGGGCGTGTCGGGATCTTCGACTCGGCGGGACCCGTGCGCAGGACCTCCGTCAGTGTCGGCCAGTCCGGATTCCTGCTGGCGTGGTCCTCGGACTTCTGCGCGTCGGCGACGTTACTGGCGTACTCGATATCGGCCGTCCGGGCCTCCCTCTCCTCCTCGGTGAGGGGGGCGGCGGCGGTGTCCTGGTCATCTTCCCAGTTGATGATCACCGGGCATTCGTCGAAGCCCTTGGGGAGCAGGGGGATGAACTCTTCGTCGATGAAGAGCAGGTCGATCTTCTGCTCCTTCATGACGGCACGGGTCTGTTCAGCCGATGCGCCCGTGTTGAACAGGACGATGTCGGTCCCCAGACGGCCGTGTGCGCACAGCGTCATGATGAATCCACGGTGGTTCCGGCTGAGCATGCCGATCTTGTCGCGCTCGCGGACGCCGGTCCGGTAGAGGGCCTCGGCCAGCTTGTTTGTCTGGTCATGGAGCTCGCCGTAGGTGATTGACCCGGCGTCATCGAGAATGGCGGTGTGGTAGGGATCCTGCGCCGCACCGATGGCCAGAAGACCCGCGGGGGTGAATGACCACTGGACGATGGCCTTCAGGGCCTTGCCCATGGCGACCGGGCTCATCGCGCCGAAGACGCCGGACTTGACGAGGGGAATTGCTCCTTCGGCGAGTTGCGGAAGTTGTTTCAGCGTGACTGCGGGGTCAGATCCGCTCATGGTTCTCCTTTTTCTCGGACTGAAGCTGCGGCATAGTCGTGACAGACCGCTCAGGGGACGTGGTCGTGTAAGACAGGTTACAGATAAAAATGGTTCGTTTCGCCGGAATAGCTGTATGGGGTTCCGGGAGCCGTGAAAAACACCTGTTCGCTGACGGCGTACAACGCGTCCAGAGGCAGGAAAAGCATGCGGTGACCTGGTGTTTTATAGGCCTTTGGTGGGGGTACGCGTCAGGGAACAAGCCGTGGGTGGCTGTCGTTGTACAAAGTGACTCAACGTGGAGACGCTGAATCACTAAGGTGGTCCCCACATCCGGACCTTGAAGCGAGGGAGAGCAAATGTTCGAGAGGTTCACCGACCGTGCGCGACGGGTCGTCGTCCTGGCACAGGAAGAGGCCCGCGCGCTCAACCACAACTACATCGGCACCGAGCACATCCTGCTGGGGCTGATCCACGAGGGTGAGGGCGTTGCCGCCAAGGCTCTTGAATCCATGGGTATTTCCCTGGAGGCGGTGCGTACCGAGGTCGAGGACATCATCGGCACCGGTGGACACCCGCCGAGCGGGTACATCCCCTTTACCCCCCGGGCCAAGAAGGTTCTGGAGCTGGCCCTCCGTGAGGCGCTGCAGCTCGGCCACAAGTACATCGGCACCGAGCACATCCTGCTGGGACTCATCCGCGAGGGTGAGGGGGTGGCCGCACAGGTGCTGGTCAAGCTCGGTGCCGACCTGTCCCGCGTGCGTCAGCAGGTCATCCAGCTGCTGTCGGGTTACGAGGGAACCGAGCCTGAGGCTGCCCCGGACGAGCCGGCCACGGCCGGTGTGGGCCAGTCCTCGGATTCGAGCTCCGGCGGTAAGCCGGGCCAGAAGTCCAATTCGCTGGTCCTGGACCAGTTCGGCCAGAACCTGACCCAGGCGGCCAAGGACGGCAAGCTGGACCCGGTCGTCGGACGCGAGAAGGAAGTCGAGCGCATCATGCAGGTGCTCTCGCGTCGTACGAAGAACAACCCGGTCCTCATCGGCGAGCCTGGTGTGGGTAAGACCGCCGTCGTCGAGGGACTCGCCCTCGACATCGTCAACGGCAAGGTGCCGGAGACCCTGAAGGACAAGCAGCTCTACTCACTGGATCTGGGGTCCCTGGTCGCCGGGTCCCGCTACCGTGGTGACTTCGAGGAGCGCCTGAAGAAGGTGCTCAAGGAGATCAACCAGCGCGGCGACATCATCCTGTTCATCGACGAGATCCACACCCTTGTCGGTGCAGGTGCCGCCGAGGGGGCGATCGACGCCGCCAGCATCCTGAAGCCGAAGCTCGCCCGTGGTGAGCTGCAGACCATCGGTGCGACGACGTTGGACGAGTACCGCAAGCACATCGAGAAGGACGCGGCCCTCGAGCGCCGTTTCCAGTCGGTGCAGGTGCCCGAGCCCAGTGCCGAGATGACGATCGAGATCCTCAAGGGGCTCCGCGACCGTTACGAGGCACACCACCGGGTCTCCATCACCGACGGTGCCCTGGCCGCTGCCGCACGGCTGTCGGACCGGTACATCAACGACCGTTTCCTGCCGGACAAGGCCGTCGACCTCATCGACGAGGCGGGTGCGCGGATGCGCATCAAGCGGATGACCGCGCCGAAGGCGATCCAGGACGTCGACGACAAGATCGCCGAGGTCCGTCGCGCCAAGGAAGCCGCCATCGACGACCAGGACTTCGAGAAGGCCGCCTCACTGCGTGACGATGAGCGCAAGCTCACCGAGGAACGCGCGGAGAAGGAGAAGCAGTGGCGTGCCGGTGAACTCGACGATGTCGCCGAGGTCGGTGAGGAGCAGATCGCCGAGGTCCTCGGTGCCTGGACCGGTATTCCGGTCGTCCGGCTCACCGAGGAGGAGTCCACGCGACTGCTCCACATGGAGGATGAGCTGCACAAGCGGATCATCGGCCAGGATGACGCGGTCAAGGCAGTCTCCCGGGCCATCCGACGCACCCGTGCGGGTCTGAAGGACCCCAAGCGTCCGAGCGGTTCGTTCATCTTCGCCGGCCCGTCCGGCGTGGGTAAGACCGAGCTGTCGAAGGCACTGGCGGAGTTCCTGTTCGGCGACGACGACTCGTTGATCCAGATCGACATGGGTGAGTTCCACGACAAGTTCACCGCGTCGCGTCTGTTCGGTGCACCTCCCGGATACGTCGGTTACGACGAGGGTGGCCAGCTGACCGAGAAGGTGCGTCGTAAGCCGTTCTCCGTCGTCCTGTTCGACGAGATCGAGAAGGCGCACTCGGAGATCTACAACACCCTGTTGCAGGTCCTCGAGGACGGTCGACTCACCGACGGTCAGGGCCGGATGGTGGACTTCAAGAACACCGTGCTGATCTTCACCTCCAACCTGGGCACCAGGGACATCTCCAAGGCCGTGGGCATGGGCTTCTCGGGCTCGGGTGAAACCGATGAGGATGCCCAGTACGACCGCATGAAGTCGAAGGTCAACGACGAGCTGAAGAAGCACTTCCGCCCGGAGTTCCTCAACCGTATCGACGACATCGTGGTCTTCCACCAGCTCACCCGGGAGCAGATCGTCCAGATGGTCGACCTGCTGACCGGTCGGGTGAGCAAGGCGCTGGCGGAGAAGGACATGGGTCTGGAACTGTCCGAGGAGGCGAAGAGCCTGCTGGCCGTCCGCGGCTTCGACCCGGTGCTGGGTGCACGTCCGTTGCGTAGGACGATCCAGCGCGAGATCGAGGACCACCTGTCCGAGAAGATCCTGTTCGGCGAGATGGGTGCCGGGGAGATCGTCACCGTCGACGTCGAGAACTGGGACGGCACCGGTAAGGGCGAAGGCGCGAAGTTCGTCTTCGGTTCCCGCCCGAAGCCGCTGCCGGAGATCGCGGCAGAACCCGCCGAGGACGCGCAGGAGAATGTCATCGACGCTGCGACCGACGAGGGTGAACTCCCGGAGACCCAGGATGTCTCCGCAGGAGAGCACCGGGACTGACCGTCCACTGGACGACGTCACGGGACGCCGGTCCTGGCGGCCCCTACCGAGGTAGTCGGTAACGGGCCCCGGGGCCGGCGTCCGTCTGCGTGACGAGCCCGTCAGCGACCAGGGATTCCAGGGCCCGGGCGCGCTGCTCGGCGTCGTCACTGGTCCCGGTGAACTCGTCGACGGCGACCTCTGTGGTCCCCTCCGCCCGGAGGATCGCCATGATCCGCCCCCGCACCTGACGGTCGGTGCCCTCGAACTTCTGGACCCGCTTCTTCGCCGCCGCCGAATCCGCGGCACTCGGTGCCGGGCGTCCCAGGGCGATCCACCGGCAGCGGTCGGAGACCGGGCAGATCCCGCACTGCGGTGACTTCGCGGTACAGACGGTGGCACCGAGTTCCATCAGCGACGCGCACATGCCCACAGCTTCCCGGCGATCCTCCGGCCGGTGCCGCGGATTGCGGTAACCGCGCCTGGTGAGCGCCGGGTCATCGTCCACCCAGGGCATCAGGTCGGCGACGTCGGCGAGGTCTCCGGCTTTCGCCGTGCCCTGCAGGAACTCCCCTCGGGCCAGGCGCCGTTGAACGCGACGGACATTGGTGTCGACGACCGGGACGGCGCATCCGAAGGCGAACGCGGCGACGGCACGAGCGGTGTAGTCGCCGATCCCCGGCAGCGCCAGGAGTTCCGGGACCGTGTCGGGCACCCGGCCGTGATGATCCGTGACGATCGCGCGGGCGCATTCGCGCAGTCGTAGCGCGCGCCGTGGGTACCCCAGGTTCGCCCAGGCCCGGAGTATCTCGTCGGTGGGTGCCTCCGCCAGGTCCGCCGGCGTCGGCCACCGCTCCAACCAGGCGGTCCACAGGGGGACCACCCGGGCCACCGGGGTCTGCTGGGACATGATCTCGCTGAGCAGGACGGCCCACGGGGTGGTGCCGGGGCTCCGCCACGGGAGGTCACGGGCATGCCTGTCATACCACTGGTTCAACGCCGTCCCCAGTGAGGCCGGTTTGTCAGGTGCGGCTGGTGTTTCTTGCGTCGTCACGGTGTCCACTGGGAACTACTGTGCCGCACGGACGGCGCCCGGCAAAAGGCGGTGGCAGAATAGTCGGCATGACATCAGACGAAACAGCACCGGCCCGTGACACCAACGACTCCGCAGGGCACCTCACACCGCAGGAGGCCGTCGAGTTGCTGATGGCCGGCAACCGTCGCTTCATGGACGAGGATTCCGCCCACCCGAACCAGGACCGCGGACGTCGTGAGTTGCTCACCGGTGGCCAGCGGCCCAATGCGGTGGTGCTGGCATGCTCGGATTCGCGAGTCCCGGTGGAGATCGTCTTCGACCAGGGCCTCGGTGACATCTTCGTCATCCGTACCGCTGGCGAGATCACCGACCTGTCAGTGCTCGCGTCACTGGAGTTTGCGGTGGTGTCTCTGGGCGTCCCGCTTGTCGTGGTGCTCGGGCACGAGAGCTGTGGTGCTGTCGCCGCCGCTCAGACAGCATTGGCCACGGGCAGCATGCCCCCGGGGTTCCAGCGCGTGCTCGTCGAGAAGGTCACCCCGTCATTGCTGGCGGCACGGTCGCAGGGTGCGGACACGGGGGAGGACTTCGAGAAGCACCACGTGGTGGAGATCGCGAACCATATCGTCGACCGCTCCCCGGGGATCCTCGAGCGGCTCCGCGACGGCCAGTGCGGTGTGGTCGGTATGCGGTACCGCCTGTCGGACGGCCTGGCCGAACCTGTCGCCAGCTACGGTCTCGAGATTGACGGGGTGCCGGCCACCCCGGTGCCCTGAAGCCGGGGTCGGCGCCCAACCTCCGGGGTGTCATGACGTTGTGGCGGCGTCCGTGCTGGTTACACTGGGCGTGTGAGTCAGCGTAATGATCCCCGGCCGTTGCCCCCGGAAATCTACCAGCGCCGTCGTATCACGGCGGTGGTGGTTCTGGTCGTGGTTGTCGCGCTGTTGTGGTGGGTCATCAGCTCGTTGACCGGTGGGGACGACGGCCAGGACCAGGTCGCCAAGACATCGGAGTCCTCTGCGGTCTCCGAGACCTCGCCCGGGACGACACAGGAATCGACCGAATCCGCGGCATCGAGTGAGGCATCCACGGAAGCGTCAGAGTCTGAGTCGCCGTCACGCTCTGCTGAGCCCTCGGAGACCGAGCCGGTCCCCGATGACGTCGCGTCGAAGGAAACCTGCGGGCTGGACGACCTCCGCCTGTCCGTACGGCCGGGCGCACCGACGTTCCGGGATGGCCAGCAGCCGAACTTCTTCCTTGAGGTCACCAACCCCACATCCGGGGAGTGCGACATCGACCTCAGCGAGGACGAGCTGAAGTTCGAGGTGTTCACCATGGATTCCGGGTACTCCCGGGTCTGGGGCGACACCGACTGCAATTCACCGACATCGACCGGACGGCTGCGACTGGATCCGGACCAGTCCCGCACCTTCGAGATGACCGCGTGGTCACGGACCACCTCGTCCCCGGACTCCTGCGACAACCGCGAGCCGGTCGGCAACGGCGCGTACATGGTCTACGGGCACATCGGTGACAACACCTCGGAGTCGCAGACGTTCAACCTCGCGTGACGCCGATCTTCGCCACGGCTTCCTGAACAGTACCGACGGCGATGATGCGCAGCCCTTCCGGCGGTGTGGTCCGGTCGGCGCCCCGGGTGGAATCCGGGACGACGGCGGTGGTGAAGCCCAGTCGTCGGGCCTCTGCCAGGCGCTGTCGCAGGTCCGGCACGCGTCGGACCTCACCTCCGAGGCCGACTTCCCCGACCGCGACCAGGCCGGTCGGCAACGCCTTTCCGGAGGCCGTTGACGCGAGGGCCAGTGCGAGTGCGAGATCCGCTCCGGGCTCGTTGATCTTCATCCCCCCGACAGTCGCCGCGTAGACCTCGTGCCCCATCAGATCGACGCCGGCGCGCTTGGCCAGGACCGCCAGCACAACAGCGACGCGGCTGGCGTCGATCCCCGTGACGACCCGTCGAGGTGTGTGCATCTGGGTCTCCAACGCGAGCGTCTGGATCTCACCGAGCATCGGTCGCCGCCCGTCCATCAGGACCGTCACGGCGGTACCGGCGACCGGGTCGTCCCGGTGGTGCAGGAACAGCCCGGACGGGTCGGCAACCTCGCGGATCCCGTCAGCCGTCTGTTCGAAACACCCCACCTCGTCGGTCGCGCCGAACCGGTTCTTCTGCCCGCGCAGGAAGCGCAGGGAGCTGTGCCGGTCGCCCTCGAAATTCAGGACGACATCCACCAGGTGCTCAACGGTGCGCGGACCGGCGACGTTGCCGTCCTTGGTCACGTGCCCGACGAGCAGGACCGGGACTCCGGTGGATTTCGCCAGGGTGGTCAGCGTGGCGGCCACCGCGCGCGTCTGGGCGACACCACCTGCCACGCCCTCCACCCCGGAGGCGTTGAGCGTCTGCAAGGAATCGATGATCACCAGTTCGGGCTGCACTGCGTCGATCTGCCCCAGAGCCGTCTCCAGGTCGTGCTCAGCGGCCAGGAACAGTGACCCGGACAGGGCCCCGGTACGTTCCGCGCGGTGGCGCACCTGTCCCACCGACTCCTCTGCGGTGAGGTACAGGACGCTGCGGTCCTGACGGGCCCACCGGTTGGCGACCTCGAGCAGCAGGGTGGACTTGCCCACGCCGGGTTCACCGGCGAGCAGGACGGCGCTGCCGGGGACAACGCCACCACCGAGCACCCGGTCCAGCTCGCGGATCCCGCTGGTGCGGTGGTTGGCGATGGTCGGGTCGATGTCGGTCACCCGCTGTGCCGGAGATGTCGGGGTCAACCCCGCCGGGGTGGGGGAGGCCGCGGACGTGGCGCCGACGGCGGCCATCGTCCCCCACTCATGACAGGACGGACACCGGCCGACCCACTTCGATACCTGGTGGCCACAGGAGGAGCAGCTGTAGGTGCTGCGGGGTTTGCGGTTCGTGGTTTTCGTGGCCATGGCTCACAGACTAGTAGCGGGGGCGGACATGAAAAACGCGCATCTCCTGGAAGCAGGAATATGCGCGTCAGACGGGGAGAAGAGGAGTCAGCCGATGTCCGGGCCCTCGTGGTCACCGTCGATGGTGTCGGTGCCCTCACGGGTGACACCGTCCTGGTGCCGGTTGGTCTGGCCGGCCTCGGTGTACCAGGCGACGATCGGGGCGTTGATCTCGATATCGCCGTTGCTGAACTCGAAGGTCACGACCCGCGCCGCACCGCTGTAGAAGTTCTCGCCGTCCACGGTGGTGTCCAGGTACTGCGTGCATCCCACGTCCGCGTTGGAGGGGTTCATCTCCTTGATCGCGGACTCGGAGTCGGCGACAACCGAGCAGTCCGGGGAGATGGTGACGCTCTCACCGAGGTCGACCGAGGCGTCCTGCACGGAGATCCGCTCCAGGGTGATGTCGTCGCCCTCGACGCCCTGGTTGGAGGCGTTGAACTTCAGCGCGACGGAGTTGTCTTCCTGGGTGATCAGGGTGACGTCCCGGACGACGGCGTCGCCGAGCTCGCCGTTCGTGCCGTTGACCGCGGCTACCTGGTTGGCCGTCTGGGAGATCTGACCTGCGCCGCAGGCGGACAGGGCCAGGGCCGCGCAACCGGCGGTGACGGCGAGCAGCCGACGGGCGGCGGGCTTCCGGTTCTTCACTGTGGTTCTCCTCCATCTGAGGCCCGTCCGGGGCCGTCAACTGCAGATGATATGTCCCGTCACATGTCAGGGCGGCGGGTTTCGTCGAGTCCACATTAACCTGTGGGGGTGCTGGACACCTAGTTCGGCCCGGCTGTATGGGCCCATACGGGGTGGGCGCGGAGGGAGACGCAGGCGGGACCGCGGGTGTCCGGGGAGGGTGCTAAACTGGCTCGTCATGGAGTTCAACATCGGGGACGTCGTCGTTTACCCCCACCACGGTGCAGCAGTGATCGAGGGAATTGAGCAGCGCGTTTTCAAGGGGGAGCCGGTCGACTACCTCGTGCTCCGGGTCAACCAGGGGGACCTGCTCGTCCGGGTGCCCGCCGCGAACGCGGAGACGGTCGGCGTCCGCGACGTCGTCGGCGAGGAAGGCCTGCTCAAGGTTTTCTCCGTCCTGCGGGAGACGGATGTCGAGGAGGCGGGCAACTGGTCCCGCCGATACAAGGCCAACCAGGAACGGCTGGCGTCCGGCGACGTGAACCGGGTCGCCGAAGTTGTTCGCGACCTGTGGCGTCGCGACCAGGACCGCGGGCTGTCCGCAGGCGAGAAGCGCATGCTCGCCAAGGCGCGTCTGGTCCTCGTCGGTGAGTTGGCTCTCGCCGAGGGTGTGGACGACGAGAAGGCCGATGCCACGGTACGCAAGATGGAGGAGACCATCGTGCGGCACCGCGAGGAATCGGCGGCCCGTCGCGCCGCCGGTGTCACTGAGGAGGATGCACCGCAGTCCGTCGACCTCGACGACGAGCTCGGCGAAGACGAGGACTGAGCCCGGTGGCCGGGTCTAGGGGTGGCGCTGTGGACGGACTTGACCGGGTGTACGCCGTTGTCGCGGCCGCGGGCAGCGGAACACGGCTGGGGGAGGTCCTGCCGAAAGCTTTCGTGCAGGTCGGTGGCCGGACGATCCTGGAACGGTGCCTTGACGGGCTCGCCGCGTCGGACTCTGTCGGCCATACGGTGGTGACAGTCTCCACCGACATGGTTGAACACACTCACGACCTGGTCAGCAGCCAGATCGGGTTGTGGGCGCCGATGGAGGTCACTGTGGTCCTCGGTGGAACCGACCGGTCAGACTCCGTGCGGGCAGGCCTGGAGGCGGTCCGGACCTTGATCGGTGGAAGCAGCTCCGACCCGGAAGCTGACTGCGCGGACCCTGATGACATGGACGATGACCTGGCCGGAGGTTTCCTCGTCGCCGTCCATGACGCCGCCCGGTGTCTTACACCGCCGGAGATGATCCGCGCTACGGTCGACGCGGCGGCGGAAGGTGTCTCCACTGGGTCGTGGGCGGGCGCGGTACCGGTTGTGCCGGTGACCGACACCGTCAAGGTGGTGGAGACGGTGTCTGGCGGGGCACTGGACGGCGCCGAGGTCATCCGCGCCACGCCGCAACGTCGTGGACTGCGGGCGGCCCAGACCCCGCAGGTCTTCGCCCTGGACAGGTTGCTCGCGGCGAACCGGATGCAGCAGGCGAGGGAGGAACTCGATTCCGCGCACCCCACCGGGGAACCTCCGTCGGACCTGGCACCTGTCGCAGTCACCGACGATTCATCGCTGATGGAGATGGCCGGGGAGACGGTCGTGACGGTTCCGGGTGACGAGCAGGCGTTCAAGATCACGTTGCCGGAAGATCTCGAGAGGGCCCACCGGACGGCAGGCGACGGGGGAGTGGCGTGATCATTCCCCGGGTCGGTGTGGCCACCGACGCCCACCAGGTAGAGGGCGGTAAACCGTGCTGGATGGCCGGTCTGTTCTTTGACGAGGTGGACGGATGCGAGGGGCATTCCGACGGTGACGTGGTGGCGCATGCTGTCGTGGACGCCCTGCTGTCCGCCGCCGGCCTCGGGGACCTCGGTTCTTTCGTCGGGGTCGGACGCGACGAGTACGCGGGAGTCACCGGGGCACAGTTGCTCACCGAGTGCCGGGACCTTCTGGTGTCCCACGGATTCACCATCGGCAACGCTGCTGTCCAGATGATCGGGAACCGGCCGAAGATGGGGCCGCGGCGTGTCGAGGCGGAGCAGGTTCTGTCCGCTCATCTCGGCGCTCCGGTGAGCGTCTCCGCCACCACGACGGACCACCTGGGGTTCACCGGTCGTGGTGAAGGGGTGGCCGCAGTGGCGACGGCCGTCGTCTGGCAGGACGACCCCGCGTAACCACGCCCCGGCACAGGGAGCTGCGCTGGTAGTCTCGGGCAGCACCCGCCTGCAGGAGGATCGTGCCATGCGCAAGCTCGTCTACTTCATCGCTACGACACTCGACGGTTTCATCGCGGGGCCGGACGGTGCGGATCCGACGGGGCCGGAAGGGTTCTGGCCGTTGCCCCCGGATTATGTGGAGCACCTGGTCGCCGAGTACCCGGAAATGCTTCCCGGTCCCGCTCGTGACGCCTTTTCTCTCACCGGTCCGGGGACACACGTCGACACTGTTCTCGAGGGGCGTCGAAGCTACGAGATCGGCGTGGCGGCCGGGATCCCCGACGCGTTTCCGCACCTCCGGCACCTGGTGTTTTCCCGGACTCTCGCTGAAGTGCCCTCACCGCAGGTTGAGCTCATGTCCGCGGATCCGGAGGCGACGGTGCGTGAACTCAAGCGGCAACCGGGTAAGGGCATCTGGCTGCTGGGTGGTGGCACACTGGCGGCAGCCCTGTACTCCGAGATAGACCGGCTCATTCTCAAAGTGGCGCCGTTGACCATCGGTTCCGGTATCCCGTTGTTCTCCGGCGGTGCTCAGTTCGACCCGTGTTCCTGGGAGTTGAGGGACCACACCGTACTTCCCAGCGGTGCACTGATCCTCACCTACGACCGTGTCACCGCGCATACCCCGACCGACGGGTAGAACGCGCCGGATAGTGCAGGGGATGTACCGCACAATACCGCGCTGGGGGTACGTGATGACTGCGTAGAGGGGACGCGGCGGGGGCCACGGTCGACGAGACTCAAGGTCACGGTGACGGACGGACAGGAAGCCCTCCACCACCGTAGACCCCACAACAGTCCCGAAGACCAAGGAGGACCATCATGGCCACCCGCGTGCCTGACCCCACCGACACTCCCGCCGGCCCCGCCTACGAGGGCCGACTGCTCGACCGGCCCGAGGAGGAGGTTGTCGACCAGGGCGTCGGATTCGATCTGCGGACCCTGGTGAGCCGGCGGATGTTCCTCGGCGCAGGTGTCGCCGGGGCAGGCGCCGTCGCGCTGGCAGCCTGCTCGGACCCGACGTCCGGTACCACCAATGCGGCGACGACCACCGGCAGTGCCGCCTCGTCGACCCTGCCCTCCGGTGAGATTCCGGACGAGACAGCCGGCCCGTACCCGGCAGACGGTTCCAACGGCCCGGACGTGCTGTCGGAATCGGGGATCGTGCGCAGTGACATCCGTTCCAGCATCGGTGCCGACGCGCCGGTCGACGGTGTGCCGTTGGAGTTCACCTTCACCGTCACCGACATGGCCAATGATGATGCGCCGTTCACCGGTGTCGCGGTGTACGCCTGGCACTGTGACGCACAAGGGCAGTACTCGATGTACTCAGAGGGTGTCGAGGACGAGACCTGGCTCCGTGGAGTCCAGGTCGCCGATGCCGACGGGTCGGTGACGTTCACCTCCGTGATGCCGGGTTGTTACACCGGGCGGTGGACCCACATCCACTTCGAGGTGTACCCCGACGTCGATTCCACCGATGATTCCGCCAACGCGATCTCCACCTCACAGATGGCGATTCCGGAGGACGTCCTCAACGAGGTCTACACCTCGTCGGTCTATGACGGGTCGTCAGACAACCTGTCCCAGATCACCCTCGAGACCGACAACGTGTTCGGCGAGGACGCCGGGGCGTTGCAGATGGCCACGATCAGCGGCGACGTCGATTCCGGGTACATCGCTTCGCTGGTGGTGAGGGTGGACACCACCACTGAACCCAGCGCCGGTGCAGCTCCCGCAGGCGGTGGCCCGGGAGGGGCCGGCGGTGAAGGTGCCGGCCCCGGCGGCGAGCCCCCCAACGGTGAATCACCGGGTGAACCGCCGGCCGGCGCACCGGACACCGCAGCGTCCTGACGACGACCGTCACACCGTCAACCAGAGAATCACAGAACCTCAAGGAGTAGATCATGTTACAGAATCTCACCGGAATGCACGCCCTGGTCATCCTCGCCGTCGTGCTCCTGCTGTTCGGGGCAGCGAAACTCCCCGCGCTGGCTAAGAGCATCGGCCAGTCCGTCCGGATCCTGAAGAAGGAGGCGTCCGAGACAGAGACTGCTACCGTGCCGACGGCTGGACCGGTGGCTGAGCCGGGTGCCGGGACGCCGTCGGTGCGTACCGTGCACACCGTGCCTACGGCAGAACAGCACACCTCATGACGACCGCGACCGCGGGGCCTGCCACCATGCCCCTGGCCGGCCATTTTCGTGAAGGCAGGAGGAGGATCACCCGCGTTGCGGCCGCCCTCGCGGTCGCCATGGTCATCGCCTACCTCATGTCCGACCAGGTCCTCGAGGTCCTGCGTGCTCCGGTCGTCGAGATCGCGCAGACCCGTGCGGCGACCATCAACTACGACAGCATCACCGGGGCCTTCGACCTCAAACTCAGGATCGCCTTGTTCGGTGGTATCGCATTGTCCAGCCCGGTGTGGCTCTACCAGCTGCTGGCCTACATCGCCCCTGCCCTGACCAGGAGAGAGAAGCGTTACACCTTCGGCTTCATCGGGGCCGTCATCCCGCTGTTCGCCGCCGGTTGTGCCGCCGGAGTGGCGGTGTTCCCCAGGATCGTCGAACTCCTCGCCGGGTTCGCGTCCGCAGAGGACAGTACCCTGCTGCAGGCGTCATACTACGTGGACTTCGTGATGAAGCTGGTGCTCGCTGCGGGTGTCGCCTTCACGCTTCCCGCATTCATCGTCGTGTTGAACGTGATGGGGCTGCTACCGGCGGTGACGGTAGCCCGCAGCTGGCGTGGCATAACGATCAGCATCGTGGTGTTCAGCGCGCTGGTCACTCCGGCCGCAGACCTGCTGTCGATGTTCCTCATCGCCGTACCCATGGCGGTCCTGTTCGGGGTCTCCCTGACCATCGCCTGGATTCATGACCGTCGTTCGCCGAAGGGCACGGACGCCGACCTCGCCGTCGGTGACACCGCGTCCCCGACCCTGGAAGGGGTGTCCTGACATGTTCGGACTGTCCATCGAGAAACTCATCGTCATCGGATTCATCGCCGCCGTGATCATCGGTCCGCAACGGCTGCCCCAGTATGCAGAGAAGCTCGCCACCTTCGTCAGGAACGTCCGGCGTTTCACCGAATCGACCCGTCGCCGGGCGGAGCAGGAACTCGGGTTCCCCGTCGATGCGATGGACCCGACGATGTGGAACAGGCAGCTGCAGCGCTATGACCCGCGCCGGATCGTACGGGACGCGTTGACCACAGACGGTGCCGTCGCCACCCCGGACCGGGACATGGATGACGAAGACTGCTCCGTGTCCCAAGAATCCGGGGAGGCGGCCCCTCCACCCACCCAGGAGCTCCGTGAACGGTGGGTCGTTGTCGGCGGTACCTCCGGGCACCCGCTCCGCCGCCGAATTGTCGAACCGGTTCCGGTCGGTGAGCCGGACGATCCACCGGTCCAGCTTCCTGAGACACCTGAACCCGATGAGTCGACCGCACACCACGGCATGTCCCGCACGGTGTGATCTACTTCGGTGAAGCGGCACACCAGCAGTAACAGCACTACCGGCAGGGACACGAATGACAGAGATGAAGGAGAATGGTCGAATGAGCCAGCCCGTCCCGACAGAACCGACAGGCCTGACGTCCCCGGCCCGTCCGGACTCAGGTCAGCCACGCGAGCGTCCGGCGTGGCTGCCGGTGTGGGCGGGGGACCTGGCGATCATCGCCCTCATCCTCGTCTCCGTCGTCGTGCCGACGCCGGGAGGAGCCCCTGGTTCCGGCCTGGGGCTGCCCCTGGGCCCGGGGCCCGGCCCGGGATCAGGTCCCGGATTCCCCGACGAACACATGATGCTTTTCGTCCCCCTGCTGGCGGTGGTGACCGCGGCACTGATGCCGCTGCGTCGGCGCTGGTCTGTGCCTGTGTTCATCGTCTGTCTGGTGGTGTATCTCGCCACCGCCGTCGTCGGGTCTCCCGTCCTGGCACCAGGTATCGGGGCGGTCGTGGCCGTGTTCGCCGCGGCGAACACGGCGCCGAGACGGACTGCACTGGTCCTGGGCGCCCTCGGAGCGACCGTGGTCGCGGTGTTGAGCCTGTTCACCGACAACCGTATGGCGTTGGATCCCCAGGTCTTCCAGGTCGCCGCAGGTATCGCAGTCGCCACCGCTCTGGGGGACAGTGCCCGGTCCCGGCGTGAGTACACCCGGGCGGCGACCGAACGTGCCGAACGCGCCGAGCAGACCCGGGAGGCTGAAGCGAGCAGACGGGTGGCGGAGGAGAGACTCCGCATCGCCCAGGACCTGCACGACACGGTCGCCCACCGTATCTCGGTGATCAGTCTCAATGCCGGTGTGGCGTCCAGTTCACTGGACACGCGGCCGGAGAAGGCCAGGGAATCACTCGCTACGATCCGTGGTGCTGCGCGTGAGGTTCTCGGGGACATCGGGGTGCTGCTGCGGTACCTGCGCGCCGACGACAACGCCGGGTCGGGTGCAGAGGGGGCAACCGTTCAGTTGCCGCAGCCCGGGCTCGCTGACATCGATCCCCTGGTGCGCTCGGTCGTCGAGGCGGGACTCGCTGTCGACCGGACAGTCGACGGCGACCTCTCGTCGACCGACGAGACCACCGGACGAGTGGTGTACCGGGTGGTTCAGGAGGGGCTCACCAACGCACACAAGCACGGTTCCGGAGGGTCGGCGCACCTGGGCATCATCGTCCGGGGAGGGGCGGACGCCGCGGTGACGGTGGAGGTGCGCAACCCGGTCTCGGAGACCGGGCGCAACCAACCCGACGCCCCACAGGGAAATCTGGGCCTCACCGGCCTGCGGGAACGTGTGGCCGCCGTGGGCGGCACGATCTCCACCGTAGAATCAGACGGGACATTCACGCTCACCGCTGAACTACCACTCGCCAGTCACACCAGGAACCGGGAGGACTATCCGTGACCACCGTGCTCGTCGTCGACGACCAGGCCCTCATCCGTCAGGCGGTGGTGGACATCCTCTCCAGTGCAGCGGACACCGAGGTCGTCGGCGCCGCGACGGATGGACTGGAAGCCGCCGAGATGACCGTCTCCCTGCGCCCTGACGTCGTCCTGATGGACATCCGTATGCCCCGTCTCGACGGCATCGAGCAACCGAACGCATCTGTTCCGACCCAGCGAACGCCAACAGTAAGGTACTGATCCTGACGACATTCGAAGAGGACGAGTACGTGGTCGCGGCTCTGCGTGCGGGGGCCAGCGGGTTCATCGGCAAGGGTGCGGAACCGGAGGAGATCATCCGCGCCGTCCATGCCGTCGCGGACGGTGACGCTCTCCTGTCGCCGACGGCGACCCGTAGCCTGATTGCCCGCTACGTGCGGTCCCCTGAACCGCGCCCGGCGGTCTCACAGCAGGCGGCCCGGAGCCTGGCCCTGCTCACGGAGAGGGAACGTGAGGTGCTCCAACTGGTGGGGCGCGGTCTGTCGAACCAGCAGATCGCGGAGACCTTCTTCATCTCACCGCACACGGCGAAGACCCACGTCAACAGGATCATGACCAAGATCCAGGCACATGACCGTGCCCAGCTGGTGATCCTCGCCTACGAGGGAGGGTTGCTGGTCCCCGGGGAATGACCCCGGGAGCTACCGTGTCACTTCTCGAAGGTCACGGGGACGGACGCGACGTCCGAGAACGGGGGAGTCGAGGCGTGGTCGGTGACCAGCTTCAGTGAGCATGAGTCGGTGGTGCAGTCCACGGTGCCGTCCTCGTTGGTGGCCTGGACCGTCAGGTCGAACTCGGCGTTGCCGTCGGCGTCGAAGGTGGCGGTGCCACCCTCCTCGCCCTCGGGGACGACGCGCGCCCAGTCCCTCATCTCGCCGGCGTAGGTCGACGGGTCGCTGCTCTCGCCGTCGGTCGTGGCGACAGCGACGTAGTAGTTCTGCTCGGTGTCCAGTCCGTCCAGCGTGACCTTGACGGTGTCGCCTGCGGTGAGACCGTCGGCCTTGTCCACCGAGAGGGCGCCGTCGGATGCGGCGCCTTCGGAGGCTGCGTCGGCTGCCGTCGTCGTCGCGTCGGCAGAGTCCGTTGACTCCGTTGAGTCCGTTGACTCTGCAGAATCATCGGAGTCGCTGGAGCAGGCGGTGAGGCCCAGGGCGAGGACAGCGGTGGCGGCGAGGGCAGCTGCGCGGCGCGTGGGGCGGGTGGTGCGAAGGGTCATGAGGTACTCCGGGGGTGCGTAGGGCAGGATAAGCGTACTGAGCTGACCCTATCAAAGCGTGGTCCCGCCAGGGGCAGTGCGTTCACATCCGGATGGTCGATTCCACGGCACCGAGGCCGTCGACCTCGATGCGTACCACGTCGCCGTCACCGAGGAAACGGCCGGAACCTGCGCCGACCCCCTCCGGGGTGCCCGTGACGATCACGTCACCGGGCTCCAGTGTGGCGAAGTTCGAGATGTACCGGACCAGGTCAACCGGGGGGAACACCAGGTCGGACGTGGAATGTTCCTGCCGGAGATCGCCGTTGACCCACGTGCGGAGAACGGCACCCTCGGCCACGGGGTCGTAGTCGTCCGCCACCGTCAGCCACGGACCGAAGGCGGACGACCGGTCGAGATTCTTGCCCTGCAGCCACTGCTGGGTGCGGTACTGCCAGTCGCGTTGGGAGAAGTCGTTCATCACGGCGTAGCCGCCGATGGCCGCCCGGGCCTCCTCGGCGGTCGCACCACCGCGGGCGCCGGCCAGCCGGGAGCCGATGACCACCGCGAGTTCACCTTCGTAATCCGCCTTGTCGGTCATCCCCGCCGGTACCGTGACCTCCGCGTAGGGGGCGGTCAGTGCGGACGGGTACTTCACGAACAGGGTCGGATGGTCGGGGATCGGGTGGCCCATCTCCTCGATGTGCTCCCGGTAGTTCAAGCCGACGCAGAAGACCTTCGAGGGGGAGGGGATGACCGGCAGGAGGTCTGTCAGGGGGACGGTGACCTCGTCGCCGTCCCGCCGCAGGCCGGATTCCACGGCGCTGCGGATACCGGTGGGATTGGCGGTGAGCAGGGCACCGAGCTCGCGACGGTCCACGATGCGTCCGGTGACCGAGCCCCCGTCCGGTGCGTCGTCGACGCTGTCCACCTGGATCGTGCACCGTGAGCCGTCGATACGGACCGTCGCAAGTTTCATGGGGTCTCTCCCGTCTAGACTGTCAGTTGTGACTCTGCGATTCTTCGACACCGCGACCCGTGAACTCCAGGACTTCGTTCCGCTGCAGGAAGGACATGCGTCGGTCTACCTGTGTGGCGCGACCGTGCAGTCCATCCCGCACATCGGACATGTGCGTTCCGGGGTGGCGTTCGACATCCTGCGCAACTGGCTCGAGGCCAAGGGGCTCGATGTCGCTTTCGTGCGCAATGTTACAGACATCGACGACAAGATCCTCACCAAGTCCGCCGAGCACGGCCGTCCCTGGTGGGAATGGGCCGCCACTCACGAACGTGAGTTTTCCCGCGCCTATGACCTGCTCGGAGTGGCACCGCCGTCCGTCGAACCGCGTGCCACGGGCCACGTCCCGGAGATGATCGCCTATATCCAGCGCATCATCGACGCCGACCTCGCTTACGCCACGGAGGACGGTTCGGTGTACTGCCGCACGGCGCGGGTTCCGGAGTACGGTTTCCTGTCGCACCAGAAGCTCGATGAACTGGACCAGGGCGAGGACGCCGCCCCCGGCAAGGAGGACCCGCGCGACTTCGCCATGTGGAAGTCGGCGAAACCGGGGGAACCGGGGTGGGATACCCCGTGGGGCTACGGACGTCCCGGTTGGCACATCGAGTGCTCGGCGATGTCGCGCAAGTATCTCGGTGCGGAGTTCGACATCCACGCCGGTGGCATGGACCTGCAGTTTCCCCACCACGAGAACGAGGCGGCCCAGGCGCATGCCGCCGGAGACGGCTTCGCCCGCCTGTGGCTGCACAACGGCTGGGTGACGATGTCGGGCGAGAAGATGTCCAAGTCCCTGGGCAACGTGCTCTCCGTGCCGAACATCCTCACCCAGGTCCGTCCGATCGAGTTGCGCTACTACCTGGGCTCCGCGCACTACCGCTCGATGCTGGAGTATTCGGAGTCTGCGTTGCAGGAGGCGGCCGCAGGCTTCCGTCGGATCGAGAAGTTCCTGGCACGCGCCGTGGGGATCCTCGGTGAGGTGGAGACAGGTTCCTGGCTGCCGTCGTTCGAGGAGGCGTTGGACGACGACCTGTCCGTTCCGCAGTCGCTGGCCGTCATCCATGATGCCGTGCGGGAGGGCAACAAGGTGCTCGAGTCCGGCGACCGTGAGCGGTTGACGGAGATCGCCGGTGCAGTGCGGGCGATGGCTGGCGTGCTCGGTGTCGACCCGATGTCGGCGACATGGTCAGGGCCGTCTGCGCAGGGGCGTGGGCTGGGTATCGGCACTGAGGCGTCGGACGGCGCGACGTCAGCGTTGGACGTCCTGGTGCGTGCCGAGCTGGACCGCCGTGCTGCGGCCCGCGCGGAGAAGGACTTCGCCACCGCCGATGAGGTGCGGGACCGGTTGAAGGAAGCCGGGGTGGTCGTCACCGACACCCCGGAGGGGGCGACCTGGTCACTAGGGTAGCGGCAGAGACACCGCACTGTCTCCGATCCGAACCGTCACGCCTCGCCATACCCTTTCAGTTCATTGCGAAGCACGTTCTCGAACATCGGAAGATTGTTCGCTGAGCGATGTGGTTTCTAGTCGCCCATATTGCAGGCCACTCGTCGCCGAAAAGTCGAGTCTCCAGGCTTCCGTCAGTCGTCCGGAGGGACTCGATCGCGGCAGAGAGTCGCATTGCCACTGCATCCGCGACTGTCTCCTGAGAGACGCTTCTGTTTGCCAGGTGGCGGTGTATCGCTTCGATGTGCGACAGGGCATCGGATATCCGCTCGGTGTCACTCCTGCTCACAGTGGGATTGCCTCGTTGAGTACCTGGTCCTGAAGGTTCGGTCGCAAGGATCTGTCGGGAACAAGGTCGACAGGAGCACCGACAATGGCCGATATCTTGAGCTCTAACTGGGTGAGGTCAAAGAGACCGAAACCTTCGGGGATCTCGACAAGAAGGTCGACGTCAGAGCGTTCGTCGTCCTCTCCTCTGGCGACACTTCCGAACACCCTCGGATTCCGGACTCCGACGTCACGTAAAGCGGCCGCGACTTCATTGCGGTGACGTCGCAATGCCCGACCTAGTGGGGAACGACCGTGGAAACGTAGTAGTCGAGAAACCTCCGGCTGACTGCGCCCTACAGCTTCGGCGATTTCGCGTTGTGAGAGACCAGCTGCGCTGCCGGAGCGGACAGCCGTGACCAGGAGCTCTCCGGCCCGAGATCGTAAAGCATCGGCGGCTGCTGCATCTTCGCGCAGCTGCTCACGGATGGTCTCACGGGTACTCATATAACACATGCTATCACTGCGGCCGCGGTCTCGTCCCTGCTTCATGTAGGGACGAGAGGCGGTGTCGAACAACGGGCCCTCCCAATGACCTACCGCTCCGCCAGGCTGGTCCCCTTCAGCTCAGGCAGCGCCAGCGCAGCCGCCGCGGCGACGGCGAATACCGTGCCGAACAGTGCGAACAGGACCGGCATACCGCCGAACACCAGCAGGGGCGGCACGATCAGTGGTGCGAGGATCGAGGCGATCCGTCCGAACCCGGTCGCCGCCCCCGTGCCCGGGCACGCATCGTCGTCGGGTAGAGCTCCGGGCCGATGGCATACAGTGCGCCCCACGCCCCGAGGTTGAAGAAAGACAGCAGACATCCGGCGGCGATGATCTGCCATCCCACCCCCGCGAAACCGTAGAGCCCGGCGGCCACCGCTGATCCGGCGAGGAAGACGGACAGGGTGCTCCGACGCCCCCACTTCTCGATGAGGAAAGCGGCCACCGCATACCCCGGCAGCTGGGCCAGTGTGATGATCAGGGTGAACGTGAAGGACTTCACCAGCGTGTAGCCCTGATCGACCAGGATGGAAGGAATCCAGGTGAAGGCGCCGTAGTAGCTGAGGTTGATGCAGAACCAGATCGTCCACAGTGCAGCGGTCCGTCGACGCAGTGCCGATGACCAGATACCGCCGCCTGCAGACACTGCAGACACTGCAGGTTCTAAAGTCTCCGACGGTTGCGTCGGCTGCCTCGGCTCCGTCGCCGACATCCCTGTCTGGAACGGCAGGCGGGCGGGATCGGATTCCTCGAAGTCGGTGACGATCTGTTCCGCCTCGTCGTGACGCCCCTTCGACTCCAGGTAGCGTACCGATTCCGGGAGTTTCATACGGACGTACAGGGCGTAGAAGGCCGGTACCATTCCGAGGGCGAGCGCCCACCGCCACCCGTTGTCACTCGCCGGGATCACGAACGCGCCGATGACGGCTGCGGCCAGCCAACCGACGGCCCAGAATGCCTCCAGGATCACGACCATGCGCCCCCGGACATTCCGCGGAGCGAATTCGGAGATCAGGGTGGATGCCACCGGTAGTTCGGCGCCGAGTCCGAGACCCACCACGAAACGCAGGACGATGAGGACCGCCAGGCCACCGGCAAGGGCGGACGCCCCGGTCGCGAGTCCGTAGACCAGCAGCGTGACGGCGAAGACAGTGCGCCGTCCGATGCGGTCGGCGAGCAGCCCGCCGAACGTGGCACCCAGCGCCATGCCGACGAAGCCCGCGGAGGCCAACCAGGATGTTTCGGTGTGGCTCAGCCCCCAGTGGGTGGTCAACGCCGCCATGATGAAACCGATGAGGCCCACGTCCATCGCGTCCAACGCCCACCCGATACCGGAGCCGCCCAGCAGTTTCACGTGACGGCGGGTCACCGGGAGGGAGTCGAGTCGTTCGGTACGGGACATGCGTGTGCCCACGGGATCCGGAGGGGTCATAACCAGCAGACGATACCGTGCGGCGGCGGTGTTGGGAACAGGACGAACGTGCAGGGTAGTCTGGTCGCCATGGCAGGAAACGACAAGCGCCGCGGCGCGGTACGTAAGACGGCGCGCAAGGGCTCGGACAAGGGCTCCGGCGGCACCCGGCGACGGGGGCTCGCCGGCAAGGGGCCGACGCCGAAGGCGGAGGACCGCGTCTACCACGCGAAGTACAAGGCGAAGAAGACCAAGGAGCGACGCGACTCCGGGCGCCAGAACCCCCGGGACACCGACAATCAGCCGGAACTCGTCGTCGGACGGAACCCGGTGATCGAGTGCCTGCGGGCGGACGCCCCGGCCACCGCACTCTATGTCGCGGTCGGCACCGGCAACGACGAGCGGCTCTCGGAGGCGGTCCACACCTGCGCCGAGCGTGGTATCGCCGTGCTCGAGGTCAGTCGCGACGAACTGGACCGGATGACGGGCAACGGCATGCACCAGGGGATCGGCCTGCAGGTGCCGCCGTACAAGTACGCCGAGGTCGAGGACCTGATCGATGCAGTGCAGACCTCGGGTCGGCCGGGGATGATCGTGGTGCTGGACAACATCACTGATCCCCGCAACCTGGGTGCGGTGATCCGTTCGGTTGCGGCATTCGGAGGGCACGGCGTGGTCATCCCGGAGCGTCGGTCAGCCTCGGTGACCGCTGTGGCATGGCGGACCTCCGCCGGCACGGCAGCACGGCTGCCGGTCGCCCGTGCGACGAACCTGGTGCGCTCACTGAAGCAGTTCCAGCAGTCCGGGTACCAGGTTGTGGGGCTCGACGCCGGCGGTCAGCACACCCTCGACACCTATGACGGGACCACCCCCGTGGTTGTCGTGGTGGGGTCCGAAGGGAAGGGGCTCTCGCGTCTGGTGGGGGAGACCTGTGACGACATCCTGTCGATCCCGATGGCAGGCCGGGTCGAGTCCCTCAACGCCTCCGTTGCGGCGGGCGTGGTGCTCAGCGAGTTCGCCCGCCAGCGTCGCGTGGGGTGAAGCTCCCCGGAGGGGGAGGTTGAGGGCTCAGGTCGGAATCGGGGACGGACGCTGACCTGAGGGCTCAGGCTGTCATGCGGGTATATGCATGTGTGACGTGGGGCGTGGGGTCGACGATGGGACAGGTACAAGCCCGGAGGAGGGGCGCCATGTCCACCACATCTACCACCATATCCACGACACGAGATACGACCGCACAGGTACAGGGACGCGCACGCCGGATAGTCCGGTCGGCGTCCGCCTCAGCAACCGTGGCTACGCTCTGCCTGGGAATTGTGGCCTGCTCAGGGGACGGGGGAGAGGGGACGTACTCTGCGGTGGACGGCACCAGCCCCGCCACCGTCACCGAGACGATGGTCCCAGAGCACTCCGCTGTCCCCGAACCCGAACCCGACCCCGAATCTGAAACCGAACCGGCCCCGGAAACCGACCCCGTCCCAGAGCCCTGCAGTCTCGAGTCCCTGCATCGCACGGAGGGCATGGAGGCCCTCGACGTGCTCATCTACTGCGACGGTGCCTGGATGCGCGCCGGGCAGTGGCAGACCGACCACCTCCGGAACCTCGCATGGACAGGTGGCATGTGGGTGGAGTACCTGCCGGACGACACGACCCCCGGTACCGGTTACCCCTGTTACGACGCCGGACGCCTGGAGCAGGACGGTGTCCCTCCGGCGCTACGGGATCAACTCACGCTCTGTGAGTGATGCGGATCGGCGGGGAGCTCGGGCTGGCTGTGCCGCTGCCGTGATTCATCGCGGATCACCCGGCGGCCACGGGCCCAGCCGATGGCGCGGCAGGCAAGGTAGATCGCGAAACTGATCGAGGTGACGAAGGGGCTGACCGGCAGCCCCGGCTCCAGGGAGAGTATGAGCCCGCCAGCGGCGGAGGTGGTCGCGAACAGCGCGGACAGTACGACTGCCAGCAGCGGGTTCGAGGTCACCCGTACAGCCGCAGCGCCCGGGGTGATCAACAGGGCGAGCAGCAGCAGGGCCCCGACGATCTGGACTCCCTGGGAAGCGACGATACCGATGAGCACAGCGAATGCCGCGGCCAGCAGTTTCACCGGCACACCCGACGCCGCCGCCATGACCGGGTCGACGGTGGCGAACAACAGCGGCCGCCACAGTACGGCGACGGCCCCGACGACCAGGACCGCCATCAACGCCAGGATGCCCAGGGACGCGCCGGAGACGCCCACGATCTGTCCGGTGAGCAGCGCGTAGGCCTCCGATGTCCGGCCCGGGTACAGGTAGATGAACAGGACAGACAGGCCCATGCCGAAGGCGAGGACGACGCCGACGGTGGCGTCCTGTTCCTTCAGCCCGAGCAGGGCGAGTACGACGGCCGCCAGCACAGCGCCGAGAACCGCGCCCGTGGTCACACTGACCCCGAACAACAGTGCGGCTGCGGCACCCATCAGCGCCAGCTCCCCGGTGGCGTGGGCGGCGAAACTCATCTTGCGCATCACGATCAGCGGAGCAAGAGCACCGGAGACCAGGCCGAGGAGCAGCGAAGCCATCAGGGCGTTCTGGACGAAGTCGACCTGCAGCAGGTCCCAGGTGCTCACACGACCACCATCCGTCCGTTGACTTCGGCGACGTCCACGTCGGTGCCGTAGAGCCGGGAGAGCACCGGGCCGGTCATGACCTCGTCCACGGCACCGGTGACGTGTCCGTCCGGGCCGAGGTAGAGCACCCGGTCGGTCACCGACAGAACCGGGTTGATGCTGTGGGTGACGAAGATGACGGCGGTGCCGTACTCCCGTCCACGTCGGTCGAGTAGCTCTACCGCGGCCCGTTGGGCCGACAGGTCGAGACTGAGCAACGGCTCGTCACAGAGGAGGAGTTCAGGGTCGGTGGCCATGGCCTGGGCCTGCCTGACGAGTTGCTGTTGACCACCGGAGAGCGTACCCACCCGGCGGTCTGCCAGACCTGACGCGCCGACCTCGGCGAGCGCCGCGTCGATGGTGGAGCGGCGGGGACGTCGCCGTGACATCGTCCCGTGCTCGATGGACAGTCCCACAAGGTCACGGACCCGGATCGGCAGATCGGTGTCGAACATGCGTTGCTGGGGGATGAAGCCGATCCGGTCGGGTGCGCTGACACTGCCGGATGACAGGGGACGGGTCCCTAGGACGGCATTGAGCAGGGTGGACTTCCCCACCCCGTTGGGGCCGAGGACGGTGAGGAACTCTCCGGGTTCGACACTCAGGGTGAGGTCGTGCCAGAGGGGGTCGACGCTGGCGCCGGTGAAGGTCAGGAGGGACATCTAGCTGAGCGCATCCTCGAGGTCGGTGATCGCGGCGTCGACGTAGTCGGCGAAGTCCTCGTCGTTGTCCGGGGTCTCAGTGACGTTGACGACCGCCACGTCCTTGTCCTCGGCGGCGTCGGTGAGCTGGCGGGACGCCTGGCTCTCGGACTGGGTGTTGGTGATCAACGCGTCCGCCTCGCCGTCGGTGATGAGATCGCGGGTCGCCGAGAGATCGGCCACGGACGGCTCACCTTCGTTCAGGACGGCCCGGGCGAATCCTTCCGGTGTGACGTCGTGGACCTCTGAGCCGCGGAGCAGGAGACCCGCCACGGGCTCGGTGAGCACGACGTGGGAGTGGGGAAGCTCGGCGATCCGCTGGCGGAACCCGTCGGTCATCTCGTGGACACCGGTGGCTTCCGCCGGGAAGCTGTCGTCGAGGCTGTTGAGGTGGGCGGCGAGACTGTCGGCGAACTCGGTGACGCGGTCCATGTCGAACCAGACATGCGGATTGTCCTCGCCTTCGAGGATGCCGCTGCCGTGATCGTGGTCGGCGTGGTCGGCGTCCTGGGCATGGTCGCTGTCAGTACTGTGATCGCCGTGATCGTGCCCCTCAGCAACCGGGGCGGCGGTGATGACCTCGGCATCGTCCCCGGCGTTGTCGGTGAGCCAGTTGTCGTAACCGGCCCCGTTGCCGACGACGATGTCGGCGTCCCGGATGGTGGAGATGTCCCGGGCGGTGGCCTCGTACTCGTGGGGGTCGTCGTCGGTTCCCGAGAGGATGGTGTCCACCGTGATGTCGTCGGTGTCGGTGGCGCCGTCAACATCCGCCGCATCGTCGATGACCTGTTGGGCGATGTCGCCCCAGGTGGAGGTGGACGCGACGATACGGATGCCGCCGTTGTCGGCGGACGCACTGTCTGCACCGCCTGCACAGGCGGTGAGGCCGAGAGTCAGGGCGGTGGCCCCGGCCAGCGACAGGGCGGCGGCGGTACGGGTGGCGGATCGACGTCGTGACATGAGGACGACAGTAGTCCTTGTTGGTAACGCTTGCCAATTAGGGTTACGTCAGTCACGGCCGGAACCGTCGACTACCATGGTCGTCGTGAATCGCTCCAGTAACCAGGGTCGGCAAGGCAGACAGGGCCGGAGGGGCACCCTGGCCTCCATCGCCGCGGAACTGGGTGTCTCCAGGACAACGGTATCCAACGCGTACAACCGTCCGGAGCAGCTCTCTGTCGACCTGCGCGAGCGCATCATGCGCACCGCCGAGCGGATGGGTTACTCCGGTCCGGACCCGACGGCCCGCTCCCTGCGGACCCGTCGCGCCGGTGCCATCGGTGTGCTGCTCACCGACGACATGACCTACGCTTTCGAAGACCAGGCGTCCCTGGAGTTCATGTCAGGGGTCTCCGAGGCATGCGTGGGCATGGACACTTCAATGCTGCTGATCCCGGCGGGCGCAGAGACCGCCGAGGAGGACCGTCCCGCGTCCCTGGTGAACCAGGCGGTCGTGGACGGCTTCATCGTCTACTCTGTGGCCGCGGACGATCCTTTCCTCACCTCGGTGACCAGCCGCAACGTCCCCACGGTGATCTGTGACCAGCCCGCCGACGACCACGGCGTCAACTTCGTCGGCATCGACGACCGTGAGGCGATCCGCCCGGCCGCACAGGCACTGGTGGACGCCGGCCACCGTCATGTCGGCATCCTGTGCATCCGCCTCGACCGCCGTCCGAACAACGGGCCGGTGAGCGCCGGGCGACTGGACAAGGCGCAGATGCACGTCCAGAGGGGCCGTGTCCTCGGAGCACTGGCAGTGCTGGAGGACGCCGGGATCAGCAGG
Source organism: Corynebacterium sp. CNJ-954 (assembly GCF_001942345.1). Lineage (GTDB taxonomy): Bacteria > Actinomycetota > Actinomycetes > Mycobacteriales > Mycobacteriaceae > Corynebacterium. The sequence continues at coordinate 126,763 of NZ_MKKI01000046.1, forward strand.
GAGGACGTCCCGGTCATCGAGCGCCACATCAACAACCCCGACACCGCCCGCAGCGCGGCCGCCGAACTGCTGGAGAACTACCCCGATCTCACGGCGGTCATCTGCACCACGGACAGCCAGGCTCTCGGGGTGCTCGACTACGCCGACGACGCGGGTATCGACGTACCCGGTGATCTGTCGGTGGTCGGGTTCGACGGCATCGCGCGTGCGCGGTTCCGCGGTCTCGCGACCGTGGAACAGCCCAACCGTGAGAAGGGGTTCACCAGTGGCAACGTACTCGCCGCACTGATCGGCCGGAACACCGAAGCCACGCGCCGGGAACCCGCGACCGAATGGGCGGAGCCGGAGTCACGGATCATTCTCCCGACGCGTTTCCTTCCGGGGCGGACTGTCGGTCCTCCCGCAGCTCGCTGACCGCGGCCACCGACGCGGCGTCGACGACCCCGCCCTCGCGGTCTCCCTGGCGGAGAAGCCGGGCCTCGGCGAGACGTGCGAGGGTCTCAGCCATCGCTTCCGGGTCAGAGAGACGTCGGTGGGCGGCGGTCTCGCCGTCGCCGATCCGGATGCCTACGTCGGGACGGCCCGGGTGCCCCCCGTCCCCGGCAGGTGTGAGCCCCTGCTGGTCGAGAACGCGCAGGGCTGTCTCGTCGGTGACGTCGTCCCCGGCGAAGACGACGGCGTCCGGCTGCGTCCGGTCGATGTACGCCTCGAGGTAGCTGCCTTTGGTGACCGGTGACACGGACACCTCGACGATGTCCTTGCCCGGGGTCACGGTGACACCGTCGAGTTTCTGGGCGGCGAGGCGGAACTCCTCGTAGGCGGTCAGACCGGTCCGCCGGTCTGCGGCTCCACGGATATGCAGACCGACCGCGAACGGTTTACGCTCCACCCACATCCCGGAATCCCGGGTGGCGAAGTCATCGGCCATCCCCGCGAGTGTGGAGAGCAGGGCACGTTGGTCATCGTCGAGACCGGAGCTGGTGGCGTCGGCCGGTTCGGCACCGTGGCTCCCGACCAGCAGGATGTCACCGGGGGAAGGAGAGGCCACGGCGGTGACCTCGGCGACGGGTTCGAGGATCTCGAGGTTGCGTCCGGAGAGCAGCATCACGGTGGTGCCCGCACAGGTGGCGAGTCGGTCGAGGGCATCGCGCGCCCCGGGAACCATCCGGACGGACAGCGGGTCGGTGGAGAATCCGGCGAGGGTGCCGTCGAAGTCGAGGGCGACGAGCAGGTGCGGGACCTCAGCGAGGTACTGGACGTCGTCGGTGGAGACGGTGGGCAGGGGGCCGGTGGTGACGGAGTCGTCGGTCATGCCGTCCAGCGTAGCGGCGCCACGTCAGGGCGTCGCGAGGAACTCGACGAATCGCCCGGTCTGCCAGTTCGACGGGTCGTCATCGGTGCGGGTCAGCCGGAGTTCGTCCTCGCTGGGGGTGCTCCACCGCAGCGTGGGAGCCTCCCCGTCACCTTCGCCACCTTCGCCACCTTCGCGATCAGCGGCACCCTCGCCCAGAAGGGCCACGAGACGCTCGGCCAGCGAGGAGTCATTCGGCAGGCACTCGGTGCCACCGGATTCACCACTGATGTCACGGGCGCTGAATCCGGGGAAACGGACCCGGTCGTTGTCGAGCCACTCGACGTCGCCGCTCAGCGACATGCATCCAGCCGCCCCGGTGACCGTACTTCCGCCCAGCGCAAGCCACGTACGGGCCTGGTCGGTCTGGGACAGCGAGGAGGCCACCGCGGTGCCGGAGTCGGCGAGATCGGCGTCCTCCACACGGCCGACCTGCCAGCGTATGTCCGCCAGCTCGCCGGGGATGTCGGACCCGCAGGAGGCGAGCAGGACGCTTCCGGTCAGGACGACGCCACCGAGTGCTGTCCGTAGGGCCCCGCGTGTCAGGCGCTGGCTCACTCGTCCACCGTGCCTGCGTCGGAGTCGGGGTCGGAGTCGGTGCCTACGCCGGTGTCTGGGTCGGCGCCGTCGAGCACGCCGGGGTCCAGCACGGCGAGGAAGCGACGGGCCCAACCATGCACGTCGTGGGACCGGACCTCCTCCCACATCTCCTGCATGCGGGCCTGTTTGTCGTCGTCCGGCGAATCGATGGCCTTCATGATCGCGGCGGCGGTGGACTCCACGTCGTAGGGGTTGCACAGGTAGGCGTTGGGGAGCTGGGTCGCCGCACCGGTGAACTCACTGAGCACCAGGGCCCCGGAGCCGTCGGAATGACTGGCCACGTACTCCTTGGCGACGAGGTTCATCCCGTCCTTCAACGCGGTCACCAGCATCACGTCCGCTGCGGCGTAGAGGGAGACCAGCTGGGCGAACGGCATGCTCGCGTGGGAGTAGTGCACCACGGTGTGCCCCAGACTGCCGTAGGCGCCGTTGATACGCGACACCGTGCGCTCCACGTCTTCGCGGGTCCGGGCGTAGGAGTCGAGGCGTTCCCGGGACGGGGTCGCGACCTGGATGAGACAGACCTCGTCCGGATTAAGCAGCCCCTGGCTGAGCAGCTGCTCCAGAGCCTTGAGCCGCTGATGGATGCCCTTGGTGTAGTCCAGCCGGTCCACCCCGGCGAGGAGGATCTTCGGCGAGCCCACGCGTCGACGCAGGGCACTCGCCGCAGACACCGTCTCCGGGGCCGTGGCCTTGGACTGGACGCCCTCGGTGTCGATGGAGATCGGGAACACACCGACCTTGACCTCGCGGCCGTCCTCGGTGCGCACGGTTCCGGCGACGGCATCCCGCCGTGGCAGGCGGGCACCGCGGATGTAGGACACGCCGGACTCGTCGGTGCCGGCTGCACCGTCGTCGGTGAACGTCCCCTCGCCGTCCGCGCCGCAGGCGTCACCTTCGCCGACCTTGGCGAAGGTCACGTCCCCGCCGAGTGCGCGCAGCGTGTAGAGGAAGTTCCAGGCTGAATCGGGGGTGTGCAGTCCGATGAGGTCGGCGCCGAGCGTGCCCTGCAGGACGTCCCAACGCCACGGGAGCTGACGGAACAGTTCCGGGGCGGGGAAGGGGATGTGCAGGAAGAAACCGATCTTCAGGTCCGGTCGCAGTTCGCGGAGCAGACCGGGGACCAGGTGGAGCTGGTAGTCCTGCACCCAGACCGTGGCACCGGGCGCGGCGGCCTCTGCGGCGGCCCGGGCGAAACGTTCGTTGACGGTGCGGTAGGCGCGCCACCACGACCGGTGGAACTCCGGGTGGACGATCAGGTCATGGTAGAGCGGCCATAGTGTGTCGTTCGAGAACCCCTCGTAGTAGGTCTGGAACTCCGAGGTCGTGATGTTGACCGGCACCAGCGAGATGCCGCCGTCCATCTCCGGGAGATCCGAGACGTGGACTTCCTCCTCCGGGGAGTCCGCCGTGGCACCGGGCCACCCGACCCAGCTGCCCTGGCTGCTCTCCAGGACGGGACGCAGGGCGGTGACCAACCCGCCGGGGCTGGGCGACCAGGTCACCCTCCCCTCCCGGTCGACGGACCGGTCCACCGGCAGCCGGTTGGCGACCACGACCATGTCACTTGTGGGAACAGTCCCCGCCGACGACTCTCCGTGGGCGTCGTATGTTCGGTCATCTCCGGCAGTCACGGCGTCGTCTCCCCTTAGGGTGCTCGAGGGTCGGTGTTCTCGGGTATGTGGTCGCCAGACTACTCGCCGGTGGTCTTCTTCGCGGCTGCAGACTTCGTGCTCTTCGTCGCCGTGGTTTTCTTGGCTGCGGCCTTCTTCGCCGGTGCCTTCTTGGTCGTTTTCTTGGCTGCGGCCTTCTTCGTGGCCTTCTTCGCAGCCTTGGGGTTCTTCGCCTCTTCTTCGGCGGCGGCGTCCGCGGCGACCTTGCGGTGGATGAGCCCCTCCGGCTCGACGCCGAGCATGCACATCAGCGTGGCGGCGTCGAGGAAATCATCGGCGTAGGTGGCGACGATCCGCTGCGCGGCCTTCGCGGTCTCCTCTTCCACGGTGTGCAGGGATTCTGCGCTGGTGGTGTGGTTGTCGCTGACCTTCGGCGGCACTGATTGCTCCCTTACAAGACGATACGGCGTAAGAGTTCAGTCTAACTCCCCGAACCGTCCCGCGCACTTTCCCGGTCCCGCTGTCTCTGGTGGGAACGGCGGGGGTCGGGGAGCCATGGTGTTCCCCCACGTCGCTGGCGCAGGACATTCCAGTGCATCGGCGGCGTGACCGATCCGCCCGGGCGGCGTCCGCGGGACCGACGTGCCGGAGGACGGCGCAGGTCGTTGTACCGATACAGGATCCGGGGGCGACGCAGGCGACGGGCGATCCACTCGCCGAGGACCACGCCGGCCGCCAGGGCGGTGGCCGTGGCCAGTGCGATACCCAGGTTCGAGATTCCGACGACGAACTGGTCGGTCAGCATCGAGTACATCCCGCGGTACAGGGCGAGGCCGGGCAGCAGGGGGGTGATGCCGACGATTGCGGTGATCTGCGGCGGAATCAGGTAGCGGCGGGACAGCAGGCCACCGGCCAGACCGACGAAGGTGGCCGTGATGCCCGCGGCGGTCACATCCCCGGTGTCCAGCTGGACCTGCAGGAACCGGTACAACGAGTAGGCCACCAGCGCGGTGAACGTGGCGACCACCAGCGCCCGGCGCTCGCAGAACGAGGCGATGGCGAAGAACATCGCCGCCCCGACCCCGCCGAGGATCTGTACGGCGGCACCGCCGAACGTCCCCTGGGTGCTGGAGGTGTCGATCGGCGGCAGGGTGATGCCCAACCGGCTGGTCAGCATCAGGCCCATGGCGATGCCGGAGATGATGCCTCCGGTCATCAGCACCGTCTCGAAGAACCGTGCCGAGGACGTGACCGGTGCGCCGGTGACACCGTCCTGCAGGGCCTGGACCAGGGTCAACCCGGCGAGCATGGCGACGATGCAGGACGCGATCACCAGTGACGGTGACAGGTAGTGGTCCAGCGCCCGGGCGAAGCTGAACGTGAGGGCGGCGGGGATGGTCGCGATGATGCCGCCGGTGAGGTTCTGGAAGAACAACGGCAGGGACTTCGACGCCAGCCACACGTTCGTGGCCATGATGATGATCGACGTGATCGTGGCGATGAGGGCGACGAGAGGCTCGCCGCCGAGCATCAGTGCCACCGCGCCGGCGAACCCGCCCCACGCCAGCGTCGCCCACCGGATGCGGTAGGGCGGGGGACTGGTCTCGATGTCGGTGAGGATCTTGCGGGTGAGTTCGAGTTCGGTGGCGCCGTTGACGATGGACCGGATCAGGCGGTCGACTTCGGTGAGACGCGAGAAGTCGCTGTTGAGCGCGTGCACCACCCGGAAGGTGCTGATCGGGGTCGTCGAATCCGTCGACGACGAGTAGATGGTGATGGTGTTCAGGGTGATGTCGACGTGGCAGCCGTAGAGGCCGTAAGCCGAGGTGACCGCCTTGACCTGGGCCTTGGCGTCCGTGTTGCCCGTCCCGGCGGACAGGAGGAGGTCCCCGATGCGTGCGGCGGTGTCCATCACCAGATGGACCTGGGCGGTGTCGGTGAGGTCGACCGGGGCCAGTGGGGAGGGAGGCGGAGCGGTGCGGATCGTGTCGATGGTCGACCTGTTTCCGCTGAACAGCATGGCGGACACCTTGTTCCTCAGTGACGTGAGGCGCTTGTTGTCGCCCCGGTCGTCGCCGCTGTACTCACCGCTCACTCGACTCCCCGTTCTCTCACCAGCCTGGTGCTGTCGGTCGTTCTTCCCGGCCACACTCTACGGTAGATGATCCTGATTCGATCAGGGGGCTGCGCTGCTGATAGAGTCGTCGGCTGAAACCCGGTGGCGACACCGTGGGCGGCGCTGATGCCGTCGGTTTCCGCTGGAGTGGCGCAATCGGTAGCGCAACGGTCTTGTAAACCGTAGGTTGCGAGTTCAAGTCTCGTCTCCAGCTCAACTACCTGCATAGATGCACAAGGTCCCGGAGACTTGATCGCCGGGGTCGCTAATTTACCGCTGGTTTTGCTTCGCTCCTGCCGCCCAGCGGCATTACAGAATCGACGCCACGTCCACCAGCTCGGGAAGTATGTAGAAGCGCTCTGTTACCCCGCCGCGGCGGTGTCCGGCAAAGCGGGAACACGCATCCAACCCGCCGCTCTCGGCGGTGGGCACCCCACCATCGAATCCCACTACGCCGCTCCTGTACGCCATTTTCCGGCCCTGAAACCCCTCTCCACTACCCGTGAAAGCACCCAAGGCCACGGCAACGGGGCGCCCGTCGCCGGGAATCCGGTGAACCATCCGGACGTCCTCCCGTTAGTGGCGCCTCAGCAGGGTCGTAAGCGCGGCGATCTGGGTCACCAGCGCCACCACTGGGTAAGAAGATGAGGTGCACAACCTCACTAACTTGGATCACGAAGAAATCCAGTCGCTACTATGATTCCTATGGCGCGCAGCAGGCACAGCAAAGATGGGGGAAAGATTTCCTGGGGAATCATATGTGCGTGGTTATTCTGTGCTGCGATCTTCTTGTATTCGCTGGTCGGGTTTTTGACGGGGCACTCCCCATTTGCCTCAGAGGCAGGCGTTGGAATGCTGCTGTCCGGGGGTATGGCTCTTATGGGGCTTACAGCGCTGCCGGTGTTTGATCGGTGGGACACGTCGACAACCTCAGCTATCCCGAACATCCCAAGGTGGCTTCTTCTCATCGCGGGTATGGGGCTCTGGTGCGCGGCGCCTCTGGTGTTACTGGCCGGTGGATACAGCTGGACCGATAGCCTGGGCAGCCGCTCGTGGCGCCGGTTGCCGGTGTGGTTGCTCGCGATGGGCGCCTGGGGTGCCAGCCTCTTGGCGCTGTCGGTTCCCGTTCGAGAGTTCCTCAAGAACAGTCGCCGCCGGTGACCGCAAAAAAGAGCAGCGGGACGATCAGCGCGCGAACGTCGATGGTTGGGCGCTAACGAACGAGGTTTCCGTGTCCCCCTGGGTGAGGGGTCAGTCCGTGCTGACCCAGGCACCCGGAATCTCGCCCACCTCAGCGAGGGTGCGCGGTTGATTGTCTGTGAACCGGGGCGCTGTCCAGCGGATCTGGCCCGCGGCTGCTTCGTGCACCTGGCCCGGGATGTTGTCCCCGGCCATGTAGTCCCACACCAGCATCATCGCCAGCTCTGCCTCGGTTAGGCGGTCATGATCGAGCAGCGGGCGGGCGCCCACTTCGTACCCGATGAGCGCCTCGCCCGCGGCGTGTACTGCGCGGAGGACGACGTGGAAAATACAGCCCTCGCCCAGCCATAAGGCAACAGGGGTGAGCTCGAATTCGGCATGTTCGTCCTGAATCAGTTCGAGCTTGGCAGAGATGATCGCGCGGGTGTTCGCCAGGTTCACATCGGGGGTCTCCTCTATCATGGCTCCCTTCTAGCCGTTCTGTAGCGAATGCGAAACCCCCTCCAGGTTCCAACGGACATGGCGGGGGTTGGGAGGGGGGTCAGTCGCGGTGTTCTCCGTCCGGAGTTCGCCGGTTGAACGGCTCCAGGTACGACGTCGCAAACACGACGGCATGGAAACCTGTCAGGAAGAAGATCAACCAGGAACCCGTCGCCACGAAAGTGTCATCGATAAGGGGCACGACGATGCAGAGGGCCAGCGTCACAAGGATGCTGCCGCGCAGGTACGTCTTCGCGGTGATGGTGACCGTGAAGAAGTTCGCGCGGCTTAGGAGGCGCAGAAAGACGGTCGCCATGAGCATCGCGAACAGGTAAACGCCTCCGAGGCCAGCGCCAGGCAACGCTTCCATCTCGGTCCTTTCCTAGCAGGGCGGGGCGGGAAGTGTCAGCGTATCTGACGCCGCCCCGCTGCGGGACGGTTAGCGCCGTTCCTGGCTGCCCAGAGCCTCGCCCTCAAAAGGCACGTCGGAGATCCGTGCGGTGGCCTCGCCCGTGGCCCGGAGGCCAGCCGAATCGAGGTCCAGGCTCGCGCTCCCCTCGAAGATGGGCTCGGGAGACTGCTCGGGCTCGGGCTCCTGGTCCTCAGGAGCAGGGGCCGGTGCTTCCTCCACCGGCTCGGGAGCCTCCGGCGCGGGTGCAGGTTCCTCCGCTACCGGGGCCTCGGGCAGTGGTTCCAGCTCATCGACCATGCCGTTCGCGTTGTTGTCGTCGGGAACGGCATCACCGTCGAGGTCCTCGAACTCCGGCGCGATAGCCGGATTCGGCATCGCGCCCGCCTCGAAACCAGCGTCGGGCAGCACCTCCGGGGCCACCTCCGGTGCAGGCTCCCGTGCCGCGCCGCCCTCCGCCGGGGCTGCGGGCTCAGCAGGCTCACCCTCCGCCGACGCACCATCCTCAGCGGGCGGTGCTTCACCACCCTCGGACGGCTCGGCGGTGTCCTCGGGCTCCTGGTCCCCGCCGTCACTGTGGTCCACGTCGTCGGGCAGCTCGGGCAGCTCCAGGCGGAAGATCCCGCTCTGCGGGGGCCGCAGTTCCAGAACCTCGCTCAGGGGCACGACCTCGCCGCTTTCCAGAAGAACCTCACCCTTGCCCAGGTAGAACCCGCTGCCCTTGGTGCTGATCACCGCATCCCCGGCGCGCGCCTGCGTAGGTTCCTCCAGCATCTCGCCGTAGCTCTCCAGCTCGATGCCGGCCTCGGCCGCCGCGTCGAGGATTTCCAGCGGCTCTTCTTCGGTTGCTTCTCCCACCAGGTTCATCATCTCCAACAAGCGGGGATCCGAAATCTTCACCTGGTGCTCTTCACCATCGATCATCACTGCGGTGTCCACTTCCTCCTGATTTTACGCCGTGGCAGGCACCGAGTCGGGATCCACCTTGCCGTCGCCGTCCTTGTCGAGAGGTTTCATGTCCGCACCCAGAGCCGTGGGCCGCGGCGTCGCAGCGCACGGTCCCGCGGCGGGCGGGGAGGTAAGCATGGCATCAGCAGACCTTGCCTCGGCCGTGTAAGGACGGATCATCGCTGCGTCGCGGCCGGAGGCGTTGCCCTCCCGGGTCTGCGACATGTCGCCCGCTTCGAAATCTCTCGTGAGGTGGGTCGCGGGATTCAGGAGAGCTTCATAAGGATCCGTCGTCTCAATGAGCCCAGCGCTCGGAGTGCTCACCGGCCCGGCCGGCATCGCCTGAGCCGCCGCGCCGGGGTCGAGATTCGGCATGGGGAAAGGCTGCTGCTGCGGGGCGTGCTGGAAGCTCGGCATCTGCGGGGCCGCCCCTCCGCTGCTCCCGCTGATCAGACCTGCCAGCTTCTCCGCGGCCTCGCGGGAGGGGCCACCGCTCTTGCTGCTGCTCTCCTCAGTGGACCCGGATGCCGGGGAGGAAGCGGCGGGGGTGCTGCCGCCCTGCTGCGGGGTGGATCCGCCAGCAGGTGCGGGGGGCGGGAGCGGGTGTCTCGCCACCGGCAGGCGGAGCCGCCGGGGTGAACCGCCTTCATTCCAACTTGCGTCGTAGTCACCGGTGGCGGGTCCAGCGTGGCGCTCGCCAGCATGGTTTCGGCCGAGATGGTCCCCTCCAGCGTGTCCCGGACGTCGCCCACCGCCTCCTCCAGCTCGCTCGTGATGAAATCGAAATTCGGGCGCGGCTCGGCGGCGGAGCTTCCCGAGGACTCCCACCGATCATGCTTTTCGGCGTACGCCTTGATCTGGGAGAAACCATCCTGGACGCCCGCCGCCAGGCTGCTGGAAATCGAGTTGTAGGCATCGCCGTTGCGTGCGAGACCCTGCCCGAGGCGCTGCACCGCCTCGCCCGTTTCGGTGAGGGTAGAGAGCGTGCCTGCGACCTCTGTCATGCGCTGGTCCATCGTGGGGTCACCGATGCCCTCACCGTAGAGCTTTTCGAGCGAGCTGCGCACGTCGGAGAGCCCCTCCGCAGCCTTTTCCCCCGCGTCTTCAGTGGCCGCCAAGTTGTGAAGGATCGGCCCCTCCATGAAAGAAGAGGCGGGTGCATCGAGGAGCTGGTTGACGTTCTTCAGGTGGCTGTCCTCATAGGATCGGATCTGCTCGTCCGCCTCGAAATCCCCGGTTCGCGGGAAGAATTCGGTCCCGCCGAGCTGGTGGGGCCCCACGCCGGGCTCCTTTGGATCGAAATCTTTCAGCGCCTTGTCGATGTTCCGACCGCTGATCAAGGGAGGCATATCTACGCTCCCGGGCTCCAGCGGCTTTACGTCCTTGTCCGACATCGCGCCGATCTGCTCACCGCCCTTGAAGACTCCCCAGCTCCCATCGGAAAGCGGCTCGACGGTCACGCCCTCGGCCGTTTCCGGGGCCTCTCCGTGCCATTCAGGGGTCACCGAGTACCGGAGACTTTTCGCCTGGTGAACGGCACCGCTGGTGATCTCGGCGGGTGCCCAATCACCGCCGTCCGTGAGGCGGAGCTTGTACTGACTTTCGGGATTGAATTAGAGGACTTCGGGCATGATGATCGCTCCTTATTCGGGTGCTCTGATGCCTTGAATTTTACCGGCCGAGATGACCTCACCCCTAACGAAAGTGCAGGTAAAATCCACATTGGTAGAGGGACTCGCTTCAGCGATTCGAGGAACACGAGAAAGTGTGATCGGTTACGCTGACTGTCATGGACTTCCGGGACTCCTACACCCCTGCCTCAGACGTTGGCCTGTCGGGTGCGTGGCGATGGCGCGTGTAACAACCCCTTGCGCCATGTAGCTCCCTGATTTTCGGAGATCTCCCGCATGACCAGCGCTGCGCTTTCACTCGCCGTGACCGTCTTTGTCCTGATAGCCGTACCCGGCCCCAGCAACCTGTACATCGTCGGCCAAACACTCGCCTCGGGTCGCCGTGCCGCTTTTCTCAGCGTAATCGGCAACACCCTCGGCTTCGCGGCTATTGGAGCAGCCGTGGTACTGGTCCTGGGTGAACTGCTCCAGCGCACGGACTGGCTTCAGGCCACGCTTGTCCTCGTTGGTGTGACAGTCCTTGCCATCCTCGCCGCCGTGTACCTGCGGGAGGCGCGTCGTGAATGGTCCGGTGCAGAGCAGGATCAGGAAACGGTGATGGTCTCCACGAGGTACCGACGTGCCTTTTTCAGTGGTTTCGTTGTCGGAGTCACGAACCCAAGGGTCCGATCTTGTTCGGCACCATCGTGCCCGGATTTCTTCCTGCGGATGCGGCAGCGTACCCGGCACTGATCTGGTTGGCGTTGATCCCGCTGGCGATTGGTCCGGTAGTGGATTCATTCTGGGTGATGTGTGCTTCTGCGGCACGTGGTTGGATTATGCGGGCACCCCGGGGTCTTGCAGTCATCAAAGCCGTGGGCGGGGTCATGCTGTTGTTCATGGCTGGCTACATGCTTCTGGTCGAGGCGTGACATCCCTCTTTCGAAGGCTTGCGGTGTGCGACCTGTATCGTCGGAACTATGACATTCCGGGAATTCTTCAAACTGCGGCCCAATGACCCCGACCCACGCCGTGCGAAGTTCGCCCGGCTCCATTCTCGGATGTCGGGAGTACTCGGAATCATGATTGGGGCAGTCGTGGCTGTCCTGTTCGATGGGCCGATTATTGCTGCCCTCTTGCTTGCCGTGGCCGCTGCTGTGGTGGGGTATGGCGTGATGCTGGTGATGTGGTACGCGCTATACCAGCGCGGTGAGTTTGAAGAATAATCTGCGGGTTCATGTAGCGTGCAAGGTATGATGGCCAACGCAACTCCGGTGAATCAGTGGCAGTCGAAGAATCCGTTGTGGTTCTGCGTGCCGTTCATTGCCAGCATTGTTGCGCTGTTTACCGGGCATGGTTGGTGGGCGTTGGGGCTGTACGTCCTGTCTTTGATCGCAGCGTCCGTCGCACATCCAGATACGCCGTTCAAGCGGACAGTGCTGTGCGTGCTCATCGCGCTCCCAGTGCTCTTTGGCCTTTTCGTTCTGTTGGCCCTCATGTCGTACGGGGAGCCGAGCATCGAGCCACAGAGCTGACTCCTCGGGTCGCGCTAAGACGCCCGCCCTCTATCGGCCCACGACAGCGCAAGAGAACCGGTCTTGTAGAGCAGCGACACTGCTGACCCGATCATGATCCCGGGGATGAGCATCAGCACGAACCCCCTGCCGAAGTCGGGGCCCGGTGTAGGCGTCAACGCCCATACTGTGACAGGCACGGTGATGACGACAATTATCGTCTCGATCCACACGTATCTTCTCCGTATGAAGATCAGCCCCAAGGTGACAAGAAAAGCATAGACGGACCAAGTTGCGCCGCGATCCAGCCACCGCGTCACGTCATCTGTGGTGGCTGATCCGTCCCTGACATTCAACAGCACGATGAGCGTTACAGCGATGACGAGCTCAGCGACGACAATCAGGATTCTAGGCATGTCTTCCTTCCTGCTCTATTCGTCATTATCGCTGTACCGCCCGGGCCGATGGCGCCTCTTTCTGAGCTCCTATGTCACAGCCCCGAGGTCCAGCGTCTCCGCAGATTCATTGAGTTCAACGGGAATCGTATTGTCACTGACCTCTACGCTGCTGCCGTCCCAATGGAAAGTCGCCGAACCTGGGATGTTCTTGTCCGCCGCTGCAGGTGCGTCACCGAAGAAGGCGTAGTTCACCCGCACTGTGCTGTCGTCGATACGATCGACTGACTCGATACGCCGGGCGAGAATCGGGGCAGGATCGGTGACGAGCTCGCCCTCTGCAAAGAGCGCAATGGTCTGACGGCTACTTCCGGCGGTGCCGTTCGAGCTCTCGGCTGTACCGTTGCCGCCGTTCAGCACCACCCAGGACAGCGGCATACAGGCGTCGGGTGCTTCGGACGGCGCCTCGTAGTGGAAGTAGCCCGTGCTCTCCGGTGACTCCGCGAAATGCGCCGGAATAGGTTCCTCCCCGGTCAGCGGGTTATCCACTGATTCGTCCTCGCAGGCATCGGTCGTGGCGTCACCGGAGGGGTCGGCAGGCGCCTCCGACGATGCGCCGTCGTCCTGTGCCTGGGTGTTTTCGACGGTGTTCGTCACGGTGTTCATCACCGTCTCGGTCTCGGCCGGCGTCTCGTCCTGCTGTGTGCACCCGGTCAGCAGGACGGCAGTACAACCGAGGGCAGCGAATGCGGCGATGTGGTGTCTGCGTAACGTGTCCATGTACGTCAGGGTAGTCGGGCTGTCGTGACAGGAAACCTCGGTGGGGAGTTTTCCTCGACGGCGACTGCCCTGGTTGCCGGGCCCTGTGGTCATACCCCGGGTGGAGACAGAGATCCGGCGAGGATCAGTCCGTAGACCGATGCCGGAGGGGTCGGCGAGCAATAGTCTTCTGGATGATTCAGCCACTTCATCCCCGTCAGGAGACTTCTGTGACCACGGCAGCAACCTCACCCCGGACCGGTCCACGCGCAGGACAGGACAGCGGGCCTGCCATCACCGTCGGACGCTACGGTTTCCTTGACGTCCTGCGTGGCGTCGCACTGTGTGGCATTCTCTTCGTCAACCTCCGCGACCTGCTCTACCGCTGGACGGAGAACGCTGACCTGCATCACCCCGTCCTACGCTTCTACGATGTGGTGATCCAGGGCCGCTTCGTGCCGATCTTCGCCCTTCTTTTCGGGGTCAGCGCGTGGCTGCTCTACAGCTCCACGCAGCGCAGGATGCCGGTCCGTGCGGCCCGCTGGCTGATGGTCCGCCGCTTCGCGACCCTGTTACCCATCGGGCTGTTGAACCTGTTCCTGCTGTACAGCGGGGACATTCTCACGATGTACGCGGTCATCGCACTGGTTCTGGTCGTGCCGGCCCTGTTCCTCCCCAGGGGCCCGGTGCTGGCGTTCGGCGTCGTCGGGACACTGGTGGCCTACTGGATGTGGGGCAACAGCCCCCTGATCGCGGCGACACTGATGGTCACCGGTTTCGGCGCCGCCCAGTTCGGGCTCCCGCAGTGGTTCGAATCGACGCGACGGCGGGACGTCGTCACCGCCGCCGTCGTGTCCGCGGCGTCGGCCGTGGCAGGGGTGGTGCTCAGCATCCTCCAGAACTCGATGATGAACGCTGACGTCCTCCCGGACCCGGACGCCCTCGACCGTGTGGGAGGTTTCGCCGGGTTGTTCACCGCAGTGGCTGTCGTCACCGGGCTGTCACTGCTCTGGCGGGCCTGTGGTAGCAGGGACACCGTGGTCAGCACCCCGTTCTCCGTCCTGGGACGCACGGCACTGACCAACTACCTCGCCGCTTCCGCAGTCGTGCAGATCCTTCTCCACGTCGTCCCGGACACACAGTTGACCAATCTCTGGTGGCTGCCGGTGGCAACTGTCGGGATCCTGGTCGTACAGGTCCTCGCCAGCGCCGTGTGGCTGCACTTCTTCCGGTACGGGCCCGTCGAGTGGGTCTGGCGGTGCGCGACCCGGTGGGAACTCGTCCCCGCCCGGAAGAAGGACGGACCGGCGCGTCAGGAGAGCCCCGTGCGCTCCTTCAGCCCGCGGGCGTAGAGATCGGCGGCCTTGATCGCCTCGACGACATCGGTGGTGGTGTACTCGCCGGGCATCTGCTTTAGCGTCTCGCCGTCGGAGCAGGCCAGCTCGGCGATCCGACGCAGGTCATCGTCACTGGCGTCCGTCAAGTGGATCTCCGCCAAGGTCGTCGGGAGGCCGACGGACTGCAGGAACCCGATGTACCGGTCGGCCTCACTCTCGGACGCTCCTTCCAGCATGAGCTGCACCCCGATACCGAAGGCGACCTTCTCGCCGTGGGTCATGTGGTGGATGTCGCCGTCCAGTGCCGTGAAGCCGTTGTGGATGGCGTGCACCGCAGCCAGGCCACCGTTCTCGAAGCCCAGGCCCGACAGGAGTGTGTTGGCCTCACAGATGTTCTCCAGCGCGCGGCTGACCACGTGCGCCTCATTGTCCCGGAGCGCCTGGTGCGCAAAGGCGAACAGCGTCTCCTCGCATTTCTCGGCCAGTGCCAGTCCGGCCAGGGTGGGACGTGCGGTGTCGTCCATCCGACGGGAGTTCGCCCGGTTGACCGCGCATGCCTCGACGGAGGTGGCGAGAGCGTCACCGATGCCGGAACGCAGCGTCCGGACCGGAGCGTTCGCGATCACGCGGGTGTCGATGGCGATGAGGTCCGGGTTGCGGTCGTAGAACAGGTAGGAGTCGAAGACACCGTCGTCGGTGTAGATCACTGACACCCGGGCGGTGGGGGCGTCCGCGGAGACCGCCGTGGGGAACACCGCGACGGGCAGGGACGCGTGGTCGGCCACCGCGCGGGCGGTGTCGATGGTCTTTCCCCCGCCCAGACCGATGATGATGTCGTTCCCGCCGGACCGTGCCTTCTCCGTGATCCGGTCGATCTCGGTCATGGAGGCTTCACCGCCGAAGATCTCGTGTGCCGGGTCGAGCCCGTCCGAGCTGAGCGACTCCTGCAGCTTCTCCCCGGCGATCCCCCACACGACGTCGTCGGCGATGATCAGCGGTGACGTGCCGAGGGGGCGGAGATACCCGGCGGCCCGGTCGATGAGGTCGATGCCCTGGACATAGCGGGCGGGGCTGGTGAACAATTTGTCAGTCATGCGTCCATCCTTTGGTGAGGGTCGATGAGCGGCCTCCACCCTAGGCGTCTTCCGGCGATCGTGACGACGTCAGTCACGGCCGGAGGCTCCGGTGATACACGGCTACACTCGGCGGACATGTCTGACTCTGACTCCCAGCAGATTCCTCTCCGCTCCTTCCGCAACAACCCCTCAGACTTCCTCTCGGAGGCCCTTGGCGGGTTTATCGCCTCCCATCCGGACGCAGAATGGCACGACAGCGGCTTCATCGGTCGGGCTTCCGCGGTGACCACCGCGTCCGGTGAACCGGCGGTGTCCGTCATCTCCGGTGGCGGTTCCGGACATGAACCGATGCACGCCGGGTTCATCGGCGCCGGCATGCTCGCGGCGGTCTGCCCGGGACTGTTGTTCACCTCGCCGAATGCCGTGCAGATCGCCGAGGCGACGCGCTGGGCCGACCAGGGCGCGGGGGTGGTGCATGTGGTGAAGAACTACACCGGCGACGTCATGAACTTCACCGTCGCCAGGCAGGCGCTCGACGACGTCGCCACCAGGGCGGTGCTCGTCGACGACGACGTGGCGACCGACCTCGCTGATGGTGACGACGGCAACGGTGGGGACGGTCCGGGGCGACGGGGGACCGGCGCCACGATCCTCGTGGAGAAAGCCACCGGCGCCGCGGCGCACCGTGGCGACAGCATCGACCGGGTCGCCGACATCGGTCAGTGGGTGGCGGACAGCTCGCGCAGCATGGCGGTGGCCCTGGCCCCCGGGCACCTTCCGACGAGCGGGCGCGACACCTTCGATCTTCCGGACGGGAAGATGGAGGTCGGCGTAGGGATTCACGGTGAGCGCGGTGTCGACCGTGTCGATGTGGAGACCGCCGACGAGGTCGTCGCCCGGCTCCTGGACGGCATCGGTGAGGCCCTGGCACTGCATGACGGTTCCGAGGTGGTCTGCCTCGTCAACGGCCTCGGCGGGACGACTCCGCTGGAACTGTCCCTGGTCTTCGGCTCCGTCCTACGGCAACTCGCCGATAGAGGCGTGACGGTCCGCCGAGCGATGGTGGGGACGTACACCACGTCGGTGAACATGGCGGGAGTGTCCCTCACGCTGACCTCGGTGGGCGACGCCATGGACGAACTGGTGGAACTCCTTGACGCCCCGACGGAAGCGCCGGGATGGCCCCGCGTTCTCGGCGGTCACGGCGCGCCCCTGGAGTATGTCCCGGCAGCGACGGACTTCGATGATGATCTGCCGGACTCCGGTGAGGAGAACCGGTGGCTCAGCGACTTCGTCGGGCGTGTGCAGGGTGCCACCGACGACCTCACCGAGCTCGACCGTCTCGCCGGTGACGGGGACTTCGGTCAGAACATGGACGCCGCTTTCGGCGGACTCTCCCTCCCGTTGCGGGGGACGGACGCCGAGGTACTGGAGGCTCTCGGACACCGTCTGCTGATCCGCGCGGGAGGTACCTCGGGTGCGGTGCTCGGCACACTGTTCCGTGAGCTCGGTACCGCCATGGGGCAGGCGGATTCCCCGGTTGCCGGGCTTGCCTCCGGGCTCGAGGCTGCACACCGGGCCATCACGGATCTCGGCGGAGCGGAGCAGGGGGACAATACGCTGATCGACGCCCTGATCCCCGCCGCAGACGCTGCCGCGAAATTCGACGCGGAGCACACCGATTTCAGCGATGCGCTGGAGGCCTGCCACGCCGCAGCGGCCGAGGGTGCCAAGGGGACACGCGAGATGGTCGCGAAGAAAGGCCGTGCCAGCTACGTCGGTGCGGCGTCCCAGGGTGTCGTGGACCCGGGAGCGATTCTCGTCTCCTGGATCTTCGGTGGTTCAGGAAAAGTCAGTGATGTCACCGGGGAGTGACACCCGGCGACATCACCTGACATCACCTGACGTCACCTGTCACCACCGGAGCTTCTCAGGAACCGAGGGGCGGCAGCTGGAGTCCTGAGGAACCGAGGTTCTGGTCACCGTTGCTGGAACCGAAGCTGGGGCCGAAGTCAGTGGAACCCAGGTTGGCGTCCCCGAAGGAGGAACCCAGGTTGGCGTCCCCGAACGTGGAGCCGAGCCCGGAGGATCCGAGGTCAACGCTGATGTCACCGAAGGAGGAACCCAGCGGCGGGACGTTGAAGACGGGAAGTCCGGCGGTGAATTCCACGTAGAGGTCCCGGATCGGGCCCCACACGATTTCCTGGATCTGGACGATGAATGACATGGGGTTCCTCCGGAATGGTGTCAGTGCAGGGGAATCTGTGCCCCTGCTTGTCACGAAGATAGCTGTTTTTCAGGGGAACATCGCGCCGAATATGAACGTTCCACCTGTTCGGGGGTATGTGTGGTGTGGTGTGCAGGGACGTCCGGTGGTCGTGCGAGCGATGCCGGGGAGGAGTACAGTCAACCGGGCAAGAAGTTGTCATATCAACTACATGATCAATCAGCCTTCCAAAGGATTTCCATGAGCCTCTCGACCACTCTCCTCCGCGGCATCAGCGGTGCCTACTTCCTGCAGTCCGGTATCGGCAAGCTGAAGATGCCCACCGAGGCAGCCGCAGGCCTGCAGCAGTTCGCCGCCACCGGTGTTCCCCAGGTGACCAAGCTCGACCCGGACACGTTCAGCAAGGTCGTCTCCTACTCGGAGATCGGCGTCGGCGCATCCCTGCTGACCCCGGTCGTCTCGAACCGTCTGGCCGGCCTGGCACTGGGAGCGATCAACGCGGGCTTCCTCTCCATCTACTTCCGCAATGACCAGATGACCAGGAAGGACGGGATCCGTCCGTCCGAGGCCGGGACCGGTCTGTCGAAGGACCTCTTCATCGCGGCGATCGCCGGCGCGCTGATTGCCGCGCCGAAGAAGTAGTCTCTCCTGTGTGACTGAGATCAACATCCGTGCGGCGTCCGACGCCGACATCCCCGCGATCACCGCCATCTACAATGACGCCGTGGCGAACACCGTCGCGGTGTGGAACGACGACATCGTCGACGAGGAGAACCGCCGTTCCTGGCTGCAGGGCTACCAGGTCCCCGGGACCTGCGCCCTCGTCGCCGAGGACGCTGACGGGGCGCTGCTCGGCTACGCGACCTACGGTGAGTTCCGGCACTACGACGGCTTCCGGCACACCGTGGAGAACTCGATCTACGTCGACGGCACCCGACGCGCCGGGGGAGTGGGCACCGCACTGATGCAGGCGCTCATCGAGCATGCCAGGGACGACGGCAAGCATGTGATGGTCGCCGCGATTGAAGGCGGCAACACAGCCTCGATCCGCCTGCACGCCAAGGTCGGGTTCGAGGAGTGCGGGACGGTCCGCCAGGTCGGCACGAAGTTCGGCCGGTGGCTCGACATGACGCTGATGCAGCTGATGCTCTAGTCAGCTCCAGCCTCAGCCATCTTCGACCCGTGCGCGTAAGAGCCGGTGCCACAGCCACACCTCCCGATCCGTGGGTAACTCATGCTGCCGCATCTTTCTTGTCCTCGGGTTATCCAGGTTGAATACGACGGTGTCCCTGACCTCCTCCGTGACTTCATCCAGCGCATGGTCGATGCTCGCATCCGGATACCGCAGCAGCGTCCACCCCCACCGGGCCGCGGCATTGCCTTTCCAGCGGTCCTTGATGAAGTCCTCCTGTCGTGCCCTGAGGGCAGAGTGATAGCGATGGCTGTCGATCTCGATGCATACCCGTGCCTCCGGAATGACGATGTCGAAACGGTAACCACGGATCATCCCGTTGACCTGTACCTCGACATCCAGTCCGTCGAGTGCGGTGACGATGGCGCGGACGGCCTTCAGTTCCAGTTCGCTGGCAGCTCCGGTGATGAGGCCGTCCGTCAGGGCGGTAGCTTTCGCCCGTACCGACGGTGGGAGGGCTGCGATGTCGACGGCGAGTCGGTCATTTCCCTTCACACCGGAGTAGGCGCGTTCCAGCAGCGCCCGTCGCGCCGCTAAAGCCACGGAGCCGGCGGTTGCCGCGGTTTCCAGTGGCGTCAGGGTTGTCACACCCCACCGTCGGCACGTGCGTCGGGTCACCGCACCGGTCAATGTGAGCAGTTCACCGCCGTCGCGGCTTCTGGTTCTCGGCACGCGCCCGTGGGCGGGCCAGCGCATCGGCGCGAGACCGTGCAGGAAGGCGGCGGTGTCCCCTGTGTAGACCAGTCCCGGGCGTGCCCAGGAAAGTGCCTTGAGCTTGACCAGGTCATCGGGTTCTTCGGTGGAGTAGAGGTCGCGGGTGACGCGGAATATCTCGCCCCTGCGTACCGCCCCGGCGATGTCATTGTGCGTCTTTCCGACGGCGCGGAGGTCCCGCGTCGTCCAGAAGCGTGCGATGGTCGGCGCCATGCGTGTCCCCCCTGTGGTTCCGGAGACGACCCCCTGCCGTCTCCAGGCTCCATCATAGGTGTCGGTGCGTGGGAGCATGCCGGAATCGACCCGATGCTGCCACCGTCCGGGGGAATCCGGCACGCTCGCATGTCGGTCCTCCCCTCAAGCCCCTTCAGCGTCCTTTCAGCGCCCGCCGACCCGCCAGGACGCCGAGTTCCGCCACTCCTCGAGGAGGTGGGCGAAGCTGCCTCCCGCCGCCTCGAGCTCGGCGGGCGTGCCCTGTTCTATGATCCGGCCGTTGTCGAGCACGACGACGGTGTCGGCGATCGACAGCGTCGACGGCCGGTGCGTCACGATGACGGTGGTGTAGTCCTCACGGATCGCGCGGATGGACTCGACCACCGCGGCCTCGTTGTGGGCGTCGAGCGCGGAGGTCGCCTCGTCCACCAACAGCAGATGGGACGGTTTCGCCAGGGCACGGGCGATGCCGACCCGCTGGCGTTCCCCACCGGAGAGGTGGTCGCCCAGCTCCCCGACGGGGGTGTCCCAGCCGGTGGGGATCTCCTCGAGGACACCGCGCAGTCCGGATGCGTCGGCCAACCGCTCCAGGTCCGCCTGAGTCAGGTCGGGGTTGACGGCCAGCAGGTTGTCTTTCACCGTCCCCGCACCCAACGCAGTCTGCTGGAACACGACCGTGGCATTGCCGCGCAGCTCGGGACTCCCCGCCGCGGCCCCGTCCAGTGACACTGACCCGGACGAGGGGGTCGCCAGCCCCGCGAGGGTGCGCAGCAGCGTCGACTTCCCGGAACCGGACCGTCCGACGACCACGGTCACGGTCCCGGGGCGCAGGTCAAGGTTCACACCGTCGAGCCCACAGGTGCCGTCGGGGAAGTGCACGTCCACGTCGGTCACGTCGACCTGCGGCGGGGTCGGGGACGCGGCAGACGGGGTGGACACCGGGGTGGTCACCACCTCTGCGGCCTCGGCCAGCGTCCGGTTCAGCGACTGGATCCCGACCGACAGTCGGGAGAGGCCGGTGACCTGTTCGACGACGCGCAGCATCACGATCACGGTCACGGCCGCGGAGGCCGCGCTGAGGGTGCCGTTGTCGAAGGCCAGCCACACGGTGAGTCCGTAGCCGATGAGGACGGCCTGGAGCACCACACTGAACAGGATCTCGCCGGGCACCTGCCAGAACAGCAGGCGCAACGTCCGCCGACGTGCGGACGCCAGCGCCTCGTCAACCAGGCGTGCCCCCGCAGAGACCCGGCGCGCGGTCCGTAGCGACGGCTGGGCCCGGGCGTAGTCGATGAGACGGTCGTCGAGGTTCTCGTTGGCGGCGGCGAACTCCTCGTCGGCCCGGGTGACGAGTCGGCTCGACAGCACCAGGGCGAGCATCATCAGCACCCCGCCGACCAGGGTCACCACAGCAGGGGGAACGGCGAAGAAGAGCAGTCCGACGCCGAGGGCGACGGTGAACACCACGGCGGTGACCACGGGGCCGACCATGAGGACCGGTGCCGAGGTCACCTCGACGGCCCCGGTGGCCAGCAGGGTGCGTAGCCGTGCAGCCTTCGACCGGGGGATCGCCGGCGTGGGCCAGGACAGGATGGCGGCGGGGGTGTGGCGTTGGATGGCGTGCATCAGGGACAGGCCGACGGCCAACCCCTTGTGCGCGGCGAGGATGTCGAGGGCCCAGGCCACACCGATCAGTGCGACCATGGCCAGTACCCACGGCCACGCGTCGAGCGGTGTGCCACCGAACAGGTCGTCGAGCAGGGGGAACAGGACGAGTACCGCGGCCGCCTGAATGACGGCGGACAGGACGGTGAGCAGGACGAACAGGCGGAAGTCGCGGCCGCCGCCGCTGATCGTACGGATCCTGGTGAGCATCAGCGGGCCTCCGGTGTTGGGTGTGTGCTGGTCTGGTGGGCGTCCCACAGCGCGGCGTAGGCGCCGTCGGCGGCGATGAGTTCGTCGTGGCGACCGCTCTCGGTGATGCGTCCATGGTCCATCACGACGATGCGGTCGGCGTCGGCGACGGTGTGCAGCCGGTGCGCGATCATCAGGACGGTGCGTCCCTTCAGCAGGGTGTCCAGGGCGGTCAGGATGGCCCATTCACTGTCGGGGTCGGCGGGGGCGGTGGCTTCGTCCAGGACGACGACGGGTGTGTCGGCGAGCAGCGCCCGGGCGATGCCGATGCGTTGGCGCTCCCCACCGGAGAGCCTGTCGCCGCTGACGACGGTGTCGTAGCCCTCGGGCAGTTCCAGGATCGTGTCGTGGATGTTCGCCGCACGTGCCGCGGCGACCACCTGTTCGTCGGTGGCGTCGGGTGCGGTGAGCGCGATGTTGTCGCGGATCGTGGTGTGGATCAGCTGCACGTCCTGCAGCAGGATGGTGACGGTGGCGTAGAGCTCGTCCTGGGTCATGTCGCGGACGTCGGTGCCGTCGATGCTGACGGAACCGCTCTGGGGGTCCCACAGTCTGGCGAGGAGCGCGCCGACCGTCGACTTTCCGGCCCCCGACGGGCCGACCACGGCGGTGACCGTCCCGCGTTCGAGGGTGAGGGAGAAGGACGGGAGGACCTCACGGTCGGGGGAGTAGCCGAAGCGGACGCGGTCGAAGACGACATGGCCGGCCGGGGCGGGACGGTTGGCCGGTCCCGGCAGCTCCGGGGTGGTCAAGGCCAGGTCGAGGCCGGCGCGTCCGTCCAGTGACACCAGGAGATTTCCGATCCCGCCGCTGATCGCCACCAGCTGGGCGCCGAAGGACGGGCCGAGAACCAGGAAGGGGATCGCGTCGGACACGCTGACCCACCCGGGGATCATGAGCAACCAGGTGGCGACGACCAGGAGCCCGAGCACGGTGGTGGGCCGGTTGATCATCACGGCGATGATCTTCGCTGCGCCGGTGTCCTTCTGGAGCTTGTCGACGAAGGCGCCGACCTGGCGCAGGGTGCCGGGCAGGTCGACGATGCTCTTCTCGCCGAACACCCGGGAGATGTCGCGGTTCGCGAGAAAGGCCTGCGACTGTCCGGTGACGGTGGAGATGTTGCGCTGGGAGATGACCACCCGGTCGCGTTCCCGGCTCTGGATCGTCACCATGACGGCGATGAACGCCGCGATCGGCAGGAGAAGGACCAGCGCCAGGCGCCAGTCGACGGTGAAGAGGTAGATCAGTGCGGCCAGCGGTGTGACGACGGCGGCGACGAGATCGGGGACGGCGTGGGTGACGATGTAGTGCATTCCGGCGACGTCGTCGGCGACGAGGGTGCGGACGTCGGAGCTCCGTCTGCCGGTGAACCACCCCAGGGGCAGTCTGGCGAGCTTGTCCATCAGTCGTCGGCGTAGTGCTGCGGAGTAGCTGGCGTCGTAGAGGTGCATCGCCAGCATCAGCAGCGTGGTTCCCAGCGCGGAGGCGGCCATGACCACCAGGGCGGCTATCCCGGTGCCCAGCACGGTGTCACGGTCGGCGCCGTCGAGGAGCTGGCGGCAGAGTTCGGCGAAGAGGATGAAGGGGACGATGCCCAGGACCGACAGCAGGGTCTGGAACACCCCGGCGATGATCATCGGCACCTTCGCCGGGGCGAGGACACCGGCGGAGGGCTTCTTCTGCGGTGTCGGGCCGGACGTTGCTGCCGTCGCTGCCGCCGCTGTCTCCGCTGCCGCCGGAACGTCCGGGGTGTCAGCGGCTGCCGGGGCAGCTGCTTCGGCCGCCTCCTGGAGCACGCGGGACTTTCCCATGGCTCGCCCGGCCACCCAGTACCCCTGGGCGTGCAGGGTGCCGCGGTTCAGGTGGGCGTCGCGTTGCAGCACGGTCTTGGCGTGCCGGGTGGCGGTGACCTCGCCGGTGACCCACGCGTACCAGCCTTCCCAGTCTCCGCCGCTGATGGCCTGGGCGAGGCCCTGGCCGTCCGGGAAGGATTCCACCCAGGCCGAGGTGATGTTCGGGCCCTCGGGCAGGGGCGCCTCCTCGTCGGCGTCGCTGTGCTTCTCGAGGTAGACCACCACGGGTACTTCGGCAGGGACGGCCGCGGCCAGCTGGGTGATCGCCGGGTAGGACGCGAGGTCGCCGAGCAGGAGGTAGCCGGCGGGTGGGGGATCGAGGAGGGCGAAGTCCGTCTCTCCGTAACGGGTCGCCTCTATGGTGTCACCGGGACGGCAGTTCTGGGCCCACCAGGACGCGGGCCCCATCGGGTGGTGGATCACGAAGTCGACGGCCAGGCGTCCGGTGGCGGGGTCGGTCTCGGCGAAGGTGTACCCGCGCTGGAACTGTTTGGAGCCGCCGTCCGGGTCGGGGAACCAGGCCCTCATCCATGCCGCGGGCGCTCCCCGTCGGAGGAGAGGATCGTGTCGGACCGGAAGGTGACGCGCAGCATGTTGCTGGTACGCCATTCGGTGTCTGTCACGGTCAGGACGTGGTCTTTCGCGCCGAGGCCGTGCAGGACGGCGCCTTGGAACCCCTTGCTCACGGTAAGCCTCCTAGAAGTAAGTTGAGGCTTACCGTACATTACCGGGTGGGGGTATTGGTACCCCTCGACCTGGTGAGCAGCAGCAGTCCGGCGAGCAGCACCACGGCGATGCCGATGATCCCGAAGCGGTCATCACCGGTCAGGCCGGTGAACACCGCGAAGCCGCCGGGGCCATCCAGCTCACACTGCGTCCGGTGGTGGCGTACAGGCCGAACATCTGGCCTTCACGACCTTCCGGGCAGATCCGCGTCAGGTACGAGCGCGAGGCGCTCTGTGCGGGCCCGACGAACATGCACAGCAACAGGCCGAAGATCCAGAACATGGCCGGACCGTCCACGAAGAACAGGACGAACGCATCGACCACCAGCAGGATCAGCGACACCATGATCACCGGTTTCGGGCCGATCCTGTCGTCGAGGTAACCGCAGGCCAGTGCGCCGATCGCGGAGACGACATTGGCGGCCACGCCGAAGAGGAGCACATCGGCCGGGCTCAGCCCGTACACCGAGACCGCCAGTACGGCACCGAAGGTGAACACCCCGGCCAACCCGTCGCGGAACACCGCCGAGGCGATGAGGAACCACACCGCCGACCGGTCGGTACGCCACAGGGAGGCGATGTCACGGAACAGTCCGAGGTAGGACTCCTTCACCGACGACGTCGCGGCACTGGGGTCCGGGGTGTTCTCCGGGACCCTGCGCATCACCGGGATCGCCGAGACCAGGAACCAGACCGCGGCGATGACGGCGACGATGCGCACGTTCCACCCGTCCTCCACCGGGACGCCGAGCAGCCCGCGGGTGTCTCCCTCCCCGGCGATGAAGCCGAGGTAGCAGACCAGCAGCAGGACGATGCCGCCGAAGTACCCCATCGACCACCCGAAGCCGGACACCCGTCCGACGTTCTCCCGGGTGGAGACCTGCGAGAGCATGGCGAAGTAGCTGACCTCGGCGAACTCGAAGGTCACCGACGCCACACCCATGATGACGATGCCGGCCCAGAAGTACCCGGGCGCGTCGTCGCCGATGCCGACCAGGCTGAGCATCAGCCCGACGGTGACCAGGGTCCACAGCGTCACCGACCTGCGGCGTGTCCCGCGCGCGTCGGAGCGGCGTCCCATCACCGGCGCGATCAGCGCGATCGTCACCCCGCCGAGGGCCATCGCCCAGCCGTACCAGGTTGCCGGGCTGATGCCGTCGCCGAAGCCGCCGTCGATGGAGTCCCCCACCGAGTCGGTGAGGTAGACGGAGAAGATGAAGGTCACCAGCACCGCGTTGAAGGCGGCGGATCCCCAGTCCCAGAACGCCCAGGCGAGGGTGGGGCCGCGGTAGATGCCGGTGAGTCGGGCGGTGTCGTCCCGTGTCGTGGTGGCCATACCCCACAGACTATTGCCTCGGTGAACATACCGGGCACACGGGTGTGTACGGGTACGCTGTCTGTCGATGAACACTCGCAGTCCTCGCCGCCGCAGTACCCCCGCCGGGATGTACGCGGATCTCGCCGAGCGCGTCTCCGCCACCGTGATCGGCCGTTACTCCACGTCGTTCTCCCTGGCCACGCGCCTGCTGCCGGACGGCGTCCGGGAGGATGTCCGCAACCTCTACGCCGTGGTGCGTATCGCCGATGAAATCGTCGACGGCGCAGCCGCGGGACACGCCGACCTCCGCGCGGTCCTGGACGCCTACGAGGCTCAGGTGCTCGCGGCACCGGAGAAAGGGTTCCACACCGACCTGGTGCTGCACGCGTGGGCGGCCACGTCGGTGCGGTGCCGGATCGACCCGTCGCACATGAGGGACTTCTTCGCCTCGATGCGCAGCGACATCGTCCGGGACGTCCACGACGAGGAGAGCCTGGCCCGCTACATCCACGGCTCGGCGGAGGTCATCGGCCTGATGTGCCTCGACATCTTCCTCGCCCACGCGGACCCGGTGCCCGCCGCACAGCGTGCCTGGCTGGCGGAGGGTGCCGCGGCGTTGGGTGCGGCGTTCCAGAAGGTCAACTTCCTGCGGGACCTCGGCGACGACCGGGATGAGCTGGGGCGCTGCTACCTGCCGGACCTGCAGGACGGTCCGCTGACGGCGGAGATCCGCGACCGCGTCCTGGACGAGGTGGACGCGGGCATCGCCGCTGGGCGTCTCCGCGTCCCGTCACTGCCGGCGGGCTGCCGGGTGGGGGTGGCAGCCGCGGCGGCACTCTACGAGGAACTGTCCGCACGGTTGCGTCGCACTCCACCGCACCAGCTCCGACACACCCGGGTCCGGGTCCCCGCCCCGGTCAAGGCGGCGCTGACCGTGCGGGAGATCACCAGGGGTCGACGATGACCGGCGGGCGACGGGCCGTGGTCATCGGCGCCGGCGTCGCGGGTCTGTCCACTGCCGGGCTGCTGGCGCGGCGTGGTTATGAGGTCACTCTGCTGGAACGTGGGACCACGGTGGGAGGACGTGCGGGCACCCTCACCGTCGACGACGCGCCGGGGTTCCGGTGGGACACCGGTCCCAGTTGGTACCTGATGCCCGAAGCCTTCGACCGTTTCTTCTCGTTGATGGGTACCTCCACCGGGGAGCAGTTGGACCTCAAGGAGCTGTCGCCGGGGTACCGGCTGCTTGCCGAGGGACTGGACCCGGTGGATGTGCCGGTGGGGGAGGACGCGGTCGCCGAACTCTTCGAGTCGCTGGAACCCGGGGCAGGTGAGGAGATCAGGCGTTATCTCGCGGAAGCCGGAGACACCTACCGCATTGCCGTGGACCGGTTCCTCTACACCGACTTCACCTCACCTGCCCCGTTCCTCGGGCCCGAGGTGGCGCGGCGCGCGCCGCGGTTGGTCCGGCTCCTCGCGGGCTCGCTGGAAGGCCTGGTCAACCGGAGGTTCCAGGACCGTCGTCTGCGCCAGATCCTCAGCTACCCGGCGGTGTTCCTTTCGTCGCGGCCGTCGCAGACTCCCGCCCTGTACCAGCTGATGAGTTTCACCGACCTGGTCCAGGGGGTCAAGTACCCCACGGGCGGTTTCGCTGCGGTGGTGGAGTCACTGCGTCGGTTGGCCGTCGACAACGGGGTGGATGTACGGACCGGCGCGGACGTCACCGGAATCGTCACCGACCGTGACCGGGCGAACCCCGTGCGGCAGATACCGGGGGTGGGCCGCGCCGTCGCCGCGGTGTCCTCCGCGCAGGCTCGGGGGGTGAATGTCAGAACGTCTGACGGCGAGGCGTTCATCCTGCGGACGTGGTCGTCAGTGCCGCTGACCTGCATCACACCGAGACCGGACTGCTCCCGCGCGGGCTGCGGACCTACCCGGAACGGCGCTGGCGTGGTGCGGATCCCGGTGTCGGCGCGGTGGTGGTGATGCTCGGGGTGGAGGGCGAACTCCCCGAGCTCGCGCACCACACCCTGATCTTCAGTGAGGACTGGACGCCCGACTTCGCCGCGGTGTTCGACACTGTCCCGGGTGGGCCCGGGCGCAGAGCGTCGCGGTCGGTGTACGTCTCCCGGACCTCGGCGACCGACCCGGACGCGGCACCGGCGGGGCACGAGAATCTCTTCGTCCTTATCCCGGCAGCCTGTGACCCGTCGATGGACAGCAGCGACATCGACGCCATCGCCGATGCGACGCTGGACATGATCGCGCAGCGGGCGGGGGTGCCCGATCTGGTTGACCGGGTGGTCGTCCGCAGGACGCTGGGCCCGGCGGACTTCGCCGAACGCTACAACTCCTGGCGCGGGTGGGCGTTGGGTCTGGCACACACGCTGACGCAGTCGGCGTTCATGCGCGGGACCAACCGGTCGCGGGCGGTGTCGAACCTGTACTACGCGGGGTCGACGACCACGCCCGGGGTAGGGGTGCCGATGTGCCTGATCAGTGCGGAGAACGCAGTGACCAGGATCAGTCGAAGCGGTGGACCATCACGTGGCAGTGCCCGCTCGGGTCGAGACCACCGTTGACGGTGCTGTCGACGAAGCCGAGCTTGGCGTAGACGTGGCGGGCGCGGTCATTGCCCAGGTCCACGGCGAGGGAGACACCGGGGAAGCCTGCGGCGCGGGCGGTCTCCAGCATCTCGGACATCAGGGCCGTGCCACGTCCGTGCCCGGAGAACTCCGGACGCAGCGCGATGGCGACCTCCGGGATGTCGTCGGAGACGAAACCCGCCCCCGGCGCGTCAGAGGTGAAGGTACGCAGCCAGGCGCCGCCGACCGGCGTCGGCGTCCCGCTGCTGAGGTCGTCGAGGATGACCGCCGGCTGGTCCGGAGTCCACCGGTCCACATACGCCTCGAGTTCCTCGTCGATCCCCTCGCTGACGGGCTGCTCCTCGTCACCCCACTGGTCGGTGAGGATGTAGAGGGCCCGCAGGAAGTCCCGGTCGCCGTCGACGGCAGGACGGTAGCGCAGTTCCGGGGACTGTTCCGGGGACACGGAACCGGTCATCAGTAGATGAACACCTGGTCGCCCGGGTTGAGGGCGTTGAAGTAGGTGATCGCGTCCTGGTTGTTCATCCGGACGCAACCGGCGGACTGGGTGTCCAGGGTGCCCTGGTGGAAGGCGTGGCCGTTGTTGGTGAAGTAGACGGCGTAGGGCATCGGAGCGTTGTTGAACTCGCGGCTGATCTCGTCCTTCACCTTGTACTGCACGGTGAAGTTGCCACGTGGGGTGTCCTGGCCCGGCTTGCCCGGGGACATGCTCACCGGACCGTAGGAGGTGTCGCCGTTCTGCTGCAGCCAGGTGCGCTTGCCGTCGATGTCGACGCACACGCGGGCGGATGCCGGGCACGGGGTGTTGCTGGTGCTGGCCCGACGCTGCTCGGCGGCGGCGCGTGCCTCGCGCTCGGCACGGGCGGCAGCGGCAGCACGGTCGGCGGCGTCGCGCTCATCCTGACGGTCCTGGACCGCGCCGGGGGCGACGAGGTCGGCCAGGTCCCGGACGCCCTTTTCATAGGCGTCGCGGAACTGCTCAGGAACCTTGCCGGCCTGCAGCAGTGCTGCGTCGTGCGCGTCAAGGACACCGTCGCGGACCATGTCGTTGATCTCGTCCGGTCCGGGCAGGGCGATGTCGCCGGCGGCGGGCAGGTTGGGGATGCTCGGCGCGGCGGTGGCCGGGGCGATGCCCGCTCCGCCGATGCCGACGGCTGCGACCGCTGCGATGCCGAGCGCGGCGACCCGACGACGGATGGTGCGGGTGGGGCCGCTGTGGTGTGCAGGTGTTCTCCGAATGTTCACGGGAGCTATCCTATCCCCTGGCAACGTTGTCGAGCCACTTTTACCCGGGCGTGTATTCGGGTGCGTGTCGGGTGGTGATCATCGAAAGCCTACTGAAGTCACAGGTACTCTGGATGTGCCCAGCATGAAAAACCCGGTTTTCCGGGGCAGACTAGGGAGATATGAACGTGCCTCTGTCGAACAATTCCAGTAACTCCGGTCACGGTGCCCACAGCGCCCATGGTGCGCACGGTGCGCACGCCGCACAGCCGGTGAAGGTCCTCGTCGTCGACGACGAGGCCAATATCGCCGACCTGATCAAGGCTCGTCTGGAGTTCCAGGACTTCGAGGTCAAGACCGCCGCAGACGGTGCGACGGCCCGCGAGATCGCCAAGACCTTCCGTCCCGACGCGTTCATCCTCGATGTGATGATGCCCGGCATGGACGGTTTCACGCTGCTCAACAAGCTGCGGGAGGACGGGCATGAGGCACCCGTGCTGTTCCTCACCGCCAAGGACGGCGTGGACGACCGGATCCACGGCCTGACGATCGGGGCGGACGACTACGTCACCAAACCTTTCGCCCTGGAGGAGGTGATCACCCGGCTGCGGGTGATCCTGCGTCGGGTACAGCCCGCGGAGGACGACGACTCCTCGCTGATCACCTACGCCGACATCACCCTCAACGACGACATGCACGAGGTCACCAAGGCGGGCAAGGTCGTGGACCTGTCTCCGACCGAGTTCAAGTTGCTGCGCTACCTGCTCGTCAACTCCGAGGTCGTGGTGCCGAAGTCCCGGATCCTCGACGCCGTGTGGGAGTACGATTTCGGCGGTGACGGCAATGTCGTCGAATCCTACGTCTCCTACCTGCGCCGCAAGATCGACACCCAGGATCCGCGGTTGATCCACACCGTGCGCGGTGTGGGGTACGTCCTGAGGCTGCCGCGTAGCTGATGGCGGGTTCGGGCAGGATGACAGCCGGCGCCCGGCGGGCGAGCCGACAGTACCCGGGGGTTTTTCTGTCCCATTACCCGCTCCGGGTGTCCCTGGTGCTGGTGATCGCGGTGCTCACGGCGCTGGGGCTCACCGTGTCAGGCACGGTGGTGACCGGCATGATGCAGCGGTTCCTTACCGAGCGGGTCGATGAACAGCTCAAGGACAGTGCGACCTGGGCGGCGAGTGTCACCGAGTCCCCGTGCCGCAACACCTACCAGTCCCATGACCTGCGCCTGCAGCGTCCTCCGTCCAAGATGTACTGGGGTCTGCCGGGCGACGCGTGCCAGACCACCGGTCCGAACAGCGTCAACGACTCCCTGCCGGACGTCTCGTCGATCACCGAGCCGACTCGTCCGGTCACTGTCCCGGCGGCGACGTACTCCGCCTCGCCGGCGCCGTGGCGCGCGGCGGCGGTGACCAACGAGGACGGCGGGGTCACCGTCTTCGCGCTGCCGATGGACGGCGAGTCGAAGATCATGAGCGGCATGACGACGATGCTCATCATCATCAGTCTGCTGATCCTCGCCTCGGTCACCGCGGCCAGTCTCTTCCTGGTCCGACGCGCCCTGCAACCGCTGTACCAGGTGGAGCAGACAGCAGGACGGATCGCCCGCGGTCATCTGGACCAGCGCGTCCCGAACTGGTCGCCGAAGACGGAGGTGGGGCGTCTGTCCGTCGCGCTGAACCGGATGCTCGCCCAGATCCAGGGGGCGTTCATCGCGGTCAATGATTCGGAGCGGCAGGCCCGGGAGGCCGAGGCGTCGATGCGCCGTTTCATCGGCGACGCCTCCCACGAGCTACGGACCCCGCTGACCAGTGTGCGCGGCTACGCCGACCTGTACCGGTCCGGTGCCACCGACAACCCGGACATGGTCATCGACAGGATCTCCGCCGAAGCAGGACGGATGAGTCTGCTGGTGGAGGACCTGCTCACCCTCGTGCGCATGGACGAGGGGCGGCCCATGCGTGAGGATCCGGTGGACATGCTGGAGATCTGCCTGTCCGCTGCGGAGAACGCCCGGGTCGGTTTCCCGGGACGGTCGGTGAGCGTGCGTAACGAGACCCGGTCGGTGCCCGTGACCGTCGGTGACAGCGCCCGCCTGCACCAGGTCGTCGGCAACCTCGTGACCAATGCGATGCGGCACGCCGGGGAGGACGCCACGGTCACTGTCCGGTTGAGCCGGCCGGACGACGACATGGTCGCCGTCGAGGTCATCGACGACGGCGACGGTATCTCCGCCGACGATGTCCCGCATCTCTTCGAACGGTTCTACCGGGCGGACGTGTCACGGTCCCGGGCCTCGGGCGGCTCGGGTCTGGGCCTGTCTATCGTCAAGCGTCTGATCGAGCTGCACAACGGCACGATCACCGTGGAGAGCGAACTGGGCGAAGGCACGACCTTCCGGATCCTGCTGCCGGTGTGGCGGGATGACGAGGAGCAGGACGAGGAACTCGACGAGGAATCGGACGCGGAATCGGACGCGGAGTTCGAGTCCGGTGACGTCGGCGCGTCGGACAGCGATGCAGCCGAGGCGGCCGATGCACCCGATATACCCGGGGAGGCTACGGATCCTGGGGACGACGGACGGAAGTCTGGTCGCGATTCCTGGGGCGGGTGACATTCGCGGCGAGGGCTTCGGCGATGAGGGTGCCGACCACGCGGTGGTGGGGGATCACCGCATGGCTGATCCGGGCGTCCGGAAAACGGTCCTGGATCGTGACGACCTGCACTGGCCCCGGGTGGGCAGGAAGGCCGGTCAACGGATCAGAGGTCACGAGTGCGCGGGCACGTGTCTCCGGGACGATCCGGTCTCCCCGGGTGATGATCTGGGTGACCGGCACGTCCGTGTGCACCGTATGACGGAGGACGTCGTCCAGGGCGGGGGACCCGGTGAGCTGGTCTGCGAGTGCCGGGAGAAAAGCCTGGTCGATGCGGTGGAGTATCCGCGACTCCGGTGGACGGAACCACGGCCGCCCCACTCCGCGGAAGTCCGCTGCGAGACCGACGACGTGGCGTACCACGGTGTTGTCGTCGTTGTGGTCGTTGCCGCCACTCGTACGGTCCTCGAGAAACCCGGTTGCGGCGAGTGCGAGGAGCCCGCCCTGGGAATGTCCCACCAGATCCACTGCTCCGACACGCCCGGTGATCTCGGCGAGTTGGTCGACGACCTCACCGAGCGAGTCGCGCAGCCCCCGGGTACCGCGGTGCCCGTAGGAGACGGACAAGACCGGGCGCCCGGTCTCACGGAGCACGGGCACAATCTTCTCGAAGTTGTCCCGGCTGCCGGCGGTTCCGTGCACCAGGACGATCGGCCGGGTCCTGGTGTGTCCGTCCGTCGTGCTGGTGTGCTCGGTGTGCTCGGTGTCTCTCCAGGGCGAGGCTGGCTGCGGGAGCCGGTCCAGAAGACGGCCGACGAGTGGTGGACGTGTCTGTCGCATGGTCCTATTTTCGCACCGATCTGCTGGGACGTGCACTCCTGGTTGGTTCTGGGCTCCAGGACCAACCTGGAACGCACGTGTCAGCGCCGACGGACCGGTGAGCGGTCGCGGGAAGTGACCGCACCGATGACAGATCCGGCAATCCAGGCCAGAACCGGACCGACCACAGCAGTCAGGCCGAGTGCGAGCCACTGGGAGGGGGTGAGGAAGCCGGTGCTGAACGAGGTGCTGGTCATGGTGCTCACCGTCTGGCTGAATCTCGGGAGGATTCCGATCACCACCCCCACGACCGTGCCTGCTGTCGCGATGAATACCGCCTGGGTGGCGGCGAAACGGCGGAGTAGCCCCGGCGGTGCTCCCACGGCGGTGATCGTCGCCATGTCCCGGCGGGATTCCGTGGCGGCGAGTAGTACGACGAGTAGGACTGTCCCCAGAGTCAGCACCCAACTCAGGACGATGGTCGTGGATACCAACAGCGCACGGTCACCGTCGACCGCTGGCGTATCCACCGAGAAATAGTTTGCGACCACGGGCCAAAGATTCGTTGCCACGGCGGCGGCTTCGAACATGGTGACCGGTGAATCGAGAAGGAACACAGTTCCGCGGTAGCTCACGTCCAGGCCGAGCGATTCGGCTGTGTCGGGGGCCAGCGCAGCTCCGTCGAGTGCCCCGGTTCCTGCCAGTCCCGGAATGACGACCGCCGGGATACGAAGTGTTTCGTCGGCGGGTCCAGGATCTTCGCCGGTGTGATCGGGCGCGTACCCGTAGTAGGGGTCGTACTCCCGTAGCTCGATGAGCACCTCCCCGTCGTCGACGAGTTCCGGGTCTGAAACTACGACTTTGCCGTCAGCCAGCGCGTTCGAAGCCTGCATGACAGCGCTGTCATCCGCGCCGTCATAGGCGGTGAAGATGTCACCATCGGTCACTCGCAGAGTGGCCCACTCAGTATGGACGAGCCCGGGCGCAGGATGTGGCGGAGTGTGCAGGCTCGCATTGTAGGTACTGCCGTCCGAAGTAACGTCCTGAACTTCTGTGAGAGGGTGGTGTGATTCTGCGTTCAACCGGCTGGACATTTGCTCGATCTCAGGTGCGTAGGATGTCTCGTCACCTCCCCGAGTTGTACTCATCACTACGACGTTGTCGCGGAAGGACGATTCAGTGCCGACGTTGTACGGGTGTGCCAGCACAACGGTAGCCAGGAACGTCGCGCCGGCGATGGCGGCGACGGCCGGGATGGTCCGGTGATTGTTACGGAGACTGTCGCGCACGGCCAGGCGTCCGGCGGTTGGAAGTACATTACCGAGCCTGGACAACAACCACACGATCAAACTGCTGCTGAGCACCACGCCGATCCCGCACAGGGTGATCCCCAGAGTCATCGTGTCCCGTTCTGAGGTTAGGGCGAGGAGGACACCGGGAATGAGGAACAGCAGGCCGATGAGCATGCGCCACCGGAATCCGGTCATGCGTTCGCTTCCACCGTCGGCGAGCGCCTGGACGGGATCTTCCCGTCCGGCCCTGACCGCGGGCACCAGGGCGGACGTCACCCCGCAGATCAGGGCGACGAGTGCGACGGAGACAGCTGCAATCCACGACCAGTGGAAGCCGTTCAGACCGGTCACAGCGAAGAATGCTGCGGCGACACCGGTAGACAGAATAAGTCCGAGACAGGTGCCGAGGAGACCGACGAGGAGACCTTCTGCGAGCATGATCAGCCGCAGGTCGCGCGGTGCCGCGCCGGTGGCGCTGAGCAGTCCCATCGCACGGCGTTGACGACGGGCTGCGACCGCGAACACGGGGGTGATCACCGCGGAGACCAGGACGATGCCCAGAACAAGGAAGCTGAAGAAGGCGATCACCGTGTCACCGCCGAAGTAGGTTGACCCCGAATAGCGGGGGTCGTAGATGCTGGTTGTGTTGATACGCTCACCGTCGACATCGCGGATTGCGTCGACGATGCTCTGTGCAGCGTCCTTGTCCGCCGGGAAGTACCAGGTGATATCCATCGCCCACTGGTTCACTGGCACGTCGTCGCTGCTGACCACGGAACCCCGGTAGTCGCCGCCCGCTCTCACCGTCAGCTCGGTGCCGTCGACGGAGATCGTGTCGCCGTCATCGACGCCCAACAGGTAGGCGGCGTCGTCGTTGAGAAGGACCGTGCCAGGTTCGATGCTCGGCCC
Source organism: Corynebacterium sp. CNJ-954 (assembly GCF_001942345.1). Lineage (GTDB taxonomy): Bacteria > Actinomycetota > Actinomycetes > Mycobacteriales > Mycobacteriaceae > Corynebacterium. Next base: position 161,774 of record NZ_MKKI01000046.1, read on the forward strand.
CGTCCTGTCTTTTGAATCACTGAGCGTGATGACGTTGAGGTCGACGCTACGGTCGCCGTTGGTCATCGACGACCGTTGCAGGACACCGGGGGACAGCGAGTGTGCCAGGTCACCGATGGCTTCGGTGAGGTCGTCATTCTGAGAAGAGACCGTCTCCTGGGTCAGGGGATCTTCGGAGGGGCGGCCCCTGTCGGAATCAAGGGAGACACTCCCCACGGAGTTCAAGGGGGAGTTCTGGAGTGCCTGGTCGTACCCCAGAGTGAAGGAGACAAAACCCACGACCAACGACACCGGCAGAGCGAAGAGCAGCAAGGCCACGACGGTGCGGATCTTGTGGGCGGCCAGGTCGCGCCGGGCGAGACGTAGGGCGACCCGGAGTCGGGAAAAGGTGTTCAACATGATGATCACTCCATGATCCGGCCGTCGCGCAGGTGCACGGTGCGGTCAGCCCACGCGGCGAAGCGGGGCTCATGGGTGACCAGCAGCCCTGCGGCGCCGTCGGTAACCCGGTTTCGTAGCAGCGACATGACGGATTCGGCAGTCACCGAGTCCAGGGCGCCGGTGGGTTCGTCGGCGAGGAAAAGGTGCCTGTCGCCGATCAAGGCCCGTGCTACGGCGACGCGCTGCTGTTGACCGCCCGAGACCTCCGACGGGAACCGGTCGGCAAGGTCGCTGAGGTCGATTTCTTCCAGAGCATTGAGCGCCGCGGCCCGGGCGTCCTTCCTCTTCGTGCCGTTGAGCTCCATCGGCAGTGAGACGTTCTCCGCCACGGTAAGTGTCGGGATCAGGTTGTAGTCCTGGAAGACGTAGCCCACATGGGTTCGTCGTACCTCCGCACGGGCCTGCGCGGAGAGGTGCGAGACATCCACCCCGGCGACAAGGACGCGTCCATCGCTGGCGGTGTCCAGCGTGCCGGCGACGTTGAGCAACGTCGATTTTCCGGATCCCGACGGGCCCATCACCGCAACCAGCTCACCAGGTTCGATGGTCAGCGTGACGCGGTCGAGTGCGGTGACGGTGGTGGGGCCGTCCTGGTGGATCCGGCTGACCTGGTCGAGGTGCAGAGCCGCGGCGGACGTTGTCGCGTCCACGGACTCATTGCCGGACAGACGCCGGGGAGACAGGGGAGAGGTGTTGTTGGGGCGGGTCATGGTCTCAGTTCTCCTCGGTTTCTGTGGCGGGTGGCAGAGCTTCTATCTGGTCGAGCCAGCGGATCTGGGATTCGAGATCGAAGATCCGGCGCTCGAGCTGCAGCCTGTCGGCCGCAGTGGACGGTGGGACCTCTGATTTCTTCCTGGTGAGCGTGCGCAGTTCGTCGAGGACGGCCAGTCGCTGGTTGTGCAGGACCGACGCGAAGTCCATGCCGTCCGGCAGGGGGCCGGACGTGGACGCTGCCATGGCTGTCTTGATCACCAGGTCATCCCGGTCGTTGGGGGGAGGCAGGACGGGGGAGCGCCACCACGTGGCGAGTTCGGAGCGGCCCGTGTCGGTGACGGCGTAGATCTCTGTGTGGCGTCCGGACGCACCGGTGTCGGACCCGGTCACCTCGATGAGGCCGTCCCGGGCGAGACGTTGGATCGTCTGATAGACCTGCCCGACGTTGACGGGCCAGGTCTCCCGCGTGCGGACCTCGAAGTCGGACTTCAGCTTCCCCACACTCCGGGGTTGCTCGGCTAAGAGGCAGAGCAGGGCGAACTTGATGGACATGGTGTCTTCCTCGGCTGAGAAGGTGTTGCTTACTCGGTAAGTTCATCGAACATTACTCGGTAACTTACTCAGTAAGCAAGGGGGTAAGGAGAGATCGAGACGTTACGGACCGCCGAGGAGTGCTTCACCTCTTGAGGCCCCACGCTTGTGTCGGTCGAAGGGTGTCAGATCAACACAAGTCCGGGGTTCCGGGAACTTCGTCCCGACGTGGTGTTCAGTCCCGCAGCCCTTCCTCGAGGATCTTCACCACAAGATCCTGCACTTCCGGGTGAGCAGGCATCTCGTCGTGCCGCACCCGGCTCACCCCGTGATCCTGCAGGAAAGCGTTCCACACCCGCGCAGGTCCCCCGGGGCCGTCCCCCGAATCCGGCGTGAGGAACGCGGTCTCGAACGGGACGACGGTGGTGTCATTGCGCGTCGCCAGGCATGAGTACCGGATCCCCGGCCGGGTCTCAGGGCCGGTCGTCATCGTCTCGATCAGTGGCGCTCCGACGACCTGCTGCATGCCTGCCGGGCCCATCATCTTGCTGACCACCGCCTCCGCCACCCGGACCGTCGTCTCGCTGGCAGTGATCACCGACGCCAGCAGCCCCCGGACTGTCGTCCCGTGGTGAGGGGCGGACAGCGACACCAGGTGGTGGATCCGGTCGGCGCCGCCCATCTCGTTGATCCAGTACCGCGCGAGCAGTCCACCCTGGGAGTGCCCGACGATGTCGATCTTCTCTGCCCCGGTTGCCGCGAAAACCTGGTCGAGGTACGCGGCGATGTCCCGTGCGGAGGTCAGGACGTCCTGCGTGCCGTGGATACCGTAGTCGGGGGCGAACACCACCCACCCCCTGTCCCTGAGCGATACCACCAGGTTCTGCCACGCGTTCTTCGAGGAGATCGTGCCATGCAGCAGCACGACCGGGTACGGCCGCTCGTCGGTGGGGCGCGCGTGCCACAGGTCGTCGACGAAGCCGACCGTGTACTGGCGGGCTCCGATCGGCAGCGTGGTTGTTCCTCCCGGCAGCTGCGGCGTCCGGGGCAAGAGTCGAGACGGGAATTCCAGGGTGTTTCGCACACCGTCGGTGAACTGCGACAGCTGGTTGAGGATCATCTTGCCGGGAGCTTCCTGGAACTGCTCCTGCTGCACCTGCTGTGCCTCGGACTCCGCCTCGGCGATGGCCTTGGCGATGGATTCGATCTCCTCCTCCATCAGCTGTCGCTAACGTCGACTCCACGGGACCGTAGACCCGACCGGATCTTCTCGGCAGCGTCGTCCATCTTCTCCGGGTCGGTGTCGTTCATGCCGAGAGCGTTGGACAGGTCGTAGCCCGACATGTCCGAGGCGGGGAAGACGTGGATATGGGCGTGTGGGACCTCGAAACCGGCGATCAGGTAGCCGGCGCGGGGGACGTCGAACTCCTCCACGATCGCCGCACCGACATGCTGGGCGATCTCATTGAGATGCGCCCACAGTGCAGGGTCCAGGTCGGTCCACTTGTCGACCTCCTCCACCGGCACGACCAGTGTGTGCCCGTAGGCCACAGGTTCGATGGTGAGGAACGCGGCGACGGTCTCGTCCCGGTAGACGAAGCGGCCCGGGAGGTCGCCGGAGATGATACTGCTGAATACGGAAGCCATGCTGTCGATGGTAGCGGCTAAACTGTTCAGCCATGCGCACACTCGTCATCGGCAACGGAGCCCGCGAACACGCCCTGGCCTACTCACTGTCCACTGACCCGGAGGTCAGCGAGGTGCACGTCGCACCCGGTAATCCCGGCCTTGCCGGGGTAGCGGCACTTCACCCCGGGACGAAGGGGGACGACCCCGACGCCGTCGTCGCCCTCGCCCGGGAGCTTTCTGCCGACCTGGTCGTCATCGGCCCGGAGATCCCCTTGGTCGCCGGTGTGGCTGATGCCCTGCGTGACGCAGGTTTCGCCGTGTTCGGCCCGTCGGCCTCTGCAGCCCGGATCGAGGGGTCCAAGGCATTCGCCAAGGAGATCATGGCGGCAGCGGGTGTGAAGACCGCGCACGCCGAGTCGCTGCTCCCCGGTGCCACGGAGGACGACATCAGCGCTGCCATCGACCGATTCGGCCCCATCTGGGTCGTGAAGGACGACGGACTGGCCGGTGGTAAGGGCGTCGTCGTCACTCCGGACCGCGACGCAGCTCTCGAGCACGTCCACCACGTCCATGCGGCCGGGAATCCGGTGCTGCTGGAGAGCTTCCTTGACGGTCCTGAAGTCTCACTGTTCTGCCTGGTGGACGGCGAAACCGTGGTTCCGTTGCTCCCCGCCCAGGACCATAAGCGTGTCGGTGACAATGACGAAGGCCCGAACACCGGAGGCATGGGTGCCTACACCCCGCTGCCGTGGTTGCCGGAGAACGGTGTGCAGACCATCGTCGACGACGTGGTTGCGCCGGTTGCCGCCCAGATGGTGAAGGAGGGCTGCCCGTTCTCCGGTCTGTTGTACGCGGGGTTGGCCTGGGGTGCGGACGGTCCTGCCGTCGTGGAGTTCAACTGTCGTTTCGGGGACCCCGAGACGCAGGCTGTCCTCGATCTTCTGACGACGCCGCTGGGCGGGGTGCTCGAGGCGGTGGCCACCGGGACACTGGATGAGCTCGCGCCGCTCGAATGGCAGGACGGGTACGCGGTCACGGTGGTGCTCGCTGCGGAGAACTACCCGGCGTCTCCGGTCACCGGGGTGGAGATTTCCGGTGCCGCCGCCGGGGATGAAGCCCGCGGGATCCGTGCTGCCGGCGTCGCGGAGAAGGACGGGGCGCTGGTGTCCGCCGGCGGACGGGTGCTCAACGTGATCGGTAAGGGCGTCACACTGGAGGACGCCCGGGCTGCCGCCTACGACGAGTTGGGCAGGATCTCGTTGCCGGGTGGACACTTTCGTACCGACATCGGTCTGGCAGCGGTCGAGGGACGTATCGCGTTTCCGGCGCACTGAACCGGATAGGCTGGATGAATGACTGACAAGACTCTCCGCCGTACATGTGCCGCGCTCACTGCTGCAGGACTTCTTCTCGGAGCGGCCGCCTGCTCCTCGGACGATGCAGGCTCGGAGGACACCACCAGTAGTGACGGCAGTGGAGACACCTCGGGTAGCGCGGTGTCGGATGACCCCAGGGACATGATTCTGACGGACTCCGACACACCCGCCGGTTACGAGTGGAACAATGTCGCCGACGTCCTCGAAAACGGCGAAGATGCGACCGCCGATGAACTCCGGAATATCGCAGGGTCGACCAGAACCGAACCTGAACAATGTGGTGCACTGGCTCCCCGTGCCGTGAGTATCCTCGCGACACTCCAGGACAATCCCGACACCGCGGCTGCGGTCGAGTTCCTGCCTCAGGACGAGAATGATCCGGGCGTGATCAATGCGATGATCTCCACTGATCCGGAGAACACTGGTATGGCCCTGCCGGACGACCTGGCCGAATGCGCGTCCTTCACGCAGAGTTCTGACCTGGACCCGGACAGCCCCGAAGTGACCTATCAAACCGACGTCTCTGATGCTGACGTCCTCGGTGCGGAAGACGTCCACGTCATCACTGTGGTCAATGATTCCGATTCACCGAGCGGTGACAATCCTGCGTCTGTCGTCGTGGGTCGAGTAGACGACGTGGTGTTCCGGGTCAACGCCAGTGGCGTCGAAGAACCTAATATCTTGCTCGACCTCGTTGACCGTCAGGTCGACAGGATCCGCGGTAATGACCCGGATGAGGACTGATGCCTGAAGGTCATGTGATCCACCGTCTCGCCCGCGAGCTGAACGCGCAGTTCGCCGGAGCGCCGGTCAACGTTTCGTCACCGCAGGGGCGCTTCGCGACAGAAGCGGCGTCCCTCGACGGTGCGGCTTTCTCGGGCGCGGAGGCGTGGGGAAAGCACCTCTTCCTGCACTTCGGTGACACGACAGCGCCGGATGCACGGATCATCCACATCCATCTCGGTCTCATCGGTACGTTCGTGCTGGAGCCGTTCGCGGAACCCCGCGGTCAGGTGCGTCTGCGGATCGACAACGGATCTGTCGCGGCAGATCTGCGGGGTCCGCAGCGCTGTGTCATCATCGGGCCATCCGAGGAGGACACGGCGTTGGGGAAGTTGGGCGTCGACCCCCTGCGTCCCGTCGGCGGACCGTCGGAGGACGGGGCCCTCAACGAGGAGAAGCGGGAGCGGGCGTTCACCCGTACCCGACGGTCATCGAAACCGATCGGCGCGTTGTTGATGGACCAGTCGATGTACGCCGGCGTCGGCAGCATCTACCGCACTGAGGCGTTGTTCCGTGCCGGTATCAATCCGAACCTTCCCGGAACGTCGGTGACAGAGGGAGAGCTGGAGGACATCTGGCAGGACATGGTCGTGCTCATGGACTACGGCCTGGAACACGGACGGATCGACACGGTGCGTGACGAGCACACCCCCGAAGCGATGGGGCGCGAACCGCGTAAAGATGACCACGGCGGAGAAGTGTACGTGTACCGACGCGCCGGGCTGCCCTGCCTCGTGTGCGGGACTCCCGTTGAACTGGGGGAGATGGCTGCGCGCAAGATCTACTGGTGCCCGGTGTGTCAGGCGGGACGGTGAGACACGTTAGGGTTGCGGCATGACGATCGAGATTCCGGGACACGGCCAGTTCAGCGACAGTGACGACGAGTGGACTGCGACGCTGAGCGTTGACGTGGTGGGCGACGATGTCGAGTTCACCGTCATCCACGACGACGAGGACGTCGACCTCGACGACGTCGCGACGTGCCTGTCGAACTACCGGTCGCTGCCGGAGTCTGCCCTGAAAGGTTCCACTCCAGAGGTTTTCGCGAATTACCGTGAGATGGCGGAGGAGTTCTCTGCCGAGGAGCGTGCGGACTACGGCATCCCGGAGATTGCCGATCCGGATGATGTCTGGAACTTCGTGACGCTCGGGACCTCGGCGACCGTCGAACTGGACGACGAGACGGATGAATGGTTCGTCATCACCGAAAACGAGTGTGAGTGGGAACCGGAACACGGCCTACAGCTCGTGCTACGTAACGGTGAAGAGGTCACCAGGGTCAGTCAGTACGACGGTTTCATCCGCGAGTGACCCGGCGGGTTGCCCCGAGAACAGTCACTCACCGTCGACGTCGAAGATGTCAGCCACATCGGTGAGGATGTGATCTGCCCCGATCGGGCTGACCGAGGTCATCCAGGTCCCTTCATCCACGTCGACCTTGCGTCCGTCGAAGGATGTCCAGGTGGATGTCTGGAGAACGGCGTCAGAGATCGCCGACCACTCCTTTGCCTTCGCTGTGCCTTCTTCCGGAACAGACACGAGGATCAGGTCGGCGTCCGCCTCATCGAGGTTCTCCCGTGAGACCACGTACATTCCGAAATCCTGCCCCGGGTACCCGGACTCCTGGTTCTCGGGACGCGGCAGACCGGCCATCGCGAGCACTGAGCCGGAGAACGTGTCTTCGCCGTACAGCCTGATCGTGTTCTCGTCCTTGATCCGCACGACGCTGACTTCCGGTACATCGTCCGTGCCCTCGTCCCGGATCCGGTCGCCGATACGGCTGGCGCGATCACGGATCTCGGTCAGTCGTTGTTCGGCCTGCTCCTTCTTCCCCAGTGCCTCGCCGGTCAACAGGTAGTTCTCCTGCCAGGTGTCTCCGGTGTCTTCGCTGAACACGGTGGGGGCGATCTCCGTGAGCTGGTCGTAGTACTCCTTGTGCCGCACGTCGGAGGACAGGATCAGATCAGGTTGCAGAGCCGCGATCTTCTCCAGCTGCGGTTCCGCGATGTTCCCCACAGATTCGACATCCGCGGCGCGTTCTGCCTGGTCGTCGTCAAGGTAGGTCGGGACCAGCTCGGCACCGATATCGGAGACACCGACCACCGTGCCGCCCAGGTCCACCACGTAGTCCAGGTAGGCGTTGTCGAGGGCGATTATGCGCTGGGGCGCTTCGGGGATCTCGGTGGCCCCGCGGAAGTGGTCCACCGTCAGGGGAAATGCCTGTGACGAGGTTGTTGAGTCCGGTGAACCGGAGGTCGAGTCGTCTCCGGAATCAGAAGAGCAGGAGCTGAGGGACAAGCCGACGGCGACCGCCGGAACCAGGATCGCGCCAAGTGCGCGAAGGACTTTCATGAGGTAAGGATAGCGTGGCTTTCCCTGCCGGTGCGTGCTGAATCGGTCGAGGTCTCCGACGTTGTCACCGATGATCGCGAACCAGTCGTGATTACCGGGGTCGGGCACCACTTCCGCACAGTAGTCACTGTGGGAATTGGTTATGGGATACTGGTTGCCGTGGCTGACAAAAAGAAGATCTCGAATGTCCTGGCGAACCGCTACGCCTCCGCTGAACTCACTGCTATCTGGAGCCCTGAGGACAAGATCCTCATGGAGCGCCGCCTGTGGATCGCGGTGATGAAGGCGCAGAAGAACCTGGGCATTGATATCGCCGGTGCAGCGATCGTCGACTACGAGCGTGTCATCGACACCATCGACCTCGACTCCATCGCGGAGCGTGAGAAAGTCACGCGGCATGACGTGAAGGCGCGCATTGAGGAGTTCAATGCGCTGGCTGGCCACGAGGACATCCACAAGGGGATGACCAGCCGGGACCTGACCGAGAACGTGGAGCAGCTGCAGATCCACCGGTCGCTGACCATCGCCCGTGACAAAGCCGTCGCCGTCCTGGCACAGCTCGGGCGCCACGCCGCGGAGTACAAGTCCCTGGTGATGGCAGGACGGTCACACAATGTTGCTGCACAGGCGACGACGCTGGGCAAGCGCTTCGCCTCAGCGGCGGATGAACTCATGGTCGGGATCGAGCGCATCGAGAACCTGCTGGACCGTTACCCGCTGCGCGGGGTCAAGGGGCCGATGGGCACCAGCCAGGACATGCTCGACCTGCTGGGTGGCGACGCGAAGAAGTTGGCGGCTCTCGAGCAGGTCATCGCCGATGAGCTCGGCTTCGCCAGGATCTTCGACTCTGTCGGGCAGGTCTACCCGCGCTCACTCGACTTCGACGCCCTCTCTGCACTGGTGGAACTGGGCGCGGCGATGTCGTCACTGTCGATGACGATCCGCCTGATGGCCGGCAACGAGACCGTGACCGAGGGCTTCAAGGAGGGGCAGGTCGGCTCGTCCGCCATGCCACACAAGATGAACGCGCGGTCCTGCGAGCGTGTCGGAGGCATGCAGATCATCCTGCGGGGTTACATGACCATGGCCTCTGACCTCGCCGGATCCCAGTGGAACGAGGGTGACGTCTTCTGTTCGGTGGTCCGTCGCGTCGCCCTGCCGGACGCGTTCTTCGCCTTCGACGGCATGTGCGAGACGTTCCTCACCGTCCTCGACGAGTTCGGCGCGTTCCCGGCGATGATCGACCGGGAGCTGGAACGCTACCTTCCCTTCCTTGCCACCACCCGCATTCTCATGGCGGCGGTCCGTGCCGGGGTGGGACGGGAGACGGCACATGAGGTCATCAAGGAGAATGCGGTTGCCGTGGCGCTCAACATGCGGGAGAACGGCGGGGACCAGGACCTGGTCCAGCGTCTGGCGGCGGATGAGAGACTTCCGCTCGATGCGGACGCACTGAATACGGCACTGGCCGACCGTCACGCGTTCATCGGCGCGGCCGAAGACCAGGTCGACCGCGTCCTCGCCCGGATCAACGCGCTGGTATCCGCCCACCCGGAGGCCGCGTCCTACCGACCGGACGACATCCTCTAGAACAACCTCTAGAACGCGAGCACATCCAGCAGCAGCCACACCCCGAACCCGGTCAGGAGCACGCCGGAGAACGCCGTCACCGCGGTATTCAGGCGCGGCCGCCCCAGCAGCAGCGACCGGGCGAAAAGAGCGACGCCGAAGTAGATCACGACGACCTCGAGGATGAAGATGCTTCCGAGGAGTCCGGTCTGGGCGGTTGAGCTCCATCCGTCGGGGGTCAGGTACTGCGGCAGGAGAGCGAGCAGCAGCATCATCGCCTTCGGGTTGATGCCGCTGACACCCATGCCGCGCAGGTAGAGGTTCAGGCCCGTCATGCCGTCCGCCGTGCCGGTATCGCCGTCTGTCGTCGGACGGGAACCCGCCGTTGCTCGGAGGCTCAACAGGGAGCTCATTCCCAGGTAGGTGATGTAGCAGGCTCCGGCCAGCGTCAGAACGCTGAGAACGTCCGGGTGTGAGGAGACCAGGGTACCGACACCCACCGCGACGGCGGCGACGAGCACGACGTATCCACTGGCGAGGCCGAGAACCGGAGGGACGACGGACCGGCTGCGGGCACCTGTGCTGATGACGTAGGCCCAGTCCGCGCCGGGGACCAGAGTAAGTAGTGCTGCCGTGACCGCGAACTGCAGGACCAGAGTAGCTTCCATGATATGGAATCTTATTGCAGGTAGCGGGGAATGTGTTTCGAAGTTTCAGCGCCTATCTGGGCATGTGTGGGAAGATTTATTCCATGGATGCGATTGACCGGAAAATAATCTCACTGCTCCAGGAGGACGGGCGTATGAGCGTCACAGATCTCGCCGAGCAGGCGCGGTTGAGTGTGTCGACATGTCACCGTCGGCTCCGCGATCTCGAGAACACGGGAGTGATCCGCGGGTATCACGCCGCGGTGGATCCCGAGGCGCTGGGCCTCACTTTCGAGGCACTGGTCATGGTGACCATGGGCAGGACTGACCAGGCTACTGTCGCAGCATTCGAGGATGCAGTCGAAGCGGAGCCTGCCATCGTCTCGGCTGAGCGGCTCTTCGGGGAGACGGACTATATCCTGCGGACACTGACCCGCGATATGGCCGGATACCAGGAACTCTACGATTCCGTGCTCGGCACCCTGCCAGGGGTGGAGCGGTTGAACTCCACCATGGTGATGAAACGGGTCGTGGACGGATCCAGAGGGCCCGTCGTCTAGGGCGTGTCGTATCAAGGTGTGGGCCAGGCGCCGGCGGCCTGGCGGTGGAAATGGTTCTAGCCCCGTGCACGCATCCGGTGAGAATACGTGCACGAGGCTAGAACTACTTCAGAGGAGACCTTTCAGGGGAATGCTGTGAACCCCAGCAGCGGTCCCGTTACTCCACGGCTTACTCCACGACGACGAGGAGGTCGCCGCCCTCCACCTTCGTCGGTTGGCTCATCACCACCCGGGCGATGGTCCCGGCGATCGGGGCGGTGATCGACGCTTCCATCTTCATCGCCTCGATCACCGCGACCGCATCCCCGGCCTCCACGGTGTCACCCA